>JAZQBV010000014.1:0-188522 GCA_045545935.1 Ruminococcus sp. | reverse complement strand
TGGGAACAACAGGGCTCGAACCTGTGACCCCCTGCTTGTAAGGCAGGTGCTCTCCCAGCTGAGCTATGCTCCCACACCACTCGCCTCTTATTTGCGACCACATTATAATACAATATTACTTTTAAAAAGTCAACACTTTTTTTAAGTTTTTTTATTTTTTGCTAAGAAACTGCTTGAGCTCTTGCTCTGTGAACTCAAAAGTCTTGTTGCAGAAATGGCACGAAGCCTTTGCACCGTGGTCACTTTCTATCATATCTGCTATCTCTTCTTTTGGCATAGACTCGATAAGTGATGCGATTTTTTCTTTTGAACATCCGCAGACGTACTTGACCTCAAACTCGTCGAGCACCTCAACCTCAAAGCCTGAAAGTGCCTTCTTGCACATATCGAGTGTGGACATACCCTTTAAGAGCATAGTGGTAACAGACTCTAAGCTGCTGATGTTCTGCTCTAACTTTTCGATAACACTATCATCTGCACCCGGCAAAAGCTGAATAAGCAAACCACCTGAGAGCAATACCTGTGCTGTCTCTTTATCAATAAGCACTCCCAAGGCGCAGACTGTAGGTATCTGCTCGCTCTGGGCATAATAAGCAGCGATATCCTCTGCTATCTCACCTGAGACAAGCTCTATCTGTCCGATATACGGCTCGCCTGTGCCCAAATCACGCATTACATTGAGAACACCGTTTGAGCCTACTGCTTTTGCTACATTAAGCTTGCCATTATCGTAATGGTAGCTCAAGCAGTTAGCGTTAGAGACATAGCCCTTGACGTTACCAAAAGAGTCAGCGACCGCAATAACAGCACCAAGCTCGCCATCGCCTGCGACTCGCAGGTTGATAGATGCATCTTTGCTCTTGAGCATTGCACCCATCATAGAAGTTGCAGTCAACAATCTGCCAAGTGCTGCAGATGCCACAGGAGATGTCCTGTGAATCTTAGACGCCTTGTATACAATATCTGTGGAGTCTATGGCTGACGCCATAATCGCTCCGTCTGATGTAATACATCTTATTATTTTATCCATATTAAACTCACCAAATAAATATTACTTTTTTCTTGCTATATATATGACACGCTGTTCGTTATCAGCAGGAGCAGAGAAGGTCATATCTCCATAACGAGCGACCACCTCAAACGAAGCTTTGCAAAGCATCGATGTAAGCTCCTCATCGGAATATGCACGCTCTGAAAAGCTCTCTGAAAATCTATGATACACGCTGCCGTTGCGCTCAAAGAAATCGAGGTCTATATCTACAATATTATTTTCTCTAAAAGAATTTTGCCATACACAGAAAACATCTTCAGTCTCATAAACAAAGGTATTATCTGAAAGCACATCCCTGTGCTTGTATATAGTATTAGCATCAAAGAGGAAATAACCGCCCTTGTTCATAAAAAGAGAGACTCGCTCAAAGGTCTTTTGTACATCATCAATATCAGTAAGATGATTGATGCTATCAAGTGTGCAGATACAGGTATCGATAGTACCGTACAAATCGAGCGACTGCATCTGCTGGCACAGATAGAGTATATCGTAACCAGCACAAAGCGCCTTGTCTCTGGCGTGCATCAGCATATCAACAGAGGCGTCAACACCGTAGATATCGACACCGCTTTTTTTGAGTTCTAAGGTCAGCTCACCTGTCCCACACGCTAAATCAAGGCTCAACCCCATAGTGTGATTAAGCCTTGAAAAAATGTCAAGAATATATTTAGCTCGGGACTTGTAAGAGACATTTTGCATCAGAGTGTCGTAATATTCTGAAAAAGAATTATACCCCGCTGTAATACTACTGCTCATTACTTCTTAATGCGGTCGAAAACCAAATCGTAGCCACCGCTATTCTCGTAATTTAGAGAGCGGTTGACTCGGCTGATGGTAGCAGTTGATGCACCTGTCTTTGCGACTATGTCGCTGTACACCTGATTCTCCTTGAGCATCTTAGCGACATAAAGGCGCTGAGACATAGCCTTGAGTTCAGGGATAGTACACAAATCTTTGAAGAAAAGTGCACACTCCTGTGGAGTCTCTAAAGCGAGTATCGCATCGTATAATACATCTACAAATTCGTCATTAACTTTCTTAGGCATTGCGGTACCTCCGATTTCACAATTTAACGCACTAAAATTGTAACACACAAAAACAAAAAAGTAAAGACATATTTTTTTGCAAAATAAAACCCGACAGAAAACTGTCGGGTAGTAAATCAGAACAACTGCCACAGCATACCGCACAGTATGCCGAGCAAAACTGAGCAAACATATAAAACTGCTGTGATAATAAAATTCTGCTTGACGTTTTTGTTGAGTCTAAACAGCACCAAAAGTCCTACACCTGCATTTGCCATAAGACCACTGAGCATCATGCCCTCGGTGATAACACCCTCTACAAAAAGATTGGTGATAAGCACAGACACAGAGCAATTTGGTATAAGACCAACAAGTGAAGAGAGCATCTCGCCGATAACAGGCTGTGTAATAAAAAGGTCCGAAAGAAAGGCTTCGCCGATATATTCAAACGCAAGATTCAGAGCAAATGTGACGATAATAATGAGTATAAAAACTTTAATTGTGTGTCTGAGTGCAGACAAGAAGATGTTCTCATGACAATCACAGTGCTCTTGTTCACAGAAATCATGGATATGAGAGCTGGTCGCCTCTTTGCCCTTTCTAAAGATACGTAATGTCAAATCAATAGCATAACCGCAAACTATACCACCAAAAATCTTGAACAGCAAAGCCTTTAATACTACAGAAAAGCCCACAGAGCTTGACAGAAGAATCGGCAACATCTCGTCAGATGTGGAGACAAAAACCGCAATAAGTGTGCCAAGGGTGACAATACCTGCAGCATAAAAACCTGCTATAGCTCCCGAAAAACCACACTGTGGCACAACTCCGAGCAACGAGCCGAGCAACGGTCCTGCTTTGCCTACTTTGGCAACAGCTACGTTGAGCCTGTCGCCTGCTTTGAGCTCAAGATACTCCATCAAAAGATAGGCTATATAGAGTATCGGCAACATATTGAGACAATCTATGATTGTATGTTTAATAACATGTAGCATATAATAAACCTCAAAAAAAGATATAACGTATAATAGCAAATTAAATCGTCATAGTCAAATAATAAAATTAAATTACCATTGTTTTTCAGAATTTGGAGTAAAAGCACTTGACAACATTTTTTGATTGTGATAAAATCTCGTTTGTAAGTTTACGGAGAGGTGTCCGAGTGGTTTAAGGAGCTAGTCTTGAAAACTAGTGATCCCGCAAGGGACCAAGGGTTCGAATCCCTTCCTCTCCGCCATTTTTTTATAATTTGATAAACTTTGGCTTATACGGAGGATTACTCAAGTGGCCAAAGAGGCTCCCCTGCTAAGGGAGTAGGCCGGGAAACCGGTGCGAGAGTTCGAATCTCTTGTCCTCCGCCATAAAAAGAAGCACACCTTTTTGGTGTGCTTCTATTTATTGATGTGGTATAAAATTTCGAACTCGAGCACCGAAGGTGCGGGCATTGAGTGCGACCGCCGCCAGTGGCGGATAAAGGGAGCACGACAATGGTGCAGTGGTCGAAAAAATCGAGGATAGTGCATATGCACCCGATAATTTTTTCGGGTACCACAAACCGGGGAATCTCTTGTCCTCCGCCATAAAAAGAAGCACACCTTTTTGGTGTGCTTCTTTTTATTGATGTGGTATAAAATTTCGAACTCGAGCACCAAACAAAAAACATATAAAACTGCGACCTCTGTGCTATGTAGAGGTCGCTGTTTTTTACTTAAGTATTTCTTTTGCTAAGTCTTTTATCTGTTGGGTGCTATCGTTATTTAGTGCGCTATGAATAGTGACTACAGGGTCTACAAAAGTCAAGCCCTTTGAATTTTCAAATTGTTTCTTGATAACCCTTGCGGCAGTTGGTGCCCAACTACCATTCTCGATAATACCAATGGTGCGATTTTTGTATCCACGCTCCAAAAGCGCATGGATAAACTGATGCATAAATGGGAAAATTTCGCTGTTATAAGTAGTTGTTGCCAAAACAATTTTTCCGTATCTGAAAGCATCTTCTACAGCCTCTGCCATATCGTCTCGTGCTAAGTCTGTGACGGCTACCTTTTTGGCGCCGTTTGCTCTAAGTTCTTCTGCCAAGAGCTCTACAGCCTGCTTTGTGTTGCCGTAAACCGAGGTATAAAACACAGCTACGCCCTCGCTCTCGACTGAATATGTAGACCATGTGTTGTACAAATCAAGATAATAACCTAAATCCTCACTGAGCACAGGTCCGTGAAGCGGACAAATAGTAGCTATATCGAGGTTTCTGATTTTCTTAAACACAGCCTGCACCTGTGCGCCGTACTTGCCAACAATGCCAAAGTAATATCTGCGAGCCTCGCACGCCCACTCAGCCTCGACATCAAGTGCGCCGAATTTGCCAAAAGCATCTGCTGAAAACAGGGTCTTTGTCAAAGCATCGTAGGTCATCATAACCTCCGGCCAATGCACCATTGGCGCTGTGCAAAAGCTCAGGGTATGCTCGCCCAAGTTGAGTGTGTCGTTGTCCCCTACTACTACCCTGCGGTCAGCAAAATCTGTAGAAAAAAACTTGTTACACATATCAAATGCTCGTTGAGTAGCAACAATTACAGCATCCTTGTATGTGTTCATAAACTCCATAATATTAGCCGAATGGTCAGGCTCCATATGTGACACTATGAGATAATCAGGCTGTCTGTCTGAAAGTACAGATTTGATGTTCTCTATCCACTCGTGTGTGAAGTTCTTGTCAACTGTATCCATAACGGCTATCTTGCTGTCCATAATAACATACGAATTGTATGCCATGCCCTCAGGTACTATGTACTGTCCCTCGAACAAATCTATATCGTGGTCATTTACACCAACATAATAAATATCCTTGCTTATCATTACAATTCTCCTTTTGGCAGATTTTCGATTCATTATAACACAAGTGGTACCAAAAATAAATAGTTATTTATGACCAATTTTTTATCATCAACTTTTTCTTATTATATATTGAAATAAGATTTTTTTGTGTTATAATTGAATATGTATGAGTGGGAGTTTGTGTAATAATATAAAGCTCGCAATACAACTATTGTGAGCCTCATATTATAGCACAGCTAAATCTCAAAGAATGAGGAGTGTTCTTATGGAAAGAGATAACAATATAAGACCAGATTATAATACTGTCGATGTTATGCATGTGTTGAGAATTTTGTGGCACAAGATATGGGCGGTTATACTGTCAGGCATCGTAGTAGCTGCTGTGTTCTTCTGCTACTCTGCCTTCTTTATCACACCTAAATATTCATCAAGTATTATGTTGTATGTTAACAACAGTTCTATCTCACTTGGTAATACATCGGTAAGTATCAGTAACTCAGAAATTACAGCTGCTCAGAGTCTGGTTAAAACATACATGGTTATACTCAATAACCGTACAACCTTGGAGGAGCTTATCAACGAAACCGGTGTCAACTACACTTACGATGAAATACAGAAAATGATTTCTTCAACACAGGTTGATGAGACCGAGGTTTTCAGAATTACAATTACTGCTGAAAACCCTGAGGAAGCAGCTCTGATAGCAAATGGTATCGCTGAGGTGCTACCTGACCGAGTTTCTGAGATTATTGATGGAAGCTCTGTTCGAGTTGTCGATATGGCTATAGTCGATGAACAGAAAATTTCTCCAAATATCTCACAGAACACTCTCATCGGTCTTTTGATCGGCATTGTCGCTGCTTGTCTTGTTATAGTAATCATTGCGATGCTTGACGATACAATCAGAGACGAGGAGTTCATCCTCAACAACTACGATGCACCTATCCTGTCAAAAATTCCTAACCTGCTTGATAAAGGTGATAAGGAATACGGATACTACTCGTATTATGGTAAACGCAAGAGTTACAAAATGAACTACAATGTTGATGAAAGCGGGGATAAATAATATGAAAAAGAATAGCAGAAATAACCATCGCCCTGCATCAGCAAGAGAGCAAAGACAGACACTCCATAAGAACTTAGGTTTTGTAGCTGCTGAACAGTACAAGCTACTTAGAACAAACCTGCAGTTTACATTACCTGATGAAGAAGAGTGCAGGGTTGTCAGTATCACAAGTTCAGTCAGAGGTGAAGGTAAGAGTACTACTGCTATAAACCTTGCGTACTCTCTGTCTGAAAGCGGAAAGAAAGTACTGCTGATAGATGCTGATATGCGTCTGCCAAGTGTCGCTAAAAAGCTTGATATGCAACAGACTCCGGGTCTGAGCAATATACTGACAGACAGAACAAAGGCAGAGATACCTCTGTATAAATCGCCTCACAGCGAGAACTGGTTTATCTTGCCAAGCGGTGACGTACCACCTAACCCATCAGAGCTATTGGGCTCTAAGCGTATGAACAACCTGCTGGACACACTAAAGGAGAGATTTGACTTTATCATAATCGACCTGCCTCCTGTTAACATTGTATCAGACGCTATGGTGCTCGCACCTGTTGTACACGGACTTATCGTTGTTATTCGTGCAGGCTACACAGAACGTAAGGAGCTCAACAACTGTACAAGACAGATTAATCTGTCTGACACTAAGTTGCTCGGCTTTGTTGTAAACGATGCTATCAATGGCGAGACTACATACGGCAAATACAAGTACAAAAAGTACAAGTACTACAAAAACTACTATAAAAACAACACTGTTGATTAAGTTGGGAGTTAGATATAATGATCGACTTTCACTCTCATATTCTCCCCTGCATTGATGACGGCAGTCAGAGCATTGAAGAAAGCATAGAGATGCTACAGATGCTCAAGGCTCAGGGATGCGACACAGTAGCGCTGACATCGCATTTTCTTGCAGGAGATGAATCGCCACAGAAGTTTTTAAGCAAAAGGGCTATTGCGTACGATAAGCTTGTAAACGAGATAGAAAAATCGGACAAAGACCTGCCAAAGCTCCTCAAGGGCTCTGAAGTGTACTATTACTCAGGTATCACAAAGCTCGATACACTAAGTGAGCTGACGCTTGAGGGCACAAATCTGCTACTGCTTGAGATGCCTATGACACGTTGGGGTGAGTTTACTATACGAGAGCTTTTGGAGCACGCTAACTGTGCGAGCACTCAGATAGTGATTGCGCATATTGAAAGATATATATCCATGCAGAAAAAGGACATTATAGACCGTCTGCTTGATGCGGGTATTCTGTTTCAGGTTAATGCGAGCTTCTTTATCAGCAGAAAAACAAGACGCAAGGCGCTGAAAATGCTCAAAAATGGTCAGATACACTTTATCGGTACTGACTGTCATAATCTCAAGTACAGACCACCGAGACTAAGTGAGGCTATCGACATCATCACAGACAAGCTTGGCAAAAGCTTTGTCGATGAATGGATGGACATGCAGGAATCATACATAGTATAAAAAATACAGCTTTTACCGTTTCTGTATCAAACGGCAGAAGCTGTTTTTATTTTGGAGGAAGATATGAAGAAGAAAAGAATTTTTTACACAGAGCTCGCCTATGTGCTTGCAGTTGTTGCGCTGGCTCTTGGTACAGCTTTGATGGAGAAAGCGGACTTTGGTGTGTCGATGGTTGTGGCACCTGCGTATATACTCCATCTGAAAATCTCGCAATATCTGCCGTTTTTTACCTTTGGCATGGCTGAATACAGCTTACAGGCAGTTATGCTGATTTTGTTATTCGCTGTAATAAGAAAATTCAAAATTTCATACCTATTCTCCTTTGTGACTGCTGTGCTGTACGGACTCACACTTGATTTGCTAATATGGATGTTAAGCAGTGTGCCAAGTGACATTATGACTCTGAGAATTGTACTCTTTGTTATAGGTGTAATGTGCTGTACGTTTGGAGTATCGATGTTCTTTCATACATATATCTCTGGTGAGGTTTACGAGTTATTTGTAATAGAGGTAAGTCGCAAATTTAATATAAATATCAATAAATTTAAGACCGCCTATGACTGCACGAGTTGCCTTGTGTCGATTTGCCTGTCCTTTATGTTCTTTGGCTTGTGGCAATTTGAGGGTGTTAAAATCGGTACTGTAATCTGTGCTGTGATAAACGGTACAATCATAGGACTATGGAGCAAGCTCTTTGAGAGCAAGTTTGATTTTGCAGATAAGCTGAGGCTACGTGCCTACTTTGAAAAATAATGCTAATGTAAGCATCTGTGCAAACCGCCGAAATCAACGGCGGTTTTTTCTATATTAGAATAATAAACACTTATAATTCTGTAAAAAAATTCCTATCAAGCATTAAAAACACTGGTCGTTTATTATCCTAATTGTCATATTTTTCTTTTTGTAAATTAAATTATTACAGCTTGTAATCTTTAAAATGTGAACAATTTTTGTACAATTTGGATAGAATTATGAATAATCGTTTAATTTTGTTGGCATTTTCACAATATTTGAGCCAAAATGCTTGAAGTAATTATAATTCTCTGATATAATAATGACAAATTTGTTACCAACTTTTTTGAAACCAAAATCATTTTTTCGTAGGTTCGATGCAACAAAGCGTTGCAAAGTGAACAATGGAGGTTAATTTTTCTATGAAAGTTACTAAGCAAATTTTGTCTATTATTATAATAGTATTAATGATCTGTTCTATTGCAGTTATGGGTACTGTATCTTCTTCTGCAAGCGGTACAGGCACAGGTCTTGCTGAATGGGCGCTCAACGCCTACTACAGCAACTGGAGCTATGTGTATGGCGGTGCAAGTGCAGGTGCTGTAGACTGCTCAGGACTTATCTATTCTTATGCAGGTGGCAACCGTACAGGTGATGCTCAGCTGTACTCTTCAAGCTATGTTGGTTATGTATCTAACGGTGTGCCTCGTATTCACGGCTTGGGTCTTTGGAAGCCGGGTCACGTTGGTGTATACGTTGGTGCTGATATGGCTGTAGACGCAAGAGGCTCACAGTGGGGCGTGTGCTACGAATCTGTATACTCACACGGCTGGACCAAGTACTTCAAGGTTTCAGGTGTGTCCTACCCTACTACAGGTTGGGTTAAATTCAACGGCGATAAGTATTACTATGAAAACGGTCAGTATCTTGCAAGCACTACAAGAACTATTGACGGTGTTTCATACACATTCTCATCAAGCGGTAAGTGCAGCTCTAACGGATCTGTAGCTAACTCAAACTCAAGCACATCAACTGACAGCTCTGTTCTCAAGAAGGGCTCTACAGGCAGTGCTGTTGAGAAGCTTCAGAAAAGACTCGCTGAGCTTGGTTACTACACAGGCGCTATAGATGGCGACTTTGGTAAAGGTACTGAGGAAGCATTCAAGCTGTTCCAGAAGCAAGCAGGTCTTTATGTAGACGGTATTGCAGGCAGTGACGCTGACTATCTCTACTCTGATGACGCTCCATACTATGTAGCACAAGAGGAAGAGACTCAAGAGGTTGTTGTAACAACCAAGAGAGAGAATGAGATTGCACAGACAAGCGCTCAGCAAGAAAAGGAAGTAGAAGAAGAAACTCCTGATTCCTTTGCAAAGGGTGACTATCACGAGAAAATCAAGGATATTCAGGAGCGTTTGAGTTCACTTGGTTATTACGAGGGTACTGCTGACGGTTCGTTCGGTTCAGGTACTGAAGAAGCTGTAAAGAACTTCCAGGGTGCTAACGGCATAACACAGACAGGTGTTGCGGATTCGTTCACTTTGGAGATGCTCTTCTCTAACCTTGCTACTGAAAACCCTATAGATGATACAGAAGAAGAAACACAGATAGAAGTAGTTGAGTCTGAGCTTCCTGAGTCAGCACTTGTTATCGCTCCTACTGTTGCACAGCCTACAGAGGCTGAGGTTACTGAGGTAGCGCTACAGACTAACGAGCTCTCAGAAAAAGCTCTAGCAGGTATTGCAAATTCAATTGGTTTTGAAAAAGATACAAACGGCAACAACTTCCAGTTTATCTTCTGGCTTTTAGTTATGATAGTTGTTATGACAATTTCATTTGCCATTATCAAGACTATCGAAAAGAAAAAGCAGGGCAAAACAAAGTCTAAGGCTGCCCGTAGATATTTTTGATTACATCTAATTTAATATATTTGTCTTAAGCATTATGTTTCGGACTTGTCATCCGAAACAAAGAAAAAAACGCAGAAGCTGTGGTAACCACACGAAGCTTCTGCTTTTTCTTTTGCCTTATTATTTTTTCACTAAATTGCTTATAAATAAAAACGCCTGTATGATTAACACACAGGCGTTTTCTTGTATATAAATCTTATTCTTTGATTTCTGATGTACAGTGTGGGCAACGAACAGCCTCAACATCAATCTCACTACAGCAATATGGGCACTTCTTGGTAGTTGGCTCTTCTACTTCCTCTTTCTTCTTGAGGTTCTGAGCCTTGTTGATAAGCTTTACGAGTAAGAACACAACAAATGCCATTACGATGAAATTGATAACTGCTGTGATAAATGTACCGTAAGCCCAAACAGTAGCACCTGCTGCTGTTGCATCAGCAGCTGTCTTGCAAGCTTCGACTGCAGCCTCAGCACCCTGTGGAACTTTGAGAACTAAATACTGGTCAGCAAAGTTGATACCGCCTGTAATGAGTCCGATGAAAGGCATAACCAAATCGTTGATAAGTGAATTAATAATTGCCTGAAAAGCACCACCTACGATTACAGCAACAGCCAAATCAACGACATTGCCACGCATAACAAAATCTTTGAACTCTGAGAAAAACTTCTTCATAATTAACCTCCGTGTTTATATATTAATTTGCAAAAGTAGCCTTGTGATGAATTTTCTTGCCTTTTTTGATGACAACATAGCCTTTTTCAAAATCTGCAGTAGAAAGCTTAGCAAACATATCAGTAATCTTGATATCGTCTATTGATAAACCGCCCTGCTGAATAAGACGCTTGCCCTCGCCCTTGGATGGGATAAGTGAGCACTTAATAAGCAAGTCAAGCACTGAGATGCATCCGTCTGTAAAGTCATCAGCAGTAAGTGCTGTGGTCGGCATATTGTCGGTATCTACACCCTTTGAGAAAAGTGCACGAGCACCCTCTTGAGCTTTAGCAGCCTCTTCTTCGCCGTGAATAAGCTTTGTGAGCTCGTATGCTAAAACTTCCTTAGCCTTGTTAATCTCTGAGCCCTCGAGCTTTGCGAGCTCTTCTATCTCTTCAAGTGATAAGAAGGTAAGCATCTTGAGGCACTTGACAACATCTGCATCGTCAACATTTCGCCAGTACTGATAGAAATCAAACGGAGATGTCTTCTCGGCTGAGAGCCACACAGCACCCGACTGAGTCTTGCCCATCTTCTTGCCCTCTGAATTTAAGAGCAGGTTGATAGTCATAGCGTAAGCGTCTTTTGAGAGCTTTCTTCTGATAAGCTCTGTGCCACCGAGCATATTGCTCCACTGGTCGTCTCCACCAAACTGCATATTACAGCCATACTTCTGATACAAAGCGTAGAAGTCGTAAGACTGCATAATCATATAGTTGAACTCTAAGAATGACAGACCCTTTTCCATACGCTGTTTGTAGCACTCAGCAGTAAGCATACGGTTGACTGAGAAGCATGCACCTACTTCACGCAGCACATCTACATAATTGAGATTAAGCAGCCAGTCAGCGTTATTAACAAGCAATGCCTTGTCATCAGAAAAATCGATGAACTTGCTCATCTGCTCTTTGAAGCACTCAACATTGTGTGCGATAGTCTCCTGTGTCATCATCTGACGCATATCTGTACGACCGCTCGGGTCACCTATCATGGCAGTACCACCGCCGATAAGTGCGATAGGCTTGTTGCCTGCCATCTGCAGACGCTTCATAAGGCACAGTGCCATAAAGTGACCAACATGCAGGCTATCCGCCGTAGGGTCAAATCCAATGTAAAATACAGCCTTGCCACTATTGACAAGCTCTCTGATTTCTTTTTCGTCTGTGACCTGTGCGATAAGTCCACGAGCCACTAACTCTTCGTAAACTCCCATTTTGTTACCTCTCTAATAAAAATTGCTAAATAATAGTATATAATTAATCAAAATAAAGGTCAAGTTTTTACTTGTTTCTTGATTTATTTTTTTGTTTTTTCTTGTAATTTGGTTTGACTTTTTTCTTGTTGTTCTTACTACTCTGAGTTTTTCTGTATTTTGCAGGTATAGGTGCGTTGATAAGACAATTGGCACCTGTACCGATAAGGTCTGTTCTGCCAGCCTTGCAAAGCGCCTCTACAACGAGGTCTTTGTTGTGCGGTTTGAAATACTGTAGCAGAGCTCTCTGCAGAGCTTTCTCGTGTGGAGACTTGGCCACATAGACCTCCTGCATAGTATAAGGGTCAAGACCTGTGTAATACATACAGGTAGACACAGTACCGGGTGTTGGATAGAAATCCTGCACCTGATCAGGATGAATTTTCTCACGCTTTAGATACAGCGATAGCTCAACCGCCTCTTTCAGAGTAGAGCCCGGATGCGAGCTCATCAGATACGGCACGAGATACTGCTCCTTGCCCACCTGACCTGTCATACGATAAAACTCATCGTGAAAGCGCTTGTAAGTAGCAATATGAGGCTTGCCCATCTTGTCGAGAACGATATCTGAGCAATGCTCGGGCGCTACCTTGAGCTGACCACTGATATGATGCTCGACAAGCTCTCTGAAGAATTCGTCACTCTCATCCTCGAGCAGATAATCAAAGCGGATACCGCTTCGGATAAACACCTTCTTGATGCCTTTGAGTGCTCTGAGCTTTCGCAGAATGTCTATGTAATCAGTATGAGACACCTGCAAGTTGGAGCACGGTGTGGGTGCTAAGCACTTCTTGCCCTTGCACAAGCCGTGGGTTTTCTGTATCTCACACGATGGCAAACGAAAATTTGCGGTAGGTCCGCCAACATCATGGATATAGCCCTTGAAATTAGGGTTAGCTATAAGCTTTTTTGCCTCTTGTAATATGCTCTCGTGGCTTCTGACGGTAATCGCTCTGCCCTGATGAAAAGCAAGCGAACAGAAGTTGCAATTGCCAAAGCAACCACGGTTGTGGGTGATAGAAAACTCGACCTCTTTGATACCGGGCACACCACCCAGCTCCTCGTATGACGGATGATAGGTGCGCTCGTAAGGCAAAGAGTAAACATGGTCAAGCTCAACAGTACTCAGCGGCTGCATTGGAGGATTCTGAATAAGTATCATAGAGCCGTGGCGCTGAATCATAGTTCTGCCGGAAACCGCATCGGACTCGTCCATCTCTTTCTTTGTAGCAATAGCGTAGTCACGCTTTGACTCGCAGACACGCTCGTATGATGGGAGCTCGCAGACTTTCATAGGAATATAGTCAGATGTTTTGACAGCGTAGCAGATGCCACGGATATCAGTAAGTCCTGAGACACCATAGCCATCGTTTAGTCTATCAGCTATCTCTATAGTCTGCCTCTCGCCCATACCATAGATTATAACATCAGCCAAAGAGTCAAAAAGAATAGATGGTCTGACTCTATCGTCCCAATAATCATAATGAGCAAAACGTCTGAGACTACACTCAAGTCCACCAAGAATAATGACAGAATCAGGAAAAAGCCTGCGGACAATATTGGAGTAAACAATAGCAGCACGGTCAGGTCGCTTGCCCATAACACCGCCTGCTGTATATGCGTCAGTGCTACGGCGCTTTTTGGCAACTGTATAGTGAGCAACCATACTGTCGATATTGCCTGATGTAATCATAAATCCAAGTCGTGGTGTACCAAACTGAGTGAAATCGTAATCGCAGTTTATATCAGGCTGGGACAGTACTGCTACTTTGTATCCTCTATCTTCAAGCACACGAGTGATTATAGACACGCCAAAGGATGGATGGTCAACATAGCTATCCCCTGTGATAAACACAAAGTCAACGCTATACCATCCACGTGCTCTGACATCTTCTATTGTAATAGGAAGAAAAGCCATTGTGCGCTCCTTATATTTCTAATTTGGAATTATCATTCTATTTTCTTATAAAGAATTATAACGAACTTAATATTCTAAGAAAGAATAATAATGTTGTTAAATTTCTTTTATTGAATTATAATAGGCTCTTATTTCTTTTACAGAATTAATGTGCTTGTCAGCTTATTTCTGTATTAGAATTAAAAACGCAGTTATATTTCTGTTTTCGAATTATTATATTATATTTAATTTCTTTATAAGAATTTTGATATTACTATTTAATTCTTATAAAGAATCAAAATCGTCATCGTAATCAGCAGAACCGTGTGGAGAATCCTGCAGATTAGAACGCTCGAGCCACTCGTTGTAAGTAATTAGGACATCTCGTGCCTTGGCACCCTGATGTGGTCCGACAATACCCATCTGCTCCATATCGTCTATCATTCTGCCTGCACGAGCATAGCCGACTCTTAGTCTGCGCTGTAGTAGCGATGTAGATGCCTGTCCTGCCTCTATGACAACCTTGATAGCCTCTTCCATAAGTGAGTCTACATCAGGTGCGCTCTCTGCCCTATCTACTGCTGTGTCTTTGCTACCCTTGCCCAAATCCTCTGCGGCAATTCGGCGGATACGCTCTTCGACCTCAGAGTTGTACTGAGCATTGTGAGATTTTTTGATAAAGTTTGTGACTCGCTCTATCTCCTCGTCTCTTGCAAAACATCCCTGTACACGAATAGACTTGGATGCACCGACAGGTGAATAGAGCATATCGCCCTTGCCAATTAGCTTCTCTGCACCACCTGCATCGAGGATAGTACGAGAGTCTATGTTTGAACTAACCTTGAGAGCAATACGGCTTGGGATATTCGCCTTGATAAGACCTGTAATAACGTTAACTGATGGTCTCTGTGTAGCAATAATAAGGTGCATACCTGCTGCACGAGCCATCTGTGCAAGACGGCAGATAGCTTCTTCGACATCGTTTGCTGCGACCATCATCAAATCGGCAAGCTCGTCTATAGCTATTACAATACGGGACATCTTCTCTTTAGGTACAGGCAGTCCCTCTACCTCCATACACACCTCTTCTTCGCTGTCTTCTGGGGTGTGGGTGCGGATGTATTCTAAGTTCTTATCGATTAAAGCATTGTAAGAATTGATGTCCTTGCAGTTATACTCTGAGAACATCTTGTAACGGTTGGTCATCTCAGACACAGCCCAGTTGAGTGCGCCTGCTGCCTTCTTGGCATCTGAGACAACAGGTACCAAAAGATGTGGGATACCCTTGTACTTTGAGAATTCGACCATCTTAGGGTCGATAAGCAGTATCTTGACCTCGTCAGGAGTTGCCTTGAACAATATGCTCATAAGCAGAGAGTTTACACATACAGACTTACCTGAACCTGTAGTACCTGCGATAAGTACGTGTGGCAACGATGACAGGTCGGTGATGACAATCTCGCCAGAGATATCTCTACCCAAAACACAGGACAGCTTGCTCTTTGAATTTCTAAACTCGTCAGAATCTATAAGCTCTCTGAGTGATACCATGCTTGTAACCTTGTTAGGCACTTCAATACCGATAGCCGCCTTGCCCGGAATAGGAGCCTCTATACGAACACCTTTGGCAGCAAGATTTAACGCAATATCGTCTGAGAGGTTTGTAATCTTGCTTATCTTAACACCTGCTGCAGGCTGTAGCTCGTAGCGTGTGACTGACGGTCCACGGCAAATATTAGTAATAGTTGCGTTGACACCAAAGCTCTTTAAGGTATCGACAAGCTTGGTAGCGTTGTTCTGAAGCTCGAGCATAGCAGAAGCGTTCTCGGTATCCATATTAGGATCGAGCAATTTAACAGGAGGAAACTCGTAGCGCTTTATTGTCTCTTTCTTCTGTGCTGAGTTTATCTCCTTAGCAACAGTTGCTGTCTCTTTGTCTAAGTCTATATCAACAGGAACGGTCTGTGGGTCAGCCTGTTTTGCACCATCAGCAAATACGGATATATTCTTTCTTCTTGAAATTTTCTGTGCAACTGATGAGGCATCGTCTGCTGACTGCTCTGCTGTAATGCCGTTGTTTGCGTTGTTGATGATATCAATAATCTGCTGATCAGCCTCGCTCTCAGGTGAATTTGAGTAGGAGTTTGCTTTAGATTTTCTTCTGCGTTTATTATCATCAATTGGGATGTCGATTCTGTCTTTTGAACGGCGCGGTGTGCTGTAATCAACCACCTGTGCATCCTCAGCCTCTACATCTACATACTCAGCACGGCGCTGTCTGCGCTCTCGTCTGTGCTCTGAATATCTGTCGTACTGTTTCTTGGCAACGTTAGCGACATCGACAAGGCTGACGCCTGTGAGTATCATAACAAATACGATAAGAGAAACTATGGTAATAATAACAGCAGGAGCTGTAGTAAACCACGCTCTAAACGGATAACCAAGTATTGCACCCAAGAAACCACAAAGGCTGAGTCCGTTAATTGTACCGTTGTATGCATCAGATAATGCCATAAAATATGTATCAGACTCGTTGTAATCAACCTTACCGCACAGATAAATCATTGTACAAGTAAGTGTAACAATCAGTATGGATAAAATAACCTTTGTCCACTTGTGGCTCATCTGCTTTTCTTTTGCGGTCATTATGCCCATATACAGAAAAACAACAGGCACAAGTATAAACGAAAAACCAAACAGACCAAACACAAACTGTCTGACAGCCGCCCATACGTTAGCACCCGGGAAAATAAGCAATGCAAACAATATGACAGATGCAGCACACAGCAAAATCGCCTTTATCTGCGGATTAAGTGCAGACTTTGTCTGTGGTTGTGTGTTTCTGCTGTTTGCAGGTGTTTTTTTGGTTTGAGTTTTTTTGGTAGATTTTGACGCTGTTTTCTTTGCAGCCAAATCATTCACCCCTCATTTTTAATTCTTATTTAGAAATATACGCTTTGTTTAGTTCTCATAAAGAAAATAAATATTCTGATATTTAAGTTATTATTCTAATATAGAATATATACTGAGATCTCTGCATCAATTTATAATTCTGTGTTAGAATTATAAATAAACTTCAAACGCTTTTATTGTTCTAAAATCGAAATAAGACGCTTTGCAGTATTAGTTATAATTCTAAATTAGAAATATACCATTTAATTCGGAAAAATTATAATTCTTATTTAGAAATATATCTGTTATGTATCGTAGATTATAATTCTATATTAGAATTCTTTATTGGAAATTAGCGAATATATTGTGACCTATATTCATCTCGATAATGCTGATAGCAATAACAGCGATACCGACTACTGCTGTATAGATAATGAATACATACATCTTGTTGGTTTTTAATAACCACTTGAACAGTACAATGGACAGATAGCCGACAATGGCAGAGGCTATCATACCTGCTATGATGCACCAAATGGATACAGATACTCCCTCAGGAGTTGACATAGCGTCCTTGAGCTCGAGCACAGCAGCAGCTAAGATAGACGGTACAGCCAGGATAAATGTAAAATCAAAAGCTGTCTGTCTGTTGACACCACGCATCTGTCCTGCTGAGAGTGTTGAACCTGAGCGTGACAGACCCGGCAGTACTGCCGCACAGCACTGTACCAAGCCAACTACTATGGCATCTACTATATTGAGTGATTGTCTGCCTGCACCCTGCTCTGTCAAAGTGCCGCTACCAAGCTCTCTCTTGGTCTGTCTCTTTGAAAATACCGAGCCCAATGTGAGCAGTATGCTTGTAAGAAGTAAAGAGAAGCCTACTACGATAAAGTACTTCTGGTCGCCTGACAGTAGTGATGCCAAGTCCTTGATGTTCATATCTGTAAACGGAATCGGTACAAACAAAAGGAACAACGGCAGCAAACCTATAACAAGCATAAAGATGAGTTGTCTGTCATGTGACATATTCTTGAATGTAAACTTCTTTGTGAATATATCCTTAATCAAAGAGAAAAACTCCTTGATAAGTCTGAAAATTAACTTGTGATAAAACGCTACAACCGCCACAAGCGTTCCTATATGTAACATAACATTAAAGAAAAGGTTATCCTCTGTGACACCCATAATATGCTGAGTAATAGCAAGGTGTCCGCTACTGGATACAGGCAAAAACTCTGTGAGTCCCTGTACAATGCCCTGAATAATCGCTTCGAATATATTCATATTAACCTCCGTTTATGTAACGCCGTACGGCGTGATTATTTTTCTTTATCAGAATTATCAACAGATGCCTTATGCTCTTCTATCATACGGTAAAGGCAGTCGGTGGCGTCTTTTAGGGTGCCCATCTCATCGACCAAACCCTCTGCTACTGCCTCGGGGCCTTCGAGAATGGTGCCGATATCTGTGACAAGCTCGCCGGTGTTTAGCACAAGCTCTGTGTATCGCTCCTTTGAGATGTTTGAATTATCAGATACAAAGGTGGTTATTCTATCCTGCATCCGCCTGAAATACTCAAAGGTCTGTGGTGCACCCACAGTAAGTCCTGTAGTGCGCACAGGGTGTACTGTCATAGATGCGCTCTTTGCTATATAGCACTTGTCGGCAGCGACCGCAAGCGGTATGCCGATAGAGTGTCCCCCACCAAGCACTATAGACACTGACGGCTTGTGCATACCTGATATAAGCTCTGCAATAGCAAGCCCTGCCTCAACATCTCCGCCCGCTGTGTTGATAAGCACCAGCAAGCCATCGATTCGCTCATCTTCATCAATAGCCACAAGCTGTGGTATAACGTGCTCGTACTTTGTGGTCTTGTTCTGTGAGGGTAGCGTATAATGACCCTCTATCTGACCGATAATCGTAAGGCAGTATATAATACTGTCGCCACGCTTGGTGAGCACACTACCGCTACTGTCGATACGGCCATAAAAACCATCATCATCAACAGAGCTGTCCTCATCAGACGGCGCATCGGGCAAAAGCTCGTCACAAAGTGACTGTGCTACTGCTTCGTTGTTTTTGTGTTTCATGAAACACACCTCCGAGGGTATTGTCCCCACAAAACACAAAATAATGTATACTTACAAAATATTATAACACTATTTGGTGTATACTTCAAGGTGAATAATGAATTTTTCTACGATAATAATCAATATATTTCAAGTTGCATTTTATATGTAAATATGGTAATCTATACTAACAAAGTTTGTGGAGGATTCAAATTGGACATTAACATAGTCTATGGAATAATTATTTTCCTTTGTATTGTATTATCGGCTTTCTTCTCGGGTACGGAGATGGCGTTCTCCTGTGCTAATAAAATCAGGCTGAAATCATACGCTGACAATGGCAATAAAAGAGCTAAAACAGCATTGTGGGTAGTGGATAATTTTGACAAGGTGCTGACCACAATACTCATCGGCAACAACATAGTGAACCTGGGCTGTTCTTCAATAGCAACTGTGCTGTGTATAAATCTATTTGGAAACTACGGTGCGGCAATTGCCACAGGTGCTGTCACCTTGCTTGTGCTGACCTTCGGAGAGATTATACCCAAAAGCTTTGGCAAGGAAATATCCGACTCAGTAGTAATGTACACTGCAGGAACACTTAAATTTTTGACCTGTGTGCTGACACCGTTTGTGTATCTGTTCATTTGGCTAAAAAGAGGCATAATGAAGCTCGCAAACATAAACAAGGACACACCGAGTGTGACAGAAGACGAGCTGAAATACATTATAGAATCTATCGAAGAAGAAGGTATACTCGAAGAGCAAGAGAGCGAGATGGTACAATCGGCGCTTGAGTTTGACGAGAAAACCGCACTTGAGATACTGACACCTCGTGTTGATGTTACGCTGATAGATGCAGAGGACGAACCAAAGAATATTCACGACATAATCATCAAAGAGAGATACTCTCGTATACCTGTATATGAGGACAATATCGACAACATAGTGGGCATACTGCAGACGAGAGATTATCTTGAGGCGCTGATAGACGAAAAGGAGCCTGACATCAAGGAGCTTGTCACACCTGCACACTTTATCTACAAATCTATGAAGCTCTCTAAGATTTTGGAAGATTTCAGAGAAAACCGCCTGCACATTGCGATTGTTACTGATGAATACGGCGGTATGCTGGGCATTGTAACTATGGAGGACCTGCTCGAAGAGATAGTAGGCGAAATATGGGACGAGGACGAAGAAGAAGAGCGTACCTACACAAAGCTAAAAGACGGCAGGTACATTATCTCTGGCGATATGGACCTAAGCGATTTGTTTGAGATATTTGATATGAATGCCGATGACGAAATCGAGAGCGTATCGGTAGGTGGATTCATCGTTGAGAGACTCGGCACTATACCTACTGTTAATCAGAGCATCACCTACAAAGACCTGAGTCTGACAGTAAAGAGAATCAGAAACAACCGTATACAGTCAGCCTTTGTCGCTAAAATTGAAGAGTAAAGCAAAGCACCCCGATGTAATAATCGGGGTGCTTCTTTGTTTAGCTTACAGCTACTATTTACTTTTAAATTAATAGTTCTCAGCCTTGATTCTGAAGTATGCCTGTGGATGTGCACATACAGGGCACATAAGAGGAGCCTCTGTGCCTACTACGATATGACCGCAGTTGCCACACTCCCACATAACGATAGAGCCACGCTTGAAAACTTCGCCATTCTTCACATTAGCGAGGAGCTTTCTGTAGCGGTCCTCGTGCTCTTTCTCTACCTTTGCTACGCCCTCAAACAGAATAGCGATATCAATAAAGCCCTCTTCTCTTGCCTCTTTGGCAAAAGTAGCGTACATATCTGTCCACTCGTAGTTCTCGCCTGCTGCTGCAGCCTCTAAGTTCTCCTCTGTAGAACCGATGCCCTCGAGTAGCTTGAACCAGAGCTTTGCGTGCTCTTTCTCATTGTCAGCAGTTGCAAGGAAAAGCTCTGCTATCTGATTGTAGCCTTCTTTCTTAGCCTTTGATGCAAAGTAAGTGTACTTGTTGCGAGCCTCTGACTCACCTGCAAAAGCAGCCTTGAGATTAGCTTCGGTTTTTGATCCTTTTAAGTTCATAATATTACCTCCGTTATTGTTTAATTTTATTTAAAATTTCTTTAAATTCTTCGTAAGTATACAGGCAATTGATTGCAGTAATCATAGCGTTAGTAGACAAGTACTGCGGTAGTCCTAAATGTGACAGAACCTTCTTTCGCAAAATGCCAGAGTCCTTAAGTCCTGTAAGACCAAGCTCGAAAAAGTCGAGCTTTGTAAGCTCTCTGTAAGAGTCGCTGTTTGTATGACCTGTGATGGTAGCACCACTTTTCATTATAGTATCTGCAAGCTTTTGCCTATCTATACCTTCAACACCTAAAATACCCTCTTTTGAGTATTCGTCCTTGCGCTTTTCTTTGCCGTGTATTGTGGGGATATAACAATGCTTGATCTTTGAATTATCTACGATACCGCTTAAAAAGTTGCGTATAACAAAGCCTGATGAATCGACATCTGTCATAACGAGTATGCCTCGACTATCAGCAATACTACGGATGAGATTCTGGGTTTCTTTGTCCTTGAAAACACGAAATCCGTTAGTTGTAATTATAGGGGAACTGACGACATTTTGCAAGGAAATTTTGTCGTATTTGCCCTCTACTATTATTGCTTCCTTGACACAAAGCTTCTCAAACCGGGACATCTTAAGTACCTCTTGCTATAAGCACAAGTCTTGAGATGAGTTTTTCTATCTCTACCCTTTGGTCTGTTTTAACGCTGACAAGTCTCTCGTTGACTTCTAATATAGCGTCTATGCTCTGACGCATTGAGACAGTTGAGATGTTTCTGCTCTGACGTGCTAGTTTGTCGAGTACCCAAGCACGATTTTTGTACGAAAGATTGTCCGCAAATATCTTCATCGGCACACCGCTCTCTTGAGCTATGCGGGCTCTGTACATATCTACATATGCTTTAGAAAGCACCGTGACTATACCGATAGGCTCCTCTCTGTGATAGAAAAGCGCATCTACTACATTGAGAGCTTTTGACAGATTTTGGGATATTACATAATCGAACAAATCAAAAATCTTGGCTTCTAAGTTTTTTGCAACGAGCAAATCTACCATCTGCTCTGTTATCTCCTGCTCATTAGCATAAGCACAAAGCTTGGCGACTTCATTGTGAAGTATATTGAGGTCGTTTGAGCAAGTGCTGATGAGCTTTGCAGCGGTGAGCTGTGTCATTTTGCTGCCTAACTCACTCGCCCACTTACACAAGGTTCTCTCAAGCGAGAGTTCGCCTCGTCTGTCAAGAGTTGCAACTATGCCCTTTTTCTCAAAAATTGAGGTGATAGCCTTGTACTTTTTTGAGGGCTTTTCGGGTGGTGGCAAGGTGGGCATTGTCATAACAAAAACCGTAGTCTCAGGGATGTTTGAGAGCACCTTTACCAATGCGTCTATATCCTCAGTAAGAGCATCATCTATATCGTAATCTACGAGCTTGACACAGTTTATCTCGCTCATAAAAGGGGCAACATCACACGCAACAGACAAATCAGAGATGTCACAATCACTCTGAAAAATATGAAAATTAAACTCAGGTGGGTTGTTTCCCATCAGCTTTTTTATGAGCATATCGGTGTAATTGCCGACAAGCATCTTCTCGTCTCCGCTTATAAAGTAGAGATTAGAATACTGCTTTTGCGCTATATGGTTTTTGAAATCGGGTTCTTTGAGTATCGGCATAGTTACACCTCCAGTCGTAGTTTGATATCTGCATCTGCTGTGAGTAAAACTCTGTCTGAAATATCGTGACAAAGCTTCATAAGATGTTTTGATTCTTCTATATCAGCGCTGATACACAAAGTATCACAACTGAGTAATTGATAGTCCTGTGGACACTTACTCATAATTATGATATGAGGGCTACGCATACTCTCGGGTATCAAGGACACATCAACATAATCAGGCAGCAAAAGCACCGTTACTCCTGCACTCTCAAAATATGTGATATATCTGTCGTCTACAAGATAATATGTAGCACTCGAGCCATCACTAAAATTAACAGTAAAATCCCCTGTGGGAGTTATAGTATCTGGAACAGAAACAGTTCTATCAGTATCATACAGCAAAATGTCATCAATTGCAAATGCTGAGCATAAAGTTTTTAAAGAATTTGCAGAATTTTTTGTATTTGTGACGCTCGAACAAAAATCGATGTCTGCAAATTCATTTTGCAGGCTATGTAATACTGCGAGTGTGTCAGACTTGTTTGAGCTAAACTCGAGCACAGCCTGAGTATCAACAGACGAATAAGCCACAGCTTTGCCACTATCTACGCTGTAAATATGCAGATACCTGTTGTTATTAAGTATCGTCATATTGCTAAGATATGCCACACAGAAAATAAGTATGGAGCACATAGCACAGATGAGTACAGACTTGTTTTTCTTGCTTATAAAACCGATAACAAACAACAACAAAGTAAACCCTGCCCAAAGGTACACAAAATTATCTACAACATAAATATAAGAAAACTCATAGCCTGAGAGATAATTAATGCACGAATACACGATAGCACTCAAAATCTGCGCTACAAACGACACTACAGGTACCAAAAGCGACACAAGTGGTATGTAATACAGCACGCAGATTATAATTGAGCAGTACAACAACAGCATAACAGGTACAGCCAAAACAAAGCTTGTGATAACAGCTACTGTAGAAAATGCACCGAAGAAAAACAAAGACAAAAAGAAGGACGAAAAATACGCACTGACACAAACAGAAAACAAAGATATAAAGTAGCGCAAAGTTTTTATCACAAAGTCCCGAACAAATGTAAACAATTTCTTTTGCTTGTCGGTAAGCTGTGCACGAGGTTTTGTATCGTAAAGCTTATATATACGCAACAAACGCACAAGGCGCATATCAATATAAGGTGCAAGACATATTATCGAATAAGTAGTGGCAAACGAGAGTATGAGTCCTACATTGCCCGCTATGTAAGGGTTTGGTAAAGTGAGCACAAGTGCCGCAACAGACAGCGAATTAAGCGGATATGAATCACGCCGTATAAACCCTCCGATAATACACACAAGCAGCATAACCGCACTACGCACAACAGACGGTGTAAAGCCTGTGACCGACATATACAGAAATATAAACACCGTAGCAATAACGAGCACAGGTATCCTATAGCGTGGCTTTTTGCGCACAATAATGAGGAATACTCCGGCAAGTATAGAAAAATGCATACCCGATACAACTATCATATGGGACGCACCTGCACGGACAAAGGCATCTTTGGTATCTTCATCTATAGCGTACTTGTCGCCAACAAGCAATGCCTTGCACAAGGCAGAGGCATCATTGTCCAGGCTGTTATCAAGCGCTTGTCGCATAAATTCTCTGAGCTTTATTGCATAGTAATACAACGGTTTTTTCTCAGAGGTTGTGACTGAATAGTCTACTTTGCCGTATCCTAAACTACCGCTGAGAAAATACCCCTGTGACCTGTAAGTGTCCGAGGATATTTGTGAAAAGTGAAAATCGGCAGTTATGGTATCAAACGGCTCCATTCTCAGCTTTTCTTCTTGATATACTACGAATTTAAATTTCATATTTAGAATATTGTCCTCTGTAGCCCTAAACTCATAGCAGTAGTAATCATAGACATACTTTGGCTCGTCAACAAGTGTTGCGGTGATATTGTGGTCCGTATCTGCAAAGGTGTCTACAACAGGGTTATACACAAATGAGGTATATGCAATATTGGCACAACACGCAACAAGTGCCACACAAGATACAACAGATACAAACTTTAGCCTGCGGACTTTTCTGACAGCAAGAGAAATCACTAAAACAAGCAAAGAGACAATCCCTATATAAAAGGCTGTCTCTGCACCAAAATAAAAAACGACTGCAAGTACAGATAAGTAGGTCAAACCTAAAAGTGCTAACAGTCGTTTCATAATATTCAGTCCTTAATAATTACTTTAGAAAAACAGGAAGCTTCTCTAAGAAGATAATATCGTCTCTGTTTGCGGCATCGCCCTCGGCAAGTACTGCAGCCTTGCCTACGACATTTCCTCCTGCTATCTGAGCTAACTTTTCAAGAGCTTTGAGGCTCTCACCTGTAGAGATAACATCATCAATAATAAGCACACGCTTGCCTTTGAGTTTCTCTGCGGCGTCCTCACCGATAAAGAGCTTCTGCTCATATACAGTGGTGATAGAGTTAACTGTGACAGATACTGGGTTCTTCATATATATCTTCTCGCCCTTGCGTGCTACGACATAATTCTTGCAACCAAGTCGTGCAAACTCGTAACACAGCGGGATGCTCTTTGCCTCTGCGGTGAGTACAACATCGTGCTCAGGGCAGATATCGTAGAGTGCCTTTGCGGTCTTCTCGGTAATCTCTACATCATCGAACATAATAAAAGCCGCAATATCAAGCTTGCTGTTAACCTCACAAATAGGCAGCTCACGCTCGCAACCTGCTATAGTCATCTTGTAAGTTTTCATAATTGCTCCTCCTTATGCAAAATCGCCCGAAAGCTGAGTGCCGCCAAGCAGATGGAAGTGTAGATGAAATACTGTCTGTCCGCCTGACTCTTTGCAGTTATTAACAATGCGGTAGCCGTCAAGGCCCAGGCTCTTGGCGATAACCGGAATTTTTGTGAAAATGTGGCTTACTATCTCAGCGTTGTTCTCTGTAATCTCATCAGCATAGGCAATGTGCTGTTTAGGTATAATAAGCACATGGGTAGGTGCCTTAGGCTCTAAGTCATAAAAAGCTAAAATCTTGTCGTCCTCGTATACCTTGTTGGATGGAATCTCTCCGTTTGCTATCATACAAAAAATACAGCTCATAACATAACCTCCGTTTAGAATAGCTGACTATATTTTATACCCAAGCAATATTTTCGTCAATAGATAAAAAGAATTATGAGCAAAACAAAACTAATATTAATATACAAAAAAAGCTTGGGCAAATAAACCCAAGCTTTTGTCTTTAAAATTATCTGTATCTGAAGCGCTGTGCACGCTTTTTCTTGCGCTTGTGTGATGAGATAGAAAGTATAAGGAAAGATACTATGATAATAAGCACGATAACTGTGAGCACTATGTGGTCAACAATAAAACCTAAAATTTTGAGTGCTACGTAGTTGCTTGTATCACGCTCGATAGAAACACCTGAGACAATATCGGTGGTGCTCACGAGCTCGTCATCATAATACACGGATATAGTACCAAACACATCGCCTTTGTTAATAGGTGCGGTCACATATCGTGAGCACTCAATCTTAGCTGTGACGAGGCTATCGTCATAATCTACAGGCAAAAGTGTAGATACGCCTTCTGCCACTATAGCGTCAACATAGGCATCGCCCCATACATACTGTACAGGCATAGTTCTGATTACTTCGTCAGGTGCAAGCAACTGTACAAAGGCAATACTGTCAAATGCCCACTCGTACAATGCCTTTGAGTCAAGCATAGCGTAGTTGATCTGATCAACATATGAGTATGGTGCACCCATAGCGATACACAGATAATTGTATCCGTCATACTGTGCTGTTGATACAAGACACTTGCCAGCCTCATCGGTATAACCTGTCTTGATACCCTTTGCATTTTCGTAATAATAATCGTAGTACTCAGGGTCTATCATATAATTAGTAGTCTCAAGCGGATACTCCATCTTGGGAATGGTATACTCAACTGTATCGGTAATCTCAGAAAAGCGAGGCTTGTTCATAGCGTACTTGGTGATAACAGCTATATCGCTCGCTGTAGAATAATGGTCAGGGTCATACAGGCCGTGGGGATTAACAAAGTGAGTGCTGTCACATTTGAGCTGCTGTGCCTTGCGGTTCATCATATCTACAAAATTATCAACACCGTTGCCTACATAATCAGCAAGCACCCACGCTGCATCGTTACCGGAAGGCACCATCATACCATAAAGCAACTCGAGCACAGTAAAAGACTCGCCGATGTGACTTTGAAGTCCCATAACAGAGCTCTCAGGGTCAAGTCCCTCAAATGCCTCCTCTTTGATAGTAACGGTAGTACCCTCAAAATCAGGAACATTCTCTGCAACTACTATGTAAGTCATAATCTTAGTCAGCGATGCCGGATATGTCTTCTCTGTAGAATTCTTCTCAAACACAATGTTGCCTGTATCGAGATTCTCCATATACACATAGTCTGAGCTTGTATCAACATCGCAGTTAAAATCAGCAGCACTTACACTAAGTGAAGACACGCTGAGCATAACAATAATAACAACGGACAACGCAATAAGTAATACTTTCTTCATACCCACTTCTCCTTTTAGTCTATCTTACAATAATATTATGCTTTTAGCAAGTAAAAATAAAAAAACAGCACGGATAAACCGTGCTGAATTATGATATTTATTTTTTTGCTGTTATCTTCTTTTCTTCACCTTTTAAGAGTCTCTTGATATTTTCCTTGTGCTTTAGGATAACAAAGCTACCCAAAAACAACGCAAACAGCGAGCATATGATTACATATCTGAACTCAAAGCCCTTTGGTAAATCGAAGAAAAATGTGGATACAAATGTGTACACACAGTAAAGCGCTGCACAGGAAATAGACGCAAGCGAGATGATCTTTGAGATAAAGAAAATAAGCAGAAACGTAGCTACTATCATCAAAAAGACTCGCCAGTCAGTAACCGCCATCATAGCTGCTGCTGTGACTATACCCTTGCCACCTTTGAACCCAAAGTACAACGGATACATATGTCCAACAATAGCAAAAACTCCACCAATAAGTCCACCGTAGACCACGAGCTCCTCTGAAAGCAAAGCGTTACCTGCGCCTATAGTTGAGAAAAACCACGAACCCACGATGCTTGCCAAGACACCCTTGATAAAATCAAAGATAAGTGTCAGCACAGCAGGCACAGTACCTACAGTACGCAGAACATTGGTAAAACCTGCGTTACCACTACCCATCTCTCTGATGTCTTTTTTTGATTTCATACGGGTAAATATAACCGCAAAGCTGATGCTACCAAACAAGTAAGCAAGTACTGCCGTTATAAGACCTTTGATTACAATCTCTGATGCTAATGTCATTTGTCTCCTCTTTCTCTGATAACAAATCTTACGGGTGTACCCTCTAAGGAGAACGCCTCTCTGATTCTGTTCTCAAGATATCTCTGATATGAAAAATGGAACAACTCGGCATTGTTACAGAAGAACACAAAGGTCGGTGGCTTTGTAGATGCCTGAGTCATATAGTAAATCTTGAGTCTTCTGCCCTTGTCGGTTGGTGGCTGTACTCGCATGGTAGCCTGAGCAAGCAGTTCGTTTAGCATACCTGTCTTGATACGCATAGCGTTGTTGTTAGCGACTCTTACGATATTATCAAACAGGGTGTTTAATCTCTGGCCTGTCATAGCAGAGATGAACACAGTAGGTGTATATGACATAAACGCAAAGTCTGTGGCAATGTCTTTCTTAAACTGCGACATAGTTTTGTCGTCTTTTTCTATAGCATCCCACTTGTTGACAGCTATTATACAGCCTTTGCCGGCTTCGATAGCCATACCTGCAATCTTAGTGTCCTGCTCGGTACAGCCGGTCTGTGCGTCTATCATAATAACGCACACATCACATCTCTCAATAGCCATCTTGGCTCTTAGTATTGAGTACTTCTCGATAGCATCGGTGACACGGCTTTTTCTTCTCATACCTGCTGTATCTATGAAGTTAAATGTGCCGTACTCGTTTTGTATCTTTGTGTCGATGCTGTCTCTTGTCGTACCTGCGATATTTGAAACTATACAACGGCTCTCGCCGGTGATTTTGTTAATGAGTGAGCTTTTGCCTACATTAGGTCTGCCGATAACTGCCACAGAAATAACCTCGGGGTCATCCTCTATCTCGTCAAAGCCCTCAAGCTGAGAAAAAGCAGCATCAAGCAGATCACCTGTGCCGTGGCCATGTACTGATGACACAGCGATAGGCTCAAAGCCTAAATTATAAAACTCGTAAAACTGTGGGTCTACCTCACCTACACCGTCACACTTGTTGACACATAGGACTATCGGCTTGTTGCTCTTGAGCAACATCTGCGCAACCTCATAATCAGTAGCGACTACACCACTTCTGACATCTGTCACCAAAATGATAACATCGGCTGTGTCTATAGCAAGCTCTGCCTGAAGTCGCATCTGTGAAAGAATAACATCGTCAGAGTACGGCTCGATACCGCCTGTATCTATAAGGGTAGCTACTTTGCCCTCCCACTCTACTTCGCCGTAGATTCGGTCTCTGGTGACACCGGGGGTATCGTCAACGATAGACACTCGCTGACCTACAAGTTTATTGAAAAGTGTTGATTTGCCGACATTAGGTCTGCCGACTATAGCTATAACAGGTCTCACCACAAACCCTCCTTTCGAATACTTTTGTCCTAAAAACTAAGATTATACATACAAACAAAAGGGCGGCAAAGTAACCCCTCGCCGCCTGAAACTTTTGTATTAATTATTCAGCATCCTTTGCGATAACCTGTCTGTCCTTGTACATACCGCAGTTAGCGCAAACCTTGTGTGGAGCCTTGTACTCACCACAGTTAGGGCAAACTGCAAGAGCAGGCATTGGGAGCTTCCAAACGTTGTTTCTTCTCTTGTCTCTTCTCGCTTTTGAGTGCTTTCTTGCTGGTACTGCCATTATGACGACCTCCTTGTAATGTTATATGTTATTCTAATAATTCCTTAAGTGCTTCAAGTCTCGGATCGATCTCGTGCTTCTGACAGCTACAGTCGCCTAAGTTAAGATTATGTCCACATTTTTGACAGAGACCTTGACAGTCCCCCTTGCAAAGATACTTAGACGGTAAAGACAGTAGGATGTCGGATATAACGAGCTCGTCTAAATCGAGCTTGTAGTCAGTGATTTCGATGTATTCATCATTGTAATCGCCCTGCAGGCTCTCTGTGAGTCTGTGGGAAAAGCTACAAGACATATGCTTTTTGACATCTGTGTAACAGCGGTCACACGGTCTCAAATAATCATACTCGACATCTATGTCGAGAGTGACCAAGCCTGTCCTGTTCTCAACAGTTGCATCAATACTGACAGAAGATGTGAATGGATATATCCCGTCAATGTCGATGTCAGCCATAGAGATACTGTAGCTTTCATGAGTTTTCATGCCGTCATTCACGAAGATATCCTTGAGTGAAAGTAGCATAACAACCCTTCCTTTACGCAATAATGCATACTAAAACACTATTTAGTATTATATATAACCAAAGTCAACTTGTCAATAATAAAAAACTAAAAATTTCGTTGAATTAACAGGCAAAAACCGAGTGTTGTTTATTGATTTTTCACACAAAAATCCCTCAGACCTGAGCCTGAGGGATAATGCACCGTATAAACCAAATCAAAGCATCGACTCTACAATACCCTGTACTGCCACTATAGCCTCGTCAGCCATATTGACATTTTTGCCACCTGCCATAGCCATGTCAGGTTTTCCGCCGCCGTTACCGCCTGCTATCATAGCAACCTGTTTGACGATATTGCCAGCTTTGAGGCCTGAATTGACTGCCTGCTTTGAGCAAGCACAAACAAAGGTGAGTTTTTCTGAGTTGATACCTGCAAGTACCACTACGCAGTTAGCTACTCTGTCTGTGACCTTGTCGCACATAGTCTTGAGCATATCAGGTGTTGTGCCTGTAAGAATAGCTGTGATGACCTTGGTGTCCTTGACCATAGGAGCGTTATCTATAAGTGCTGAAATCTGAGTACCTGCAAGCTGAGACTTGAGTGACTCGATTTCCTTGTTCTTATCCTTGAGCTCCTGAGCGATACGCTGAGCACCCTCGACTATCTCCTTAGGATTGTTGATATGAAGAGCTTCTGCAGCAAGCACACAGGAGTTAACTGCATTGTTGAGATAATTAAGCACGCCTTTGCCTGTTACTGCTTCGATTCTTCTGACGCCCTGCGCTACCGAGCCCTCCTGTCGAATCTTAAAGAGTCCGAGTGCTGATGTGTTGTTGACATGAGTACCACCGCAGAACTCCTTAGAATAATCTCCTGCTGTAACAACTCGTACAACATCGCCGTACTTCTCACCAAAGAGCGCCATAGCACCGAGCTTTTTAGCCTCTTCTATCGGCATTTCTTCGCACGAAACAGTGATAGCGTTTAAAATCATCTCGTTGACTTTTTCTTCAACTTCACACATTTGTTGTGCAGTAAGTGCAGAGAAATGAGTAAAGTCAAAACGAACTATGTCTTCGTTTACAAGCTGACCTGCCTGTTTGACGTGATTGCCGAGCACTTCTCTGAGCGCTGCCTGTAGCAAATGAGCTGCTGTGTGGTTGCGCTTGATGTCCTCTCGGCGACTGCTGTCGATAGATGCATCTACTGTATCGCCTACAGATACTACACCGCCGGTAACATTACAAGCGTGAAGGAAGATAGAATTGTTATCCTTAGTTACATTATTAACCTTACAGCTAAAGCCCTGAGCAGTCATAGTACCAATGTCGGCTACCTGACCACCTGACTCAGCATAAAACGGTGTTTTGTCCAAAACGATAACAACATCATCACCCTGCTGTGCACTATCTACACGCTCGCCATTCTTTATAATAGCTACTATACAAGCCTGAGATTCATAATCTGTATAGCCGACAAAATCAGTAGCTGATATATCTGACAAGTCGGTGCTGTCTGATATCCATGCATCAGCACCTGCGTTAACACGTGCATCACGGCTACGCTTTTTCTGCTCTATGAGCAACTCGTGGAAACGGTCAATATCTACCTTGATGCCCTTCTCCTGAGCAATCTCACGAGTAAGGTCTATAGGGAAACCAAAGGTATCGTTGAGTTTGAATGCATCCTCACCGCTTAAGACCTTTATAGAATCGTCCTCTAAAATATCATTGAGCATAGCAAGACCCTGATCGATAGTTCTTGCAAAATTCTCTTCTTCTACTCTGATAAGCTTTACAATATAATCCTTCTGCTCTAAAAGCTCAGGATATGCAGATGCGTTCTCCTTGATAACTGTCTCGCATACTTTATAAAGGAAAGGCTGGGTCTGTCCGAGCAAGCGACCGTGGCGTGCACCACGGCGAAGCAAACGTCTGAGTACATAGCCTCTGCCCTCGTTTGATGGCATAACACCATCAGATATCATAAATGTTGTTGAACGAATATGGTCTGTAATAACACGAAGTGAGATATCCTTTTTCTCGTCATCGCCGTAGTTAACCTTAACTATCTCGCTGATATGCTTCATAATATTCTGTACAGTATCAACTAAGAAGAGGTTCTCTACACCTTGCATAACACAAGCAAGACGCTCAAGTCCCATACCTGTGTCTATATTAGGATGCTCAAGCGGTGTGTAGTTATCGTTGCCGTCACTGTCAAACTGAGTGAATACGAGGTTCCAAACCTCTACAAAACGGTCACACTCGCAGCCTACCTTGCAGTCAGGTGAACCACAGCCACACTCCTCGCCTCTGTCAAAATAAATCTCAGAGCAAGGACCACAAGGACCTGAGCCATGCTCCCAGAAGTTGTCCTCTTTGCCAAGTCGCACCATATGTGATGGGTCAACACCAACCTCCTTGGTCCAAATGTCATATGCCTCATCATCGTTCTCGTATATAGAAACATAGAGCTTGTCTACAGGCATCTCGAGCACCTGAGTAAAGAACTCCCACGCCCACGCAGTAGCCTCGCGCTTGAAGTAATCACCAAAGGAGAAGTTACCGAGCATCTCAAAGAATGTGCCGTGTCTTGCTGTGATACCAACACGCTCGATGTCAGGTGTACGGATACACTTCTGACAAGTTGTTACACGCTTTCTCGGAGGGGTAATCTCACCTGTAAAGTACTTCTTCATAGGTGCCATACCGCTGTTGATAAGCAACAGCGAATTGTCGTCTTTTGGAATAAGCGGAAAGCTACTAAGTCTTAAGTGACCCTTGCTCTCCATAAATGATAAGAATTTCTCTCTTAGTTCATTAAGTCCAGTCCACTGCATAAATATATCTCCTTTTTGAATATAAAATCCACAATAAATTACAAAATAAAAAGCCTGCCCCAAAAATATGGGACAGGCTGACCTGCGGTACCACCCAAATTGCCGACATACAAATGCCGACCACTTTGATTATCTTTAACGCAGAAATACGCCGTGCTTTGACACGGAGCTCAGGGGTAGCTGTAAAACTGTGATGTAAGAGCCTCGCACCAAGTAGCTCTCTCTCTGTAACAACACCGGTGTTTTACTCGTCCCGTCAACGCCGTAATGTTCCTTTGTATTATAAAACTAAGTTTAAGCTATGTCAACAATTTTCTTGCGTATAACAGAACCTGCGGGAATTTCTGCATCGCACTGCATATAAAGCTTCTGCATAGGATGAGGAGCGCTGTCCACTATCTCGCCCGACTCTGTACGCAAGCTCTTGCACACTACATCAAACGGCACACCGCTTGGTGGTAATACGTCCAGAGTATCTTCTAAAAGAAATTTGTTTCGCTGAGTGATAACTGCCTCGTTGTTCTCCATACCAAGTGATACAGCCACCTGACTATAGTGTCGGATATATCCTCCGTTAGAGGTGGTCTGCCCCGGCTCTGTATTAAAGAAAAATCCCGTAGAATACTCTCGGTGAGAAATTTTCTCGAGCTCTTCTTTTATCCATGGTTTAAGCGTAAAATCATCAGGGTCGCTCAGGTAATCATCAAGTGCGTGTCTGTAAGCGTTTGTAGTAACTGCTGTATAGTAGGCTGACTTTGCTCTGCCCTCAATCTTGAAGCTTGATATACCTGCATCGCACAGCTTGTCGATATGCTCTATCATGCACAAATCACGGGAGTTGTACAGATATGTACCCTTGTCCTCTTCAATAACAGGAAAGAACTGCCCCTGTCGATTCTCCTCATACAGATGATACTTCCATCTGCATGGCTGAGCACAGTCGCCACGGTTAGCATCTCTGCCGGTCATAAATGAAGATATAAGACATCTGCCCGAAAACGATACGCACATAGCACCGTGCACAAAGCACTCTATCTCAAGCTCGCTTGGGATATGTGCTCTGATGTATGCTATCTCGTCAAGCGTGCACTCACGAGCAAGAACTACTCGCTTTGCGCCGTTGTTATACCACGCATTAGCACTCTCGTAGTTAATGATACCACCCTGAGTAGAAATGTGACGCTCAACCTTCGGGGCATATTTCTTGGCAAGCTCAAATACGCCAAGGTCAGCGATAATCAGCGCATCGACACCTGCCTGCTGTGCACTCTCAAGAAACTGTGGCATGGCTATAACATCGTCATTTCGAGGCAATGTATTACAAGTAAGGTACAGCTTTTTGCCCATTTTGTGTACAAGGTCACAGGCTGTTTTTAATTCTTCTATAGAAAAATTCTTGGACGCTGTTCGCATACCAAAGCTCTTGCCTGCGACATATATTGCATCAGCGCCGAAATTTAGCGCTGACTGTAAGCATTCCATATCACCTGCCGGTGACAAAATCTCAGGTCTTATCATATCAGCCGATAAGTGTGAGGTTATACTCATGGTCTGCAATTGTAGACGCATAGTATGGTGTTGAGCCATCCTCTATAGATGCGTGACAGAAGAACAAGTAATCTGTATCATATGGTCCGATAGCTGCAAGTATCGCCTCGAGCGATGGGTTACACACAGCACCTGCAGGCAGACCGGTAAAGTCGTTTGTGTTGTAGCTGCTCTTATATGTTCCTCTGATGCTGTCAGGTATATCACTGTACTCTCTGTATGGATAGTATACGGTACAGTCACAGTTAAGCTGAGCTACACCCATAGATGCACCATAATCAAGACGGTTGTGCAGAATAGATGAAACATAGTACATATCTTCAGTATTAGCAGCCTCTGCCTGAATGATAGAAGCGATAATCACTATCTCATCCATAGAATAACCGCTGTTTTCTACAAGCTTTTCTATAGTAACGCTCTTTGAACTTCCAAGATATACGTCCTTTGTATTGTACATCTTGTTCTCAAAGTTATTGAGCAACTTAGATACGGTGGTCTCAGGGTCTTCGTTGAGATAAAAATCGTAAGTATCAGGGAACAGATAACCCTCTAACTTGTAGTAACGGTCAGAAGCGTTATCTATAGCACTGAGAAACTCATAGTCTTCGTCAAATATATCGGAGTTGCAGACATCCAAAAACTCCTGAACATCAGAGATAACTCCTTCTTCGTGGAGCTTGTCCGCAATTTCAAGCACATTCATACCCTCTGTAATCTGAACAGTTACTATATCGGTACGGTTGATGTTGCTCTGCAAGAAGTTGATTATAGCCTCGTAGTCCTTGTCGGTCTCTATCTCATACTCGCCCTGTCTGAAGCCATCGACAGAGCTTGTCATATTAGCATACATAACAAAGAAATCAGCACGGTCAATGACGCCGTTTTCCTCAAGAATCTGACCTATCTGCTCCATAGTAGGATCAGCAGGTATGCTGATTTTGACAGTCTGAGGGTCATCCTCTCGCTTGATAGCAAGCATATCGTTGACACCAACTAAGATAACCTGTGACAAAACAACAGCCACAAGCACTACCATAACAAGCCAAACCCACTTGAACATCTTCTGGTTGCGCTTGGCTTTGCTCTTCTCGATGCGCTTGTCTTCTTTTTGCTGTTGTTTTAGCGCTTTCTGAGATTCTCTCTCGATGCGCTTCTTGGTATCTGAATCGCTATATGAGTTAATCTCGTTGCTTCTGCTTCTACGTCTGAGATTAGTGGCATCCGAGCTGTAGCCCATATATGAATCCTCATCCTGATACACGTGGGTATCGGGCGTATAAACACCCACCTCGTCTGTCATAACGCTCTTGTCAAAAGAACGCTTGAACTCATCGATCTTTTTCTTTCTGGTATTTTCTATTGAATCATTGGAATAATTATTGTTTTTCTCACTCATAATTATCCTCCTTTTCTACAAAACCGTTATATATATTTGACAAAGCTGTCGGACACCAGCACATCAACTGCGTGGTCAGTATCCTCTGTGTCAATACTAAGCACAATACTATCATTATAGCACAAGGCAATTGACTTGCCACTATATGTACTCAAAAATCTGTCGTAGCAACCCTTGCCGTAGCCTATGCGGTTGCCTGACAAATCACAGCACAAAGCAGGTACAATACAGATGCTCGTATCAAATTCTGTGACTACCCTGCTTCTGTCAGCAGGCTCCATTATTTTGAACTTGCCTTGTTTTAATTCTTTTAAAGAATTAATATAATAGAAGCTCAGAGAGTAATCATCGTTAGTCACAGGAAGCGCGACTTTCTTTTTATTAGCAAAGGCTGCGCTTATGATGCCCTTTGTGTCTATCTCATATTCTGTAGGAAAATACACAAGCACCGTGTCGCAGGCTCTATACTCATCAGTCATCAGAAGCTTTGACTGTATCTCTACATCAAGAGCACGCTTTTTGTCTGCATCGAGTTGCCTGCGCTTTCTCTTGTGTTCTTCTCTTAAATTAATTTTGTCACTTATCATATTGCATAGTCTTTCTGAGGTTTTGAGCAATATCCTCGCCCTTGAGTGTGCTGACGATAGCAAGTGCGAAATCTATCGCACAGCCGGGACCTTTGGCGGTGATAAATCTGCCGTCTATCTCAGCGTTGTTTGCGGTGTAATGAGCGCCTTTGAGATGCTCTTCAAATGAAGGGTAACATGTAAATCTCAAGCCCTCTGTAATACCCATATGTCCAAGCAGCATAGGTGCCGCACAGATAGCACAGATGTACCTATCATTATCATAAGCGTACTGTACAGCCTGTATGAGCTTGTCGCACTGCTCCATATTAGGCACGCCCGGTAAACCGCCCGGAAGTATAACACCCTCAATAGTGTCAAAATCGCAAAGCTCGTCTATAGTCATATCACACGAAACACCGATACCGTGTCCACCTGTAACAGTAGGTGATGCTACTGAACAGATCTTGCACTCGATACCTGCACGGCGAAGAATGTCAACTGTGGCTAACGCTTCTATCTCTTCAAAGCCATCAGCTAAAAAACAATAAAACATACTAACCTCCAAAGGCACTATTTCATAACTGCTGTGTATTTATTAAGCAGGATATCAGGATAGTACGAGAGCTTTGACTTTCTAAGCCCCTCTATGCCCATATCCTCTTCTCTGTTAAAATAATCAAACTGTGTCTGAGCTTTTGCAAAACAGTTGTTAATCATAGCATAAGCACCGTCTAAAACTATCGCTTTCTCAAAATTAACATCACATACGCTGTCGTTAATCTTGGACGCAATAGTCATAGCGACAGGGCTGTTATCTACATACAACACTCCGCCAAACATAGAGAGCGCACTCAGATTATCGAGCGCTTCTCTGATAGCAACAAGCTCTGCAGGGTCGCCGGAATTTATCTCCTGCCACTTCTTTGCGACAAAGTAGGCATCTTCAATATTGCTTTCGTTTAATTCTTTATAAGAATAATTCTCGTAAGTGCGGATAAATCTGGATATATGGTTACGCTTGGAGTGATACTTCTTGCCCGCAAGCTGTGCCAGATGCTCTCTGCTGTATATATAGTCGGCGCTGTCACGCTCTGATGTAATGGTAAATCTGTCAGGATAAAGTCGTGACAGAATCTCGGCATTGGTCTGCGACAGCATACCTATGAGCACAGTGCATCCTCTTGAGACAGAGTCTGCTATCAACACATCCAGCGCTCTCTTCTCGTTTTTTGCCCCTATAGGAAAGGTATAGCCTACCCTGCCCTTGAAGAAATACGCCTTGAACAACGCACCCTCAAAATTTGCCACTCTTATGTCATACTTGTGACGCCACAGATACATAGTCGCAAAAGACAAATCGCAGCCTATCTGTCCACTGTGCCTGACGAGCTCTTCTATCCATTCTTTATCATCTAAAGTAGGTGTATAAAAATCAAGCATAAAGTACTGTTCCTTAAAATCAAATAACTATATCAAGTATCTGCTTAGTTATTGTTTCTATACTCTTAGGCTTATCGCCATCAGCACAATCTATATGATGCCAGTTGAGCTTTTGTGTTGCGTACAGAGCGCTCTCTCTACAAGAAAGCAAAAATTTCATATTGCTCTCGTGGATGTCCTTCTTGCTTTCGTCACCGTTATATCTGCCTGACATAAGCTTCTGTGAGATATGTGGTGGCATATCAAGATATACTACAACATCAGGTTTTGGAACTTTGAGTCTATTGTACTCATAATCCTCACACCATAAGATAAAATCATCACGCTGTGACTTGTCTATCTTTGACATCTGATAAATGATATTAGAGGTGGTGTATCTGTCAGCGATTATATAGTCACAGGTTTCGTAGTCGTTCTTCCACTTTGTAAGGTACGATGCAACTCTGTCAACAGCATAGAATGATGATGCGGCATATGCATTGACATCGTCAGGGTTTGAGCCGAGTGCTCCACTAAGATACATTCTGACTAAAGCTGACGAATCAGACTCATAATCAGGAAATGTCAGCTTTTTGACGTTGTATCCTCTGCGACTTAGTTCTTCTGTAACGAGCTGTGACTGTGTGCCCTTGCCACTACCGTCAAGCCCTTCTATAACTATTAGTTTACTTGCCATATTTCTCTCTGACTTCCTTCATCTTTTTGCATGACATCTTGCCCTCAGGACAAGCGCCTGTGAGACACTTAGGTCCGCTGTTTCTAAACAAAGTAGGAGCTACCTGCTTGCACAGTGCAAGCATCTGGTCTGCTACTATCTGTATCTCCCACTGAGCACGGTTACAACAACGGTGCTCAAAAAAGTTATTGAGACTTCTGACGTTGAATGTACAGATTATCTTGGTGGTGCAGGCATTTGGCAGTACAAAGCGAGCATCCTCGTTAGCCTTCTTGATAAAGGAGCTGTACATAGCCTTGTTCTCAGCTTTGAAGTTATTCAGTATCTCCTCGTCAGTTCCACTTAATTCTAAATTAGAATATTCCTTTATATAACCAACTGCGAGAGCGTCTCTTATCTGTGCATATGCCTGCTCTTGCATATCGATAACTTTTTTATAGGCTGAGAGCGCCTTTTCGTTACGCTCTATCTCAGGGGGAGTGACGAATTCAAAGTTCTCGCCGTTGACATATCGCTGAGACTGCTGGCTGTAAGATGCTATGCGATGGCGTACAAGCTGATGAGAACAGGCACGGGAAATACCCTCTATACCAAAGGTAAATGTAGCGTGCTCCACAGGACTTGCGTGGCCAAGCTCTGTCAGCATATTAAGAAAAGATTCGGTCTTCTCCTGTGTGAGTCCATCCTTGATGTTCTCAATATCTGTTGCGCTATAGCATAGTTTGGCAGCCATAGCAACAGTCTGCTCAGGCATAGGTGTGTGTGCCAAAAGTGTAACTTTGATTCCCATAATATATTCCCCTCTCTATAAGACATAGTAACTCATATTACAATTAAAGATATTATATCATAATGTGCAGAATTGTTCAATAGTAAAAAAGCAGATAAGTTATCAGTTAATAACAATTTGAAAGCTTTGGATTTTTAGTAAAATGATATAAAATAAACAATCATCTTCTGTAGCTATTACTAATTGAAAATATTTTGTGTTGTGATATAATTAATTCGTAAGCAATACGCTTAAAACAAGGGGGTAAAACAATGAATTATTCAATTGATCGTGCACAAATCAAACTAAACTCTAAAGCACAGCTACAAAACAACATCTTCTCAAAAACATGGTTGATGGCTTTGGTTGCTCTGCTTATCTACAGCATTATTTACGGCCTGTCAGGCTACCTGGTTGTTGGTCCGCTGATTCTCGGTGGTCCGCTTATGATAGGTGTGTCACTTGTTTTCATCAAGATAGCAAGAGGATATCAGGATGTAGACCTTGGCGATTTGTTTGTCAGCTTTTCTAACCGTTTTGTACAGGATCTGCTATTGGGACTTATGATTACAATATACACATTTTTGTGGTCACTTTTGTTTGTTATTCCGGGTATCATTAAATCATATGCATACTCAATGGCATACTACATCTCACTTGATCACCCTGAGTACACATGGCAACAGTGTATTGATGAGAGCGTCAAGATGACAAATGGCCACAAGGGCGAGCTGTTTGTGCTTGACCTAAGCTTTATCGGCTGGTATCTGCTTGGATATCTGTGCTGTGGTATAGGTATGTTCTTTGTAATGCCATATCATATGACAGCAAAGGCTAACTACTACGAAGTGCTCAGAGCAGGCTACTGTGCACAGGTAAATGTTCCACCTGTAGCTTAAAATAATAACCAACAAAAAGGCTGTAGCGATACAGCCTTTTTCTTTTACTGTTATATTGACAAAACAGTACAGATAAAATAAAATATTAATTAATAAATTAATTTGTTTTATCAAGGAGTCAGTTATGGAAAATAATCAATATAACAATCAATACAATCAGTATCAAAATAATCAGACAGGCGCCGACTATGTACCTCAGGGTAACGCACCACAGTACAATCAGCCTGTTTATGAACAACCTGTATATGAACAGCCTGTATATGAACAGCCACAATATCAGCAGCCTCAGTATGAGCAACCACAGTACCAACAGCCTATGTATCAGCAACCATATCAACAGCCTGTAAAAGACGACAGCAAGGGTATGGCTATAACATCACTTGTCTGCGGTATTCTTTCTGTTACCTGCTGTTGTGGCGGATGGTTGCCGAGTATTCTTGCTCTTGTTTTCGGTATAATCTCAGTAAACAGAAAGAAAGAGCAAAACGGCATGGCTGTAGCAGGTATTATCTTGGGTGCAATCGGCTTGGTAATATCTATCATTCTTGTTGCAACCGGCACAGTCACAGCCTTTGTCGAAGAGATGATGTACTACTAATATCAAATTTTAAAGAAAGGGCGGGCAACCGTCCTTTTTTCAGGTAGATAATATGAAAACTTACTCTAAAAAAGAAAAAATATTATACACGCTACTCCCCTTTTGTGTGATTTTTGCGGGATATTTTGCTGCAAAATTCTTTGCACAGTATGTACAGTACTTTCCGCCGTGCCCATCGTACACCTTGCTACACATTATTTGTCCGGGGTGCGGTCTTACACGCTCTGTATTAGCGCTTTTGGACGGTGACATACTGCTGTCACTAAGACAAAATCCTCTGCTGATTACAGGTATCGCAGGGTTTTCTCTGATGTATGTTGATTTTTTACTTAAAGTCTGGGGCAAAAAGCTACCGTTTGATATATACAACAACAAAGCGGCGTGGGTAGTTATTGCACTTATTGCACTATTTACTGTTGCACGAAACATCTTCCCTATACTCGCCCCTATATAAACGGACGCTTAAAAATATAGCGTTCGTTTTTTTATTTTCTTGCATAAAACAAGCTGATTTGATACAATAAAACCTGAAGGTGATATTATGAGTAAATCAAGCTGTGAATTTTGTGCACACTATATATATAACGAAGACTTTGACTGCTACGAGTGTATGGTCAACTTGGACGAAGACGATGTAGCGAGATTTATGCAATCGTCTGTTGACAACTGCTCGTACTTTCGATTTTCTGATGACTACAAAATTGTTAGGAAACAAAACTGATATGAAGAAAAATAAACTAAAGCTTTGCTTACAATTGCTTCTCTCTTTTATGAAAATAGGAGTAGTCACCTTTGGCGGTGGCTACGCTATGATTCCCATAATCGAGAACGAAACAGCAAAGAAAAGAAAATGGATAACTGACAAAGAGCTACTCGATATTGTCGCAATTTCCGAGACCACACCTGGCCCTATCGCTATTTGTGCCGCAAGCTTTATCGGCTACAATACAGCAGGCGCATTGGGAGCCTTCTGTGCAACACTCGGTGTGGTTATACCATCATTTGCTATAATCTTTGTGATATCTCTTTTTCTGAAAAGATTTGAAGAGCTCAAGCTTGTTCAATACGCCTTTACAGGCATCAGAGCAGGAGTGCTTGCGTTGATTATAAAGGCAGTAGTCACTATGTTCAAGAAAGCACCGCACAATTTAGTTGCCTACATCATTATGGCGCTGTCGTTTCTATCTGTAGTGATGTTCTCTGCCAATGTCCTTGTTGTAATCGCAGCATCTGCGCTTATTGGTGCTGTGGCATCGTTTGTTGCGAGAAAGCAGGGTCGTAAGCTATGATTTTTATCACATTATTTTTAGAATTTTTTAAGATTGGTGCATTCACCTTTGGCGGTGGCTACGCTATGATTCCTTTTATTCAGGAAACTGTAGCAAAGCATGGGTGGATATCAACCTCTGAACTTGTCGACTTTATAGCGGTAAGCGAGAGTACGCCCGGTGCGTTCGCTGTGAACATCTCCACCTATGTAGGCTCTATAATAGGGCATGAGTATACAGACAGTTTATTTGGTGCGGCGTTTGGCGCATTCTGTGCGACCTTGGGTACGGTGTTGCCTGCGTTTTTGCTCATACTGATAATCGCAAAGGTATACGATAAATTCAAAGAAAACCTGCTTGTGCAAGACTGTATGTTTGGTCTGCGCTCTACAGTGGTGGGTCTTATAGCCGCTACTGTTATCTCCATAGGCAAAGAGGTTTTCTTTGCAGATGCTTTGAGTCTTGGTGTACTGTCAACATCTGCGTTTTGGTTCTCTGCAGTAGTGTTTGTGGCTATGCTGTTTTTGCTGTTTTATAAAAAGTCAAGTCCTATACTCATAGTAGCTCTTTCAGCCGTACTTGGCATAGGTGCAGGGTATTTAGGTTTGATATAAGAAATAAAAGTATTGATTTTCTGCTTTAATGCTGATAATATGAGCATATAACCTACTAAGGAGGTTTTTATATGAAAAAAGTTTTTGCTGAATTTGTCGGCACTTTCACCTTAGTTCTGTTTGCTTGTGGTACTGCATCTGTACTAAACTGTATGACAAGCTCCGCTGATGCTGCGTATCTTATGACTTCACTTGCGTTTGGTCTGGTAATAGTAGCTATGGCGTACACTATCGGTAATGTGTCAGGCTGTCATATTAACCCTGCGGTATCGCTGTCTATGCTTTTATGTGGCAGAATGACGTTACTCGACTTTATCGGATATGTAGTTGCTCAGTTCGCAGGTGCTCTAACAGGTGCGGCTGTGCTGATGATGCTACTTAGTTCTAACAATAACCTCGGACAAAACGGTCTGTATCAGGCAAGTATCGGCAAGAGCTTTGCGATAGAAGTGATACTCACTTGCGTATTTGTGCTTGTTATTCTGTGTGTTACCAAAGACAAAAAGTACGAGAAAAACGCAGGTCTTATCATAGGACTCACACTGACTCTTGTACATATATTCGGTATACACTTTACGGGTACATCAGTTAACCCTGCACGAAGCTTTGGCCCTGCGTTGCTTGCAGGTGGCGAGGCTCTAAAAAGCGTATGGGTGTTCATACTCGCTCCGCTTGTGGGTGCGGTTGTCGCTGTTATCATATACAAATATCTGATAGAAGATCGTGACACAAACACAGAAAAACTTACAGAAGAAATCACAGAAGAAGCTACTGAAGATATCATAGAAACTTACACAGAAGACAACATAGATTCAGTAGAACCTGTAATAGAATAAAAGCAAAAGCACCGAATATTCGGTGCTTTTTTTATATCTCTTTTTTGATAGAGCTTAGAGCGCCCTTCTCTATTCTGCTGACCTGTGCCTGTGATATACCTATCTCTTTGGCTACCTCCATCTGAGTCTTGCCCTTGAAATATCTCAACGACAGGATCTTCTTCTCTCTTTGGGATAGGTTTTTGAGTGCTTCTTTGATGACTATTTCATCAAGCCAATCGCTGTCATCGCACTTGTCACCCACCTGATCCATAACATAGATAGTATCGTTGCCCTCAGAGAAGACCGGCTCGTAGAGTGATACAGGCTCAACGATAGCCTCAAGTGCAAGCACAACATTCTCCTTTGGCATATCAAGGACTAAAGCTATCTCCTCTACTGTAGGCTCTCTGCCGTTTTTGTTTGTCAGCTCCTCTTTGACCACCATAGCGTGATACGCAATGTCTCTCATAGAGCGAGATACTCTGATGGAGTTGTTGTCTCTGAGATAACGTCTGAGCTCTCCGCAAACCATAGGAACACCATAGGTAGAAAAGCGTACATCAAGTGCAGGGTCAAAGTTGTCTATAGCCTTAATCAGACCAATGACTCCGACCTGAAACAAATCGTCAGGGTTTTCGCCACGGTTAGCAAAACGCTGTATTACTGACAGCACAAGTCTTAGATTTCCGTTAATCATCTTCTCTCTGGCTGCTTTAGCCTGTGCTTTGGTGCCATTGTGGATGATGTCTATCAGCTCACGCTTTTCTTTCTCTGATAATACCTTGAGCTTTGATGTGTTGACGCCACAGATTTCGACTTTATTATACTGCAAAACAAATCCCCCTTAGCAACACTAATTAAAGTATTGCCAAGAGGGATGTTTTCATTCAATTTTATTCATCAATAGAATCAGGCAGTGCATCTATAGGGGTATCTACAGTCTGTACTGCTCTTAATTTTCGCTGAATCTGTCGTGTGCGGACACCCGCCAAAGTATCGAGGTCGCTTGTGACAAGATTGATGTGTTGCTGAGCTTTTTCAAGAACTGATGCAAAGGTATCGAACTCCTTCTTGACAGAGCCCAGAACCTCCCAGACCTCAGCGCTACGCTTCTGTACAGCGAGGGTTTTAAAGCCCATCTGTATGCTGTTTAACAGAGCTGCCATAGTGCTCGGTCCTGCTATGTTGACCTTGTACTCTCGCTGAAGCAATTCTACCATACCTCTGTTTACAACTTCGCTGTAAAGTCCCTCAAAAGGCAAGAACATTATAGCAAACTCGGTAGTATATGGAGGGTTGACGTACTTATCGTGAATATCCTTGGCTTCTTTTTTGATAGTATTAATAAGTGCCTTGGCACAGGCATCTACCATCTCTTTTGAGCCAGAATCATACGCATCACGAAGCTGAGCGTAGGTATCACCCGGGAACTTGGAATCTATAGGCAAATAGATAAATCCGTCATCATCAGCAGGGAGTTTGACAGCAAACTCTACCACATCACGACTGCCCTTCTTGGTGGCTACGTTCTCATCGTACTGCTCAGGTGCGAGTATCTCCTTGAGAATTGATGAAAGCTGAATCTCACCGAGAATTCCTCGTGTCTTCACATTAGAGAGAACTTTCTTTAAATCACCTACACCTACTGCCAGGTTCTGCATCTCTCCAAGTCCCTTATACACCTGCTCTAATCTCTCATTAACAAGTGCAAATGACTGATTCATCTTATCCTCTAAGGTTTTCTGAAGCTTCTCATCTACTGTCTGTCGCATCTTCTCGAGCTGTTTGTTGTTATCCTCCTGGATATAGCTGAGTTTCTGCTCAACAGAACGTCTGATCAAGTCGAGCTTCTGCTCGTTTTCAAGAGAGAAGGTCTTGAGTCGCTGTTCTATCTGCGCTGACTTTTCGCCTTGATTCTGAGCAAAAGACTGCTGATTCTGAGCAATCATATCGCCCATATTCTTGATAGACTGCTGAGTAGAGCTTGAGAGCTCCTGTCTCAAAGCAGAAAGCTGCTGTGAGTTTTTCTCAGAAAAATCTGATAGCATTTTGTCTGAATTATCTTTAGAAAGCTTTGATATGCAAACTATGCCGATAACAAGTGAAACAACACTTATTGCAAGCACCGCTATTATTAAGAAAAGTTCCATACTTTGCTCCTGTGACAATATATTTTTTATAAGATAATATTATCACTTGGGGCTTTGTGTGTCAACAAACTGAGCAAAACTCAGTATATATATACTTTTCGCTGTCAGGTGGAGAATAAACGAACCGGTCTATGTGGTCACCGTGGTAAAAATACTGCGGATTCTGAGGTGTAGACGGTGTGTCAAAGGTGTCTATTATTATAAGCTTTATCTTCATCTTTGACTCAATAATACTCTTGATATAAACGCTAGCCTGCTGACCCACCTTGACTCCGTCTCGAAGCTCCGCAAGTCCTGCCAAATTTGGTGCAAGCTCAACAAAAACACCGTAATTTTCGACAGAGCGTACAATACCGGAGACTGTCTCGCCTGCAGAAAATTTGTCTGCGTTCTCGCGCCAGGTACCAAGCAACTCCTTGTGGCTCAGGCTTATCCTGCCGTTTTCGATAGACTTGATTATCGCTTTGATATCCATACCAACACAAAAACGTTCTTTTGGATGCTCTATCCTCGATATTGATATAGTATCTATCGGCATAAGTGCCACAACTCCACAGCCGATGTCTGCAAATGCACCGAAATTCTCAAGATGTGTTATGCGCGCATTGACGACATCGCCCACAGCAAGCTTATGTATATACTCGTTTATGCAACGGCGCTGAGCTTTTTCTCTCGAAAGATAAGCTATAGTCACACCGTTTTCATCCTTTGTAATATCAGTAATAACAAAACACACAGGGCGATTAACACGTGAAATAACCGCTATATCTCTGACGGTCCCCTCTCTGATACCCACCGCACCCTCTTCTCTCAAAATTATCCCCTTGATATCACCCAAATCTACTATAAGGTTATGCTTTGCATCGCATACTGTCGCCCTTGCCTCTAAAATCCTACCCTTGTTCTTTGCTTCAATCATATTGGTAACAGACGATAATGCTCTGATATTGTCCGCAGTATCAATGATTTTGCCCTCAGGTAAATAGCCTGTCATTTGTATCCTCCTAAATTTTGCGTTTAGTAAATTTCTATGACAAGAGACAAAAAGATATGCTTTGGTAATAATTAAAAATTTACAAACAAGGTATTGAAAATAATGTCGTAATATATTAGAATTATCTATGTAAATTTCTATAGAAAGGACTTACAAAATGAAGAAATTACTTGCATTGATTTTAGCAGTTGTTCTGTGTGCTACACTTTTTGTCGGATGCAACAAGGTGGTATCAAGCGGTACAACTACAGCACAACCTAAGGAGGAATCAAAAATGACCTACGAACCAAAAGACACAACAGCATTACTGAACATTGACGACATAAAAGAGCCTGACGAGAGCGAGCTCGATATGGACTATCAGTCAAGAGATCCCGAAAAAGGCGAGACAGTTGCTATTATCGTAACAAACTACGGCGAAATCAAGATGAGATTCCTTGACAAAGTCGCACCACTTGCTACTAATAACTTCATCGCACTCGCACAAGCCGGCAGATTTGACAAAACCATCTTCCACAGAGTTATCAACAACTTTATGATTCAAGGTGGCGACTACACAAACTTTGACGGCACAGGCGGTGCATCTGCATACGGCGTTGAGTTTCCGTTTGAGATTTCAGAATACGCATCAAATATCCGTGGCTCTGTAGCTATGGCTCACGCTCAAGTTGGCGAAAACGGCTCACAGTTCTACATCAACCAAAACTACGCAGACAACACCTACTTAGACGGTGGCTACACAGTATTTGGCTGGGTATACGAGGGTATGGATGTAGTAGACGAAATCGCTGCTGTAAGTACTGTGTATCCTGACAAGCCTGTTGATGATGTAATCATCGAGTATGTTGAAATCACAGAATTCGAAGGCTAATTTGAGATATAATTATTTTTCTTGAAAGGAATTATAACTATGCAAGACAAGCCCATTGTCGCTATAATGTACGACTTTGACAAAACCTTGTGTACCAAAGATATGCAAGACTACAACTTCATACCAAGTCTTAGTATGACATCAAAGGACTTCTGGTCGCTTGCTAACAACTTCGGCACAGACGAGCATATGGACTCTATACTTGCGTATATGTATGTTATGATTCAAAAATCTAAGGAAAAGAACATTCCGCTAAAGCGTGAGACTCTTGTTAATAACGGCAAGGATATCGAGCTTTATGATGGTGTTTCACAGTGGTTTGACAGAATCAACCAATACGGTGCTATGGTGGGCGTCACAGTAGAGCACTACATAATATCTTCTGGACTCAAAGAGATTATTGAGGGTACTCCTATCAGCCATAAGTTCAAAGAGATTTTTGCGTGCGAGTTCTACTATGACGAAAACGGCGAAGCTGTATGGCCAAAAACCGCTGTTAACTACACAAACAAAACTCAGTTTGTATACAGAATCAACAAGGGTGTGCTTGATGTAGCTAACGATATCGACCTCAACCGCTCGATGCCCGATGACTCAAAGCGAGTGCCTTTCACAAATATGGTATACATAGGTGATGGTCTGTCGGATGTTCCGTGTATGAAGATGATGAAAGCCTACGGCGGACAGGCTATCGCAGTATATAACGACAACAACAAAGAAAAAGTCGAGCAACTGCTCAAAGAGGATAGAGTTGATTTTATTTTTCCTGCTGACTATTCAGAGAACACAGGACTTGACAAAACAATGAAGAATATCCTCAAGAAAATTGCAGTTGCCAACGACCTGCAAGATGAGAATATCCGTCAGTTAAGAAGTATTTAATTCTAATATAGAATAAAGACCTCAGTGTTTACTGAGGTCTTTTCTTATGCAAAAATTGATTTAATTCTTATTGATTTTACCACGATTCTTAATCATACGGATAACATCGAATGTAAGTATGGTTATAGTAGCGATTATTATACCCGCAAGCAAAATGCACACTATGACCGTATATATAGGCTTAGAGCCTGACTGTCCGCCTTGCAGGTCAGTCACCTCAGCAGTAGAAGAACACGCCTTGATAAATTTCTCCTGCATATATGCGTAAATTTCATTGTCGATATTCGAGAAGGTGTAGCATTTTTCAAGATACTCATCAGACGGATATATAAGCTCACAATTTTTGAGCTCGTCATCGAGTAGCTCATACGCTGTCTGTACAGGTGTGCCGTAGCCGATATACTCTGCGTTTGCAAGTGCTATCTGTGTGTCACACATAAAGTTGATGAACAGCTCAGCGTTCTCCTTATTCTGACAACAGGTAGGGATGCACATTGCATCGACAAAGAGGTTAGACCCCTCCTGTGGCATACAATACGCAAGGTCAGGGTTATTGAGCATCATAGTATAGATATCGCCTGCATAATATGGTGCGATAGCCGCCTGTGAGCCCTCCATCTCCGTGAACACCTGATCCATAACGTACTTTTTGAGATATGGCTTCTGCTCTACCAACTTATCTGTTGCTCTGTCTATATCCTCGTGTGTAAAGCTAATTGACCCCGGATTGATAGGTGGGTCGCACAGTTGCATAGCTATGGCCATAGCATCACGCGAGTTATTAAACATCAGCACCTTGCCTGCGTTTTGCTCATCCCAAAGTGAAGAAAAGCCTTTTACAGAGCTCTCGTCCACCATGGTCTTGTTATACACAAGTGCAACCGTACCCCAGGTATAAGGCACTGTATACTCACCTGTAGGGTCATAGCTTGAGGTCTTGAACTTATCCATAACATTCTCGTAATTAGGAATGTTATTAAAGTCAATCTTTTCGAGCATACCCTCGCTAAGAAGTCTGCTGATCATATAATCAGACGGAATTATGACATCGTAGCTTGAGTTTGAGTTTTTTAGCAGATTATACATCTGCTCGTTGGTCTCAAAGTTGGTATAGTTGACCTTGATATTATATTTTTTCTCAAATTCAGCGATAACGTCAAGAGTGCCGTCATCACCCGGCGATATATACTCGCCCCAATTATATACATTTACTTCGCCCTCATAGCCTTTGCTTGTGCCACAGCCCGAAAGCCATGGTGCACAAATACAAAAAAGGCACAAAATAACGCATATTATTCTCTTCATTTTTTACTCCAAATTACGCACGAGAGCTCTTCTGTTCCCTACTGCTCCTTATGTTGATAACAGCAAGTATCACAAAGATCACCACAAACAACAGCGCAGACAAAGCATTGGCCTTGGGGTTGATACGCTGATGAGTCATTGTGTAAATCTGTATAGGCAAGGTCTGGAACTGACTGCCTCGTGTAAAATATGTGATGACAAAATCATCGAGTGAATAAGTAAAGCTGATGAGCATACCCGAGAAGATACCGGGCATAATCTCAGGCAATACAACCTTGAAGAAAGCCTTTATCGGCGAGCATCCAAGGTCGAGTGCCGCCTCGTATATACTATTATCCATCCGCTTGAGTCTTGGTGAGACGTTTAAGATAACATAAGGCGTACAAAAGCCTATATGTGCGAGCAAAACGGTCACAAAGCCCATCTCAAACGAAAAGAGTGTTCCTGCAAATGTAAACAGAAGCATCAGCGACACACCTGTGACTATCTCAGGGTTAACAATAGGTATGTTAGAGACATTCTGTACTACAGAACGAAAGCCTCCCCTAAGGTTATGAATACCAATAGCTGCCATAGTGCCAAGCACTGTAGCACAAAGAGACGCAAGTACCGCTACAAGCAGAGAGTTGTACAGACTCTGCATAATGAGCTCATCAGAAAACAGCGCCTCGTACCACTTGAGCGTAAAGCCCTTCCATACAGTAGTCTTGCCATCATTGAACGAATATGCAATAAGGTACACGATAGGCAAATACAGAAACGCCATAATAAATCCGAAATAAATCTTATGAGATAATTTCTTCATACCGAAACCGCCTCCTCATCGCCAAATCTGTTCATAAATACAAGGAAGCCGAGTATTACAACCATAAGCACAAGCGCTATAGCAGAGCCTGTGTTCTGGTCAGACTGGAAGACTCTCTCGATTACGTCACCTATCATAAACTGAGTTCCGCCCAAGTACTGTGCTACGAGGAAGGTACTCGCTGTAGGTACAAAAACCATAGTGACACCCGAGATAATACCGGGCACACTAAGTGGGAATATTACATTTTTGAATACATAAAACTTGCTTGCACCCAAATCCTGTGCAGCCTCTATAAGTGAATTGTCTATCTTGCTCATTACTGTATGTATCGGCAAAATCATAAAAGGCAGAAACTCGTATACCATACCGAGTATTACTGCACCGGAGTTGCCGATAAGTGTAATATCTATAGAGAAAAAGTTGAGCAAGGTATCAAGCGGACCGTAGTTTTGCAAAATCAACACCCACGCATAGATTCTGAGCAAAAAGTTCATCCACATCGGCACCATGATAAACATAATTACCATACTCTGCTTGTGCTCTTCCATTCGTGAAATCATATAGCTTAAAGGATACGCAAGTACAAGACAAATGAATGTCGAGATAAGCGCTATCCACAGCGAATACAAGAACACCTCTGAATAATCAGACGCACTTACAAATGCATCAAAAGAGAAGTTGCCCTGCGCATCAGTAAATGCGTAGTAAGCCACCATAGCAAGAGGTACGATAGTAAACAGAAACATCCACAAAAGATATGGGTATACCATCTTCTTAGATTTCATCGTCTTCTCCCTGCTCTATAACCTCAAAGCTTGCCTTTGTAAAATCAAAGTCGATAGGCACATAGGTAGCAACCTGCTCGTCCTGATCACTTTGCATCAGCCATTTTCTCTCGTCAGATTCGAGTATAATCTCGTTATGCTCGCCCTTCCAGATAACTGACTCTATGAAAACTTCATCGAGAACACCTATGCCGTCACCCGCTATATGAAGTCCGTTTGGCGGCAAAGTGATATGAAGCTTAGTACCCTCTTCATAGTAGTGGCCTTCTATCTCAACCTCAACACCCTCTATGGATATTGTGATTGTGCGCTCTTCTTCATCGCTGTACAAAACTGTTGTGAAAATCTCGTTGTTTTCAGCGACAAACATCTTAGGCATAATGTGGATATTGTCAGGGTCTACTGTCATACCGATAGTTGAACCTACCTTCTGACATACCGTAGAGTGGATTATCCATTGACATTTGTTGCACTTAACGCTCATCTCATAGTGAACGCCCTTGAACACCGCATCCTCTACAACGCCGACAAGTACAGACTCATCAGGAGATACAACCTCGATATCTTCAGGACGGATGACTACATCGACAGGCTCGTTCTTATCAAAGCCTTTGTCAACACACTTGAGCTCCTGCCCTAAAATACTGACTCTGCAGTCATCGAGCATTATACCGTTTAATATGTTAGCCTCGCCTATGAAATCAGCAACAAAGGCGTTAGCAGGCTCGTTGTATATATCTGTAGGAGTGCCTATCTGAGCGATAGAGCCGTTGTTCATAACAACAACACGGTCGCTCATAGTGAGTGCTTCCTCCTGATCGTGAGTTACATATACAAATGTTTTCTTGGTCTTCTGCTGAATCTGCTTTAATTCTATCTGCATATCTTTCCTCAGCTTCAAATCAAGCGCACCCAAAGGCTCATCAAGCAATACAACCGCAGGGTCACACACCAAAGCTCGTGCGATAGCCACACGCTGCTGTTGACCACCTGAGAGATTGGTAATCTTGCGCTTTTCGTAGCCTTTGAGGTCTACTATAGCAAGCATATGCTTGACCTTGTTTTCTATCTCTTTTTTGGACAGCTTCTTTAGCCTTAGACCAAAAGCAATATTATCGTAAACATTAAGATGCGGAAACAAAGCATACTTCTGAAAAACGGTGTTCACATTACGCTTGTGTGCCGGCAAGTCATTGATAAGCTCACCATCAAAGAACACATCGCCGCTCTTTGGGTCGATAAAACCGCCGATAATACGCAGGGTTGTGGTCTTTCCACAGCCTGACGGACCAAGTAATGTGATAAACTCCTTGTCATAAATGTCAAGGTTAATACCATTGAGTATGACTTCGTTTCCGTAGTCAAAACAAATATTTTTCAGTGATACAATAGTCTTTTTGTTCAACTTTCTACCCCCAATCTATGATTTGTGAAAAACTACTCCATTTTTGTAGAATAAATTATATTATCAAACCTATCTTTTGTCAACGAATTTGTACAATGCAAAAAACAGGAATTTACTTCCACTTATTTATTCTATCACCTGAAATAATAACGAAAGTTAAAATCAGGTCAAAAGGGGTTTTTGTCTAAGTTTTACAAACTTACAAAAGCAGGTATCAGTTTTCATATTTAGAGCGTGTCTCGTTTGGTCATTTTACCTATCTGCTCCGACATTGTGCACAACTAAATGCATGGCTTATTGTCTATGTTAACTAAAAAGTTTTATAAAAATCACCAAGAGCAAAAAATCACCCCACAAAGCAAAGTGATATTGCACATTTTTTCTCTACTTTTTTTGGTGAGAATAGACATTTAAAATTACATAAAAAACCTATATAATTAACATAGGGTAATTTGTTGCCTGAAAAGGATATACAAAATATGAAAGGATGCGAAACAATGAAAAAACTTTCACGAGTTCTGAGCCTATTACTGTGTGTAGTAATGGTAGCTTCTATGCTCACCTGTATGGCTACATCACAAGCGTTCTCTGCGCAGGTCTCAGACACCACAACCACACAGGCTAAAGATGCGTCAGACTTTTCATGGGATAATGCTACTGTATACTTCCTGTTGACTGACCGTTTCTACAACGCTGACACATCTAACGACCACAGCTACAACAGACTTGTAAATCAGGATGGCTCTATAGTTCAGCCATCACAGCTTAACTCTGATATCACTACTTTCCACGGTGGTGACTTCAAGGGTATTACTCAGAAAATCAAAGAAGGATACTTTGACGACCTTGGTGTTAATGCTATCTGGATGAGCGCTCCATACGAGCAGATTCACGGCTATGTATGCGTTAACGGTAATGACAGAAAACAGGCTATGAACCACTATGCTTATCACGGCTACTATGCACTCGACTATACTCAGACAGACGCTAACTTCGGTACTGCTGAGGAATTTCGTGAGCTTGTTAATACTGCTCATGAACATGATATCCGTGTCGTGCTTGATATTGTTATGAACCATCCGGGTTATAACACTATCTACGATATGAAAGAATTTGATTTTGGTCTTTTCAAAACTTCTGACGATGAAATCTGGAAAACATACTACAACTGGAAAAACCTCATAAATTATCATAATATTATCGACTACAACACCGGATCTGCTAACAGTACAGCAGGTTGGGGCAAATGGTGGGGTCCTGACTGGCTCAGAGCTGGTCTGTCGGGCTACACTCCACAGGTAAACGGCAACGACCTGTTAGGTTCTGCAGGTGGCGACCTGCCTGACTTCAAGACAGAAAATACAGCTACTGTATCAGTACCTACCTTCCTACAGGAAAAATGGAAGGACGAGGGCAGATACAACACTCTGACATCTGAGATGAACGCTTGGTTTACAGAGAACAACAAGCCAAAGACAGTTCGCAACTACCTCGTATGCTGGCTTTCAGAATGGGTCAGAGAATACGGTGTTGACGGTTTCAGATGCGACACCGCAAAGCACGTAGAGCTCGAGTCATGGAAGGCTCTGTCTGACGAGTGTACAGATGCGCTCAAAGAGTGGAGAGCTAATAACAAGGGCAAGTACGAGGCTGCATCATGGACAGATGATTTCTGGATGACAGCTGAGGCTTTCGGTGCAGGCGTCAACAAAGACAGCTACTACTCACAGGGTGGCTTTGATTCTAAAATCAACTTCCAGTTCTCTGCTCCAGCTCAATGCGGAACTACTGATGGTCCTGGTGTACCAAGCTCAGGCTCTATCAACTCTACATATGCTGACTATGCAAGCAAGATCAACTCTGATCCAAACTTCAACGCACTTACATATATCTCATCACACGACACATCGCTTTGCCGTAATGACCTTATCTATCAGGGCTCGGCTTTGCTGCTTATGCCGGGTGGTGTACAGATATTCTACGGTGACGAGTCTAATCGTCCGCCGAGCAACTGCAGCTTTAATAATGCTAAGGACCACAACATCCGTTCTGACATGAACTGGAGCTCACTTGACAAAAACACTCTTGCTCACTGGCAGAAGGTCGGTACCTTCAGAAACAACCACATTGCTGTCGGTGCAGGCTCACACTCATCTATCTCAGCTACATCAGGTACAGCATTTGCAAGAGAATACAACAAAAACGGTATCTCAGATACAGTATTTGCTTGTATCGCTGCTAACAAGAACACTAATGTTACACTTACTGTAGGCTCTTTTGTTGATGACGGCACAGAGCTCAAGAACACATATGACGACACTACAGCTACTGTATCAGGTGGCAAAGTAACCTTTAACTCAGGCGCTAACGGCACAATTCTCGTAGAAGTCAAGGGTGCTACAACATCACCTGACGTATCTGTATCAAACACAGGCGGTAACTTTGCTGACACACTCACAATAACAGCTACATTAAACGACTATGCTACATCAGGTACATATCAGGTAGGCAACGCTAAGGCTGTTACATTCACAAACTCAGCTACTATCACTATCGGTGCTGATATGGACTTTGACGAGTCAGTTACTATCAAATTCACAGCTACTGACGGCACTAACACCAAAGAACGCAACTATACATATACAAAGATAGACCCAGACGCATCACCGTTCAAGTTCCCAACACAGCGCACAGTATATCTGCTTGATACTGCTAAGTGGGGCAAGGCATCATGCTACACATGGACAGACGGTGCTGGCAATGCAAACGCTGAATGGCCAGGTGTCGCTATAGAGAAAGTTGGCACCTATGAGGGTAGCGATGTATACGAGTACGAGGTTCCTGCTGCTAACGATATGATCATCTTCAACAACTCAAATGAAGGCAAGCAAACAGCTAACCTTAACTTCACACAGAATGCGTACTACGATAACAGCGAAGAAAAATGGGTGCCTGTATCTGTAGTTCCAACCCCAAAGCCTACTGCTACACAGGCTACAGAAAAGACCGAGCCTACACAGGATGTAACCACAGGCGAACTGACACAGGCTGTAAAGCGTGGAGATACTGACCTTGACTCTAAGGTTACTATCTTGGATGCAACCCAGATTCAGCGTCATCTCGCTAAGCTCGAGACACTTTCTAACAATTCACTTGTTGCTGCAGAAGTAGACGGTGACGGCAAGGTGACTATACTTGATGCTACATCAATTCAGCGTTACCTTGCAAAGCTTGGCAACCCATACAATATAGAAGAGATGATTTATCCTAAGCAGGATAACACAGAGGCTACAGAAGCTACACAGGCTCCTACTCAAAAGCCAACTGACGACCCTGTTGACGACAAAGATTACAACACTGTATACGTAGATATGGGCTATCAGGCTGATGCACACGCTCACTTCTGGACAGATGGCGGTGACCCGGGCAACACATGGCCGGGCGAGGCTATGACTCATGTATCAGGTAATGTATATATGATTAATGTACCTAAACAGTACAACAGAATCATCTTCAACAACAATCCATCTGACCAGACAGGCAACCTTGAGATTCCAGGTGACGGCTACATCTACTACAAAAACGGCGGCAACTGGGCTTTGTATGACGGTAATGTTGAGAATCCTACACAAGGTGGCAACATTGATATAGGCAACGATAATGTCGTATATGTTCTCAATGACGGCAACTGGCCAAGCGTATGTATCCACTACTGGAACACATCCTACGGTACAGGGTGGCCGGGACACCCAATGACAAAGTCAGGCACACTCTCAGGATTTGACCTGTACACCTACACCCTGCCGGATGACATAGACAATTTTGTAATCAATATCGGTAGCAACGAGAACCAGTCAGCTGACCTCACCCGCTCAGACATAAAGGGCAAGGTATATCTGACAGCTTCTAAATCATTTGCTGATATATCAAATTATCAGTAATCCTTATCTAATATCAAAGGGCATAGCACACGCTATGCCCTTTTTTTGTTGCTCTTTCCATTACTTAACAAATTAACTCAAAATATGCCCACATTATCCCAAATAAATTGACAAAGCGAACGATAACTAATATAATATGTTTATCTATATTCATATAGTGGGTTAATATGATTTTTTGTGCATTGCACTTCATAATATCCCATAAGGGAGGTTTTTGCTTTGTTCCAGATATTCAAGGAACACCGTCACTTTGGCAAACAGATTCTTCTGCTCGCTAAGAACGAACTTATCAAAACATACAAAGGTGCCGTTATCGGACCTTTCTGGGCTGTTATCAAGCCTGCTTTCACCTTGTTTGTATACTGGTTTGCTTTCTCTATCGGTATCAAGACTATGGGCGAAGTAACTGTCAATGTCAACGGAGACCTGGTAGGAACATTCGAGCGTTTCACTTTTATGCTAGTCGGTTTTATCCCGTGGTTTTTCATCACAGACAGCATCACCCAAGGTGCAAAGTGTATCAGAGTCAACCGACAGTTTGTCACTAAGGTAAGTTTCCCTGTATCCACTATTATGACCTACACCGCTGTCGCACGACTCTATGTTCATCTGCTACTCGCTGCTATTATGTATGTATACGTCATCTTTACACAGGGTATCAGCGTATACAACCTGCAGTTCTTCTTATACTGTCCGCTTATGTTTGCGTTCTTTGTAGTGCTGACATGGTCTACTGCTCCTATGAGCGCATTCTCAAACGACTTTTCAAATATGATTGTCTCGATTATGTCTGGTATCTTCTGGCTTTCGGGTATCATCTACGACAGCTATGCTTTTACAGACGAGCTGGGCGGTTTCCTCAAGTACTTTATGCTTATTAACCCTATCAACTTCTTTGCTAACGGATACAGAAACGCCTTCTTGTACGAAAGATGGTTCTTCGAATATCCACTTGAGCTCATCATCTTCTTGGTCGAGTTTCTGGTTATTTTAGTATTAGGTATGTACAACTACAAGCGACTGAGAAAGACATTGCCGGATGTACTGTAAGGAGACAACTATGAACGAACCTATTATTTCTTTCAATAATGTAAGTAAAGAATACATTCTTTATAAAAACGATCAGGAACGCTTTAAGGCGTTATTTGTAAAACCTAAGAACCCGAAAATCAACAGAGCGCTCAAAAACGTCAGCTTTACTATTGGCAAGGGCGAATCTGTCGGTATTATCGGTGACAACGGCGCAGGTAAATCTACTATACTCAAGATGATCACAGGTGTTGCCCACCCTACAGAGGGCGAGGTTGAAGTCAACGGCAAGGTTGCGGCTTTGCTTGAGCTTACTGCGGGCTTCTCTATGGAGATGACCGGTAGAGAGAACATCTATCTCAAGGGCTACATCTTAGGTCTTGAGGACGAATATATCCGCACTATCGAAGAGAGAATCATCGATTTTGCACAGCTTGGTGATTATATTGACCAGCCTGTTCGTACCTATTCAAGTGGTATGAGAATGCGCTTGGGCTTTGCTATCAACGTCAACATCGAGCCTGACATCTTAGTAGTAGACGAGGCGCTCGCTGTCGGTGATGCAAGCTTCAAGAAAAAATGTAAGAACAAAATCAACGAGATTATCAAAAGCGGAGTTACTGTACTGTACGTAAGCCATAACGAAAACGGCGTTGCTGAAATATGCGACAGAGCTATCTTCCTCAAAAAAGGTCAGCTTATGTATGATGGCGATGTTGCTACTGCTTTTGAAAAATACAAAGAGAGTAAAATTAAGAAATAATTCTATAAAATAATTCTGATAAAGAATTATGACAAACTCACAGAGGTCAGCTATGCTAAGTGATTTTGCTAAAAACGAGATTTTTATGTCAAGTGAATACATCAAAAACAATGCCCTGTTACCTAACAAGGGTATGGTTTTCAATGTAATCGGCGAGCATATTCTGTGCGACTATATCGCCAATGTACTAAAGAATCTCAACAATACAACTGAACATAGTTTTACCGTATATCAGCACTCATGCTCTGATACCCTCTCAAGCACTGTTTCAAAGCAGTGCTTTTTGTACTGTTTTGATGCAAGAGTCGAGGATGACAGCAAACTAAACGACCTTACCAAAGCACTCAGCTATGCATCAAGTATAAAAAATGCAGAGTTTGTTCTGCTTGCTGTTATCCCACAGCTTGAAAAGCGAGAGGATATAGAAACTCTAAGCGAGATGGAGCTATCTGCTGTCACACAGGATAGTTTTCTATCCGAGGCAGAAGACACCCTACGTACCTATTGTGACAAGCTGAATATCAAAGAAATCCGCTTTGACAACTTCCTTATAGAAGACAGCGATTACAACGCTTTCAACCTTGTAAAAATAACAGAGGATATTCTAAACAACAACTGTGTAACTATAAAAAGCACAGATGCACTTGACTATATCTCTACCATAGGTATGGCAGATGCTGTCGATGCTATCTTCACTGTTATGAAATCAGGCAGAAAAGGTAACATCTACAATTGCTCATCAGAGCCTGTCTCTGTGTATGAGCTCAAATCGTATATATACAAAACTCTGTGTGGATATGGCATAAAGCTCGACTTTATAGAAACAGATAAATTAGAGTCCAAAACCTACCGTGCTCTGTCAAGTGGCAAGCTGTACTCACTATCCTACTCAAGAGTATACGATAACGCTACTATGCTGTTGTACGCTTTGTCCGACTTATTGCCACAGAAATACGACATAATCTCAGACAGCACTCACTCACTATATGATGGCAAGCTCAAAACTATCAGAAAAATAGAGCTTGAGCTGTTAAATGAAGTCGATGCTATCTGTCGCAAGCATAATATACAGTACTTTCTCTCAGGTGGCACTATGCTCGGTGCAGTCAGACACAAAGGGTTTATCCCGTGGGACGATGATATCGACATAGCGATGCTCAGAGACGATTTCAACAAGTTCAAGCAGGTCTGTGCCGATGAGCTATCCGATAAATATCAATATCAGTCATATGACAATAGTGAAGGTTATCACTATTTCTTTGATAAAATAACTATCAAAGACACTTATTTCTCTACAAAATACTCAGATATCTTTGATATGCTCAAGGGTATATCTATGGATATATTTGTGTTTGATAAAACCTCAGACAAGCCTTTTATGCAGAAGCTTCACTACAAAGCACTTATGGCGCTGAGACTTATGATGAACACCCGCTGGATAAACTATCCACGCAAAGACAAGAGCTACACTCTGACTAAGCTACTGCTACCAGTACTGAGAATCTTCTCTATGAACACATACAGCAAAATGTACGACAAGCTCCTGCGTCACTATGAGAAAAAGAAGACCTCTACTACCCTGCCCCCTGCTACCGACCACAAGTGGCGTGGCACTATGCCACTATCTTGGTTTGAGAATGTCACAGATGTAAAGTTTGAGAATGTGTCAACATACATTCCAACAGGCTATGACAACTATCTCAAGCAGTGGTACGGAGATGACTACAAAGAGCTGCTGCCTATCTCAAAGAGAGTCGGCTCTCACGATTTTTATCGACTTGACTTAGGCAACGAAATAATTGACAAAACAAACGCTGACACTATAGATAAACACTACAACTACAAAGGCGAACTACTGTAAGGAGGACAATATGGTTTTTTCAGCAATACTTGCAGGCGGCACAGGCAACCGCATGGGCAACACAGACAAGCCTAAACAGTTTCTCTGTGTCAAGGACAAGCCTATAATAATCCACACTATTGAAAAATTTTTGTCTATCCCTGAGTTTGAGAAAGTTATAGTGCTATCTCCTAAACAGTGGATAGAATATACTAATCAAATCATAAACAAACACATCGGTATCTGCGACAAAGTAGTAGTTGTTGAGGGTGGCTCTACCCGCAACGAAACTATAATGAACGCTATTTCATATATAGACAACAGCTTCGGTCTTGATGATGACACCGTCATAGTGACACACGATAGTGTCAGACCGTTTGTAAGTCGCAGAATTATCATAGAAAATATTGATGCTGCAAAAGCTTGTGGTGCATGTGACACCGTCATCCCTGCTACAGATACTATTGTAGAGAGCACAAACGGCGATGTAATCACAAGTATTCCACAGCGTATGAATATGTATCAAGGACAGACCCCGCAGTCATTCAAAGCAAAACAGCTTCGTGACATATATATGTCTCTAACAAATGACGAGAAGGACATCTTGACAGATGCAGCTAAGATTCTCGTTATGAAAGGCTATGATGTAAAACTGATACAAGGCGAGACCTATAATATCAAAATAACTTACCCATATGACTTGAGAATTGCAAAGTCACTACTTGAGGAAGAAGAAAATGATTAATACAATCTACAGACTATCCTCCCAAAGACGCTTTGAGATAGCCTTTGATGACCTGAGCTTCTCTGACAAGTGCATTGTGCGTCCGACACACCTGTCGATTTGCAATGCAGACCAGAGATATTATCAGGGCACTCGAGATGCAAAGGTGCTCAAAGAAAAACTCCCTATGGCGCTGATACACGAGGGAGTCGGCGAGGTAGTATACGACAGTTCTAACACCTTTGCTCAGGGAGACAAGGTAGTTATCATACCAAACATTCCCTGCGAAGAGGACAATATAATAGCTGAGAACTACAGAGAGTCAAGCAGATTCTGTGCAAGCTCTACAGACGGCTTTATGCAGGAGTATATCGAGGTAGACCCAGACCGTCTTGTCAAGCTACCACAGGGCATCAATCTTGATGTTGCGGCGTTTACTGAGATAACAAGTGTCAGCGTGCACGCTATCTCACGCTTTGATTCTATCGCACACAGTAGACGCAACCGCATAGGAATCTGGGGCGATGGTAACCTTGCGTTCATCACAGCGCTGTTTCTCAAGAAAACCTTCAAAGATACCAAGATATGCGTCTTTGGTATAAGCAGAGAAAAGCTCGCCGACTTCTCATTTGCTGATGAGACTTATCTGACTACAGAGATTCCAAATAGTCTGAGAGTTGACCATGCATTTGAATGTGTAGGCGCAAACGGCTCACCTGTAGCTATTGAGCAGATTATCAAGTATATTCACCCTGAGGGCACTATAGCTATTATGGGCGTATCAGAGTACCCTGTGCCTATCAACACCCGTATGATTTTAGAGAAAGGGCTTCGGATGTTTGGTACAAGCCGTAGTGGCAAGGCTGACTTTGAAAAGACAGTTGATATGTACACACAGCATCCTGATATTGTCAATTTTCTGACACATCTTGTATCAAATGTCGTAGATGTAAGAAGCTTTGCCGATATGAAAAAGGCGTTTGAGCTTGACACACGCAAGCCATTTGGCAAGACTATTATGCACTGGAATATATAAAAAAAGACCGTAGGATAATCCTACGGTCTTTTATATTTAGCTCAACATTTCGAGTATCTGCGCCTTTGTTTTGGCACCCATCTCGTTTAATATGATTTCACCGTTTTCGATTACAAAGAGTGACGGTATGCTCATCACTCCAAACTGTGACGCAAGCTCAGGCTCATCGTCAACATTCAACTTGCATATCTTATACTGAGGGTACTCATTTGCGATTTCTTCTACTATAGGCATCACCATACGACATGGACCACACCAGTCAGCATAGAAGTCGAGCAATACTCTCTTATCGCTTTTGAGCACTTCCTGCTCAAAGTTAGCTTTGTTAACTTTTACAATTGACATTTGTATATCTCCTTTCCGCTTTCATTTATATTATAGACAAATTATTCACTTAATAACATCTTTTATAATCTGTAAGGCTATTACAGGACTAAAGACGGTGCGCTGTAAACTCTCTGCAAAAGCTCCTGATTGAGCATATACAGGCTCTTAGGGTCTGCACCGAACAGCTCCATCTTTGTAATCATATCGTTAGCGTTTGTCTCTTCTTCGCCCTGCTCCTTGACAAACCAGTCCAAAAACTGCATTGTGCGAAAATCTCTGACGTCATACGCTGCCGCATAGATATCGTTAATGAGCGATGTCACATATTTCTCGTGCTCAAGCCCTGCCTTCAAGACATCCATATGAGAGCTGAATACTTTGTTAGGCTTTGCTATAGCCTCGAGTGTTACCTTCTGGCTCTCGTTCTGGAGATATGTATAGAACAGCATTGCATGGTCTCTCTCCTCCTGAGCCTGAATCATATACCAATTAGCAAAGCCGTCAAGACCTACCTCTTCAAAGTAGTTAGAGAAATCTAAGTAAAGATATGCTGAATACAGCTCCTTGTTAATCTGATCGTTTAATAACTGATGAACCTTATTATCCATTATGTAACCCCCTTGTTTAGTTTATTATTAGTGATTATGACTTCCACAGGCCGTGAAGATTACAGTATGCATATACTGCCACTACGCTCTCACCTTCAGTTAGTGCAAACTCTGCTTTAGGTGCACTCTCAGGTGTGAGCTCCTTGCGCTGGTTGCCAAAAGTAGTCTCTATGGATATCCACTCTATATAATGCTCAGGTATCATTGGGTGTTCAACCTCTCCGACTGTAACGAGCACCTTGTTACCCTCTACCGAGTATACAGGTACGTGCTTCTCTACAGCCGCATCAACAGTGCCGGGGATGAGCTCGGTCATCTTCTGACCACAGCACACAACAGGTACACCCTTGTCTTTTACCATAGCAATCATATTGCCACAATGTTCACATACAAAAAATCTCTGTTTCATATATATAACCTCCTAATAATTTGTTTTTACATATTATAACATATATATTTTAAAATTCTGTGACTTAATCACATAAAAATAAAAATTTTTAATTATTGACTAAAAATACATTTTTGTGTATAATAACACTTGCGCAACAGATACGCTGATTTTGCGAAGAACATTCAACCTATTGCAAGAATCATCAAGTTAATAACATGCGGGTGTGGCGAATTGGTAAGGAGGCGACCGCTGCCGGTGGCAGATTAAGGGAGCCGAGTGCTGTCTGAAATAACGAGCATCGATGAAGTGCCGTGCACGAATCAGGGCGACTATATTTCAGACGGGATGACGCGCTTTGGTCACGCAAGTGACCAACTTCGAGAGCGTGCCCTATCGCAAGAATCATCAAGTTAATATTATGCGGGTGTGGCGGAATTGGCAGACGCGCTAGATTTAGGTTCTAGTGTCAACCGATGTGCAGGTTCAAGTCCTGTCACCCGCACCAAAATTTAAGGGTACATCATTTTGATGTACCCTTTTAATTTTTTTACACAAAATATACAGGACTTGAAGGCGAGCGTTAATAAATTGTCATAGTATGACAATTTTAGAGAGAGCGATGATGAAACTTTTCTAAACTTCAATGAGGGTAAGACGAGGTAGCTTTTAATAAATATTAAGCACCTGTCACCCGCACCATCGTCGCAGACTCAAAAGGTCTGCGACGATTTTTTATTTTAAAAATGTCGCACGACCTTAATGTCGCTCCTCCTCTCCCCAAAAATCAGGTTTTTCGGGGACTTTCTTTAGACATACCTCTTGATTTTTATATATAAATATACAAATCATAAACTCTTTTAGTAAAATAAAAAGCACAAATAAACGTACAAAAACAAACTCTGTATATAAAGAGTCGGGTTTTTGCTTATAAGATTAGGTGGATCCAATCATTTTCTTATTTGTTGTAACTTTGTCTTATCAGAAGCCGTCTACTGTAAACACAACAAGCTCTGTTGCAGATTTGTCTTCACGCTCTTCTGTCATAATTGTAATGATGCTACCATCAGATAGTAATGCAGAGTTACAGAACCATGGATAATATGCACCAAACAGCTCTTCGCCAGAAACCTCTGCAACGAACTTACCGTCATTGTCCCATAGAATTACATCTCTCATATTTCCATCAAAGCCAATGTAGCCATTGTCGCTTTGAGCGACAAATGTAATGCTACCCAGGCTTTCACCTTCAGCATCACTCAGAGTTTTCTGGAGCTTACCGTCTGCATCATATACAAATACCTTGTGATTGCTGTCAGCGTCAGAGCCGCATACATATATATTGTTCTCATCAACATTGAGATGCATTATAGTCTCAACATCAGAGAAAACCATCTCAGTTGATGTGTATGTGCTACCATTAAATGTAGTTTTCTTGCATTCTTTTGATGTGAAATAATCAATACCCCACTTGCCTGATGGATGCATAGCAAGGTCGTAGATGTCCTCGTGTGTTGCAGATACAGTCTCGTTCTTAAGACAAATAATATCGTTCATTGAGCCACTAAGCCACAGAGCACCATCGTCTGTTGCTTCAACGCTTGTATAATCGTCTTCAGGTAACTCGATTGTATCAACAAATGTCAGCTTGTTGTCAGAGAGTGTATACTTTCTGAGCTCGCCTTCAACGAGCAAATATACTGTATCATCAACTGCAGCTACTGAGTGGTCAAATGTCTCAAAAGTTGAGATATACTCGTCAAGCTCAATCCATTTTGACTCTATAGTAAGAGAGCCAGCCTGAACGCTTGCATCGCTCGCTGAGAAAGGTGTGCCTTCCCACTCCCACGGACCGTCTTCGTTGCCTGTGTCCTCTACATTAATTTTAAGTCCTTTTAAGAGCTCTTCAATTCTGCTGTCTGCTGTATCCTGTGCATCAAAATCAAGGTTGACAGTTGCACCGGCGTTTTCTATACGATTGAAGTATAACAGTGTTTCTCCATCATCATATTTGAGCAAATCGACTCCACCGATAGAGGTTACTTCGTAAGCTTTGTTCTCGGCGTACTCGTACTGGTCAAATCCGTAATAAACCAAATCCTCACGGAAATCATATGGCTCATCTATTGATACTGAGATTTCTGCATTAATAAGGTAATATTCAGGGTCGTCAGGATCAGGTATCTGAAGAACTACAGAACAATAATCTTCTTCGTTTTGTGTATCTTCTTCATAATATGTCCAAACACTTTCGTCATAATCAAGAGAGAACAATAATGTCTCAATAGATGCACCAGCGTTTGATGGGGCATCAGTATCGTTACCTCCACAAGCTACAAGTGACAGTAGCATAACAAAGGCAAGAATTATAGCAAAACACTTTTTCATAATAACATTCTCCTATCTTTTTATTTTGATTTTGGTGTTTTATCAACATTTTTGTAAAGAAAGGTGTCATAACTTCCCGTGACACCAAAACTTCCGGGACGGGTATAAACTGTGGCATTTTTTTGTTTTCTGACAGATTTGTTTTTTGAAGCGACAGAAAACATAACAATAAAACCTATCGCCATACCGATAATAATACAAATTGCAATTCCCACTTATGACACCTCCTTAAATTAAGCCAAACAGGAAGGCTAAGCCACACAAAACTGCAGACACTCCCACACCAAGCAACAATGAAGCTAAGACAACAGCCTTATAATTTGTTGGTATGTTACCGACAAATTTGCCTGTCTGTCCGTTCATAGCAAAGGTGTATTTATTGCCGTTCCAGGTAGAGTTAAGTATCCAAACAGGATATAGTGCATATTTATAAAATCCGTTAGCTATATTTATGTTCACAATTCGGGAACTGATTGAGTTGTAGCCTTTGACTGTGTTTTGCAGAGCATCGCCTGCGCTTTCTCTGATACGCTCATTGGCTCTGTTCATACTCATTTCAGCTGTGACATCATATTTGTCTGCAAGGTAGCCTGCAAGGTAAGCGGTGTTGAAATCAACAGCCTGTGATAAATCAAAAGGTTCTACTGATTCCATAAGGTCATCAGGCATCTTTGTTGAACCATCAACAGGAACATTGTCAAAACTTATGTTACCGCTTCTGAAAACATCATAATGAGATGTTTCTTTATAATCAAAGTTGTTATCAGACCATCGTCTTTCTTTTGTAGCTTTAAAACTTGCATTCGCAAAAGTGTCGCAAGTAAAAAGCCAATGCGGTACATACACACCCTTGATTTCCTCAATACGGTTATTATCAAGAAACGACTTAGGAACAAACTTTTTACTGGAGATGTGCTTTTTCAGCGCCTCTTTTGCAGCCTTTTTATCAAGCTTGAATGGTATAACCAAATCCGGACGCAAATCACCTGAAAACTTAGATTTCATTACAACAGGATTGTCACAGTAAGGGCATGTGGAAGCACCTGTAGTGCTATCTGCTATTATCTCACCACCGCAGGATTGACAAGAGTAAACATTCATAGAATCTGTTTCTCCTGCTCCCCACTCGTTCTCTTGTGAATTCCAATTTATAGAATCAGTCTCCTCAACGCTATCCTGTTGAAACTGATTAATCTCAAATTCCGTATCGCAGTATGGGCATTTGAGCTTTTGTGCACCTGTATCAAACTGTACCCCGCCGCCACAGCAAGGACATTTTTGCTCTGAAATTGTTGGCATAATTAATCATCTCCTTTTTTTAGAAATGTTTATGTTGTTCTTATTTTTCAGTTGCATTTTATCCTCGTGGTGCACCGCAGGACTCACAGAATTTTCCTGCTTCATTTTTTGTGCCACAAGAGGTACAAAACCACGCCGGTGATACAGGAGCCTGCTGATTCATTGGCTGTCCATATGCAGGTTGCTGAGTATATCCCTGATTCATAGGCTGAGTATATCCCTGATTCATAGGCTGTGCATATCCCTGATTCATTGGCTGGTTATAGCCCTTATTCATCTGCTGATTATAACCATTTGCAGGCGCATAGCCATTGTTCATTGGCATACCGTTATTCATACCCATATTGGCATTTTGCATAAGGTTGTTAGTAAGCTGCATAGCCATTTGCTGATATCTGTTGTACTCCATAGTACCCATACCATCAACACGGGAACTATTCAATTTAACTTCGATTTCATCAAAGTAAGGATTGTTGACGTGGATTTCAACAATAAAATCATAATAGAAGTTATATCTTGGCGGATTGTAGCTTCTTCTCTCTCCATCACTGCCCTCCATATAAATTTCATCTCTGTCCTCATCAACCCTTAAATTACAACTGACAACACTTGAAATCGGAATAACATCAGGATTTTCGTCTGACCAGCTACCAGGTGTGCGATACGATACAACAAAGTTGCCTTTCATTACATCGATATATACTTTTTCGTTGTCGCCGAAAGTCATAGTCGGTGCAAACATAGCAAGGACGCTTTTGTTCTGCTCTCTATATTCAAGTTGATTTTTTATATCTGAAATTGTTGATCTTCTTCTATCACTAAAATGAGGTGAGAGTTTCTTTGCACAATTCTTGCACATATTACCGTCTTCAAGTTTTCTATTACCTAAAAGACCGATTTTGTCACCACAGATGTCACAAAATTTCTTATCAAAAAGTCCCATTATATTTACCTCCTAAAACTTATTTAGCATCGTTTTCATCAAAAATGTCACCACATTCAGGGCAGAATTTAGGTGGATTGTGTGGGTCTGTAGGTTTCCAACCACATTTATCACACTGATAAAGTGGTGCACCTGCAGGTTTCTGACTGCCACAATTCTGACAGAACTTGCCCTTATTGACAGCGCCACAGGAGCAAGTCCAACCGTCTGCAGCAGGCTTTTGTGTGCCGCATTCAGGACAGAATTTTCCATTTGCTGTTGCACCGCAAGAGCATCTCCAGGAGTCAGCCTCTGGCTTTGGCTGAGGTTTTTTTGAGCCACAATTAGGACAGAAGTTTCCTGAAACAACATTTCCACAAGAACATTTCCAGCCATTTTGTGGTGCTTGTTGCTGTGGTGCTTGTTGCTGACCCATTGCATAAAGATTTTGTGCATTCATCCCACCTGCGTTCATAGCCATACCAACGCCCATAAAGCCCGTCATAGCACCGGCTTCGTTTTTAGCGGCATCTTGCATAGCTTGTGCCTGTGCGCCAACAAGTGTTGCAGCAGCCATTGTAGGGTCACGCATAACAGCGTTTCTCTGTAGCTGTTTAATCATATCTTCGTCTTCTTTTGGCGCTGTGATAGAGTTAATTGCAACTGATACAACAGACAAGCCACGAAGATTGCCCCATTTTTCAGTGAGCACTTCGTTCATTGCATCTGACAGCTCCATTGTGTGACCAGGCAAAGCACTATAACGAATGCCCATATCAGAAATCTTAGCAAATGCAGGTTGTAAAGCATTCAAAAACTCAGATTTCAGCTGAGTGTCGATTTCTTCTCTTGAATACTCGAACTCAACGTTTCCGCATACATTTGTGTAAAACAACACAGGATCGCTAATTCTGTAGGAATATGTACCATTACAACGAACAGAAATATCAATATCGAGACCGATATTTTTATCAACTACTCTAAATGGTACAGGATTAGGTGTGCCGAACATATTGCCGACAAGCTCTTTTGTATTGAAGTAATAAACTCTTTGGTCCTTGCCTGTATCTCCGCCATATGTAAAACGTTTGCCAAGTGTTTTGAATGATTCTTTTATACTGTCAGCGAGATTGCCTGAGAAAATGCTTGGCTCAGTAGATGCGTCATATGTAAACTCGCCCGCCTCAGCACAAACCTCAACGATTTTTCCCTGCTCAACAATAATCATACACTGACCATCAGCTACGGCGATACCCGAACCGTTTGAAATAATGTTGTCACTGCCCTTGGTATTTGAGGAACGTGAGCCAACACGCTTTGTTCCCTTTACGACCATTACATCTTTTTCTATAGCATCACAATAGAAAAATTCTTTCCATTGGTCAGCAAGAACACCGGATAGTGCCCCCACACCTGCTCTAATAAGTCCCATAATAATATCACCTTTCCTAAAAAAATATATGGATTTTTGCAGTTTCCTGCATTGTAACCGTTATGTATTTATAAAAATTTTTTAAATTTATTGATTATTTTAAATTAAAGTTCCGGTATAAGCTGTGCAAGGAACAGCTGAATCTGTGTTGCATCAAGTATGCTCAGCTTGCCGTCTCTGTCAGTATCTGCAAGAGCTAACTGCTCACTTGTCAAAGTGATAAGCTTTGCAAGGTGCATCTGAATATGTGTAGCATCTAAAATGCTGACTTTGCCATCCAGGTCTACATCACCAAGAATACCAGCTTGTTGTCCGTTTAATGTATAACTGACAGTAAGTATTGCTGCAATACTTGAACCAACAGCCTCTGCCTCTTTTCCACCAATAGTAGCACTGATGTCAATCCAGTCGTATGAGTCTGTCTGGAATTTGTAGCCCTCGTTTGCTCTAAGCCACACCTCAAGCTCATATTCGTGTCCTGTTTCGAAAACATCTGTTTCTTTAAGATTTACATGTGATGAGGTTGTAACATCTGTCCAATAAACACCGTTTATGTAAAAAGCATCAGAAGAAGGTGTTACAGTAAAGTCAGGGTGAGCACCAACGCTTGGAGCGTCTACTCCTGTGATAGAAACTGAGGCTACTGGTGGATTTAGCTTTAGCTCTTCATAATGAATTGCTATTACATCCTCTATCTGTTGACCATCATCCATCGTAATAAGTGCACGGAAATACATAGTTGTCTCTGACTTTGGTCTGAAGTCAAAACGGAAAGGTAAAACATTACCCGCAAAATTGCCAAGCTCTGACCAAGGAGTGTTTTCGCCATCATAATGAGCCTCATCGCTCATATACCACGATATTGTTTTTACATTATCTCTGTTTTCTATCCACAAAAGAGGTGATTCTTCTATTGCGGCTGGAACCTCGATTGTGTCAACATAACTGAAAACAGCATCAAATACATCTTTATGTGTCTGATATACAGTACCGTTTTTACTGTAGATAGAGAATTCTTTTTTCATAAATTGATTGCTCAGTCGCTCAGAGATAGTCAATTTATCACTGCCTATCATTGTAGGAGGGGTAACCTCATAGTAATAACCTGTTTTGCCCTCGTACTCGGCTGAAACGAGATTTCTGCTGACATTATCAAGATAGCGCTGGTCACTACCATTGAGACACTTGAAGAAGGTTGTGCCACCTGCAACTATAACCTGACCCCAACCGTTGTTACAATATGCAAAACCTGCATATTCATCGTCAGGCTTTGCTATGTAAAACTCACCATCATAGACATAAACACTCGGATAAAGACATCCGTGCTTTGTATAATTATCAAAAGCTGAAACCTCAAAGTTAGAAATTTTACCGTAGAATGTACCACCGTAAATATTACAATGCGGTACATCATAAAGATATGCATTGTGACGCAGTTCAATAGTATCTCCGCCAAAGGCTGTGTGAGAATCAAACACACCATCATGGATTTCAAGGCAACCCTGCTCTGATAAGAAGACAACACCGCCGCCTACCTCATACGGAGTTTTTATCTCATAATTACCACCGTAGATATCTACATTGCCGTTAGCAAGGATAACAGAACTTGTGCCTGCATAGTTACCGCTTGAAAAAATCATACTACCGCTTTTATCATCTGATGTATCCTGAACAACAAAGCGTGCATTTGGCAATACCTGTATAAGACAGTTATCAATACCACGTGTAGAACGGCTCAGGGTGTAACCGTTCAAATCAAGCACACAATCAGAAAGGGCGCTTAATTTAAGAATGTTATCATTCTTATTATCATCAACGATAATATCATTTTGTAAAACTAATGTTTCATCGTTTTGTGAATTGTTAAGCAAATTTTTGAGCTGGTCGTAATCGGTAATGTTTATCTGATAGCCTGTTTCTGCAACATCAAGCTCTTTTGCTGATGCTAAAACTGTCTGCGAGCAAACAGCACCCACAACAACTAAAAGACATAAGATTATTGATAGCAATTTTTTCATAAAAAATCCTCCTCGTTAAACAAAAATCAGATATCTATTTAAGCGATAGCAATATTGACTGAAAAGTCAAAATAGACTATAATAAATAAATACCCTTTGCAAATTAAGGGTTTGGGATACACCTATCCCTTATATTATTACATTATAATTATACTAATTTGCGCACTTATTGTCCCCACACTAAAAGTGTGGGTTTGAGCTTTTTCAAAACAAGTATGAAAAAATAAAGCTCGGACTGTAATGCTATATACATTCATATTCAAAGGAGTGCATTATGAACAAGTTACTTGCAAGCATACCTGTCTTGCTGTTTTTTATATTTAACTTATCGGGTTGCAGTACTATCGGTGAAAAAAGTGCCAGCTTGTCGCTTATTTACGGCATTACTGCTATACTGTCATTTTTGCTGCTTATAGGATGTTGCTTTTCGGTACGAAAAAAGAAGGCTTGGTTTATACTTCTGTTTTCATCGGTACTTGTAGTTAATATCGGCTACACCTTTTTGTCGGTTTCCAAAAATCTGAATATGGCGCTACTTGCAAACCGTATCTCCTATCTTGGCTCGGTATTTTTGCCGCTTGCTATGCTGATGATAATATTAAATGTGACTAATACGAAATACAAAAAGCAACTACCTATTATCTTGTTTGGCATTGCTACACTTGTGTTTCTTGTAGCTGCAAGTCCGGGTATTTTGGATATATACTACAAGGAAGTTTCCTTTGAGATAGTAAATGGTGTATCTACTCTAAACAAAGTATACGGGCCACTTCATCCACTGTGTCTTTTCTATCTGCTCGGGTATTTTGCTACTATGGTTACTGTGATTATCCGTGCGTCTGTCAAGAAAACAATAGACACCACAGCACACGCTGTTATTCTTGCAATAGCGGTATTTGTAAATATCGGTGTCTGGTTTATCGAACAGCTTGTGAACGTTGACTTTGAGATGCTCTCTATTTCGTACATAATCAGCGAGTTATTCCTGCTTGGTGTACATCTTATTATGAACGAAAACCAACGACTCAAGGAAATTGTCAAACAAGTTCAGACCGTGCAAAACTATACCGAAAACGAAAAAGCAGAAGCTGACGCTATGCTTGATAACACTCAAGCACCTGAAACTGTAGATACTGCTCGTTTGGAGGTCTTTGTAAACGGTATCGAAAAGTTAACAGCCACAGAGAAATCTATCTATCAGGCATATATCGCCCGTCTTACCACAAAGGAAATTTTGACAAAGCTCAACATAAAAGAAAACACCCTGAAATATCACAACAAAAATCTATACGGAAAATTGGGTGTTACATCACGAAAAGAATTGCTTGAGATATACAAACAATTAAAAGCAGTAAAAACAAAGCTTGATAAGAACTAATAATCAAAAAAGGGATACCGCTTTGGTATCCCATTCCTTTATATATAATCTTAAATTTTAGGGTCAAATGATGGCATAAGCTCGAGTTTGAACTGATTTATCCTGTGCAGGCGGTCTATTCTCTCTTTCTTCTCCTTATCCTCGATAACACCCTCTCGGATATATCGGTCAAGCTCGTCATAAGTGAAGCCTAAATTCTCCTCGTCAGTCTTGCCACACAAGCCGTCTATCGGAACCTTGTCAACGAGCTCAAAAGGAAGCCCTAAGAGCCTGCCTATCTGTTTGACCTCATTGACTGTCAGATTTGAGCAAGGGCTGAAATCGCCCACAGAATCGCCATATCGGGTAGAATAACCGACCCAGTCCTCTGACAAGTTGCAAGTGTTTGCAACTCTGCCATTATGACTCTGTGACACCGCATACAGCGTAGCCATACGAATTCTCGGTGCGAGGTTGGTCATACTCATGGTGCTAAGCTCAAAAGGTATATTGTCAATAACACCCTTCATAGCGTCTTCGATATTGACAACATAGTGTCTGATGCCCAGGGTATCAACAAGTAGCTGTGCCATATCTATGTCGTGTTGCTTGCCGTTTGGCATAAGCACGCCTATGACTCTGTCCTTGCCCAGAGCTTCGACACAGAGTGCCGCAACTATGGAGCTGTCCTTGCCACCTGAGATACCGACTACAGCGTTGCAGTCCTTGCCGTTTTCTTCAAAAAAATTCTGTATCCATTTTACACATTCGTTCTTGACTTTTAGTGCATCAAACATAAATATACCATCCTTTTTTGTCAGTTAATCTGAATCTGGCAACATCTCATTGTATCAAGTGCTGCATTGTGTGTAGCTACAGTAACACCCGCACAGCACGCAGAATCAACCTTTATGAGCATCTGAGGAAAATGTGCCTTTAAAATCAGCGCATTGCTGACTACGCAGATATCTGTGCACAGACCCACAAGCTCTACTGTAAATTCCTCACCCTTAGATGCTTCTTTGATGATATCGGGTAAATCAACGCTACCAAAGGTAATCTTCTCTACAGGGGTAAAGCCCTTTGCATTGAGTGCAGACTTAACTTTGTCGTTAAGCTGCCAACCGTCTGTACCCTTGATGCAGTGAGGCACCGGAAGATTTCTGCCCTCTGCTGTGTCCATATAATCCTCAAAATGTGTATCATATGTAGCAAAAATCTGTCCATCAAAGCTGTTGATCTTATCTACTACATTGTCAACTATAGCGACAGCCTCCTGTGTGCCAAGAGCTCCGTCCACAAAGTCATTTTGCATATCAACGACTACTAAGAAATTTTTCATAGAAATACCTCTTTTATCATTTGTACAAGTAAAACTTAGCCCTGTATATCTTCTGCGTTAAGCTTAGTTTTATGTCTTAGTATATTAATCAAAATTATACCAATACTCACAGCTATCTGTGCTTGTGATAGCAGGTGTCATAGTCATCATTTCTTTTTCATCATCAAACTCTATTGTGACTTCTTTGCCGTTGCTATGGTTACCGTCATAATAGAAGATAACTGTATCAGGAGATACTATTTCATAATCAAAGGTAGAGAGCGTCTCATCAAAGAAATAAGACTCAAATTTGTACTCACACTCATCTTCTGAAAAATCAAGCTCCAAAGTAAAGTATGAGTCATTGTCTACCTCGGTGCGTGACCAATCACGCATAAGCTCGTCGTGCAGGCTATTTTTGCCTACTGAGTTGGTAATAAAAATTGCCGCAACTACAGCTACAGCCAAAAATATTACAATAGGGATAACTACTGCAAAGGGAAATTTCTTCTTAGTCTGTACAGTAGGTACTACAGGCGATGGATAAGGCACCTGATTCTCTGTACCTATACCTACGGGCGCTGTAAAAGGCACAGCCTCATCAACATTTGCTACAGGTGTGCTCTGTTGATTTACGCTTTGCTCTACGATTTCACCCTCAATCTTAGTGCCACAGACAGAACAGAAAATATCGGTATCATTTAATAATGCTCCACATTTACTACAATACATATAAACCTCCTAACAGGATAACTAAAGTGTATAACACAAGTTTACCACAGAAATTTCCTGTTGACAAGTTAACATATTTTGATATAATAACTAATGGAGACTCGGCTTTTGTGGAAAGCCTTAAAGGGAGGATGCGTCACCGACTGAAAGCGCATCTAAGGTGAGTAGTAAGTGCGGGAACACTCCCATAGTTCACAAAACTATATAAAAAGCGGATGCTTTTATTTGCATCAACACGGGTGGCACCGCGGGTTTTTTTGATGACTCGTCCCGAGAATAGCACAAGCTGTTCTCGGGGCTTTTTGTTTTTGTGATTATTACTTTGTATATTACCTAAGGAGGTTTTTTGAAAATGTATAGAACACATTTTTGTAACGACATCCGTGAATCAGATGTAGACATTAAGGTTGAGCTTGCAGGCTGGGTCGATGTTATTCGTGACCACGGTGGCGTTATCTTCGTTGATTTGCGTGACTACACAGGTATTACTCAGGTAGTTGTTCATAACGAAGAATTGCTCGAAAAAGTTGGCAGAGAGACAGTTATCTCTGTAAGCGGTATTGTCAGAAAGCGTGACGAAGATACCGTTAACGATAAGATTGCTACAGGTAAGGTTGAGCTTGTGGCTGATACTCTGACAGTACTCGGCAGATGCACCAATATGCTACCGTTTGAGGTATCTAACTCTCGTGCATCAAAGGACGAACTGAGACTTAAGTATCGCTATCTTGACCTTAGAAATCCTAAGAACCACAACAACCTTGTTATGCGTTCTAAGATTATCCGTCACCTGCGTAATCTTATGGAGAGCAAAAACTTCCTTGATATGCAGACTCCGATTCTTACTGCATCATCACCTGAGGGTGCCAGAGACTTTTTGGTGCCATCACGTAAGCATCCGGGTAAGTTCTACGCTTTGCCACAGGCTCCACAGCAGTTCAAACAGCTACTGATGGTATCAGGCTTTGACAGATATTTTCAGGTTGCTCCGTGCTTTAGAGATGAAGACGCCCGTGCTGACCGCTCACCAGGCGAGTTCTATCAGCTCGACTTTGAGATGGCATTTGCTACTCAGGAGGAAGTGCTCGATGTCTGCGAAGATGTAATCTACGATACATTCAAGACCTTCTCTGATAAGAGAATCACACCAAAGCCATTCAGACGCATCACCTACGCTGATGCTATGATGACCTATGGCTCTGACAAACCTGACCTGAGAAACCCGCTTGTTATCTGCGATTTGACAGACTTCTTTATGGATGTCAACTTCCCTGCATTCAAGGGCAAGCCTGTTCGTGGTATTGTCGCTGACTGTCAGGGCAAGTCAAAGAAGTTCTTTGAAGATTCTCTCAAATACGCTACCTCTATGGAGGTAGGACTCGGCGGTTTGGGATATATCACACTCAAAGAGGGTGTGTTTGCAGGCCCTATCGCTAAATTCTTAAGTGACGAGAAAAAGGCAGAAATCGTAACACTCACAGGTGTCAAAGAAGGTCAGACTCTGTTCTTTATCTGTGATGATAAAAAATCAGACACAGAGAAAAAGGCAGGTATGATACGCACATGGCTCGCTGATAAAAACCAGCTTGACCTGATAAGAGACGATGCGTTTGAGTTCTGCTTTGTTGTTGACTTCCCTATGTTTGAAGAAGACGAAGAAACAGGCGAGACAATATTTACTCACAACCCGTTCTCTATGCCACAAGGTGGTATGGACGCTCTGCTCAACAAAGACCCAGAAAGCGTACTTGCGTACCAGTATGACCTTGTATGTAATGGTATTGAGCTTGCATCCGGTGCTGTGCGTAACCACGATATCGAAATAATGAAAAAAGCCTTTGAAATTGCAGGCTATGAGGAATCTGAACTCAAGAAACGCTTCAACGCACTATATACAGCATTCCAGTATGGTGCACCGCCTCACGCAGGTATGGCACCGGGTATTGACCGTATGGTGATGCTGCTGACTGATGAGGAGAAGATTCTTGATGTTATTGCATTCCCATTAAACGGTAATGCTCAGGACTTGTTGCTTGGTGCTCCGGGTGAGGTCACTGACCAGCAGCTTGAGGATGTTCATCTGCTCGGCAACGGTAGTGCACTTGCTCACCGCTCTACAAAGGCAGGAGCTAAAAGCTCTATGGGCAAACGCTCAACATTCTCAAATGCACAACAGCTTAATCAGCTCTCTCTGACAGAGGACGAAGAGGCTGTTATGCAGGGCATTTTTGATGCTATGAAAACAAGCGAAGAAAGCCTGAAATCAAGCGATACAACAGACATAGAGCCTATGGTACACGTGATGCCTATGACTAACGTACTAAGAGATGACAAGAGAGTGCAAAACTTCAGCAGAGATGATTTGCTCAAGAGCTCTCCACAGCACTCTGACGATAGCTGGCAAGTGCCACGACTTGTAAAGTGAGGTGTGCAAAATGAATTATTACGCAACTAATATTAACGAAAACGGTAATATTGCAGTAGACGATAACATCCTCGTAAAAGATGTACCGTCTACAGCAGGCTCTTATATATTGGAGGGCTACAAGCCTCTGTTCTCTGCACATGTTGTTACTAAGCTTATTGATAAAGGCTACACAATAAAAGGCAAGACAAATGTTGGTGAATTCTCACTTGACTTAGTCGGTGAATTCTCATACTACAATAATTATGACAAAGACGAAGCTCTTAAAGGTGCTACTGCTCAGGCTGTAAAAGATAATACAGTCAAGGCGGCTTTGGGTGTGGATATGAACGGCTCTTGCAGACGCTCGGCTGCGCTGTCTGATGTGGCATTTCTAAAGCCTACCTATGGTACTGTGTCACGATACGGCATCATCTCATGTGCTGCATCAGGCGAGCAGGTAGGTGTATACGCAAACTGCTGTAAAGATGTAGCTGAGATTATGACAGTAATCGCAGGACATGACATGAATGACGGCACCTCACTACCAGAAAGCTCATACTCTTACGACACAAACAAAGATGTCAAGGGCATGAAGGTATGCATAGTAAAAGAACTGCTTGACAAAGCAGACGACAAAACAAAGGCAAAGCTTACTGCCTATGCTGAAAATCTGAAATCACAGGGAGTTGTGGTTGAAGAGATAAGCCTTGACCTGTTTGATAACGCTAACACCGCATGGCAGATACTGATGTGTGCAGAAACCTGTAACAACGTATCACGCTATGATGGCGTAAAATATGGTCACCGTAGCGAAAACTACAGAAATATTGATGAGCTGTATGTAAACTCACGCACAGAGGGATTTAACTTCTTGACAAAGGCTACTATCCTCTACGGCTCTGATGTTCTATCAAAGAACCGCTATGCTGACTGCTATGACAAGGCTCTGCGTATACGCAGAATGGTCGCTGATAAAATGAATAAAATCTTTGAAACTTATGATGCTGTGCTCACCCCTGCTTGTTCAAAATCTGAGTACTACGCATATGATATCAAAGACGCATTTGTAAAAGTATTTGAAGAGAGTGTATTCACAGCAGTACCAAACCTGATAGGCACGCCTGCGCTTGTGTCACAGGGTGTACAGCTTATGTCAAAACACTTTGACGAATCCACCCTACTCTCGCTTGCTGAATCTGTGGAAAGGATAGGTGAATAACTATGGCATATGAATTAGTAATCGGCCTTGAAACTCACGTTGAACTTAACACAGAATCTAAGATTTTCTGCTCTTGTGGCGGACACTCAAGTCCAAAAGAGCCTAACGACTGTGTATGCCCTGCGTGCTGTGGTATGCCGGGTATGCTACCTGTTATGAACAAGCGTGTTGTTGAGCTTGCAGCTACAGCAGGACTTATGCTAAACTGCGAGATTAACCGCTACACTACATTTGATAAGAAAAACTACTACTACCCTGACCTGCCTTGTGCTTATCAGATTACTCAGCTAAACCACCCTATATGTACAAACGGCTGTGTGTCTGTAAAGACATCAAATGGTGTGCGTGATATTCGCATCAAGCAGATTCATATGGAAGAAGACGCAGGCAAGCTTGTACACGGTGGTAACTCATCATATGTTGACTTTAACCGTACAAGTGTACCGCTTATCGAAATCGTTACTCAGCCTGATTTTCGAAGTGCTGAGGAGGTTGTAACCTATCTCTCAAAGCTCAAGTCTATGTTTGTATCAAGCGGTATCTCTGAGTGTGAAGAAGGTGCTATGCGCTGTGACGTCAACATCTCTGTAAGAGAAGAAGGCTCTGAGGAGTTTGGTGTACGTACTGAGATTAAGAACATGAGCTCATTTGAGGCTATTGAGCGTGCTATCAAGTACGAGTCACAAAGACATATGGATGCTATCGAGTTTCAGACAGAGGAGCTTGTGCAGGAGACTCGCCGTTTTGATGATGTATCAGGCAAGACCTTTGCTATGCGTAACAAAGAGACCGAGGCAGACTACAGATACTTCCCTGACCCTAACCTGATGCCTATCATCATTGATGACGAATGGTTAGAGCAGATTAAGGCTAACAAGCCTGTGGCTCTCGATGAAAAAGCAGAAGAATACTCAAACGCAGGCATTTCTGACAAAGAAATCGCTATGCTCATGAGCGAGCACAAGATTTCAAAGCTACTTGATGATGTAGTAGCTCTTGGTTGCAATGCAAAGGACGCTGCTGCGTGGATACTGACAGACTGTGCAGGCATACTGAGAAAAGCAGGGCTCAAGCTAAAAGACCTGAGCATATCTGCAGACGGACTTGCATATCTCATCAAAAAGGTTGAACAGGGCAAGCTAAACCGTGGTGCTGCTAAGAAGACACTTATTGCAGTTATCGAGCAGGGTGCTGACCCAGAGAAGTTTGTTGAAGAAAACGGTTTTCTCGCAGAAATTGATGACAGTATGATTATGTCTGTCATCGATAAGGCTATAGAGAGCAACCCTCAGGCTGTAGAAGACTACAAAGCAGGCAAAGAAAAAGCCCTGATGGCGATATTCGGTGCTTGTATGAAAGAGCTAAAAGGCAGCGGCGACCCACAGGCTATCCGCACAATGCTCATAGAAAAATTAAAAGGCTAATCAGTTATTGCTGATAAAAACTAAACCGTCACGGGTAGAACACCTGTGACGGTTTTTGTATATCTCTATTAATATTCAATTACAGTTTGTTGATATCTGCATCTGTAATCATATGGAAGCCTGCTTTCTCAAGCTCGCACTCTGCCTGTGCGTTATCTGCAACTCTAAGCACTACATATGCGTGCTTCTCAGTACGAGCCATAAACGCGTACAGATACTCCATATTAATATGAGCATTATCAAGCACCTTCAGAGCAGTTGAGAGTTTGCCCGGCTGGTCGCCGATTTTAACACCGACTACATCTGTTACTTTGATGAGATAACCCTCGTCTGCAAGTATCTTGCAGGCTGTATCATTATCATTGACAATAAGTCTTAGGATACCGAACTCCTCTGTATCTGCTATAGAAAGAGCTCGCATATTTATGTTGTGAGCTGCAAGTGTCTCTGTAATAGATACGAGTGCGCCCTGCTTATTCTCTACAAATATATTAAGCTGTTTTATTGACATAGTAACTCTCCTCTCTCTTAGTCGTGTAGCTTACGCTTGTCGATAACACGTACAGCCTTGCCCTCGCTTCTGACAATACTCTTAGGAGCGACAAGGTGAACTGCAGGATTAATGCCAAGCATAGTCTTCATAGCGTTAGCGAGTGACTTCTCCTGAGCTGTTACACCGCTAACGGTATCACTAAACTGCTCAGGTGACATCTCGACATTGACATCAAAGGTGTCGGTGTTGCCCTTGCGGTCAACGATAATCTGATAGTTAGGCTGATAGCCCTCCTGCAAGAGTACAGTCTCTATTTGACTTGGGAATACGTTGACACCACGGATAATCATCATATCGTCACTTCTGCCCATAGGCTTGCTCATCTTGATATGAGTACGGCCACATGAGCAAGGCTTGCGTGTAAGCACGCAGATGTCACGAGTACGATAACGAAGTAGTGGAAACGCCTCTTTGTCAAGAGAAGTGAACACAAGCTCACCCTTGCTACCCTCTGGCAGTACCTCGCCAGTCTCAGGGTCAATAATCTCTGCAAGGAAGTGGTCTTCGTTGATGTGCATACCTGTCTGCTCACAGCACTCAAAGGATACACCCGGACCTGTAGTCTCAGTAAGTCCATAGATATCGTACGCTTTGATACCGAGTGTCTTCTCGATACCTCTGCGCATCTCCTCTGTCCATGGCTCTGCACCAAAGATACCAGCCTTGAGCGGAATGGTATCAGGAGTATAGCCCTTCTCCTGCAGAGTCTCGCCGATATATGCGGCATAAGAAGGAGTACAACAAAGTATAGTAGCGTTTAAGTCCATCATAAACTGAATCTGACGCTCTGTGTTACCTGAACTCATAGGAAGTGTCAGACAGCCTACCTTGTGCGAACCGCCGTTGAGACCCGGTCCTCCAGTAAAAAGTCCGTAGCCATATGCTACCTGACATACATCCTCGTTTGTACCACCTGCAGCCATAATAGCACGAGCACAGCAGTCCTCCCACAGATTTATGTCATTCTGAGTATAGAATGCTACAACTCGTCTGCCTGTAGTACCAGAAGTTGACTGAATACGCACACAGTCAGACAGTGGCTTTGCGAGCAAGCCGTACGGATATGCATCACGCAAATCCGCCTTAGTCAGAAACGGTAGCTTGTGCAAATCTTCGATACCCTTGATGTCATCAGGGGTAACGCCCTTTTTGTCCATCAGGTCACGGTAGTATGGTACGTTGTCGTACACGTGTCTGACCTGTTTGACAAGCTTCTCTGACTGCAGAGCCTTTAACTGCTCGACAGGCATAGTCTCGATTTCTTTTTGATAATAACGCTGTTCCATAAAATCGCCTTCTTGATATTAATTTTCCATAAAGGAATTATTTGTGATTATAACCCAAGTCAAAAGCTACCTTGTTCATCTCAACAAATCTTGGTGCTACGGTGTTCTCGATAGCTCTTATCCATGACTCATAAGGAATAGAGAAATGCTTGGCAGCCATACCCATAAGCACGATGTTGACAGCCTTTGGAGAGCCTGCCTGATTAGCAAGAGTGAGGGCATCGAGCGCCTCGATATTGACACCCTTACTTACAAGCTCTGAGAGCACGTCTGTCGGGTACTCTGCCGCACCAATAATAACAGGCATTGGGTCTATCTGCTGTGTGTTGACGACAATGAGTCCGTCTTTCTTGAGATATGGTGCATAGCGTGCAGCCTCTAACTTCTCGAAAGAAATGATTATATCAGCCTCACCCTCAGAGATAATCGGAGAGTAAACCTTTTCGCCATATCTTACATATGTAACAACAGAACCGCCACGCTGACTCATACCGTGAACTTCGCTCACCTTGACATCGTAGCCCTCGTCAAGCAGGAGTCTGCCCAGGAGTTTTGATGCAAGCAGACTACCCTGTCCGCCTACACCGACTATCATAATACTCTTAGTTTTCATAGTCTTGCCTCCCTTACACAATAGCATCAAATGCGCACAGCTGTTTGCATACACCACAGCCTACACACAGAGTGTTGTCTATCTTAGCCTTGCCGTCTTTGAAGCTGAGTGCCGGACAGCCTAAAGTCATACAACGCTTGCAGGACTTACACTTGTCAGCATCTACGTTGAGTGACGGCTCGTGCTTGACGTACTTTAGAAGTACGCATGGTCTTCTTGAAATGATAACAGACGGTTCGTCTATTGAAAGCTCCTCTTTCACTGCATCATCACAAGCTTTCAAATCATATGGATCTACAACACGCACACGATTAATACCGAGCGCCTTGCATAGCTGCTCAAGATCAACCTTAGCTGCTACATCACCTTTGATGTTATAGCCTGTTGTAGGGTTTTGCTGATGGCCTGTCATACCTGTGATAGAGTTATCAAGGATAATGACAGTAGAGTTTGTTGCATTGTAAGCAACATTTACGAGACTTGTCATACCTGAATGCATAAAGGTAGAGTCACCGATAACTGCTACAGAGTGCTTTTCTGCCTCTTCTCCCCTTGCTAAGTTATGGCCGTGGAGTCCTGAGATAGATGCGCCCATACATAGAGTAGTATCAAGTGCAGAGAGCGGTGGTACAGCACCCAGAGTATAGCAACCGATATCGCCGTATACTGTGCACTTGTTCTTTTTGAGTGTATAGAAAAGTCCACGATGAGGACAGCCAGCACACATCATAGGCGGACGATTTGGAATAACAGAGTCAGCAGATACTGACTGTGGTAATTCTTTGTCAAAAGCGTCTTTGATAGTCTTCTGAGAGAACTCACCTAAGATAGAGAACTTATCCTTGCCGACAACTTCTATACCAAGTGAACGTACATAGGTCTCGATAACAGGGTCGAGCTCTTCAATTACATATAGTTTCTTGACTTTTGCTGCAAAATCTGTGATAAGCTTCTTTGGCAAAGGGTTAGGCATACCGATTTTCAGTATGCTTGCGCTATCACCGAACACTTCCTTGACATACAGGTATGAACAGCCTGATGTAATGATACCGATTTCGTCACTGTTGTACTCAACTGTGTTGTAGATACAGTCCTCTGCAAACTGTGCTATGTCTGCCATACGCTGTTCTACAAAAGGATGACGTTTTATAGCATTGCCGGGCATCATAATATATTTTGCAGGGTTTTTCTCGTAATCTTTTAATACTGCAGAGGTTTTCTCTGAACACTCTACAACCGACTGGCTATGCGCAATACGAGTGCACATTCTAAGCAGTACAGGAGTATCAAATTTCTCTGACAACTCAAACGCAGTTTTCGCAAAGGTGTATGCCTCCTGAGAGTCTGACGGCTCAAGCATAGGCACCTTGGATGCAATAGCATAGTGGCGTGAATCCTGTTCGTTCTGAGAGCTGTGCATAGCAGGGTCGTCAGCTACACAGATGACCATACCACCGTTGACACCTGTATAAGACAGAGTAAACAACGGGTCAGCAGCAACGTTGAGTCCTACGTGTTTCATAGCGCAAGCTGAGCGTGCACCTGCTACAGATGCACCAAAAGCGACCTCACAAGCTACCTTCTCGTTAGGAGCCCACTCACTGTGTATATCGTCATATTTAGCTAAAAATTCTGTAATCTCTGTAGACGGTGTGCCAGGATAACTCGAAACTACACCCAAGCCTCCATCATATAATCCGGCTGCTACAGCCTGATTACCTATCATAAGTTTCTTCATATCTATAACCTCTCAAATTAAGATTTGTTCTGTGAATCAACCAAACCCTCTGCTCCATAGATTTTTCTAAGCTTTGGCTTTTCGATTTTACCCGTAGGGTTACGAGGTACATCTGCAAAAATAATGCGTCTTGGACGCTTGTAGCGTGGTAGCTCAAGACAGAACTCGTTAATCTCATCCTCTGTACAGGTCATATCCTGCTTGAGCTCAATGATAGCTGTAGCTATCTCGCCAAGTCTTGAGTCAGGCAGACCAATAACAGCGACATCCTTTATCTTGTTGTGAGCTGAAAGGAAGTTTTCTATCTGTACAGGATACAGGTTTTCACCGCCTGAGATGATAACGTCCTTCTTTCTATCAACAAGATAGATAAAACCGTCTTCATCCTGCATAGCCATATCACCTGTGTACAGCCAACCGTCTTTGAGTGTATCGGCAGTAGCCTGCTCGTCTCTGAAGTAGCAGGTCATAACACCGGGTCCCTTGAGACACAACTCGCCTACTTCGCCTTGCTTAACCTCAACACCGTCAGGGGTTACTATCTTTACCTGCCAGCCATATCCTGGGATGCCAATAGCGCCGACCTTGTGGATATTCTCAACACCAAGGTGAACCGCACCCGGACCGATAGACTCGGACAGACCGTAGTTTGTATCGTACTGATGATCAGGAAAATACTCAAGCCATCGCTTGATAAGACTCTGCGGTACAGGCTGTGCACCTATATGCATAAGTCGCCAATTAGACAAATCATAGTCAGAAAGCTTAACCTCGCCTCTATCGAGAGCATTCAAAATATCCTGTGCCCAAGGCACCAACAACCAGACTATAGAGCATTTCTCTGTGCTTGCAGCCTCCAAGATGGTCTTTGCCTGTGTGCCCTTTAAGATAACCGCCTTGGAGCCTGACAAAAGGCTACCAAACCAGTGCATCTTGGCACCTGTGTGATATAGTGGCGGTATGCACAAGAAGCAGTCATCCTTAGACTGACTGTGATGATTCTGCTCAACATAGCACGAGTGAATCAGACTCTCGTGATTATGTAATATAGCCTTAGGAAAGCCTGTGGTACCTGAAGAGAAGTATATAGCGGCATCGTCAGCCTCTGTGAGTGTGCACTCAGGGAAGTTACCCGAATGCTCAGACACTAAGTCACGATAGCTGTCTGCAAACGCAGGACAACCATCACCGTAATATATAAGCGAACATTTCTTTGATACCTTATTAGCAATACTCTCTACTCGTCCAATAAACTCTGAGCCAAAAATCAGAACATCTGCCTGTGCAAGCTCAAGACAATAGTCAATTTCGTCAGAAGAATATCTGAAGTTAAGCGGAACAGCAAGTGCGCCGGTCTTGAGTATACCAAAATATATAGGCAACCACATCAGGCTATTCATCAGAAGTATAGCAACCTTCTTGCCTTTGCCGATGCCGTTTTGCATCAGCATATTGGCACAACGGTTAGCCTTCTCGTTGAACACTCCCCATGTTATCTCTCGTCTATAGTGAGCAACCTTGTGAGTAGGCTCAACAAGCTCGTACTCATTCCATGTCAGACGCCTTGTCTCGGGCTGGTCAGGGTTAATCTCTACAAGCGCAGTATCCTGTGCGTAGAGTTTTGCGTTTTTTTCGAGCAAATGTACAATTGTCATTTCATTACCTCATACAGCATAAATATAAATTAAACAAGTGATATTTTAACATTTTAAAGCGACAAAGTCAACCATATTATCGATAATAAAAAATTTTTTCTACAAGGCTTGACAAATACGCTTTAAAGTGTTAAAGTATAAGGCATAAGATGTTTTTACGCTTTAAATCGTTAAAGAAAGGTTGTGCTTTATATTATGAATATGACTACGGTTTACATAGCGGTTCCTATGCTTATATGTTTCTTTGCACTTATGATAGGAGTAGGTCTTGCGTGTCGTAAACATGCAACAGACGTCAACTCGTTTGTGCTTGGTGGCAGACAGGTTGGCCCGTGGCTGACAGCGTTTGCGTTTGGTACATCGTACTTCTCTGCTGTTATCTTTGTCGGATACGCAGGTCAGTTTGGATGGAACTTTGGTCTTGCTTCTACTTGGATAGGTCTTGGCAACGCATTTATCGGCTCGTTGCTTGCGTGGACTGTACTCGGTCGCCGTACTCGAGTTATGACTCAGCACTTGGAGTCAAAGACTATGCCTGACTTCTTTGAGAAGAGATATGATTCAAAAACTCTCAAGGTTGTGGCATCTTTCATAGTATTCGTTTTCCTTATTCCATACACCGCATCTCTGTACAACGGTCTGTCATCGCTATTTAACAACGTATTCTCAATTCCATACTGGGTAATCGTTGTATCTATGGCTATACTGACAGGTATCTATGTAATATTTGGCGGTTATATGGCAACAGCTATCAACGACTTTATACAAGGTATTATAATGCTCGTTGGCATAGTGGCTGTTATTGTATCTGTACTTCAGTCACACGGTGGCTTTAACGCAGCGGTTAAGGCGCTCGGTATACAGGCAGGTTCTGAATACACATCTATGTTCGGTCCTAACCCGATATTCCTGTTCTTTGTTATTATGCTGACATCTCTTGGTACTTGGGGACTGCCTCAGATGGTAGGTAAGTTCTACTCTATCAAGGACGAAGGTTCTATAAAGAAAGGTACTATCATATCTACAGCGTTTGCGATTATCGTTGCAGGCGGTTGCTACTTCCTCGGTGGTTTTGGCAAGCTATACGAAAACCAGATGATAGAAAGCGGATACTACGACCCTGCAAGTGGCAAGGCGATGTTTGATAAGGTAATACCAACTATGCTTGCTGATTTAGCACCTGTAATCGTTGCACTCATTGTAGTGCTCGTGCTTGCGGCATCTATGTCTACTCTCTCATCGCTTGTACTGACATCTTCTTCTACAATAACACTCGATGTTATCAAGCCTGCTGTAGAAAAGAAAAAAGCTATGACAGAGAAAAAGAGCGTTCTTGTTATGAGAATGTTCATCGTATTTTTCATTGCAGTATCTGCAGTTATCGCAATACTAAAAGACTCTATTTGGTCTGACTCAGTATTTATAGCACAGATGATGGGTGTATCTTGGGGTGCACTTGCGGGTGCGTTCTTGGCACCATTTTTGTATGGTCTGTACTGGAAGAAAACAACAAAAGCCGCAGTTGTTGCAAGCTTTGTATTTGGTACGGGACTTGAGATTGTACAGTTGTGCATAAGTGTCGGTTGGCTAAGTGTAAACGGCGGTGTGCTGGGCTTTGTATTTACAAACTCGCTATACTCAGGCGTGTTTGCTATGTTGGGCGGACTCGTGCTTGTGCCTATAGTCAGCCTACTGACCCAGAAGACTCTACCAAAGAATGTAGAAGAAAAATTCTCCTGCTACGATGTAGAGGTAGTGACAAACAAAAAAGACTCTTTGGGATAAACACAAATCCGACCAAACATCAGCTTGGTCGGATTTTTTGCTTGCAATAATCAAGATAAGTTTTATAATAACATTGGAGGGATAAAAATGAATGTTTTAGTACTTATGGGAAGTCCCAGAAAAACAAGCAACACAGATGCGCTGTGCAAGCCTTTTGTACAAGAACTAAACGACAACGGCTGTGATGTGCGCTATGTGACACTCAGCGATAAAGATATACACCCATGTCTTGGATGCTATACTTGTCAAAATATAGAGGGAAGCTATGGCTGTATTCAGCACGACTATATGTACAACATAGTAGAGGATATTATGTGGGCAGATACTATAGTGCTGGCTACGCCTATATATGCATGGTATTGCACAGCGTGTATGAAAGCAGTACTTGACCGCCACTATGGACTGAACAAATACTACGGAAGTGCAAGTGGTTCGCTGTGGAGTGGCAAAAAGGTTGCACTGATTACTACACACGGCTATGAGGGAGACTATGCTACAAAGCCATTTGAGACAGGTATTATCCGCCTGTGTGAGCACTCTGACCTTAAGTACATAGGTATGTACAGCGTTGAAGATGAAGACGACCTGAATTCATTTGTCTGCGACAGCGCAGTAAATGGCGCAAAAGATTTTGCAAAAAAGATACTAAGTGACTGATTATCGCTACCTCTCTGTGCAAGAGAGGTAGATTTTTTATTAAATAAAAATCAAGCCTTGATTTCTTGAAAAAAGTATTGTATAATCAAAAACGCAGTTTGAATTTCATATTTAATATGCAGGTATGGCGGAATTGGCAGACGCGCATGGTTCAGGTCCATGTGAAAGCAATTTCATGCAGGTTCAAGTCCTGTTACCTGCACCAAAAAAGCCGAATCAGGTCTTTAGACTTGGTTCGGCTTTTTTAGTATATTATTAATCAGATCTGAGTCTTGTAGATAATTGACATTATATATGTAATATGGTATTATCAAATAAATATAACAAAATATTGGGATATTAGGCTTTTTTCTGTATTTTGTCTCATTTTTTCGTTATTTAGTATATTTAAAAATTGTCAGATATTTTTATTTTTTTTGAGGTGTTTTTATGAAGGGGTTACGTGCTAAAATTGATTACATTCTCAAGCACAACAGAGTTTTTAACAAATGCTTTATCTTTTGTGCGAGTATGTTCTTCCGCTTTATCGGACTATTTATACCTATCGACAACAAAGCTGTTATTTTCAGCGGTCACGGCAGAAAATATAACGACAGCCCGAAGGCTATCTACGAATATATGATTAGCCGACCTGAGTTTTCTACATATCGCTTTTACTGGGCATTGGAAGATACAGACAACACGGACATCCCCGGAGAATGTATAAAAATCAAATCAGACACCTTCAAATACTTTATTACAACACTCAAATGTAAATACTGGATTACTTGTGTAAATATAGAGCGTGGACTCAGATATAAAAAAAGAAACACCGTCTACCTTAACACATGGCACGGTATCCCGATTAAAACTGTCGGCAACTGTGCGGGTCAGAGAAGAGACTATGACTTCTCTTATATCAACCACTTCTGTATTTCGGGCGAGTACGAAACCGACATTTACCTCAACTCTTTTAACATAAAACCTGAAAGCACTATCAAATCGGGTATGCCGAGAAATGATACTCTATACAAAACTACCGATGAAGAAGTTGCTAAGCTGAAAGAAAAGATAGGTCTGCCAAAGGATAAGAAAATCTTACTATATGCACCAACATGGCGAGACTCTCTGGACAAGGGCAAATCCTACAAAATCGCCCCACCTATCGACCTTGAAATGTGGAAGAAAGAACTTGAAAACGAATACATACTCTTGTTCAGGACTCACCCTTATACAAATGAGTTGCTTGGTGTAGAGTTCAACGACTTTGTCAGAGATTACACCAACTACCCTGATATCAACGATCTGCTCAAAATATCCGATGTTCTTATCTCTGACTATAGCGCTACGATTTTTGACTATGCGATATTAGAGCGTCCTATCATATGCTTTGCTTATGACTGTGACGAGTACTCAAGAGAGCGTGGCTTTGCCATGGATATAAAGTCTCAGATGCCTGAAGGTATAGTAGAAAACGAGACAGAGCTTATAAACAAACTCAAAAACCTCGATTATAACGACTCTGCTGCAAAGGTCAGAGAGTTTAAGAATAAATATCTGCAGTATGGCGGTAACGCTACACAGATATGCGTTGAAACCATTTTTGGTATAAAGGAGTAAATGTAATGAAGCCATTAAAAATCGCAATGATTATGAATATCGACTTTGGCAAGCAGGGTCCCTCTGTTCATCTGTTTAAAGATATTATTGAACAACTGCTTGCTAATGGTCACAGAGTAACTGTATATACTAAGGCGTTCAGCGATGAATACCAACATTGTCCTGAAGAACTCCTGGGCAAAGATGGACTCGAAATTGTCGAAATCAATTGCAAGAAGGATGGCTCTAATCTCGTTAAACGATTCGCTATTGATGCAAACTATGCTAACCTATGCTCCAAAAAATACAAGAATCAAAATTTTGATGTAATCTTTCTACAAAGCTGTAACAGCGCATATTTTCATGTCAAATATCTCAAAAAGTATGCGAAAAATTCAAAGCTTATCTTCAATGTACAGGATATATTTCCTCAGAATGCAAAATATATACACTCTCTGCCTTTAGAAAAATTTACATACAGCTTCTTTTACAAAATGCAGAGCTACGCATATAAGAATGTTGATGAAATAATAACCATATCAGAAGATATGGCTAACACCATAAAAAGCGACAGCTCTATAAAAACACCTGTCACAGTAGTACACAACTGGGGTTACTCAAATGAAGTCAACATCATAAAAGATGAAGACAATCTATTTATCAAAGAGAACAACATCAATGATGACAAACTGAGAGTTGTATATGCGGGCAATATAGGTAGACTGCAAAATATTGAAATTATCGTTAAAGCTGCAAAGAAGCTGAGAGACAACGAAGATATACAATTCTACATTATCGGTAACGGTGCCAACAAGAGGAAAATCGTAAAACATATTGAAGAAAGTGGTCTGACCAACGTTATCATAAAAGATAGTCAACCTGAGAACATAGCACCTTACATATACGCTATGTCTGATGTAAACCTCATTCCACTTGCTGTGGGTATCATCAACACCGCTTTGCCAAGTAAAACTGCAGCGTGCTTATCATACGGAAGATACATTATAGGTTGTTTTGAAAAAGACACAGAGCTCGGTCGTCTGCTTAACAATACAGACGGTTGTTTTACAGTTTCTAACATAGATGAAGATGAACTGGTTTCTATCATAAAAGATATAGAAAATGAAGAACGCAGACAAGAATTCCCTAACAGAAAAGAAGCATTAGAAACATTTGGCAAAGACAGAAATGTCAAGCTTTATGTAAAATCTTTTGAAGAAATCTAATAAACTGTGTAAGGTTGTTGTATATGGGTAAACTAAACTTTTATTTCAATATGGTTTTGCAGAATATCTTTTCTCCCAAAATCATCAAAAACTCTATAGTAAGCAAACACGCTAAAGTCTGCAGAGGCTGTGCTCTGAGAAATGTCAGCGTTGATGACTACTCATACATCGGCGAATGCGCTAACATCTCGTACTGTAATATAGGCAAGTTTTGCTCTATAGCAGGCTACACCTCTATAGGTGGTGGGTCTCACCCACTTGAATTTGTATCCACTTCTCCTGTGTTTTGTGAGGGTAAAAATACCCTGAACAAAAACTTTGCAGAACACAGCTTTTACCCATACAGTACAACAACTATAGAAAACGATGTTTGGATAGGCAAAGGTGCCAGTATCAAGGCAGGTGTTACTATCAAAACCGGTGCTGTCGTTGGTATGGGCTCAGTAGTCACTAAGGATATAGGTCCTTACGAGATATGGGCAGGTAATCCCGCAAAATTGATCAGAAAAAGATTTGATGACGAAACTATCGACACCCTGCTCAGTAGCGAATGGTGGCTTTATGATGAAGAAAAGCTACACGAGGTCGCAAAGTCTTTTAACGATGTAGAGAGCTTTGTTAAAGAGCTGAAAGGAAACAATAACGATGAATAATAAAAAGAAGGTACTGATTTTAGGCTCTTATCCTGCTCCCTATCGTGTTGGAGTTTTCAAGGGATTCTACAACGAATATGATGCTGATGTTTTCTTTGCTACATGCAAGAACGAAAACCGTAGCAAAGACTGGTTTTGCAAAAGCGGCGAGATAGAATTTTCTATACTGGACAACGAAAAAGCTATAGCTGATTTTAACCAAAAACTTAAGAATATAAAAAAATACGACTTTGTTATCGCTTATGATGCCCTGTCAAAATTCGCTATGAAAGCTATATTTTTGTGCAGATTAAAGGGTATCCCTTACTTTATAAACTGTGACGGTGCTCTGCTTAAGAAAAACTTTGTCAAAGACTTAATCAAGCGTTTTGTTTACGGCGGTGCTACTAAGTATTTTTCAAGCGGTAAATTTGCATCTGATTACTACAGATATTACGGTGCAAAGGACGAGGATATAGTTGAGCATAACTTCACCTCATTAAACGAGGAGGATATGCTAAGTAAGCCTCTGACAGATAAAGAAAAATCTAAATACAAAGAACTGCTCAACATAAGCAACAAGGTGACTGTGCTGTCTATCGGTCAGTTTATACACAGAAAAGGCTACGATGTACTGATAGATGCGTGGAAAAAAATCTCTGACAAGGCTAACCTGATTATTGTAGGTGGCGGTGACTTAAGACCTCAGTACGAAGAATACATCAAAGAGCACGATATAAAAGGAATAACTATCGTGGACTTTCTGCCAAAAGAAGAGCTGTTCAAGTATTACCTTGCATCTGATTTGTTTGTGTTGCCTACCAGAGAGGATATCTGGGGACTCGTTGTAAATGAAGCTATGGCAAACGCTCTGCCTGTAATCACTACAGATAACTGCGTTGCAGGCTTGCAGCTTATTGAAGATGGTGTCAACGGATATATAGTCAAGGTAGAAGACGCAGATAAGCTTGGTGAAAAGATGCTTTCTCTGATAAATGATAAAGAGCTTATCAAAAAGATGAGCGAAAATAACCTTGATAAAATCAGACCTTGGACTATAAGCAATGTAATCAAGACTCAGATAGCAGCTATAAACAACGCTATTTCTTAATTAGTCCGTAAAAATAACAAATCAAAAACTAAGTGATATCACTGAATTGGTAGTAAAAGTATGAACAAAAACAACACAAACACAGCACAGACAGCTGAACACATCAGAGGTGAGAATTGCAAAATCTACAGAGATGCAAAGGTCATTAACTCTGATTTAGAGAACAATGTATCTATCGGAGATTTCTCCATAGTGCGTTACTCAAAGCTGTCAGATAATGTGGAAATCGGCAGAAGAAACACAATAGATACTGCTAAAATAGACAAGAACACCTATACAGGAGAGTTCTGTATAATAAAACACTGTGATATTGGCAAGTATTGTGCTATCTCATGGAACGTCTCTATAGGCGGAGCAAATCACGATATTCATAATATTTCTATCACACCAATGAGCAGAATCTTCAAAGATGAAAAGCTTGAGTATAAATCTTTTGATGACTCTATACACATAGGAAACGATGTATGGATTGCTGCAGGTGCACACATTCTCAGAGGTGTAAAAATCGGCGATGGCGCAGTTATCGCTGCAAACGCTGTGGTTACACACGATGTAGAGCCTTACTCTATTGTCGGCGGAGTACCTGCTAAAAAAATCAGCCAGCGTTTTGACGATAATATAATAAGCAGATTGCTTAGTATAAAATGGTGGGACTTTTCTGAAGACAAGCTAATTAAGGCTAAAGAATATTTCAGACAAGAGCTTACTGATGAAGTTCTTGATAAACTTGAAGAAATAAAAAATTGCAACTGAACATTTGCAATAATCAGAATGAACAATAACGTTCATAAGGAGAGTAAAAATGAAAAAAGCACTGGTCGTTGGCGGAAATAGCGGAATCGGTTTATCAATAGTACTGAAACTACTTGATAAAGGCGTAGAACACATACATATCGTAGACAAAAAAATCATAAACGAAGACGTTATTCCACCTGAGCACAGAGATATCTTTGAAAAAAATACTACACAATATCAGCTTGACCTAAATACTGAAGACTACAGTATTTTTGATGAGATTGATGATATTGACACTTTAATTATCACAGCAGGTTTTGGTAGATTAGCGCTGTTTCAGGACCTTACTGAATGCGAAATCAAAAACCTTATCAAGTGTAACGAGCTCAGCGCTATACAGATTATCAAGAAATACTACGACAAGTTGATGTCTGACAAAGACTTCAACTGTGCAGTAATGGTCAGTATAGCAGGACACCTTGTGTCCCCTTACTTCAGCGTATACGGTGCAGCTAAAGCAGGTATTGCGATGTTTGTCGAAAACATCAACGCAGAGCTTGGCGCTCAGGGATACAGCAACAGAGTGCTCGACTGCTCTCCCGGCTCTATCAAGGGCACAAGCTTCAACGGTGGTAAAAACGACTGTGATGCTACCAAAGAACTCGCACAGCAGATTATCGATAATATGCTAAACAAAAATACGCTGTTTATTCCGCAGTATGAGCAGATTTATAAAGATGTGCTTGACAGATATCATAATGACCCACAAGAGTACGGTATTCACAGCTATAACTACAAAAAAGAGTCAGGAAGAATCTCTGATAAGCCTCAGGTTACAATAGGCTACCTAAGTGGTACCTTTGACCTGTTCCACATCGGACATCTTAATCTGCTCAAAAGAGCCAAGAGCATGTGCGACTACCTTATCGTAGGTGTTCACAACAGCGGTGCGTGGAAAGGCAAAGAGACATTCATACCATTTGAAGAGAGAAAAGAAATCGTTGGTTCGTGCAAATATGTAGATATGGTTATACCATCATTTGCAGAAGACTGTGATGCGTGGCCACAATATCACTATCACAAACTGTTTGTCGGTAGCGACTACAAGGGCTCAGAGAGATTTTTGCGCTATGAAGAGTACTTCAAGGACAAAGACGCTGAGATTGTATACCTGCCATATACACAGAGCACGAGCAGTACTCAAATAAGAAAAACAATAGTCTCAAAAACTCAGGATATAAAATAATGAGTAAATATAAGAACAACAGGCGGATGCACTTAGCACCCGCCTGTTTTTTGTTTTGCTTGTAAATATTCAAGATATCATAGCTTATCAATAATCTTAGCCAAGAAACGCTGAATCTGAGTTGCATCAAGTATTGTCAGCTTGCCGTCTTTGTCTGTGTCTGAGCACTGCAGACGCTCAGCAGAGATAAATTCAAGCTGTGCAAGATGTCTCTGTATAGCAGTCGCATCAAGTATTGTAACCTTGTGATCACCATCTACGTCTCCAAGTACAAACTCTTGCATCTCTACAGATGATGCTTTAACACCTAAAACATATACATCCCATGGGTCTGAGTCTCTGTATATATCATAATAGAGTATGCCGTTTTCTGTAAGTGCATAACCAGTAGCAAACTGAATATAGTTCTCAAAATATACTGTCTGTAAGGTAAGTGTGTCGGTTGAGTTATCACTATATGTAATATCTGCTATCATACCATCACCGTTTTCGCAGACATTTGATACCTCAAGCTCATCTATTCCTAAATAGTCTTCGGTGTAATTAATCAACTCATAAAAATCGAAACTTGTACCATCTAATAGAAACTGGAAATATGCATCTTCAGCACTATCACCACGCTCGATTATATACAGAGTGTCGCCATCAACATCTACACAAGTAGCAAAATAATAATAACCCATTAAGTCTGCATATCCGTATGACATTGTGTCACTATTAAGGGAAACTTTTTTCTTTGATTTGTCCTTATATGTTACCTCTACCTGCATACCTGTAAGATCAGCATAGTAATTGTAAGAGAAATCAGTTTTGTCAGGTAGCTCTAAAACACTGATATCTACTATGTCTGACTCTATAATTTCTACATTAAAAGCTATCTCAAAGCCTTTGTATAAAATTTTAGCTTCTGCTAAACCGATACCCGTGGTGCTACTTTCTAAAAGCTCAAACACATATCCGTCTATCGTCATAGTATCCATATCTATATCTTCAGCTGTATATGTGACTTTTTCACCATCGTTATACTCTAAAGTAAAAGATAATCCACTAAAGTCCTGTACCACAAACCGATAAGTATCATTGTTATTCATCTCGCCATTAAAAGGATCACCAAAAACTATAGGGGTTGTCGGATTACTATTAACGACTACACTCTTGTACGGAACATCTAAAATCTCTACATATATTGTAGTTTCAGCACCGCAGTATTCAATAGTAACAGGGTTTTGTCCTACAGTCCAGGCATCTATCTCCTGCTCATCATAAATTTCGAAATGCAAGCCATCAACCACATCCCAAATATCTGCATCCTTTGAAGAGCCATCCTTATAGTTGATAGTAATCTCGGTGTATGCAGGAATAGAGTAATAATAAATGTAATAGCCTAAATCTTCATCATACGAACCATTGCTATTCTCGTAAATCTGTATAGGTTCGTAATTTTTAACCTCGATGCTTTCCACCGGATTTTCGATAGTCTCAAGCAAGATAGTATACTGAGCCTTGCCGGCATTGATGACCATATAGTAGCCTTCATCGTCAACATACTCTAAATCAATATAAAGCTCTGTATTAGGAATATATGCATCGTCTTCTGCACTCCAAATAAATGTAGTGCCATCAGTATATGTAAGCTCGAGCTCAAGTCCCTCTGTGCCTATACTATAGAAGGCGTCATAGATAAAATCTTCAATATAGGTAGTATTTGTAGGCGGAGTCAGAACCTTTATAGATTCAACTGTGTTTGCTTTTTCAATACCGACAACGTAGGTTATGTCTTCTTCATAAGAGCCGACTGTAAAATAGTAAGTCTGACCTTTCTCTAAATAAACGACCAGATAAAAGTCAAATTCACCAAGGTACATATTCGAATCATCATCGCCATCAAGCCACTCGTAAGATGAGTCGTAACAGTCAGCATATGGGTCGCCACCATCAGGACTTTGAGAAAACAATGCATAGTAATCACTTTCTGACGGTGTGAAAGAGTATTCTACAAAATCGTCTGTGCTTATAAACGTGGCATTGACTGTATTATTAAGCTCGAGCGCTACGGTTTCGTTTTCTTCAGCACTGATAGTCATACTCGGAAGTATGGTGAGCAATAACAAAGAAGCCAAAATAACAGATAAAATCTTCTTGAACATAATCGTCCTCCTTTTGTGCAAAAGCACTTATTATACATTTATATTTTATCACATAGCTATACATATTGCAATAAAATCTATATATTTTATCTAATTTGTTTAAGCAAATAGGCATGAAATTTTAATGTATATAGCAAAGCAAATCATCTCTCGACTTTTATATAAAAATTTTATTAATATTCTTTTTTGTATTTATGTGTTTATAGTCAGTATGTATAATAAATTAGTTAATATATTTTTTATGAAAGTTTGGGTGCAATTATGAAAAAAATCGTTTCTCTGCTTATAGTAATCGTTATGATTTTTTCAACCGTATCAACCGCTATGGCTGTTGAAAACACAGACGAAAACTACAATGTAAACTATCCGCAAATCACTAATATAGCTACCGGCAGCAAAGGCTTCACGGTATCTTTCACAGAATATGAAGGTGCAGCAACATACAGGCTATTTATCAAAAAATCTACAGGCTCAGGTTGGACTAAGGTAGCTGACTCTCAGAGCACTACAATCAAGCACATAAACCTTGTAAGCGGTACTGACTATACCTATACAGTAAGAGCGCTTGATGCTTTTGGTAAGTACATCAGCGAATACAACACTCAGGGCTACACAAAAACATATATAGCTCCACCTGTTGTCAAGGCAGAGTGTGCATACGAAGGTATCAAGATATCTTGGAACAAGGTTGCAGGCGCCCAAAACTACAAAGTCTTTATCAAAAAAGACTCCAAGTGGAAGACTCTGGCTACTACAACCGCTACATCATACACAGACTATAACGTAGAGCCTAATAAAACCTACTCTTACACAGTAAGATGCGTATCTGCTGACGGTAGTGTAAACACAAGCTTCTACAACAAAACAGGCAAAAGCTGTAAATACATAGAAGCTCCTCAGATTACAAAAATCTCAAACGGCGCTAAGGGTACAACTGTCACATGGAACAAGGTATCGGGTGCAAGCAAGTACAGACTGTTCTACAAAAACAGCTCCGGCAAGGGTTGGACAAAGATAAAGGATACAACCTCTACTTCTGCTACTCATACCACACTAAAAAGCAACTCAACCTACACATATACAGTAAGAGCTCTAAACTCTGACGGCACATACGCAAGCTACTATAACAGTAGTGGCTGGACTAAAACATACATTGCACCACCTACAATAACCTCTGTAGAGAGCACTTATGGCGGTATCAAGATATCTTGGAACAAGGTGGCAGGTGCCCAAAACTACAAGGTGTTTATCAAAAAAGACTCCAAGTGGAAGACACTCTCGACCACTACCGCTACATCGTACACAGACTACAATGTAGAGCCTAACAAAACCTACAGCTATACTGTAAGATGTGTATCTGCTGACGGTAGTGTAAACACAAGCTTTTATAACAAAACAGGCAAAAGCTGTAAGTATATACAAGCGCCTGAGATTACCAAATTTACAAACGGTGCAAAAGGCACCAAGGTAACATGGGACAAGGTATCGGGTGCGAGCAAATACAGATTATTCTATAAAAACAGCTCAGGCTCAGGCTGGACAAAAATCGCCGATACAACCAACAACTATGCTAACCACTTAGGTATTGCTGACGGTTCGACCTACACCTATACAGTAAGAGCTATGAACTCAAGCGGTAGCTATATAAGCGGCTACTACACTACAGGCTGGACAAACCGCTATATTGCACCACCACAGATAACAAGTGTCACAAGCTCTGCTAACGGTATGTATATAAATTGGGAGTATGTTGAGACAGCCAAAAAATACAGGGTGTATCGCAAAGAATTTGGGGGCTCCTACATTGGTATTGCTGATGTAAGCGCTAATTACTTTACCGATACAAATGCACCACAGAACACTCTGTACGCATATACTCTGCGTTGCCTCGATGAAAACTCAAACACTATCAGCTACTATCTGACTAACACAGCGTACTACTACAACAACGCTCTCGCTAACGGAAAAATCACACACAATGGTGTTACATACAACTTTGTAGACGGCTTTATCAGACAGGGTTATGTCAAAATTGACGGCAAGACCTACTACTATAACTCAAACGGAGTAGTAGAGAAAAACGGCATTGTAGGCTCTTCAAAAGACGGCTATCGCTATGCTGACAAAAACGGAGTTATCGACTACACATATCGTAACGCAGTAACACAAGACGGTGTAGACTGGAACGTGCTTGACGGTATAGCAACAAAGGTCAAGACAGAAGCAGACAAAACACTATTCAGAGCGCTCAAGCTTATGAATAAAATCTGCGACAAAGATATGACAAAATCACAAAAGTTAAAGAAATGCTGGGATTATGTAAAAAGCGCATATATCGAAGAAAACCCTCGTATACCGCACTATAAAGGTATGGACTGGCCTGTAATTTACGCTAACGATATGTTTGTAAACGGTAGAGGTAACTGCTTTAGCTATGGCGCTTGTTTTGCATATCTCGCTAAGGCTATCGGCTACGAAGAAGTTTACTGCTGTCACAGCGGTGGTCACGGATGGGCTGAGATTGACGGTCTTATTTATGATCCTGAGTGGAGCAGACATCACTCCGGCTACACCTACTACGGTATGAGCTACGATGCGCCATGTGATGTTGACTACAAGGGCGCAATGTCAGCAGCTACCTCATGGATGCACGTAAAGATTTAGTTAAACAAACTCACAATTATTAATCTGTAAAAACAAAGGATAACTATGGTATTCAGTTCACTTATATTTTTATGTATATTTTTGCCAACGGTGTTTTTGCTGTACACAGCGATACCGTCACTAAAATTCAGAAACGGGCTTTTAATAGTAGCAAGTCTTGTGTTCTACGCATTTGGAGAACCTGTATATGTACTGCTGATGATAGCAAGCTCAATTCTAAACTATCTGTGTGCTCTGTGGGTGGATAAAGCACCACAAAAACAACGCAAATTAGCTCTTACAGTTGCTGTAATAATAAACCTTGGCTTACTTGCTGTATTCAAATACACAGGTATGTTTGTGACAACTATAAACTCAATAGCAGGCTGCTCTATCCCTGTGCCTCAGATAGCTCTGCCTATAGGTATCTCGTTCTTTACATTTCAGGCTCTGTCATATGTGATTGATGTATACAGAAAGACAGTAGATGTACAAAAAAACTACGCAAGTGTTTTGCTATATATATCATTCTTTCCACAGCTTATTGCGGGTCCTATAGTTAAATACAGAGATATAAATGAGCAGATATCTGACAGAAAACAGGATGTCGAAAAAATCGCAAGAGGTCTGAGACGCTTTGTGTGTGGACTTGCAAAGAAGGTTCTTCTGGCTAACACTATGGGTCAGGTCGCAGACACCATATTCGCTGTAGATGCAAATGCGCTGTCTATGCCTACAGCGTGGATAGGTATCATCGCATATGTATTTCAGATTTACTATGACTTCAGCGGATACTCAGATATGGCTATAGGTCTGGGACTCATGTTCGGCTTTGAATTCAAAGAAAACTTCAACTATCCTTATACCTCAAAAAGTATTCAGGAATTCTGGAGAAGATGGCACATATCACTGTCAACCTGGTTCAAAGAGTACCTGTACATTCCGCTTGGCGGTAACCGCAAAGGAAAATTTAGAACTGCACTAAACAAGATTATCGTGTTCTTCTGCACAGGTCTGTGGCACGGTGCAAGCTGGACCTTTGTAGTATGGGGACTGTTGCAAGGCTTGTTCATACTGATAGAAAGCTATGTTCCGTTTATGAAGAAACTGCCTAAGATAGCAGGTCACATATACGCAATGCTGGTGACAACGCTGAGCTTTGTTATATTCAGAGCAGATACGCTATCGTATTCTATAACATATATCGGCAAGATGTTCGCAGGGTTCGATATGACAGATGCATCACTTGCACTTGCACTTGAGCAGCTTACGCCTTGGTTTGTAGCTATGCTAATTGTCGCAATTATCGGCTGTGCGCCTATAAAGCCACTCGCAGACAAAATACGCACAAACATATACTCTGAGGCGACACTCAGCACAAAGTGGAAGGCTGTGCAGATAGCTCTGTACATCTGTGCGTTTTTGCTACTGTGCCTGTGTATACTGAGACTTTCTCCAAGCGGTTATAACCCGTTTATTTACTTCAGATTTTAGAAAGGCGGGGTGATAATATGAAGAGATTTTTTCTACTGATTTTTGTAGTGCTTTGTATGCTCGTGTGCATTGTCCCGTCTGTCTGTATGATATTTAACCCGACAACTGAGACTATCGGAAACGAACAACAGGTAGATACACCCAAAGTGAAAAACGAAGACGGCAGTATCAATCTCGATTACTTTGAGCAGCTGTCCTCTTACTTTGATACTCACTTTGCATACAGACCTGAGATTATCACTATGGATGCTACCATACAGTCGCAGGTTTTTTCACGCTCTAACCTTGACTCAGTAATAGTCGGCAAAGATTCGTACCTATATTACTATTCAACACTTAATGACTACTTAGGCGCTGACACAATGTCTGACCGTGAGATGAATGCGGTTATACACAACCTTGAGATTATAAATAACTACGCAAATTCAGACGGGGTTGAGTTTCTCTTTACTATAGCCCCTAACAAGAGCACTCTCTACCCTGAGTTTATGCCTTACTACTACAGCCACAAGGTAAGCGATACTCACAACAGAGATTTGTTTAACAAGGCTATTAAGAACACCGACATAAACTACGTCAATTTGTTTGAGTTGTTTGAAAATCAAGACGAGGTCCTGTACTTTAAAAGAGACTCTCACTGGAACGACAAGGGTGCGCTGCTTGCATACAACGAGATTATGGACACCCTGTCAAAATCTCACGATGACTACTCTACTGCTGAAGTGCAAAAGAGAAAAGACTTTGTGGGAGACCTCAGTAAGATGCTCTACCCTACATCCGATGCTGCTGAGTATAACTATTACTACGGCGCACAGGATAGCTACAGCTATGTGACAGACACAAAGAGTGTCGAAGAAGCCATAATCACCACCAAAAACGAAGATGCATCAGGCTCGCTGTATATGTACAGAGATTCGTTTGGCAACTCACTGTTACCGTTCTTTGCGAGCGCATATGAAAATGCAACATTCACAAAGGCATTTCCTATGATACTGCCATATGACCTTGATATGTATACACCTGACACCTTTGTTATAGAGATAGCAGAGCGTAACCTGTGCTGGCTTATAGAACGTCCACCAATACTACAGTCACCTGTGTTGTCATTTTATACTATAAGCGATACTCTTGACATAGATGTGACTGTAGACGCTGATACATGCGAATACTCATCGATGTATATGCAGTTTACAGGTGAGATAAACAACAGTTATCTAAGTGATGAGTCTGTCATTTATATAGATGTAACTGACGAAACCGCAAACACCACTACATATGAGTGCTATGATATTTCGGCACAGGATGACAGCTCAGGCTTTATTGCATATGCTCCTGCACAAAAATACAGCGACAGCAAAACACTCACAATATCTGTTGTAATAGAAGACAACGGCAAATTTGTAAAGCTTGGTACAACAAAAGTTAATATGTAAAATAAGAGTCGGGTTTATATAAACCCGACTTTTTTTGTGCTCATATATTCTTGTACTGTACAAACACTATATTATGCATAACTTGACTTTAGGTGATGTAAGACTTACAATTAGGTTACCTAAATCTTGGAGAATCATATGAAACGAAATATAATGTGTATAGTTTCGCTGTTTGTAACGCTTAGCATACTGATATGCGGGTGCGTTATCACCACAGATGCGAAATCGACCTTTTACGACAGCGCAACGTCAGTAGCTGTAAAAAATCATATAGAAGCAGATGCAGGCTTTAACAAATACGCAACCGCTCAGGGCTCGTGTACTGATGGCGAGTATGCATACTTTGCCGTTAACAACGGCTCTACTACAATTTTGAAGTATAATGTAAAAAACTTTGAGCTTGAAGATAAAAAAAGCGGAATAAGCCTCGGTCATGCAAATGATATGACCTATAACCCAAAAACAAAGCAGATAATAGTAGCAAACAATGCACCTGACTATAATATCATAAGCTTTGTAGACCCTGATACTCTCAGCGTTACAGCTACCAAAAAAATCAAACAGAAAATATACTCTATCGCATATAACGAAAAAAGAGATGTCTATGTGGTAGGACTGAGTGGCACATATAACTTCGCTCTGCTTGACAGCAAATTCAAGCTAATCAAAAAGTACAAGGGTACAAAAACCGCATATACTCGTCAGGGTGCTGACTGCGATGACGACTACATCTACTTTGCGCAGAGTGGCTCGGGCGGTAACCTGCTGATGATATATGATTACAGCGGAAACGAGGTAGCCTGCGTCAAGCTTAACAAAGCATACGAAATAGAGAATGTCTTTCATATTAATAATCAGTTCTTTGTTACTCTGCACTACTACGGAAATTTTGTGTACAGAATAGGCATAAGCAAGGACACAGCGATTAAATATGACATCACCTTTGACGCAAATGGTGCAGATGGTCAGATGGACGATATGACCGTCACCTACTCCAAAGATAAAAAACTGAGCAAGTGTACTTTCACTAAAGAAGGATACCACTTTGGCGGTTGGATACTCAAAAGAGACGCATACAACACCTACTATGGCAAAAGCTCTGCCTACGGTGAATCAAAGTGGCTCAAAAACGATAGCATTACTCAGTACTCTCTATATGGTGATAATACAAAGGTAAGCAAGACAACACCGCTTGGAAATGTAACCGCCAAGGCTTTTTGGATAGCTGATGAGTACCGCATCTACTACGATAACAATGGCGGACAAGGGTATATGCCACTAAAAACTGTCGGCTATGACGAAAAGGTATCTCTTGATGCAAGCACTCTATACAAAAATGGCTATGTGTTCTCGGGATGGAGTGCAACAAGACAAGTAGACAACAAAACCTACGGCTATGCAAAGGGACAAAACAGCCCAAAGTGGCTTAATGAAAAAGAGCTTGAAAAGCCGTATATATTTGAAGATGGCGAAACCATAACAAAGCTCACCTATGATTTGGGTGTAACCTTCTATGCGTACTGGGAGGAAGCCTTTGAGCTTGACTCAACGGGTACGAAGCTTATAGACTACTCAGGCTATGACTCAGATGTGACATTCCCAAAAGACAGCGAGCAGATAACACAGATAGCTGACTTTGCGTTTGCTGACTCAAAGTATATGAAGACTATCACCATACCAGAAAATATTGACACTGTAGGCGAATATGCTTTCTCAAACTGTGATAATCTTGAGCAAATATACTTTGAAGAAGCTATGCCAAAGAATGTAGCGCTATCTGCATTTGACTTGTCGTCTCATCCACGTTGTTATCTTGTAAAAGATGGCAACCCCTTACTTATCGGCTGGTACTTTGACAAAAACTCTTACACACATATGTACAACCTGTGTCAGGCATATTTCTCTTAAAGAAAAATCCACCTTATAAACCAAGGTGGATTTCTTTATATCTTTATGATGTTACTATATTGTCAAAATGAAGCTCTACATCAGCATACTGCGGTCTGATACTAAGTATATGTCCTGTTTGTTTATCAACTGTGAGTAGATATTGACCTGCTGTGCTCTCGCCTTTGTATACAAACTGTGAGTCTGTGCTACCTATTAGAACAGGCTCGCTACTATAAAGAGAGCGGATAGTATCAAAAAACACCGACACCGATGTGTAAGACGGCAGATAATCACCACTTGCTCTGCACACAAGGTCATCATATGCAATAGTCATCTCAAAATCGCTGAGCTGATACAGCACTCCTGTATCCTCTGATAATCTGATACACATAGCCATATTCTCGCTATCGATTACACTGACAGTAGCATAAGCCTTGCTATCCCCTACGTTTATGACAGCATTGCCCTTAAACTGTATAACGGGCGACACAGGCTCTATACTCTTGCACGAACACAAGGTTATAATAAAAAAAGAAATCGCAAGCAGCGATACTGATAGTCTACGCATAATAGCCTCCAAAGTAAAATACTTGCAATTTCCTTAATTTAATATTTATATTACTCTAAACTTCTGAATACCTGTGGCAAGGTGTTGATTAAATCAGACGGTAGCATGGCGGTCTTTGACAAGCTGTGTGCAGCCATATCTCCTGATAGTCCGTGTATGTACACGCCCATACAGGCTGATGTCAGAACATCGACACCCTGTGCCATAAGCGATGCGATAATACCGCTGAGCACATCTCCGCTACCGCCTTTAGCCATACCGCTGTTGCCTGTGTTGTTCACATATGTACTGACACCGTCTGTGACTATAGTATTGTGACCCTTGAGCACAACGGTGACAGAAAATTTCTTTGCAAAATCTTGTGCTACCTGCTGTCTGTTTGCACAAATATGCTCTACTGAGTAGCCTGTTATTCTTGACATCTCCTTAGGATGCGGAGTCAGCACAACAGGTGCCTTAGTCTGCGCTAATATATCTATATTCATAGAAAGAGCATTTATGCCATCGGCATCTATGAGAATCGGCTTGTCGTTATTTAATACAAACTCAGACACAAATTCTCTTGTCTTAGCGGTGTTTTGCAGACCGCACCCAAGCAGTACTGCAGTAGACTCTGTAGCCTGTGACAGCAGATACTCAAGAGATGATACATCTACAGTGCTACAAGTATCATCGCCCAGCGGCAGATACACCGCCTCGTATACGTTGCTTGAAACTATAGGATATATGCTCTTTGGCAATGCGATTTTTACAAGTCCTACACCGCTTCTCAGTGCTGACAATGATGACAGCACACACGCACCCGCCATAGAGTAGCTGCCGCTGATATTAAGCAGTGTACCCATACTGCCCTTGTGGGCGTTGTCGGGTCTTTTTGGCATATTGTTCTTGACAAAATCGATAGTGATAGGTGTCATCTGTATCACCCTCTATCAAAATATAACTTTGACTATCTCACGCTTTAGGTATGGTCTCATACACGCAAGCATCTGCTCGTTTGGGCTAAACACTACAGCGTACTTGTTGCCGTCATCCTCTGTATACACGATAACATAATTGTCAGAAGAATACTCCTGTGCCCCTGTAAAATAAGTCTTCTTAAGCTGATATTTGCTCATACTCTCGTCAGAATACTTAAACATATCGTCAATCTTATTGACCTCTACTTTTGTGACCTTTTTTCTGCGGCGCTTTGCGATAATCTTGTCAACACGGAAGGTACCACTAAGGCATGCGTACTCATACTCTAAGTTAAGTGATGTAATAAACCACCACGCACCGTAAATGCAGAAAAGTGATACAAAAAAGGCTATGGTAATAAGATACGCCTGACTAAGAATAAGACCAACCACAAGAAAGGTTGTCGGAATAAGCACAGCTACCAATATGATAAGCAGTATATTGAGATAGTGCTTGTAGCTTCTCTCTTTTTTGACTACTTGCTCGACTAAATTGTCCATCAGTTTTTACCACCTTTGATTTTATACTGTTACAATATCATAAACCAAAGGATTTTTCAATAAAAGACTTGCAAAAAAAAGTATTAATGATATAATAAACAGGATAACACATTGACAAAGGAAGTAACTGTCAAGCGGTTTTTGCAAAGAGATTTTCCGCCATAGGCTGAAAGCGGAGGACTAAGACCTGACAGCGAAGTTCCCTTTTGAGTGGCAGGGCTGAATCTGTACCCATAGTAGTAGGCTCTGACGGCTGACACCGTTATATGTCGCCTGAGTGTTTGCGTTAGCAAAAATTAGGGTGGTACCACGGATTTTTTCCCGTCCCTTTATGGACGGGATTTTTTTATTTTTACGGAGGCTATTATGAGAGAACAAATTGATAAGCTCAAACTTGTATTTGAACAAGAGCTAAGTATCGTACAGGACCTTGTAGAGCTTGACGCTATCAGAGTCAAGTATCTTGGCAAAAAAGGCTCAATCACAGATTTGCTCAAGGGTATGAAGGACCTCTCAAATGACGAGAGAAAGACCTTTGGCGCAATGATTAACGAGCTCAAAAACTACGCAGGTGACAAAATCACCGAGAAAACAACACAACTAAAAGAGGAAGAAATCAAAAAAGAAATCAACTCTATGGAGGAGTTTGACATCTCTATCCCGACAAATCTAAGTCGTGGCTCGTATCATCCTATCACACTTGTACAGCGTGAGTGCGAGAGAATATTCAAGTCTATGGGATTTACTGTAGAGGACTATCCTGAGGTTGTAACTGACTACGAGTGCTTTGAGTCGGTTAATATACCCAAGAATCACCCTGCACGTGATATGCAGGACACCTACTACCTCGAAAACGGTCAGCTACTAAAAAGCCAGACCTCTGCCGCTCAGAATGCAATTCTCAAAAAATACGGCGATGCTCTTAAAAACGAGGGCAAGCCTATCAAGGCTATATTCCCCGGCAGATGTTTTCGTAACGAAGCTACAGACGCATGTCACGAGAACACCTTCTTCCAGATGGAAGGTATGATGGTAGACAAGGATATATCTATCTCAAACCTCATCTACTTTATGAAGACTATGCTGTCAGAGGTGTTCAAAAAAGATATAAAAGTAAGACTCAGACCGGGTTTCTTCCCGTTTGTCGAACCGGGCTTTGAGCTTGATATAAGCTGTCTTATCTGCGGTGGCGAGGGCTGTCCGTCATGTAAGCACTCAGGCTGGCTTGAGCTGTGCCCATGCGGTATGATTCACCCGCAGGTACTCAAAGAAGGTGGTATAGACCCGGAAGAGTACACAGGCTTTGCATTTGGACTCGGACTTACACGTCTGGCTATGATGAAATACTCGGTCAAAGATATTCGTGACTTAAACTCAGGCAACCTCAAGGCACTGTCTCAGTTTACTGATGATGAATAAGAAAGGAGAAAAACTATGTATATATCAATGAATTGGATCAAAGACTTTGTTGATTTATCGGGTCTTGATGATTTAAAGCTTATAAACCAGTTTTCTCTTTCTACAGCAGAGGTTGAAAACGAAATTTTCTACAAAGGTGCTGATATAAGCGGTATCGTTGTAGCAGAAATCAAATCTATAGAGGACCATCCTGAGTCTAAAAAACTCCACCTGCTCAAAGTAGACGCAGGCGATGGTAAGCTGACAGATGTAGTCTGTGGCGCACCTAATGTAAGACTCGGTATGAAAACTGCATTTGCAAAGGTCGGTGCAAAGATTGGCGATATCACCATAGCACCACGACCACTCGCAGGCTTTGAGTCCTTTGGTATGTGTTGCTCAGAAGCTGAGATAGGCATCTCTGATGACAACTCAGGTATTATGGACATCACAGACGACATCGCAAACGGCACAGATATCAAGTCTGTTTATCAGATAGACGACATCGTGTTTGAAGTAGATAACAAGTCGCTGACTAACCGTCCTGACCTGTGGAGTCACTACGGCATAGCAAGAGAGTTCTCTGCTATATCAGGCAGACCACTCAAAGACGTACCTGTAGAAGATTTGGCAAAATACGCTGAGCTTCCACAAGTAGATATGAAGATAGAAGACGAGCTGTGTCACAGATACTCTTGTCTGCAGTTTGAGAACATCAGCAGAACCACAAGCCCTGTCAATATGAAAATCAGACTGTACTACTGCGGTATGCGTTCTATAAACTTCCTTGCTGATATGACAAACTATCTGATGCTCGAAATCGGTCAGCCGATGCACGCATTTGACTCACGCAAGGTAGGTAAAATCAGAATCAAGCGTTTTGATGCTCCGTTTACCTTCACAACACTTGACGGTGTAGAGCGTAATATTGACGAGAACACCCTGATGATATGCAACGATAACACACCTGTTGCTATCGCAGGTATTATGGGCGGTCTTGACTCTGAGATAGTTGACGATACAACAACTCTGACACTTGAGTCTGCTACCTTTGATGCGGCTTCTATCCGCAAATCTACTGTCAGACTAAGTCACCGTACAGATGCATCCATAAGATATGAGAAGTCCTTAGACCCGGAGCTTACGGTACTTGCTGTTGCACGATTTGTAAAGCTTTTGAAGGACTATGACAAGGGTGTTACCATAGTATCAAGCCTTACTGATGAGTATGCGTACCACTATAAGCACGTAAGCCTTGAGTTTGATAAGGCATATGTCGACAAGTACACAGGTATCAGCATTGATAATGATACAATTATCGACACACTCACACGACTTGGCTTTACTGCAAGTGTAACAGATGATGTGTTCACCGTTGAGGTGCCATCATACAGAGCTACAAAGGATGTTACCATCAAAGCTGATATTATTGAAGAAATCACCCGCATCTACGGCTATGATAACTTTGATGTCAATACAGCGAAGTCACCTCTGTTCCCTGTCAATATGGAGCAGACAAAGTGTGACGAAGAGAGAATTAAGGATTTGCTCGTTAAGAGATACAATCTGCACGAAGTCCACTCATATGTATGGAACTACTACGATGAGCTCAAAGCGCTCGGTATGGACAGCATCGGCAAAATCAAGCTGCTCAACGCATCAAACCCTAATATCGAAACTATCAGAGAGAGCCTGATTCCTACACAGCTGTGTCAGATAAAAACAAACACAGGCTTTGCAAACAAATACGGTATTTTTGAAGTTGGCAGAGCTGTCACAGGAATTGACGAAAACAATCTGTGTATTGAAAAGAAGCTCCTAGGCATCACACTGTACAGCAAGACTCAGTCTGTCAAAGAGCTGTACTTTGAGCTCAAGGATATGTGCGAGACCCTGGTTGATGAATTAAAGCACAAGAGTGTATCATATAAAAAGAAAGAGGCTGCCAAAGACTTTGAGCATCCGATTAACCTCAACGAAATTATCTGTGATGGAAAGGCGCTGGGCACTATCGGTATTGCACACCCTGTTGTATCAAAGAAGATTGACAAGCGCTGTGCTGTGGTGTTCTTAGAGCTTGATGTAGAGACTCTTGCAGGCATCAAAAACGACTCTATCACCTATGATGAGCCGTCAAAGTTCCCATCTATAGATATTGACCTGTCGTTTGTCGCTGATAAGTTTGAGCCTATCAAAAACGCAATTGTAAGCAATGGCTCACCACTTATCAAGAAATACGAGGTTATAGATATCTACCAGGATGAGACTTCAAAGAGTATCGCTACACGAATCACCTTCTCTCACCCTGAGAAGACTCTAAAGCGTGAAGAGGTGCAGGATATAGCAAACGAGATTATCGATACTCTGAAGGCAGAGGGCATCTTGCTAAAGGGCTAAATTCGGGCACTTAATTTTACTCTTGAATTGTTTGTTCTTTTATAGTATAATGCTTTTATCGGAGGTGTTTCCATGTTAGACAGAACTATGGTTTTCTCCCTTGGCGGAGATAAAGATGATGAAATCAAGACAGCGCTCACTACTGTGTATGATGCTCTGAGAAAGAAAGGCTACAACCCTATCAACCAGATAGTAGGTTATATCCTCTCAGAAGACCCTACCTATATCACAACATACAACAACGCGCGTAATATCATCAGCAGTATTGACAGAGACGACCTTTTGGAAGCACTTGTAAAATCATACCTTAACATTTAAGAAAGGATTGAATACAGTGGCAGAAAAAGAGTTCTCAACCTATAAGGGCAAGCCTTTGGTGCGCTGTGGTGACGAGTTGTACTACGGCAGTATGGAAGAGCGCTTTGTTATAAGAATGCAGATTAAGTCCAAGAAAGAGGTAAACGGTCTTGAGGTTGCCGATAAGGTGGCTATCCAGCTTATGTGCACTGACCCTGACCTAAGCCCAAGAAAACAGCTTGTTAAATCAAGCGAGAAAAATGGTCTTTATCTTGCGCTTGATATCGCAGATATCTGGCTTGAGCGTGCGCTTGCTAACAAATAATAAACTCAAAGTCCGAGGGTGTACATATCCTCGGACTTTTTGTTTGCTGCAAAATATAAGGCTACCGAAGATATTACTCGGTAGCCTTTTTGTGTCTATTTATTTAATTTCGCAGTACATCTCTTTGAGATAAAAATCATTGTAATCAGGATAATTAACCTTATCAAAGCCGATAGCTATGTAGCTTGTAAGCTCATCAGTTGTAACGGTGCAGTAATTATCACTCTGTTTTATGACTATGTCAGCCTGTCTGCCTGCACGCATATACTGCTTGTCTGATGAAAAAATCAGCACAGGTCTGCGATAAGCTGCAACCTTGCCGACAAAGTCCCGTGGCAAGATATAGGTTGTCAGCGGTTTAACTGCAATAGCATAGCTTGTAGCAAAATCAGCATCCTCTTCTACTGCATACGGAATATTTGTCTCGCTATCAAAGCCGTCCGTCTTATCCTCGTACTTGTACAGCAGTCTTGTATCCTCAAGTGCCACACCTGTGTATAGATTCTCACCCTGTGGAACAAATAAGTCATAATTGAGTGAGTACTGTCTTGACATAATATCTATGAACAGCTCCTCTTCGCCGTTTATTGAGCCTGTGTTTGTCTCTCTGATAGGCTTGCCGTATTTGAATACGCTTATCTTGCTCTGTGCCCTGTCAACCACTAAAGTCGCAAAAGCATTGGAGCCCACCACGCCTATGTATGAATAGCCAAAAGACAGGCTGTTCTCATATCCGACACGCTTGCTCATATTGTCAGCATGTGTGTGTCCGCTGACAAAGCCTATGACCTCACCAAAGCCGTTACTGCTATAATCAACAGAATACTCAACATAAAAATCTTCTTCTAAATCAGAACGAGCGCTGTCGTATACAGAGCCTTTGTATGAGGCTGTTGAGCCGTTTTTGTATGCTGTAATAATTGAGAGCATCTGATTATATCCACGAATAAGCGAGTCAGCACCGCCAAATCTGTAGCCGTCATCGTTAGTGGTGTCCAATGGCACATGCATCAAAAACAGTGCCGCCCACTGCTCTTTGTCAGGCTTGTCGTCAAACTTGAGCGCTTCTGCTACGAAATTGAGCTGTTCGTTAGAGAAAGCGTAGCACTCGTAACTATCATATCGATAGCTTCCGTTGTCCTCTAATACATATGGAATGTCAACGCTGTTGAGCACAAACACACGAATTTTTGAATCTTCATCATCAAGATAGCCGTAACCGCCGTCAAAATTATTAGGGTCTGTTACAACCCCGCTTTGATACTGTGTACCAAAAGCAAGCTGTGCCCACTCAGAGTCGTTTATGATTTCGTCAGGCTTTTTTGTGCCTTCGCCTATATATGAATACCAGCCGTTGTCGTCATGATTACCCCTTGCATACAGCACAGGACACTGGGCATTTTTGTTGGTATTATCAATTATCTCATTTAGGTTTCTAAGCGTTATGTCTTTTTTTTCGTTACCGACTACCATATCGCCAAGATTTGCCATAGCATCGAGCTCTATATAATCAGCGAGCCTGCCCATAGCGTTTGAGGTCTCTATCTTCTGCTTAGCAAGCTCATTATCATATGCATAATGTGTGTCGGACATTATAGCTAAGGTAAGGCTACCTTCGGTCTGAGATGATGACACAAGCTGAGCATAATCTATCAGAGCATCGCTGTATGTATGCTCAATTCTATACTGCTCAAAATAAGGATTTAGCCTCCACGATGAAAAGTCAAAATCCTCGCTATCTATGTCAGCTTTGTGGCAATTTGATAATATATCAGGTAGTGCGGTGTCAGGCACCGGTACGCTGTCAGTAAAATGGACTAAGTACATCTGTATAGCCGTAACATAAGTGATATTAAGGTCACAGATGAGCTTTTGTGATGTGTTTATCTGATCAAAATTGGCAAGTACACGCTGTAATCTTGTGGCATCTACGACATTGATAACAGAGTTGTTATCCATATCACCATACAGGGTGTTTGAGGAACACAGCAGATTAAACTGATAGAGCAAATCAAAGTAAGTAGTATTGATATCATCAGCGGTAGCGTCTGTGTTTTCGCACAGAGCTTTTGCTATATCTATGAGCTCAAGAAAATCGCTGTATAGGTCATCGTCATAATAAGATATATCGTTAGTCTCGCTCATGCAAAAGTCGAGCAAAATAGAAAGCTCCTGCTCAGTCACTCTGGCAGTATCCATTGCATCGATTAATGTATCGCAAAGGTTATCGACCTGACCGGCAGAGACGACAGTTGCATCCACCTTGCCGCTAAGATAGCCACACTCTGTAAGCAAATAAGCACAGTCAGTAAGAGCAGTTGTGATGTTGCACACACCTTTTTTAAGCTTTAGGTACTCGGTGCTTGAGTCTGCTACAAAGTCAGAGTTGTGCTTTGCACTACAGCCATAGGTGTCCACTGCATAATTGCACATTGCATACAGACTGTCTAATTTTGCATTTATGCTATCATAAGCAAATGCACAGACAGACACAGAAAATATTAAGATTATGATTAAAGACCACGAAATAATCGCTTTAATCGCTCTCAAAAAATCACCACTTATTCTGATATAATATACCAATACATTATTAGAATAACATCAAAAAATTTTTAAGTCAACAAATATACAATATCAAAAAAGTTACATTCAAGTTGCGCTTAGTTCTATTTAAGAATTAAAAAGAAAATTAGAAGGCAACATAATTCTGTATTAGAAATATGTTGCCTTTGTTTATTTTGTGTTATTGTTCTATTTTAGAAAAATCAAGCTTCCTCATCCTCGGTTGCTATCTCTACACAAAAACCTTTGTGAGAGCACTGTGGACATCTGAGCTTGCGGGTGTTTGGGGTGTGATTTGCCCAAAAAGCCTCTTTGAACTTTGGTTTAAATACTGTGTGGCACTGTGGACAGATATATGATACCTTTGAAAAATAATATTTGCTAATCCATATACTATACACAATTACAAGAGCAAATACAATTGCAAATGGCCACCATATGCCCTGCTTTATCCACAAGAGAATTGATGCTATCTCAAGTGCCTCTACTGCAATACCTGTAGTTAGCATAGTGGCTCTGATTTTTCTGAGTTTTGATTTGCTTTTCATTTGATATGCTATGTCACCTATAGATTTTAGGGAGAAGTTTTTAGTATTACCAAGCTTAGACCTGAGCGTTGAGATTTTTTTGAGTTTATCAGACGCATCATCTAACTCTCGCTTTAGCTCTGTCTCCTGTTGCTGTAGCAGAATATCAATAATGTTCTCAGAATTATCCTCTCTCATAAGCTCTGAAATAGACTTAAGCGGCATCCCTATCTCTCTGAGAAAGCATATAACCCTGAGTCTATCAAGGTCGTCCTCAGAATATAGTCGTCTGCCACCCTCTGTCAGCTCACTCGGGCATAATATCCCTCGTGTATCGTAGTACTGCACAGTACGAACAGTTACATCGCAAAGCTTGGCAACCTCTCCTGTAGTAAATTTTGACATAGCAGCTCACCTCCTGTAACTCAAATATACTATATTACGCTGCGTTACAAGCAACCCCTTACGCAAGAGGATTTTTTTAATAATATAACATATTGTCAATAAAATATAAAGTTTTATATGAATATTAATTTATTTTTCTGTTTTAGAATAATGTATAATTCTTATATAGAAATATGTTCAGTTGCACGAAAACGTTATAATTCTTAATAAGAAAATAAACACAGATATATAATTCTAATTCAGAAAAATGCACCTGCGTTTATTCAACATTATTATTCTAATTTGGAATTTTAATCTCTGACAGATAGGTTTTTATTCTTTATTAGAATTATCTATAGATATGAATACATACTCAGAGTCTACATAATCACACAATATTCCCTGAGACATATCTACGGTTTCAGACAATAACAGCTCAGAGAGTTTATCCTCGATATTGCTGACAATAGCACGCTTTAGAGGTCGTGCACCGTAGGTCTCGTCAAAGCCCTCGTCTGCTATCTTCTCCACTACAGCGTCTGTAAACTCAAAGTTCATATCAAGCGACTTGAGTCTTTTACTGAGATTTGTGAGCATATTATATGCGATTTGCTTTATCTGCTCACGAGTCAGCTTGTCAAAGACTATGATGTCGTCAACTCGGTTAAGAAACTCAGGTCTGAAGACCTTTTTGAGCTCCGCTATAACTGTGTCTTTGATATCGTTATTTGAGCTGTCTGTATTGTTTCCAAAGCCAAGTGTCTGCTGTTTGTCAACAATCAGCCTTGCGCCGATATTACTTGTCATAATTATGACCGAGTTTTTGAAATCAACTGTTCTGCCCTGAGAGTCTGTCAGCCTGCCATCATCGAGTATCTGCAACAGCATATTGAACACATCGGGGTGTGCCTTCTCTATCTCATCAAAAAGAACTACAGAATATGGCTTGCGTCTGACTTTCTCTGTGAGCTGTCCGCCCTCTTCAAAACCTACATATCCAGGAGGTGAGCCCACAAGACGTGAGACTGTGTGTTTCTCCATATACTCGCTCATATCGAGTCTAATAATTGCATTCTCATCGCCAAACATAGCCTGCGCGAGCGCCTTGCACAGCTCGGTTTTGCCGACACCTGTCGGTCCTAAGAAGATGAACGAGCCCATCGGTCTGTTAGGGTCCTTGATACCGGCTCTGCCACGTCTGATGGCTTTTGATACCGCCTGTACTGCCTCGTTCTGTCCGACAACACGCTCGTGCAGTATATCCTCCATATTGAGCAGTCTCTGTGACTCCTCTTTAGTAAGCTCAACCACAGGAATCTTGGTCCAGTCAGACACTATCCTTGCTATATCTTCCTTACTTACAGTACCTGTAAAGTTCTGCGAGCTCTGTGTCCACTCGTCTTTGATTTTGTCGAGCTCTTCTTTTGTCTTTTTTTGCTCGTCTCTGAGCTTTGCCGCACGCTCAAAGTCCTGCTCGTTTACGGCTGATGCCTTCTCCTGCTCTAAGCTTTCGAGCTTTTCTTCTAACTCTTTTATCCGAGGAGGCGATACAAGAGTAGATAGTCTGACCTTTGATGACGCCTCGTCTATCAGGTCTATAGCCTTGTCGGGCAGATACCTGTCGGTTATATATCTGCTTGAGAGCTCAACAGCGCTCTCAATAGCCTCCTGTGAAATTCTAACCTTGTGGTGTGCCTCGTACCTGTCCTTGAGTCCTGAGAGTATCTTTACTGCGTCTTCTTTTGACGGCTCTAATACCTGCACAGGCTGGAATCTTCGCTCAAGTGCTGCGTCCTTCTCTATATATTTGCGATACTCGTCCAAGGTTGTAGCACCTATAACCTGAAAATCTCCACGAGCAAGACTCGGCTTTAAGATATTGGCAGCATCGGCTGAGCCCTCTGCTGAGCCGGCACCGATAATGGTATGAAGCTCATCGATAAACAAAATGATATCGTCTGAATTTTTGACTTCTTCTATAGCGTTTTTGATTCTATCCTCAAAGTCACCTCTGTACTTTGTGCCCGCTATCATACCTGTCAAGTCAAGCGAGAATACACGCTTTGACCTTAAGTGCTCAGGCACTTCGCCGTTAGCGATTTTCAGCGCAAGCCCCTCGGCTACTGCTGTCTTACCAACACCTGGCTCACCAATAAGCACAGGGTTGTTCTTTGTACGGCGAGAGAGTATCTGAATAATACGCTCTATCTCCTTGTCTCTGCCGATAACAGGGTCTATCTCGCCTTTTTGGGCAGAGTCTGTCAGGTCTGTACCGTACTGTGACAAGGTCTTTGTGTCTGATTTGCCTTTTTTCTGCTGTGAGCTCATACCCTCTGTGCCATAAAAATCAGTACTCATATCATCGTCTGAGTCATCATTTAACGACTGTCTGAGTGTTGTCAGCACAGTGGTCGGGTTGACTGATAGCTCTGACAAAAATCTAAGCGCAAAGCTGTCCCTCTCCGAAAGGATAGAGATTAACAAATGCTCTGTGCCCACATAGTTGTGACCAAGCTTTGCGGAGTTTATTATTGCCATCTGCATAACACGCTTGGTGCGTGGAGTAAAATCATCAGGCGTCAGCACTGTCTGAGAGCCTTTGCCTATAGTATTTTCTATATGATTTTGCAAATCTTCTGCTACAAGCGAACAGTTTTTGAGCACTACTGCCGCCACACCTGTGTCCTCTTTGATAAGACCAAGCAACAGATGCTCTGTTCCTACATAGGTGTGTCCGAGCTCTCCTGCTGATGTAATTGCCAGATTGAGTGCTGTGTTTGCTTTCTGAGTAAAACCTTTAAAATTATACATTCATCTTTCTCCTTTCTGTATTATTTTTAACGGTTATCTGTAAAATTTCAGTTTAATTTTTCTCTAATATATGTTGCACGATTTATATCACGCTGTTGAGGTGTAAGCTGTTCGCCACTACGCTGCATAACGCTTGCAGGGCCGATATCTGATAGTAGTTCGTCAATTCCATCAAGTGACAAGGAGCTCAGCTCCTTATGAGCAACACCGAGCCTGATATTAGACAGCAGAGTCATCGCTTCTGTGTGGTCTATAAGCAAAGCGTTCTTGAGTATGCCGAGGCTTCGGCATATGGTGTCACGCACAGAAATGTCTGTCATTATTCTGTCTCTTGCCTTTACCTCCTGAGTAACAAGCTGGTTAGAGATGTTCTGCAGATTATCAATAGCTGCTGTCTCTGATATACCAAGACTGACCTGATTTGACAGCTGATACATCGATGCTACAGGCTCGGTACTCTCCCCGTACATTCCTCTGATAGTCAAGCCTAACTTTGACAGGTTGTTTGCAAGTCTTGAGACTGTGTTTGACTTAGACAGAGCAGGCAGATGCAACATAACCGATGCTCTCATACCTGTGCCTAAATTTGTAGGGCATTGTGTGAGGTAGCCAAGCTCCTTTGAATACGCAAAGCTAAGCTTCTTTGACAAAGCGTCATCTATCTCGTTGGCTGTATCATAGGCAGATTTTAAGTCAAGTCCTTTTTTGATAACCTGAATACGCAGGTGATCCTCTTCGTTAATCATAATGCTTATGGTTTTGTCCCTTGACAAAAGCACAACCTTGCCCTTTGGCGCACCCACGTACTGTGGGCTGATAAGGTGCTTCTCGACCATTGAGACCGCCGTGTTATTATCGAGTATATCCATATCAACACGCTCAAAATCAAAGTCTTTGAGCGCATCGCATACCTTTTCTACAACCTCAGCCTTGTGTGACTGTGTCATTCTGACAGGAAACGGATAGTCTGACAGATTTCGTGCAAGTCTGACTCTTGTACTTACTACTACTTCGCTCATTTTGACTCCTCCAGTTCCTTAATTTTATCTCTGAGCTCTGTGGCAAGCTCAAAGTTCTGCACCTCTACGGCTGACTGCATCTGAGCTTTGAGCTCATCTATCTGCATCGAAATTGTCGGCTTATCCTCTGTATTTTCAAGTGCCTGCGGTGTCTTGCCACAATGAGTGGTGTTACCGTGGATTCTGCTGATAGTCGGCATCAGCTCAGACAGAAAAGTCTCATAACAATGTGCACAGCCTACCTTGCCCGATGAGCTGATATCGTGATATGTGCTCTGGCACACAGGACAGCGGGTAGCTGCTGAACGTGCAGGCAGAGCGTTCGAGAAAAACGAGCCTAATATCGAAGAAAAGTCGCTATGCATATCAAAGAGCATGCTGTCATATCCAAGCTCTTTTGCACATTTGCTACACAGTCTGTGCTCTGTATACTCTCCATTTATCATTGTTTTGACAACAGTTGTCGCTGTCTGACTCTTGCAATTTTCACACAACATAGTATGACCTCCTTATACTAATTGTAGTAACATATTCTTAAAGATAGATGCACGAAGATAATCTCTGTACTGCTGAGGTGTTGAGAGATAGCTTCTCTCTGACATGGCAGCAAGCAAAAGCCTTGCGGTCTCTTCACTTATTATTGACCGATTAAGCATATTGCTAATCATTATCTCGGCTGAGACTTTGTCAAGACGAGTACCAACAGAATTTACTATATGCATAATAGCACCCTGTCTTGTTGTATCAACACGGGTGATGCGGACATAACCGCCACCGCCTCGTCTGCTCTCTACTATATATCCCTGCTCAGGTGTAAAGCGTGAGGTGATTACATAGTTAATCTGACTTGGTACACAGCCAAGAGTCGATGCAAGCTCGTTGCGTCTTATCTCGGCGTTACCGTCAGACTCTTCGAGCATCTCCATAATATACTGAGCTACTATATCACTCATACGCATAATCTCATCCCCTTATTCTTTTAATGTTAATTTGACTTTGTTTGACCTTTCAATTTAATTATAGCCGAAAGTCAAAGAAAGTCAAGGTCTAATTTTATAAATTAAATATTTGTTCATAATTGCTCATTTTCTTTCTGTCGCAAGTTTAACGAAGAGCTAAAAATATTTTATACATATAAATTGCATATTTTTGTGCAAAAACGGTCTGTTTTCTCTGTATAGTTGAAAGAAGCTTTTGCTTTGATAATATAACCACAGGAGGATAAATATGTTTAACGAAGGATTTATAAAGCTTAACAGAAACATAACAAACTGGGGATGGTACAAAAACCCAAACACATTCAGAGTTTTTGTACACCTACTGATAAAATCAAATTTTACCGAGACGCAATTTGAGACCCATACTATCAAACGTGGTCAACTGATAACAACAACAAAAAAGCTAAGCGAGGAGCTCAACCTCTCTGCGCAGGAGATAAAAACAGCCCTGCGTCACCTAAAATCTACCAATGAAATCTCAACAAAAGGGTTTTCAAGATATTCGATAATTACTATTAAAAAATACAATGAATATCAAAAAGACACAAAGAATCAGCTTTCAGCCAACCAACAATCAACCATCAAGCAACAACAATATAATAAAGATTATAAAGATGATAAAGATTATAATGCTAAGAATTATAAAAAAACCTATAGGGGCTTTCATACTCAGAGACCAAGATCTTATTCTTTGTCTGACTTCAAACCTTTGTTTGATGATTAACAACGCAAATTCAACAAACATTTTCTGTTTATACAAACAAAAAAGGACGGTGCAAAAACCGTCCTTTGTAAAAGCGTAAGTTTATATGTGTGTAAATTACAGTACCTTGCTGAGAAAATCTTTGGTTCTGTCCTGCTGTGGATTTGAGAAAATCTGCTGTGGTGTACCCTCTTCGCAGATAACACCCTCGTCCATAAACAGTACTCTGTCAGCAACTTCTCTTGCAAAGCCCATCTCGTGAGTAACAACTACCATGGTCATACCCTGCGCAGCCAAGTCCTTCATAACCTCGAGCACCTCGCCTACCATCTCAGGATCAAGCGCTGATGTAGGCTCGTCAAAGAGCATAATATCAGGGCTCATAGCAAGTGCACGAGCAATCGCTACACGCTGCTTCTGTCCACCTGAGAGCATATGAGGATAGTCGTGTGCCTTGTCCTCAAGTCCTACACGGCGAAGCAGTGCCATAGCAGTAGACTCAGCCTCTGCCTTGTTCATCTTTTTAAGCTCAACAGGTGCAAACATAATGTTCTTCAATACACTCATATGAGCAAAGAGGTTGAACTGCTGGAACACCATACCGATGTTCTCTCTGACTTTATTGATATCTGTTTTTTTATCCGAAATCTTGTAGCCATCAACGATAATCTCACCGCTTGTAGAATCCTCAAGCTTATTGAGACAACGCAAGAATGTCGACTTGCCCGAACCTGACGGTCCGATAACACAGACAACCTCGCCCTCTTTGATAGTACAGTCGATTCCGCTCAACACTTCCAGTTTGCCAAATCTTTTGACAAGATTCTTAACTTCTACTTTTTCTGTCATAACTAATCTTCTTCTCCACATATTTTGATAGAATCATCAACAATGAGATGATGATGAGGTAGCAGATACCAACGAGGATGTACACCTCGAAGAAACGGTATGTGCTCGCAGAATACTGCTTAGCCTGATTACAGAGCTCAGCAAGTGAAATAACAGAAAGGATGGAAGTGTCCTTGATAGTGATGATAAACTGATTAACGATAGATGGGATAGTAATCTTGAATGCCTGTGGCAATACAACCTTGACCATAGTCTTGCTTGCAGAAATACCAAGGCTTCGTGATGCCTCAACCTGTCCCTTGTCTACAGCCTGAATACCGCTTCTGAATATCTCAGACAGATATGCACCTGCGTTAAGGCTGAGTGTAATTACACCTGCCAAAAACTCAGAGATAACAAAGTTGGGGTTAAACTGCTGGACAATAATCGGAACACCGTAATATACGATAAACGCCTGTACAATCATAGGTGTACCGCGAATCAGCCATACATATACGGCAGATATTGCCTTGAGTGGTCCGATGTTTGACAGTCCCATCAGTGAAGATATAAGACCTATGAACATACCGATGCCAATAGAGACAAGTGATATCTCTACTGTCACCTTCAAGCCCTCTAAGAGCATAGGCCATGACTGTTGAAATACTAATACAAAATCCATAATATACACACACTCTTGTCTAATAAATTAGCACGGTAAAAATTACCGTGCTAACTCGGTAGTAAATTTAATTTAGTCAGAAATTACATGCCGTATTTAGCAAGAATCTCGTCATATACGCCGTTAGCCTTGATGTTAGCAAGACCTGCGTTGAACATCTCGATAAGCTCTGGGTTTGTGCCCTTCTTAACAGCAAAGCCGTAGAAACTTGGGTTGATCTTCTCGCCAACTGTCTTGAGCTCTACACCGTTCTTGATAGCATCGCCGATAACTGTATAGTCCTCAAAGCAAGCTACGCAGTTGCCGTTGATGATAGCCTGATACTGCTCGTTAGAACCCTCGAAAGCCTTTGTTGTGTAGCCGTACTCGTCCTTGTTTGCGTTAGCATACTCAGCGCCCATAGTACCGTTCTTTGTAGCAACAACCTTGCCCTCAAGATCCTCAATTGAATCTATGTCAGAATCCTTTGCAACGACCATTACCTGACCGTCCTCAAAGTAACCCTCTGAGAAATCAAAGATTTCTTTTCTCTCGTCTGTGATAGTCATACCAGCGATAACTGCATCTGCCTGACCAGCCTGAACCTTAGCAAGAGCAGGGTCAAAACCAACGTTCATCATGTTGTACTCAAAGCCCTGATCCTCAGCGATAGCTGCCATGATATCCATATCGATACCAACATACTCACCTGTCTCAGAATCAAAAGACTCGAAAGGTGCGAAAGCGTTGTCTGACACGATTGTGTAAACCTTAGCGTCTGTGTCAGCAGGCTGAGCTGTACATGCAGCAAGTGATGCTACCATAAGTACAGCAAGTACAAGTGCAAAAAACTTTTTCATAATACATTACTCCTTTTTTCAATATGTAACTATTTATCCATTTTAGGATATAAATAACATATGAATTATACTACAAAAGCCATTTCTTGTCAATAAAACATTTATATAGGTAATTTTTTGCAAACAAAAAAGCCGACCGCATAAGCAGTCGGCTATCTGTGCTATTAATAATCTGTAATTACAGCTCAGCAAAGTACTTGATAGTTCTTACCATCTGTGATGTGTAAGAGTTCTCGTTGTCATACCATGAAACAACCTGTACCTGTGTTGTGTCTGTCTCTGGCATATATGTTGCCATTGTCTGAGTAGCATCGAACAATGAGCCGTATGTCATACCGATTACGTCAGAAGAAACGATAGGATCTACGTTGTAACCGAATGAATCAGAAGCAGCAGCCTTCATAGCAGCGTTGATATCATCTACTGTAACCTGGCCCTTAACAACAGCTGTAAGGATAGTTGTAGAACCTGTTGGAACAGGAACACGCTGAGCAGCGCCGATGAGCTTGCCGTTAAGCTCTGGGATAACAAGACCGATAGCCTTAGCAGCACCTGTTGAGTTAGGAACGATGTTAACAGCGCCAGCACGAGCACGTCTTAAGTCGCCCTTTCTGTGTGGACCGTCAAGAATCATCTGGTCACCTGTATAAGCATGGATAGTAGCCATGATACCGCTCTGGATAGCAGCGAGGTCGTTTAATGCCTTAGCCATTGGAGCGAGACAGTTTGTTGTACAAGAAGCAGCAGAGATAATCTGGTCATCAGCTGTGAGTGTGCCCTCGTTAACTGAGAATACAACTGTCTTGAGGTCGTTGCCTGCCGGAGCAGAGATAACTACCTTCTTAGCACCTGCGTTGATGTGTGCCATTGACTTCTCTTTTGAGCAATAGAAACCTGTACACTCAAGTACTACGTCTACGCCGAGCTCGCCCCAAGGGATGTTGTTAGCATCAGGCTCTTTGTAGATTGTGATTTCCTTACCGTCAACTACGATAGAGCTCTCCTTAGCCTCTACCTTGTCAGCAAGAGCGTATCTGCCCTGAGCTGAATCGTACTTAAGAAGATGAGCGAGCATCTTAGGATCTGTAAGGTCGTTGATAGCAACTACCTCGTAACCCTCTGCACCGAACATCTGTCTGAATGCAAGTCTACCGATTCTACCGAATCCGTTAATACCTACTTTTACTGCCATAGTGATTTCCTCCTAAAATATATAAATTGATTTATACATCGTATACATCTCTATTATTTTACTACTAATATCCAAATAAATCAAGGAATATTTGGTAATTGATAAATTTTTGTCAAAATATTATAAATTACTGCTGTAGCGATACATTCTTTTGCTTATTATCATATAATTCTGAGATAAGTGCTGACGCAATAACAAGCACAGCGCCGATAATAACGGAGTTTGATAGCTGTTCTTTGAGCACAAGTGCAGACAGCACCACCGCTACTACGGGGTCTATGTACGCAAAAATCGCTACATTCTGCGAAGTTACATGAGGCAAAGATGAGAAATACACAAAGTACGCAAGTCCTGTGTGAATGACACCTACGGTTATTAACAGGATAACTGTCTTTGTACCAAAAACAAGCTCATCGCTTCTGGTCGTAAACAAGCAGTAGATAAACATCACAACCGTTGATGACGCAAACTGAACAATAGCCTTGTCCATAGGATTTATAGAGGTGAGCTTTTTGTTCATTATAATGGTAGCCGCATAAAACACAGCCGCCGCCATACCAAGCGCTATGCCGAGCAGTCCTGTCACGCTGACAGCCCCCTGCTCGAAGATGCCCGATACAAAGGCAACTCCCACAAACGCAACCGCTACACATATAATCTTGACAAAGTTGAGCCTCTCTCTAAAGAAAATCGGAGACACTAACACCACAAGCATAGGCGCACAGTTGTAGCAGATAGTCGATATTGCAACACTTGTAAAGTTATATGACTCAAACAGAAGTATCCAGTTAACTCCGAGAAACGCACCCGAAAGTGCGAGCATCACAAAATCTCGTTTGATGTCACTTATATTGAGTTTTTTGCGGGTGCACAATTTGACAAGCAAGAGAAACAGCATACCGACAATGGATCTGTCAAATGCAACGACCCCGCTGTTAAGCGGTATCGCCTTGACAAATACGCTGATAGTGCCGAAAACAAACATCGCTGATGCAAGCTCAAATTTTGCGATAGCTTTTTTGTTCATAAAAACTCCAAATGTAAAGCACTCCCAAAGGAGTGCTTTACGTATTATTTCTGATATAATTTCTTAGTCTGATAGCAAGGCTCTGTAGTCAGATTGATGCCTAACTTTTTGAGCATAACGTTATCCGTCTGAGATAAAATTACTGACGAATGTGCCTCGCAATGACGAAGCTTTGAGAGCTGGTCCATAGCCTTCTCTGCGTGCTGTGATGTCACAGCAGACATAGACAGCGCAAGCAGTACCTCGTCTGTATGAAGTCGAGGGTTCTGATTACCGAGATGCTCGACCTTTAGGTGCTGAATAGGCTCGATAACCTCAGGAGAGATAAGATGAACGCTGTCATCGATATTGCCGAGCTTTTTGAGTGCATTGAGTAGCATAGCGGCACACGCACCAAGTAGCGGTGAGGTCTTGCCCGTAACGATAGTGCCGTCAGGTAGCTCAAGTGCCGCCGCAGGAGCGCCGGTTTCTTCTGCTTTTTTAAGACAAGGAGCGATAACCGCCCTGTCGGCACTTGTCAGCTTTGACTGCTTCATAAGTAGTTCGAGCTTGTACACCTCTGACTCAGGTGAATTGCCCTTCTTGTGATTACACAAGGCGTTATAATAACGGCGGATAATCTCCTGATTGGCGGCTCTTTCTACCGCCTCATCATCAAAGATGCAGTTGCCTACCATATTAACGCCCATATCTGTCGGTGACTTGTACGGTGATTCGCCCAGAATTTGCTCAAATATGGTATTGAGCACAGGGAAAATCTCTATATCTCTGTTGTAGTTTACAGTAGTCTCGCCGTAAGCTTCCAAGTGGAACGGGTCAATCATATTGACATCATTTAGGTCTGCGGTAGCCGCCTCATATGCAACATTGACAGGGTGCTTAAGCGGGATATTCCAAATAGGAAAAGTCTCAAACTTTGCATAGCCTGCTCTTACGCCACGCTTGTTCTCATGATAAAGCTGACTAAGACACACAGCCATCTTGCCACTACCCGGACCCGGTGCTGTAACTACCACAAGCTCACGCTCTGTTTCGATAAAATCATTTCTGCCATAGCCGTCATCAGATACTATCAGGTCTATATCCTGCGGATAACGCTCGATAGAATAGTGATGGTACACCTTGATGCCGTTATCCTCTAAAATCTTCTGGAATTTCTGTGCTGCAAGCTGGTCAGCATAACGAGTCAGCACAACGCTACCTACATACAGTCCTATATTGCTGAATATATCGATAAGACGCAAAGTATCGAGGTCATAAGTAATGCCAAGGTCACCTCTGACCTTGTTCTTCTCGATATCGTCTGCATTAATTACTATGACTATCTCTGCCTGCTGTTTGAGCTGTAAAAGCATCTGAAGCTTACTGTCCGGCTTAAAGCCCGGCAACACTCGGGATGCATGATAATCATCAAAAAGCTTCCCGCCGAATTCAAGGTAGAGCTTGCCTCCGAATTTTGCGATTCTGTCACGGATATGCTGTGACTGTAGTTGCAAGTATTTTTCATTATCGAAGCCTAACTTCATATTACTCACCTGACCAAAAAAATAATCCACTATTATGTATATCACATATACATTCGATAATTATCATAAAAAAGAATTATTGTGCTTTTTTTAGAAAAAAACATCCAAAGCCACCACAAAGCTAAGCACGGGTGACTTTGGATTATTCACATTATAATTCTGAATTAGAAATATAACTACCTTGAATTACTTTTTGAAACACTTTTTGTCAAAGCTTGGGTTAAATGCATAGTAGTTTCTGCTGTTGAGCTTATCTGTAAGAATACGCAGATTCTCGCCAAATCGCTGATAGTGGACTATCTCACGCTCACGCAAAAAGCGGATAGGGTCTTTGACATCAGGGTCATCGCACATTCTTAAAATATTGTCATAAGTTGTACGAGCCTTTTGCTCTGCTGCCATATCTTCGTGAAGGTCTGTTATCGGGTCGCCCTTGGACTGTATATATGCCGCTGTAAACGGTACACCTGCCGCTGATGACGGGTAGATACCTGTTGTATGGTCAACAAAGTATGCGTCAAAACCATTCTTCTTGATGTCAGCCTCTGTCATATCCTTTGTAAGCTGATACACAATAGTACCCACCATCTCAAGATGGTTGAGCTCCTCAACACCGATGTCCGTCAGTGTTGCTTTGAGCTGTGGCAAAGGCATAGCATAGCGCTGAGAAAGATAACGCACAGATGCCGCAAGCTCACCGTCAGGACCGCCAAACTGGCTGATGATAGCCTTTGCAAGCTGTGGGTTGGTCTGTTTGATTTTTATAGGGTATTGCAGTTGCTTTTCATATACAAACATCAGTCATCCTCCTCTATATCCCAAGGCCACGGGTTCTTGATCCAACTGTAGCTTTTGTCAATTTCTCTGCGTGACACAAGTGGTCCGAACTCTCGCTCAAACTCAGCTACAAGCGGTGTGAGTACACGCTTGTACTCGTTAAATTTTTCGATAGCCACTCTGTCTGTAGGATGTGTATTCAGATAAAGTCCGAGGTCCTTAAGCGCAAACTTGTAGGTGCCGATTTTTCGAAGTAATATCTCTCGTCTTGTCATCTGTACCCCTCACATTTCATACCGCAAAACGGCTTATCGAGTGCCTCAAATATTGTTCCCATCTCATAAGCCTGTGATGGAGCATACAGTTTTGGAGAATTCTGCTGAAACGGCACATATGCCATAGCATACGAGGTCTCAGACGGAAAGCGGGACATACCGTACTCGTACATAATTTTTTCGATTGTATCCAACTTGTTAACTCCTTTTTCTTTTTATATCAGTAGCACAGCTACCATTACATAATATGCTAATGACCAATTTAGTGTTAACAAAACAAAAGGGCAGGTCCCGCAGGACCTGCCCAAAGTCTGACTGTATTTAGTTGAAACTATATCAGCCTGTATACTCGTAAGTTTCTACTGTTAACTTACCGTTTGCATCTGTGCCTGTGATATAGTAACCAACATTGTTCTTTGTTGTGTTAAATGCGATATCAACTGTCTGCTGTGAGCCATTGTTAAAGATAATGTTCTGATACTGAGCAGGGTCTATAGTAACCTTGTAGATATCCTCGCCCATTTCGTTTGTAGTTACCTTTGTCATAGCACGACCAGGCCAGCCGATCTCACCTGCTGTACCCCAGCAGTAGTAGTTTACTGTGCTCCACTTGTAGTTGTTAGAGAAGTAAATATCGATAGTCTTGATCTCAATCTTAGCGCTTTCGTCATAATCCTTGATTACTGCGTAAGAAGCTGCACAAGCATCGTATGCCTCATCAATCTCTTCAGGTGTAGCTGCAGAAGAATCGAGCAACAGTGACTTGTACTGGTTGAGAGTTCTGCCTGCCTCATTGTAGCCTGCATCCTCTGCATAGTAGTCAGGGTCAAGTGCTCTGTGCTTTGATGAGAGGGTGTTGTACATATCGATGAGCTGTTCTACAGTATGCTCACCCTGCTGCTGTGAGCCACCGATAGCCTCGCCAACCTTGCCGAAGTTATCAAGCTTAGCAAGATATCTCTGGATACGGGTAGCGTCCAGAATCTCAATTTTTTCATTTCCATCAGTATCAGCTACGAGTTTAGCGTTATCTGTGAGCTCCTGTAGTTTAGCAAGATATCTCTGGATAGCAGTAGCATCCAAGATAGAGATACCGCCACTTAGGTCAGTGTCACCGATAGTGAGTGAATCACCAGGGATGACAGGATCTGAACCATCGTAGAGATATACAACGTTAGTTGTACCAGCCTTGAAGAAGCCTGATGCGTTAGCAGGTGTTACAAAACCGCCGAGTGCAGAGTTGCCTGATGTAGCATACATATCGCCATTAGTAACATTTGAGTATGATTTCTTAGAATCAGAAGCTATCTGCTTACCTGTCTCGAGGTCGATGTGGCTTGTTACAACATCACAAGAGAAGGTAACGACTCTGTCCTTAATCCAAGCCTCACCTGCAACATCATATCCAGGTTCGCCCTGTCCAGGGTCCTGACCTACGATAGACAAGTTAGATGGGTGGAAGATTACACGACAAGCCTTGGTGTTTGGAATAGTAACTGTGTACCAGTTAGCACCAAGCTCTGGGTCAGGAGTCATCTGACCGGGACGGTTGTTGATCCAAGCGCCAAGTGGCTCTTCAACCTCACCTGTTGCATCAATGTATGCATAGCACTGGATGCTGCTCCACTTTGTGCAATAATAGTGAACAACTGTCTGTGTGTTAGAAAGATCCTTGTAATAGAAAGTGAATTCCTTAGGCTGTGAAGCATCGAACTCGCCCTTTGTACCTGCAGGGTACTTAGTAGTATCAAGCTCGTAGCCCTGAACCATTGTTGATGGGATAGAGAACTCATCGCCGTCTTTGAGTCTGTACTCAATGTGTGAGCGAACTGTCTCGCCTGAAGTTGTGTGCTTGAAATTAACTGTTAAGTAGTTAGACTCAATAAATCTTGTATAGTAGAAGTCAACAGTTACGTTGCCGCCTGCTGTAGCTGCACCTGAGAGTGAGCCTGATGTGCTCTCCCACCTATCAAGATTGTGGTCAAATAAGATGTTGTTGTCAACAGATGCACGGTATGTCTGACCTACAGAATACTTAGCAGATGTTGTCTTTGTAACTGTGTATGCACCGGTCTCTGTATCACGAACATGGTGCTTAACTGTGAGTGTAGTCTCACCCTCTGCAGGCTGGTTGTAAGCTGCAAAAGATGTAGCATCTACAAAGATAGCACCTGATGACTTAGGCAGTGTGTATGTGCCTGATGCGTTACCAAGGCTCTTTGTGCCTGCACTCTTATCGTTAGCAACAACTACCCAGTTGCCACTTGGCAATGTAACTGTAGCAGTAGATGTCTTAGAGTTATTCATAGCAACAACAACATTCTTGAAGTAGCCTGCTGTGTTGTCAGTCATAGAGAACTTGATAGCTGCTGTACCTGAAAGGTTAGTTACTGTATCAGCGTCAGCATCTGTAAAGCCCTTGAATGCCTTACGGATGTCCATAAGACCTGCAAAGTACTCTGACTCGCTATCACAAGCCTTAGCTCTGTTCCAGTCGATTCCGTTGATGTTATCGTTTGTACGATAAGAGTTACCGTCACCGTACTTGGTACGACCAAACTCAGTACCAGCACTCATAAACGGTGTACCCTGTGATGTCATAACTGCCAACATAGAAAGCTTAAGCTGACTGAGCATTGCAGCATCTGTGTTGTTAGCAGCTGTGTAGTTTACATCATATGCTTGGTTGTTATCCTGTGTGGTATAGAAGCCTGAGTAGTTGTTTGAAGCAAGAATCTTATCCCACAGAACAAAGTTGTCGTGGTTGTCAATATAGTTAATCTGCTTTGAAATATCAGTTGTGTTGAAGTATGTGCCAAAGCCCTTAGCACCGTTTAATACTGCTGTAGTGTTAGCAGTACCGCCCTGAACAAAACCACTTGCCTTTGGATTACCCTTATCATCAGCACCTCTGAGGTTCTCTGCGTATGTCTGGTTAAAGCCACCGATACGGCTGCTCAACTGACCAAAGTTACCGTTAGTAGCGCCGTTAGCGATACCTGTGTCGCCACCTGCCCATGGCTCACCGTACATAAGAATACGCTTGTCAATAGAGTCAATCTCTGCTCTTGCTTGATTCAAGGTAGTGCAGTCGATAGCACCCATAAGGTCAAAACGGAAACCATCGATGTGATACTCTTCTACCCAGTACTTGAGTGACTCGATAACATACTTACGGGTCATAGCTTTCTCTGTAGATAAGCAGTTACCAAGACCTGAACCGTTGTAGTATGTGTTGCTTGAACTCATTCTGTGATAATACTCAGGAACTGTCTTACCGAGTGCTGAGCCCTCAAGTACGTATGTGTGGTTGTATACAACGTCCATTACTACAGAGATGCCTCTGTCGTGGAGTGCCTGAACGAGCTGTTTGAACTCGTTGATTCTTGTGTTACCATTGTATGCGTCTGTAGCATAAGCACCGTCAGGAACGTTGAAGTTAACAGGGTTATAACCCCAGTTACGTCTGTTAGCTGTGCTTGTCTCGTCAACCTCTGAGAAGTCAGCGATAGGCATAAGCTGTACGCAGTTGACGCCTTTTTCTACAAGGTAGTCAACGCAAGTTGCGATGTCGCCCTCGCCGTTAAGAGTTGTGTTGCCCTCTGTAAATGCGAGGTACTTGCCCTGATATTCATCAGAAACGCCTGAAGAATCAGAAATAGAAAAGTCACGGACATGAACTTCCCATACAACAGCCTCTGCTGATGAATCAAACAGTACGTGCTCGTCCTCGTCCCAGCCCTCAGGGTCAGTAGAGTCAAGGTCACATACCATTGAACGCTCGCCGTTAGCACCTACTGCTATAGCGTATGGGTCCTGTGTCTCGTTAGTTGTACCATCAACTGTAACAAGATATGTATAGTATTCATTCTTGTGGTCGCCATCGAGTGTGATGCTCCAAACGCCTGTGTTTGCGTCCTTAGTCATCTTGTGTGTACCAAGAACTGCAGCGCCTGACTCTGCATCTGTACCTGTAGCGAACATCTTGAGCAGTACTGTCTCAGCAGTTGGTGCCCAAACCTTGAAGGTAGTAGCAGCCTCTGTATATGTAGCGCCAAGTCCGTCTACGTTCTTAGCCTTAGCTGCGATGTCCTCCAAATAATTCTGGTTATAGTACTGGGTCTCTGCGATGTCTACCTGAGCAGCAGATGCAGCAAAAGCAACTGTAGAAACCATAAGTACCAAAACCAATAAACATGAAATGATTCTGCGTAATTTCATTTAAAAAATCCTCACTTTCATTAAAATTAACCGCATTATTTCAGTCTTAATCATTATAACATATTATTTCTAATAATGAAACAAAAAACACAAAAATATTCGGGCACTTTTTGCACAAGATTTGAGATAGCATTTTGTGTATAAATACCAAAAAAATCCGCCGTAATCTAAAAAGCACAAGATGTAGTGATAAAAAACATCTGACGCCTATTTGAGAAAACAGCGGATAAAAATTATTAAATTGACTAAATGTTGATATCAGGAAAACCGACACCAAAGCCCGTACCAAGTGACAGGCACACTGCGCTGTCTACCTCTGAGAAATACAGCGCCGTAGCAGTACCATCATGAACAAGACGGATGCTCACGTTCTTTTTGAGCTGACTTGATACATCTTCTGTCAATATCTTAGTGTAGTTAGAGCCAAGCTCGCAAAGCTTTGCGTAGCCACCACGCTCACAGTTGAGCTTCTCACCCTGCACGTAGTTTGCGATGCTTATGAGAATCTCGTCCGATAGCCTGTACACATCAGCCATAGTCTTGTAGCTGTCAACAATAATTTTGACAAGATACTTGTGAAGCTCAAGTGCGGTGTTCCACACATCCTCACCCTGCTCATACACAGAGTGCATATAGCGTGAGCGCTTGCTGTCAAGCGGAATAAACTCGGATATCTGACCCTTTGACTTCTTGATAACACAGCGCTTGATGTTAGTGTGTCCGAAGTCGAGCACAAGTGAGCTTGTATCATCATTCATCAGGTGTTGGGCACAACCCATAGCGCCAATGTATGTGGCATTGTCAAAAATCATAATGTCATAAGGCTTAGCACCTGATACATCAAACACATACTGTATACGCTCCTTGAACTTTCTGCCGAGCATACCGGATGCAAGCCCACCGACAAAGATTATCTTTTTGAGCTCTTTGTAATACTGCCAATGGCTGTCATTCCACTGCGGTCGGGCTAAGCGATTCTCCTCTTGGCCGAGTCTTAAGGTAAGCAGTAGCATACCGAGTCGGTTGCCAAATTTCAGCGCAACTCGTGATGCCATCTGTCGAAGCTTTATATCATCACTAACAAGTGCATCATCGAGCATTTTTGGCAGAGCGCTCTCATCGTATGCTGAAATGTCAACCCCGTACGCTCTTGATAACTTTTTTATCTCGTCTACAACAAGCTTTGTAGAGAAGATGTCCTTGAAGGTCTTGCCCTGTATAGAGTCATCTATGCCACGTATCGGAAGCTGTGCGACAACCGCCTTGTTAAGCGAGCACACGGATGACAGATATTCTTTTTTTGAGTCCTCAAGAAAAGAGAAAAAAGGATTCTTCATATGCTCACCTTAGATAAAATTTTCAGCTACCCGCTGATTCGTACGCCTTGATACCTTGATTCCAGATAAGTATAGAAATACTAAAAAGTACAACTGCCGATACAACAGTACCACCTATGCAAAACAGAGGATTCTCCCCTGTCAGAAGATAGCTTGCGGGATAATACGCAGTGAACGCAAACGGTATTACATATGTAATCAATGTACGTACCACCTTGTTGTATATAGTTGCAGGGTATTTAGAGAAATCGTTTGTCATATATACCATATGTGTTATATGGCCCGAAGCCTTGGTCCAAAACGCTATAGCCGAGGTCGCTATCTTCAAAGCTGTGTAGATAAAGGTCGCAAAGAACACCGCTACCAAAAACAGCACAACCATAGTAAAGGTGACAGCAAGCCTGAGCTTAATAGCTGAATACACGATGAGTATAATACCCATAAACAGCTCGCCAAAAGCATCTACGCAGAACTTCTCAGATATTACATAGAACAGGCTATTGATAGGTCGTGTGAGGTACTTGTCAAAGTCGCCCTTGCGAACTATGAAGTAGCCTACGCTCCACAAGTTATCAAAGAACAGGTGGTCTATACCCTTTGGTATAAGAGAAAAGCCATAGATAAACAGTATCTGCTCAAACTGCCAACCAACAAGGCTGGGAATGTTTGAGAAGATAATGCCGATAGTCAGAATCTGCACTATCTGTCCAAGCAAAAAGCTGATAGCTCCTGTCAGAAAATCAACCTTATACTCCATAAGGTTCTTCATATACTGCGCAATAAAAATCCGGTGAAGTCGAAATAATCGTCCCATATCATCAACCTCCCTGTACGCTCAGACGCTTGACTGCGTGATTCCATATCAGCTTTGATATTGTTATCATAACCGCAAGCCAGAACACCTGTAACAGAATCTTCGTTGCTATCTGTGTGCCTGTATACATACCCATATATATCATTACAGGGGTGTATGACAGCGATGCAAACGGCAAAAAGCTGAGCACATTAGCAAGTGCTGTAGGCATAAACGCAAGCGGGATAGTCGCACCTGAGAGAAAGTTTACGATAACCTCTTTGAGTATATCTGCACCCCAAAGGTTCTTGAGATAAAACGCCATAAAGCCATAGCTGACATTAAAGTAAAACGATATCATATACGCAAGCACAAGGCTGACTATATAAAGCAGAAAATGCGCTATATCAAACTGGCACGCACCTGTTATGTACCACCTGTATGCCTCTGTGCCGATAACAATAGGAGCAAAAATAAACAGCACGTTGATTATCTTATTGCCGAGCTCCTGAAACAAAAAGCACGATTCAAACGAGCACGGCTTTATCATACGCATAGCGATAGAGCCGTCACGTATCTCCATAGCGATGTTGTATGTGCCGTCAGAAAACGACAGATAGCCTGTCAAAAAGGTGATGAACAGATACACCACCATATCCTCCATAGTAAAGCCCATGAAGCTCTGGCTGTCAGAGCTTTGAAACACAGCCTTCCATACAAAGAACATTATAAAGCAGGACATTATCTCGCCTATAAGAAAGCAGAAAAAATTAGCTCTGTATGCGACAGCCTCCTGCATACCCGCACGAGTAAAAGGCTTGTAGGTGCGTATAAATTTCTTAAATCTCATCTATACTCACTTCCTGTCTGTATACTCTGCGGATAATCTCCTCGATATCGGCGTCTTTTACGTTGATGTCCTTGACATGAACCTTTGAGAGAGTATACTGCAGTATCTTCTCTACAGGGATAACATCACAGTTGAATCTCACCGATACAGCAACGCCCTCGTTAGTCATCACAGCCTCTTCCTCTGTTACATCAAGGTCACCTGTATAGTCAAGCTTTGCGATATCGTCAATATTGTTGAGCTCAAACTGAAGCTGACGCATCTGACCATAACGCTCCTTGAGCTGTGACAGCTGACCGTCAAACACCAGCTTGCCCTTGTCTATCATAACAACACGCTTGCACAGCAGTTCGATATCTGCAAGGTCGTGTGTAGTCAGAATTACCGTAGTGCCCTCTTCTTCGTTTATCTTCTTGATAGCATTGCGTATGTTATCCTTGACCACTACATCAAGGCCGATAGTAGGCTCATCAAGAAACAGTACCTTGGGGTTGTGCAGTAGCGATGCGGCTATATCTGCACGCATACGCTGACCAAGTGATAGTGTGCGCACAGGTGAGGTGATGAAGCTTTCAAGATCGAGCACCTCGTTTAAAAATGCCATTCTTTTTTGATATTCGCTCTCAGGGACTTCGTATATCTCCTTTAACACAGAGTAGGTCTCTCGAAGTGCTAAGTCCCACCACAGTTGTGTACGCTGACCAAAAACTACTCCTATTTCTTTGACATACTTCTTGCGGTTCTTCTGAGGAATATATCCGTTAATCTCGCAGGTGCCCGAGGTCGGTGTCAGAATACCGGTGAGCATCTTGATAACCGTACTTTTTCCGGCGCCGTTAGGTCCTATAAAGCCTAAAATCTCGCCCTTTGGCACATGAAAGCTCACCGAATCTACCGCCGTGATTATCTCGTTGTTTGGTTTAAAGAGAGCCTTGACACTACCCTTTAGCCCCGGCTCTTTGATAGTTTTTTTGAACTCTTTTCTTAAATCATTTACATATATCATAATTAGTTTCCTTTAAAAAAATCTTAAATTTCGAGTCACTTCTCATATCACACAAAAAGCATAACATAATAAAAAACTCAACACAAGCAATTTTTATTTGCATATCACATTTTATTATGACAAAAAACTAAAACTAATAAATATAGACACTAAATATTAAAAACCAAGTCAGATAGTATAAAAAATATACTCCGAATATTTTGTCGAATAATAACTAAGCTTTTTTGTCGATTAAAAATACTAATTGTAACCTTATTTACAGTTATGTCAAAAGCCTTGATTTTAAATATACACGGTGATAATATATCACAGGTGACAAAAAATCACACAATATGAGGGGACTATGGTAAAATATCAAATACTCGAGCAAAAGAAATTTTACAACAGTCATAGCTGGTATAACACCTATGGAATAATCGCCTTCGAAAACGGCATACATATCAGAACGGTTTCAGACATCTCAACAAACAAATCACACGTTATAGCACTTGTTGAAAAGTTCAATCTGAACAATCTCGATATTTGTCACCTATCAGCAGCTATAGAAGATTATCTATACGATTTGAAAGTAGATTGAGGGTTGCAAACATTATAATTTGTGATAGAATATTTGCGGTGATTCTATGATATGTAATTTATGCCCCAGAAGATGCAATGCTATTAGAACAGACATTCATTCAACGGGCTTTTGCGGTGCGCTCGATACTGTCACAGTAGCGCTTGTTGCTCCTCATAAATTTGAGGAGCCGTGCATAAGTGGAAAAAGCGGTTGCGGTGCTGTCTTTTTCAGCGGTTGTACGCTTAAGTGTGTATACTGTCAAAACTATGAAATTTCTCACAAAAATCAAGGAAAAAACATAACGGTAAAAGAGCTCTCAGAAAAGCTCTACGAACTCGAAAAATCAGGTGTAGAAACCATAGAGTTTGTATCAGCCACACACTATGCCGACAAAATCATACAGGCGCTCGATATATACAGACCAAAGGTGCCGATTATTTATAACAGCTCAGGCTATGAGAACACACAAACGCTTGAGATGTTAAAGGGCTATATCGATGTATATCTGCCTGACTTTAAGTACAGCGATGACTCGCTGTCGCTTTGCTACTCAGGTGTAAATAACTACACACAGGTAGCAACATCAGCTATTAACGAGATGCTCAGTCAAACAGGTTCTCCTGTGTTTAATGACAGAGGAATTATTCAAAGCGGTGTAATCATACGCCATCTTGTACTGCCATCTCACACCAAGAACAGCATCGGTGTTTTAGACATAATCAAAGAGCAGTTTGGCACTCAAACACTCGTAAGCCTTATGGGGCAATACACTCCGTACGGCAAGGCTGAAAATTATCCGAAAATCAACAGAAAAATCACCCAAAGAGAGTACAACAAAGTGCTCCAATATATGTTAGATACAGGACTTGATGGATTTGCTCAGGAGCTAAGCTCTGCATCTACTAAGTATATACCCAAGTGGGACATCTAACACAGAAGAAAAAGCCACGCAGAAAACCCGCGTGGCTTTAGTTATTGACTATTATTTTGCAAAGTCTACTGCTCTGCTCTCACGGATAATGTTAACCTTGATCTGACCCGGATACTCAAGATCCTCCTCAATCTTCTTGCAGATATCTCTTGCAAGAGATGCCATACTGTCGTCTGTGACAACCTCAGGTTTAACCATTATACGAATCTCTCTACCTGCCTGAATAGCAAAGGATGTGTCAACACCTGTAAATGATGATGCAACCTCCTCGAGCTTTTGCAGACGCTTGATGTAGTTTTCGAGATTCTCTCGTCTTGCTCCCGGACGAGCTGCAGAGATAGCATCTGCTGCCTGTACAATACAAGCAACTACTGTCTTAGCCTCAACATCGCCGTGGTGAGCGTGGATAGCGTGGATAACAGCATCGCTCTCTTTATACTTGCGAGCCATATCAACACCAATCTCAATGTGGCTACCCTCGATCTCGTGATCAAGAGCCTTGCCTATATCATGTAAAAGTCCTGCACGCTTAGCAACTGTTGGGTCCATACCCAGCTCTGATGCTATGATGCCTGACAAATATGCAACCTCAAGTGAATGATTGAGCACATTCTGTCCGTAACTTGTACGGTATTTGAGTCTACCCAAAAGCTTAACAAGCTCAGGATGTACACCGTTAACGCCTGCTTCGAGTACAGCACGCTCACCCTCACGCTTGATGGTAGCCTCTACCTCTCTTCTTGACTTCTCTACCATCTCTTCGACTCTTGCAGGATGGATACGTCCGTCAGAGATAAGCTTCTCGAGTGAGAGTCTTGCTATCTCTCGTCTTACAGGCTCAAATGAGCTCAATGTGATAGCCTCAGGTGTGTCGTCAATAATAAGGTCAACACCTGTGAGTGTCTCGATAGTGCGGATGTTACGACCCTCTCTACCGATGATACGACCCTTCATCTCGTCATTTGGAAGCGGCACTACAGATACTGTAGCCTCAGCCACCTGATCAGCAGCCAGTCGCTGAATAGCCAAAGAGATGATATTGCGACCAATCTTCTCGCTCTCATCCTTGAGCTGCTGCTCATACTCCATAATCTTGAGAGATTTCTCGTGTGAGAGCTCACTCTCGAGCGAAGACAACAAGTGTGCCTTAGCCTGCTCTACCGTGAAGCCCGAAATCCTCTCGAGCATTTCAAACTGACTTTTCTTGATGGTTTCAACCTCAGCAAGTTTAGCCTCGGCTTCCTTCATTTTCTTAGCTACTTTTTCTTCCTTTAACTCGATATTGTCTATCTTCTTGTCAAGGGTTTCTTCTTTTTGCTGGATGCGTCTCTCCTGACGCTGAACCTCCTTGCGTCTGTCTGACAGCTCACGCTCTGACTCATTTCTCAGGCGATGAACCTCGTCCTTGCCCTCAAGGATAGCTTCCTTCTTCTTGGCTTCAGCTGTTTTTACCGCCTCTGAGACGATACGCTTAGCCTCCTGCTCTGCACTGCCGATTTCAGCCTCTGCGACCTTCTTGCGATACGCAGAACCAACGATAGCACCTACTATGATGCCCACTACTGCAGCAGCTGCAACAAGCACAATACTTAACCATAAGTCCATTTGATTTGACACCTCCTTGATTTTGTTAGTTTAATAACTAATCAAACTCAACTCATGGGTGCCGTTAATATAAGATATTCAATTTATCTCTATCCCAGTAGTACCACCGTTCGTGGCAACCAAAAATATAAAAGATGATATATATAAAATATCTATGAATAACGGCTCTTTAAAGAGTCCAATAAGCGAATAGGAACACTGTCCAATTGACAAAATGCTCCGAGCATACCCTATATGCTCACACTAATTCTAATATATAGATGTAAAAAAGTCAAGGTAAAATACCGTTACTATTGAGAAAAAATAATTACAATTTCGAATTATTTTAAAATATATTTTTTCATTACTATTGACACACCCCAAAACATAGTGTTAATAATTTTTGTTTAGATATAATGAAAATTCAAGATACAGTTGTATAATTTGCCAATGATTTTGACAATTTTTATAAAAAATGCACTAAAACTTTGTAATCAAATTCGCAGTTTTGCTTGAATTTGTACTAAAAAAGTGATATTATATTCTTGTTGTATAATGTATTTTTATATTATTAAACTAATAAATTCAAGGAGAATCGTGTATGAATTATCAGCTTAATGATGAGAGATCAGCTCTTGATCTGTTTCACGGCGGTGACGCCGTAAGAGCGTACGACTTTTTGGGCGCTCACAAAACAAACTGGGACGGCAAGGATGGCGTAGTGTTCAGAGTATGGGCACCTAATGCTCTGACTGTTTCGGTTGTAGGTAACTTTAACAACTGGGACAAGACCGCCAACTATATGTACAAGATTAGTGACGGTGGCGTTTGGGAGTTGTTTATCGAGGGACTCTATGAGTTTGAGGTGTACAAATACTGCGTAGAGACACCTTGGTTTGAGAAGCTACTCAAATCAGACCCTTATGCCTTCCACACACAGACAAGACCTGACAATGCGTCTGTCGTATATGATATAGACAAATATCAGTGGAATGACTCAGACTACCTAAATGACAAAGCAAACAAGAACCACTTTGACGAGCCTCTTAACGTATACGAGGTACACGCAGGCTCTTGGAGAAAATACATGGACGGCAACTTCTTCTCTTATGAGAAGCTTGCTGACGAGCTTATCCCTTATGTCAAGGATATGGGCTACACCCACATTGAGTTTATGCCTATGACAGAGTATCCGTTTGACGGCTCATGGGGTTATCAGGTAACAGGCTACTATGCTCCTACATCACGCTATGGCAACCCTGACCAGTTTATGAATTTTGTTGACCGCTGTCACCAAAACGGCATCGGTGTAATTTTGGACTGGGTACCTGCTCACTTCCCTAAGGACGCTCACGGCTTGGGTCGTTTTGATGGCATACATTGCTACGAATACGAAGACTCTCGCAAGGGCGAGCACAAAGAGTGGGGTACATATGTATTCGACTATGCAAGATACGAGGTTATCTCCTTCCTTGTATCAAGTGCTATGTTCTGGCTTGACAAATATCACATTGACGGTATCCGTGTAGACGCTGTTGCATCTATGCTGTACCTCGACTATAACCGCAAGGACGGCGAGTGGGTTGCTAACTGCTTTGGCGGTCACGAGCACTTAGAAGCTGTTGAGTTTCTGAAGAGACTCAACACAGCAGTGCATCTGCATCACCCACAGGTTATTATGATTGCTGAGGAATCTACATCATGGCCAATGGTATCAAAGCCTGTATATGACGGTGGTCTTGGCTTTGACTACAAATGGAACATGGGCTGGATGAACGATATGCTCTCATATATGTCACTTGACCCATTGTGGAGACCTTATCACCACGATAACATCACCTTCAGCTTCCTGTATGCGTTCTCTGAGCACTTTATGCTGCCTATCTCTCACGATGAGGTAGTTTATGGCAAGGGCTCGCTGATTAACAAGATGCCGGGTGACTACTATATGAAGTTCTCAGGTGTCAGAGTGTTCATGTCATACATGATGGCTCACCCGGGCAAGAAGCCCACCTTCATGGGTGCAGAGCTCGGTCAGTTTGACGAGTGGAACTCTACAGAAGAGCTACAGTGGGGCTTGCTCGAATTTGAAAAGCACCAGCAGTTAAACACCTTCTTCAAAGAATTAAACCAGTTCTATCTTGAAAACCCATGTATGCATCAGGTTGATTTCTCTTGGGAAGGCTTCAACTGGATTCATCACGATGACTATCAGCAAAGCGTCATAGCTTTCAGAAGAATCGACAAAAACGGCGACAATGTTATTGTAGTATGTAACTTCCAGCCTATGTACAGAGAGGGCTACTTTATTGGTGTGCCTGACTACGGTATTTACTCTGAGGTATTCAACTCTGACGATGCAAAGTACGGCGGTTTTGGCACAACTAACGGTCACGAGATTCTCTCTGACGGCGAGGCTATGCACGGTCACGAGCAGTCACTCAAGCTCAACCTTCCTCCTATGAGCGCTATCTATCTCAAGTGCGTTGAAAAGAGAGAGAACCCAAGAATCAAAGAGGAAGAAGAAAAGAAGAGAAAAGCAGCAGAGCGTGCTAAGAAAGCAAGAGAAAGACGAGCTGCCGCTAAGAAAGCAAAAGAAGAAGCAGAGGCTAAAGCTAAAACTGAGCCTAAAGTAGAACCTAAAGCAGAACCTGCAAAGCCTGCTGTAAAAAAAGCTCCTGCTAAAAAGGCAGAGCCAAAAGCAGAAGTAAAAGCAAAGCCTGCTGCAAAAAAAGCTCCTGCTAAAAAGGCAGAGCCAAAAACAGAAGCTAAGGCAAAGCCTGCTGCAAAGAAAGCGCCTGCTAAAAAAGCAGAAACTAAAAAAGCAGACAAATAATTAATTAACCTACTAAACAAGGGCGGGGCTACTAAGCCCTGCCCGATTTAAAGAATCGGAGGTTTAATATGCGACCAAAAAAAGAAGTCGTTGCTATGCTACTTGCAGGCGGACAGGGCTCGAGATTAGGCGTGCTGACCAAAAAGCTCGCTAAGCCTGCTGTACCATTCGGAGGCAAGTACAGAATCATCGACTTTCCACTATCCAACTGTACTAACTCAGGTATAGACGCAGTAGGTGTTCTGACTCAGTATCAGCCACTTGTATTAAATGAATATGTCGGCAACGGTCATCCATGGGACTTGGACGGCATCAGCTGTGGTGTCACCTGCCTTAGCCCTTACGAATCAAAGGAAGGCTCAGACTGGTACTCGGGTACTGCTAACGCAATATATCAGAACATAGATTTCTGTGACAGATACGACCCTGAATACATCGTTGTTCTCTCAGGTGACCATATCTACAAGATGAACTACGCAGATATGCTCAGATACCACAAGAAAAAGGACGCTGCCTGCACTATTGCGGTTATCGATGTACCGCTGGAGGAAGCATCACGCTTTGGTATACTCAACACCTATGAGGACGGCACTATCTACGAATTCGACGAAAAGCCGGAACACCCTAAGAGCACCAATGCATCTATGGGTATCTATATATTCACTTGGCAGAAGATAAAGAAGTATCTCATAGAAGATGCTAAGAACGACACATCTTCGCACGACTTTGGTAAAGACGTACTGCCTGCTATGCTAAACGCAGGAGAGAAGATGGTAGCATATCCGTTTGAGGGCTACTGGAAGGATGTCGGTACTATCGACAGTCTGTGGGAAGCCAATATGGACCTGTTAGACCCTAAGGTCACACTTGACTTAAAGCACGTCTACTCAAGAAACCCTATGATGCCACCACACTATGTTGGCGAGAATGCTCAGATTCAGAACTCTATGATTTCTGACGGTTGCTATATAGATGGCACACTCGAGTTCTCTATTCTCTTCCCCGGTGTCACTATTGGCAAGGGCGCTACTATCAACTCATCTATCATTATGCCGGGTGCCACTGTAGAAGAAGGCGCCAACATTCAGTTCTCTATCGTATCCGAAAACACAGTTATCGGCAAAAACGCAGTCATCGGCAAAAACCCAGCCGATATGGATAATCGTGACGACTGGGGCATCACTGTTATCGGTGACGGCCTGAAGATAGCCGACAATGTGGTGATAGAGCCAAAGGCTATGATAGACCATGATGTGGAGGTGTAATCTATGTCAACTAACAGAATTTTAGGAATTATCTTTGCTAATAAATTTGAGAGCGGTTGTCCTGAGCTTACATCAAGCAGAACTATGGGTAGTGTGCCGTTTGGAGGCAAATACCGACTCATAGATTTTCCGCTTTCCAATATGTCAAACTCAGGTATCAACAACGTAGGTATCATCACAAAGAGCAACTTCCTCTCACTTATGGACCACTTGGGTTCAGGTAGTGCGTGGGACTTGGCACGCAGACGTGGTGGTCTGACAGTACTGCCTCCATACAAAGAGCACAGCTTTGACTCTATGGTAGAGACTCTGTATAACCTGCACGGCTTTATTGAGCACGGCGAGCAAGAGTATGTACTGCTGGCACAGGCTGGCTGTGTTACTAACATCAACTACTCAAAAGTACTTGAGTTTCACGAGCAAAACGATGCTGACATCACCTACATCTACTCTGACAAAATCGAATGTGACGGCGATATGGACAACGCTATAGCACTAAACTTTGATGATGATAACAGAGTCACAAAGGTAAAGCTTGCAGAGTTTGACAAAGAGAGCAGTCACATCACTCCGGGCACCATGCTCATTCGTAAAGATATACTGATGAGAGTAATTCGTGAGATGGTAGCCGAGAACAAGACAGACTTTATCAAAGACTTTGTACAGCCTAACATAAGCACCCTCAAAGTATATGCATATGAGAACAAGAGCTACTGTGCACTTATCACCTCAATGAAAGGCTACTACAAGGCATCTATGGAGCTGATGGACAAGGACATTAGAGCTCAGCTGTTTGACCCTAAGCGCCCTATCTATACCAAGGTGCGTGATGACATCCCAAGCAAATACGGACTTGACTCCTCTGTCAAGGGCTCGCTGATAGCTCAGGGCTGTGTTATCGAGGGTACTGTCGAGAACTCCATCATTTCAAAAGGTGTATATATCGGCAAGAACACAGTAGTCAAAAACTGTATTATCATGCAGGACTCTATTATCGGTGACAATGCAAATCTCAGCCACATCATAGTTGATAAGGACGTGACCGTCAGCGCTGATAAGACCATAATGGGCACAGACTCCTATCCTATGTATGTAGCAAAGCGTACTGTTATCTAAGAACAATATTGGAGGAATAAATATGAAAATTCTTTACTGTGCAAGTGAGGCCAACCCTTTTGCAGGTAGTGGCGGACTTGCTGATGTAGCAGGCTCTCTGCCCCATACCCTATGCAGAAAGGGTCAGGACTGCAGAATAGTTATGCCTCTGTACGGCACTATCCCACAGGAGCTCAAAAATCAGATGAACTTCATCACTAATTTTACTGTTCCTGTATCATGGCGCCATCAGTACTGCGGACTTTTCTGGGCAAGATGGAACGACTGCACATACTACTTTATTGACAACGAATACTACTTCAAGCGTGACGCTCTGTACGGCTTCTATGATGATGCAGAGAGATTTGCGTTCTTCTCAAGAGCTATACTTGAGATGTTGCCATACATCGACTTTCATCCGGATATAATCCATACTAATGACTGGCAAACAGCGTTAGTACCTGTATACTACTATCTGTTCTACTCAAAGAACCCATGGTACTACAACATCAAGAGCGTGTTTACTATCCACAACATTCAGTATCAGGGCAAGTACGGCTGGGATGTCAACACCGAGTGCGTGGGTATCCCTGAGTCTGAGCAGAAGATTCTCGAGATGGACGGCAAGCTCAACATGGTCAAGGGTGCTATCGAGTGTTCAACAAGAGTCACCACAGTATCCCCAAGCTATGCCGCTGAAATCAAGGACCCATGGTACAGCCACGGTCTGCACCACTCACTCATACGCAACCACTACAAGCTGTGCGGTATCTTAAACGGTATCGACCTTGCATCATACGACCCGGCTACAGACTATCAGCTCTACTGTAACTATACAAAAGAAGATATGGGTGGCAAGGGCGAATGTAAACGCAGACTTCAGGAACGACTCGGTCTTGAGCAGGCGTGGGATGTACCAATAGTAGGTATGGTCACACGACTTGTATCTCACAAGGGACTTGACCTTGTGCGTGGCGGACTCGAAGATTTGATGAACACTCAGAAAATGCAGTTTGTAATCTTAGGCTCAGGTGACGAGGAGTACGAGCAGTTCTTCAGAGATATGCAGTGGAAGTATCCGGGCAGACTATGCTTCTGTCAGGGCTTTGTGCCGGAGCTTGCACGCAAGATTTACTCAGGCGCTGATATTTTCCTTATGCCAAGCAAACAAGAGCCTTGCGGACTTGCACAGATGATAGCACTCAGATACGGTACTATCCCAGTAGTTCGAGAAGTAGGCGGACTCAAAGACTCTGTATTTGACAGCTACGATAACTATGGCAACGGCTTCACCTTCAAGAACTACGACATCACAGATATGTGCAATGCAGTCAAGCGTGCACTTTCCGGTATCTATGACAACGAGGGGTGGCACCAGCTGATGTGGCGTGCTATGATGAGCGACAACAGCTGGGAACGCAGTGCTCAGGACTATATCAACGTATATCAGGACACACTCAACTGGAACTGATAACTAAGCAATAAATTAAAACACCACCTGCAACATATGGCGGGTGGTGTTTTTATATAATAAGAAAAGTGACCGAATAATTTTACTCGGTCACTTATATTTATATAACATTAAAAATTATCAATAAGTTTTGCTAATAAACGCTGTATCTGGGTAGCATCCAAAACAGAAACCAAACCATCGCTATCTGCATCTGCTACCTGATTCTGCGTTTCTTCTAATTGTTCTAACTTGGCTAAACTTCGCTGAATATAAGTTGCATCATATATTGTAATATCACCATCTAAATCGACATCACCACGAACAATATGATTATGGTCATCTCTAAGACAATCAAGCTGTGATTCACTATTTTTAACCCCATAGCAACCATTCCCATAATAAAAATACCACTCACCTGCATAAACCTGATGCTCTATACCTATCGGGGTAAATACATTAATATCAGGATCACATACATAAATCATATTGTTAAAGCTCTCTAATCCATCAGGATAATATTTACTTTCACCAATATCATAATATTGCAGACCAATATTTATAGACTTAGACGTGTAACTCTCGCCATTGCTCCAAAAAATAGAATCAACATTATTGTCAACATCTACATAATATATGTTTTCTTCATCAGCCTTATTAGCTGTGACAAAACACGAATTATTTAAGATATCTAATGATACCAGTATATCTTCGCCTGAATCAAACCAAGAAGGGATGTACTCACCCTCATCAGAAAGCTCTCCGCTCTTACCATCTGGCACAAAAAAATAGTATCTACTATTTGAGTTCGCATAAGTAGTTATCGAACCGCTAAAAACACTTAAAAGTACAATTATCATTAAAATCAAATTTCTAATTCTCTTCATTGTATCCCATCCTCTATGTATATATTATATATTCACAATACATATATTGTCAACACCGAATGTGTGTATTGATTTTTAGTATTGGTTACAGTTATTTTGACACAAACTCTATGCAAATTTATAAATCGCTCATCACAACACATATTCGTCAAGCTTGCATCATAAGAACTTGACATTCCATTACATAAGTTGTATTATAATAATACATATGAATAGTTGTTCATATGTTCATAAGTTAAATTAAAGCTTTGTATTATTTAAGGAGACTACAAATGTCACACAAAAATCACGACAAAATTGTCAGCAAAACACAGGCTGCAATGCCCCAAATGGACACTATGCTTGACCTTGCAGATTTCTTCAAGGTTTTCTCAGATTCTACACGCATACGCATTATGTGCGCATTGTTTGAGCAGGAATTGTCGGTATGCTGTATCGCTGAGATACTTAATATGGAACAGTCCACCATATCCCATCAGCTACGCATCCTGCGCAGAGAAAATTTAGTCAAAGTCCGCAGAGACGGCAAGCAGAGCTTTTACACTCTTGCAGACGACCACATCAAAAAAATATTTGAGATGGGGCTTGAACATATATCGGAGTAATTATGAAACACACATTCATTTTGGACGGGCTTAACTGTGCCCATTGTGCATCAAAAATTGAAGAAAAAATAACAAACGATAATAGATTTTTTGATGTATCATTTAACTTTGCAACAAAAAAGCTGACACTAAATACTCGCATATCAAACCCAAAAGATGAGATTCAGCAGATAGTCGACAGTATCGAAGACGGTGTCAATGTAATCACAGAAAGCGATACAGAAATCAAAAACCAAAGCAAGCACAACCTGCCTTTGTACATATCAATTGCTATGTTTACTACAGCCTTTGTTCTGCACCTTTTTGACACAGCATATATACCTGTGATTATCCTATCAATAATTGCTACCGCGCTTTCGGGCTACAGGGTGTTTTTGAAGGGTATTAGGTCTATATTCAAGCTTGATATTGACGAGAGCACTTTGCTGACTATTGCAGTAATTGCCACTATGATACTGGGTGAGTTTGTTGAGGCGTGCGCTGTCACAGTACTGTTTGCACTCGGCGAGATGCTTGAGGATATGGCTGTCAACAAGTCACGACGTGACATATCAGCACTCTCGAGTATTCAGGCAGACACCGCTACAGTATACGACAAAGACGGCAATATGATAGACATACCCGCAGAAAATGTTCAGGTAGGCTCTACCATAATCATAAAGCCATACAGCCGTGTACCACTTGACTGCATCGTCACACAGGGCGAGTCGTACTTTGACACCTGTGCGCTCACAGGCGAGAGTATACCAATGTATGCACAAAACAGCATTGAGCTTCTAAGCGGTATGATAAACCAAGAGCATATGGTAGAAGCCGTGACAACCAAAGAGCTATCTGACAGCACCGCTACAAGAATACTCAAGCTGATAGAAGAATCAACTAAAAACAAAGGTGACTCAGAGAAATTTATATCACGCTTTGCCAAGGTTTACACCCCTGTCATCATAATTTTGTCTTTGCTCATAGCTATTGTACCGGGCATAATAAGTGGTGATTTCTCTATATGGATATATCGCTCACTCGTGTGTCTTGTGTCATCATGCCCATGTGCTATAGTCATCTCTGTACCGCTTGCGTTCTTCTCAGGTATAGGCTCAGCCTCTACACACGGTGTTCTTATAAAGGGCTCGAAATTTATCGAAACACTCAGCCGTGTAAACTGCTGTGCCTTTGACAAAACAGGTACTCTGACCACAGGTATGATGTCTGTTACTAAAATCAGCCCTACAGCTAACTACAGCGAAGAAGAGGTACTACGCATAGCGTACTCTGCTGAGATAGTATCAGAGCATCCGATAGCAAAAGCTATCAAAAACATAGCATCAAAACGGGGCATCACCCCTCTGAAGCTGTCAGATTACAAAGAAAAAGCAGGCTTTGGAGTAACAGCAAGAGATGCTGACTTCACCTACAGTTGCGGTGATTTCTCAAAAGATACAGGCGACATCTGTGTGTATAAAAACTCGCAGCTCATAGGTACAATCACTGTTGAGGATACTATAAGACCAGAGTCTGATTCTGTACTGAAAAAGCTCAGAAACTTAAACATCAACAAGCTCGTTATGCTCACAGGTGATAACAAAACCGTAGCAGAAAATATAGCAATAAGCTTAGAGCTTGACTTATGCTACTCAAAGCTACTGCCACAGGATAAGCTGAAGATAATGAAACAGCTACAAGACGACCAGAACATCTGTATGTATATCGGTGACGGCATCAATGATGCACCAACCATGGCACAGGCAGATGTCGGTGTCGCTATGGGACTTGGGTCTGACTTGGCTATAGAGTCTGCCGATGTAGTGCTGAGCTCTGACTCACTATCCCCTATCTGCGATGCTATCAGAATAAGTCGCAGGGTTATCTCAACAGTAAAAGCAAACATAATTTTTTCACTCATTGTCAAGGCTGTAATCATAGCACTTGGCGCTATTGGTATAGCGCCTATGTGGCTTGCAGTAATTGCCGACACAGGTGTGAGCATACTGTGTGTGCTAAACTCAGCGAAACTACTAAAGAAATAATAAAAGCAGCAGAGATTTATGCTCTGCTGCTTTTTATATCAATAATCTGTTACATCAAACTTTCTGTCCTTGTAGAAATAGTCTCTATCTTCATCTGTAATATCTCTGAGAACCCTGCAAGGATTACCCACCGCTATAGTATTACTTCTTATGTCCTTAGTTACAACACTGCCCGAGCCGATGACACAGTTGTCGCCTATTGTAACACCGGGGTTAATCACGACATTAGCTCCCACCCACACATTATCGCCAATGGTTATAGGCATAGCGTACTCGTAGTACGCCTTAGTGCGAGATAGTGGGTGTATAGGATGTCCTGCGGTAGTGATACACACATTAGGTCCAAACATAGCATTTTTGCCGATTGTCACCTTTGCGCAGTCAAGAACAATCAAATTATAGTTAGAGTAAAAGTTATCGCCGATAGTGATATTATATCCGTAATCACAACGAAATGGTGGCTCTATATAAAAACTGTCGGTTGTGCTACCCAACAATTCTCTGAGGTACTCCTCTCGCTTTTTAACATCAAGAGGTTCGCAGGTGTTTATCTTGTGACACAAGACCTTTGCACGCTGTCGTTCTTCGAATAGTCCATCTTCGTTTGATTTATATGGTAAGCCCTGTAACATTCTGTCTTTTTGAGTCATAAAAATCACCTCGCAACGCTCATTTTAGCACACTTTTTGCATGTGTTCAATAGCATAAAAATACTATTGATTTTGACATTTCAGTATGATATAATTTAGTGTAACGCAAGCCGTACTATAATTTGTGTAAATAAGCGAGCAACAGGCCCTGTACGATTATGAGCTGTGAACCATGTCAGGCGGGGAACCGAGCAGCATTAAGCAGATTTTGTGATGCGATACAGTAAGTCTGTTGTTCACTTATTTATGCAAACAGCCGACATAGGCTACGGCTTGCTTTTTTTGAATTTAAGTTTTTAGGAGTGAGATTATGTATCAGGTTCTATACCGCAAGTACAGACCTATGGTGTTTGAGGATGTCGTTGGACAGCCACAAGTCACCACTACTCTGAAAAATGAATTAAAATCAGGCAGAATAAACCACGCATACCTGTTTACAGGCTCTCGTGGTACAGGCAAAACCACCTGTGCTAAGATTCTGTCCAAAGCCGTCAACTGCCTGAATCTGACAGACTCTGACCCTTGTGGCGAGTGCGAGAACTGCCGTGGTATTGACAGTGGCGAGATTCTGGATGTTGTAGAGATGGACGCTGCGTCCAACCGCAAGATTGACAATATCCGTGACATAATAGACGAGGTTGCCTTCACTCCTGCTAAGGCAAAGTACCGTGTCTACATCATAGACGAGGTGCATATGCTGACAACAGAGGCGTTCAACGCTCTGCTCAAAACACTCGAAGAACCACCAAAGCACGTTATTTTCATCTTGGCTACTACCGAGGTACACAAGCTACCATCAACTATTGTTTCACGATGCCAGAGATTTGATTTTCACAGAATTGCCCCAAAGGATATAGCATACAGACTACAGATAATCGCAAACAAAGAAAGCATAACACTCACAGACGAGGCTGCAAGCCTCATCGCTGTTATTGCTGACGGTGCTATGCGTGACGCTATCTCTCTGCTTGACAGATGTATCGGCATATCACAGGGTAATGTAGATGCTCAGATAGTCCGTGCCGCTGCAGGACTTGCGAGCAAGAGCTACCTCTTTGAGCTGTGCAACTGCACTATTAACAAAAATCCCGCAAAAGCTCTGTCTATTATCGACAGACTATACTCTGAGTCAAAGGATATCCCACGACTTACAGACGAGCTTATCTCACATTTTCGCTCGCTGATGATGATAAAGACAGTCAACAACCCTCGTGATATACTGCCACTATCTGACAGAGAGTTTGAGGCAGCTCAGTCACAATGCGACTTTCTCTCGCTTGCTGACATCATATACTATATGGATGTACTGTCACGCAGCTTTGAGCGTATGGGCAAAGGCGTAAGCAACCGCACAGAGCTCGAGATGGCTATAGTCAAGCTATCATCACCTGAGCTCGATGCTACTTACGAGGCGCTGACCTCTCGAGTTACTGCACTCGAAAAAGCTATAAAAACTCTATCAGTAGGCGGTACTGTCTCTCAAAAAATCGCAGAAACTCCTACAATAGAAGATGCAACAACTGCTAAGACAGTACAGGTCTCTGCACAAAGTCCTACAGAGCAAGAAGAAGTCAAAGAAGACTCAAAAACTTCTGATGAGATAAAAGCAGAAGATACAGCACAAGACACACAAAAGTCTTTTGAATACGGCACAGTACAAGAAGATACTCCTGTATCACAGCAGGTGGCAAAAGCAGAAAGCGACAATCAAAACAGCAAGTCTCTCGATGACACCCTTACTGCTAAAGCCGAAGACGACTCCCCTGCCCCTACAAAGCAGGCCGTGTCGCTCGATGACGTATACACCAACGCTACACCTATGCGTGAATGGCCTGAGGTCATCAGCAATATGAAGCAGTACTCTCGTGCTATCTCTGCGGCATTTGAAGACTCACAGGCTTATGTAAGCGGTGACTACCTGCTCATAGATGCTCAAAACGAGATTGCCTTCCAGCTACTCAAGCAGTCATCACAGCGTGATAATATCCGCAAGGCTGTGTGTGAGATAACAGGCAAAACCTACAAGTTAGGTCCGTACAAACAGCCTCAAACTCAGAAAAAGAAAGACGATGTGCTCGAAAACTTTATCAAAAATCTCAAGGACTCGGGCATTAATGTTTCAGAAGAATAAGAAAGGACATATAGATTATGAAAGCAAGATTACCACAGGGCTACGGCTCTAACAACCTACAGCAATTAGCTCGTCAGGCTCAGAAGATGCAGGACGATATGGCTTTGGCTACAGAAGAACTAAACGCTAAAGAGTACACAGCTACATCAGGTGGCGGTGCTGTAAAAGTTACCGTAACAGGTGAAATGGAAGTAAAGTCTATAGACATCGAGCCTGATGTTGTAGACCCCGATGACGTAGAGATGCTATCAGATCTCGTTATGGCAGCAGTCAACGAGGCATTGCGTAGCGCAAATGCAGACAAAGAAGAAACCATAGGCAAAATCTCAGGTGGCCTTAACTTAGGCGCTATGGGCGGTCTGTTCTGATGGCAGCGTATAACGTAATTCCTCTACAAAAGCTTATTGAGCAGTTTGAGAGACTTCCCGGTATCGGCAACAAAACTGCTCAGCGACTTGCATATTTTGTACTCAATATGTCAAAAACAGAAGCAAAGGATTTCTCAGACGCTATCATAGATGCTCACGAGAAAATCCGCTACTGTCAGGTGTGCTGTAACTTCTCAGAAGATGACAAGTGCCCTGTCTGCAGTAGTCACACAAGAAACACCTCTGTTATCTGCGTAGTAGAAACACCCAGAGATGCTATGGCTATAGAGAACACTCACGAATATGACGGCACCTACCATGTGCTTCATGGGGCTATCTCCCCTCTAAACGGCATAGGTCCTGACCAGCTGTACATCAAGCAGCTACTACAAAGGCTCAACAACACAGAGGTCACAGAGGTTATTATGGCTACTAACCCAACAGTCGAGGGCGAGGCTACTGCTATGTATATCAGCAGACTGCTCAAGCCTATGGGTATCAAAGTCACAAGACTTGCGTATGGCGTGCCGGTAGGCTCAGACCTCGAATATGCTGACGAAGTCACCCTAAGTCGTGCTCTGGAAGGCAGGAATGAACTGTGAGCAAAGAAAGCATAAAGATAATAGCCCAAAACAAAAAAGCCCACCACGACTACTTTGTAGAAGAAAAGTACGAGGCAGGTATAGAGCTGTGTGGCACCGAGGTCAAGTCACTAAGACAAGGCAGAGTCAACCTAAAGGACTGCTGGTGCAACATAGTAGGTGGTGAGATTTTTGTCAATGCTATGCACATAAGTCCTTATGAGCGTGGCAATATATTTAACAAAGACCCACTACGAGTCCGCAAGCTACTGATGCACAAGCGTGAAATCAACAAGCTGTTCGGACTTATCAAGCAGGACGGCTACTCACTGATACCACTGTCGCTGTATTTTAAGGACAGCAAAGTAAAGGTAGAGCTTGGACTGTGCAAGGGCAAGAAGCTCTATGACAAGCGTGACGATATGGCTAAAAAAGCCGCAAAGCGTGACATAGAGCGAGCACTCAAAGAAAAGCAACATTATTAAACACGGGGATGTAAAGGTTTCGACGGGGACCACAAACCTTGGTAAGCGAGTAGTGGTGAGGCACCACTTTAAAAGCTTCAAACTTAAAAATAAACAACAACAATAAAGTTGCTTTAGCTGCTTAATGCAGCTCGTCAACCCATTGAGCACCACGGCTTTGGGTATGGCGTCGATTAGTGGTTAATGTGAACGACCGAGTGTCTCGGCGGTCGTCACACATCAGAGACTACTGATATCGTGAGCTTGTTATTGAGCGCACGATAAAGGGAACTTCAATACAATAACTGCACTCGGAGAAAGCCCTGGGGCGAGATTCTCGGACAGGAGTTCGATTCTCCTCATCTCCACCATTTTTGACCACCATTTGATGAAAATCAAGTGGTGGTTTGTTATTTGCTCAATCATTTTATTTGTGCTATACTAAATATAAACAAAGAATTTAATTAATGACACAGAGGGCAAGTTATATGAATATAAACAATAATACTGTAAAACAACGCATAGTTCCTTTTGTTATATCAAGCCTCTTACCATTAGCAGTAATCGCACTTGGAATATTACTACTTTTTTCAGGAGAAATCTTTACTTTTTGTTTTGCCATAAATTATGTAATAATTCCAATATGTTTAATATTATTGATGTTAATTGTGAATTTTTCTAAATTAAGAATGTGGATAAAAATAGTATTGAATATCACATTAACCATTACTTTTGCAATTATTTTCTTGAGTATATTTACATTTGGTCATTTTGAAAGACTTGTCTGCTATAAAAATACTGATGTTGCTGAAAACTATACTGATATATCAAATAATATGCCGACTCTTTCAGAAATCGGACAACCTGAAAACATCGAATATTACGACTACTTCTCAATAGGTATGATTTTCTTTGATAAATATTCCGACACATTGATTTGTGAGTATAGTGAAGCCGATTACATAAATCAAAAAAATCAATTAGAAGAAAAATATGTCTTTCAAACTCACCCTATGACAGCAGATGAATATAGTTGTCCGCCTGAAATCGAAATAGAAGGATACACATTTAGAGCTTTATCGATAGAAGAATACGAAATGTTCTATCCAAAGGAAATAACTTTCATTGCAACAAATGACCAAACTAATGAAATAGTATACCTATCATTTTACGATGACGACCTTGACTATATAGTGTCATTAGAAGATTTCATAAACAATGATTGCGGATGGAAACATATCAAATAAAAAAACAGACCCTCTGTGTCACACACAGAGGGTCTTATGATTTATTATTATTTGAGTGCAGCTTTGCGCGCTTTAACAGCGGCTTGAATCTGCTCGAGTGCGCTTGCAGATGCGCCACCTATGTAGTCAATGAAAATCTGAGGTGCAACATCTTTGCTCCAGATTTTGTCATTAACAAGAGTCTTGACGGCATATTCCTCTTTGGTCAAATTAGGTGCAAACTTGCGTGCGTAGTTCTTGGCAACAAGCTCAACGCCACCTACCTTGATCAAATCTTTTTTGAGCAAAGACCTGATCATGATATGAATATAGCTGTCCTTCCATGTCTTATCTTTGCTGAGTTCAACAATCTCAACGCAAGACAAAGGCTCCTGAGAGTTCCACAGTAACTCCATTACCTGCTTTTCGCTCTTCGTTAACATAGTATATTACTCCTCTTTTATATTCATACAATAATTATACAATACATTGTACAAAGAGGTCAACAGAAAAACCTTGTGCGTTATAACGAATTTTGTCGAATTTTCTTGTGCAATTTATCAAATTGCTGATTAAAACTTTACTTCTCTACCCTGCTTCTGCCACTCTCTGAACTCTGCAGTTGCGCAGAAGATAGCGTCTCCTGATGAGTTGATAGCAGTCTCCAAAGAGTCCTGTACAACGCCTATGATAAAGCCAACGCCGACAACCTGCATAGCAACATCCGCAGGTACTCCGAGTAGTGAACAAGCCATAGGGATAAGCAGTAGTGATCCGCCTGCTACACCTGATGCGCCACAAGCACCCAAGGTTGCAATAAGGCTTAGTATGAGTGCAAGCACAATATTAACCTGTATACCCATAGTATGAGCAGCCGCAAGTGACATAACTGTGATAGTAATAGCCGCACCGTCCATATTGATAGTAGCGCCAAGTGGTATCGCTACTGAGTAGTATTCCTTATCAAGACCTAACTTGTCGCACAGCTTCATATTAACAGGAATATTGGCCGCAGAGCTTCGTGTAAAGAACGCAGTAACGCCTGACTCCTTAAAGCACTTGAAAACAAGCGGATATGGATTTTTCTTGAGTGTGATAGCAACAACTATAGGGTCTACCACAAGTGCAACCGCAAGCATACAGCCGACCAAAACCAAGAGCAACATACCGTATGATGTAAATATCTCAAGACCGTTCTCGTTGATAGATACATACACAAGTCCCATAATACCGAATGGAGCTATCTGAATAACCCAACCTACAACCTTGGATACACCTGTAGAAATATCGTTCAAAACATCCTTGGTCTTGTCGCTTGCGCACAGTCTGAGTGCAAGCCCTAAGAACACCGCCCATGTGAGTATGCCGACATAGTTGTTCTGTATAATAGCAGTAATAGGGTTAGAAACCATATTAGAAAGTAAGGTTTCGAACACCTCACCCAAGCCCTGAGGAGCAGTCTGCTCAATAACCTCAGCACCTGCAAGCGGAATAGTCACAGGGAACAAGTAGCTTGCCACAACTGCTACAACTGCTGCCAAAAATGTGCTGAGCATATAGAGGAAAATAACAGTTGTAAATCTACTGCCAAGTCCCTTGCCCGCACTTGAGAGCGATGCAACAACAAGCACAAACACGAGTATAGGCGCTATAGCCTTGAGAGCACCTACAAAAATAGTGCCGAATATCGACACAAACTGTGCCTGTGGCACCCATATACCAAGTACAATGCCGATAACAAGACCAATAGCAATTCGCAAAATAAGTGGTGAATCAGTATAAAAACCAAATACCTTTTTCATAAAAAACTCCATTCTGTCCAAAGGACAATTATCTACATATTTAGTCTACAATAATCACCCCTTTTTTGCAAGGAATTTTAATGTTTTCCATAATAATTCATAATCGCTTTTAGACAAAGATAATAAATGCACTCAACATATGCAACACAAAAAAGAGCACTCGCATTGAGTGCTCTTATACATTATAAATTAAGTGATGTTTTCAAGTAATCAAACGACTCATCTTTGAGCCTGCTTAAAATCTTAGTGGTAGTATCAGGTAGCTGTGATAATGATACGCTGTCAACACCCTGCCTGCTGTCTATCCATCTGCTGTCAAGCTCAAACAAAGCGAGTAAATCTGTGAGTCTTGAATTCACCTGACCTGCCATAGAAACCGGCAGACTTGATACATAGAATGGTTTGTTAAAATTTATAGAAAACGCTGTGCCATGAAAAGAATTAGTCACGACTACTGACGCTTTTTTATAACACTCAAGTAGCTGTGCAGGTCCTGCATATGACAGATTAAGCCCGTCATTTGTAATCACCTGTTTCTTGGACGGGTTAAGATTAACTACGGGTAGCTTTGTGTCCTGCTTTAATTTGCGAGTAATCTCTACAAGCAAAGGTGTTTCTATCATATAGTAAGTCAGTATGAACTTATCAGGCAAGTCAAGTGTGCTGTCTGAATACTCTATCCACTCGTCCCTCGATACAAGCATCGTTGGGTCTAAAACACTATAGCTGTCTCTTAGAGTCGGATACTTATCGGATATAGTACTCAGTATAGAGTGTGCCGTCTTCTCTCTGACGGACAGATAATCAAACTCACACAAATACGGAGCTATCTGAGCAATACGTTGCTGTGAAAGCTCACTCTCACCAAAGCTACTTGCGTAGCTTAGTTTTCTCTTGTGCTCAAACGGCAGAAAATATGTCAGATCATCGCCTGTGATGTTTTTGTTAAATAACTGGTCAGAACCGCTTATCACAGCATCGTAGTCTTTACAGATTTTTGCGACCTCTTCTACGCTCTCGCATATAGTATCAGACACATTCATATGCTCGAAAAAGGATAAAAAGTTCTCTGACTTTTTCTTCTGTGAATCTCTGTAAATCATTGCATTCACAAGGATAGACAAAACATCCTTTGCAGACCTTGCATCTTTTAAAGTGCGCACCTTTAAAGTGCGCTCAATATACTGTGGTCTGTAATCTATAATCTGTGCGTCTACGCCTAATTTTTCGAGTGCTTTTTGGGTGGCAACAGCCTGCAACGCTGTGCCATAATTTGTCGCTCTATGAAAAGTCAAAATTCCTGCTTTCATACCATTTAGCTCCCATCAGAATCTAAGCTAATTGTAAAACATTGTACATAAAAGGTCAAGGGTGGGTTTAAGGACAAAAAGACAGGATGAAAATAAAAATCTCAGCACTTATATGCTGAGATTTAGTAATCACTAAAACATACTATTTATTCTGTATGCTTTCAATGTATCTGTTAAGTTGTCTTTGATTTCTGATTATTACCGTCTTTTCTCGGTATTTTAGAATAACATCTTTATAACGCTGTCTTTTTTTCTTAGTTCTGCCCTTGTACAATATCCACTTTGCAAATTCTAAGTCAAACTTTTCGTTGCATCCATCAGCCATATCAGGACGAGTTTGATTCTTATACTTTAAGTATCTGTTAAAAGCACGGAAAAAACACGAAAACCTGTTAAACAAAAGAAGAATTATAATATCAGCTTCTTCCATTCTGCGTGTGTAAAACAGACCTGAATAATTACCATCGACAATCCAGTTATCGTGTGTGTCTAAAAACTTCTTCGTTATTGCTTGCTTTTCATTCTCATCACGAATAACCCAGCCCGGCAGAAACTGTACTGTATCAAAATGCAAAACATCAACCTGATAAAGTTCAGCTAAATGAGTCGCCAAAGTTGATTTTCCCGAACCACTATATCCAACAATTACAATCTTCACTTTATGCTCTCCTTAGCGGTGGTAATTGAAGCGATGAGCATACGACGAATAGACCCACAAGTGTGTAGGAATTCTTTTACAACTTCTGGGCTTATTAGGTTAGCTTTTTGCGAAACTTCCAACCAATACTCAGTCTCATAACATTCTTTAAGCGATACTTGCAGTTTTGCAATAAAATCTGCCTTGCTATGAGCATATTTAGCTTCTCTGATGTTTGCTCCAATACTTGTGCCACTTCTTTCGAGTTGATTAGACAAGGAATAGTGCCCTTTAATACCATCAGTTAAATTCAATATCGCAACAGCAAATTCAGTAGACATATCAATAAGTTTGTTTTCAGCCATAAATATCACCCCACCACTCGCAACATAAATAACACTTTAACTATATCTAATGAAATCGTACTATGCACGATGAAATCCTCATTACATTCGGATGAAATCTGCTTCGCAGACGAAATCAAATCCGTCCCACACCCGACAAAGTCGGATTTCATCACGATAGTGATTTCATCCACTATAAGTGGATTTCTTCCGTCCGACAGGACGGATTTAGTTAAAAAAAGCACTTGCTTTCGCAAGTGCTTTTTTCTGGCGCGCTGAGAGGGACTCGAACCCCCGACCTACTGGTTCGTAGCCAGTCACTCTATCCGGCTGAGCTATCAGCGCAAAGTGCGGTTAAAAACCGCAGATGTTATAATATCACACTTTGTAAAAAAATGCAAGTGTTATTATAAACTTTTTAATTAAATAGTGCATAAAACGCACGATATGCCATATAAATATCAGCCTTAGAGATAATCTCAAACGGTGCATGCATACAAAGCACAGCTACGCCCAAGTCTACTACATCGACATTCATATTAGCAACATACTTTGCGATAGTACCGCCACCGCCGATGTCTACCTTGCCGAGCTCTCCTATCTGCCACTTGATAGAGTTTTTCTCAAGCATTGCTCGTATCTGACCCATATACTCAGCAGATGCATCTGATGTGTCATACTTACCGCCGTGGCCTGTGTACTTGGAGATAACTACTCCCTCGTTAATAAAGCTTGCGTTTTTCTCCTCGTATGCGCTTGCAAATGTAGGGTCAAAAGCAGCATTTACATCAGCAGAGAGGCACTGGCTCTTTGACAACACGTGATAACCCTCTACTGAGTCTGCTTTAGCCAAATCATAGATAAAGTATCTTAAGAAATCAGACTGCATACCTGTGTTACCATCTGAGCCTGTCTCTTCTTTGTCAGTAAGGTATGTGATAACAGTATTAGTCGGCATATCTGTGTTGAGCACTGCCATAAGTGCAGGATATGCACAGCAACGGTCATCGTGTCCATAGCCACCAATAAGCGAGCGGTCAAAGCCGATATCTCGTGTCTTGTAGCAAGGTACAAAGCAAAGCTCTGAAGATAAGAAGTCAGCCTCTGTAATGCCGTACTTCTCATTTAAGATATTCATAACATTGAGCGCAACAAGTCCCTTATCCTCATCATTTGAATAAGGTCTTGAGCCCACAAGAATGTTGAGGTCCTCACCTGTAAATGCCTTGTTCATAGTCTTGGTTGCCTGCTCTCTGTCAAGATGTGGCAGAAGGTCAGTAATGCAGAAGCACGGCTCGTCCTCATTATCACCGAGTCTTATATCCACCTTAGTGCCATCGAGCTTTACTACTGTGCCGTGCAAAGCAAGCGGAATAGTAGTCCACTGGTACTTTTTGATACCGCCGTAGTAGTGAGTCTTGAAAAGTGCCAAATTTCCTGACTCGTACAGTGGGTTTGGCTTTAAGTCAATTCGTGGTGAGTCAACGTGTGCAATAGCAAGCTTGACACCGTCCTTGGTGCCGTTTGTGCCGATTACAGCAAGACCTACAGCTTTGTCACGGTTAACAATATAAACCTTGTCGCCTGCCTTGTACTGAACACTTGGGTCATACTCTACAAAGCCTCTGCTCTTAGCAAGCTCTACTGTATACTTTACAGCCTCACGCTCTGTACGGGAATAGTCCAGAAACTCTTTATAGTCTACACAGAATTCGTCTGCTTTCTTTATATCCTCTGCTGTATAATCAGCAGCTCCCTTTCGCTCTTTGAGCATTAGCTCTTCTTTCTTTAGCTGTGCTTTTGTTTTCTCTGACATATATATTCCTCCTATTTTAATTATTGTTATCATAATACAGCGTTTCATACACTCTCTTGGTGTTTTCTACACGCTCTACATAATTCTTTGTCTCTTCAAACGGTATAGATGTAAGGCTTACTCCGTCTGCTGAGTGTGCTATGTCTTCGAGCCAATTATCAACATTGGTCATACCTGCGTTATACGCTGCGACAGCCAACTGCTCGTTACCCTCGTACTTATCAATAAGATACGACAAAAAGTACGTGCCATACTCGATGTTTGTCTGCGGGTTCAACAACTCACTATCGCTGTGTGTTACCTCACCATCACGCATATTCTGCAACCACGAGAAAGTGTCCGGCATAATCTGCATCAGCCCCATAGCACCTGCAGATGACTCTACCTCTGCCCTGAAACCACTCTCTGTGCGTATAACTGCATAGACTAATGTTTCGTCAACCGAGTACTGCTCGCTGTATTGCTGTACATATTCGTTGTACTCAAGCGGATAGAAGTGCTCCATCACCTTGTTCTTGACGCCGTCTAAAACCGTAGTCGTAAACGCAAGCAATATCAAAGCTACGCACAGCACTATACAAAACGTCACGATACAGCCACAGCACCCGTGACCTTTCTTGCCTGTTTTCTCATAATGTGCCATTGTGCACCTCGTCTATCGCCATAACAACACGCTCAGCCTTTGATACAAGGTTAGTATGAGTTGTGTTGTTGTCTATAACATAATCTGACCTGTCTGTGTAAAACTCAGGCTTTTGCTGTGCAGACAGCCTAAGCTTTGCTTCAAGCTCTGAGAGTTTGTCTCGGCTCATGATACGCTCAAGTCTGCTATCATACTCAGCCACAACACTCACGATAACATCACACAAGCTGTCACTTTGCGACTCAAAAAGTGTCGGTGCATCGTAGATAATCTTATCATAGCCGTTACTATGTAACCTGTCTATCTCTGCTTTGACCAAGCTGACTATAGCAGGGTGAATGATAGAGTTAAGTAGCTGTGTGTTCTCCTTTGTAGAAAACGCAATTTTTGCCAAAGCTTTTCTGTCAAGAGTATCATCCTCACAGAGTATGTCATCTGAGAAAGCATCTCTTAATTTCATCAGAGTGTCTGAACCCTTACACACGACTTCTCGTGCAAGGATATCAGCATCTATATATGCGTAGCCGTTTTGTACAAAGACCTTTGCTACCTCGCCCTTTCCTGCACCTGATGGTCCGGTAAGTCCCACGACCAACGGCTTGTTATCAAGGTCAATAACCTCAAATCCCGCTGCTCGTATAAGCCTGTTGTACAGCGCCATCGACAGCCCCTGGGTGTCAGGACAATGAGCATAGGCTACCTGCACATTACTCAGGGTGTCAACTCGTCTGAGTGCTTCAAACAGCTTGTGCACCTGTGTCTGTATATCAGCCTCTTTGCCTATTGTAACGGTCTGAGCATTAATCTTAGTCTGTTCTTCATCATAACAGATAGCACACACAGTAAAGCTGTGTCTGTGTTTAGCATTAACGAAATGTACAAACTGCTCGCTGCTGCCCTTTAGAAGCACCACTTTGGCTTTTGGAGAATAGTGCTTATACTTCATACCGGGAGAAGATACCTGCTCGTCTTTTTCGAGCTGTAGCAGTACTGCCTTGTCGACTTCTATGTGGCCGACCACTTCCTCTATCTGCTCAACGGTTATATATCCAGGTCGCAAGAGTCTCACAGTATCTGTTGCAAGAGTGATTACTGTACTCTCTACACCTACATCGCTTTGACCGCCATCTACTATAGCCGCAATATCACCGTCCATATCTGCCATTACATGCTGTGCTGTAGTAGGACTTACTGAGCCCGACTTGTTTGCAGATGGTGCCGCAAGTGGTATCCCGGCACCGCTGATAATCTCTCTTGCGATTTCATTAGACGGCAGACGTATAGCAACAGTATCAAGTCCTGCACTCACCTCTTTTGGCACTATGTCTGTACGCTTCATAATCATAGTCAGCGGGCCCGGCCAGAAACGCTTTGCCAAAGCTTCTGCCTTGTCAGAAAACTCTGTAACAAGATTAAATCTCTTTATATCCTCTATCTCACTTATGTGAACAATAAGAGGATTATCCATAGGTCTGCCCTTTGCCTCAAAAATCTTTTTGACAGCATCAGGGTCAAGCGCATTAGCTGCAAGTCCGTATACCGTCTCTGTAGGTATAGCGACTACTTCGCCGTCTCTTAACAGCTTTGAGGCTTGTTCTATATCCTTTTTATTATTGCCTAATAAAAGTGTATTCATAAAATCAGTTATCCATACTTTCTTTGAGTTGCTCGGCACGCTGTGCTGTAACAAGCGCATCTATAACCTCGTCAAGATTACCGTTTAAAACATCATCGAGCTTATACAAAGTCAAGCCGATTCTGTGGTCTGTGATACGGCTCTGCGGAAAGTTATAGGTGCGGATTTTTTCAGAACGGTCGCCTGAGCCAACCTGAGATTTTCTATCCTCTGCAATGAGAGAGTTCTGCTTATCCTGCTCCTGCTTTAATAGCCTACTTTTAAGCACCTTAAGCGCCTTGTCCTTGTTTTTGTACTGACTGCGCTCATCCTGACACTCAACCACCATACCTGTCGGCAGATGAGTGATTCTTATCGCAGATGAGGTCTTATTGATATGCTGACCACCTGCACCGCTCGAGCGGAAGGTGTCTATCTGCAAATCATTTGGGTTGATATCAACCTCAACATCATCAGCCTCAGGCAGTACTGCAACAGTAGCCGCCGAGGTGTGAATTCTGCCACCGCTTTCGGTCTGTGGCACTCGCTGAACTCTGTGTGTACCGGACTCAAACTTGAACCTTGAGTATGCACCATCACCATTTATCATAAAGGATATTTCTTTATATCCTCCAAGCTCGGTCTCATTTACACTCAGTATCTCTACCTTAAAGCCCTTTTTCTCAGCATACATAGTGTACATTCTGAACAAATCAGCTGCAAAAAGTGATGACTCCTCGCCACCTGTACCGCCTCTGATTTCAACAATAACATTGCGCTCATCGTTAGGGTCTTTTGGTAATAACAAAATCTTGAGCTCTTCTTCTATAGCTACTATATCCGCCTTGCCCTGCTCAAGCTCAAGCTGTGCAAGCTCTCTGAGCTCATCATCAATAGACGAGTCATTAAGCAACGCAAGTGCATCGTCCATACTCTGACGAGTAGACTTATACTCTCTGTATTTCTCCACAATAGGAGTGATGCCTGAGAGCTCCTTGTTAACATCACGAAACCTCACAGGGTCAGCCGCCACATCAGGCTCGTACAAAAGTATTGATAGCTCTGTGTGTCTTTTATCAAAAATTTCTAACTTATCAAACATAAATACCTACTCGTCTCTGATAATTTTCTTAATGTTTTTCTCTACCTTTTTTCTCGGTACCATAACCTCGTGCATACACTTGGTGCAACGGATACGAAAGTCCATACCGACTCTTAGCACCTCAAACTCACTGTTACCGCACGGATGGGGTTTCTTCATTATCAACTTGTCATTTATTCTGACATCCATACACTATCGCCTACTCCCCCATAATATACATAATTTATTCTATCACAGTAATAAGAAAATAGCAAGGCGGTGAGTCTCCTCACCGCCCAAAAAATCAGTCTTCTATAACAAATTCTCTGTATCTGTTATACATTTTCTCATCAATTACCGCCTCTATGAGCACACCATCCTCCGTATACTGCTCATCGTTTAGTGTAGCTGATGCTCTTATCTGTGCTACAATACCAGCCTTATCAAACGGAAACAGCATCCTTACAGACTTTACTCTGAGCGGTAGATTGTCCTCTATAGCCTTTAATAAATCGTCAATACCCGTGCCGTGCTTTGCGCTAATTCTGACTACATTTGCACCTTTGAAATCTCTCATATCTTCGCTTAACAAATCGCACTTATTGAGTACAGACACTATAGGTGTATCCACACAGCCAAGACTCTCAAGCAGTTCTCTTGTCACCTGCAGATGAAGTGATGCTTCGTGTGAGCTTGCATCGCAGACATTCAGAATAATATCAGAGTGTGCCGCTTCTTCAAGGGTAGATTTGAACGCTTCTACAAGGTGGTGTGGCAAACGCCTGACAAGTCCTACGGTATCTATAAGCATAACGCTGACACCGTTAGGGAGCTTTAGGGCTCTGGATGTCGGGTCAAGTGTTGCAAACAGCTTGTCGAGTGCGAGCACTCCCGCCTGTGTAAGATAGTTCATCAGCGTTGACTTGCCTGCGTTTGTGTAGCCGACAATTGATACCGTGATTACGTTATCCTTTTCTCTGCGTCTTCGTAGCTGACTACGGTGTTGCTCAACATCTCTTAGCTGTTCTTTGAGCGTTTCCATACGGCGTCTTATGTGTCGCTTGTCTGTCTCAAGCTTTGTCTCGCCGGGACCTCGTGTACCGATACCGCCACCGAGTCTTGACATCTCTATACCCTTACCTGTAAGTCGTGGCATCATATATTTGAGCTGTGCAAGCTCTACCTGCAGCTTGCCCTCCTTGCTCCTTGCTCTAAGTGCAAAGATATCAAGTATGAGCATAGTGCGGTCTATTACTCGCACATCTGTTTCTGCCTCTATGTTTCTGATTTGCACAGGGCTTAGCTCCAAGTCAAAGATAAGCAGCTCTATCTCTTCTACCTGACAGTATTCTTTTATCTCAATGAGTTTTCCGCTACCGACACAGGTAGCAGGCTCTAAGTGACTTAGTTTCTGCGAGATAGATGCCACAGGGTCTGCGCCTGCGCTCTTTGCAAGCTCAAACAGCTCATCAAGCGATGCCTGCGCATCAAAATCTCCTGTGTCAACGCTCACAAGCAGAGTGCGTGTCAGCTTCTCTTGTAATGTGTTGTTATCCATACAAATCTCCGTTTCTCTTTATATACACAGTATATCCCAAAACAAAGCCTTTGTAAACATTACAGCTACAAAACAATTGACACTTTTATTTTTTATTTACATATGTTATAATATTTTTTAATCTATTTTTGTACCAAGAGGTTTTCGACTATGAATAAGAAAAAAGTAGTAGTAAAGGTGGGCACATCCACCCTGACATATGAAAACGGAAAGATTAACCTAAGGCGTGTTGACACTTTATGCAAGGTGCTCTCTGATTTAAGAAACGCAGGCTATGATATGATACTTGTATCATCAGGAGCTATAGGTGTTGGTATCGGCAAATTAGGACTGTCAAAACGCCCGGACACCACAAGGGAGAAGCAAGCTCTCGCCGCTGTCGGTCAGTGCGAGCTGATGTTTATGTATGACAAGTTTTTCTCAGAATACAACAACACCGTTGCACAGGTGCTTCTGACTAAATACTCAATAGACTCAGACCACCAAAAGCAAAATGTCATCAACACCTTTGACACCCTACTTAGTATGGGCATCATCCCTATTGTCAACGAAAACGATACTGTTGCTATCGATGAGTTAGAGGGCAACAACTTCGGCGATAACGATATGCTCTCAGCTACAGTATCTACACTTGTCAAAGCTGATGTGCTAATTATTCTGACCGATATAGACGGTCTGTACACAGACAACCCTCGCACTAACCCTGACGCTCGTCACATAGATGTAGTAGAAAACATAGATGACTCCATTATGCATATGGCTAACGGCTCAGGCTCAAGCAGAGGAACAGGTGGTATGACCACCAAGCTCAACGCCGCAAAGCACTGCACACAAAACGGCATCGACTGCATTGTGCTAAACGGCGATGACCCAAAGGTGCTCTACAAGGTTATAGAGGATAACCAGAGTATCGGCACATTATTTATGAAAAAAAGGTGATTATATGCTAACTGTACAGCAACTCGGTATAAACGCAAAAAAAGCATCAAAGACTCTTCTGATTGCAAAAGAAGAGAAAAACCAAGCGCTCAAAAACATAGCAAAAGCACTTGTTGATAACGCTGACATCATCATTGAAGCTAACAACATAGATATAGAAAACGGCAAGAATGCAGGGCTCTCAGATGCTATGCTCGATAGACTCAGACTAACAAAAGAGCGTATAAACGACATCTCAAAAGGTATTTTAGAGATAGTTGCTATGGATGACCCTGTAGGCAAGGTGCTCAGCGGAAACACACTTGAGAACGGACTTAATATATCAAAGGTTACTGTCCCGCTTGGTGTTATAGGCATCATCTTTGAATCACGACCAAATGTCACGGCAGATGCGGCAGCGCTGTGTCTTAAAGCAGGCAACTGTGTGATTCTTCGAGGTGGCAAAGAGGCTATCAACTCAAACAAAGCTATAGTCAAAATTATGCGTGAGGCTGTTTGCGCCGCTAATCTGCCAAAAGACTGTATCAACCTGATAGAAGACACAAGCAGACAAAGCTCAATAGAGCTTATGGAGCTCACCGACTACCTCGATGTGCTTATTCCACGAGGCGGTGCAGGACTGATAAAAGCAGTAGTAAATAACGCCAAGGTTCCTGTGATTGAGACAGGAGTCGGCAACTGCCACGCATATGTAGACTCAGACGCTGACATTGCTATGGCAAGCGATATTATATACAATGCAAAAACCTCTCGTGTGTCTGTATGTAACGCACTCGAGACTATGCTTGTCCACAAGGATATAGCTCCCACAGCGCTACCTGCTATATACAAAAAACTAAGCGAGAAGAACGTAGAAATCAGAGGCTGTGCTGTCACGCAGTCTGTTTTAGGTGATAGTGTAGTCCCTGCTACAGAGGACGACTACTCAACCGAATTTTTGGACTACATCTTAGCAGTCAAGGTGGTAGACTCTATCGATGATGCTATCGCTCATATTGCTAAATACTCAAGTGGTCACAGCGAGACTATCATAACAAATAATTACGAAAACGCAGAGAAATTCTTAAACTGTATTGATTCCTCTGCTGTATATGTCAACGCATCAACCCGCTTTACTGACGGAGGTCAGTTCGGACTTGGTGCAGAGATTGGCATATCTACCCAGAAGCTCCACGCAAGAGGACCTATGGGATTATCCTCGTTAGTCAGCACCAAGTTTGTCATCAGAGGATGCGGACAAATCAGATAATAAGATACATCAATGCAAGTATCACTGAGGCATCAGCCTTTTCGCTTAGCAGTATCACAATCAGCAGGACAATGAGACTTTTCTCCTTGTCCTGCATAAATATTTCGAGAAAATTTCTGCTATCCGACTCTGAATTTTCCTTTTTGTTTTGCTCTGAAGGCTGAGTCTTTGCACCTTCAGGTTGCAAATTATTGCTATGTACTACAGGCGGTGTGTTGTTTTTTACAGGGTGAGTATTAGAGTACATCTGTGCCACCCTACGCATTGCATCATCTTGCATCGAATTAGCCATACTGCCTCCTAAGAAAATATATCTAAATCTTTCATCATCGGTAGTAATCTGAAAATTTTTATCATCTTTGAGGCTTGGTCGAGCTTTCTCTGTCGCTCATTACTCAGAAATGGTCTGAGTGCACCCAGTAGTCTTGATGTATCATCCTGCGTATTCATAGATGACAGCATCGGCATCAGCTTAGTGAGCATCTGTAGCTGTGATGCATCACCGCCGAGTGCCGACAACATATTGCTGTTGTTATTCTCATTATTATGTACGGGTTTATCAGGAGCATCTGTCAGCCCAAGACTTTCCCCAAGCCCTTTTAGCTGCGAAAGCGCCTGGGGATCACTTAAGATACTCTTGATTTTTGAGCTCAAATCCTCCATCTCAGCCCATCAATTTTTTGATTAATGCCTGTGCCTGCGGAGTAGACAACACCTTCTGTGCTTCTACAGGGTCGTTGAGCACATTAGCTATCTTCTGAGCCTGCTGGGGTGGCATCTTTGAGAATACTTTGTCGAGATTACCCTTTTTTACCGCTTGTTCTACATCAGCTACGTCAGCATTCAGATGCTGTGACAGTTGATTTATCAATGCATTTATCTGTTCATTGTTTACCATATATAACACCTCTGTTATATATTATGCAGACTAACCCTTATTATGTCAGGAGATTTTTATGAGAATTCTTGTCGTATCTGATAGTCACGGAGATTTGTACAATTTCAAAAAAGCAGTAGATATGCAAAAGTCAGCAGAAGTTATCGTTCACTGTGGTGACAGCCGTGGCGAAATAGATGACATCGCCCTTATGTATCCTAACAAGGCTATAATCGCCGTCAAGGGTAACTGCGATATTGGCAGTACGCTGAATGTATCCGAAACTATAACAATTTGTGGCAAAAAATTTTTTATAACGCACGGACATCTCTACAACGCAAAATACACACTCTACAACCTGTGTTGCAAAGCAAGAGAAGAAAACGCTGACATACTGCTGTTTGGCCATACTCACAACGCATTGTCAGAATACGATGACGGGCTGTATATATTAAACCCCGGCTCGCTACACGGTTATGATGCATCATATGCATATATCGACATCACAGACAAGGGCATTATGACAAATATAGTCAAACTAAAATAAATATAGATTTTTACTTCAATATATGATATAATCATTTTTGTTATTGATGAGTAAAGGAGGTATACAACTATGGCTTTTATATCTGATGAGATTAAGAACACATTCTCACAAGTACTTAGTAGTGGACGTATGCCTCACGCTGTACTGATAGAGGGAGGCAATGCTGCCCTCAGACAAGAGGCTATAGACTACCTCAAAAGCTACGCTGTGTGTAGCAGTGACAACCGTCCGTGCTTTGAGTGCAACAACTGCATAAAGGCTAACAAAGGCGGTCACAGCGACATAATTACACCAAAGTCAAGTGGCAAGACCAACATCATAAATATGGAAACCATGCGCTCGCTCATTATGGATGCAAGCGTCATCCCAAATGATGCAGACACCAAGGTCTTCATACTGCACGATGCAGACACCCGTATGAAAGAGGATGTCCAGAACGCCTTTCTCAAAGTACTCGAGGAGCCACCGCTGAGCACCTTGTTTATACTGACCTGTGAGAGCTCTAAGCGTATGCTGCCGACTATACTCTCACGAGTACAGGTGTTCAAGCTAAAAGCCGACAGCGAAACCTCACAACAGGCAAAAGACCTATCAGTAGATATCATCAACGGCATACTCTCGCTGACCGAGGACAAGCTCATCTATGCTACCGCAAAGCTTAGCACAAGAGACTTGTTCAAAGAAACCTTGGTACAAGTCAGCGAATATCTTCGCAAGGCACTCAGCGAATCTGTCGGTGCAAACACAGACGATGAGCTGTCATATGCTATCGCAAAAAAACTTACCAAATCAAGAATAATTGACCTGATAGACCTTAGCTCAAAGGCTATTATCAGGTCTGACCGCAACGTCAATATGACACTTCTGTGTACTTGGCTGTGCGGAGAATACAGGAGGATTTCATGGCAGAGGTAATTGGAGTAAGGTTCAAAGAAGTAGGCAAGATTTACTACTTTGACCCTACTGATATAAAATTCAACCAAGGAGAATACGTAATAGTCGAGACTGCTCGTGGTGTAGAGTGTGGACAGGTTGCCACAGCTAACCGTGAGGAAAGTGATGACAATATTGTATTCCCACTCAAAAAGGTCATTCGCAAGGCGACAGACGATGACCTCAAAAAATTAAACGAAAACAAAGAGAAAGAAAAAGAAGCGCTCAAAACCTGCGAAAAATTAGTAGCTGACCACGGGCTTGATATGAAGCTTGTCGATGTTGAGTACACCTTTGACAACTCTAAGATTATGTTCTACTTCACAGCAGACGGCAGAGTAGACTTTCGAGCACTTGTCAAAGACCTGGCATCAGTATTCAGAACCCGCATAGAGCTTCGACAGATAGGTGTCAGAGACGAGGCTAAGATGCTCGGCGGCTTGGGCGTGTGTGGCAAACCGTTTTGTTGCTCAAGCTTTCTCGGCGAATTTCAGCCTGTATCTATCAAGATGGCTAAGGAGCAGGGACTATCCCTATCCCCTGTCAAAATTTCGGGTACTTGTGGCAGACTTATGTGCTGCTTAAAATACGAGCAAGAGGCATACACAGACCTGCTCAAGCGTACACCTAAAGTAGGTGCTATCGTCAAGACACCGCTTGGTCGTGGTCTTGTGGTTGACACAAATCTGCTCACAGGAGTACTTAAGGTCAAGATGGACAACACACCTGACGAAGCCGCTCCACAGACCTTCAAGGTCAAAGAAGTAAAACTTGTAAAAGACGGCTATATCAAGGTCGACAAAAAAGAGCTTGACGAGTTCAAAGATTTGGAATAAAAAAATTTGACAAAATAATTGCTTTTTTTGCAAAGTATGCTACAATATAAGTACAATCTTTAAGGAGGTCTATACCTATGGCTTATGTAATCGATAAGGACACATGCATCGGTTGTGGTGCTTGTGTTGACACTTGCCCTTGCGGTGCTATCGTTGAGGACGATGACAAGTTCGCTATCAATCCTGACGAATGTGCTGATTGCGGTGCTTGTGCTGGCGGTTGCCCAATGGACGCAATCTCAGAGGGTTAATTCTACTTAACAGAAGGCTCACAGCGTATGCTGTGAGCTTTTTTGTTTGCATAAAAAACAATTTATGCTATAATATTGACACTAACAAACTAAACGTAGACAGGAGTGATACTGTGCTTTTAAGTGGTGAGAGATTAGAGCCGTTAGGCAATAACACCGAGATTATCGTTGATGATATGTACCATTTCTCAACAGATACCATACTGCTCTCTGATTTTGCAAATCCTAAAAACAGCGACAAGATTATAGAGCTTGGCACAGGCTGTGGCACTATACCGCTACTGTGGACACGCCAAAGCAAAAAGGCTTTGCTTGTTGCTATTGATATACAAAGCAAGGCTATAGATATGCTAACACGCAGTATTGAACTTAATCTTAATAACGGCAACGACAATGTATCCTGTATCACCCCGCTATGTGCTGACCTCAAAGACCTCAAGGGCAAGGTAGAGTACGGTCACTTTGACTTAGTAGTCTGCAACCCTCCGTATAAACTAAACGGAAGCGGTATCACCAACCCGGACACAGAGAAACTGATCGCGCGACACGAGAGCTCAGCAACACTTGAGGATATCTGCGAATGTGCAAAGAACCTGCTACAGTTTTCGGGCAGATTCTGTATGTGTCAGCGACCGGAGCGACTGACAGATGTGCTCAGCACTCTCAGAGCCTTTGAGCTTGAGCCAAAGCGACTGCGCTTTGTACAGCAACGCAAGGATAAAGAGCCAAAGCTGTTCTTAGTAGAAGCAAGATACAAGGGCAAGCGTGGCTTTATGCAAGTATTGCCAACACTATTCATCGAAAACGAGTCAGGCGATTTCTCTGATGAAATGCTAAAAATCTATGGTATGTATAAAGAAGGAAGAACATGAAAAACATTCTATATGTAGTCGGTACCCCTATCGGTAACTTGGGCGATATATCACCTCGTGCCCTGCAAACACTCAGCGAGGTAGATTTCATAGCAGCTGAAGACACCAGAGTAACGCTGAAACTCTTAAACCACTTTGATATCAAAAAGCCACTCGTCAGCTACTATGAACACAACAAAGAATACAAAGGTCAGATAATTTGCGAGCGTATACTCTCAGGCGAGAGCTGTGCCATAGTCACCGATGCAGGTATGCCGTGCATTTCAGACCCCGGCGAGATGCTTATTAAACAATGTGAAGAATATGGCATCAAGACCATTGTAGTACCTGGTCCGAGTGCTGTTATCTCTGCGCTATGTGTATCAGGACTTGCTACAGGCAGATTCTGCTTCGAGGGCTTTCTGTCTGTCAACAAAAAAAGTCGCAAAGAACACCTTGAGTCTCTGATAAACGAAAAGCGCACTATGATATTCTACGAGGCACCTCACAAACTAAGTGCTACCCTCACAGATTTTTACAACACCTTTTCTGATAGAAAGCTCACCATAGCACGAGAGCTCACTAAGGTGCACGAAGAGATTATACGCACCACCACAAAACAAGCTGTACAAAAATACGCAGACTCCTCACTAAAGGGCGAGATAGTGCTCATACTTGAGGGTGCGAGCGACAACGCATCACAGGCGCAATACACCTTAAGCGATGCTGTAGAAATTGCTAACAAGCTGATTAATAATGGTATGAAATCATCCGATGCCGCAAAAGAAGCGTCTAAACTGACAGGTATCAGAAAAAACGACATCTACAAAGAACTCATCTAAAGGACTAATATGAACTACTCACAAGCACTAATAAAAATTCACTCTCTTGACAAATTCGGCTCACGCCCGGGACTTGACAGAATAAGCAAGCTGTTTGACATCTTAGGCGATGACCTGCTTAGCCAGAAGTTTATCCACATAGCAGGCACCAACGGCAAAGGCTCTACCTCTATTATGCTGTCTCATATTTTGGAGAAAGCCGGCTACAAAGTCGGACTCTTTATCTCACCATATATCACAGATTTCAGAGAGCGAATTCAGATTAATAATAATCTTATTTCTAAAAAAGAATTAACATCTACAGTTGAATATATGTCCCCTATCCTTGACGAGCTCAGTGAACAAGGAATTATCATCACCGAATTTGAATTTTTGACCGCTGTCAGCTTCTATATTTTCAAAAAGAACAACTGCGATATAATCGTGTGCGAAACAGGACTCGGCGGTCTGCTCGACAGCACTAACCTCATCAAAGCTCCGCTGTGCTCAGTGCTCACCAAGATAGACCTTGACCACACAGCGATACTCGGCGACACTATAGAAGAAATCTGTATGCAAAAATGCGGTATCATCAAAGAAAACCGTATCACAGTATCTGCTTTGCAAAGTGATAAGTGCAACGCTATTATCAACGAGCAAGCTAAGCTAAAACACAACAAGCTATACACAGCAGACGCTGTCACGCTGACAGATGTCAGCCTCGGTCTTCATAGCACCGAGTTTTGCTATGACGGCGACACTATATCTATGTCGCTTATCGGCGCGCATCAGGTGGACAATGCACGCACTGCGATAGCAACTCTTAATTCTCTAAAAGAAAATAACCTGATAGACTTTTCAAAAGAAAATCTAAAAGAAGGTTTTAAATCAGCCAATAACCCCGCTCGCTTTGAGCTGCTTAATAATGACCCCATCGTTATCCTTGACGGTGCTCACAATACAAACGGTATCACCGCATTCAAAAAAGCAACCGAGCGTTTTATACAAGGCAAACGCCTGCTCATACTCGGTATGCTTAGCGACAAAGATGTAGAGTCCTCTGTCGCTATATTAGATGGATTGTTTGATATGGTCATCGTCACTGATGTCAACAATCCCAGAAACCTTGACTGCTATAAGCTTGCTGATATATGCAAGCCTCACTTTGACAGAGTGCTTATTCAGAGCAACCCGTGCTCTGCCTTTGACACAGCGTATCAGATAGCAAAGGATAACGACTACTCAATATCCATCTGTGGCTCGCTTTATCTTGCAGGCGAGATTCGACCATACATCTTAGAAAAACTGAGAAAATAAGAGCTTAAGACAACCAAATACTACTAAATATTTATGCCTATACTTATATCATATGAGTATAGGCAATTTTTTATATGGAAGTGAAAAAATGGTAGTAGAAACAAACTATGACAACAGCATACTGACAGCCAAGCTATACGGCGAGATAGACCACCACAAAGCTCCGTCTATCAGAACAAAAATAGACTCTCAAACCGAGACTCTGCGTCCAAAAGAGCTACACCTTGATTTTCAGAATGTATCGTTTATGGACAGCTCAGGCATCGGTCTTATTATGGGCAGATACCGTCAGGTAACACTATTGGGCGGTACTCTCAAGGTAATCAATGTACCAAAAAATCTGAAAAAAATTATCAGCCTTTCGGGGCTTGACTCACTGGGGGTGCTAAAATGAATATCAAAAACGAGATGAACCTGAATTTTAAATCAAAGAGCTCAAACGAGAGCTTTGCTCGTGCTACGGTGTCTGCCTTTGTGCTTAGTCTCGACCCGACTATCGCAGAGCTTGCCGACATCAAGACTGCTGTATCCGAGGCTGTCACCAACTGCATTGTACATGCCTATAGCGACACCTATGGCACAGTCTACATAAACGCAAAAATAACTGACGACAACAATGTTATTATCAAAGTGCGTGACAAAGGTGTGGGCATAAGCGACATAAAACAAGCCATGCAACCTCTGTACTCAAGCTCAAAGGATGAGCGTGCAGGACTTGGGTTTGCTGTTATGCAGAGCTTTATGGACAAAGTATCGGTACGCTCAAAAGTAGGTGTCGGCACAACAGTAACTATGCAAAAGAAAATTATACGCACAAACTATGACAAGAGATGAGCTGATAGAAAACAACTTGGGACTTGTACACCTGTGCGCAAAGAAATTTGTAGGCAGAGGTGTAGACTACGATGACCTGTACTCAAGCGGTTGTATAGGGCTCATAAAGGCAGTAGACAACTTTGACGAATCTTTAGGCTACAAGCTATCAACCTACGCAGTACCCGTAATATTAGGCGAAATCAAACGGATATTCCGTGATGACGGTATCATCAAGATAAGCCGCAATCTCAAAGAGCTCGCACTAAAAGCAAAGAGAATCTGTGACGAATACAAAGAGAAAAACGAGTGCGACATACCTATCTCTATGCTTGCACAAGAGCTTGATATAGATGTATACAAAGCAAGCGAGGTGCTGAGCATCTCAAGACCTGTTATGTCACTAACAACAGATGATGACACCAAAAACGAGCTGTGTATCAAAGAAGATTCTATCGAAGACAAGCTGTTGGACAAAATCACCGTAGAGCAACTCATAAACACATTAAAAGAAGATGACAAAGAGCTGATAAAGCTCAGGTATTTCAAGCACCAGACTCAGTCACAGGTTGCACAGACACTCTCTATGACGCAAGTGCAGGTGTCCAGAAAAGAAAAGAAAATCCTTACTATGCTCAGACAAAAGCTTGCATAGATAATCAAAAAAGGCTTCCGCATTTTTGCGGAAGCCTTAGTTAGTTTAAAGCAACGAGCCTACATTAGAAGCCTCAGCCTCATCGTACATCTTCTTGAGGTCCTCAAGGTCATACGGAGTCTGCTGGTACAGATAGTAGTTGAGCCAGTTAGCATAAAGTAGCGATGCGTAGCTTCTCCAGCTCATCTTAGGTTTCTTAGAGACATCGTCATTCGGAAAATAATTGACAGGAATTTCAGGATTTAGTCCCTTGTTCTTATCTCTGTAATACTCGTTTGCAAGAGTGTCAATATCATACTCAAAGTGTCCGAGCACAAAGAACTGTCTGCCGTTTTTCTTGCAGACGATAGACACACCTGCGTCCTCTGACTCAGCCAATATCTCAAGCTTTTCTATCTTCTCTATATCCTCTTTATTAACGCCTGTATTGCGTGAATGAGGAGAACAGAAAGTGTCGTCAAAGCCACGCATAAGCGGATGCAGAGGATTTAGAATCTTATGCTCATAGATACCGCTGAGCTTTTTATCAAACACTACCTTGTCTATGCCGTAGTGGTAGTACAGTCCTGCCTGCGCACCCCAACAGATAAACAAAGTCGAGTAGACATTCTTCTTAGCCCAACTAAACACCTCACACAGCTCGTCCCAATAGTCAACCTCCTCAAAATTTAGTAGCTCTACCGGTGCACCTGTGACTATCATACCGTCAAACTTTCTGTCTTTGATTTCATCAAAAGTCTTGTAAAAAGTAGTCAGGTGCTTCCTGGATGTATTCTTTGACTGATGAGATGCCATCTGAAGCAGTTCTATATCAACCTGAAGCGGTGAATTACCGAGTAATCTCAATAGCTGTGTCTCTGTCACGATTTTGGTAGGCATCAGATTCAGAATAACTATCTTGAGCGGACGGATATCCTGTGTCATAGCACGTCTTTCGGGCATTACAAAGATATTCTCCGACTCGAGTATCTTTGTAGCCGGCAAATCATTCGAAACCTTAATCGGCATTACAACCGCCTCCTTTGACTAAAAATTAATAATAATATCAGTACTGCTTGCCCCAGTACACCATGTGCTTAGCTTCCTTGCCACAGCACACACACTTGTCAGAGAGATACTCCTCTTCAAACGGGATACAACGGCTCTTGACACCGCCTGTAACCTCCTTGAGCTTCTCCTCGCACTCCTTGTCGCCACACCACATAGCCTTGATAAAGCCGGGTGTCTCGTTTGCAGTATTTACAAACTCGTCAAATGTTGTAGCAACAAAGGTCTTTTGATTCATATTATCGAGTGCCTTCTGGTACATACCATCGTGCACCGCCTGCAGAGCATCAGCCACAGCCTGCTCCAAATTATCAAGAGATACAAAAATCTTCTCTCTTGTATCACGGCGTACGATAACGCACTGATTCTTCTCTATATCCTTAGGTCCCAGCTCAATTCTTACCGGCACGCCCTTCATCTCGTACTGGCTGAATTTCCAACCCGGTGACTGATCAGAGTCGTCAAACTTGACCCTGAATTTTGATTTAAGCTGATTATACAACTGCTCAGCCTTCTCAAGCACGCCCTCTTTGTGAGTAGCTATAGGAATAATAGCAACCTGAATTGGTGAAACCTTTGGTGGAAGCACCAAGCCGTCATCATCACCATGCACCATAATGATAGCGCCTATCATACGTGTAGACACACCCCATGATGTCTGATGTGGATAGTGCTGCTTGTTATCTCTGCCTGTAAATGTTATGTCAAAGCTCTTGGCAAAGCCATCACCAAAGTAATGTGATGTACCGCCCTGAAGAGCTACACCGTTGTGCATCATAGGCTCGATAGTGTAGGTCTCGAGTGCTCCTGCAAACTTCTCTTTCTCAGTCTTCTTGCCTACCACTGCAGGTATAGCAAGTGTCTCTCTGTAGAAATCCTCATACACCTTGAGCATTGTTAGTGTTTCTTCCTGAGCCTCCTTGGCTGTTTCGTGCATGGTATGACCCTCTTGCCACAAAAACTCAGATGTTCTCAGAAACGGGCGGGTTGTTTTCTCCCATCTGACTACTGAGCACCACTGATTATACAGCTTTGGCAGGTCACGATAGGTATTGATAACCTTAGCATAATGCTCACAGAAGAGTGTCTCTGATGTAGGACGAACGCACAGCTTCTCGTTAAGCTTCTCGCTACCTCCTATAGTGACCCACGCACACTCAGGAGCAAAACCCTCTACGTGATCCTTCTCCTTCTGTAAAAGGCTCTCAGGAATGAACATAGGCATATATACGTTCTCGTGTCCTTTTTCTTTGAATCTTCTATCAAGGTCTGCCTGAATATTCTCCCATATAGCATAGCCGTACGGACGGATAACCATACATCCCTTAACACCCGAATAATCAACAAGCTCTGCTTTCTTAACTATATCGGTGTACCATTTAGCAAAATCTGTGTCACGGCTTGTTATAGCCTCGACCATTTTCTTCTTGTCTGCCATTGTTTATCCCCCAAAATTTATTTAACTTATATATTATACTATTATAGCCTGAGTTTTTCAAGTAAAAATAAAGGTCAGACACACAAAAAGCGTCTGACCCAAAAAAATCAATTTAACCTTATACTCTTGCTTCGATATACTCTACAAGAGCACCAACTGTACGAAGGTTCTCAATGTCCTCGTCAGGTACTTCGATTTCAAATTCGTCCTCGATAGTCATAACCATATCCACAACATCAAGAGAATCTGCACCCAAGTCGTTCTGAATATCAGTATCTGTTGTGATAGTTTCTTCTTCAACCTCAAGCTGATCAGACAAAATTAATTTTACTTTTTCTAATACCATAATATCCTCCAAAAAAATAAATTACTGTGTCATATTTTGTAGACAAAACACGGTATTTTGTGGTATAATACCTAACGCATATAATAGTATATGCCAAAAAACGACACACAACAACTTGTGTGTTCGATTACCATACAACCATATTATTAGTAAACACCCCTGTTTGTCAATAATTATGTCAATTTTTTAACCTTTGTTTCTTCAGGAGCAATTTATGAGCACTAAAAAATACGCTGTAATCGGTCATCCTATCGGTCATTCGCTGTCACCGTTTATACATGAAAACCTCTTTAAGCTTGATAACATCGATGCCAAATACATCGCTATCGATATAGATGACCTTCACACACAGTACGACACTATTCTCAAAGACTTAGACGGCTACAATGTAACTATCCCCTATAAACAGGATATTATTACTAAGATAAATCACCTAAGCCCAAAAGCTCAGCTTTGCAACAGCGTCAATACTGTCAAAAACTTAGACGGCAAAGCCTACGGCTACACCACAGACGGCTACGGCTTTTTGCAGGCTGTTAAATCGAAGCTCAACGGTGAACTGCCTGCAGATGTACTCATATACGGCTGTGGCGGAGTAGCTCGTGCAATCTCGTTTGAATGCATTGCGCAGGGTTGCAATGTAAGATTTGCTGTCAGAAGCAGTAGCCTTAACAAATGCAAATCACTCATAGACGAAATATATTCAAAGCTCGGTGTCTTGTGTGAGTATTCAAGCTTAGAAAATATTGATAAAGATAAAAACACAGATCTCATAGTAAACGGCACACCCGTAGGTATGTATCCGTATACAGACGGCTGTGTTGCAAGCGATGATATCATCAAAAAATCAAAGGTAGTGTTCGATGCCGTATACAATCCGCTCGAGACTACCCTGCTCAAAAAGGCTGAGTCCTTTGGCAAAAAAGCCCTAGGCTCTATAGATATGCTTGTATATCAGGCTGCAAAGGCTCACGAAATCTGGGTCGGCGCTACATATGACGACACACAACTACAACTGATATACTCAAAAACTGCAGACAAGCTGAGGGATAGACAATGAGAGGCATAGCACTATGCGGTTATATGGGCTGTGGCAAAAGCACAGTCGCAAAAATCCTCAAAGACAAAACCGCCAGAGAATACATAGATACTGATAAATATATCGAAGAGCACGAAAATATGCCTATCTCAGAGATTTTCTCAAAGTATGGTGAGAATTATTTTCGTGACAGAGAGCACGAAGCTATAAAAGAGCTCTCTAATAAAGACGACCTCATCCTCTCGTTAGGCGGAGGAGCAGTTATGTACGAGCGCAATGTAGAGCTACTCAGACAAAACGGCTACCTTATTTTCTTTCTCAACCCTGATATCATGGTCATCAAAGAAAGACTCAAAAACGACTCTAAGCGCCCGCTACTTCAGACTAACGATATAGAGCAGTTATATAACAAACGTCTGCCTACATACAAGGCCGTGTGCGACTACGAGGTTTACACAGACAAAAACGACAGCACATACCTTGCAGATAAAATATCTGACATACTCAATTCTATCTAAAAAAAGAAGGCTTATTTATGAAAAAACTCACAGTCAACGCTCTGAGCAAGACCTATGATATCATTATACAAAAGGGCGTCTTGTCTGAGCTTGCAGACTACATCACACCGATTATTCGTGGCAAAAGAATAATGGTAATAACAGATTCAAATGTCGCACCGCTGTATCTTGACAATGTAATATCAGCCTTTGATAACACCGACTTAAGCGTGCATAGTTTTATATTCAAAGCAGGCGAAAGCTCAAAGAACCTAAGCACAGTATCCGCCATATACGATGAACTCTCAATGCATCAATTTGATAGAAAAGACCTCATCATTGCCTTGGGTGGCGGTGTATGTGGTGATATCTCAGGTTTTGTGGCTGCCTCATATATGAGAGGCATCGACTTTGTACAGATACCCACAACCCTGCTGTCACAGGTTGACTCATCAGTAGGTGGCAAAACAGGCGTTAACACCTCCTACGGCAAAAATCTTGTCGGTGCTTTCTATCAGCCACAGTTGGTGCTGATTGACCCTGATACCCTGAATACATTAAGCGATGAGATTTTCGCAGATGGTATGGGCGAGGTCATAAAGTACGGTTGCATCAGAAACGCCGAGTTCTTTGCTGAGCTTGAGGCTATGAACATCAAAGACAACATCGAATATATCATCTACGAATGTCTGAAAATCAAGCGTGACGTTGTCAGCGAAGACGAATGTGAAAACTCAATTCGTGTGATTTTAAACTTCGGACACACCTTAGGCCACGCTATCGAAAAGCTGTCAGACTACACTATCTCTCACGGTCAGGCTGTATGTATAGGTATGGCCATGATAACTCGTGCATCAGAAAACGCAGGTCTCACACAAGCAGGTACAATGGACAAGATAGTCGCTCTATGCAACAAGCTCAACCTGAAAACCACCTGCAATTATTCGCTCGCCGATATTTGCGAAAACGCAAAGAACGACAAGAAAGGCTTTGAATGTTCACTTAACCTCGTGCTCATCAGCGAGCTTGGTACAAGCTTTGTACACAAGGTAGAAAAGGACGATCTATTCAAATTCATAAACTGTTAAATCGGAGTTATTATGTCAACAGCAATTATCAGAAAATCAACTCTTAACGGCACAGTAAAAGCACCACCATCCAAGAGTGCTGCCCACAGACTACTCATCTGCTGTGCTCTGTCAAAGAAAAAATGCACTATAGAAAACTTTGCTATGTCTAACGATATGAAAGCAACCATAGGCTGTCTCAAAGCTTTGGGAGCAAAAATCGAGATAAACGGTAGCAAGGTCTGTATAGATGCGTCTGATTTTGCAAAAGATAGTGAGTGCACTCACTACACACTAAATTGTATCGAGAGTGGCACGACTTTGCGTCTTATGATACCTGTGTGCGCAGCGCTGGGACTTAATGTAACATTCACAGGTGAGGGCAGACTCCCCAATAGACCTATTGACGAATACCTGCGTATACTTCCACAGCATAATGTAAGCTGTAAATACTCTGACAACTACCTACCGCTTACAATAAGCGGAAAGCTCAAGGGCGAGCGTTTTTGTGTCTCTCCCGCTGTAAGCTCTCAATATGTGTCAGGTCTGTTGCTTGCACTCTCACTTCTTGATAACGATACAACCCTTGACTTATCCGAAAGCTTAGTCGGAGGTCAGTATGTTGACATCACTACCGATATTATGAGAGACTTCGGTATAGATATAAAAAAAGAGCACAACTGCTATCACATCAAAGGTAGCAGTAGCTTTGATATACAGGACAACTCCACTCTCTACATAGAGGGCGACTGGTCTCAGGCGGCGTTTTTCCTGTGTGCAGGTGCTATCAACTCTGACATCACTGTCACTAACCTTAATATAAACTCGTCACAAGGTGACAAGGCTATAGTAGATATATTAAAGAGCTTAGGTGCCGATATCACAACAAAGGATAACAGCGTCTTTGTAAAGCGCTCAGACCTTGTCGCTACTGACATAGATGCCCTCGACACACCTGACCTTGTGCCTATCGTTGCAGTCACCTGTTGCTTTGCAAAGGGTGAGTCGCACATACATGGTGTCAGCAGACTCAGGTTCAAAGAGTCAGACCGACTACTGTCTACAAGCGATATGATTAACTCCTTGGGCGGAGAATGTAGCTATACAGATGACTGTATGACTATCATATCCACTCATTTGACAGGTGGCACCGTCAAGGGATATAATGACCACAGAATTGTTATGGCATCGAGTGTCGCAGGACTAAATACAGAGTCTGACACAGTAATCACCGATGCACACAGCGTTTGTAAGTCATACTCAAACTTTTTTGATGACTACAACGCATTAGGAGGTAAAGCAGATGTCATCTTGGGGTAACAAGATAAAGGTGACTGTTTTTGGTGCAAGTCACGCACAAGAGATAGGTTGCGAGATAGAGGGTCTACCGGTAGGTTTTCTCATAGATATGGATAAGGTGCTGAAAGAGCTACAGCGTAGAGCACCCGGTCAAAGTGACCTCACAACCCCTCGAAAAGAGGCAGATATCCCAATTATTACTGCAGGTGCTATGCGTAATGTCACCACAGGTGAGACGCTTAGAATGGTCATCAAAAACACCAACACAAAAAGCTCTGATTACAAATCGCTGACAGTCTGTCCACGCCCCGGACACGCAGACTACACAGCCTATATCAAGTACAACGGCGAGCTTGATATGCGTGGTGGCGGACCATTTTCGGGCAGACTTATGGCTCCTGTTGTTTTCGCAGGAGAGGTGTGCCGACAGATATTGCAGGAGAAATATAATATCAAGATAGTATCTCATGTATCAGAGATTTACGGCATCAAAGACACTCCTTTTTGCAATACTGAGCTGACAGACGAGCTGTGCACAAAACTCAAGAGCAAGTCATTTCCGCTTGTAAACGAAGATATAAGAGTACAGATGAGCGAGGCTATCCGCTTTGCAAAGATGGATCTCGACAGCGTTGGCGGTATGATAGAGTGTTCTGTTCTCAATATGCCCGCAGGTGTGGGTGGTGCCATATTTGACGGCATCGAGAGTGCCATAGCGTCCGCCATGTTCTCTATCCCTGCTTGCAAAGGCATAGAGTTTGGTGCAGGCTTTAAGAGCTCAAGACTCAGAGGCTCTCAGAACAACGACGAGTTCTTCTACGAAAACGGCAAGGTTATCACAAAGACTAATAACTGTGGTGGAATACTGGGCGGTATCTCAAACGGTATGCCTATAAACTTCACAGTTGCTTTCAAGCCTACCCCATCTATCGGCAAACGACAGAACACCGTAAACCTTCAGGAGAAGAAAAACACCGTCATAGAAATTCACGGCAGACACGACCCGTGCATCGTCACCCGTACTGCACCTATCGTTGAGGCTATGACAGCTATAGCTTTGATTAATTTGCTTTAAAGGAATTATAAAATGGAACTCAAAGATATAAGAAAAGAAATCGACATTATAGACGAAGAGCTTATCAAGCTACTCCAAAAGCGTATGGACTGCTCAAAAGCAGTCGCCGAGTATAAGCTAAAAAACAATATCCCTATTCTCGACAAAGAAAGACAACAGCTTATCTTAGAAAATGTAGAGAATAAAGCCGAAAAATACTCAAAATCTATCAGATTTTTATTCGAGGATATTATGCAGGTATCCCGTATGTCACAGTCACGAATTATCGACAAATGTGACTTTCGTGATACTATCGAGAACAACATCTCTGAGCTACCGACCAAGAATGTCAAGGTAGCCTGTCAGGGTATCAGAGGCGCTAACTCTCACATAGCGTGCGAGGAGTTCTTTGATAATCCACAGATTAGCTTCCACAAAACTTTCTCAAAGGTTTTTGAGGCTATAGAGAATGACGAAGCAGACTTTGGTGTGCTGCCTGTAGAAAACACAAGCGGTGGCGCTGTATCAGATGTATACGACCTGCTTATGTCACACAACTTCTACATTGTCAGTGCAAAAGCTATGTCAATAAGCCATAACCTATGTTCGCTCAAACAAAGCACAATAGAAGACATAGAGCAGGTGTGGTCACACCCACAGGCTCTTGCACAATGTCATGGCTTTATAGCAGAGCACGACTTTATGTCTGTACCTTATCCTAACACCGCAGTTGCTGCAAAAAAGGTTATGGAAGAAAAGCGACTCAACGTAGCTGCTATCTGCACATCTCAAGCAGCAGATGAATACGGGCTCAAGATTTTACAGCGTGATATTCAGGACTATAACCGTAGCACTACTCGTTTTATTGTAATATCCAAGAAACCGTACATAAGCGAAAATGCTAACAAAATCAGCCTGTGCTTCAATGTCGAGCACGAAGAGGGAGCACTCTCCAGAGTGCTCAATATGTTCTCCCTGCTTGGACTCAACCTTACAAAGATAGAGTCACGCCCTATGAAGAACGCAGAGTTTGACTACCTGTTCTACCTCGACTTTACAGGAAATATAAATGATAAGGGTGTTATGGACTTTCTCTGCACACTCTCAGAAGAGGTCAAAGTCTTCTCATTTTTGGGCAACTATTTTGAAAATTAAGTGCCTAGTGCCGTAGCTTTTAATAATAGTCATTAATAACTTACAATAAATAAAGACCTATCATTACGATAGGTCTTTTATTTTTATATTAAAGTTTTAGTCCCTGTGTTGTCTTTAAAAACTCCATAATCTTTTGCTCTATTATCTCTACTCCACCCTGACTGTCACTCTCGATATTAAGTGGCATAATCGGATCGTGAACAGAGAGTCTGAGCAAAAACCAACCGTCACCGTCATCTTTTGCAAAAGATACTCTGATGCCCTCACGGTTATCATCAGCAAGCATCCAGCCATCCTGACTCTTAGCATATTCTGTGAGCTCATCAATTATCCTAAGTCCTGTCTTTCTGAAATCTTCGTCTAATATCTCAAAGCGGATTTCCTTAGACTCTACAGGCTCCTTGAGGTCCTTTATAAGACTCTGAAGCTCAAGTCCCTTTTGGCGCATCTGCGCCGCCTTGATGATAATCTTAGTGCACAGATAAGCACCGTCATCGAGGAAGTAGTTCTCTCTCATAGCACAGTGACCCGAGGTCTCTGCGGCAATAGGACAGTTAATGCCCTGCTCATTTAGCTCAATAGCCTTGTTGATAATATTCTTATAACCTCTGCGATAGCGATAATGCTTAGCACCAAGGTTCTTTTCAATGAACTCCTTGACACCGCTTGATGTTATAGAGTCAGTAACTATTGTACCTCCCTCGTTGCCCTCAAGTGCAATTACCGATGCGAGCGCTACGAGTCTGTTGCGGTTAATTTCCTTACCCATATTATCCACAGCACCGCCACGGTCAACGTCAGTATCAAAGATTACTCCAAGGTCAGCTCCTGACTCAAGCACAGCCTCGCTGATGCTCTGCATAGCTGCCTCATCCTCAGGGTTAGGCACATGATTTGGGAACATTCCGTCAGGGTCAAGATAACGAGAGCCTGTTGTATCTGCACCCAAAACCTCGAGCACATCACTTGCATAGAAACCGCCAACGCCGTTGCCTGCATCAACAACAATATGAAAATCTTTGAGCGGATGGTCATAGTCCTCTGCGTTAACCTCACGCTTGATAATCTCGCACAAGCCGTTTGCGTACTGCTTCATATATTCAACCTCTGTGACAGTACCCTTGTCGCTGATTGGTGCTTTCTCGTCATTTTGAGCATAGCTTAGGATAGCAGATATATCGCTACCCTCAAGTCCACCCTGTCTTGTAAAGAACTTAAGACCGTTTCTGTTAAACGGATGATGTGACGCTGTAATCTGCACAGCTCCGTCACACTCTAAATCAACAGTTGTCATAAACATAGACGGAGTAGAAGACAGATTAGTATAGATAACCTGTACACCTACGCTTTTCAAGGCATCAATTACACAGCCTGCAATACGCTCACCGGATATTCTGCTGTCTCTGCCAACAGACACCTTGAGCGAGTCAGCGCTTTTGCTCAACTTACCGCAGAGCCACAGCACAAAGCCATGTGCCATACGAGTAACACGCTCATTAGTCATATTGACTTCATAGCCCTTAACGCCCTCACTTGCAACGCCTCTGATATCGGTACCACTCTTAAATACAGAGTAATCAAAACTGCTCATAAATACGCTCCTTTGTACGCTTATTTTGTTATCCTCAGTTATTATACCACAAGATACACCATACTTACAACACTAATGTGAAATTCAAATTCGGCACAATGTTATAAGAAAAATTAAATATTTTTGCTTTTTAGTTTAATATAACGGAACAAATTACAGCAATATCTCAGAATTTAACTTTTTTGTCGTATCTCTTGTTCAACTTACCCAACAAAGTCTTGACTTGTTCAAAAGTTGTTAGCGAGTTTGTCGGCATTGTGCACAACAAAACACCGAGTTCTTTATTGACAATAACGAAAACTTGGCTATAATAACAAGTGTCAAGACAAAGTCCGCTTGACTATCAACCAATACATCGGTTGGTACTTTTAGGAATATAGCCAAATGGTAAATGGCAGCACGAAATTAATATTGATTGGAGGAGACGCACTATGATGACACCTATCCTTAGTTTACACAATGTCGACGTTTCTAAATTCTTAGCCGTGCTTGACACTTGCAAAGGCAACGTATTTCTCGTTACCCATGAGGGAGACAAACTCAATCTTAAGAGCAAGCTTTGTCAGCTGGTTGGTCTCACAAGACTTATCGAAGGCGGCAAGATCACAGAGGCATGTATCGTCTGTGAAAACAAAGAAGACGAGAGCAAGTTGTTCAGATTCAACTTACTCGGTGACAAAGCAAAGATTGCTTAATCAAAAATTTAAAAAGATTTCATAAAATTAAACCTGAATTTCAAAGAAAATCCTAAAGCAGAGAAGCCACCGTATATACACGGTGGCTTCTTCTGTTTCAAACGCCGAGGCACGTAGCCCTCGAGATAACGACATGTGAGCCGGGACCATCTGAAAGACCACAGGGTCTGCAGGATGGTTAGGCGAATAGGGGTTATTCCGAGGAGATGCGAAGTGCTACGAGGCGTGACGTTCAAGCGCCGAGGCACGTAGCCCTCGAGATAACGACATGTGAGCCGGGACCATCTGAAAGACCACAGAGTCTGCAGGATGGTTAGGCGAATAGGAGTTATTCCGAGGAGATGCGAAGTGCTACGAGGCGTGACGTTCAAGCGCCTAGGCACGCAGCCCTAATGCCTTATTAAGCTACATCAATTATCATATAAACTTGCAATACCATACTATTTATGTTAAAATACCCTCAGTCAGTTCGAGAACTTCCTGACTTAAAACAAAACTAAAGTGAGTGATAAAAGTGAATAACAAAAAAATTCTGTATCTATGTCAGGGTGCTATCATCGCAGCTCTGTACATAGTGCTCAACTACACACAGGAGCTACTGCTACCCAGCAGCACCTCTATGATGATTCAGGTGCGTCTTGCAGAGAGCTTGTGCATACTGTGTTTATTCACCCCATCTGCCATATGGGGACTGACTGTTGGCTGCTTTGCATCTAACCTGATGACTGTAGGCGTACTGCCACTTGACATCATACTTGGCACTACAGCTACTTTTTTGGCAGCCTTCTGTGCGTATAGGCTCAGAGATATACGACTATTCTCCCTGCCTGTCCTCTCAAGCTTTATGCCTGTGATTTTCAACGCTGTAATTATCGGTCTTGAGCTTGAGATTTTTCTAATAGATGGACCGTTTCATATCGGTAGCTTTTTGATTAATGCCGGAGCAGTTGCACTTGGCGAGTTTATTGCCTGTGTTATTATTGGTCTTCCTTTTTATAAACTGCTTTGCCGACTCAATATCTTCAAACAATAAAGAAAAAGCCTGTCATATGACAGGCTTTTATTATTTATCTTTTGTCTTTGTTTCTGCTTGTGTTTGTGCTGTTGTTTCTGCTTCTGCTGTCAGGTCATTTGTTTCAAGATAATCATTGATAAGCTTATCAATCTCATCATACTCAAAGCCCTTTTTTATATGATACACAGTAGTACCGGCGCCAAACTGAATGTTATTTTTCTCATCGATAACAAGTGTAGCAACAATCCCGCCATCCTGATAAAAGTTGAGCATATACACGCTCATATCATCAGTAACATTGATAGACGCATCAGTATCCTCATATCGCAAATCGTTGTACATATCAGTAACTGTGCTGATAAACTCCTCGTTACCGATAGTGTAGCTCACGCTGTCAGCATAACAGCCTCTTACACCTATCTGATCGATATTCTTAATGTTCTTTGTACCACAAGCGCACAGGCTAACAGCGATACACAAGCACAATAGTGCACAAGTAAAAATCTTAACTATCTTATTCAAAGCTATACTCATCCTTATATTTATTCTTAAATTCTTCAAACACAGCATACAGCAGCTCTTCATCCTGAATACTTACGTATGCCTCGGTCTCATTGTCAAGATACTCAATTTTCAGGATAACAACATCCTCAGCCTGTTCGTCTGTCTCAATAAGTACTATGTACTCATCATCGTGGTATTCGAGCACATCGAGTAGCTCAAACTCTTTCTCAACGCCTGTTTCATCCTCAAGCAAGAGAATCTGTGGCTCATAATCAAGCATTTCATTATTTTCATCCATAATTTTATCCTCCAAAAGTTTATGATAATACAATACACTATTTGGCTAAAAATATCAAGCCTTAATCACATTGATACACACATAAATCATAAGCTAACAAATAGCAAAAAAGCCGACTCCGTGAAGAGTCGGCTTTCATTGATATTGAGTTTCGATATAAGGATAGTTCCTTAGTTACCGGAAAATTACTCGTTAATAGCGATAACTGCGCCTGAACCTACTGTTCTACCGCCCTCACGGATAGCGAAACGAAGACCAACTTCGATAGCGATAGGAGTGATAAGCTCAACGTCCATCTCTACGTTATCACCAGGCATGCACATCTCTACGCCCTCTGGAAGTGAGATTGTACCTGTAACGTCTGTTGTTCTGAAATAGAACTGTGGACGATAGTTGTTGAAGAATGGTGTATGACGGCCACCCTCGTCCTTAGTCAATACGTAAACCTGACCTCTGAACTTTGTGTGTGGCTGAATTGTACCTGGCTTAGCAAGTACCTGACCTCTTTCGATCTCTGTTCTCTGAACACCAGGGAGGAGTAGACCTACGTTGTCGCCTGCCTCAGCATAGTCAAGAGTCTTTCTGAACATCTCAAGACCTGTAACAACAACTTTTCTCTTCTCGTCTGTAAGACCAACGATTTCAACTTCCTCAGAAGTGTTGATCTGACCACGCTCAACTCTACCAGTAGCAACTGTACCACGGCCTGTGATTGTGAATACGTCCTCAACAGGCATAAGGAATGGCTGGTCAGCCTTTCTCTC
>JAZQBV010000013.1:0-265507 GCA_045545935.1 Ruminococcus sp. | reverse complement strand
TGGCAAAGGAACGGGCGGAGCCGGTCAGATCCATGATCTTGCCGTACACACCGCCGAGGAAGGATGCCGGGAACCACGAGATCACATAGGCAGCCGTACCTTCAATGTAGTCACCGAGATACGCCTGCAGCAAATTCATGCCGCTGAACGCGGCGACCACAATGGCGCAGAACGGTGCGACCCAGACGATGGAATGTCCTTTGTAAGCCAGTGCGATCAGCATCACCAGACCTACCACGATTCCGCATAAAGAAATGACAGGCAGCATAATATTATCTCCTTCTCTTTTTCTCAGGATGATTGTATTACAAAATTTTCCGGTCCGCAACTTTTTTCTGCCTAAAAATTATATTTGACTGAAAATCCTTCGGGTATAAATCCACTTTTTTGACAAACAATAGGCCTTGTGGAAAGAAATTTACAAGGAGATCGATATATGAAAGCTACAGGTATTGTGAGAAGAATTGACGACCTCGGTCGTGTCGTTATCCCAAAAGAAATCAGGCGCACCCTGCGCATCCGTGAGGGTGACCCGCTCGAAATTTACACCGCAACTGACGGCGAAGTTATCTTCAAGAAGTACTCGCCCGTAGGCGAGCTGTCTACCTTTGCATCGCAATATGCCGATGTTCTAAGTCGCATCAGCTCGATGCCCACGCTTGTGTGTGACCGTGACCACGTTATCGCTGCCGCAGGTGTATCAAAGCGAGAGTACCTCGAGCGCAGAGTAACCTCAGTACTCGAAAATTATATGGAAAACCGCCGTTCATATCAGGCACATTCAAACTCGGTTGACGAGGTTCAGCCGGTAGAGGGCATGGAGATTCCCGCAAATGTCATCTACCCTATCATCGCCTCAGGCGATGTCACAGGTGCTGTGGTCATGCTTCGTAGCGACACAGTCAAAATCCCTACAGAAACCGAGATCAAACTCGCCCAGTCTGCCGCCGCATTCTTAGGCAAACAAATGGAAGAGTAACTTCACAAAAAGGTCGAATCGTGTACTGATTCGGCCTTTTATTTTGCTCAAAAATCAATATGCAAAAAATTAGTCGAAAAACACAAGAATTTGTCCCATTTTTGATTGACAATACGACATATTGTGTGATAACATATAATTTGTAATATTAATTTTTAGAGGGGAATTACTATGGCACAATACAGATACGCTAAGAAACCAAGTGTTGGCACTATCATACTCAGAATCGTACTCATAGTACTCGCTGTTGCAGTAGTTGCAGGCGGTGCATACGCAGTATATCACTTTGCCTTTGCTGATAAAAATGTCGAAGAACCTACCGTAGTCGAGACAGCACCACCTACTGTTGCTACCTTTGACGAAGCACCTACACAGGCGCCTACCGAGGACCCTGATGTCAAGTACAACACACTCGCACAAGAATATGTCAAGGACATGACTTTAGACGAAAAAGTATACCAGATGCTCATCGTTTCACCTGAGTCACTCACAGGAGTCGATGTTGCCACAGTAGCAGGCGATGCTACAAAGACAGCCTTAGAGTCCTCACCTGTCGGAGGTATTATCTACGATGCTGACAATTTCGAGGATGCTGACCAGACTAAAGAGATGATTTCAAAATCACAGTCATATGCAAAGACCGCTATGTTCATCGCAGTTTCACAGGAGGGTGGCGACAACTCACCTGTATCTGAAAAGCTTGACGCCACAAAGCTTGAAAGTATGTCTACATACGAGAAAGACGGCGAACAAAAAGCATTTGACAATGCACAGACTATCGCAAACGACCTCAAAGGCTTTGGCTTTAACCTAAACCTTGCACCTGTTGCAAACCTCAGCGGTGACAACGCACTCAGCACAGATGCCGAAACTGCATCAAAGCTTATTGCAAAGTCAGTCGAAGGCTACCGTGCAAACGGTATCATCAGCACACTCAAGAGCTTCCCTGATGTTGCAGATACAGAGAAGACCTTAGACCAGCTCAAGTCCTCAGAGTTTATGCCATTTGTAAGCGGTTTCGAGGCTGATGCAGATGTTGTAATGCTCTCAGGCACCAAGGCTACAGCACTTGATGATGCACCTGCATTCATGTCAGAGCAGGTTATCACCGAAGTCCTCATCAAAGAGCTCAACTTCAACGGTGTAGTTATGACTCCTGACTTAAGCGACACAGCTATCGCTGACACTTACTCAGTAGACGAGATAGCAACAAGCACCATCAAAGCAGGCGCCAATATACTCTTTAACCCTGCTGATATCGATGCATATGTTAGCGCTATCAAAGGCGCTGTAGATAGTGGCACTCTCACACAGGAGCAAATCGACCAGAGCGTCACAAAGATTATCGCACTCAAGTACAAGTACGGTATCCTCATCGCTCCACAGGTACCTGCCGAAACACAGATTACTGACGAATCCGTTTCAGTAACATCAAACGCTCCAATTTAACAAAAAAAATTACCGGACCGAGTATCTACTCGGTCCTTTTTGTAAATTATTATTTTCAAATAGTTAATATTTTACATCTGTTTTGTGATAATATATTAAATAAAGTATAATCAGATAATATTACGAAAGAAGGCTGTCTTTTGCTTCAAATCAAAAATATATCCAAAAAATACACAGTCGGCGGACTTTGTACAAAAGCTCTCGATGATGTATCGCTTAATCTCAGAGACAACGAATTTGTTGCTATACTCGGACCGAGTGGCTCAGGCAAGACCACTCTGCTCAACATTATCGGCGGACTCGACCGCTACGACAGCGGCAACCTCATCATCGGCGATATATCTACTAAGAACTACAAAGACAGAGACTGGGACTCATACAGAAACCACACCATAGGCTTTGTCTTTCAAAGCTACAACCTGATAGAACACCAGACCGTACTCGCTAACGTAGAGCTCGCACTAACCATCTCAGGCATCTCAAAAAAAGAGCGCAAAGCCCGTGCTACACAGGCACTAATAGATGTAGGTCTCAAGGACCACCTGCGCAAAAAGCCTAACCAGCTCTCAGGTGGTCAGATGCAACGAGTTGCTATCGCACGTGCACTCGTCAACAACCCCGACATTCTGCTTGCTGATGAGCCTACAGGTGCGCTCGACTCCGAGACCTCAATTCAGGTTATGGAGCTGCTCAAAGAGGTCGCAAAAGACCGACTTGTCGTAATGGTAACTCACAACCCTGAGCTTGCTCAGACCTACGCTACCAGAATCGTCACTCTAAAAGACGGCAAGATAACCTCTGACTCAGACGAATTTGTGATAAACTCAAACGACAGCAAAGTACAACACAAAAATATGGGCAAGTCTTCGATGTCGTTTTTTACTTCGCTATCACTCAGTTTCAGAAACCTTATGACCAAGAAAGGCCGTACCATACTCACCGCCTTTGCAGGTTCTATCGGCATCATCGGCATAGCTCTCATCCTCTCGCTGTCCACAGGTGTTGACCAGTATATCACCGATATCCAGCGTGACACTATGACAAGCTACCCTATCACAATTACTGCTGAGTCATTTGATATGTCCGAGCTTATGGAAATCAGCGGACAGACCATAGAGGGTCAGACCCAGACAACCAAAGTAGATGAGTCGGTTGTGTCTGCCGACTACACCGACCTCGAGATAAGCTCATCACTATTTACAAGTGTTACCGAAAACGACCTGACAAGCTTCAAGAAATATCTTGACAATACCGATAGCGAGATACATCAGTATATCGGCGAAAACGGCATTGTCTACTCATACGATGTCAACTTCAACGTCTTCTCATATGACGAGGATGACAAGATAGTCAATAGTAACGTAGATACTGACCTGTCAAAGAGTAGCTCATCAGATTCAGGCATTGCCCAGATGATGTCAAACGAAATAAATATGATGACAGATATACAGAGCATGGTAAGTGGCTCTTCTGAGAATGCCCCCTGCTTCACTCAGCTCATGTCCGATAAGGATAGTGTTGTAAGCCCTGTCACTACAGACAGCTATGACGTTGTCTACGGCAACTGGCCACAAAAGTATGACGAGGTTGTGCTTGTACTGAATCGCAACAACTCGATATCTGCCGACAAGCTGTATCAGTTAGGTCTTATCAACGAGAAACGCTACAAAAAAATAAAAGACAATATCGACAACGAAGAAGAAAACGAAGCTATAATATGGGATTTTGAGGAAATTTGCGAGCACGAATTCTATCTTATACCAATGTGTGACCAGTATATTAAAAACGATGACGGTACTTATCAGTACATTGGTGACGACACCTCCAAGTATGATGATATGGTAGAAGACGCATTAAAGCTCAAAATTGTCGGTATTATAAAACCTACAGAAGATGCCCAGAATGCTAACCTTCAAACCCCTGTAGCCTATACCTCAAAGCTGACAGACTATATCATCAACCACACCGACAACAGCGATATTATAAAAGCACAGGAAGATAACAAAGACATAAATATCCTCAACAATATCAGGTTCGAGGCAAAAGATGATGATGAAAAAGCAGAAGACGCAAAAGAATATCTGAGCAACCTAAGCACCGCAGACAAAGCTACCCTCTATCAGCTCATTATGTATTATTCAAACGAAGATGAAGATTCTTTAACACAGTCATTCAACTATGCCGATGCAAGTGCATACGGTGCCTACGCCACAATGGGCACCGCTATGTCAGCAGAAGAGATGATGGCACAAGGCCTTGATAGCTGGATAGAAAATGACCCTGACACCGAGATACTGATTTCTATCTATGACGAGTATATTGACGGTGCTACCTACGACAGCAATCTCAAAAACTTCGGCAAGGTAAGCTACGATGCTCCATCTTCTATCTCAATTTACACCGACTCTTTCGAGGCAAAAGAAGGCATATCGACATCTATCGAAAACTATAACAAAAAAGCAGACGAAGACAAACAGATATCATACACCGACTATGTAGCCCTGCTTACAGAGTCTATAACATCTATAGTAGATGTCATCTCATATGTGCTCATAGCCTTTGTCGCAGTATCACTTATTGTATCATCAATTATGATAGGTATCATCACCTATATCTCAGTTATTGAACGCACCAAAGAGATAGGCATCCTGCGTGCTATAGGCGCTTCAAAGAAGAACATCAGTCAGGTGTTCAACGCAGAGACCTTTATCATCGGCTTGTGCTCGGGCGCAATCGGTGTAGGTGTATCACTGCTGTCATTAATACCAATAAACGCTATCATTCATCACCTAACGGGTATGGATAACATCAACGCATTTTTGCCACCAATAGCGGCAGCAATTCTTGTTGTACTCAGCGTCATACTCACTCTTGTAGGCGGACTGATTCCATCACGCAAAGCCGCAAAGAAAGACCCTGTCACTGCACTGAGGTCAGAGTAAAAATAACTAAAAACAAAAAGGACGGTTGGATAATCCAACCGTCCTTTGTTATTCTTATGATTTATTAGCTGTTAAAGATAGACATAATATCATAGAAAGAATCATCATCGTCAGATGAGTCAACCTCTACATTCTGTACAGGAGCTACTGCATCGCTCTTCTCAGGAGATGAGCTTGGAAAAGCCTTAGAGTTATCATTCTGTGCGCCACAGCCTGCAGCAATAACAGTTACGCTAATCTCATCCTTCATATCCTCATTGATAACAGCACCCCAGATAATGTTAGCATTCTCAGATGCTCTCTGAGAAATCATTGTAGATGCAGCATCGATATCCTCAAGTGTAATGTCAGGAGAGGCTGTAATGTTAATAATAACGCTCTCTGCACCATCGATAGATGTCTCGAGCAATGCGCTTGAGATAGCCATATCAGCAGCAACAGCAGCCTTGTCCTTACCTGTAGCCTTACCAATACCCATATGAGCATAGCCTGCATCCTTCATAACAGAAGTTACATCAGCAAAGTCAAGGTTAACAATACCTGGAACTACGATAAGGTCAGATATACTCTGCACACCCTGTCTGAGCACATCATCAGCGATAGTAAACGCATTCTGAAGTGTGATAGACTGGTCAGATACATACTTGAGTCTCTCGTTAGGTACGATAATAAGTGAATCAACACAAGCAGCAAGCTCTGCAATACCCTGCTCAGCCTGTGCCATACGCTTCTTACCCTCAAAGGCAAAAGGCTTAGTAACTACAGCAACTGTGAGAATACCCATATCCTTAGCAATCTTTGCAACGATAGGAGCCGCACCTGTACCTGTGCCACCGCCCATACCTGCTGTAATGAATACCATATCGGTATCCTTGAGCATAGCTGTGATTTCTTCTCTGTTCTCTTCAGCAGCAGCCTGTCCAATCTCCGGCTTAGAGCCTGCGCCCTTGCCATGAGTAGACTTCTCGCCTATCTGAACCTTCTGATCAGCCTGTGAAAATCTGAGCACGTGCTCATCAGTATTGATAGAGATAAACTCAACGTTCTTAACGTCCATTTTAATCATACGGTTAACAGCGTTACCACCGCCACCGCCAACACCGATTACCTTAATAACCGGTAGATAATCAACCATTTCTTTCTCTAACTCAAAAGCCATATTACGTCCTCCTTGAACGAAATTCTTTAAACTTTAAGGTTACATACTTAGAGTATTAACACTCTACTCCTTTATAACTTAACACAAATTATTGACAAATTCAATATTTTTTTGAAATATTAGCAAAAAATTCATTAATTTACAGATACCAATCCTCAGGTGACAGCGGTGCTTGAGTCTCTTCTTCTATATCATCTGAGTATTCGCCGTCATCATAGATATCATCTGTGTCGTCATTTTCAGGTGCAGTTGTCTCTACCTGAGAGTCAATTATCGACTGCTCCAAAAAGTACGATTTCTTCGTAGTATTACAGGTAGAAACATCAAGCTCACCCTCAGTAACCTCTGTACCGTTTAAATCAAGCTTCTCGTTGATAATAGTCATCGCTGTGCGCACCTTGTAGCTTAACTGCTCAGGAATACCTAACTTAACTTTAATGCGGTCATCATATGTAAATGTGACATTAGCGGTATCAGTAGCGTCTATCTCAGTGATACCCTCATAACCATTATCTGTAAATACAGTTATTATCTCCCCTATAATCTGTGCTGTTGTCTCGTCATTATATTCTACATACTCACCAACAACATTACTGGTAAGCTCATTTGCAACAAATAGTGGCAGGTCATAGCCCTTTATAGATTCCACCTGTTTGAGTATCCTACCCTTTGATGATGCTATCAGATACTGTGACTCAGAGCATTTTACGATATATGATGGCACAGCCTCTACTATATCTATGGTGATAGTATCAGGTATAGAGAACGACACCTCTACCTGTTCTATATACGGGTAGTTCTTCATAAGTCTCTTTTCAGCCGCAGCTTTATTTGCTAAGAAGATGTTGCTACCCTGCGGTATATTAGCAGTATCGATAATCTCTGCTTCTTTGTATATTGTGCAACCGCTCACTTCATAAGCCTGCGCCTTAAACAATACAGTAAGCGACAATATAACACCTACTATCAGCATCACCGCAATTATCGCACAATATGTAACTATGTTAATAATCTTTCTCTTAAGCGGAGTGACAGGCTTCTTTGGTTTGTCTTTCTTTATTTGTTTGTTCTGTATTTTTTCTTGCTTTTTGAGCTGTTTTTTCTGCTCTCTCTCATCAACAAACAACTCGTAACCATTATCATCCTTATCAGAAAACTCCGAGAGTACAGAGTCTTCTTTGGATGTATTTGGGGATTTACGGCTGAAAACAGACGCAAAGCTTTCACCGATTCTATCCATTATATCAGGTGTATCAAAGCTCTCGTATTCTACATTATCGTTTCTTCTGTTGTCACTCACATAAATCCCTCCTTTTATTAGTTATTCTTTTATATCTTCTTTATACTTGCACCCAACTGCTCAAGCACAAGCTCAAAATTCTCATATCCTCGTTCAAGATAGTCTACACCAGTTATCTGTGTAGCACCTTTTGCACACAGCGCCGCTACCACAAGCGCTGCCGCACCACGCAAATCAAGCGCTCTCACGCTACAGCCTGATAGGTGTTTTACTCCCTCTACCATAGCTACCTTGCCCTCTACCTTTATATCAGCACCAAGTCGGTTGAGCTCATCAACGTGCTTGTATCTGCTCTCAAATATATTCTCAACAAAAACCGTGATTCCATCAGAGACAGTAGTCATCGCCATAACAGGTGCCTGCGAATCTGTCGGAAAACCCGGATAAGGCATAGTCCGTATAAGTTTAGGTGAAATAAGTTTATGAGGTGCTTTTACTGTCAATTTACCAAGCTTGTAGCTTAGCTCACAGCCTGCCTGTTCAAAAACCGGTATAACCGCTGTCAGATGACTCAGTATAACCGAATCAAGTGTTATCTGAGAGCCTGTAACCGCAGCCGCTGACAATAGCGTAGATGCAACAATACGGTCTGGGATGATACTGTGTCTGCATCCGCACAGCTTAGATACACCTTCAATAATTATCGTGCTCTCACCTGCACCGCTTATCTTAGCACCACAAGCGTTAAGAAAGTCTGCAAGGTCTGTAATCTCAGGCTCTTTGGCAGCATTGGTAATCACGGTTGTGCCCTTTGCCTTAACTGCCGTGAGCATAATATTCTCAGTAGCACCCACACTCGGAAACGACAGAGCAATTTTGGCGGCTTTTATACCATCTCTTGCTACACACTCAAGCTCGCCGTGTTCCTCATATATATCAATACCCATCTGTCTTAGCGCCGACAAATGCAAATCTATAGGTCTTGGACCCAACTCACACCCACCCGGCAAAGACATCTTGGCTCTGCCTGTGCGTGCTATAAGTACACCCAAAAATATAATCGATGACCGCATCGTCAGCATCAACTCGTGAGGTATCTCACTACGTGTCATACTCTTAGTGTCCACTACCACAGTATTGTCACTGCGTGTAGCAATACACCCAAGGTATCTGAGTATTCTCATTGATGCGTCAACATCCGACAAACAAGGACAATTAAAGAGCACACTCTCGTCCTCGCAAAGTATGGTTGCTGCAAGTATCGGCAAGGTGCTGTTTTTTGACCCCTGTACTTTGACTTCTCCCGATAGTTTTCTGCCGCCCTCAACAAGAAGCTTTGTCACAACAAACACCCTTTCACAAAATATAAAGCATCACGCTTTTTATTCTATGAATCAGATGCAAAAATTGTGCTAATAGAAAAAGTCTGTTTTATGAGACTATTTCCTTGACTATATTGTAAATTCTCTCGTTTGCGTCAGTTATAGCCATATTGCTTGCATTAATAGCATATGCTTCGAGAGTGCTCTCGCTCTCTAACATTTCGTCTACTAATTTTATCAGCGTAGCTTCGTTTAAGTCTTTTTCTTCAATAATCGAAGCCGCCTTTTTGTTGACCAGAGCCATCGCATTGTGATACTGATGATTCTCTGCAACATACGGTGACGGAATCAGAATAGCAGGTTTGCCCATAGCCTGAATCTCAGACAATGTAATAGCTCCTGCACGGCTGACAACAAGGTCAGCTGCTGCCATACAGCGTGGCATATCATCGATATACTGACGAATATTGAGATTAGCGTGGTCGTTTATCTGCACGCCCTTTTCCTTAACAAGCTCAGGAAACCATGTACCCTGCTGGCCATATGCGTGTATATGCTGATACTTGCCGTCCTTTGCACTTCTTGCTACCAAACCAGCAACAGCCTCGTTGATGCATCTCGCACCGAGCGACCCACCAAAAGACAGAATAACAGGACGACTATCAAGCGAGAGCTCTTTCTTAGCCTGTTCTTTGTCAGCTCTCAGTATTTCTTCTCTTATAGGGTTGCCCGTCACTACAAAATTGCAACTGCTGTCAAGGTACTTCTTTGCATCCTCAATAGCAAGCATAACCTTATTGACATCTTTGCTGAGCATCTTTGTAGTAACACCGGGAAATGCATTTTGCTCGTGTATGATAGTAGGAATATTAAGCTTAGCAGCAGCTCTGATAACAGGACCGCTAACATAACCGCCTGTACCGATACAGATATCAGGGTTAAATTCCTTGATAATCTTCTTTGCAGCTATTGACGAAGTAAATGCACGAGATACAGTCTTGACATTATGAACAATTGACTGTGGCTTAAAGTTACGCTTAAAACCACTGATAACTATGCTTTCTATGTCAAATCCTGCCTTCTTGACCAAGGTCTGTTCCATACCCTCACGGTTGCCGACAAACAGAATCTGTACATCCTTTTCTCTCTCTTTTATATATCCCGCAATGGCAAGTGCCGGATTAATATGGCCGGCTGTACCGCCACCCGCAAAAAGTATTCTCATAAGGTACTCCTAAATTAAAAACTTAGATTTTTTCGATATTAGACGAACGTGAAATCGACAGAACAATACCCATCTGGAACAACAGCATCAGCATCGAACTGCCTCCGTAACTGAAGAACGGAAGACTGATACCCGTGTTAGGTAGCCAGTCGGTGATAACGAGAATATTCAGTATTACCTGTATACCTATCTGCGACACAAGTCCGATACCAAGCAATTTACCAAAACGGTCTTTTGCTCTGAGTGATATAACCACGCCACGCCATACAAGCAAGGCAAATATCAGCAGTATCGCAACTGCACCCACAAGACCTAACTCCTCGCATACTATAGCAAAGATAAAGTCATTCTGAGGCTCAGGCAGGTACAGATACTTCTGTCTTGACTGACCAAGACCAAGTCCGAACAATCCGCCCGAACCGATAGCATACAGCGAATTTCTCGTCTGCCATGTCTGTTGCCATTGTGTCTCATCTATATACTCAAGTGCCTGACCCCAGCCTTCCATACGCTCCATAGCATATGTCAGAAGTCCGGTAGCCCACAGCACAAGCACAGCACCGACAAACACAACGCCCGCTATAGCTATGTACTTAATTCTGATACCTGATACAAACAGCATAACTACTGTTAGTAATGCCACAATAACGATACACGAGTAGTGTGGCTCAAGCAACAGCAACAGCGCTGTAGTAATAAACACAACCGCACCCGGCAGTACACCGTACTTTAAGGTGTGCATCCTGTCATAGTACCTACTGCCCCAATGTGCAAGAAAAAGTATAATAGCAAACTTACTTATCTCAGATGCCTGAATACCAAACGAGCCGATACCTATCCATCGGTGAATACCCGTCTCTGACGGAAGCAAAAGCACAAGTATAAGCGCAAAGTACGATACACCTAAGATAAGCACAGAAAATCTATGAAAATGATGATAATCTACATAAGATACGCCAAGCATAATCGCAAGTCCAAGCAACGCAAACAACAGCTGGCGGTTTAGATAGTAGTAACTATTACCAAGCTCATAATACGCTATCGGATAGCTCGCCGAGAACATCATTGTTATACCGATAGCAAGCAACACTACGATAAGCAGACAAAACGGTACATCCAAGCCCTTACCTATAGACAAAAGCGAGAACTTCTTCTTTTTGCCACGCTTTTTTGTTACATCGTAGTCGTCATATGTTCTATGAGATGACCTATTATGCTCTCTCTCATAGTCATATCTGCGTCTGCTTGATTCGTTTTTCAATTCAGTATAGCTCATAACAGTCATCTCCTTTCTGTAAAAATACCGAAAATTATCCGAAAATCACAAGCAACAATGAGATAATACCGCACACAACGGTGACACCGCTGAACACACAGACTATCTTCATCTCGCTCCAACCACCCATTTCAAAGTGGTGATGAATCGGACTCATTCTGAAAATTCGCTTTCCATGAGAAAGCTTGAAGTATGTTACCTGAAGCATTACAGAGAACATCTCAACAATATACATAATGCCCATCAGTATCATAATAAGGTGCATATCCATCACAAATGCCACCGCACAGACTATACCGCCCAAAAACAGCGAGCCTGTATCGCCCATAAACACCTTGGCAGGATGGAAATTCCAGAACAAAAAGCCGAGCAATGCACCCGCTATAGCTGCACAAAACAGTACATTGCTGTCAAATACCAACAGCACCTTAGCTATCATCATAAAGAACAGTGCAACAAAAAATGTTATCGAGCCATCAAGTCCATCTATACCGTCAGTCAGGTTAACTGCATTGACAATACCGACTATAACAACAGCCATGATAATGTAGTAGAAGAAAGATAGGTCAACCGCAGAAACAAACGGAACCGCTATCATAGTGTTATCACCAAGCAGGTGCATAACAAAGAGATAAAGTGCCGCTACCGCAAACTGAAGCACAAGCTTCTGTATAGCTGTAAGACCTAAGTTGCGCTTTTTGACAACCTTGATATAGTCATCAATAAAGCCTATGCCTCCATAGCAAAGAGCCATCAAAAGACCTGTCAGTACAAACTTCTCTACTGTACCAAAGCCCCCATTTAACACAGAAAACAATATAACCGATGCAACAGTTGCCACCAGTATACCCAAGATGAACATCAGTCCACCCATAGTAGGTGTTCCCTGTTTTTTCTTATGCCAAGACGGACCTATATCAAGTATGGTCTGACCATACTTTAATTTGTGTAAAAACGGTATGAGATACTTACCCGAAATTGCAGAAATAATAAATGCAACTACCGCTGTACCAAATGCCCAAAATCCTACTTCCATTTTTTCACCTCATTTATTTTGAGTTTATGTTAATGCTAATCGTTAATACTGCTTGAACTAAAGGTTACTGTCACAACAGTACCCGGACTCACCTGCGTGCCAGCCTGTATATCCTGTGTAGTAGCTACCGAGTCAGCAGATGACACCGCACCGGTAATACTGACATTAATGCCATAATATGCCGCCATATAGTTTACATCAGATATGCTGTATCCAACCATATCAGGCACAGTTACCTTGTAAGTAGTGCTGTCATCATCTGTGTACAATACTACAGTACCGCCTGTCGGTATAACACTTCCTGCTGCAGGCACCTGAGCAATAACCGTTGTGCCCTCACCTTGTATAGTAACATCAAAGCCGTCAGCGTTTACATTCTTTGTGGCCTCAGATACTGACAAGCCTGTGTAAGTACCTGTTGTTGTATCCACGTTTGCTGCCTCCTGCTCTGTATACTGAGCATCAAGCTCAATATATGGGAGCACCTCACTCATAATAGACGCAAACACAGGAGCCGCTACAGCACTACCGTAGTAGTTGCCCGCAAGCGGAGTATCAAAGAACACAAGCATTGCTATCTGAGGATTATCCGCAGGAGCAAAGCCACAGTACGATGCGATATAGTCCTGTACAGTATCGCCGTTAGAGTCAGTCAGCTTCTCAGAAGTACCTGTCTTGCCTGCTATACGATAGCCTGCGACATAGCCGTTTTTACCGCTACCGGTGACAGCATTCTGCTCAAGTATCGAGCACATCTCTTTAGATACGCTCTCTGAGATAACCTGACGCTTTGTGTCTGTGCTTATATTCTTAACAACATTACCTTCGCTGTCGATAATCTGCTTTACAACGTGAGGCTGTACAAGCTTACCACCGTTAGCTACAGCAGATGCCGCTGTAATCATCTGGATAGGTGTAATAGAGAAGTTCTGTCCGAATGATGCAACCGCCAGGTCGACAGGTCCCATCGAGCCGTCCTCAGTAAAGAAGATGTCATCCGACTCACCCGGCAGGTCAATACCTGTCTTGTCAGCAAAACCAAAGCTCTGATAATACTGCCAGAATTTCTTCTCACCAACCGACTGACCAATCTGAATGAAGGCAGGGTTGCACGAGTTACACAGCGACTGTGCATATGTCTGTGTACCATGACCGCCATCATAGTGACAGCCGATTTTTTTATCATAAAGCGTGAAGGCACCGTTACAGTAAAAACTCGATGACTCACTTATTGTATTCTCCTCAAGCGCCATAGACAGCGTTATCATCTTGAATACCGAGCCCGGATAATATGTATCACTTATCGCCTTATTACGCCACATCTTAGACAACGCAGCACTCTCAGCCTCGTTTTTTGCTGTAGTTATCAGGCTATCTATCTCTTTGTTTGTCGCGTTAGAGCCTTCCTCAAGATAGCCGTTCTCTATAAGATACTCAGTATCTATCTGTTCAATTTCTTTTTTGTCTTCCTTGCTTATGGTGAACGGGTCGTTTAGGTCATATCCGCCAACAGTTGCCATAGCAAGTATCTCACCGGTATTGACATCCATCGCTATACAGACGCCTCGGTTATATACATCGTTATCCTTGATGCCCTTCTGCATATATTTTTCAACAATGCTCTGGATAGTTTCATCAACCGTCAGCACAACGCTGTTACCATCAACAGCCTCAATATTCTGACTGTAGTCAAACGGCATCAATGTACCATTAGCGTTAGTAGCAGTTACTATTCTACCGGGAGTTCCTGTCAGATAGTTGTCGTACTGATACTCAACGCCCGAGAGGCCCTGATCGTCATAACCCGTAAATCCGATTACACTCGATGCGAGCTCTCCATATGGGTAGTAACGCTTGTAATCATCAAGAAGTGCCAGAACATTTGACGAGCCATACTCATCCTCAAGTGTGTTCATCAGCTTGAGTATTTTCTCACGTTCTTCGCTCTCTACCTTTCTCTTGACAGACACATAGTAGGTCTGCTCCTTAGTCTTCTCAAGCAGGTCGTCTTTATCAAGCGTTAGTATCTCAGCAAGCTGTGTAGCTACATACTCACGCTGAGCATCGTCTTTGAAGTTAATCGGAGACATTACAACCTGCCACACCGATGCACTCTGTGCGAGTATCTTACCGTTAGTATCATATATATTTCCACGCTTAGCGCTGATAGTAGTATCGGAGAGCTGTTGTTCAACCGCTTTTTGCTGAAGGTCTTCTCCCGCAATAAGCTGCAGGTATGCAAGTCGTGCAATAACCGCACCAAAGCCAAACGCAAGTATTATGATAAGCAACCAAACCGTACGGCGTCTTAGTCTTTGATTTGCACCCATATAGCCACTCCTTTCAATCCGTTTTTAGTAAAATTTGTCACAAATTAACACATTTGGAAAATAAAATTAAGTCCATAGAATAGCAGAAAAAGAGTTAAGACCGCAAATCTCAACTCTTATATCCTAATAACATACATATTATGCCACGGTAGTCCTTATGACCAAAGTGACGAAAACGACTGTGAAATCGCTTCAAACACAGTGTCCTCATCTGTCATAGTGAGCTCCACCTTGTCCCCCTCTGACAGGCTGACAAACTCTTTCTGAGAGTTTGAGACCTTAGTCATACCGAGCTTGTCCTGAGCATACTCCTCTACCACGGCAGTAGATATGCTTGCGTCAACCTTCATCTCAAGCTGAGTGTACACACTCTGCTGTTCCTCAAGCGTACGCTTAGCAGAAGAAATCTCCTGATTAAGCTCTGTCAGCTGTACCTGACCGTGAATAATCAGTCCGACAACCGCCACCACCGCCACCGCAAAGATAACCGCACACGCAATGTTGAAGAAGTTGTTCTTCCTGCGCTTTATCTTCTTGATTCTCGGCTTTGAGGTCGATGACATATCGACAACATTATTCTTTTTTTCGGGCTTTGGCTGATGATTTGCTCGTTTTTCTGTCGGCTTCTTGCTGACAGTAGTTTTTGCCCTAATCTCTTCTCTCTCAAACAAACGCAAATCATAAGCCAGGTTACGATCCTCGTAAACCATAGCTGCACCCCGTGTCCTAACTAAAAAATTTGGTTTCTGTTTTTCAGGCGATATATAAAGTAGTAATTCTCATAGAAAATGTCACAAAAGAAAAAGTTTCAATTTTGACATAATTTGTAAACTCAAGCCCCGACAATGAATACTATTCGTCTTGGTAACACCCCAATATATTCCAAGCAGTTGGGGGTATCCTAACTCAAATCACAATTTGTAGTGTGGTATCAATATTTGTAACAAAGTTTACAACCTTGTTATTATTTTACTATACAAACATCAAAATGTCCATAGTAAATAGATACAAATATAGGTATTAATTACATACCTATATAGCGATTTTGACCGCTATTATTTTTATTAAGAATAATAAGCCTCAAAGCTTCTCACAAACCCTTAGTTTTGCACTTCTGCTTCGTACATTCTGACTAAGCTCGTCATCGCTTGCGACAATAGGTTTTTTGTTAACAAGCTTTGCTTTTGGCTTGTTGCCACATACACACACAGGAAAGTCTTTAGGGCAGGTACATCCTGTACACCATGACGCCATTTTCTGCTTTACTATTCTGTCCTCAAGCGAATGGAAGGTAATAACTGCCAGCCTGCCACCTCTTGACAATAGCTCAAACGCATCGTCAAGTCCCTTATCGAGCACATCAAGCTCACGATTGACCGCTATCCTCAATGCCTGAAAAGTCTTTCTGGCAGGATGCGAGTCTCGTCTTACTTTCTGCGGAACTGAGTTCTTGATAATCTCAGCTAATTGCAAGGTTGTCGTTATCCTTTTCTCTTGCCTTGCTTTGACTATATTTTTAGCGATAGAGGATGCGTACTTCTCCTCACCATACTGGTTGATTATTCGTGCAAGATCTGCGTACTCGTAGTCGTTGACTATATCCTCTGCGCTTGTACCGCTCTGACTCATACGCATATCAAGCGGTGCATCTTCATGAAAAGAAAAGCCCCTCTCTACTGTATCAAGCTGATGAGACGATACACCAATATCAAGCATAACACCGTCTACACAGTAAACACCTCGAGCATTCAGCAGTTCTTTCATATCAGAGAAATTGCCTTTGACTATAATAGAGTTGTTGTTATCCTTAAATCTCTCTTTTACATAGCGGATAGCGTCAGGGTCTTGATCTATAGATATCAACTTGCCGTCCTTTAATCTTTTGAGAATCTCTGCCGAGTGACCGCCACCGCCTGCCGTACCGTCTACATATATACCGTTTTCTTTTATATCAAGACCATCTATGGTCTCATTAAGCAATACAGGAATATGTGAGAATGTCATAGCACTATCCTCACAATCTCAAAAGCTCTAAAGCCTCTTTTACAGACTCTTGCTTTTGTTTGATAATAAATTCCTCGAACATATCCTTGTCCCATACTTCAATGCGGGTGTCCATTCCCACAACAACTATATCCTTTATAAGCTTTGCGTCCTCCCTGAGCTTCTGAGGAATCATCACTCTGCCCTGAGAGCTTACGCTGACAAGAGTAGCCGGTGACACAAGTATGTACTGAAGACTCAGCGCTTTATCAGCAGGCAACTGTCTTATCTGCTCACGCAGACGGTCAAACTGCTGTGCAGACAGAATCTGCACACAATTGTTGAACCCGCTTGTAACATATACAGCATCACTAAGCTCTTCTCTGAACTTAGACGGCAGAATTATCCTGCCTTTTGTATCGATAGTCTGATTAGTAGTACCCGAGAACATCCTGCCACCTCCTGCTGATTTTTGTGTAATATGTGCCACAAAATACCACTTTGTGCCACCAATAATATGATTATATACCATATCCAATAGAAAATCAAGAAAAAAGTTACGATTTATAACAAAAAATTTACAAAATGAAATTTTCTATTTTGGAAATATATCCCACCGCTGTTTTAATCATAGAAAATAAGCCAAAAACAACTGATAAATCTTCAGAGGAAAAAGAAAAAAGCACAGCTAAATACAAGCTGTGCTTTTGATTTTCCTATTGTTAAACCCGATATCAAAAAGTCAATTATGATTTCTTAGTGATTCTGAGGTTCTGACGAGTCTTTCTAAGCTCTGTGAGCTGTGCAGTAATAGCATCGTCTGTGCGCTTCATGATATTCTCAACATAATCATTAGCAGCCTTTCTCATCTCAGCAGACTTAGCCTTAACTTCATCGAGGAGCTCCTTAGCCTCTGCCTTAGCAGCACGTGTGATCTCGCTCTGCTCAATCATAGCCTTCTTGCGCTCTTCAGCAGCTCTGATGATATCCTCAGACTCTTTCTTAGCTTCTGCGATAATCTGACTTCTGTCAGCTACGATATTCTTAGCCTGTCTAACCTCTGCTGGCAATGTATCGAGAATCTCGTCAAGAATATCATAGATCTTCTCCGGTTCAACCATTACCTTTCCGCCTGATAGCGGAACTGCCTTTGAGTCAGCAACCAAATCCTGCAGTTCGTTAATTAGTTCATCCACTCTCATTTTGATTTTCCTTTCTAATTTCCGTTATTTTTTAAACGCTTTAAAACTTTCTCATGAATACACGGTGGCACAAAATTACTTATGTCCCCACCTAAAGATGCGATCTGCTTGACCATACTGGAGCTCAGGTACATATACTGAGAGTCAGATGTCAAGAAAACCGTATCAAGCTCACTGTTGAGCTTCTTGTTAGTAAGCGCCATCTGAAACTCATACTCAAAGTCCGACACAGCTCGAAGTCCCTTAACTACTGCCTTAGCGCCACGCTCTTTTGCATAATCAGCAAGCAACCCAGAGAAACCGACAATCTCAACATTCTCAATATCTCCGATAGTCTGCTGCAGCAGCTCTATACGCTCTTGTGTAGTAAAGGATGGTTCCTTAGCCATATTGACAAGCACCGCAACAATAACCTTGTCGAACATTTTAGATGCTCTTTTGATGATGTCTATATGACCCAGAGTAACCGGATCAAAACTGCCCGGGCAAATAACTGTAGTCTCCATAATAGCCCTCTTACCAAAAATTCACGAACCACTATATATAGTTTTCGTGACGATATATGCTTACCCTTATTGTACCATAGGTTCTTTGTCTGTCAAGAGTAAATTTGTAATATTTTTGTAATATTTCATCATTCAATGCACTTTCACAAATAATAATGCCGGTTTCTTTCATATTTTGTGCAATAATAGGCATAATTTCTTGCAAAATGCCCTTATTATACGGTGGGTCAAGAAACACTATATCATAATCCCAATCACTGTTTTTCAGAAAATCTTTGGCATCTGATGTGTAAATTTTGGCAAATTGTTTCAAGTTTGTAACCGTTAAATTGCCCTCAATTACCTTGATTGACGCTTTTTTGCTATCAATAAATGTAGCGGTACGGCATCCTCGAGATAACGCCTCAATTCCCATCTGTCCTGACCCAGCAAAAAGGTCCAGAAAGTGCCTACCCTCAAGCTCAAACTGTATCGCTGAGAATATCGCTTCCTTCACCTTGTCGGTAGTAGGACGAACATCATCACCCTTTAGAGTGTTAAGCACCCTACCTCTTGCTTTTCCTGTAATAACTCTCATTACTAATCCTCTTTATGATAATACTTATATACACTCACAGCGCTGTCATGTGTCATGCTCGGCGCACTCTCGAGTTCTTTGATACTTGCCTTGCTGATATTTTCAACCGTGCGAAAATACCTCATCAGCTCTTTTGCACGCTTTTGACCTATCATATCTATCTTAGTAAGCGATGTACCTATCATCGCTTTCTTTCTGGTGTTGCGATGATATGTTATAGCAAAGCGATGCACTTCATCCTGAATCTGTGTGATAAAGCCAAACAGCGCCTTATCTTTTCTAATCTGAATCTCGCCTTTTTCATCAACTAACGCTTTTGTGCGATGCTTATCGTCCTTGACCATACCAAACACAGGTATATCAAGCCCTAAGTCATTTAGTATCGGCTTTACTGCACTCACCTGTCCTTTGCCACCATCAAGCAGTATAAGGTCAGGCAATCTCTTGAAAGCATCTTTTTCATCATTTTCTTTTTTATATTCTTCAAAACGGCGGGTTATAACCTCAGCCATAGAGCCATAGTCGTCCTGTCCGACAAAGCTCTTTATCTTAAATTTTCTGTAGGCACTCTTCTTTTTGCATGCATTCTCATACACTATCATACCTGCAACGTTCTGGTCACCTGCAGTATTAGATATGTCATACGACTCTATATAGTACGGTATTTTGCTCAGAGACAGAGTATCCTTGAGCGTCTTTAGCACCGAGTACTGCTTACCTGTGACACCACTTATCTGACCAAGACTTTCATATGCATTTGTCTTGCACATATCCACAAGCTTCTTTTGTTCACCTTTTTGCGGACAAGTAATATACGCACGCTTTGAGCGCTTTTCACTCAGCCACTTTTCAAGCACTTCTTTATCATCAAGCTGAGCATCAAGCACAATATACTTTGGTATATCATCTCGCATAGAGTAATATCTTAACAAAAATTCACTTCTTGCTTCTATATCATCACCTATGTCATTTATCACAAAGCTCTCTCTGTCAAACAGCCTGCCGTTATCAAAGCGAAACACCTCAAAGGAGCCTTTGTTCTCATTATGAGCCAAAGCTATAACATCCTGATTCTCTACCTTATGGCCAACAACCTTTTGTTTATCGCTCATCTTTTTGATAGCGGTTATCCTGTCTCTGAGCTTTGCCGCACGCTCAAAGTCGAGCTCGTCAGACGCCTGTAGCATCTTCTCTGTGAGCAACTTGATAGACTTTGTATCAGACCCTCTCAAAAACTCAAGAGCATCGTCAACATACTCGTTGTATTCACTAAGGCTGACTTTGCCTGTACAAGGTGCACAGCACTGCTTGATATGATAATTAAGGCACGGTCTGCCTTTTCTTATGTCCTGAGGAAATTTTCTGTTACAAGTAGGAAGCTTAAATATCTTCTGAGCCTGCTCCACACTTTGCTTCACATAAAAGCTACTCTTATACGGACCGATATATGTGGCGTCATCCTTGCCCTTTTGGAGCACATAGGATATCCTGCGCCACTGCTCATTCGATACCTTGATAAAGCTGTAGCCCTTATCATCTTTTAGTAGAATATTATACTTTGGTGTGTGCTGTTTTATCAGACTACACTCAAGTATCAGCGACTCAAACTCGCTGTCTGTAATAATATACTCAAAGTCATCGACATTCTCTACCATTCGTCTGACCTTGTCGGCGTGAGTATTCTGTGAGCCAAAATACTGGCTGACACGGTTTTTGAGCACCTTTGCCTTGCCTATATATATAATCTCGTTGTGCTTGTTCTTCATTATATATACACCGGGTGACTGTGGCAGAGCCATAGCTTTTTTTCTCAGACTTTGCAGTTTTTCGCTCATATACTCACCTCCAAAACAAATTCTCTCAATATAAATATAAAGTAAATTCTAAAAAAAGTAAACAGGAAATAACTATAAACAGGCAACAAAAAAAGGCGGAGCAACTCCGCCTTTAGCTTGTGTATAAAATAATATTACTCAGCAAAACCTGACTCAACAAGTGCAACCAAGCCCTCAACAGCCTCAGTCTCATCTGCGCCGTCAGCATAGATAGTAATAGTTGTGCCACCGATAATACCGAGTGACAACACACCGAGAAGGCTCTTAGCGTTTACTTTTCTCTCATCCTTCTCTACCCATACAGTTGACTTGAACTCGTTTGCCTTCTGAATGAAGAATGTTGCTGGACGTGCGTGTAAGCCAGCCTTATTCTGAACAGTTACATCCTTTGTATACATCTCTGAAAACCCTCTCTTTTTGCTGTGCAAAATAAATTTCAAAATAAACAACCGAAGCTGTTTCTGTTCGGTCATTGTTATTATATCCACAAAAATCGCACAGGTCAACACAGATTTTTCATTTTTGTTTTGATAGATAACAACCTAATTTTTAGAAAGTTGTTTGTTGTGCAATATCACTAAAATGTTGAAAACTTTTTGTGCTTAGCGTACAAGGGGTAAATTTGCCACCCCATTATTTGTCAGAAATCACAACGATTTCACTTAGCTTTGTCAGCATTGACTATAGACATAGCAAGCTCATATTCCTCATCAGTAAGCTGTGCTTTTTCTATCAGGTCGGGGCGTTTCTTCGCAGTATTTATTATACTCTGCTCTCTGCGCCATTTATCGACATTCTCATGGTGTCCCGACAGCAAAACCGCAGGCACCTCTCTATTTCGCCATACTGCAGGACGAGTATACTGCGGATACTCAAGCAGTGTGTCGTAGTGACTCTCTTTAGTAAAGCACTCATCCTCGCTGAGCACTCCCTTAGCAAGTCGTGCAAGAGCATCGACAAACACAAGAGCAGGCAGCTCTCCACCTGTCAGAACATAGTCGCCTATAGATATCTCTTCATCCACAAGCTCGTCTATAACTCTCTGGTCAACACCCTCATAGTGACCACACAGCACACAGATATTCTCATGCTCCGATATCTCTTTTAATTTGCTTTGAGTGAGTACAGAGCCCTGTGGTGACATATATACAAAATAAGGTTTTTCTTCGAGCTTTGAGCATATGTCCTCATAGCACAGCGCTATAGGCTCGGTCATCATCAACATGCCCATACCGCCACCATATGGTGCATCGTCTACATGTCTGTGCTTATCAAAAGCAAACTCTCGTAGCTGATGGCACTCTATCTCAAGCGCACCTTTCTTCTGTGCTCTGCCAATGATACTTTCATCGAGCACCGTGCGACACATCTCAGGAAACAGGGTAATAAGGTCAATCCTCATCATCAAAAAGTCCTTTCATCGGAGTAACAAACGCCTTCATATTGTCAATGTCTATCTTACTTACGACATCAGGTATTGCAGGTATATAGAACAGCTTACCGCTACTGTCCTTCATCTCATAAACATCGTTAGAGCCTGTCTTTAGCACATCGCTTATCTTGCCATAAACAACCGAGCTGTTACTGTCTACAACCTCAAGTCCGATAAGGTCCTGTACAAAATATTGACCCTCATTAAGCTTTATGTCCTTACGTCTTATATACAGCACCTTGCCTCTCAAAACCTCAGCCTGCTCTATAGTGTCCACATCCTGCATCTTCATCAGCACGATATTTTTATGTGGGCGTGACTTGACCTTGATTTTCTTTTTACCATTATCAAAGTACAAAGTCTTAAACTGAGCGAGAAAATCAGGACTATCACACCAACACTCTACTCTCATCTCGCCTCTGACGCCGTGGGTGCCTACGATTTTTCCGCCTTCTAAATATTCTTTAACCATAACTGTCACCTGTTCTTTATTTATCAACTGTGATTTTAACACATCAAATCAAAATAGTAAAGCAGAAAAAAAGCGGTGTCTTGTATGACACCGCTTTAGCATAAGTCAACCTTATCAGTCAATTTCTACCATAATTTTCTCGTTGCTTCTGATAGCAGCACTGCGTGCAACAGTACGGATAGCCTTAGCTATTCTGCCCTGCTTGCCGATGATTCTGCCCATATCGTTCTCAGCAACATGGATGTGATATACGACTGTACCGTCTTCTGTAGGAGCATCCTGTGTAACAGATACCTTGTCAGGCTCTTCTACAAGACCTTTAGCAATCGTTACTAATAAATCCTTCATTTGTGAAAATTCCTTTCAAAATTAAAGAATGCCGTTCTTCTTGAAAAGATTCTTTACTGTGTCTGTAGGCTGTGCACCCTTAGCGATCCACTCCTTAACCTTGTCAGCATCAACCTTAACCTCTGATGGTTCTGTAAGTGGGTTGTATGTGCCGATTTCCTCGATGAAACGACCATCTCTTGGGTATCTTGAGTCAGCAACTACGATTCTGTAAAAAGGTGACTTCTTAGCGCCCATTCTTCTTAATCTGATTTTTACCATTGTTTGTTCCTCCTAAATGTATAAATAATATATTTTTATTTACCAATGTAAAGTATTGGCATTATAAACCAAAGTTAAAATCCCGGGAATCCTCCGGGGCCCATAGGTCCCATCGGTCCGCCCAAACCCGGCAGATTATTCATTCGTCTGCCCTTCTTGCCTTTTGATGTGAACTGCTTCATCATCTTCTGGGTCTGCTCAAGCTGTTTTATCAGCCTGTTGACTTCCTCAACAGTTCTGCCCGAGCCTGCCGCAATTCTGCGTCTGCGAGACGCATTCATCAGCGATGGCTTTTCTCTCTCTTCTTTAGTCATCGAGAGTATAATCGCCTTGCACCAGTCTATCTGCTTGTCGTTTATATCAACATCATCAAGCTTGTTGCCGACACCGGGGAGCTTAGACAAAATACCCTTTAACGGTCCCATATTCTGAATCTGTTCGAACTGGTCGTACAGGTCGTTAAAGTCCATCTTATTCTTGAGCATTTTCTCTGCTATCTGCTCAGCTTTCTTCTGGTCAAGCTTTTGCTGTGCATCCTCTATAAGAGTCAGCACATCGCCCATACCTAAGATTCGGCTTGCCATTCTGTCAGGGTGAAATACCTCTAAATCCTCTAATTTCTCGCCTATACCCGAGAACTTAATAGGTCTGCCTGTAACAGCCTTTACAGATAGTGCCGCACCGCCACGGGTATCGCCGTCAAGCTTTGTCAGAATAACACCTGTGATGTCAAGCAACTCGTTAAAAGACTTAGCAACATTGACTGCGTCCTGACCTGTCATAGAATCGATAACAAGCAGTACCTCATCAACCTTGACCTCACTTTTGATGTTCTTGAGCTCATTCATAAGCTCTTCATCAATATGAAGTCGACCGGCAGTATCGAGGATAACAATATCGTTGCCGTAGTCTTTTGCGTGCTTTATTGCTTCTTTTGCAATTCTTACAGGGTCTGTCTGACCAAGCTCATAGACAGGTACCCCTGCCTTCTCGCCTACTACCTTGAGCTGTTTGATAGCCGCAGGTCTGTATATATCACACGCTACAAGCAGCGGTCTGTGATTCTGATTTTTCAGGTGAAGTGCGAGCTTTGCACAGTGAGTAGTTTTACCTGCACCCTGCAGACCACACATCATAATAACTGTAGGTGGCTTTGACGCAAAGTTGAGCCTTGCGTTTTCTTCACCCATCAGCGCTGTGAGCTCCTCGTTAACTATCTTGATAACCATCTGTGCAGGAGTCAGACTCTCCATAACACTTGAGCCCACTGCACGCTCAGATACCTTAGCAGTAAATTCCTTAGCTACCTTATAGTTAACATCAGCCTCGAGCAGAGCAAGTCTGACTTCTCGCATCGCTTCTTTTACATCGGCTTCGTTCAACTTGCCTTTATTCTTAAGCTTTTTGAATGCCTTTGACAGCTTCTCGGACAAACCTTCAAATGCCACAATCAGACCTCCTGTTCATAAAGTTTTGATGCAACCGAAAGTATATCATCACTAAGCTTAGACACATCAGCATCAGTACAAAGCTGTGATATCTTCTGCGCATTTTCTATTATAGACTCAAGACCTCTCTGCGTATCAGTAAAACGCTTACAAAGTCCTAAGTTCTCCTCAAAATTATACAGACTGCTCTTTGCACGGTTGAGTGCATCTCTCACTCCCTGTCTGGAAATACCGAGGATATCGGCGGTCTCCTTTAGCGACAGGTCATCATTATAGTACAGGCTGACAGCCTCTCTCTGAGTATCCTTGAGCATCTGCGAGTAAAAGTCAAAAAGTAGCGAAATTTCAAGATTCTTATCCACAAAATCACCCTCCTGACCTTTATATGTGTAAAGCAAAACACTTTACACTCCTGCGATTATATCAAAGTTGTCGCTACTTGTCAAGCAAAACTATCAATTTTTAATACACAAAAATCTACTAAAAATCATAAAACTCGATATATACCCAAGCCTAATAGTCATAATAACGATTTTCAGTTGATAAAAAGGCTAAAAATTTTATATATAAATGTAATATTTTCTTTGATTTCAGAACACACTTATGCTATACTTTACTTTGTATAAATTTGTCTTAAACAAAACGCATATTCGGGAGTTTATTTATGGAACAAATTATCAACATTGACCGTATGGAGCACGCTGTAGCGCTATTTGGCAGTTTCGATGAAAACATCAAGCTCATCGAGCACGAATTCTCTATTAGAGTAAGTGCCAGAGACAGCGAGCTGAAAATTGTCGGCGATACAGAAAATGTCATGAAAGCCACAAAAGTTATCGACAGCTTACTTGCTTTGCTTAATCGTGGCGAGCAGTTATCCGAGCAAAATGTCCGCTACTGCATCTCACTTGTCAACGAGGGTAGCGAAGAAAAGATAGAGCAGCTGTGTGGCGACTGCATCTGCGTCACCTCAAAGGGCAAGCCAATTAAGCCAAAGACCATAGGCCAGAAGAAGTACTGCACCGCCATAAGCGAGAACACCATCACCATAGGTGTTGGCCCTGCCGGCACAGGCAAGACCTACTTAGCAGTAGCTATGGCTGTCACAGCGTTCAGAGCTAAAGAGATAAACCGCATCATATTAACCCGCCCTGCAGTCGAAGCAGGCGAAAAACTCGGTTTTCTGCCGGGTGACCTGCAGAGCAAGGTAGACCCCTATCTGCGACCATTATACGATGCGCTGTTTGATATGCTCGGTGCCGAGAGCTTTCAGAAATATTTAGAGAGAGGCAATATAGAGGTTGCCCCATTAGCATATATGCGAGGCAGAACACTCGATGACTCTTTTGTTATTTTAGACGAGGCACAGAACACCACAAACGAACAGATGAAGATGTTCCTCACCCGACTTGGCAACGGCTCAAAAATGGTCATCACAGGTGACATAACCCAGATAGACCTGCCATCAGGCTCCAAGAGTGGTCTCAAAGAAGCCGTCAAAATCTTGAAGAATATAAAAGACATCAAAAACATCACTTTCACCGAAAAAGACGTAGTACGACACAGACTCGTACAAGATATAATCAAAGCATACGAAAAGAACGAGGAGGCAAAGCGCAAGTATGACAAAAGATAAAATCAGAGTAGTAATCACAAATTCACAGAAGAAAGTCCAGATTCCGACAGGACTTCGGATGCTCGTTCGCCGTTGTTGCACAGCAGTACTCAAAATGGAGAAGTTCGAAGGTGCCGCAGAGATAAGCGTTACCTTTGTAGATAATGAGCAGATAAAAGAACTCAACACTCAGTACAGAGACAAGCCTATCGAGACAGATGTCCTAAGCTTTCCGATGGGTTCAAACGGCAAGTACGACATAGATCCACAAACAGGTGCGCAGATACTCGGCGATGTTGTCATCTCTATGGAGAAAGCACAGGCGCAGGCACAGGCATTTGGCCATACATTCCAGCGAGAAGTCGGCTATCTGACCGCTCACAGCGTACTGCATCTGCTCGGATACGACCATATAAAGCCTTTAGAAAAGGTACATATGAGAGAAAAAGAAGAGCAGGTTATGGAGATGCTCGGACTTGAACTCAACACCACCTACATTGAAGAATAATAACGGAGATAAAGCTATGAAAAATATGCTCAAAAAACAAGCGATGAGCTTCTTTTATGCACTAAGAGGCTTAGGCACAATTTTATACACAGAGTCACATATGCGCTTTCACCTTGTGGCAGCTATATATGTAATCTTCTTTGGGGCAAAGTTTTTCTACCTGTCCTCTGCACAGTGGGCACTACTGATACTGACTATGTCTGCTGTCATGGTAGCAGAGATAATAAACACAGCACTTGAGCGTGCGTGTGATGCTATCACCACAGATTACTCAAAGGATATCAAATTTATCAAAGACACAAGTGCCGCAGCTGTGCTTGTTACTGCTATAGCATCTGTCGCAGTTGCTTTTATCACTCTGTTCAAAATTGATATCCTCAGATACATAGTTCACTACTATACCTCACACATTTTTTCTCTTGTCTTGCTTGTTTTGCTCACAGCAGTTGCTGTAGCTTTCATTGCAGTTAAACCACAAAGATATATAGATGCATTCAAAAAACTCACATCAAATATCAAAATAGAAAAGCAAGACAAAGCAGAAAAACCAACAGATATTTCAAAAAACAATTCTGACAACACAGAAGACTAAGGATTCTATATGAACACAAAGGATAAATCAGCGTTTATCGCTATAGTCGGCAGACCTAATGTCGGCAAATCATCACTACTAAACCGCATACTTAATCAAAAAATCGCTATAGTATCAAGCAAGCCTCAGACTACCCGTACCAGAATCATGGGTATATTAACCGAGGGGGTTCATCAGCTTGTATTCATCGATACCCCCGGTATGCACAAGCCAAAGACCACTCTCGGACAGTATATGGTACGCTCTATCAACGAGTCCGTTATGGGTGTCGATGCCTGTGTGCTCGTTGTCGAAGCAAACAAAGAGGCAGGCCCTACCGAGCAGATGCTCATCGACAAATTTATCAAGTCAGACATTCCCGTTGTGCTTGCTATCAACAAGATAGATATGCTCAAGGACAAAGAACAGCTTTTGTCTTTGATTTTAGAGTACTCAAATCTCTATAATTTCGAGGCTATAGTACCACTTAGTGCCTCAAGCGGCACAGGTGTAACAGACCTTGTAGACGAGCTCAAAAAGCTCACTCGTGAGGGCGGACATTTCTTTGAGAGTGATGCTCTGACAGACCAGCCGGAGAAGGTCCTTGCGGCAGAGATGATACGAGAGAAGATTCTCAGACTCTGCGACAAAGAGATTCCTCACGGTACTGCAGTAGTTATAGAGCGTATGAGAAATAGAGACGATAGCGACATTCTCGACATTGATGCCACCATCTACTGTGAGCGCAATACTCACAAAGGCATCATCATCGGCAAGGGCGGCTCTATGCTCAAGAAGATAAGCACCTTTGCCCGTCAGGATATGGAGAAATTCTTTGACTGCAAAGTAAATCTGCAGACCTGGGTCAAGGTCAAAGAAGACTGGCGAAACAGAGAAGCCCTGCTCAACAACTTCGGCTTCAATCAAAAAGACTTCGACTAATCGTTTTTATACAATTTTTGGCTTCTACATTTTTCACGCTATATCTCATTAATGTAAGCGTAAAATTATCTTAGGGGTAACTCTAATAATTTTACGAGGCGATATGTATGAACGAAACAGATGCGTGGAACTCCTTTATGATGTCCGGCAGTGTACTGGACTATCTCAGATACAAGTCAATACAATATGCAAAAGACGCTGAAAAACCTCAGGAGGATTCAGATGAAATTCAAGACAAACGGACTGATAATCAAACAGCAGAGCATTGGTGAGCAGGACAGACTTGTCACAGTGCTCACAGATTCTCACGGCATTATCCGTGCGTTTGTGCGTCAAGCAAATAATATCAAAAGCCCGAAGTGTGCATCCACCGGGCTTTTGTGCTATTCAAATCTATCCGTAAGCGAGGGCAAAAACGGCACCTATAACATAAACGATGCCCGCAGTATCAATATGTTCTTTGACCTCAGATACGACATCAAGAGCACAAGCCTTGCTCAGTATTTTTGCGAGCTTGCCATAAACCTTTGTCCAAAGGAGCTAGACGCAACAGACTCTTTAAGGCTGATACTCAACGCACTACACCTGTTATCTAAAAAGAAGAAAGACCCGTTACTCATAAAAGCCTGTGTCGAAATGCGACTTTTGTGCCTTTGCGGATATATGCCCGACCTTGTTATGTGCGATGGTTGTGGTGCATATGACAGCGAGTATATGACCTTTTCTGAGAGTACAGGCAAGCTCTACTGTAGCAATTGCGCATCAAATCACAGTAGCCCTGGCACCTGTGTACCGCTTAGCGTAATCACAGCCTTGCGCCACACTATATATGCAGATTTTGACAAGCTGTTCTCGTTCTCACTATCAAGCGAGAGTTTACAGCTTCTCAACACCTTAACCGAAAAATACCTGTATGTCGTAACCGACAAGGACTTTATGACCTTGCAGTTTTTCAAGACAATAGAATGACAAACCATACATAATCTAAGGGTACAGATAATGAACAGACATTTTAAATCTCTCGAACTTGACAAAATACTTCATATGCTCGCAAACGAAACCACCATAGAAGATGCCGCTGACTTAGCACGTAATCTCGAGCCGTCCTACGCATTATTTGAAGTAAACGAGCAGTTAAATCAGACAGCCGATGCACATATGCTCATCGGTAGATTCGGTGCGCCATCATTCTCCGGTGCAAAGAATATCTCAAACGCTCTGCGTCGTGCACAAGCAGGCGGATGCCTTAGCACTTTGGAGCTTTTGCAGATAGCACAGACCCTGCGTATCATCAGAGGTGTCAAAGAGTGGCGTAACAAAAGTGCATCAATACAGACCTCACTTGATAACCACTTCGAGCGACTATCCACAAACAAATTTTTAGAAGAAAAGATAACTTCCTGTATCATAAGCGAAGAGGAGCTGTCAGACAACGCATCCTCTACCCTCTATGACATCAGACGAAAAATTCGTGTTGCCTCATCAAAGGCACGAGAAGTACTCGACAAGATAATCCACTCCACAACATATCAGAAGTACCTGCAAGACGCCATAGTCACCCAGCGTGGTGGCAGATATGTAGTCCCTGTCAAAGCTGAGTGTCGAGGCTCTGTCGCAGGTCTGGTACACGACACCTCATCATCAGGCTCTACAGTGTTTATCGAGCCTATGGGAGTCGTGCAGGCTAACAACGACATCAAGGTGCTAAAATCTAAAGAAGAAGCAGAGATAGAGCGCATACTCTACGAGCTCTCATCTACCTGCGGTGCCCACGCTGATGAGATAATACAAAGCTATAATTTCACAGTAGAGCTCAACCTCATCTTCGCAAAAGCTCACCTTGCATACAAGATGAAAGCTTCACGCCCTATTATAAATGACAAGGGCATCATAGACCTAAGACAGGCTCGTCATCCGCTGATAGACCAAAAAACTGTCGTACCTACCGACATAAACTTAGGCAAAGATTTTGACACTCTTGTCATCACAGGCCCTAACACAGGCGGAAAAACCGTATCTCTGAAAACTGTAGGTCTTTTGACCTTAATGGCTATGTGCGGACTTATGGTGCCGTGTAGCGACAACAGCGAGCTGTCTATATTCAGACGTGTGCTCGTAGATATCGGTGACGAGCAGAGCATCGAGCAGTCGCTGTCTACCTTCTCTGCACATATGACTAACATCATCTCTATACTCAAATTAGCAAACAAAAGCACCCTTGCTCTCATAGACGAGCTCGGTGCCGGTACCGACCCGGTAGAAGGTGCAGCCCTTGCTGTATCAATACTCGAAAAACTACGAGAACGTGGCGCAAAGATAGCCGCAACCACCCACTATGCAGAGCTCAAAGAATACGCACTCAAAACCGTAGGTGTCGAAAACGGCTGCTGCGAGTTTGACGTCAACTCCCTGCGACCTACCTACAAGCTCCTCATCGGTGTACCGGGCAAGAGCAACGCCTTTGCTATATCCAAGCGTCTTGGTATGGAGGACAGCATAGTAGAACGTGCAAAAGAGCTTGTATCTACTGAGAGCAGACAGTTTGAAGATGTTGTCGAAAACTTAGAACAGCGCAGACAAAACCTTGATATACTCATAAAAGAAGCAAACGAGCAAAAGCTCCTTGCCCAAAAAGACAGAAACAAAGCTCAAGCAGAGCTCGAAAAAGCCAAGCGTGACGCAAAAAGAGAAATTGAGAAATCAAAGCACGAGGCATCTATGCTGCTGTCTAAAACCAAGGCACAGGCTTATGCCCTCATAGACGACCTCGAAAAAGCACAGAAAAAGCAAAGCCTTTCTGCACAAGACAAGGCTAAGCTAAAGCAGGATATGCGCTCATTAGAGGACACAGCAGATCCTATATCAAAGCAGAGCAACAAAGACTACAAGCTCCCTCGAGAGCTCAAAGTAGGCGACAAGGTGCTCATCTTTGATATCGACAAAAAAGCAGAGGTCATAGCTTTGCCAGAGAAAGACTCGGTACTTGTACAAGCAGGTATAATCAAAACAAGAGTAAAGCTTAACAACCTGCGTCTGCTAAATGACGAGAAAGTAACTGTAAACAAACGTCCCGAGCGCAAGGTAACAAAGAATGTATCTGCACGCTCCACTACCGAGATAGACCTTAGAGGTCAGACGGTGGTCGAGGCGCTCATCGCTGTCGATATGGCAATAGACTCAGCGGTGCTCACAAACACCCACACCCTGACTATAATTCACGGCAAAGGCACAGGAGTACTGCGTGCAGAGATTCACAAGCACTTAAAAACCCACAAAGCCGTCTCAAAATTCAGACTCGGCACCTTCGGCGAGGGCGAGTCAGGCGTCACAATAGTAGAGATAAAATAAGATACTAAAAATTCAGGGCTGTCTCACTTTAATTAGTGAGACAGCCCCTTCTGCATTTATCTGAGCATCTCTTTGAGTAAAGCTCTGCCTTTGTTAAGTCTGCTTTTTACTGTACCTTCGGGAATATTAATCACACGTTTGATTTCTTTTATTGAGTAATCTTCGACATAAAACATAATCACAACGAGTCTGACTTTTTGAGGTAAGCTGTCAAGCGCCTGAGCTATCTCTACACTCAGATACGGATTATCCCTGCTTGATATTTCAGGGAGTTGCATATCACTCAACAGCTCCGTTCTGCTCTTTGTTTTAAGAGTTTGCTTACATTCATTTATTAGAATTCTGACAAGCCAGCTTCTAAAATACTCTTCTTTTCTCAGCTTATGTCGGTTTTCAAATGCTTTGAGAATAGCGTTTTGGACACAATCAAGTGCGTCGTGCTCGTTTTTAATCATCGACATTGACACTCTGTACATTGTATCCTGTGCATCTCTGACAAGCTGTTCAAATTTATTTGCATCCATCATTTTACTGCACCTTAAAAATCAAATATGTATTGTTGTTAACGCCGTTATATTCAGGAGCAATAACACCATCAGTAGTCGGATTCATAATGATATAAGCATTTTTTAGCTGTTCTTCAATACATCTGTAACCGATTGTGATTGTTACTGTTTCGTTCGGAGCAAGCTTTGGGATATAGAAACTCTTTTCACTGTCACCGTGACGGCTCAGATAAAACATCTCCAAATCACAATACTCGGTTGAGTAAATATGCTGAGCTTTGTCAATGTGATTTGCAGGAATATATTTTCCTTTTGCATCTTTAACAAACGTTTCTAGTCTGTGAGGGATATAAACACTCACTTCTTTATCTGTAGTATTCTTAAACTCAACATCCACCAGAACAAGACTCTGCTCTTTGCTTTCTGTACTAAGAATTTGGGTTTGAGTGTTTATACCGTCACCCTCCTGCCAAACTTCAATAGTTTTTGGCAGAAGATTGCCGTTTTTATCCGCTACCTTGTTTAAATCATAAAAAGAATTTATACAGCTTTCATCGAGTTGATTAATATTGTCAGAAACACTAACGTTTGTTATCTTCGTGTTAACCTTAAGGTCATACGCATCTGCATCTTCGTTAAATCCTGCAAAAACAACCTGTGTATCTCTTTTCATTTCGACAAATTCCTGCTCGTATTCGTACAACCCCGTATCATCTGTGAATTCATCAACTTTTCTTTCAGGCTCAAAAAATGTGTCGTGATCATCTTCTGTACCCTCAGTAAAGCTAACCCCCTCAACAAATGCTTCAAGCTCTTTATCCGTTACTGTTTCGCCACGATAGATGAGCATCAGCACATTTGCTTCTTCAAACCACACATAGTAACGTCTTAAACCCTGATAGTTTTCTGTGTTTATAAGCTCAAATGCCTGATGTGAAGCAAGAGTTATTTTGTTGTAATCCTCTACGTTTTCTTCAAGCACAGAGTAGTCAATATCATAATAAAACCTCATCGGTAGTATTGTGAAACCGAACTCCCACTCATCAGTATCACGGTCATATTTGAGTCCGCCTGAGTTTTTCTGCTCTTTGAACCCCTTTGGTACGTCTACATTCATCTTCACATACTGTGGAGCATCCTCGTTAATGCTGACGCCAAAACCGACGCCGTAGTAACCCACACGCTGAGCTACAGCTCCATAAAGCTTAGTCGCACCGAACACTGTGCTTGGGAGCACAGCAAACACCAGCACCACCGCAATAATAACTTTAAGCGGAGCACACATTCTTTTCTTCGGCATTGAAACTTTAGCTTGGTTAATTGCACTGTCAACAGCGTACGAAAAACGCTCTGGCGTCTCTTTATAAGCATTTTGCAATCTTTCTTTCATAATAGTCTTCCTTTCAAATTATTGAAATGAATTCATTCTATCTATTAGATTACTGAAACCACCAAAAGGTTCATTTAAAATTAAAAAAAATACCCCTATAAAAGTCGAGGTATATAGTATATCAGTTTTTCTTGAAGAATGCTACCGCTACGGCACCGGGACCAACGTGTGTTCCGATTACTGAACTGATAACGGTTGAGTTGAGCTCGCTTTTCGAGTTAGACCAAAGAGCCTTTGAATCTTCAACATATTTTTCGAGAAGTGTATCGCTAAGACCATTGTATATCAAGAGCTCAAAGACCAAGTCAGGATATATTTCTGAGAAAACTGTTTATGCAACAACAGCTTGTGAGAGTTGCCCTAACAAACATTTATGCACAAAATCCGACAAAGGCAGGATCTTGCAAAGAGCAAAAGTGTTTGCAGATTTCAGAAATAAATCATTTGAAAACATTACAACCCCTAAGGGAGTAGAATTAAGAATGAATCGTTCTATTCAGGTAGAAGGTGCATTTGGTGTACTCAAACAAGATTATGGTTTCAGAAGATTTTTAACAAGAGGCAGGGAAAATGTTGAAGTTGAAATGTTGCTACTTTGTTTTGCTTTTAATATTAACAAGCTGCACAACAAAACTGCTAAAAACAGACGAAGAACACACCTTTTTGAAAAACTAATATCTTAAACTACAGCAACTTAATATTTTTAAACGAGAGGTAGCAATACCTCTGTTTCGCTGTGTTGTTTTTGCCATGTTTCGGCAGAATTTTGACTAGTTGCTTTGAAAAATTGTAAATTTTTAGGGGATGCCTCACTTCAATTAGTGAGACATCCCCTTTGCTTTTTTATTCATCTCAATATAAAAATGCTTTGAATTCATCTTCAGTAATATTCATCTCTCCATAACACTCATCCGAAAAACCACCTGTTTCCATCATAGATTTTGCATATTCATTATCCATCTGTACAGTATCAAGCTTTCCGTACACTTTACCCTCATGTATCGCAACTATGTACCAGATATCGTATGCAGAATCTTTCGGGTCTTCAAACAAAACATAATACAATTCTAATTGAGGAACCTCAAATCCGACATCATCACCATCCGCCTCAAACGCCTCCATAACCGCAAGTGCAGTTTCCGGATCTTCAACTGTATTTACAACAGAAACTTCGTCCATTGTCTCAAAATCATAAAATATGATATTGAGTCCTTTTTCTTTGCACCCTGTCAGAAAAACTGTTAACAAAACAAACAACAAAACACACGCAGTAATAACGGATATACGTTTCTTTTTCATAAAAACATCTCCTTTGATATTTATTGTTCATATGTCGGAAGTTTTGGTGTTACATATACTGTGTGGTTATTCACATAGATAACCTTGCCGGGTTTTGCACCCTGAGGCTTTGACACAAATTTCACCTGAGTATAGTCCACAGGCACCTGAGACGAGTCCTTTGCCTTGCTGTGATATGCACATATCTGCGCCGCCTCATATATCGCTGTATCAGACACCTTGTCTCCTTGTGTCACAAGTATCGTATGCGAGCCGGGTATCTCCTTTGTATGAAACCACAGGTCAGTTTTCTTTGCGGTTTTTAATGTCAGGGTATCATTTTGCTTGTTATTTCTGCCGACATACACCGTATATCCGTCTGTTGTTTTATACTCAAGCGGTGGCAGAGCCTTCAAAAGCTTTTGCCTAAGATTTCGTTTTTCTTTGATATACCCCTGCTCCACAAGCTCAAGTCGTATCTGCGACAGCTCCTTGTCACTTTCTGCACGATTTAGGAAATCCTGCACCGAGATTACATAGCTCAATTCCTGCTTTGCCTTTTCTATCTGAACCGTCAGCATCTGCTGTGCAGTCTTTGCCTTAGCATATGCTTTGTAAAACTTCTGTGCATTCTGTGCAGGAGATATACTTGGGTCAAGCTCTATCACAAGCTTTGGTGAGCCCTCCTCATAGAAGTTTTCGACCACAACACAAGCAGCGCCTCTTTGTATCCTGTACAGATTAGCTTGCACAAGGTCGCCCTTTATTCTAAGACCCTCTCTATCCATACATTTTTTGAGCTCAAGTGTCTGGATATTAATCTTCTTAGACAGCCTCTCTACTGCATTTGCACACAGCTTGTGCAAATCCTGACTACGAGCTTTCATGCGCATAGCCATGTCACGCTTGTAGTAAAACGCATCGAGCATCTTAGAGAAAGTCTCATAGTGCACAACCTTCAGCTTGCCCTTGTACTGCTCAATATCCATAAAAGCGACATCCATCACGCTGTTATCCTCACGCAACACTATTGTAGGTGTCGGAGTATTGTTGTGCACTAACTGTCTGATATTTTCAAGCTGAGTTTTTAGACCTATAGCTTCATCATCTGCCATAGCCACTTTATATTCAAGCTCTCTTGTAATTATAGGCGACACACCCTGCACCACCGAGAGTATTGCCTTGTCAACAGGCTTATCACTATTTATTATCTGCGACACAATAGTGTTCATATCCCCATCAGTAATCGACAGCTTATCCTGCTGTGGCGGTAGCTCATATGGTATTTTCGGTAGCACCACCCTACCACTTGTCATACTGATATCCACACGCTTGTATGCATCTATAACATAGCCGTTTGAATCTGTAAGTATGATGTTCGAGTACCTGCCCATTATCTCCACAATAAGTGTCAGTTGCTCTTTGTCGCCCACCTCAGTAGTACAATCAAAATCAAACATCAGTATTCGCTCAAACTGCGGTTGTCTTATATCAACAAGCCTCGCTTTACACAAGCGTTTTCTCAGTAGCATACACAGCATCGGAGGAGTCTGTGGATTTTCAGGCGCATAGTCTGTAAAGTGCACCCTCGCACAGTCAGCACGACAACTGATAAACAATTTTCTGTTCACGCCCTGACTTCGAAAAGCGAGAACAAGCTCGTCCTTGCTCGGTTGATAAACCTGACTTATATGAGCATCACGCATCACAGACAGTATCTCTTCTTTAACAAGACTCAGCATTATTCCGTCAAGTGCCACAATCTCACTCCTTTCTGTAAAATTTCACTTAAAAATCACTTATGATATTTTGAATTAGCGCTTATAGAGAAGGCTCTGTATATCTGCTCAGACAGCATTACCCTGAACAACTGATGCGGAAAAGTCATCTCGCTTACTGATAATCTCAGGTTAGCCCTGCTCTTAACCTCATCCGACAGCCCCCACGAACCGCCTATAACAAAGTCCACCACAGAGTGTGACAATGCTATGCTATCAAGCTTTCGTGACAACTGCTCTGAGCTTTGCATCCTGCCCTCAATGCACATCGCTATCACATAGTCACTGGGCGATATTTTTGACAGAATTCTCTGCCCTTCTTTGCTGAGCGTTTTGAGTATCAACGCATCAGACGGGTTATCGTCTATCCTCTCTTCACCAAGCTCTATAATATTGAATTTGCAGTATCTTTGCAGGCGTTTTGAGTACTCATTTATCGCATCACACAGGTACTTTTCTTTCAAACTGCCCACACAAATCAAATTTACCGTCAGCATATATTCCTCTAAAAAACAATAGATTTTCCGTTAGTCTCAACGGGTGCTGTGTCTATAGTATAGTCAACATCTTTTCTGTAATTTGCACCGCTTAGCTGTGCTATAGCAGTTTTGAGCGCAATCAAAGGTGTGTTGTTCTCAAGGCTTAGGTGCGCAAGCAATATCCTGCTGACACCACTTTGCACCATCTGTGGCAGAAAATGCGCACAGTCGGCATTTGACAGATGCCCCTTTAACGACAGCACACGCTGTTTGAGCACATACGGATACGGTCCGTTTCTTAGCATATCCACATCGTGGTTAGACTCAATAACCGCCACCATACTCTTGCACAGATAATCTTTTGCACTTTTAGTCAGGTAGCCTGTATCAGTCACTATCGAGCAGGTGCGATTGTCAGCAGTAGTGATATAATACCCACAGCTATCAATAGCATCATGAGAGGTATCAACACGAGCTATCTTCATATCGCCCACAACTACCTCGTCTTCTACCTCTATGCACCTTGTGCCTATATCTAATTTATCCGAATGAGCAAGAGCCTCGAGAGTACCTGCACTCGCATACACAGGCAGGTCATATCTTTTAGAGAAAAGCTTGAGTGCTTTGCAGTGGTCGATATGCTCATGCGTAACAAAAATCGCCTTAATGGTCTTTGTATCTATTTCATTTGTAAGCAATGCATTCTCAAGCTGTTTACAGCTTCTGCCGGCATCCACGAGTATCGCCTCGTTATTACCGCAGATATAGTAGCTGTTTCCCTTGCTTGACGAAAAAAGTGGAACTATCTTAGCCATAATATCCTCATCTAATAAAAAATAAGGGGTACTCAAAGTACCCCCTTTTTAGTTATGCTGTTGTAGCTATATCATCGTTATCAGGGATGTAGATTTTCTTTATATCCGCACCGAGTGACCTAAACTTTTCGATAACATCCTCATATCCACGCTCAATATAGCTGATACCTGAGATGTATGTGCTACCCTCAGCGATAAGTCCCGCAATAATCATCGCAGCACCTGCACGCAGGTCAGTAGCCTTGACAGGAGCACCTGTCAGAGTAGCGCCACCCTCGATAATAGCCAGTCTGCCCTCAACCGAGATAACTGCGCCCATACGCACAAGCTCGTTGATATACTGATAACGGTTGTCCCACACATTCTCATTGATGATAGATGTGCCGTTGACAGATGTCAGAAGTGCCGCAAACTGTGGCTGACAGTCAGTAGGGAAACCCGGATGTGGCATAGTCTTGATGTTAACACGGTTAAGCGGACGCTTAGTAGCATCTACAACAACCGCCTCATCATATTCTTCTATCTCTACACCCATCTCCTCAAGCTTAGCTGTAATGCTATCGAGATGCTTTGGTGTGATATTGCGAACAGTAATCTTACCTCTTGTAGCAGCAGCGGCAGCCATGTATGTGCCTGCTTCTATCTGGTCAGGAATAATAGAGTAAGTGATACCTCTGAGATACTCAACGCCTCTGATTTTGATGACATCAGTACCTGCACCACGGATATTTGCACCCATAGAGTTTAAGAAGTTTGCAAGGTCAACGATATGTGGCTCCTTTGCAGCATTCTCAATAATAGTCTGTCCCTCAGCCTTAACAGCGGCTAAGATGATGTTCATAGTAGAACCTACAGATACTGTATCAAAGTATATGTGCGCACCATGAAGCTGACGGTCACTTACAGACTCTATGATAGCACCGTTGATGAGCTCGTTTTTCGCACCCATAAGCGCAAAGCCCTTTAAGTGCTGGTCTATAGGTCTTACACCAAAGTTACATCCACCCGGTAGTGCAACCTTGGCATTGTGGAATCTTCCGAGCAACGCTCCGAGCAGATAGTATGATGCTCTCATACCTCTGACCGAGTCAGATGTTGCGACATAGGTGTTGATAGGTCTTGGGTCAATATCAAGTGTTGACTTATCAACACGCTTTACTACAGCACCCAAATCCTGCAAAATATTAGCAATAAGTGTAACGTCACTTATGTTTGGTATGTTTTCAATTCGGCAAGGCTCGTCACACAAAATAACAGCCGGTATAATAGCAACCGCTGCATTCTTTGCGCCACTGACAGACACTTCGCCAAAAAGCGGTTTGCCGCCATTAACTACAAATTTCTCCAAATCTGCACACTTCCTATAATGTATATATGGTATTCGCCTTATAATCAATCACAAAACCGCCACAGCGGTCAGAACTACCAAATCTGCAAACAAACAGATTATTCCATAGTCCGATTATAAAGATAATACAAAGCCCCCACAAAGTCAACGAAAAACTGCATTTGTAATAAATTTTGGGCAAGTTGTATGTAAATGAGATATCTAATCAATGCAATTTTCTATAAATATTATTCTTCTCTGTAATCATTTTGTAAATAATTCGATTAGAGAATTATATCAATGCTTATCAGGTACCCCAGTACTTTCTGTCGAGGCTTCTGTATTGTATAGCTTCAGTTATGTGATGACTGCGTATAATCTCGCTACACTCAAGGTCAGCTATAGTGCGTGCAACCTTTAAGATTCTGTCGTAGGCTCTGGCGGTCAGACCGAGCTTGTCAAAAGCAGATTTGAGCAGAGCTGATGCGCTGCCATCTACCACACATACTTTTTCAAACATCGAGGCATTCAGATTAGCATTACACGTGATATTTGTGCCTTCATAACGCTTAGTCTGTATATTACGTGCTTTATTTACACGCTCTCTTATACTCTGAGAGGTCTCCTCAGCCCCCGTTGCTGTCAGGTCATCATAGTCTACAGGTGGTACCTCCACATGTATATCTATTCTGTCAAGCAACGGTCCTGATATACGACTTAGGTATCTTTTAACACTATCTTCTGAGCAGGTACAACGCTTGACAGGATGATTATAAAAACCGCACGGACACGGATTCATAGCCGCTATCAGCGTGAACGAGCACGGATATGTAAGCCTGCCCATAGCTCTTGATATGGTCACCGTCTGATCCTCAACCGGCTGGCGCAACGCCTCGAGCGTACTTCGAGAGAACTCAGGCAACTCATCCAAGAACAGCACACCGTTGTGACACAGCGAAATCTCACCCGGCTTTGGCACAGTGCCACCACCCGATAAGCCTACCGCTGAGATAGAGTGATGCGGTGAACGAAACGGACGATTTGTAACAAGTCCCTTTTTATCCGACAAAAGTCCCGCTACCGAGTGTATCTTGGTCGTCTCTATCATTTCATCAAAGGTCATCTGCGGTAATATTGTACCCATACGCTTAGCAAGCATACTCTTACCCGAGCCCGGAGGCCCTATGAGCAATACATTGTGTCCGCCTGCTGCAGCTATCTCAAGCGCACGCTTTGCCTCATATTGTCCCTTAACCTGACAAAAATCAAGCACCTCGCTACTTTGCACATCATCGCTTTGTACATACTGTGCAAGTGCTATGCTTGCCCTGCCTTTTAGGTGGTCAACAAGCTCGTATATATTTTTGACAGGATATATATCTATACCCTTAACTACTGCGGCTTCGTCAGCATTATCATAGGGCACATACATATTCTTGATTTTACTTTGCATCGCCTTGATTGCCATCGGCAGCACACCGTTGACTTTTCTGACCTCGCCCGATAGCGACAGCTCTCCTATAAACACGCTGTCACTAAGGTCACAGCTTATCTGATTAGTCGCTTTGAGCAACGCTACCAGTATAGGCAGGTCATACAGCGGACCCTCTTTTCTTGTATCTGCAGGTGCAAGGTTTACTGTTATCCTTGATGTAGGAAACTCAAACCCGCAATTTCTGATAGCAGAGCGTACTCTGTCCTTGCTCTCCTTTACTGCAGCATCAGGCAAGCCCACTATATCAAACGCAGGTATCCCCCTGCTTATATCCACTTCTACTTCAACTTTGAAGCTGTCTATACCAAACAGCCCCAGGCTGTTACACTTTACTACCAATTTGTATACCTCCTGATAAATCGCACGGTAAACTCACACATAATAGATTATATCACACGACATAATCAGCGCAAAGTAAAAATATTCGACATATTCTTGTACATTTTGCACACAAAAAATCATCATATTTGGTTTTTTTGTTCAGAAAAACTAAAAACAAGTTGACTTTTGAGGCATAATAAAGTATTATTATTGTAGTTATGTTTAATGTGAGGTGCTATGGCGTGCAGTACAAGGCTAACTCTCTTGAGCACTGCGATGATTTATGCTTAGTCGCACTTATCAGGGACAAGGACGAAGGTGCTTTCGAACAGCTGTGCACACGCTACTTGAGGCTCATATCTACCATCTCGGCTAAGTACCGAGAGCAGTACGACCTGTACGAATCGAGCGACTTCATTCAGGAGGGACTGTTAGGGCTCTTCTGTGCGTGCAATACATACAAAGAAGACGGCGGTATGACATTTAAAAACTACGCTATGCTCTGCGTTGAGAACCGCTTTCGCTCTATAAAGAGACACAGCCTCAAAAAAGGCACTATCCCAAACTCCAGCCTTGTATCTATCGATGATGACATCAGCAAGGCACAGGATCTCAATGCGATGACTATGCAAGAACAACTCGAGAGCAAAGAGTACGTAAACAGCGTATACTCAAGAATTAGCGACACCCTCTCCCCTTTGGAGAAGAAGGTACTCAAGTTCTATCTTGCGGGCTTTTCTTACAAACAGACCGCAGATAATCTCTGTATAAACGAGAAAGCCGTAGACAACGCTATGTGTCGTATCAGACGAAAAATATCTGTTTAATCTATCCCGAGCAGTACAGGCGGTGCAACTCCGTCACGGGATGTTAAAAATTTTTTACTTAAGTGAGGTTACACTATGTACGAAGACAAGACTCTGGTTTGCAAAGATTGTGGTGCTGAATTTGTATTCACAGCAGGCGAACAGGAATTCTACGCAGAAAAAGGTTTCGTTAACGAACCACAGCGTTGCAAGGCTTGCAGAGTTGCTCGCAAAAATGCTGTAAAGCAGGCTCGTGAGATGCATACTACTGTATGTGCTGACTGCGGCGGCGAAGCTACAATTCCGTTCAAGCCTATGGAGGGCAAGGACTACTATTGCAGCGATTGTTTTGCAAAGAGAAAAGAAGCAGAAGCTGAATAAGAATGTTTTACTATATCTAACATATATTTTAGCATACTTTGTTTTTGCACGGCGCCTTGGTGACAAGGCGCTTTTTTCTTTCTCAAAAAATATTGTTTTTTGTGTGTATTTGTGGTATATTAAGTAGAGAAAATTTTGGAGGTAACTATTATGGATAAAATTACAAAAACTTCTATCATCGGCGATGTACTCGATATGTACCCACACACAGCTCAGTATTTCTTAGAGATGGGCATGCACTGCTTGGGTTGCCCTGCAGCTCGTGGCGAGACTATCGAAGAGGCATGTCAGGTTCACAACACAGATGCAGACGCATTAGTTGCAAAACTCAACAGCGCTATCTGATAATCTATGCGACTTTTTTCACTTGACAACAGACTATCTTTGTGTGCAAGCTTAATCAGAGAAGGCGTGGCTTTAGCCGATATCGGCACTGACCACGCCTATCTGCCCGTGTGGCTTGTTCTCAACAATAAAATCAACTCTGCCCTTGCCTGCGACATAAACAAAGGCCCGCTAAAATCAGGCAGCGACACCATCAGCAGATACTCCCTTGATGACAAAATCAAGACACGACTCTCTGACGGACTTAGCAGGGTAAGTGCTGCTGAGTGTGACGACATCGTCATAGCAGGTATGGGAGCAGAACTTATTGTCAAAATTCTGTCCGAATGTAGCTGGGCAAAAACCGAGCACAAGCACTACATTCTTCAACCTATGACCAAGTGCGAGTTACTTATCAGCTGGCTATATGAAAACGGCTTTGAAATCATCAGCCAGAAGGCCTGCGAATCTGACTCAAAGCACTACACCGTTATGCTTGTCCATTACACAGGAAATTGCCAAAGTGTAAGCACCCTGTTTAGCTATATAGGCAAGCTCGACCCAAACGACAAAGGTTCAGTTGATTATATCTGCCACATCATTTCGCACCTTAAGAAACGCTCGCTCGGTGACAAGTCGCTACTTACTGTTATCAAAGAATTAGAAGGAGTGTGCAACAATGCCCAAGGTTTCACAGATATTTGATTTTACGCAGACCTTCGCACCTGTAGAAACTGCTGAGCAATGGGACAACTGCGGTATACTTGTCGGAGACAAAAACGCAGATATCAAAAAAGCGATGCTATGCCTTGATATCACTAACCAAGTAGTGGCAGAAGCTGTTGATAGCGATTGCCAGCTTATTATAAGCCATCATCCTGTTATCTTTTCTCCACTCAAAGCAGTAGAAAAAGGCTCTGTGGTTTACAACCTGATAAAAGCAGATATATCCGCTATCTGCCTACATACTAACCTCGACTTAACTAATGAAGACGGTGTCAATGTATGCCTTGCAAAAGCTCTCAACCTCAATGACATACATCCTGCAAATGATGACTATCTGTACATAGGTCAACTTAACAGACCAATGTCATCAGACGAGTTTGCACTATATGTCAAGGATACGCTCAGATGCAACGGAGTGCGCTACACATCCGGCAGAGATATTACTACAGTTGCTGTGTCATCAGGTGCAGGCTCAGACAGTGTTGAGCTGTTTGATAAATACAACTTTGACGCCTTTGTCACAGGAGAGCTCAAGCATCACCATTTTCTGTATGCCAAGGAGCATAACATCTGTGCAGTAGAAGCAGGTCACTACAACACCGAAGACGTTGTAATAACTCCTCTGCTCAAAAAACTACAGGATAAATTCGACTCTGTGTCATTTATCAAGTCCGAGTCTTTGACTGATCCGGTCAATTTTATTTAATTATTTTTATTTATTTTTTTAAATTTTTTGCGAAAAAACGGTTATATTTTCCACCGTTTTTTCGCTTTTTTATTTTTGCTTATATTTATCACTTTTTAGTGCTTTATTTTGCTTTTTTATTGCTGTTTTGTCTTTTTTAGAATAAAAAGTCTCAATATCCTCAAATAAATTAAAAAAATTGTATTATATATGTAAAAAACAATTGCAAATGCAGTATTAGTTTGTTATAATATTGTAATGTAAATAACTATATGTGGTGATATGCTCATTTTTTGACCACAAAATGAAGTCTACACCAAAAAGGCAAAGCACTATGAGAATTCGCAAGAAAAAATGGGCTCAGCCCGAGCTTGATGTGTGCCGTTATTTTGTCAAAGAGCCCAAGAGCTTTTGTGGCAGATGGCACGAGTTTTTTGATAATAATAACGAGATACAATTAGAGGTTGGCTGTGGCAAGTGCAGTTTTGTTGCACAAAAGGCGCTACAAAACCCCGACATAAACTACATAGCCATTGACATCAAAAGTGATATGTTGGGTGTCGGCAGAAGAAACATTGAAGCTCTGTTTTCAGAACACAACAGAACAGTCAATAACATAGCTCTTGTTGCGTTCAATGTTGAGAACATCGACATGCTGTTTTCAAAGGATGATAACATCAGACAGATGTACATCAACTTCTGCAACCCGTGGCCAAGAGAAAAACACAAAAAGCGCAGGCTGACACACAAAACCAAGCTCAACAAATACAAAAGTTTTCTGTGCGATAATGCACAGATTCACTTCAAGACAGATAATGACGAACTGTTTTTGGAGAGTCAGGATTATTTCAAAGAGAGTGGCTTTGAGATTTTCTACACAACCTATGACCTGCATAACAGCTCGGTAACAGATAACATTATGACAGAGCACGAGAGAATGTTCTCTGATGAGGGCATCAAAATAAAGCATCTCAAAGCTAAGCTGCTCTGACACCAAAGGATAAGGGGAGGGATACACAGATGAAGAAAATATCTATAATAGCCTTGATACTCGCACTTGTTGTTATAATGTCAGGCTGTACTATTTTCTCAAATGACAGCAAAGACCTGATGTCCCCTCCTAAAGCCTACGGCGAGAAAGCCGATATTCAGAAACTGCTTGACGAACAAGTCAGTGGAGCATACACCCTCAAATATCCTAAAAACGGTCTGTACCGCAGCTCTATAGTAACTGAAGACATAGATAATGACGAAGAAGAAGAGGCGGTTATCTTCTACTCGCTAAAGGATAGCGAAGAAATCTACATTTTGTTTGTAGAATGTAAAAATCACGAATACAGCGTAGTAGACGAAGTGAAATGTGATGGAAATTCAATAGACAGAATCGACTTTGCGGATATAGACGGAAACAAAACACTTGAGATTCTCATCGGATACGGTCACGCAACCACATCACAGAACACCTTGAATATCTACGCACTTGGCGAAGAGATTAATAAGCTCGATGTTTCGTACTCATACTCAAGCCTTATTACAGGCGACTTTAACAGCGACAAAAAAGATGACGTACTGCTACTGTCACTATTCTCCGGTGACATAGCCGCACAGGCTAAGCTGCTTATATTCAACAACAACTCCGGTATGTCAGAGATAGGCACAACCGAGCTTGACTCTGACATAACACAATTTGCAAAAATTCAGTACGGACAGATTAACTTTGGCACTTATGGTGCTGTTGTTGACGGAGTTACAACTGCGGGTGACTACACAACACAGGTCATCTACTACGACAACTCCTCTGCATCACTACTAAATCCGCTGTACATCTACTCGGGCTATGACTCTACAAGACGCTCAACACAGATTTTGTCATATGACTTTGATAAAGACGAAGCTATAGATATCCCTGTATGTACACTTATGATGCACAGCGAAAGTGAAGATACAAGCACAGTATCAAGACAGGTCAACTGGTCTGTGTTTAACCCGAGCTCTCTAAGGCTTGATATATGCACAGCGGCTATCCTGTGTCCACAAGACGGATATGCTCTGACTATGCCTAACGACTGGGTAAACACCGTCAGTGCAAGGTACAACCCTGATGAAAGAGAAACAACCGTATACATATGCGACTATGTTGACTATGAGCTTGTGACTACTCAAAAGCTTTTGACTATAAAAGCTTTCTCTAAATCAGAATTCAACAGCTCTAATGGCGAATATATCGAAATTTTAACATCGGGTGCTACAATTTATACATACATGATACACAGCACCGACTCTTATCTGTCAATTTCGGGTGAACAGGTTGACTCACTTTTTTCGCTCGTTACTAATTAATAAATTATAAATGGAGGTTTTAAGTATGAAGAAAATTCTTGTTTGCGAAGACGAGGCTGCTATCCGCGATTTTGTGGTAATTAACCTTAGACGTGCAGGCTATGAAGTTGTAGAGGCCGATTGTGGAGAAATGGCACTACAAAAGTATGAGGAGAACAACGGCGACTTTGATGTTGCTATTCTCGACATTATGATGCCGGGTATCGATGGCTTGCAGGTATGCAAAGAGCTTAGAAACAAAAACAGCGGTATCGGTATCATTATGCTCAGCGCAAGAACTCAGGAGATGGACAAGGTTACAGGTCTTATGCTTGGTGCTGACGACTATATCACAAAGCCGTTCTCTCCAAGCGAGCTGACAGCTCGTGTTGACGCTCTGTACCGCAGAGTAGCACTTGCTGAGCAGAGAGCTGAAAACAACTTTAAGGAAGAACTCAAGTCAGGTATCTTTACTCTTAATCTCAGAAACCGTGCTCTTATGAAAAACGGCAAGATGATAGAGCTGACACAAGTTGAGTTTCAGATTATGGAATACTTCTTCTCAAATCCGGGCGTTGCTCTTGACAGAACCGACATCCTCAATCACGTATGGGGTGAGGCATATGTCGGAGAAGAGAAGATTGTCGATGTTAATATCCGCAGACTGAGAATGAAGGTCGAGGACGAGCCAAGTAACCCTAAGTTCATCGTTACTGTATGGGGCTTGGGCTACAAGTGGGATACACAGTAATAAAACCTTTTTACTATATCAAAACTGCATCTGCTGAAAACTAAAACAAAGGAGGGATTGAATGTTTAAAGGTATCACAAAGCGATGGATAATCAACACCTTTGGTGTTATTATCGCTGTAATAACATTACTGGTAGTGTGCCTGAGTGTTTTTGTTCAGTCCCTTAGCTATTCTACAGTAGAACAGTCACTAAACAGCAGAATAAGTGAGCTGACAGCGGTATTCCCTAATTATGAATGTGCAAGCACCTTAGAATTTCAGAACACCTGCTCAAAATATGTCGAGCAGTTTGAGTACAAAGAACAGATGGAATTGATGATTATCAATGCATCGGGCAGAGTAACTATGACCTCTACAGGCTTTGAAGCTGACGAGGATATTGCTATGCCTGACTATGAGTCTGCACTAAACTCAGGCAGCGACTACTCTCTATGGACAGGCAAGCTCGAATCAGGCGAAAAGATAATGGCAGCTACTCATATCATCCGAAACTCAAAGGGTACGGGTGTGGGTGCGATAAGATACATCGTTTCTCTGAGAAAAGCCAACCTGCGCACCTTCTTTGTTACGCTGATATCTTCTGTTATCGGTATTATCATTATTGCCTGTGTTGCTTTTTCGGGTAGTTACTTTATACGCTCTATCGTACAGCCTGTGCGTGAAATGAGCGAAACTGCCAAAAAAATCGCTCAGGGCGACTTTGATGCAAAGCTCGACAAAATGTACGATGACGAAATCGGTGACTTGTGCGACTCTATCAACGATATGGCTAAAGAGCTTGACGAGTCAGAAAAGCTCAAAAATGACTTTATCTCTCGTGTATCGCACGAGCTTCGTACACCGCTGACCGCTATCAAAGGCTGGGCAGAAACCATGCAGTATGGCGTGCCTGACAGAATAACCTTGGAGAAAGGTATGTCTGTAATTGTCAGCGAAAGCTCACGACTGACAGGTATTGTTGAAGAGTTGCTTGACTTCTCAAAGCTACAGTCAGGCAGACTTGTTATGCAGATGCAAAAGATAGACATCCTCGCAGAAGTTGACGAGGCTGTATACATGTTCAAAGAGCGTGCTATATCAGAGGGTAAACATCTGCTGTATGATGAGCCGGAAACCATGCCTCCGGTTTACGGCGACAGAAACAGACTAAAGCAGGTATTTATCAACATTATTGATAATGCACTCAAATACACACCTGAGGGCGGTATGGTCGGCATACAGGTTTATCAAGATTATAAGGATGATGAAATAAAAATCATCGTTGCGGACAACGGCTGTGGTATAGCAACCGATGACCTGCCTAAAATCAAGGATAAATTCTACAAAGCTAACCAGAAAGTCAACGGCTCAGGTATCGGACTTGCAGTAGCAGACGAGATTATCAAACTCCACAATGGTCATCTCGAAGTAGACTCAAGTCTCGATGTAGGTACTACCGTAACAGTAGGTATACCTACATACAAAAATCAGGACGAAGAACAGGCAAAAGCTCTGTTAGAATCGGCTCAAGCCGAAACTGTGAAGGAATAATTATGGCAAATAACAAACCTAATCAAAGAAAAATCACCTCTATCGGTGGCAGTGCACTCATCGAGGGTATTATGATGCGTGGACCAAAGCGCACAACTGTCGCTGTTAGAACAGGTGAGAATGATATACACACAGAGGACCTCAAGTTTACCTCTGCTGCTTCAAAGTCTAAGTTTTTCAGACTTCCTTTTATCAGAGGTATAGTGGGTATTGTAGACTCTATGAGACTAAGCTACAAGGCGCTTGCTATCTCTGCTGACAAGGCTATAGAAGCAGGACTTATGGAAGAAGAGGAAGAATCAAAGCTTGACAAATGGCTGACAGAAAAATTAGGTGACAAGCTGATGACAGTAGTTATGGTTATAGCTACTGTGCTGGGTGTGGCACTTGCTATCGGGCTTTTCTTTTTCTTGCCGTCACTACTGTATGATTTGCTGGCTTTGCTGTTTCCTGCTATCAAAGATATGGTGGTCTTTAAATCAATTTTTGAGGGCATACTAAAGCTTGTGATTTTCTTGGGATACATCCTACTGTGCTCACAGATGGAAGATATGAAACGAGTATTTATGTATCATGGTGCAGAGCACAAGACTATCTTCTGTTATGAAGCAGAAGAAGAGCTCACTGTAGAGAACGTAAAAAAGCAGAGCAGATTTCACCCAAGATGCGGTACAAGCTTTCTTGTAATCACTTTATTAGTAGGTATACTACTCGGTCTGTTCATACCGGCTCAGCCGTTTGGTATCTCTATACTGCGCCCTGTGTTCAAGCTGTTACTGCTACCGCTTATGATAGGTGTCGGATACGAGCTTATCAAGATATGCGGTAAGTACGACAACAAACTGACACGCATAATAGCAACTCCGGGTCTGTGGGCTCAGCGAATTACCACAAGAGAGCCTGATGACAAGATGATAGAGGTTGCTATAGAAGCTATGACTGCTGTCATCCCTGATGACGGCTCTGATATAATCAAAAACTAAGCTGATGACTATTAAAGAAGCTCTAAAATACTCAAAACAAGAACTACAAAAGGCGGGGCTTGACGACTCCGCCTTTGATGCTATATATCTAACTGAATATATACTGGGACTAAATCGTACTGATATAGCGCTAAATCCCGACAAAGAAATAGATAATAAAAAATCAGAGGCTCTCAAAGACGCTATCAAAAAGCGTATCTCGGGCATACCGCTACAATATATTATCGGTGAGTGGGAGTTTATGGGCAGGACCTACTGTGTTGGTGAAGGTGTGCTTATCCCCCGTGACGATACCGAGGTAGTTGTGCGTTCTTGCATAGACCTGCTCAAACAAAACGCAAATCCCACGATAGTTGACCTGTGTAGTGGCAGTGGCATAATTGCGATAACTCTGAAGAAGATGTTTGAGAACTCTACACTCTATGCTGTAGAAAAAAGTGAGCACGCACTGCCCTATCTCAAAAAAAACTGTGAGATAAACAATGCCGATGTAGAGATTATCTTTGATGATATTAATCTGTGCTTTGATAAATTTGATGACAACTGTCTTGATATGATAGTCTCAAACCCACCGTACATCATCACAGACGATATCAAGACTTTGCAAAAAGAAGTGCAGAAAGAACCTACTATGGCTCTTGACGGTGGAGCAGACGGCTACGACTTTTACAGAGCTATCATTGATAAATGGTCCGACAAATTAAAAATCGGCGGTATATTTGCCTTTGAAATCGGCGAAGGACAGCGTGACTACATACATACTTTGCTTAAAAATCACGGCTTCTCTGATATTAAAGACTACTACGACTTGGGCTCTACGGTGCGTGCGATAACTGCTGTTTATACTAAAAATTAAACTTTTGTAATTTTAGAACATATTTTCGAAAAATTGTTGAATTTTGGATTTTTATGTGATAAAATACCATTGTAATATATATTGGGCTTGCCCAAAAAGGAGACGAACTTATGGCAATAGATAAGAATAAAGCATTAGAAACTGCTTTGGGACAAATTGAGAAACAGTTTGGCAAGGGCGCAGTTATGCGCTTGGGTCAGAACTCTGCTTTGAATGTGGGTCATGTGTCTACAGGCTCACTCTCTCTTGATATAGCACTCGGAATCGGCGGTTTGCCACGTGGCAGAATCATCGAGATATACGGACCTGAAAGCTCAGGTAAGACAACTCTGTCACTACACTGTATTGCAGAAGGTCAGAAAAACGGCGGTAACGTAGCATTTATTGACGTAGAGCATGCGCTCGACCCTGTATATGCACAGGCTCTCGGTGTAGATGTAGACTCTCTGCTTGTATCTCAGCCTGACACGGGCGAGGATGCTCTCGAAATTGCTGAGGCGCTTATTCGCAGCGGTGCTATCGATGTAATCGTTGTTGACTCTGTTGCAGCACTCGCGCCAAAGGCTGAAATCGAGGGTGAGATGGGTGATTCTCACGTTGGTCTGCAGGCAAGACTTATGTCTCAGGCTCTCAGAAAGCTCGCAGGTGCTATCTCTAAATCAAACTGTGTTGCTATCTTTATCAACCAGTTAAGAGAGAAGGTAGGCGTTGTATACGGCAACCCTGAGGTTACTCCCGGCGGTCGTGCACTCAAGTTCTACAGCTCTGTGCGTATAGACATCCGCAGAATCGAAACTCTCAAGCAAAATGGTGAAATGATAGGCTCTCGTACAAGAGCTAAGGTTGTAAAGAACAAAATCGCTCCTCCATTTAAGGAAGCTGAGTTTGATATTATGTACGGCGAGGGTATCTCTCGTGTCGGTGAGCTCATTGACCTTGCAGTTAAGGCTGATGTTATTCAGAAATCAGGTGCTTGGTTTAACTTTGGCGAGACAAGACTCGGTCAGGGTAGAGATAATGTAAAAGAGCTGCTCAAAAACAACGATGAGCTCAGAAACGAAATCGAAACTCTGCTGTGGGAGAATGTTGACAAGCTGACCTCTCGTGCTAAAAAGCCTGCAAAAGCTACTGCTGTGGCTATGCCTAAAACAGCACCTAAAGCTGAGCAGAGCAAAAGCAAATCAAACATTGACATTCTTGTTGAAGACTGATGACTGTCACTGATATTAAGCCTGCAAAAAAAGGACTGTCGTCACTGTATATTGACGGTGAGTTTGCGCTAAAGCTTGACACAGAGGTGCTGATAAAAAACCGCATTGATATAGGTGCTCAAATTGATGATGATACTCTGCACGATGTAATACAACAGAGTAACTTAAAACGTGCAAAAGACAAGGCACTGTGGCTGATATCCTATCGTGACCACTCAAAGAAAGAGCTCATCGATAAGGTATCAAAAACCTCATCAAAAGAAGCTGCTGTAATGGCTGCAGACAGGCTCGAAGAATTGGGACTTATTAATGACGAGGCGTTTGCAAGAAGATATGCAAATGAGCTGATTAACAGCAAGAGGCTGTCCCCTTCTGCCTGCAAGCGAAAGCTCATGGAAAAAGGTATAGACCGTGATCTTATATCAGATATACTCGACCAGACAGATGTCGATATTTATGAGAACATCAAGGCTTTAATAAACAAAAAATACATAAAATCACTTGGTGACGAGAAAGGCAGACGCAAGGCGATAAACGGTCTGCTCAGAGCAGGATACAGCTATGCTGATATCAGGCACGTGCTAAGTGAATATACAGAAATTGACGAATATAACTACTAATTAACAGGAGACCCCTATGGCAAATACTGTTGGGTTTGTATCCCTTGGCTGTGCAAAAAACCGTGTGGACTGCGAAATGATGATGAGCAAAATCAGAAGCGGCGGCTACAAAATTATTGAAGATGCCGCTATGGCTGATGTTGCTGTTATCAACACCTGCGGTTTTATTGAATCAGCAAAACAAGAGAGTATCAATGAGATACTTGAGCTTGTAAAACTGAAAGAAGAAGGAAAAATCAAGGCAATCGTGATTACCGGTTGCCTTGCTCAGCGTTATCAAAAGATGATAAGCGATGAGATTCCTGAGTGTGACGCTGTCGTTGGTTTAGGCGCTAACGGCGACATAAAGGAAGTAATCGACAAGGTGCTATGCGGTCAGAAGGTAGAGTGCTATCCTGACAAAGAGCTGATGCCACTTGATGGCAAGCGTGTGCAGTCAACGCTACAGCACTATGCTTATCTGCGTGTTGCTGACGGCTGTGACAACTGTTGCACCTACTGTGCGATTCCGCTTATCAGAGGAAGATTTCGCTCTCGAAAAATGGAGAATATATTAGCTGAGGCACAGACACTCGTAAATAACGGTGTCAAGGAGCTGAACATAATCGCTCAGGACACTACTCGCTATGGAGAGGATATATACGGCAAGCTGATGCTCCCTACCCTACTTGAAAAACTGTGTGAGATAGAGGGGCTTGAGTGGATAAGAATACTCTACTGCTATCCTGAGAGAGTCACAGACGAGCTGATAGATACTATCAAAAATCAGGACAAAATAGTCAAATATCTTGACCTGCCTATACAGCATTGTAACGGCGAAATACTAAAGAGTATGAACCGAAAAGGCGACAAAGACAGCCTGTGCAAACTAATCAACAAGCTGAGAACTCAGATTCCGCAAATCACCCTGCGCACTACTGTAATTGCTGGTTTTCCGGGTGAAACTGAACAGCAGTTTGAAGAGCTCTCAAGCTTTGTAAATGATATGAGATTTGAGCGTTTGGGATGCTTTGCGTACTCTCAGGAGGAGGATACCAAGGCAGCACAGTTTGGTAATCAAATAGACGAAGAAACAAAGGCGCACCGTGCTCAGATTATCAACGAACAACAGGCTATGATTATGGAGCAAAACTGTCAGAAATTTATTGGCAAAGAGCTTGATGTATTGGTTGACGGCTATGACCGCTATGCTGAGTGTTACTTTGGCAGGAGTGTGCTTGATATGCCTGAGGTTGACCCTTGTGTGTTCTTTACTTGTACTGATGTAAAGCCTCATCAGGGTGATATCATAAAGGTGAGCATCACAGACTATATGGACTGTGACCTGATAGGAGAAATGATATGAAAACTATGAATCTACCTAACAAGCTGACATTACTGAGAATTGCTATCGTACCGTTTATGGTAGCTACTATACTTATCGACTTTCCTTTTCACTACTTTGTGTCAGGTGTGCTATTTGGCATAGCGTCTATCACAGACTACTTTGACGGCAAGATAGCCCGTGAGCAGAATCTCATCACAAATTTCGGCAAATTTGCTGACCCTATTGCAGACAAGATTTTGGTTGTATCAGCACTTGTGTGTTTCTTGTCAAAAGGTCTGTGCGACCCTATTATACTTATCATCACACTGTTTAGAGAATTTGTAGTGACATCTGTGCGTCTGTCTGCCGCTGCTAACGGCAAGGTAGTAGCCGCAAACATATGGGGCAAGCTCAAAACCGTCACTCAGATTATTGCTATTGTAGCTGTTTTTGTGCTACAGTTTGTACTGGAAATAGTTGCACTTTTCACTGACCCGACATCCTCTGCTATCTTCTCTGCTATGCAGGGCGCCTTCTACTATATCGGCGAAGTGTTTATGTGGATATCAACTATCTTCTGTGTTTTGTCGGGTATTATCTATGTGCTTGACAACAAAGATTCGATTTTTGATAAAGAATAAGTGTTGCATTTTTTTGACTTTGTGTATATAATACTATTAATATAAATCAGCGTTGAGCAGGAGAAGTAACCCGAGTGGCTTCTACAGAGAGAGGAATGTATGCTGAAATTTCCTTAGATTTAAACCGGGCGAAATGCACCTGTGAGCTTGCAGGGGGAACCAAAGTATCTCTGCACGGTAGTCACCGTTATAAGACATCAAGGGCTGTGTATACTAACATATACGGCTGAATTTGGGTGGAACCACGACTGCGTCGTCCCTTGCGGGATGGCGCATTTTTTATTAAGGAGACTATTATGTTCAAAACTATCAAAGCAGACCTTAACTCCGTTATGGAGCGTGACCCTGCCGCAAGAAGCAGATGGGAAGTTTTCTTTCTGTACTCAGGCTACAAGGCAGTCAGAGCATACCGCAGGGCTCACTGGTTTTATAATCACAATATGAAATTTATTGCACGGTGGATTTCTCAGCGTGCAAGACACAAGACCGGTGTCGAGATTCATCCGGGCGCTAAAATCGGCAAGGGACTTTTCATTGATCACGGTATGGGTGTTGTAATCGGTGAGACAACTGTCATTGGCGACAACTGCACGCTGTATCAGAATGTCACCCTCGGCGGTACTGGTAAAGACCACGGCAAGCGTCACCCAACACTTGGCAACAATGTTCTTGTTGGCTCAGGTGCAAAGGTGCTGGGACCTTTCAAGGTTGGTGACAATGCAAGAATTGCGGCAGGTGCTGTGGTGCTCAGCGAAGTACCCGCAAACTCTACCGCTGTCGGCGTGCCCGCACGAATCGTAAAGATTAACGGCGAGCGACTTGACTATCTCGACCAGATTCACTACTCTGACCCTGTAGCTCTTGAGCTATGCAAAATGCAGGCACAGCTCAACGCAATGCAAAAACAACTGGAGGAGCTCAAATGATTTTATACAACACACTATCAAACTCTAAGCAGGAGTTCGTACCTTTTGAAGAAAACAAGGTGAAAATGTACACCTGTGGTCCTACTGTGTATCACTATGCACACATAGGTAACCTGCGCACATATATAATGGAGGATGTACTCGAAAAGTACCTCAGATACTCAGGCTACGATGTCAAACGAGTTATGAACATCACCGATGTCGGCCATCTGTCAAGCGATGCTGACACAGGTGAGGACAAGATGCTCGCAGGCGCTAAGCGTGAGAAAAAGTCTGTGCTTGAAATCGCAAAATTCTACACAGATGCATTCTTTGAAGACTGCAAAAAGCTGAACATCAAAACCCCTGATGTAGTTGAGCCTGCTACCAACTGTATTGATGAATTTATCGAGATGGTTGACACCCTGCTCAAGAAGGGCTACGCATATGTAAGCAACGGCAATGTTTACTTTGATACATCAAAGCTTTCTAATTACTATGTCTTTGGTAATCAGAAAGAAGAAGACTTAGAAATCGGTGTCCGTGATGATGTCGAAGAAGACCTTGCAAAGCGCAACAAGACAGACTTTGTGCTATGGTTTACAAAATCTAAGTTTGACTCTCAGGAGCTCAAGTGGGACAGCCCGTGGGGCATTGGTTATCCGGGATGGCACATAGAGTGCAGCTCTATCAGCATCAAGCACCTCGGCGAATACTGCGATATACACTGTGGTGGTGTGGACAACGCATTTCCACATCATACTAACGAAATAGCACAGAGTGAGGCGTACCTCGGTCACAAGTGGTGCAACTACTGGTTCCATGTGCTCCACCTGCTCGACAGACGTGGAAAGATGAGCAAGTCAAAGGGCGACTTCCTGACTGTATCTCTGCTACAACAGAAAGGCTACAACCCTATAGTCTACAGAATGTTCTGCCTGCAGTCTCACTACAGAAAGCCACTTGTCTTCAGCTTTGAGACTCTGGATAATACAGTTACTGCATACAACAAGCTTGTCGCAAAAATAGCTAACTTAAGCGATGATGGCGAGGTCGATATGGCTGTAGCAGATGAGTACATCGCAGAGTTCAAGAAAAATATGGACAACGACCTTAACACATCGCTTGGTCTGACAAGTGTATATGATGTGCTCAAGGCTAAGACAAACGATAAAACAAAGCTGTATCTTATCGCAGACTTTGACAAGGTGTTAAGCCTCGACCTCATCGAAAGTGCACAGAAGATAAAGGCTGAAAAGCAAGCTAAGAGCGCAAGTGTTGATGAAAACAAAATTAACGAGCTAATAGCACAAAGACAGAAAGCCAGAGAAGAAAAAGACTGGGCTACTGCTGACAGAATCAGAGATGAGCTGAATGCTATGAAGGTCATTGTTAAGGATACAAAAGACGGCATAAGCTGGACAATAGCTGAATAATTTAAAGCACCTGGTGTAAAATATCAGGTGCTTTTTTTAAGTGTTTTCTCATATTAATTATGGGGGGATAATATATGAGATTTTTTATACTGACAAGAAAAGGTCTGCTGAGTGTTTTTGTCTGCTTTATCATAGGGGTATTTGCGCTGACTATAGCAACAGGCACGCTGACACAGGCGGTGCAAACCAGTACAACAAGTCGGCTGATACCGATATACTATGTCGACACAAACGACAAGGTGTGTGCGCTGTCGTTTGATGCGGCATGGGGCAACGAACAGACCCAGACTCTGCTTGATACACTTGATAAATACAATGTGAAGACCACATTCTTTCTTGTAGGTGAATGGGTAGACAAATACCCTGAGTCTGTCAAAGAAATCTACAGCCGTGGTCACGACATAGGTAATCACTCTGACACGCACGCACATATGTCACAAATATCCCAAAACGAACAAATAGAAGAAATCAAAAACTGTAATGAAAAAATCTCCGCTATCACAGGTAGCGAGGTGACGCTGTTTAGACCACCGTATGGTGAGTATGATAATAATGTAGTAAACTCTGTACTCGATAGCGACATGTACTGTGTGCAATGGAACATAGACTCTCTTGACTGGAAGGACCCAAGTCCACAGGAAATGGTACAAAGGATAGAGAGTAAGCTCTGTGAGGGCTCTATAATACTACTGCACAACGGAGCTACAAACACGCCTGATGCGTTACCACTTATAATAGAGGCTATTCACGCGCAAGGCTACAAAATAGTGCCTGTATCAGAAATTTTGCTCAAAGGTGAGTACACAACAGATGTACAGGGTATGATGATAAACACAACCGAAAGTTCTACATAAAAAAGAAGGCACCAAAAAGGTGCCTTCTCTCTATTTGGATTAAAATATTATCAGTACCACATCTTCTTGAATGTAATGCTCTCTACTAACCAATGTCCTTGAGAATCCTTGTCAGTAGGATAATACTGAGTACCAGACTTGCCGTCAAGGGCGATGTCTGCTGTCTGATTATTGCCACCGCTACTGAAGACGATGCTGTCAAACTTGGAGTAATTTAAAGTAACTGCGTAGATATTCTGACCATAGGAGTTTCTGTAAACAAGTGCTGCCTTCTGTCCCGGCCAATCGTCTACATTTGCTTCACTTGCGCTGTTCCAGTAGTATGCTCTGATGTTGCCGAAGCTGTTACCGTCTGTGAAGTAAACAGTCTGCATATGCACCTTTGATCTGAGTGTATCAAATGCAGCTATAGCGTCTTCTACCTGTGCTGTCTGCTGTGCTGTCATAGCAGATATGTCAGTATCCTTGTACTTATAGTAGACTTTCTTCAATGCCTGATAGTCGTTGTATGATGCGTACTGGAAGTAAGCTGACAGATAATCGCCTGCTTTTGTCATAACAGATGTAGAATTTGTTGCTGCTGTTTGTACAACTGACTTCTCGCTTGCTACTTCTACAGGGAATTTATCTATAATCTTAGCGAGCTTGCGCTGGATAGTTGTAGCATCTAAAATAGAGAGCTTTTCTTCGCCTGATACCATAGCACGCTCCATCTGCTCGTCTGTAAGAACAACAAGCTTAGCCAGATGACGCTGAATGAAGGTAGCATCTAAGATAGAAAGCTTTGAGTCCATATCTACATCGCCGTACATAATCTCAGGCTCAGTAGGCTCTGTCTCTGTCGGTTTTGTAGCCTGTGTAGGCTCTTGGGTCTCAGTTGGCTTTGTAGCCTCGGTAGGCTCTTGGGTCTCGGTTGGTTTTTGAGTCTCTGTAGGCTCAGTTGCTTGTGTAGGCTTCTGAGTTTCTGTAGGCTCTGTTGCCTGTGTAGGCTTTTGAGTTTCAGTTGGCTCAGTTACAGGCGCCTTAGGGTATGTTACTGAAAGTTGTGAATTATCAAGACCAAATGCAAACACATACTCGCCTGCGTATGTTGTTGTGATAGTAGCATTATTGCTATTTGACTTTGAGAACACAAGTCCTGAGACATCACCTGTAATTGGTGTGTGGTTACTTGTCCATGTGCCCTCTCTAACAACTTTGAACTGATATGTTTTATTAGCAGCGAGTTCCATAGTAATGTAGCCTATTCTATCGCCCTCTGCTCTGAGTTTGAATTCGTTAGCAACGGTGCTCCAACCATTGAATTCACCGGCAAGATAACGGTCGGTTGAGAATGCCTCTACCTCAGGGACATCTGAAAGTGAATTATACCATGCACCACTCTTTACATCGTAATACTGGTTTTCCTGTGGTATAAGGTCAGAAGTCTGAGAACCCTTGTCGTTGTTGTTAAAGATAACTCCTGTATAGTCAGCCTCAATCTCGGCAGAGTATACGTCAAAGCCATTTACCTTTTCGCCTGTCTTGGTCATAGGATAACCAGGCCAAGAAACAGTAACACCATCTACCCATGCATAAACGTATACTTCATCCCAGTTAGCAGAGTTTACGCAATATACTGTCTTGCCGTTTTCGATATCTGGCTGTGTAGCTCCAGGCATAGTAGGACGCTCTACGATAGGCTGAGTCGGTCTTACGTCAGGCTCACGCTCTTCGATAAGATAAGTGTATGCAGGATAAACCTTGTTATAGTGTAGGTTAGTACCATAAAGGATAGTAGCGTCTTCGTAAACATCTACGAAGTAACCCTGTGTTGTATCCTCGTAGAAGGTATAGTCTGTGCCTGTACCTAAGTATTTGATACCGTTTTCGTCCTTATAATATGATGTTGTATTACAAGCTGATGGGATATGCACCATGTGACAGGAGGTGCCGTTCTCTGAAGAATAGTTCTGATTCTCCTTAAAATCAAGATGTGTGTGTCCTGAGTACCAGATAATCTCTTTGTGCTCTTCAATAATAGACTTGAATCGCTGGTTGTTCGGGAACTGCTCACCTGTCTCGGCGTGCTCCATTCTGATACCGCCCTGATAACCCGGGTCGTAGGTGTCATCGCCTGCGCCATAGCCCTGCAAAAGTGCGTGCTGAATAAGGAAGATTTTGTTGCCATCGTCCTTATATTTGTTCAACAAACCCTCGAGCCAATCGAGCTGTTCTTTTGAGAAGTTATCGTTCTCACCCGGATGAGCGTGCACCTCACCCATAAAGATGAAGTGGTCGCCTGTGTTAGGCTCGGTAATCTCAAAGTACTGCTTGGTTGCATTGATATCGTCTGTGTTGTCGTTGAGTCCTGTGCCGATAGCAAACTCCTCGTATGAGCAATCTGAACCACAGTTGTGATTATAACTGCCACGAGGCTCGTGGTTGCCCGCAGACTCGTAGATAGGGTTAACATAGTCAGACTCTGCGAGAATCTGCTGATATGTAAGCCACTCAAGTGTAGCGCCGTCAGCGTTTGTGACATCATCACCTGCTGTGATGATAAAGTCGACATCTCTGTTAACACAGTCATCTAAGGTTTGCTCCCAATGCTTTGTGCTGTTGCTGTAAAAGCCGGAGAAATTGCCTGTATCATAAGCAAGCTGTGTATCAATGTGAATGTCAGATAACGCCGCATATCTGTACTGGCGGTCACCTGATGAGCTGACGAGTCGCTTGCTTTCAGGGATATCAAACTTTGCGATATTCTCGCTGACATATGCTCTCTCGCAAGTATTAGACTTTGAGACAAAGATACACTTGGCGTCAGCAGGAATAGCTGTCTGTGGTGAGAATGAGTATGTAGCAGAGCCACCCTTTTCGACAGTAAATGATGCTATCTCTAAATACTGCTGAAGAGCTCTTTCTTCGTCACCCCAGTATATATAATATGTGCTTGAAGAACCTGCTGTAAAAGTGATAGTACCCTCAGCGTAGCCGGGATCGTCTGCGTTTACACCTGTAAACTCGTAGCTAAGATAGCTTGTCTCCTGTGCGAGTGCTGTGTAAGGCATTACACTAAACAGCAAAATTGCAGCTAAAATAACCGATAAAAATTTCTTCATATTAACCTCCTGATAAGCTAATATTTTTACAGTATAATTTTAGCACAAGTATATATCCATATCAAGAAAAATATACAAATAAAAAAGAAAAAAGTACAGTTTCCTGTACTCTCTGCATAAAAATTTTATCTTGTTTTTTCGACAGCCGCCTTTACCCTATCCTTTAGTCTATCAAGTGACGACTTGTTAAGCGAGTAATCGGTGACATCCATACGCTTTTTAGGGGCTCCGCTTGCGATAGGGCTACTCTCCATCAAAAGCACTATGCCCTCGTGCTGAATGAGCGCACAAACCTGACTGATAGACACACAGCAGTCTATAGCGTGGAGAAGTTCAGTTTTTGATTTTTTCTTGTAGCCTAAAACTTCCATCCCTGACCGCCTTTTTTATAACTTTTTTTACATTATACAAAGAAGTGATAATTTTTTCAAGACAAAAGTAAACATACTGTTAAAAATATTTACTTTGCGACAGTTTTGTGGTATTCTCTATGCATATCGACAATACAAAAAGGAGCATGGTATGGCATTATTTAACAGTGGAAGACACAGTGCGCAAAGCTCTAAACTACCAAAAATATTACTGATAGCATCGGCAATTATTGTTGCTGTACTAATAGCTATTATTCTGATAACCTGTATTTCAAAAGATGAACCACAAGAAAATTTTGAGACTAAGTTTGTTGAACAAGAGGTCAAATTTGTAAAACGAAATGAGAAGATAACAATAAACGACCCGCTACTCGGTACTATTGAAATCAAGGCTGTCGAGGGCTTTGCCAAAAACACATATATCAATGAGAATTTTATAACAGATGACAATGGACTGATGACCTACTACATCGATGACGAGGTAGCATCGTGTGTGGGTATAGACCTGTCAGAATACCAAGGCGATGTTGACTTTGAAAAAATCAAGGAGCAGGGCATCGACTTTGTTATGCTGAGAATCGGCGGAAGATACTACTCTGAGCAGGGTGACATGTACTCTGACTCTAAGTTCTTTGACTATTACAAAGCTGCAAAGGACGCAGGGCTTGATGTTGGTGCGTACTTCTTCTCTCAGGCAAAGGATGCACAAGAGGCGCAACAAGAGGCTGAGTATACGCTTGAGTTGCTATCAGGCACACCGCTTGACTACCCTATAGCGTTTGACTGGGAGATTATAGAGGGTGACTCGGCACGCACAGATAATGTGACAGGTGCTGAACTTACAGATGCGGCGCTTGCGTTTTGTACTACTGTACAGGAGCAGGGATATAAGGCTATCATATACTCTAATACTAATCTTATGTACTACAAGTATGATTTGGAAAGACTGAAAAATACAGAATTCTGGATAGCTGACTATGAATATCATCCGTCTATGTACTACAACTTTACAATGTGGCAGTATGATATAGAGGGACAGCTTGATGGAATACAAGGCAATGTAGACCTTAACATCTGTATGAAAAACTACTAAGGGAGTATCAATATGAAAAAAATCGAGAGTTTTTGTGTTGACCACAACAAGCTTGATGTAGGTGTATATATATCAAGAGTTGATGACGATATAGTCACCTATGACCTGAGATTTATAAAACCCAACACCCCACCGTTTTTGGAGCCTTATGCTATGCATACTATAGAGCATCTGTTTGCAACCTATGCAAGAAACTCAGAGCACAAGGACAATGTAATATACTTTGGGCCGATGGGCTGTATGACGGGTTTTTACTTTCTGTGTAGAGGGCTGAGTCACGACACAGCGCTAAAACTTATAAAAGATATTGTCAAAAAATGTCGTGACCATAAGGGCGAAATCCCCGGCAACTCCGCTATAGAATGTGGCAACTACCTTGCACACAACACTGAGAGCGCCCACAAGGCTCTGTGCAAGTACTATGATGATATCAAAGATAATACAGTAGAAATGCTAAGTTATGACTATCAAAAGTAATTAGCAGCTTAACACAAAATAATACACAAAGAAAAGCACAAGTCTGAAAATATACAGCCCTGTGCTTTTGTTTTTGCTCAAAAATAATAAACAAAAGAGGAGGGCGTTTTGCCCTCCTCTAACGTGTTATTTTATGCTTCATCCGGTGTAGCTACCGGTATATCAAGCTTTGCAAGCTTGAACTGAATAGCTGTAGCATCTAATATAGTACGCTTGCCGTCTCTGTCCATATCTGAAACATACTTTATTGGCAAACTATTAGAAATCAATGTATCACTTTCGTGAAACTCACACATCTGTGCCAACGCCATCTGAATATAAGTGGCATCGAGTATTGAAAGTTTGCCATCATTATTAGCATCACCTATCGGTGTGCCTATATTTTCATTGATATACTCTTCTAATCCCTCGTAGTCTTCGTAATATCCAATTCCAAAAAATTCATCCTTTTCAACATCGTATATACATTCTCCAGTTGTGAATGGGTAGAAACAAAAATTTTGTCTTATAATTACATCCGCTACTATACCTGTATAAAACATTTCCTCATAAGTATAAGTATATGCAGTGATAAAAGCCCAATCTACATTGCCATTTGCGTCTGTGCAAATAATACTTTCATTATAATTTTGTAATTGTTCAGGTGATATACTAAATTTCTCTAAGAATTTGTCTTTAAATAAATACTCCGTCTCGGTAGTTTCTGAGTGTACTGTCATAAGTGCAATAGACGAAAACAAAACAAGCAATAAAATCAAACTAATAACTTTTTTCATAAACAAACACCTCCTATTGCAATTAATGTAAATCGTCAATTAAAGAGCATAAATAATATACTCCTTGTATCTTTATAATACCATAAAAGAAAAATGTGTTCAATTAACAAGGTATACAAAATATGCGTACTGAAATATACATAATAGACAATTAAGGGGTTGCTATCTGTTGAAAAAACTACATAAATAGTGATGTGGTGTGTTTGGTGGGAGGGCGCAGAGACCCTCCCCAACATTGACAACCCCTCAGTCAGCTACGCTGACAGCTCCCCTTGCACTGGGGAGGCAAGTATTAAAATAATTTTTTGCATAATAATAAACGGCGGTTGAAGTTATCAACTGCCGTTTAATTTTTGATAAGCTATGGGTTTAGTACTGTATAAAACTCTCTATATTATGCGACTTGTGTATTCTTATCTGAATATATATTTTGCAGTGTCGGCAATGTTCTCCATAGTGTTCTTTGCACGGTTTGCTTTGCGCTTTAGCATACCTGTGCCGTCATCCTTGAGCTTCTTGCCAACATAGCCTGCTACTGCACCCACCATCAGTCCTGTCGCCATGCCTTTTGCTACACTCATCATACTCATCTGTGCCATATATAAACCTCCCTTGTAAAAAAGACTTGCAATAACAGTATATCCATTTTAAAATAGTGTAGAGGTGATAATTTTTGGCAGAGCTGAACATTGTTTTGATAGAGCCTGAGATTCCGCAGAATACAGGCAACATATCCCGCACCTGTGCGGCTACGGGATGCAGACTGCATCTTGTAAAACCCTTTGGTTTTGAAATAAACGACAAGCAAGTCAGACGTGCAGGACTCGACTACTGGCAGTATCTTGACATAACCTACTATGATGATATTGATGACTTCTTTGAAAAGACCAAAGGCTCGCAGTACTTCTACTACACAACCAAGGCGCTCCACCGTCATACAGAAGTACAGTATCCCGACAAGGCCTACCTTGTATTTGGCAAAGAAACCAAAGGTCTGCCCGAAGATTTGCTCAAAGCTAACCCAGAGAGTTGTGTGCGAATCCCTATGATAGAAGAAGCTCGCTCGCTAAATCTATCTAACGCTGTCGCAATAGCTGCATACGAGGCCTTAAGGCAGTGGGACTATCCGAGTCTTCTGACAAAAGGTCAGCTTCATAACAGCACGTGGTAATTGTCACTATGCTGGGCATTTATGATATAAAAATTAATACCAAGTAAAATGATATAATTATATATAATTATGGGCAAAATATTAGTGTTTTTGACTATTGAAAACTTGACATATATTGTTATATAATTAACATGTAAGAATTTGGCGTATTTTACTGCGCATTCAATACAATTTTCTGAAAGGAAGTAAACATTATGAAACTTAACAAGTACACAGTTGACGACATCAATTTTGCAGGCAAAAAAGTTCTTTGCCGTTGCGACTTTAACGTACCGCTCAAGGACGGCGTTATCACAAATGATAACAGAATCACAGCTGCTCTTGATACTATCAAGAAGATCCTTAATGACGGCGGTCAGCTTATCCTCTGCTCTCACCTTGGCAAGCCAAAGAACGGCCCTGAGGAGAAATTCTCTCTGAAGCCTGTTGCTGTAAGACTCTCAGAACTTCTTAACAAAGAGGTTGTTTTTGCTGATGATGACGAGGTTGTAGGCGAGAACGCTAAGAAGGCTGTTGCAGCTATGAAAGACGGCGATGTAGTACTTCTTCAGAACACTCGTTTCAGAAAAGAAGAGACTAAGAACCTTGAGCCATTCAAGAGTGAGCTTGCTTCTCTTGCTGATGTATTTGTAATGGACGCTTTTGGTTCTTCACATAGAGCACACTGCTCAACTGTTGGTGTAACTGAGCACATCAAAGAGACTGCTGTAGGCTACCTCATGCAGAAAGAAATCGACTACCTCGGTAACGCTGTAGAGGCACCTGTAAGACCATTCGTAGCAATTCTTGGCGGTGCTAAGGTTGCTGACAAATTGAACGTTATCTCAAATCTTCTTGACAAGTGCGACACACTTATCATCGGTGGCGGTATGTCATACACCTTTGCTAAGGCTATGGGCAAAGAGGTTGGTACTTCTCTTGTTGACGATACAAAGCTCGACTACTGCCGTGAGATGATCAAGAAGGCTGAGGACTTGGGCAAGCAGTTGCTTCTGCCTGTGGATGCTGTCTGCACTAAGGACTTCCCAGACCCAATTGATGCTCCTGTAGATACTGCTGTATACGAGACAGGTGCTATCCCTGCTGACATTATGGGTCTTGATATCGGTCCTAAGACTGCACAGCTTTATGCTGATGCTGTAAAGAACGCTAAGACTGTTGTATGGAACGGTCCTATGGGCGTATTTGAGAACGAGTGCTTTGCAAAGGGTACTATAGCTGTTGCTAATGCTTTGGCTGAGACAGACGCTACTACAATTATCGGTGGCGGTGACTCTGCTGCTGCAGTTATCAACCTCGGCTTTGCTGACAAGATGAGCCACATCTCTACAGGTGGCGGTGCATCTCTTGAATATCTCGAGGGTAAGGTACTTCCTGGTATCGCTGCTATCAACGATAAATAAAACACTCAAAGGGCGGACTCAGTTTCCGCCCTTACTGACATATTAAACTAAGAAAATGAGGTATATACTATGAACAAATCAGTAAGAAAGGCTGTAATCGCCGGCAACTGGAAGATGAACAAAACTCCTGCTGAGGCAAAGGAGCTGCTGACTCAGATCACACCACTTGTTAAAGACGCAGACTGCGATGTTATCGCTTGTGTTCCTTATGTAGACCTGCAGACAGCACTTGAAGCTACACAGGGCACTAACGTAAAAATCGGCGCTGAGAACTGCCACTGGGCAGAGTCAGGTGCTTTTACAGGCGAAATCTCTGCAAAAATGCTCAAGGCTATGGGTATCGAATATGTTATTATCGGTCACTCAGAGCGCAGACAGTACTTTGGTGAGACAGACGAAACTGTTAACAAGCGTGTTCGTGCTGCACTAAACGAGGGTCTTACAGTTATCCTTTGTGTTGGTGAGCTTCTCTCTGAGCGTGAGCAGGGTATCACTGCTGAAGTTGTATCACTACAGACTAAGGTTGCTTTGCAGGGTGTTAAGAGCGAGGAGCTCTCAAACATCATCATCGCATATGAGCCAGTATGGGCTATTGGCACAGGTCTTACTGCTACACCAGAGCAGGCTGAAGAGGTTTGTGCAATTATCCGTGATGTTTTAGCTACACTCTACTGTGCTGACTGTGCACAGGGTGTTACTATCCAGTACGGTGGCTCTATGAATGACGCAAACGCTGAGGAGCTTCTCTCAAAAGAGAACATTGACGGCGGTCTTATCGGCGGTGCTTCACTTGTTGCTGAAAAGTTTGCTGCTATTGTAGAAGCTGCAAGCAAATAATCAAATCCCCAAACGAGAGGAAATTTACAATGGCTAAAAAACCACTTGCTTTAATTATTATGGACGGCTTTGGCATTGCTCCGGGCTACGGCAACGCTATCATCGCCGCTAAAACTCCTGCACTTGATGAAATATTCTTCAAGAACCCTGTTACTCAGATAGGTGCATCGGGACTTGATGTTGGTCTGCCTGATGGCCAGATGGGTAACTCTGAGGTTGGCCACACAAATATGGGCGCAGGCAGAATCGTATATCAGGAGCTGACACGCATTACAAAGTCTATTGCTGACGGTGATTTCTTTGAAAACGAAGCACTCAACAACGCTATGGACAATGCGCTACAGAACAACTCTGCTTTGCATCTTATCGGTCTGCTGTCAGACGGTGGTGTGCACTCACACAACACCCATCTGTACGGCATACTCGAGATGGCTAAGAAGAAGGGTCTTACAGACGTATATGTTCATGCGCTTCTCGATGGCAGAGATGTGCCACCATCAAGCGGTAAGGACTTTGTTGCACAGTGTGTAGACAAGATGAACGAAATCGGCGTGGGTAAAATCGCTACTGTTATGGGCAGATACTACGCTATGGACAGAGATAATCGTTGGGAGCGTGTAGAGAAAGCATACGCTGCTATGGTATACGGCGAGGGTAATCACAACGTTTGCCCTGTAGACTGTGTTGCTAAATCATACGAAGACGGTGTTACTGATGAGTTTGTAGTGCCTACAGTTATTGACGGCGCTAAAGCTATCAGCGCTAATGACTCAGTTGTATTCTACAACTTCCGTCCTGACAGAGCGAGAGAAATCACTCGTACCTTTGTTGACCCTGAGTTTGACGGCTTTGAGAGAAGAAACGGTTTCTTTGACCTGACATATGTTTGTATGACTCAGTACGATGCTACTATGCCTAATGTACAGGTAGCGTTCAAGCCACAGAGTCTGAACAACACCTTGGGCGAATATCTGTCAAAGTGTGGCAAGACACAGCTTAGAATTGCTGAGACAGAGAAGTATGCTCATGTAACCTTCTTCTTTAACGGTGGTGTTGAGAAGCAGTATGACGGCGAGGACAGAATTCTGGTTGCTTCTCCAAAAGTTGCTACCTACGACCTGCAGCCTCATATGAGTGCTCCTGAGGTTACAGAGAAGTGTGTAGAGGCTATAAACAGCGGTAAATATGATGTTATCATACTTAACTTTGCTAACTGCGATATGGTAGGTCACACAGGCGTGTTTGATGCTGCGGTTGCTGCTGTAGAAGCAGTAGACAACGGTGTCAAAGCTGTGACCGATGCTGTTGCCAAGATGGGCGGTATATCTATCATCACCGCTGACCACGGCAACGCTGACAGAATGTACGACTTGGACGACTCACCGTTCACAGCACACACTACAAACCCTGTTCCACTATGCGTAGTCGGTATGGACTGCAAGTTAAGACAGGGCGGATGCTTGGCTGACATCGCACCTACAATGCTCGAAATTTTGGGGCTTGAGCAGCCTGATGAGATGACAGGCAAGTCACTTATTGTTAAGTAAATAATGATACAAATAATAAACCCCGTATTCGTTATGAATACGGGGTTTTGTTATTGTGTTATTATTAGTCCTCTGCGTTTGCCTTAGCCTCTGCGATAACCTTCTGTGATACCTGTGCAGGTGCATCCTCATAACGCTCAAACTCAAAGCTGAATGAGCCTCTGCCCTGAGTAACCTGACGCATATATACAGAGAAGTCTGCCATCTCAGCCATAGGAACCTCAGCCTCAACAATCTGCATACCGTCTTCGCCTACGTTCATACCGAGAACTCTACCTCTGCGCTTGTTGACCTCGCCCATGATGTCGCCCATGTTAGCATCAGGAACATAAGCCTTGAGTGCACCGATAGGCTCGAGCAGTGTAGGCTTAGCCTGTGGGATACCATTCTTGAACGCTATCTGAGCAGCCATTTTGAACGCCATTTCGTTAGAATCAACAGGGTGAGAAGAACCATCGTGAAGTATAGCCTTGACACCAACAACAGGATAGCCTGCGAGTGGACCCTTCTTGATAGACTCTCTGAGTCCTTTCTCTACTGCCGGGTAGAACTGCTTAGGAACAGAACCGCCGACAACCTGAATTTCAAACTCAAGTGACTCGCAGTCGCAAGGCTCGAACTTGATCCATACATCACCGAACTGTCCTGAACCACCGGACTGCTTCTTGTGACGACCCTGTACATCTGATGTGGAGCGGATAGTCTCTCTGTAAGCTACCTTAGGCTCTTTGAGCTCTACTTCTACATTGAATTTATTCTTAAGCTTAGATACAACAACATCGAGGTGCTGTTCGCCCATACCTGAGACTACCATTTCCTTAGTCTCGGAGTTGTTGACAAATTTGATAGTTGGGTCTTCCTCAACAAGACGTGTGAGGCCCTGTGCTACCTTGTCCTCTTCGCCCTTCTTCTTAGGATACATAGCCATTGAGAAAGATGGAGCAGGATAGTTAACGCCATCGAGAATTACTCTGCGTGTTGGTGCACAGAGTGTGTCACCTGTGACTGTAGCCTGAAGCTTAGGGATAGCGCCGATATCGCCTGCGCCAACATAAGAAGCGTCCTCCTGCTTCTTGCCCTTGACTGTCAGCACCTTGGTGATACGCTCTTCTTTGCCTGTGCGCATATTAACAAGTGGTGCCTCTGTAGAGACTTTGCCTGATACTACCTTGAAGTATGAGAGCTTGCCTACAAATGGGTCGGCAACTGTCTTAAATACTACAGCGGCTGTAGCGCCTGCCTCGTTGACAGCTACTTCAACAGGGTCACCGTTGACATCAACTGCTGTCTCTGCGCCCTTGTCAGCAGCAGTAGGAGCAAGCCATGACAGTGAATTCATAAACTGCTCGATACCAAAGGTTGAGTGAGCATCACCACAGAATACAGGACAAAGTGTGCCGTCCTTGACGCCCTGATGTACGCCCATGATAATCTCGTCAGGTGTGAACTCCTCGCCCTCAAAGAACTTCTCCATAAGCTCCTCTGATGTCTCAGCAACAGCCTCTTTGATAGCCTCTCTGAGTCCCTCGAGTCTGTCGCCCATCTCAGGGAGAATGTCTGATGGAGTTATCTTGCCTGTCTTGTCATATGTGTAAGCCTTGTACTCAAAAATATTGATATATGTATTAGCCTGACCGTTCTCGATATAAGGTACGATAACAGGGCAGACAGATGGACCGAATGTAGCCTTGAGGTCCTCAAGTACACGATAGAAACGAGCGTTCTCATCGCATACGCCGTTGACAAAGAAAATCTTAGCAAGGCCAGCCTTGTTAGCGGCTTTTACAGCCTTTTCTGTACCGACATTGATGCCGTCCTTAGCAGATACAACTATCATAGCTGTCTCAGCAGCACGGTAGCCCTCGCATACGCCACCCTCGAAGTCAAACAGACCCGGAGTGTCGATGAGGTTGATCTTCATATTCTTCCACTCTACAGGTGCAACTGCTGTGAGTACGGATACCTTTCTCTTTATTTCTTCTGCATCGTAGTCGAGCATAGTGTTGCCGTCAGAAATCTTGCCGAGTCTGTCAGATGCCTTAGCAAGATACAGCATAGCCTCAGCGACAGAGGTCTTGCCTGAGCCTGAGTGACCAGCCATAGCGATGTTTAAGATGTGTTTAGCGTCATATTGTTTCATATAGAAAACAACTCCTTTCGTAGTTGAGTAGTGTATGCGACATTTTCGGTCATTTTACACAATTACTCTCATAAGCACCATTTAATTATATAATAAATGGACAAATAAAACAACAAAAAAGAATTTGCACAGAGAAAGTTCCACTCATTGAATAATAAATCAAAGTAGACTTTGTGCATTTTTTACAACCGTATGTGCAATATCTACAAAAGACAGAAAAAATTATATGCAATAAACCACTACAAAGTACTTAATAAAAAAAGGAGGGCGTATTGCCCTCCTCTAACGTGTTGTTTTATGCTTTGTCAGGTGTAGCTACCGGTATATCAAGCTTTGCGAGCTTGAACTGAATGGCTGTAGCATCTAATATAGTGACTTTTTCGTCACCATCTAAGTCAGCCAACTGACAAGGATCTCCATGTATATCTTCGTATTTTTTGCATGTACCCATTCCAAGACCAGTCGCAAGTTTCATTTGAATAGCTGTTGCATCTAAAATACTAATTTTCCCGTCCAAATCACAATCGCCTATTATCTGTGTCGGATACACTTGTGCTATAGCTTCTTCTAAGCCTTCGTACTTCTGTAATTTCTCATAATTACCAACTATGTCAATAATTTCGTCAGTTTTAACATCATATACAGCGCAATTCATCGCAAAAGGTTGATAACCAGATGTGCGTACGAGAATTATAGAGTCTAACCTCATAAGTTTTATATCGCATGTTGCAAATGTAGCAAAATCTGCATCTATTAAACACCAATCAATCTCACCATTTTCGTCATAATGATAATAATGTTCATAATAACCATAGTCTTCTCCATTATATTCTGCTTCTCTTATGCGCTCTTCATATTTTTTTACAAATGCATCTTCAAACAATACAGGCTCTGGGTTTTCGCTATAATGAATCGTTCCCTGTTGCTTATCAGAAATTTTATTGATAGTCATATCTACTATCTCATCAAACGTAGACATAGTATGAAGGTCATTGTCGTTGATTATACCTTGTTCATAGGCATGTTCGATATCATACAGAACACCACCAAAGTAAATTTCTGGTATCGGTCGTTGATGCACTATGAGGTTATAATTGCCAAGGGGTATTTCTACTACATCACAAGAATACGCATAACAACTTTCACTATGTCGTACAATATATTTATCATCATCAAGTTTCAAACAATATGAAATATGAACATCCTCAGGCGTTATTATATTGTACTTTAAATTTTCTTTAACAATTAAATTAATTATTTCTTTTTCTATTGCAGAGTTTTCTGCGTTAGCACCTATTACACAAACGCTCAAAAGCACAACAAATGCTAATATTAAAGCTAATATTTTCTTCATAATATTACCTCCCCTATAAAATATATATTAATCCATTTGAGCCAGATAAAACTGTATTGCGGTTGCATCCAAAATATTAAACGAACCGTCTTCGTTAAAGTCACCGTGGCTTATCTGTTCTTCTGTTAATTCGATTAGTTGAGCAAAATACTCTTGTATTATAGTAACATCGATAATGGTGATTGAACCATCCAGATCCACATCACCTAACAGTAGCCATTGAGCAATAGCGTTAACATTTACACCCTCGTGTTCAGCTACATAATCAAAAATGGCACCATCTTCGTATAATTTCTTATCTTCATCAAACACATTGACATTCGACCAATTGTTACCAATTAAATTCCAATAACCATCAGTGTCTACTATGTGCCATCCTTTGAATCTACAATGTTCTTTAGAAAAAGCATTGCTTCTTAGTTGTACACTTTGATTAGTATAACCGACAGTATTTTGCATAGTGCCTGAACCACCATTAGCATCATATATTATATTATAACTTATAGGAATCCAATTTGCAAACATTCTAATTAGCTCTCTGTCAATATTCGATAAACTGTTTATCGTAGCACCATCAGAAAAATTAACTAACTCGTAACCGCTTGGTTGGCTATCTTTGATATACCAAGCGTTAGTGTTGCCATTAGAATACAGCCACAGTTTGTTTGAGTTACTATCCAATTTATAAGCGTTCCATCCACCAAACGTGTATCCTGTATAAACATAAGTATTCAAAGACAAGGTAACTAAATCATCGTACTCATAAGATGCAACATTCATAGAGCCATCCGCGCCATTTGAATCATACGTTATACGATAACGATAAGGCTCCCATGTAGCTACCATAGTAATAACTTCGCCGTTGACTTTAGTTGTATGTGCAATTTCTTTTTGATTTTCGTAAACAACCTTTGTATAGCCTGAAGTCTCAGTACCTTCTACAAACCATTTTCGAGCAGAACCTTTGCCATAATAATATGTATTGTTACTATTCTTATAAACTTGCCACCCTGCAAAATTATGATATGGTTTAGTAAAGCTAACATTTCTTAGTGGAGTGTAAAATCCATATGTTACTATTGTGTTTGACATGGTACCTGTACCACCATTTGCGCTATATGCTACAGTATACTTACAATTAGTAACATAACTAAACGCTCTTTTTGCATTAAGCTTACCACCTGTGCTAACCTTTCCTGATAAAGCAGACACTTTATCTACACTCTTTAAAATAGCTCTCCTAAGGCCAAGGTTAGTAATGTTAGGATAGACACTCTTAATCAGAGCAGCAACTCCGGCAACCTGAGGTGCGGCAAGAGAAGTACCACTACATTCACTATATAAATCATTACCATCATAAGTAGTATAAACAAGCTCACCAGGTGCAGCTAAATCGACAGAAGTAGCACCAAAATTAGAATTCGAAGCCAAGGTGCTGGTGCTACCCTCTTGAATTGAAGCTACTGATATAATCTTAGAGGAAGAAAGTATAGAAGGATATAAATTCACATTATCACTTGTAGTATTATCTATATTAGCACCATTATTACCTGCTGAGGATATTATTAAACCATTATATAATGCAAGTGCTGCTTCAAAAGACGGTATACTTCTTGTTTTCCAATTTAAACTTAAATTTAGTATGTCTATATTTTTATCTTCAGCATATGCTATAGCTTCTACAATAGCTGTAGTCGAATATTCTTTATTAGATTGCATGACCTGTAAACTCACAAGGGAAACATCCCAGCACACTCCGGATACTCCAATAGAATTATTACCTACTGCACCAATTATACCGGCTACCATTGTACCATGACCACCTAAACTCACATATGGAGATGCATCTGTAAAAGTGGTACTTAAGCTCGTGTTTATATTACCTGATAAATCCGGATGGTTTCTATTAATACCATCGTCTATAACACCTACTTTTACTGACGAGCTACCGGTAGTTATATCCCAAGCGTCATCGATTGAAGCGTTACCTATAGACCATTGATCGTTGAAATATGTATCATTTGCTATGCTCGCTGACGGTTGAGCTAAGTAATCAGGATGAACAGCCAATACAGAGTCGTTTTTTTCTATCAATTTTACTGCATTGAGTACTTCTGCTTTGCTATCTGTATTTAGCTCTACGCTTATGATTTTATGAAAATCAGCATATTCTTTCTTAATATCATTTGTTGCTAATGTCAAAGCATCTTTTTCGATAATTTCTTTTTGCACATTGTCAGTATTAGCTGCAGATAATGCATTTGTTGAAACTTCTATCTTTGATGTTGTAATTTCTTCTAACTCTTTAGTATACTTTACTTTTTTGTCGTCAAAATCTTTATATATTTTTTCTGATTTTGTAGAAGTGATTTCTCTAATATTTTTAGTCTTAATTTTTGACAATTCAGATATATCTATTGTATTATATTCATCAAAATTTAAGCTGGTCTCATTTTTTAAAACTATTAGCAACCTATCTGTTGCAAAATCATCTTCTACTGTCGCATTACAAAAAATTTTCTCATCGTTGTTTAGAGGCTTTTTTATGTTTTCATCAGCATAAATCTCATCATCTACTTCGACCGTATCAATAGTATCAGTTACTTTTGCAGTTTCCTCTGCATTAGTAGTAACTAATGTTACTGAAAAAATAGAAACAATTAAAACTAACACCATAAATACAGATACTAAAACTTTGAACTTCTTCATAACAATGCCTCCTTTTCAATAATAAAAGCCATACTTTACTAAGGGAGTAAATATGATAAGTGAGAATAATTTATCAAATATAAGTATAAATAATATACTCCCCGCAGATTTATGATACCATAAAAGAAAAATGTGTTCAAGTAACAAGGTATACAAAATATGCGTACTGAAATATACATAATAGACAATTAAGGGGGTGTTTTGTGTTGGAAATACTACCTAAAAAGTGATGTGGTGTGTTTTGTGGGAGGGCACAGAGACCCTCCCCTACGTTTGCAACCCCTCAGTCAGCTACGCTGACAGCTCCCCTTGCACAAGGGAGTTCGAGTGGGGATATAAAAGAAAGCAGGATGTAGACGCGCCTACATCCTGCTGTTAGCATGCTAAAATAATAATTTTTTGGTGTAAAAGTGATGGTAGCTTATGCCTTGATCCAGTCGCCTACCCATTGCTGTGTTGTAACATTATACTTTCTCTTATACAACACACCATTTACGGTCTTATATCTCCAGACATAACTATCTCTTGACTCTATCTCCTCTGATGCTACAGAGGTGCCGTCATCTTCAGGCTCGGTAGCTGTATGAGCAGATACACATACTGCAGAAGACATGAGTACAAGCAATGCCATAAGCAAAACTGTGGCTCTGAGTGCTAATTTTTTCATTATATTCCTCCTGTTTTAAAAATATATAAATAAGTACGTACTATTTATCAAATTCAGGGAGCTTCTCCATACTCGTAGATAGGATAGCTGTCATACATGCCAAGCTCTACCTCTAATTTGTCTACAAACACCTCGAACCCATCAAAATAAAAGAGGTAGTTGCCGTCTTCTTGCTCTATAAGATAAGCATTCTCTGAGGTTGAGTATGCATCGCCCTGTATCTCACTATCGTCTACTGCTTTGTAAGGATCGTGATGTGGCTCCCAGGGAATAAAATAAGAACACCCTATAATTATAGCGAAGCAGAGAAAAAGTACTATGTAGTGTATGGCTTTTGTCTTCCTTTTTGGCTCGATAACTAAGGTGAATCTCTCCTCAAGCTTTTTATAGTCAGGCTCTTTGAAAAAGCCCGATGCAACCAAATAAGACTGAGGCTTTTTGGGGTTTGAGATTCGCTTGATAGAGTCGAGCATAACCTGTGCATAATCTAAGCGTTTGCTATATGGCATATCCTGTATAACACAGGCGTCACACTTGAGCTCAAGTGTGCTGTCTATATCAGCCTTGAGCAGATATACAACAGGGTTGAACCAAAACAGTATACAGTACACCTGCACAAGAAGCTTGACCCACAGGTCTTTGTTTTTGATATGAGTGCACTCGTGCAAAAATATCAGCTCGAGCTCAGCATCAGTATAATCTATATTTGGCAGAAGTATGGTAGTATCCCTAAGACCTGTGACCATAGCTATCTGTACAAAGTCAGTTTTGATAAGCTTGATGTCAGCTGGTTTTTTGAACAATTTGGCTGTGACTGAGCTGAGTACCTCACGCTCGTGGTCGGTTGCGTGATTCTCAAGACTACGCACAGTGCGCATATATCTGCTGCTCTTGACAGCATAGACAATACTTAATACCACAACAAAAGCAAGTATGACCCCCAGCACAATATACTTGATAGGTGGCAGTGGTTTTAAAACTTCATATTGATTAGTGAGCACATCATATATAGCCGTCATAACATACGGGTCATGAATACCTGTGTCCCATCTATCAAAAGAAACCGAGAAAACAATCCTGAGTATACTTAGCAAATACAACACTATCATAGTAGTAAGACCAAAGGTGCTGGCAAAGCGCTTGCTACGGCGAAACAGCACACAAACTATAACAAGCAAGGAGCTGAACACTATAGCGTTGAGTATTGTAACTAAGTCAAAGCTCAATATGGGAAATAACTCTTCGTAATAGTCTAATTCAAAATAACTGGTCATAAATAACCCCTATTCTAAAAAATAAAGGTGGTATCAGCCCTTGAGCTCAGCCTTCTTTTTGCTTAGGAGTTCCTGCATTTTGTCAAGAGTCTCAGGGTCAGCACCGTTGTTGACAAAAGCTGAGAACAGCGCAGGTACTGTGCACTTGCTCCAAATACCCTCGCTGAGTATCTCGTTGACAAGATACTCCTCTTTGGTCATAGCCGGTACGAACTTGCGTGTGTAGTTCTTGTTGACAAGCTCAATAGTGCCTACCTTGATGATACCCTTGTCGAGTAGTGAACGAGTCATAATACGGATGTAGCTGTCCTTCCAGGTCTTTGAGTCGCTACGAGCTACGATGTCTCTGCATGATAGTGGCTCGCCCACAGTCCATAATAAATCCATAACCTGCTTTTCTGATTTTGTTAACATAAGTGATTCTCCCTTTCACTATATTTTATTTACACTTTTATTATATATTTTATCCACCGCGGTGTCAATGTATATGTGACAAATAATCACTTTTTTGGACAAAAAAAACACCCTGATGTGCTCAGGGTGCTCTATATAATATATAGTATTATTTCATTATGCCGGCTGTGTACTTGTATGCGATGATTCTCATACAGGTGCGCTGTAGGTCTTCCTTATCAATAGTGCCATCGTTTACTGCAGAGAGAATAGCCATGTATGCATCCTCGTAGTTGTCCACAAGAAGAAGGTCGTTGCCCGCAAGCACCGCCTGCACGTAGACACTCTTGCCACCTGCGTACTCGCTGTAGTCAGCCTTGTCAAGATTGTCAGTTATGACAAGTCCTGTAAAGCCCATTCTGTCCTTTAGCACAGTATGTGCATAGTCAGACAGCGAGATTATACAGGTAGGGTCTAACTTCTCGACCAGAACGTTTGACATCATCACAAAGTGTGCGCCTGCGCCTATGCCTGACTCAAATGGTTTGAAATCGTTTTGTTCAAACTCCGAGACCTCTCTGCTATCAACCACAACAGGCTCTAAGGTGTCGAGGTTAGTGCCATATCCCGGAAAGTGCTTGAGTGCTACTGACACGCCGTTTGTCTGACTTAAATTTGTAGTAGTGCTGACAAACTCGCAAACCTCATCGGTAGTACCGCCTAAGCTACGGGAATACATAATCTGATTTTGCTCTACTGCCATATCGCACACAGGTGCTAAGTTCAAATTGATTCCGACATTGCTGAGCATCAAAGCTTTCTGCTGTTCGGACTCTCTGATTGCATCCATACCGCCTGTTGCAAAAGTCTCTCGATATGACGAGAAAGAGTACTCGTAAAATGCATCGAGGTCGCTAAGCGTTGTGTTATATCCGCCCTCCTCAGTAACTGCCATAATCATAGGTGTAGCTGCGTTATCGTTGTAGCTTGCGATAAGTTGCTTGATACCGTCTACTGTGAGTCCTGAGAATCTCTCTGATGTATACAGATAGCCCGACAACGCATATTTGCTCATATCGGTCTGTGCTGTCTCGTCTGTGTGACAAGTAGCCAAGAGAAGCTGACCGACCAGCTGTTCTGTGGACATCTGCTGTACATAGGCATATGCTTTGTCATAATTATCAGAGAACATACCGTCATCCTGCCATAGTGCAGGCACCGACTGCTCTACAGCCTGTGTCTGTGGCTCAGTATGTATCGGATGTGTGGCTACCTGTGTAGGGGTTGCCTCTGGCGGCTTGTTGATATCGACATAGTGGTACAAGCTGACAGAGAATGCTACCACCGCCACAAGCACTAATATAACACTTGTTATTATAAACTTTTTCATATGTTCCTCCACATACAAATACATCTATATTTTGTTTGATTCTTTCGCTTTTAAGCAATTATACCACTAAATATTCGATTTTTCAACATAATGTTTCATATATTGACACAAAAGGTAAAATGTTATATTATTCTAAGGTGATTTTGGGAGGAATGTATGAAGAAGAACAAGCTACTGAGTAACGGCTGTCTGTTGCTTGCGGCTATTGTGTGGGGCTTTGCGTTTGTACAGCAAGAGCAAGCGGCAAAGTATGTTGATACCTTCACGGTTAACGCCCTGCGCTCTCTGATAGCGGCTGTGGCGCTGATACCGCTCATTATATTTACAGCTAAAAAATCAGACAAACCGATATTTGAGAAAACAAAAAAAGACCGCAACCTGACCATAAAAGCAGGTGTTATGTGCGGTGCTTTGCTGTGTGTATCGGCAAACCTGCAACAGTTTGGCATATCGCTGTATCCATCAGATGCAGCTGTGTCTGCACGAAGCGGATTCATCACGGCGCTGTATGTTATCTTGGTGCCTGTGTGCGGGATTTTTATGAAAAAAAGAGTAGGACTACCCGTATGGCTGAGTGTTGTAATATCGACTGTGGGTCTGTATCTGCTGTGCTGTAGTGACGGCATTAGCGGAATATACAAGGGCGATTTGGTGGTGCTTTGCTGTGCGCTGTGCTTCTCGCTACAGATACTGTGTGTTGACCACTTTATAGACAGAGTAGACGGTATCAAGCTCGCTATGCTACAGTTTCTTACTTGTGGTATACTGTCGATGATACTGATGTTTGTCTTTGAAAATCCGACTATTACTAACATAGCAGACGGTTTTTGGTATATACTGTACCTCGGTCTTATATCAAGTGGCTGTGGCTATACCCTGCAGATTGTCGGACAGAAGTACTCAACAAGCCCAACTGTGTCATCTATTCTGATGAGTCTGGAGTCTGTGTTTGCCGCTATTGGCGGATGGATATTCATGCACAAAGCACTCAGTCCTGTGGAGATACTCGGATGTATCATAATGTTTATGGCTATTGTGCTCGCACAGCTACCATACGAAAAACTGAAAAAACAATAAATGATAAAAGAAAAAGTCCGTATTCACAGCGAATACGGACTTTGATTTTTATATTATTTACTTAGCAATTGCGACATACGGTGACTTGCTCGGGTTAAGCCAATAGAGTATAGATGCTACCTCGCTCTGTGCTATACCGATACCACCCTTGGTAGGCTCGCTGCTGACGTGAATAAACTTTGCACAGCCCTGAGTCTTATCGACAGGGTCACGGTTGTAATCAAACACGATAGCGTGAGGATAAGTGATAATATACTCGTATAGCCACTGTGCAGACTCCCAGTCCTGATTCTCGGTACCTGTTACCCATCTGTTGTAGTTGATAGAATTAGGGTCGATAATCCATCTGTCCTGAACGTCTACCTTAGTGTACTCAAGACCTGAGCCCGGGTTGTCTGCTGTACCAAAAGCGTATTCTATCTTGAATACTCCGACAGGGGTCTTGTACTCGGTAGGTGATACTAACTCAGAGATACCCTCTGCGCCAATATAGCCAGAGTAAGGACCTAATACCTGTGTCCATACTGAGTCCTCGCCCTTCTCATAGCAATAAACTGTACAGGTGAGCGTTGACTCGTCAGCATCTACAAAAATCATCTGTGTGCCCTTGAGTTTGTCTAAAGTCAGCGAGTTCTGCTCTAACAGCTGCATAAACTGCTCGTCCTGCTTAACAGGTGGCTGTGTAGGAGCCTGAGTAGGTGCTACTGTAGGCGCCTGAGTAGGAGCCTGAGTTTGAGCCTGTGTGGCAGTAACTGTAGTGAGCGTATTGTCAAGAATTGCATATATACTATCACCAAAGGTGAATATAATCACTACCGATGCAATTACCAAAAAAGTGATTACGGATACCAGCACAGCCGCCTTGGTCTGTGATGATGAGTGCTTAGCCTTATAGGTATGTGCGCTACGGTAGCGTGACTTGTATCTTCTTCTGTTTTTTGTTCTGTCGTTTTTATATGCCATAACTTATCTTCCCTTATTTTGAGTTTCTGTTATGTGAAATCTTACACACTATGACAGTAGCATTATCTCTGCCACCGTTTGCGTTAGCTTCGTCAATGATGTTCTTTGCGATAACATCAAGCGGTAAATCTTCAGCGACAAGCTCAAAGAGCCTTTGCTCTTGTATCATATCCGATACACCGTCAGTACACAGCACAAAGGTATCGCCGACTTTGTACTCGCCTCTTGCTATATACGGGTTAAGCGGTGAGTGCTCTACAGGCCAACCCAAAAATTTAGTAAGCGGAGCCTTGCCACTATAGCCCTGTACCACATGGTCACACGAAATTTGATGTATGCTGTCTTTGTCAGACTTGTAAATTCTGCTGTCACCGACATTGAGTATATAAATCTCGTCTTTGTAAAACTGTATCATAGCGGCAGTAGAGCCCATAAGCACAAGCGAGCGTGCTAAAGTTTCCTCTCTGACACGGTCGTTGAGCACTGTGCACAGCTCGTACAGATACTCCTGATACTCAGCCTTATCCTTGCAAAAATCTACACAACCGTTTGCCGCTATAAACGATGCTATCTCTCCGCAGGCTTCGCCACCCATGCCATCAAACACAGCAAGCATATCGTTATCTTTAGTGCTTAGCTGACCACTTAGCACCACATCGTCTAAGCTGTCGGGGTCGAGTCTTATGTGTGAGCAACAATAGAAGTTGTCCTCGTTATTTTTTCTGACTTTACCAACAGTAGATGCACAACCATAGTCTATTGTATATATACGTCTCACGCTCTCACCCCCTGTACAAAATATAATGATAATTATTCGATGCCGGCTGCCTCATAAAAGCTGTCAGGCACATCAACCTGTGCAACGCCAAAATCTGACATCTCAATATTTATCTCGTAGGTATCATTGCCTATAGTATAGTTTACTAATATATCTGACAGATAACCGTCAGCAGTTATTGTGTACGAAATCACAGCCTCTGCGCTGTGCAGATTATCACGGCTGTTCTCTACTGTCTGTAAAAACTGTGTGTACTCGTTAGCACTTAAATATGCCGAGCCTATCTCGTCTACTATAATATCAAACACCTGCTCAAGCTGTGGTGTCATAGTAACTGTTGTGCCCTTATCGCTTGTGACCGTTTGCACACACAAAACACTATCGATGTTCTTAGGTTTAGTCAGCTCATTGACAATATCATCGAAAGATGCATCAAATCCCTGTGCGCTGAATGTAGAGTTAAGCCCTGTAAAACGCAACGCAGCGCCCGCATCAAACTCGTGCTTTCTGTAGTCACGGTAAAAATCAAAGAAGTCGAGTGCTTTATCAGAGTAGCTGTCTACTATCCACTTACCGTCATAATAATTACCTCTGTATGACTGTGTAGATTCACAATGCACAACTGTGTCATAAGTGTACTCAGTATAATCAGCAGAGTATACTGACTTGAGTATCTGACCATTTAAATCAAACTCAATATCACCCTCATACTCCATCTGTGAAACTCCATTGAGCTTAGTAGAAACATTGTAGCTAAAGCTTGAGCAGTCAAAGTTCTTGCTTGATGCATCAACAAAAGATTTCAGCACATTATTTGAACTATTAAAATAGATGATAGCAAATACTATGATAAAAACCACAAGAGCTCCTATGCCGACAAACACAGGAAAGGACTTATACCTTTCGATATTGCTCTCTTCTTCAGGCTCGTACATTCTGACTATCTTGGGCAGAGGCTTCTTACCTCTTGAAAAATTGTTGAATAAATTAGACATTAACTTCACCTTTATATATTATATCGGTCAAAAAAGACCCAATACCCCACTTTTATACATATTAAATTATAACAAACCATGCTATATATTGTCAATATAGATTAGTATTAGCGAACACTTTTTTAAACTAAAGTATTGAACAAATAAATAAACAATGCTACAATTTAATAAAAATAAAAAATTTATTCGAAAACGGAGGATTTTTCTGATGAAAAAGAGTAAGTTTGCGATTTTTCTGACTATTATGATTATCTGCGTTGCGATATTTGTCAGTGCTATATCGGCATCTGCTGCAATGTTGGGCGATGTTGATAAAGACGGTACTATCAGCATTATCGATGCCACATATATCCAGCGCCATATTGCAAAGCTTGTAACACTTGATGACGAGCAGATTGCTGCAGCGATGGTATCAGGCGAAGAGAAGCTGTCTATCTTAGATGCTACCTTTATTCAGCGCAAGCTCGCTAAGCTGATTGACAAATTTCCTGCACAGGAGGAAACAACGGTGACACAAACCACAATTCCAACACAAGATCCTACTCAAAAAGAAACGCTGACACCTGTATCTACAGATGTTAACATCTACTTCACTAACAATAAGAACTGGACAACTGTAAACGCATATCTATACAATGATGAAACCGGTGCCCAAAACGCTGTTTGGCCCGGTGTTACTCTGACAAATAATACTGTAAACGATTATGGTCAAAAAGTGTACTCTATGAATGTTGATACCACTGTGTACAACCGTATCATCTTCAACAATGGAACACAGCAGACTACAGACACACCTGTTACTGTTGCAAACAGCGGATACTTTATTATCGGCAACAGCTATGGAAAGCACCTGCTGGGCACCTACCCTTACGGTCAGAACAACGAAGGTACTCTGAAATATGTTGACCTTGAGTACAGCGCAGGCTACAACAAGACAATCACTATCTGGACACCGGTTGGTTATGATGCAAACGACAAAAGCAAGAAATACTCTGTTTTATATATGACCGATGGTCAAAACATCTTTGGTGATAAATCCACTCTCTCAGGATATGAGTGGGAGGTTGACGAAACAGTGCTGTCATATATGCAAAACGGCGGTGACGGTATCATTGTAGTCGGTGTTGACAACTCTAACAACAAGCGTGACAGCGAGCTTACTCCTGATATCGGAGATGTAGTGCCAAGCTATAACAATGGCGGATTTAAAAACGGTACCGGCAAGGCATACTCAGACTTTGTTGTTGATAAGGTTATACCTTACGTAGAAGCAAACTACAACACAAACTCTATAAGAGGTATAGTCGGTAGCTCAAGCGGTGGTATTGAATCATTCTACATCGGTATGGAGCACATGGATAAGTTTGATTATATCGGTGCTATCTCACCTGCATTCCTGCTTTATAACGAAGCTACATGGAGAAAATATCTCGATACACTTGACTTTACTGACAAGAGCATATTGCCACGCATATACTTCTTTAACGGCAACAGCGAACACGACCCACTCGAACAAGAACTATATACTAATGCTGTAGCAATGCAGGGCTGGATGGAAAAGAAAGGTTATCCATCAGAGCTAATGACTACAAAGGTTGACAACGAAGCTACACACAGCGAAAGCTTCTGGGCTATATACTTCCCTGAATGCTTAGCGTTTGGTCTTTCATACTGATACAAATAAAAAAAGAAAGGGCAGGATGCATAATGCATCCTGCCTTTTAGTTTATGTATTTATTCGCCGTAAATGTAAGTACCACAATTGTACTTACCGCCTGTCATTTCATCAGTAGTGTAGAAGCCCTCATTGTTGATATTTGAGAGAGATAAATCTACAGTCTGCTTAGATGATGTTCCGTTGCTGAATATAATGTTATCATACTTACCGGTTTCGAGTGTAATCTTGAATACTTCCTGCTGGAATTCGTTTTTACCAACTGACTCCATAACCTCACCCGGCCAACCGTTATTGCCTGAGCCGCTCCATACATAAGCGTAAACCGGAGACCAACTATGAGTATTAGTAAAGTATACGTCTATTGTATCTCCTACCATACCGCCTGTGCCCTCAATAATAGCGAGCAGTTCGTTGTACAGTGAATCAAGCTCGTCATATGCTGTCTGTGATGTATCGCCTGTATAATCAAGAATCATGACACATTTCTTGACAGCCATATACTGATCGTATGATGAATATGTATAATACTTGGAAAGGTCAGCCTTGACAGTAGCAAGTAGGGTAGCTACATCACCTGCAGAGGTTGATACAGTTGTCTTTTCGTTTGCTACTTCTACAGGGAATTTATCTATCAGCTTAGCAAGCTTGCGCTGAATCATAGTAGCATCTAAGATAGACAATTTTTCTTCGCCTGTTACCTTACCGACAGTTATCTGTTCGTCTGTCAATACGATAAGCTTAGCCAGATGACGCTGAATGAAAGTAGCATCCAGGATAGAAATCTTTGAGTCCATATCTACATCGCCATACATAATCTTTGGCTCTGTTGGTTCGGTCTCAGTAGGTATTGGAGCGTCTGTTGGCTTCTGAGTCTCAGTAGGTATTGGAGCGTCTGTTGGTTTTTGAGTCTCAGTAGGCTTTGGAGTCTCGGTTGGTTTTTGAGTCTCAGTTGGCTTTGGAGTCTCGGTTGGCTCTTGAGTCTCAGGAGGAGTTACAGGAGTGAAAGTACCCTTTTGTACTGTAAAGTATGTATATGACCAGTCACTTCTACCCTTAGGATTAAAGTACAGTGTACAAGCACCTGTTTTTCCGCCTGATGATGTGAGCTTGTAATTATCTGCATCACTATCGTACCAAGTCTTTATAGAACTGCCGTCATAATATACTACCTTGATTTCATCACCGTCTACAAACTCCCAGTTAAGATAGTACTCACCTGTTGTGTCGTAGTTTACTTTTAGCTTTCTGTCATTTGTCAGTGAGGTTGCATCCCAGTATGACTTGCCGTTGAGCTTACCTACCATATAGTAGCCTTCTGTTGTATCGCCGTCATCAGCCTGTGTAGGCTCTGTAGTTGGTTTTGTCACAATTGGTATAGTCGGCTTGGACTCGGTCGGTCTGTTAGGGTCGAGTAACGATGTACCCATAGGGATAATGTATGAGCAGTCAGGCATAATCTCGTTGTAATAAAGGTTGATGCCGTTAAACACTACATAGTCACTATAAACTTCAACTATATAACCCTCTGACAAGCCGAGTACGTCGTCACGGTCAATGCTACCGTTTATCATATTGCCGTTTACAACCGTACCGTTTACAAGGCGTCTTACACCGCCAACAGCACTGTTGTGCATCATAACAGCAGAGGTGCCGTTGTTATCTGAGAAGTTTAGATGAGCAGAAAGCTCAAGATGTGTGTGACCTGTGATGATTATGCAGTCCTTGTAAGTCTCCATAAGGTCTACAAAACGAGCAACATCAGAGCTGTTTGGATCAAGTCCCAAATCATAGTAATACGGAGTTGTCAGCTTGTCGCCACTACCCCAGCCCTGAACATTAGCGTGCTCTATAATGAAGATGTTCTTGCCATCATTGTGGTACTTCTTCAATAGTCCCTCGAGCCAGTCAAGCTGAGCAGTAGAAAACTGTGTGTTCTCGTTAGTTCTGAACGCACCCTCAAGTGCCACAAATATAAAGTGGTCACCTGTTGTAGGCTCTGTTATTTCATAGTATGGTTTGCCTGCGTTGATGGTCTCAAGTGTCGAGTCAAGACCCGTACCCTTGATAAAAGGCTTATTGTTATTAGAGCTTGAGCCGTTCCATGTAACCTGTACATCATGGTTACCGTTTGTCTCATATATCGGATTAGCATAGGACGAATCAGCGATTATCCTCTGGTATGCCTTGTACTCAGCAGCGTATGTCTTGGCACCGTCCTGGTCATTTACTGTATCACCTGATGAAACAGTAAAGTCAACGCCTCTTTTAGCAAGAGTCTCGAGTGCTTCAGCCAAGTGAGTCTCGTCATTAGGGTAATTACCGGAGCCATAGCTGTCGTTTGCAAGCTGTGGGTCACTTATTGCACCGAATGTATACAGAGGACTGTTATCAGAAAGCGCCTTCTTGCCTAAAGAATAAACAACAGTTGAAGAAGCAACTGTTTTATTCTGAGGCTCTTTGTCAGATTTTATTGCGATAACATTAGTAGCCCCTACAGGGATTGCTGTCTGCTCGAGCATATCAAACGATACAGCTTTGTTAATAGATGAAACATTAAGGGTTGTTATCTCTCTGTAACCATCAAGAGCTTTTGTGTCATCTGCCCAATATAGATAATAGTTACCTTTATGCTCTGCATTTGAAACAGATAAAGTAATTGTACCTTCTGCATAACCGGGCTGTGTACTCTGGTCACCACTGAAAGAGTATGTAAGAGCAACACCCTCCTGTGCATAGGCTATAGTGCCTGTGCACATAACTGCTGATAAGATTACCAGCACAGAAAGTACAACCGACAGTATTTTTTTCATAACAAATACCTCCGTATCAAGAAAAATCCTAAATGTGTCAAGAAAGGACACCTTTACACATATATTATAGCACAACAAACTTCATAAATAAAGGTGTTTTTTATGATAAATATATATAATTTTATTTGCAAAAACACTTTACTTTTAAAAAATCATGTGATATACTAATTGTAATTATTGATAGGTTCAAACATATTATCATATTTTTTGGAGGAATTAACTATGAAAAAGATTCTTGCAGTTTTGCTCGTAGCTATTATGATGCTCTTTATTTGCAGTGTAACAGCTTTTGCAGAAATGAGCCCAACAGCTTCTGTATCTACAGACGACTCAAGCGGTTCTTCTACATCACCACAGACAGGCGATATGGCTGTTGTATTTGGTGCACTCGCACTGTTCTCAGCAGCTGCTGTAGGTTGCGTTGCAGTTAAGAAGATTAAGGAATAATCACTACAAATCAAAAGCTCCGCAGTAGCGGAGCTTTTATTTTTTGTAAAATTCTCATAATTGACAGCTACTGATGTCAGCAGTATAATTATATAGTTATTAATACTTTAATCTATTGAGGATAATTATGAACAAAAGAAAGAACAAAGCACTGTGGATAGTTATACTGATAGTATCTGCGCTGATATGTATAGCGTGTATCGCCTTTCTTGCTATATACTTTTTTGCAGATAGTAGTATTGCCGGCAGCATACTGAGCACTGACAGCACACAAAGCCAAAGTGACACATCAAATGAGACTATAGAGGCAACACAAGCGCCTACCGAGCGCTTTGCTGAGACTACTGCACAGGTAGAAGAATACAACACCATAAACTTCGAAGATGCCAGAAAGATAAACTCTGACATTTACGCTTGGATATATATTCCTAATACAAACGTTGACCTACCTGTAGCTCAGAGCACCACAGATGATGACAGCTTCTATCTGACACATAATGTCTACAAGAACTATCAGTTCTCAGGTACTATATACTCAGAAAAGCAAAACGCAAAAGATTTCTCTGACCCTGTGACTGTGCTGTATGGCCACAATATGCTAAACGGCTCGATGTTTGCATCGCTTCATAACTTTAATGACAAAGATTTCTTTGATAAAAACAACACTATCTTCATATTTACAGAGGACACGCTATACACCTATCTGATATACTCAGCTTATCAGTATGATGACAGGCATATCTTAAATTCCTTTGAGATGAGTGATCCGTCAGATTTCAGACTTTATCTTGACTCTACACTTGAGCAAAGACCATACTACTGTAATATTAGAGACGGCATTACTCTAAGAGAAGATGACCATATACTGACTCTATCCACCTGTATGCCCGGTGGCGGAAATGTCAGATACCTTGTGCAGGGGGTTTTAGTAAATGAACAACAACTATAATAACGAAAACACTGACAATATACCCGAAACCTTGAATAATTCAAATAATATTGAAAATGACGAATTCAGCTTTGTTGTACCTATATCAAACAAAGAGCAAATGAAAAGACAAAAAAACAGCACAAAAAGCGCATCAAAAGAAGAAATAGATAAGGCTACCGAGGGCTTTGTCTTTGCAAAGCCACACAAAAAACGTAAAAAGAAAAGTAAAACAGTAAAAATCATCAGTATTATATTAGCTGTAATAGCTGCAATACTTGTAATAGCAGTATCTACTCTGTTTATCTTTAATCAAGTGGGCAAAAATGCTATGCACAACTATGACGATATGGTTATCGAGCCGTCACCTGATGTCACAGAAGTAAAGACCGAAAATGACGGTAAAACCATCACCTACTCAGGCAAAACCTACACCTTCAACGAGGATGTCACATCTATTGTCTTTATGGGCATTGATGACAAGGACGAGCTCGGTACTGATGTAATCGGTACAGGCGGACAGGCTGACGCTGTCTACATAGCAGTTATTGATACAAAAGGTGAGAAAGTATCTATATTAGGCGTATCAAGAGATTCTATGACAGATGTCAATATCTATAATACAAACGGCGAATTTGTAAACACACAGCGTATGCAACTGTGTCTGTCTTATGCTTATGGTGATGGTCGACATACAAGCTGTGAGAATACCATAACAAGTCTTGAACGAATGTTCTATGGCATGCAGTTTGACACTTACTTCTCTATGAACAACTCAGCACTTATCGACCTAAACGATGCTATAGGCGGGGTTACCGTGACAACCTCGGCACCGTTTGAATCTGACTACTATGGCAGGACAATAAGCGCAGGTGAGACAATTACCCTGCACGGCTATGATGCAGAAAAATATGTTCGCATGAGAGACCTCGATAATCTCGCATCTAACAACGATAGAATGAACAGACAAAAAGAATATATGAAAGCATTTTTGTCACAGGCTGTGCCTGCAGCCAAATCTGACGTTGGTCTGGTGCTTGACCTGTACAACACCATAACCAGCAACTCTACAACTAACTTGGGTGCTTCTAAGATAACCTATCTGTCAAACGAGGCACTCGACCTTATAAACTCTGCAAAAGATATAGAGTTTGTATCTGTTCCCGGCAAGGTAATAAAGGGTGATGAGTATGCACAGTTTATCGTTGACCAAAATGGTCTGATGGAGATAATGCTCGACCTGTTCTACATCGAAATAATATAAAAAAACAACAGCGTATCCGTAATGGATACGCTGTTTTGTTATGTAAATAAAGCTATATTTTTCTGATTTCTGATATCTGCGGAAGCTCGTGATAAATCTTGACATACTCGCTCGGTGCACAACCGTAGACACTCTTGAAGACCGCAATAAATGACTTAACTGACGGAAAACCGTTTTTGAGTGCGGCTCTGGTTTCGCTCTCGTTATTGTTCTGAATATCAAGCAACGCATTTTCAAGTCGCACAAGATTTAGATAGTTCTTGAACGTCTTGCGGGTGCTCTGCCTAAAATATCGTGAAAAATAAGTAGGCGTCAAGCCGACATATGATGAGATGTCATCAAGGCTAATCTTCTCTCTGAAGTTCTCCTTGATAAAGTCGATAGCCTTCTTGGCATACTCGAGGTCATCGCTTGGCTCTCGCTCTGTGATGTTCTCTTTTCTGACTCTGCACTTAGTAAAAAGGAGCATAAGTATCTGACTCATCGCACACGAAATCTTGAGGTCTGAGAACTCGCTCTTGTTCTCTATCTCAAAGACTATCGCCTTGAGCAAGGTAGCAATCCTCTGCTTAGCCTGCTCGTTCTTATCTACATCAAAGGTATAGTTCTCAAAATTCTCAAAATACGCCTTGATATAGTTATAAGAAAACAGTACAACAAGGTACTTGACCCTCTCGTCAGGATACTTGCCACAGGTCTGATGAACATCCTCGCTGTTGACTACAACAAACTCTGAGTCGGAAATATCCCTGTCAGCGTTATTCTGCATTGTCCACATCTTGCCTCTGACTACATAGTTAATCTCGAGATTTTTGTGCCAATGCTTGTTAGTAAAACATTCGCTACCCGGCTTATCATAAAGCATAACCTTACCGGGCAAATTATTGTCCGCAGTAACGATCTCATATTTACATCGATAATTGCCTGACATATAATCACCTCTTTTACGTAAAAGTATTATAGCACATTTTTATGATGTTTGCAAATTTTATCTTAAAAAGCTAAGTTGAAAATATTTTTTCTTTAGTGTATAGTAGATATATAAGCTGATGGAGGTGGCTGTTTTGTCAAAGAAAATACTATCGTTTTTAATATTAATAGCACTATTGATATCAGTATGCTCATGCGTATCGCAACCCGTCAACCCTATACAAGCTGTAAACTTTGAGGCTATTAATAACAGCAAATTATCTGTCCACTATATAGATGTCGGTCAGGGCGATAGTATTCTGCTAAAATCAGGTGACAGCGCAGCGCTTATTGATGCAGGAGAAAAAGAATACGCAGATACAGTTATAGACTATATAGAAAGTCTTAATATAGAAAAACTTGACTATATAATTGCAACTCACCCCCACTCTGACCATTGTGGTGGGCTTGCTAAGGTTATAGACTCAATAGAATGTGAAAACTTTATAACTGTAGAAACCGACCAGCAAACATCTACATGGCTTGATGTACTGTATGCTGTAGACGATAACAATATAAACTATATCGACAGAGAGGTCGGTGCGACCTACTCTTTGGGAGAAGCGACTCTTGAGATTCTGGGTCCGTACTCTGATACATACGATAACTACAACGACTACTCTGTTATAGTCAAGGCTGTGTGTGACGATACTTCTTTTCTGTTCACAGGAGATGCAGAGGCTTATGCCGAAAAAGAGCTGATATCACACAAAGCAAAGCTCAGCGCTGATGTGCTCAAGGTAGGACACCACGGCTCCTCGACTTCATCCTGCAGAGAATTTCTTTTCAATGTTGACCCTACATACGCAGTTATATCTTGCGGTAAGAATAACGATTACGGACATCCACACAAAGAGACTACACAAAGTCTTGATATGATGGGAGTTACTACCTACCGCACAGATGTGCTCGGTCATATAGTAGCTGTCACAGACGGCTATACGATAGACTTCTTCTATCAAAACTCTGATGTGGCAGTTGAAACAACTGCTTTTGGTGCTAACGACAACGCACAATACGTAGGCAACAAAAACAGCAAGAAATTTCACCTTGGAACCTGCGAAAGCGTTGAGAATATGAGTGATAATAACAAGGTGGAGTTTAGCAGTCGTGAGGATGCGATAAACAATGACTACACCCCTTGCCAAAACTGTAATCCATAGGTGACTTATGATAGACTACAACAACCCTTGCGTATGGGATGCGCTCAAAAACTGTGACCAAAAAATCATACTCTACGGTATGGGCAACGGTGCAGATAAGGTGCTAAATGAATTTGAAAAAAGAGGTATCTCGTGCTATGGTGTAATGGCGAGCGATGACTTTGTGAGATACCAGAATTTCAGAGGCTATACCGTAAAGAAAATGTCTGATTTTGAGAAAGAAATCGGCGATTTCACCGTGGCACTTTGCTTTGCATCACAGCTACCTTGTGTTATGGAATACATCAAAAAAGTAGCAAGCAAGCACCCGATGCTGATACCCAACGTCCCCGTATACGGTGATGAGATAATCGATGACGAGTATCTAAATAAGCATATAGATGAATATAAAAAAGCATACGACCTGCTCGCAGACGAAAAGTCAAGAGAAGTGTTTGTCGGTGCACTAAACTTCTTGTATTCAGGCAAGCTTGAATATCAAAGTAATATAGAAAGCTCCAAAAACGAAGCATTTTATAATATACTCAGACTGTCAAATGAGGAAACTTATCTTGATCTTGGTGCCTACAAGGGTGACACGGTAGAGGAGTTTCTGCACTATACAGAAGACTATACAAAAATTGTCGCTGTAGAGCCAAACCTGAAAAACCACGCAAAGCTTGAAAAATACTGCGAAAATCTCAAAGCCTGCCACGCACTCAATGTCGGAATAAGTAACTGCGACTCTAAAATGACCGTCAGAAAAAACGCCGGCAGACAGTCAACACTCTCAAGCACAGGTGATATAGAAATCAAGGTGATGAGCGTTGACTCTATAAATGATATATACGGCGACTTCTCATATATAAAGGTAGATATAGAAGGTATGGAAGAGCTGATGCTAAAAGGCGCAAAACAAACTCTACAGCACAAGCCAAAGCTAAACCTTGCGTGCTATCACAAAAGCTCTGACCTGTATGCCCTGCCGCTGATGATTAACAGTCTCAACAAAAACTACAAAATATATCTGAGAAAACACCCGTATATACCTTGTTGGGACTTAAACCTATACTGCATATAAACACAAAGCACACGGATAAACTCCGTGTGCTTTTTTGTTATTCTTTCTTTTTGTTTTGTGAAGTGTTAATGAGCACTATTGATATAAGTACAAGTGCGATACCGATATATCCAAACGGAAACTCTACAGCCTCGTCAAAGATTACTGCTCCTGTGATAGTCGCTACTACAGGCTCTATAGACGCTACAATAGACGCTGTAGATGGTCGCACATATTTGAGCGAAAATGTGTATGTCAGATACGGCAGTACGCACGAGAGTATCGCAAAAAGCAAACAGAACATCATACTATCAACGCTCTTTGTCATAACAGTTATCACAGGCTTTGGGTCTACTATCAGCAACACCGCTACAGATGAAAATATAAATGTATACAGGGTAATACACAAAGGGCTGTATCCCCTATCAAGCGCATATCGTGAAAATATAGAATACAGCGCATAACACACTCCGCTGAGTAAGCCGTAGATAATAGCAATAAAATTAAGCGATGCGTCAGACGTAAAGATGCCCGTCACGAACATACATCCCAAAAAAGCAAGTATGAGTGACACTACCTTGATAACGGTTATCTTCTCTCTGAATAACAGCACAGAAAAAATCATAACAAATATCGGTGCAGTATACAGAAGTATAGATGCCTGTGAGAGCGATGAATAATCTATAGCCTTGAAATAACAGAAAGAAAAGGTGGCAACGCTTAATACGCCTGTACCTAAAAAGCACCACAAATCTCTTAGCCTGATAACAAATAATTTTCTATTGAATACAAGTGCAAATATCGAAAACAAAACTGCCGAGATAGTCATACGAATAGCAACTATCTGCAAGGAGCTAAGTCCCTGTGACTGTAAGCTTCGAACAAAATAGCCTATAATACCCCACAGCGTGCCCGCTACAAGAACTAATAATACCGAGAATTTTTTCATTGACAATTACCCTTTAGTTAATAACAACTTCATATATGCAAGTGCAGGTGTTGTATCATACATTATCTGCGCTCCTGCCTCTACCATCTGAGCAAGAGACTGATAGCTTTTTTTGTCAGACGAAACACCGCACACATAAAACGGTACACCGCACTCGTTGCATCTTCTGATAAACTCAAGCACGCTGTGCTCGCTGTCACCACCACTACAGGCTGTGCCTGCGTGATACACCCTGTGCAAAACCGCATCTACCCCTGAGATGTCTATACGGCTATAATCAAGCAGAGGGTATGGCTGAATCTGCAAAACACGATTTAATGCCGGCTTTAGCGTTGATAATACCAAACGCTCGTGATTACTGCAGATAACCTTAATCTTCGTTCCATCGTACACGCCATAAGGCTCAGACAAGCTCACAAAATCATCGGAGAACATCTCGCTCTCAAGCAATCTGTCAGCATAATGAATGTAGGTGACTTTGTCTGCATTTCTATATGGTACCAAAACAGAGTTTGCCTTGCTCCTGATAAGCTCTACGGCACACTCAAAATTTGCTACTGCGTTTGAGTACTCGTTATCTACAGGTCTGTGTGCCGCTACTAACACAAGCGGTATGTCTCTATCCCAGATAAGCGACATCAAACTCGCTGTGTATGCAAGCGTGTCTGAACCATGTGTCATAATAACACCGCTGTAAGATTCAAAATCGTAGCTTCTGATAATATCAATAAGTGTGAGATAGTCGCTATGTGTGATGTTCTCGCTGAGTATATTGAGCACAGAGACCACCTCAAAATCTATATCGTCAGAATTTACACCTGACATCTCTCTGTATTTTTCTATAACCTTAAGCTTTGCATCAGCAGATACATCTATAACACCGTCTATGGTAGTACTGCCTATGGTTCCGCCTGTTGTTATAACTAAAATCTTCATATAATCACCTTAGTTATTTTACCACAATAAGTGTATCAATACAACGCAGTAAATAAAAAAAGCAGAAGCCGTACGACTTCTGCTCTTTTAGTAAAATCTGATTATTTTGCAAGCTCTTCTCTGATAACTTTCTCGATGTTTGGTGCTGTAAGACCAAAGATATCGAGTAGCTCCTTAGCAGGACCTGAGTAACCGAAGCGGTCATACACACCGATACGTCTTACAGGTACAGGGCACTGTGCAGATGTAACCTCGCACACTGCATCAGCAAGACCGCCAATAACATTGTGCTCCTCGACAGTGATGATTCTGCCTGTCTCTTTGGCAGCCTTGATGATAAGCTCTCTGTCGATAGGCTTGATAGTGTGGATATTGATGAGTCTGACATTTATACCCTCAGACTCTAACTTCTCGACAGCTTTTCTTGCCTCGTTGACGCACAAACCTGTAGCGATTACTGTGATATCGTTACCCTCGTGCATTGTGATACCCTTGCCAAGCTCAAAAGTGTAGTTGTCAGGGTCGTTGAATGAATCAATAGCAAGTCTGCCAAGACGGATGTATACAGGGCCCTGGTGCTCTATAGCTGCCTTAGTAGCCTCTATCATCTCGTAGTGGTCAGCAGGGTTTAGTACTACCATACCCGGCAAAGTACGCATAATACCGATGTCCTCAAGACACTGGTGTGTTGCGCCGTCCTCGCCTGTAGAAATACCTGCATGTGAACCTGCGATCTTAACGTTAAGCTCAGGATAGGCAACTGAGTTTCTGATCTGTTCAAATGCTCTGCCTGTAGCAAACATAGCAAAAGATGCCGCAACAGGAGTCTTGCCTGCAGCTGCAAGGCCTGCAGCTACACCTATCATATTACCCTCTGCGATACCGCAGTTTCTAAATCTCTCAGGAAAGCTCTTCTGGAAAATAGATGTCTTGGTTGCACAAGCAAGGTCAGCATCCAATACAACTATGTCGTTGTTGGTCTTAGCAAGCTCACACAATGCCTCGCCAAAGCTCTCTCTGGTTGCCTTTGTAACTATCTGTGCCATATTAGCCCTCCAATTCCTTAAGCTGATTATCAAGCTCTGCAATAGCTATCTCGTATTCCTCTGCGTTTGTAGCCTTGCCGTGCCAGCCAACCTGATCCTCCATAAAGGACACGCCCTTGCCCTTGATGGTCTTTGCAATAATTACGGTTGGCATACCCTTTGTAGATTTAGCACAATTAAGTGCCTCTTCTATCTGGTCAAAGTCGTGACCGTCAATCTTTAATACATTAAAGCCAAAGCTCTCAAATTTCTTGTCGAGTGGCTCGATACCGCCAACCTCAGCTACTGTGCCGTCTATCTGCAAGCCGTTGCTGTCAACGAAAACTACGAGGTTGTCAAGGTTGTTATGAGCGGCAAACATAGCAGCCTCCCATACCTCGCCCTCTTCGCACTCGCCATCGCCGAGGACTGTATATACTCTATAATCCTTGTTGTCAATCTTAGCAGCCAAAGCCATGCCACAAGCGGCAGATACACCCTGACCCAAAGAGCCTGTGCTCATATCGATACCCGGTGTGCCCTTCATATCAGGATGACCCTGAAGCATAGCACCCACGTGTCTTAAGCTCTCAAGCTCGCTCATATCAAAGAAGCCTTTGAGTGCAAGCACAGCATAGAGGCTCGGACAGCAATGTCCCTTTGAAAGTACAAAACGGTCTCTGTCAGCCCACTGCGGATTCTGTGGATCAACGTTCATCTCCTTGAAGTAAAGATAAGTGAAGATGTCAGCCGCTGATAAAGAACCACCCGGATGTCCGCTCTTTGCATTAAATGTGCCAACAATAGCGCCTTTTCTTGCTTTTGTCGCAAGAGTTTTCATCTGATTTTTGTCAGTTGCGTTCATGAAAAGACCTCCCAATTACGTACTCATACTAATATCAATGATATTCTAACATACAAAGTTCTATCTATTTTTCATTATTGCAAATAAACACAAAAATAAAGTTTAAATAATATTGAAAGAAAAAGAAAAAAATAGTATAATTGTACAAAACACGAAAGGATACTCAAAAATGCTGCTTACAATAGATGTCGGAAACACCAACATAAAATTTGGTATCTTTAATAGCAAGGAGCTTGTGTCCACCCTGAGACTATCTACAGACACAAAGAAAACTGCTGACGAATACTCGGTAGAGCTGTACAGTATATTCAAGGTACACAGCATCGACAGCGCAAAGCTAAATAATTGTATAATCAGCTCGGTTGTACCAAAGGTGACACAGACACTCAAAAATGCTATCAAAAGTGTGCTGGGTATTGATGCTCTTGTTGTGGGTCCGGGCATAAAGACAGGTGTCAACATCAGAATAGAGGACCCGTCTACATTGGGCTCTGACTTAGTAGTTGGATGTGCCGCTGCACAGAGTCTGTTTGACACTCCGTGTATAGTAATCAGCATGGGTACTGCTACAGCTATATGTGTTGTAGACAAAGACCGCATTATGCAGGGCGGTATAATAGCACCCGGAGTATCCATATCTCTTGATGCACTCACTAACAACGGAGCTCTGCTGCCGTCTGTTGCACTCAATGCTCCAAAAAATGTCATCGGCAAAAACACAGACGAGTGTATACGCTCGGGCATAGTGCTGGGCACTGCGTGTATGATAGACGGTATCATAGACAAGATAGAGTCACAATTGGGATATAAGTGTCAGGTTGTCGCTACAGGAGGTCTCGCCCCTATGATAACAAACAACTGCTCACATAGCATCACTGTAAAAGATGACCTTATCTTGCAAGGACTTCGAATTATTTTTGAAAAAAACTCATAATTATATATTGCTCACAGTATTTATTTTTAAACTTTTACTTACGTCATAATTTGCGTTTCATCCATTTGGAGAGACAGCAGGAGGTATATAAATGTTAAAAACAAAAGACAAAACAGTAAGGCTTGTCAGCCTTGGCGTGCTCAGTGCAATCATAATTGTACTGCAGGTAGTAACTACCTATTTTCCGACCAAGCCGTTCGCCATTACACTATCTCTGATACCGATAATCATCGGCTCCGCTTTATTTGACGAAAAGGCAGGAGCGCTGCTTGGTGGAGTGTTCAGCGTAGTTGTAATTATAATGTGCATAAGCGGTGCTGATGCAGGCGGTGCTATGGTATGGAACTCAAACCCGTTTTTGTGTGTACTTGTATGTATGACCAAAGGCATATGCGCAGGCTATGTAAGCGGTTTGCTCTACAAGTTGATAAGCAAGAAAAACTCAATTTTTGCCACAATAGTTGCGGGTATCTCTGCACCTATAGTCAACACGGGAATTTTTATAGTAGGATTAGTGCTTTTCTTCAGACCGGTGTTAAACTCCTGGTCAGGTGGCAGCGATGTGCTGTACTATGTCCTGTTTGGTTTGACAGGTATCAACTTTTTGATAGAGCTTGGTGTCAATATGATACTAAGTCCTGTAATTGTCAAGATTTTGAAAGCCGTAAAGCTGGCAAAATAATACACAAAAAACTACACTATTTTTTTGGAGGCAATTATGTACACAGAAATCTCACCATATGAACTCAACAAAACTCCGTTTGATATGATAGGCAAAGACTGGATGCTTATTACAGCAGGAGATAAAGAAAGCTACAACACAATGACTGCATCTTGGGGTGGACTGGGGGTACTGTGGAACAAAAATGTAGTGTTTGCATTTGTTAGACCTCAGAGATACACAATAGAGTTTATGAACAACAGCGAGTACTTTTCGCTATCATTTTACTCAGAAAAGTACAGAAATGCATTAGCATATTGTGGCAAGTACAGCGGTCGTGATGTAGACAAAGCAAAAGAGTGTAATCTCACAGCAAATTTCTCAGAGGACGCACCGTACTTTGAACAAGCTGATACAGTAATCATCTGCAAGAAACTCTATGTTCAGCAGATGAACGAAGAGTCTATAATTGATGAGAGTATCAAATCAAACTATGAAGCAGGTGACTACCACCATGTTTTTGTGGGTGAGATTGTCAAGGTGCTCAAAAAATAAATTTTTTATAAAAAACAGGCACAGCGTAAATGCACGCTGTGCCGTTTCTTTTTATATACATTTAACATAGAGTTATTTATTTCTTAAAAATCAGATGCTATAATGACCTTGTGAGAGTAAAAATTGTGATAATTCAGCTCTTTTTTATAAAATTGATAAAAACTTATGCTTCTCTTAATATATGTTAGCATATATTGACTATTGAATTATTGAGAAATGTTTGTTATAATTTTAACAAAGTAATATGAGTCTGCTATGTTTCTACTCATCTTGCTCTCTAAGGTAAGACTAAACACAGATTTTTCTTAATCTATGGAGGATATAATGGAAAACAAAAACTACAAAATTATCGACAGCGTAGAGAGTCTTGAAAAAGCTATCAAGCGCACCAGAAAACAACAGGAGATTTTTGCTACTTACTCTCAAGAGCAGGTTGACAAAATATTCTTACACGCTGCATCTGCTGCAAACAAGGCAAGAATCACACTCGCAAAAATGGCAGTAGAAGAAACAGGCATGGGTGTTGTCGAAGATAAGGTTATCAAAAACCACTATGCATCAGAATATATCTACAACGCATACAAAGACACAAAAACCTGTGGTGTCATAGAAGAAGATGTAGCTCAGGGTATGCAGAAAATCGCAGAGCCTATCGGTGTTATTGCGGCAGTTATACCAACTACCAACCCTACATCTACTGCAATATTCAAGTGTCTCTTGGCACTCAAAACCAGAAATGCTATCATCATATCCCCTCACCCTCGTGCTAAAAACTCTACAATAGCTGCAGCAAAGCTTGTGCTCGAAGCAGCAGTTGAAGCAGGAGCACCTAAGGGTATCATCAACTGGATAGATGTGCCATCACTTGAGATGACAAACACAGTAATGAAAGAAGCAGACATCATCTTGGCTACAGGTGGTCCGGGTATGGTCAAGGCGGCATACTCAAGCGGCAAGCCGGCGCTCGGTGTTGGTGCTGGTAACACTCCTGCTATCATAGATGACTCAGCAGACATTCTGCTTGCTGTCAACTCTATCATACACTCCAAGACTTTTGACAACGGTATGATTTGTGCATCTGAGCAGTCGGTTATCGTACTACAGAGCATCTACGATGAAGTCAAAGAGGAGTTTGCAAAAAGAGGATGCTACTTCTTAAATCCTGCAGAACTCAGAAAAGTCAGAAAGACTATCATAATAAACGGTGCACTTAATGCAAAAATCGTAGGTCAAAGCGCCGAGAAAATCGCACAGCTATCGGGCATCGAAGTGCCAAAGAACACAAAGATACTCATCGGCGAGGTAGAGTCTGTCAGACTGTCTGAGGAGTTTGCCCATGAAAAGCTGAGCCCTGTGCTCGCTATGTACAAGGCAGAGGACTTTGAGGATGCGCTCACAAAGGCAGAGCACCTGATAAATGACGGTGGTTTAGGTCACACATCTTCTATCTATCTAAACGAAACTACTCAGGCAGAAAAGCTAAATGAATTTGCAAGCAGAATGAAGACCTGCCGTATACTCCTCAATACTCCATCTTCTCACGGCGGTATCGGAGACCTATATAACTTCAAGCTTGCACCGTCACTGACACTCGGATGTGGCTCATGGGGCGGTAACTCAGTATCAGAGAACGTAGGTGTCAAACACCTGTTAAATATCAAAACAGTAGCAAAAAGGAGGGAGAATATGCTGTGGTTCAGAGCACCTGAGAAGGTATATATCAAAAAAGGCTGTCTTAGCGTTGCGCTTGATGAGTTGAAAACTGTCAGAAACTCTAAACGAGCATTTATCGTAACAGACAACTTCCTGTATAACAACGGCTACACAAAGGCTATAACAGACAAGCTCGATGAGATGGGCATAGCACACGCAACCTTCTTTGATGTTCAGCCTGACCCAACCCTCAAAAACGCTAAAGACGGCGCTATGATGATGCGCTCGTTTAACCCTGACACAATAATTGCCTTGGGTGGTGGCTCTGCAATGGATGCCGCTAAGATTATGTGGGTGTTGTACGAGCACGAAGATGCTGATTTTATGGATATGGCAATGCGTTTTGTCGATATCAGAAAGCGTATTTACTCCTTCCCTAAAATGGGCGAAAAGGCGTACTTCATCGCTATCCCTACATCTGCAGGTACAGGCAGTGAGGTGACACCGTTTGCGGTTATTACAGACGAGAGCACAGGTGTCAAATATCCTCTTGCTGACTACGAACTTCTACCTAATATGGCGATTATCGATACAGATTTTCATATGTCAGCTCCAAAAGGACTGACCGCCGCATCAGGTATTGACGCTGTTACACACGCAGTAGAGGCATATGCATCGATGCTTGCTACCGACTACACAGACTCGCTCGCAATAGGAGCACTAAAGACTATATTTGAATATCTGCCACGTGCATATGATGACGGACAAAATGACATAAAAGCCCGTGAAAAGATGGCAAACGCCGCTACTATGGCAGGTATGGCATTTGCAAATGCGTTCTTAGGCGTGTGTCACTCTATGGCTCACAAGTTAGGTGCTTTCCATCACCTGCCACACGGTGTTGCCAACGCACTTATGATAGAACACGTGCTCAGATTCAACGCATCAGATACACCTAAGAAGATGGGTACTTTCTCTCAGTATGACCACCCACATACCCTCGCTCGTTATGCTCAGATTGCTGATGCACTCGGACTAAAGGGCAAGGACGACAACGCAAAGCTTGAGAGTCTTATCAAAGCTATAAACGAGTTAAAGGCTAAAGTAGGTATCAAAGAATCTATCAAAGACTATGGTATAGATGAGAACACCTTCCTTGAGACCCTTGACGAAATGACAGAACAGGCGTTCGACGACCAGTGTACAGGCGCCAACCCTCGCTACCCATTAATGAGCGAAATTAAAGAGATGTATCTGTGTGCTTACTATGGCAGACAGTACAAGGACTAAGAAAGGAGAGAAACCACTATGAAACTTGAAACAGTAATTGCTAAAAGAAAAGACAAGACCATCTATCGTGACGGCGACAGATGTATCAAGGTTTTTGATGCTAACTACTCTAAGGCTGACATCTTAAACGAAGCTTTGAATCAGGCAAGAATCGAAGAAACAGGGCTGAATATCGCTAAGATTTTGGAAGTAACTATGGTAGACTCTAAATGGGCGATTATCACAGAATACATCGAAGGCAAAACTCTCCAGCAGCTGATGGACGAAAATCCTGAGAAAACTGACGAATATCTCGAACTGCTTGTTAATCTTCAGCTTGAGGTTCACTCCAAGAAAAGTCCTCTGCTCAACAAGCTCAAGGACAAAATGAGTAGAAAAATCAGCGAGTCAAAGCTCGATGCTACTACAAGATACGAGCTCCACACAAGACTTGAGGGTATGCCAAAACACAACAAGGTATGCCACGGTGACTTTAACCCAAGTAACATCATCATCAAAAGTGACGGCACACCGTATATACTCGACTGGTCACACGCAACACAGGGTAATGCATCAGCCGATGTAGCAAGAACATATCTGCTGTTCTGCCTGTCAAAGAAAGAGGATATTGCTGAGAAATATCTCAACCTTTTCTGTGAGAAGAGCGATACTGCAAAACAATATGTACAGAAGTGGATGCCAATAGTTGCGGCATCTCAGTCTGTAAAAGGAAACGAAGACGAGAGAGAGTTTTTGCTCTCTTGGGTAGATGTAGTAGACTACGAATAAACAAAAAGCCTGAGTGATATCACTCAGGCTTTTTTATATTATCATTCTTCTATATTTTGTTCTTCTTGTTTTTTGTGAGCTATCTCTTTCTTTGCGGTGCTTACAGCCTTTGAAAATATTACCCCCAAGGCAAACAAAATGACAACTGCCGCTATAATAGCACCGATATATACAACCGACCTGCTGCTGTCATCACCGCCTAAGGTGACAGATGACGCAGTAGCGTCAGCACCAGCAGATAAAGAAGACTCGCTTTCTTCTGATTTTTTAGATTTGTCAGAAGTGTGTGACGATTTAAGCGAAGTGGAGGTAACAGTATCAGAATTAACCGTAACCTTGCATCCAACTATCTCTGTGACGGTAACATCAAAAAGCTCATTGTTGATAAAATCATACGCTTGTGCCGTCATATCAAAAGTGCCACTACTCACACTCTTAAACTTTACACTCAATATGTCAGTTGTGTTGTTTACTAAGACACCCTTATCACCTGCAAACACAAGCTCAATATAGTCGCTGTGGTCAACAGCCTCTATCTCATATATATCGCTTGAGACAGAACGATAGCTGACTATAGTCTTATCGTAGTAAATCTTTAGGATACCGCCACACAAATCGGTACTGCCGTCAGCCGATACAACCACATCAAAAAGTCTGTTTTTGTCAACATTATCAACAGATAGCTTGAGTGTCACGGTATCGCTATCTGTTGCAGAAGCTGACATCACAGGAAATAAAAATATCAGTATAATTACTGCTAATACTCTTCTCATATAACCATACCGCCGTTGACACCTATGACCTGACCTGTAATATACTCAGCCTTGTCTGATACCAAAAACGCAACAGTATCAGCCACGTTCTTTGCTCTGCCAAACTCACCAAGCGGTATATCCTGTGCTATAAGCTGTCTGTCTTCATCAGAGAACGTGCTCATCATATCTGTGTCTATCACTCCGGGTGATACACAGTTGACTCTGATGCCCGATGGTGCCAGCTCCTTTGCGAGTGCCTTGCTAAGACCAATGACTCCTGCTTTGGATGCAGAGTAAGCTACCTCGCACGAGGCTCCTACCTCTCCCCACATTGAGCCTATATTGACTATACTTCCGCTGTGGTTTCTCAGCATATGCGGTATTGTTGCATGGCACAGATTATACACAGAGGTCAGGTTAGTGGATATAACCTTGGACCAGTCATCAGGTGTAGTCATATCAAACAACTTGACAAGTGACACACCTGCGTTGTTGACAAGCACATCTATGTTAGAAAATCTATCGACCACTTTGCTTATCATAGAGTCAACCTGTGCCTTGTCTGACACGTCTGCTTTGATACACATAACCTCCACAGAATAATTATCCTCAATAATCTTTGCAAGCTCGTGAGCTTTTTGCTCGCTGTTAAAATAATTGATAACTATATTATACTGAAGCTTTGCAAGCGCTATTGCACAAGCTGTGCCTATGCCTTTAGATGCTCCGCTGATTAGTGCTGTCTTCATAATCCACCTCAACAAAAATTGCTACAAATATAATACCGCACATCGTGCTCTAAATCAACAAAAATATAAACACCCAAGTGTCACTTGGGTGTTTTTGTGTTAAAGCTCGTCTATAATATCAGCTACAAAAAGCTGAATTTTTGATGCATCCAAAACTGTTAGCAAAGAGTCATCATCCACATTTGATAAAAATAACGCCTCTTGTTCAAGCGAGATATGCTTTACCAGATGTAGCTGAATATTAGTAGCATCAAGCACCGTAATCCTGTTGTCACGGTCGCTGTCACCCACAAGCACATCCGCTAAGGATACAACCACATCAAAGGTGTCTGCGTTTGAGAGATGTGCGTTTCTGATTTCAAAGTAATAGGTGGTGCCACCCTCTAAAAACTTCTGTACATAAAAGTTTGCACCATCACCTGAGTCATCATCCTCCAAAATCTCGTTAAAATCAGAATCACAGAGTCTTATGACTGAGTCAGCACCCTCGCCGATAGATATAACTTCATATATACCGTCCTCAACAGGAGTGAAAGAATACAACACATAAGGCACATTCTTGTTGATGTCTGTGCTCTGTGCTACACCCTGACTAAGTTCAACAGTCGGCTCGGTCTTTGTCAGTGTAATCTCTGTCTTTCCGCCTATAGCATAGATATAAGTCATACCGTGCTCTAAGGTGTATGTAAGCTCAGCACTATTATAGGCTACTTCTATTTTGTTGTAATCAAACAAGCTACACTTGACATTGTCAGCAATAACAAGTGTATAGTTACCGCTAATCTTCGGTGTAAATGTGTAGTAATCAGCACCGCTACATGATACAGTCTTGTCAAGCACAAGAGCAGACAGGCTGTCTGCATCAGGAAGCTGAGTGTTCTGTACCTTTTTCAATGTAACAGCAAAGCTTGTGCCTGCCTCTTTAGTACCAATGCAATAGTAGTATGTAGTGTCAGCCTCGAGATAGTATAGCAGAGAAAAAGCCACACCTTGCTCTGTGTCATCGTTCTCATATATAGGCGAGATGTTTTTATCATAAAGCTCTGCGTAAGTATCAAGCGACTTACTATCCGGCTCTAACAGATAGTAGCCACTCTCTGTCGGTACAAACTTGAGATATGTGCCAAACTTAGAATATGAGATGGTTGTAGGTGTATCAAGTTCAAGCGATGATGCCGCAGCCGTAGCAAACAGGCTCAGCGACAACACGCTGAATATAACTACTACAACAAGCATCAAAGATATAGCTTTCTTCATAAAAGCCTCCAAAAAATTTAATAAAGTCATACAAGCTTCCAATATAAAATTATATCAGCTGACAACTACAATTCAACAAAATTTCGGTTACAAATAACTACAAAAAATCTACATCAAAACTCAGCACTCATCTGACAAAAATGCATAGTATGTATCTATCTCCTCAGTAGATGCAAGCAAAAACTCTCGGCAGATGTCGTCTTTTGACAAGATTTTGCCGACCTTTTTGACAGCACGCAGAAAACGCTTGTCAAATAATATCTCGTCATAGTGGTCTATCATGGGACACACTCGCTTTGCTCTGTAATCAAGCTCAACAAAAATCTTGCCATTATCGGCGATAGTAGGGAAAAACGGGAATATCCTGCACGCAAGCGGCCTGTGCTCTCTATCGCACTCACCTGTACAAACAGCAAGGATAGTGCCATCCTTGAGCTCTCTTATATCAAGTGAGCTCTGTTCATAAGGAAAAAGTCGCATACCTGTATTCTGGTCACCCTTGCAACACGCACAGTTGCAAAGCACGCCACAGTCTGATTTTAGCGGTGTAAGGTCTGACAGTATATCAAAAATTTTCTTGTACATCTTATTATAATCTGTACCCATTATATCCCCCATATCAAATATCACATACAGACAACAAAAGCCCACCAAAAAGTGAGCTTTTGCACTATAATTATTTCTTTTTGAAACCGTCCTTGAGGCTTACGCTACGGTTAAAGATGATGTTGTCCTTAGTGCTGTCCTTATCAAGACAGAAATAGCCAAGTCTCATAAACTGAAAGTTTGCAGGAACATCGTAATCTTCAATAGCTTTCTCAGCCTTGCAGCCATGTCTGACGACAAGAGAGTCAGGATTTAAGTAATCAAGGAAATCTCCATCGCCACTCTCAGGCTCGCTGACAGTAAAGAGATTATCGTAGAGATTAACCTGAGCATCTGCGTAGTTATTGGCATCTACCCAATGAATTGTACCTCTGACCTTTCTGCCGTCAGGTGTGTTGCCACCCTTAGTCTCAGGGTCATACTCAGCATATACTGTGGTAACGTTGCCATCAGCATCTTTCTCACAACCTGTGCACTTGACGATATATGCAGACTTGAGTCTTACTTCGTTGCCAGGATAGAGTCTCTGATACTTCTTGATAGGCTCCTCCATAAAGTCATCACGCTCTATATAGCACTCTCTTGAGAAGGTGATGGTACGCTTGCCGTCTTCTTCTCTGTTAGGATTATTCTCTACCTCAAAGGTCTCGCTCTTGCCCTCTTCGTAGTTAGTGATAACAAGCTTTATAGGGTCGAGCACTACCATAACACGCTGAGCGGTTTCGTTTAGGTCCTCTCTCAAGCAATGCTCCAAAAAGCTGTACTCTACTGTAGAATTCACCTTGGATACACCGATTCTCTCGCAGAAATTGCGGATAGACTTAGGTGTATATCCACGGCGTCTGAGCCCACAGAGTGTAGGCATTCTCGGGTCGTCCCATCCATTGACGTAATTATTTTCAACCAAAGCTCTGAGCTTTCGCTTAGACATAACTGTGTTGTTGATACCAAGTCGTGCAAACTCTATCTGTCTTGGCCTTGCAGGCAAGGTTACATTCTCGATAACCCAGTCATACAACGGTCTGTGGTCCTCAAACTCAAGCGAGCACAACGAGTGTGTGATGCCCTCGAGTGCATCCTCAATAGGATGAGCAAAGTCATACATAGGATAGATACACCACTTATCACCTGTGCGGTGATGGCTGATACGGTTGATTCTGTATATTACAGGGTCACGCATATTGAAGTTGCCTGATGCTAAATCTATCTTTGCTCTAAGTGTCATCTTGCCGTCCTCAAACTCGCCGTTTTTCATACGGGAAAAGAGGTCGAGAGACTCCTCTATCGGTCTGTCTCTGTATGGGCTCTTTGCAGGAGTGGTGAGGTCGCCTCTGTACTCACGCATCTGCTCAGCGTTTAGCTCGCAGACATATGCAAGTCCTTTTTTGATGAGCTCTACTGCACCCTCGTACATCTGGTCAAAGTACTGTGATGCAAAGTAAAATCTGTCGTCCCAGTCAAAGCCAAGCCACTTGATGTCCTCTTTGATAGCATCTACATACTCAACGTCCTCTTTGGTAGGGTTAGTGTCGTCCATTCTGAGATTACACATACCATTGAACTTCTCAGCTGTGCCAAAGTCTATGCAGATAGCCTTGGCATGACCTATGTGCAAATATCCGTTTGGCTCAGGAGGAAAACGTGTGTGCACCTTCTTGCCATAGTACTGTCCACCCTCTTTGATATCCTGAGTGATAAATGTATGGATAAAATTAGAGGAAGTCTCCTCTGTGTTTTCTACTGTGTTCTTAATTTCTTCTGCCATAAAAATTCCTCATCTTATAAATTGTTGAGTTTATCAAGTCCGACTCTGATACGTCTTAGGCTCTCGTCCTTGCCCAAAATCTCAAGTATCTCGATAGCTCCACCCGGAGTGACCTGTTTGCCTGCTACAGCAATTCGTGCAGGCCACATAACTGTGCCGTTTTTGACCTCTAATTCTTGTGCAAGCGATATGAGTGCATCGTGAATATCATTATAGTCAAAATTATCCTCAGCTATTTTCTCGAGCTTATCATATACAGCCTTGAGCATAACAGGTGCATTCTCAAGATTTGTCTTGCTCTTTTTGTTAACAAACAGCTCTACATCATACTGTGGTAAATCTCTGAAGAAATCTATCATCGGTGGAATGTCTGTAAGCTTTACTGTGCGTTGCTGCAAAATAGCTGCGAGCTTGACATAGTCGATAACAACATTATCAAGCACCTTATCAAAATACGGTGCTGCTACCTCAACAAATTCGTCAATGTTCATATTGCGGATATATTCAGCGTTGAACCAGTCGAGCTTGTCATAATCAAATACTGACGGCGACTTTGATATACCTGATATATCAAAAACCTCACAAAGCTCATCAAGCGAGAAAATCTCTCTGTTGTCCTTAGGACACCAGCCAAGCAGTGCAATATAGTTGATGATAGCCTCAGGCAAATAACCCTCTTTGACCAAATCTTCAAAGCCTGTAGCACCATGGCGCTTAGAGAGCTTTGATACTGTGCCGTCATCATTCTTGCCATTTATTAAAGGCAAGTGAATATATGTTGGAATATCCCAGCCAAATGCTTGATAAAGCAGATTATACTTAGGAGTGGAGCTTAGGTACTCACTACCACGCACAACGTGAGTGATACCCATAGTGTGATCGTCTATAACATTGGCAAAGTTATATGTCGGATAACCGTCAGCTTTGATAAGAATCTGATCCTGAAGCTCACAGTTGTCTACTGTAATCTCGCCAAATACTGCATCCGTAAACTTAGTCTCGCCGTCTATTGGCATCTTCTGACGGATGACATATGGTGTACCCTCGCTAAGTAATCTGTCAATCTCCTCCTGTGACAAATCTCGACAATGTCTGTCGTAGCCACCGCCTACAGTAGAGCTCTGCACCTCTTCTAAACGCTCCTTGGTACAGAAGCAACGGTACGCCTTGCCCTCTCTTATAAGCTGCTCGGCATATGGCAGGTACATATCCTTGCGCTGTGACTGAACATAAGGTCCGTACTCGCCACCTACATCAGGACCCTCATCGTGCTCAAGCCCTGCTACCTTGAGTGTGTCATAAATAACATCGACAGCACCCTCTACAAGACGCTCACGGTCGGTATCTTCGATTCGAAGTACAAACGAACCACCCTGTGACTTAGCTACCAGATACTCGTACAAAGCAGTACGCAGATTACCCACGTGCATAAAGCCTGTCGGAGATGGTGCGAAACGTGTTCTAACCTTGCTCATAAAAAATTCCCCATTCTAAAACAAAATACAGAGATATTATACCACCATATGCATACATTTTCAATTATTTTTGCATAAAAAATAAAAGACTGACAGTATTTTTACTGCCAGTCCTTTTTTATAACATTACTATTGAAATTTATGCGTCTCTGCCACAGCACTTCTTGTACTTTTTGCCACTACCGCAAGGACAAGGGTCGTTTCTGCCTATCTTGTTCTTCTTGACTACGGTACGGTTAGTGCTCAGTGTGCCATCGCCTGCAGGCTCTACGGGTTTTGCAACCTGCTCTCGCTTTAGCGCAAGAGTCACAGCACTCGGCTGCTCTGCCTTTTCTCCCTTTGAGAGTATCACCTGATGAGCCGCTGCGGCTTTTTGCTCGAGCTCTCTACGTGCACGCTCGGCTTCTTCCTGTCTGCGCTTAATCTCAAGCACACGCTTAGGAGCAACCAACATCAGCTTTGTTGTGTCCTGACGGATAGACTCTATCATCTCATCAAACATATCAAAGCCCTCGAGTCTATACTCGACAACAGGGTCTTTCTGACCATATGCACGAAGTCTTATACCCTGCTTTAATTGTTCCATATTATCGATATGCTCCATCCAGTAGGTATCAACGCTCTTTAAGAGGTATACACGCTCCATCTCACGCATAGTTTCATTATCAAAGAGCGACTCGTTTTCCTGATACATATCCATAGCTCTGTCGGTCAGAGTCTTGATGATATAATCAACACTTGTGTTCTCTAACTCATCCTTTGTAAATGAGAACTTGTTATCATCTGTGATAAGCCAGCCTCTGTAAAAATCGTTGAGACCGCTCAAATTCCAGTCGTCTTTGTTTAGGTCACTACCTAAATACATGTTGACATTATTAGCGATAGTATCCTCTACCATCTTGATAACGGTATCGTGGATATCCTCGCCGTTGAGCACCTGATTACGCTGAGTATAGATAATCTCACGCTGACGGTTAAGCACGTCATCATAGTCAAGCACGTTCTTACGGATAGCAAAGTTTCGTGATTCTACCTTCTGCTGAGAGCTCTCGATTATATTTGAGAGCATCTGATTCTCAATAGGCATATTCTCCTCGACATTAAGTCTGTCAAGCATCATACCCATTCTGTCGCCACCGAAGATTCGCATCAGGTCATCCTCACACGATAGGAAGAATCGGCTCTTGCCGGGGTCTCCCTGACGGCCTGAACGACCACGAAGCTGGTTATCTATACGGCGTGACTCGTGTCGCTCTGTACCGATGATATACAGACCTCCTGCCTGTCTGACCAGTTGAGCCTCTTGCTCGATTTCCTGCTTGTATTTATTGAGATACTCTGCATATACTTCTCTGGCTTTTAGTATCTCTTTATCGTCAGTCTCTGCAAAAGATGTAGCCTCCTGTATGAGCTCGTCAGAATATCCCTCTTTGCTCATGCTTGACTTTGCCATAAACTCAGCGTTACCGCCCAAGACGATATCGGTACCACGACCTGCCATATTAGTAGCAATTGTTACTGCGCCCAACTTGCCCGCCTGAGCAACAATGAGCGCCTCTTTCTCGTGGTGCTTTGCGTTTAACACATTATGTGCGATACCGCTACGCTTTAGGTGCTTTGACAGAAGCTCAGATTTCTCGATAGATATAGTACCCACAAGCACAGGCTGACCTTTTTGGTGTGCCTCCTTGATCTCCTCGATTATTGCCATGAACTTGCCACGCTCTGTCTTGAATATAGCATCAGGGTGGTCAATTCTTGCAACCTCTTTGTTAGTCGGAATCGGCACTACGTCCAAGCTGTAAATCTGCTGAAACTCTGTCTCCTCAGTAAGCGCCGTACCTGTCATGCCAGAAAGCTTGTCATAGAGTCTGAATAAATTCTGGAATGTAATAGTTGCCAAAGTCTTGCTCTCGTTCTCTACCTTGACGCCCTCTTTTGCCTCGATAGCCTGATGCAAGCCTTCGTTATATCTACGGCCATACATAAGTCTGCCTGTAAACTCATCTACTATGATAACCTCGCCATCTTTGACAACGTAGTTAACCTCGTTCTTCATACAGCCGTGCGCCTTGATAGCCTGATTAACGTGGTGCTGAATAGTGATGTTGTCAGGGTCTGTTAAGTTATCAATACCAAAGAACTGCTCAGCTTTTTTGACACCGTTTTGTGTAAGTGTTGCAGTCTTTGCTTTTTCATCAACTACATAATCAACGGCATTCTCCTCGTAAAAGCCCTCCATATCCTCCTTGCTGTTAAGCTCGGTGAACACGTGCTTTTTGAGGGTTTTGGCGAGAGCGTTTGCTCTCTCGTATAAGTCAGATGCCTTGTCGCCTTTGCCCGATATAATCAGCGGTGTTCTCGCCTCATCTATGAGTATAGAGTCAACCTCATCGACAATAGCAAATGCGTGCTCACGCTGAACCTTCTGCTCCTTATATACGACCATATTGTCTCTAAGATAGTCAAAGCCTATCTCGTTGTTTGTACCGTAAGTGATGTCTGCGTTGTATGCCTCTCTGCGCTGGTCATTATCAAGACCGTGTACGATAAGTCCCACGCTCAAGCCTAAGTAGCGATAGAGCTTGCCCATCCACTCAGAGTCACGCTTTGCAAGATAATCGTTAACTGTAACGATATGTACTCCTCTGCCTGTCAGTGCGTTAAGATATGCAGGCAAGGTGGCAACCAGAGTCTTGCCCTCACCTGTCTTCATCTCGGCAATTCTACCCTGATGAAGCACAATACCGCCGATAACCTGCACAGGAAAATGCTTCATCTTGAGCACTCTGTAAGACGCTTCTCTGCACACAGCAAAAGCATCGGGCAATATGTCGTCTGTGGTCTCGCCGTTACTTAATCTTTCTTTCAGGATTGCAGTCTGAGCCTTCAGCTCGCTCTCGCTCATCTTCTCGTATTTATCAGACAATGCGAGTACCTTATCACAAATAGGCTGAATACGCTTTAGCTCTCGCTTGCCGTAATCTCCAAATAATGATTTAAACAAACCCATATCTATAAACTTCCTTTCGGTTGTAAACATTAGCTTGGGGACTTTTCTCTAAACTACCCCATATTAATGTAAGTATATCATACAAAAAATGAAAAATAAAGAACATTCTGTAAACTATAAAAAACCTGACAATACTATACATTTATACATTACATAAGTATATTTCTTAAAATCTATTGATTTTGTAATACTAATGTTGTAGAATTGTCTTGCAAAATTTATCTGTTTTTCGAGGTAATGATATATGAATATTATTATTGTAGGATGCGGACGAGTCGGCAGAACAATTGCTGACGAGCTCAACACAGAAGAATTCAGCGTAACTGTCATCGACACCGACTACGAAGCTCTGGACAAAATATCAGACACTCAGAACATCATGACTATCGAGGGCAACGGCGCAACACTCAAGACTCTCAAAGAAGCGGGTGTTGACGACTGCGACCTGCTCATAGCAGTGACCGAGGCGGACGAGCTCAACCTCTACACCTGTCTTATTGCAAAGACTGCAGGAGTCAATCGTACTATCGCTCGTGTCAGAAATCCTGAGTACACAGTAGATATCCCTATGGTTAAAGATGAACTCAAACTATCTCTGGCTATCAATCCTGAGATGATTTGCGCTAAGAATATGTCCCGTATGCTCAAGTTCCCGGGCGTAGAGAATACGGCATCTTTTTCAAAAGGCTTTATCGACCTCATCAAAATCAAGGTTGACGAAAAATCTGTTCTTGCTAACAAAAAGGTAGTCAACTGCTCTAACATCTTTAAAGATGGTGTACGTATCTGCATTATAGAGCGAAAAGATGAGTGCTATATACCAAACGGCGACTTTGAGATAAAAGCAGGAGATTTCCTCTCGTTTATCGCACCAAGTAAGGCAGCCGCTAAAATGCTCAAAAGCTTAGGCATTGTATCTAACCGTGGCAGAACCGTCATCATACTCGGCGGCGGCAGAATCTCATACTATCTTGCTAAGGACCTGCTCGATGCAGGCATCTCCGTCAAGATTATAGACCACAACTTTGAGCGTTGTCAGGAGCTCAGCGAAAAGCTCGACAACGCGCTCATCATTCACGGTGACGCTATGGATCAGGATCTGCTGTTATCAGAGGGTATCGAACACGCTGATGCTGTGGTATCTATGATGAACACAGACGAAGAAAATATCATAGCATCTTTATATACACGAAAGGTCAACGAAAAGGCTAAGATAATCACAGAGATAGGCAACCTAAAGATTTCTAATGTCTCTGATACCCTACCACTCGATATTATCTTTAACCCTAAGCAAGTAACAGGTGAGCACATACTCAGATATATCACAGGTATGCGCAACTCTGCTGACAGTAATGTGGAGACTATGTACCGCATAGCAAAAGGCAAGGCAGAGGCGCTTGAATTTAGAGTACGCAAAGAAGACGATGTGACAGGTGTTATGCTGTCAGCGCTCGAGCTCAAACCGGGTCTGCAGATTGCATGTCTTAACCGCAGGGGCAAGGTAATCATCCCTAAGGGTACCGACACTATAGAGGTCGGCGATACTGTTATCGTAGTAACTAAACAAAAGGGTCTTTCAGATTTGGAAGATATTCTAAGGTAAGCATATGAACAAACGACTCATCACATATATATTAGGTTGGGTACTGCTTATCGAAGGCATATGTATGCAGTTGAGCACGGCTGTAGGCCTGATATACAAAGAGAGTAGCTACAAGTACTTTCTGTTTGTCGGCCTTGCGCTAATCGCTATAGGTGCGATTATAGTTATCAAAAAGCCCAAGAACCCTACTATGCTTTTGCGTGACGGCTTTGCATCTACTGCTTTGTCTTGGATAGTATTATCAGTAGCGGGAGCTCTGCCGTTTTATATAAGCGGTGCTATCCCGAACTTTTTGGACGCTGTGTTCGAGACTATCTCAGGCTTTACCACAACAGGAGCTACTATTTTGACAGACATAGAGGTGCTCGACCATACAATGCTGTTTTGGAGAAGCTTCTCGCACTTTTTGGGAGGTATGGGCGTTGTAGTGTTTTTGCTCGCACTCATCCCAAAACTCGGCGGAAACCAGAGCATCAACCTGATGAAAGCAGAATCTACAGGACCAAGCGTATCAAAGACTATGCCAAGACTGCGCACATATGCTATGTGGCTTTATGGCATCTATATAGGCCTTACAGTTATCGAGATGGTGCTGTTGCTCTTCGGTGGACTTAACCTGTTCGATGCAATTACAGTTGCATTCTCGACAGCGGGTACAGGTGGTTTTGCATCTTACAACGCATCTATCGCACACTTTGACAGTATTTATGTACAGACAGTTGTCGCTGTATTTATGCTACTGTTCGGTATCAATTTCTACGTATACATTCTGATACTGACAAAACGCAGTAAGCAAATCTTAAAGATGGAAGAACTGTGGGTATACTTAGGACTGATATTGTTCTCAACTATAGCCATAGCTGTTAATTTGCTCAGTATCTATGAGAATTTCTCAACATCTATACACCAGAGTTTCTTCTATGTGACATCTATTATGTCGACTACAGGTTTTGCTATCACGGACACTAATGTATGGCCAGAATTCTCACGTGCACTTATTGTATTCATCACCTGTGTTGGCGCCTGCGCAGGCTCTACAGGCGGTGGTTTCAAGGTGTCACGTATACTCATATTATTAAAGGAAATCAAAAAAGAATTTCTACTTATCATTCATCCGAGAAATGTCTATACAGTAAAGGTAGATGGCAAAAAGGTCACTCACGATGTCGCACGCTCTGTCAGCACATATATATCTGTTTATCTGATAATAACCATCGTAACGACTATAATTGTATCTTTTGACGGATACGATTATGTCACTAACTTCACCTCAGTACTCGCTACACTCAACAACACAGGACCTGGTCTTTCGATTGTTGGTAGCGCAGGCAACTACAGCAGTTTCAGCGCATTGTCAAAGATAGTATTCTGCTTTAATATGCTCGCAGGACGACTCGAGCTTTATCCGCTGTTGCTACTGTTTGTTCCAACCGCATGGAGAAAAAAATAAAGATAACAAAAAGACCTGTTCATATGAACAGGTCTTTTTTCTATATATCATTATTGAGTTTCATATACAAGCTGTTCTATAGCCGCCTGTGCTACAGGAGATGCTGCCGAGATACCGTAACCGCCCTCTTGCACAACTACAGCGAAAGCGTACGGGTGATTCTCGTCCTCAGTATATCCTATAAACCACGCATTAGGCTCCTTGTCTTTGCCTACCTCTGCAGTACCGGTCTTTGCACAAAAATCTATATTACCCATCGTAAGTCCTCTTACGTTGTAATAATAATTAGCAGCGCCACGCATCAGGTCAGCTACCTTTGTTGCAGTATCTGCGCTTAGCATCTGCTCGCCATCGGTACCGTCTGTGCTTACGCCTATCTTCTGCATAAAGGTCTTGTCAGTTGATGACAGATACGGCGATACAGGTGTGCCACCATTAGCTATAGCGCCACACATAATTGCCATATGAAGCGGATTAGCCATATCCTCATACTGACCTATACCTGACCACGCAAGCTGGTTGTCACTTTGAGCATTAGATACATCATACTCGCTTTGTGCCAATGTAAGTTCTCCTGCTGAAAGCTCTCGGTTAAAGCCCATATCAGTAGCTGTAGCGGTCATCTTGTCCTCACCAAGTTCTACCGCCATCTGAGCAAAAGCAACGTTACACGACTGAGCAAAAGCTGTCTCAAAATCAACTGTGCCGTGAGTCTCCTCACAGGTAATCTTTTCACCGTCTATCTCGTACTCACCGCTACACTCAAAAGTCCTGTCATAAATATCAGGGATATTATCAATAGCACACGCTGCTGTCACTATCTTGAAGATAGAGCCGGGTGTGTATGTCGATGACATAACGTTATCGAGATACACGCCGTCATATTCATCCATATTATCCTGTGTTATCTCAGGAGGGTTCTGTGGGTCATATGTCGGAGTACTGACAGAGCACAGGATCTCGCCTGTTTTGTAATTATATACAACACAAGCGCCTTTCTTGCCGGCAAGTGCCTGATAGGCTGCTTTGTTTGCTGCAGCGCTGACAGTAAGCTCTATATCGCTGTCTATCCTCAGCGACTTTGGAAGACCAAGTCCCAGAATAAACGAATAGCCTGTCAAATCTCCCCTGTGCATACTCTGCATAGCTGTGGATATGTTTAGCGAATTATCACCGACTACGTGTAACAACGACTCTCTTGTAGCTAAATCAGAGTGATATATACGCTCTTCGTTTTCGTTAGTATAAGCGAGCACCTCACCATTTCTGTCAACTATATCGCCAGCCTGAGCAAGTCCGTTGCTCGATGCGATGTGTCCGTTATACGGCTGTTGTACCCACGACTGATTTTCAGTCACAAGTCTGAACGCAAGAAGACACACTCCCGCAAAAAACGCAAGTGTCACAAAGAATATCAGAAAACTTCTGCTCATTATTCTCTTCATATGCTCTCTCCTTTCAGACTTTATATATTATAATGATTAGTCTTTTTCTCTATGTTTTTTGAGACGCTTAGCCGCATAGGTGCGCTCATCAGCCGCCTTGATAAACGCAAGCAAGCCCCAACACGAAATGATTGAAGAACCACCTGCGCTGATAAATGGTAGTGTAACACCGGTAAGCGGCAAAATATCCGTAGCACCAAAGATATTGAGTGCTGACTGGAATATCATAAGACCTGCTGCACAACAGGCAGATATAGAGTAGAATGTGCTTCTGCTTCGGGTAGTAATAGCTCTGGCATAAAACGCAAGTGCAATGATAGCGCCTGCTATAGCAAACGACACCAAAACTCCCATTTCTTCTGATAGCAAACCAAAGACCAAGTCGCTCTCAGATGCCGCTACATACTTTAAGTAGCCATTGCCCACACCTACACCGCACAGTCCGCCCGATGCCATATAGGTGAGCACTCGAGCCTGCTGATAAGCAGTACTCTGGGCATACTCCCACACATGTCCCCAAGCCGCAAATCTGTTGGCAACATAAGGCTTGAACTTTAAGACGATAGTGCCTGCAAACACAACGCTGACAAGAGCGAGCAATACTGTCTTGAAGTCGCCCGAACGCATAAACGCAATAATCAAGAATGTCGCAAAGAATATAAGTGCTGTACCAAAGTCACCCATAAGCGCAAGCGCTCCGACACAAATAGCCGAGAAAACGATAAACTCGAAGAAGTTGCGTTTAGTCTGCAATTTGTCAAGAGCCGCCGCACCGACAAAGATATATGCAACCTTGACAAACTCTGACGGCTGAATAGATATCGAGCCGATTCTTATCCAGTTGGCTGCACCGTTGGTCACAGTACCAAAAACAAGGTTTACTGCAAGCAGTGCAACTGCCGCTATCATAATAGGCATACGCCAATTGTCAACTCTGTCGGGGTCTTCTATAAATTTAACAATAACACAAAACAGTATTATACCTACAACTGACGCTATAAGCTGTACATAAGCAGAGCGAATCTCCTGACGCACCAAGAGCAACACGCCGATACCCGTCATAAACGATGCGAGCGCCTCAAGCTCAAAGTTAATTCGCTTGATAATAACCGTTGATACAAAGAAAAATCCCCACAGCACGAGCTGTAGCAAAGCAAAAACCACCAAAGGCTCGTAGTCCTGCACCTCATTGGTAAAGCAAGCCTCTACCGCCATAAACAGATGGAAGAATGTGATAAGCAGCATCAGCTTGTATGGCTGTAGACTTCCTTTGTTAGACGCTTTTGAGAAGAACCATGACGGTCTTAGCCTGTCCTGATACTCATCCCCTCGCTTTAGTACAAAGGTGGTCTCGCCTACAGTAATCTCATCATCAAGCAACACCTGAGTCCTATTGCGACACTTTTTGCCATTGACGTAGGTTCCGCTCTTTGAGCCTATATCGGACACAAACCAACCCTCTTGTCTTCTCAGCAGAACACAGTGGTCACGGGATACTGTCATATCATTAACACAGATATCGCTACCCTTGCTACGACCTATGGAGTTCTCCCAGAAAAGTACAGGCACCTGAGTTGCTGTACCCTTAAGCTCTAAAGTGACAAGCGGTTTTTCGGGTCTTCTGTGTCGGCGCATAGATGCATAGCACTGATAAATAATCACTATCGCATACACAGGCAGCAAAAACCTCAACGCCACGACAGCTATATCAAGAAAAGCCTGAAATCCCATATTTGTCACCTCCAAAGAAACTAATATAAAATATAGATATACACATTAATTGTAATCTATAACTGCACAAAAGTCAAATCATCCGTCTATATAGCGTAAGATACTGTGGTAAAAATATACAATATATTGTGTTATAGTTGACTATTTGGCAGTTTTTTAGTATTATAAGTAAAATATATATGCACAATTATAAAGGAAAACTGTATGAACGATAAATATAACAAGCTACCTCACAGGTTAGCACTCTCAGCATCTATAAGCTTGTTCTTTGTTTTCACCTTTTTGCTATATGCACCACTGAGGATATACATCGAAAACAAAGATACACTTTGGTTCAACTTTGATGCTACGCTCAAGGTATCACTGATAATATCTGCTGTCGGTCTGCTGATATCCCTGCTGATGACAGTTGTACCTAAAAAAATAATACATGTCGGTATGTGCTGTCTTTTGTTTGCGCTTGCGTTGGGACTGTTTGTTCAGGGTAACTATATGAACATAGATTACGGCTCAGGTGTACTTGACGGTAGTGAAATCGCATGGAAAGACTACACCACCTATGGTGCTCTCACCTCTGCCGTATGGGCAGCTTGTCTTGCGTTTCCGTTTGCGCTGTTTATGGTATTTCGAAACAACTGGCGCAGAGTCTTGATGGTTATATCGCTTGGACTGGTAATAGCACAAGGTGTCAATCTTGCGGTTATGCTGAACGACAACTCGGGCTCACTCAATAAGATAACCTATGAGGTTACAACTGACGGCATGTATGAGCTCAGCGAGGACGAAAACACCATTGTCTTTGTTCTCGACTCATTTGATGATGAATATCTGAGCAAAATCAAGAAGTCATACCCTGACTACAAAGAACGACTGAGCGGATTCACAGAATATAGCAACACCCTTGCAACAGGCTCAGGCGCATCTCTTGCTCTGCCGTCTCTGCTAACGGGCGAGGTTTATACACGAGATGAAAGCTACACAGAATATATAGACCATATCTGGAGCGGTGACACAGTATACTCAAAGCTTAACGATAACGGCGTAGACACCCGTGTGTTTGCACAGACTGAGTATTTTGGCGATAATGCCAACAAGGATATCAAAAACATCATTGACCACACAGACGGTCTGAGTGCATCACTGTCTATGACAAAAACTCTGTACAAATACGCATGTTACACCTACGCACCACATTATCTGAAAGAATACTTCTGGCTTGACCTTGACACTATCACAAGATACCGCTCAAGCAACGCCTACACACTAAACGATGCGAAATTCTACTCAGACTATGTCACACAGGGCGGATATGCCTATACTGACGAGTATTCAAACGCAGTAAGAATATATAACTTAAACGGTGCACGAGGACCATTTAGGCTGACAAAGAATACTATCAAGAGTTCAAACACAACCTCTCTTAACGAACAGGTTATGGGTTGTTTCAACTGTCTGTTCACTATGATAGATGACCACAAAGAAAACGGTGTATATGAAAACGCTAACATCATCATCACCGCAAATGTCGGCAACAAAAACCTGACTCAGCACCCTGTTCTGTTAATCAAGCGACAGGGTGAAAGTGAAGGCTACAGCATAAGCAACGCACCTGTGTCAAACTTTGACTTTGCGCCAACACTTGCATCTTTAGTTACGGACGAGTACGGACTGTACGGCTCAGGCAGAACATACTTCAGAGCACAAGAAGACACAAACAGGGTACGAACTTTCTACCTAAATACAGGCGAAAACTCTGACATAAGAATAGATAAATATATGACCTATTCTAAGGCTACAGATATGGACTCGCTTACTCTGCATACCTCATATTATGCAAACGACTCAGAGCCTGAAAAATACAAGCTCGGCACTTCGCTTAGCTTTGAGATGGACGCAACTGCTAACGCTTACTGTACAGAAGGATTTTGCAATACTACGGGTTGGCGTACATCGCTTGCGGGTCCGTCATCTCAGATGATTATACCTGTACATCACATCCCGTCTGATGCGGAAGATGTGCACGTATTCATAGGCATACACAGCATCGACAAACCGTCCAAATGCACCATCTATGCCAACGGCAGACAGGTGTTCTCCGCTAAGATTAACGAAACATTTGTTTCAAGCGGACTCAACTTTACAGTACCTACATCTGCGATTTCTGATGACAACACTATCCTGCTTGAGTTCAATTTCTCAGGTATATCGGAAAACGAGTACGAGCTTGATACAAACAAACGCACAAAGACTATATCGTTTGACACTTTCAAGATGTACACACAGTAAAATAAAGATAACAAAAAAGCACTTATGCATGTTAGCATAAGTGCTTTTGTTTTTTCTATCAAACAGGTTCAAAGAATGTGTCAGGGTGCTGTGGGTCAAACTGCTCGTTAGCCCACATAACTGTCACAAGATTCTCTGTATCGCTGAGATTGATAATATTATGAGTCCATCCCGGTATCATATGAACAGCCTCTATCTTGTCACCGCTGACCTCAAACTCAACAACCTCGTCTGTGCCGACCTTTCGTTGCTGAATAAGTCCGTGACCTGATACAACTATAAAGAACTCCCACTTTGAGTTGTGCCAATGCTGACCTTTGGTAATACCCGGCTTAGAGATATTGACCGAGAACTGTCCGTGCGACTCGGTCTTTAATAACTCAGTAAAAGAGCCTCTGTCGTCACAGTTCATCTTCAGCTCAAAGGCTATCTTGTCCTTTGGCAGATATGTCAGGTACAAGCTGTACAGCTTCTTTGCAAAGCTGTTCTCAGGAATAGACGGCATAACCAAGGTCTGTGGCTGTGCCTTAAAGCTCTGTAGCAAATCAACTATCTCGCCGAGTGTCACATTATATGTAAGAGGTACATAGCAGTATCTGCCATCCTCACACTCTACAGGCTCAAGCCCGTCATAATTACAACGGTGCTCTTTGCCCTCAAGCAAATCAAACATACCTTCTACAAGGTCGTCTATATAAAGCAGCTCAACCACAGCGTTTCTGTCATTGACAGTAAACGGCAGGTCGTTAGCCACAGCGTTGCAGAATGTAGATACCGCAGAGTTATAGTTTGGTCGTGACTGTCCCATAAGATTAGGAAAACGATATACGGCAACCTTGCTACCTGTCTGCTTTGCGTAATCAAAGAGCAGCTCTTCACCCATTTGCTTGCTCTTGCCGTAATCAGACTCACCATATCTGCCGATAAGTGTCGCCTGTATAGAGCTCGAGAGCATCACAGTAGCCTTGTTGTTATACTTTTTGAGTGTATCGAGCAATGTACTGCCAAAAGAGTAGTTGCCCTGCATAAACTCTTCGTTGCTCTTTGGTCTGTTGATACCCGCAAGGTTAAACACAAAGTCAGCCTTTTCGCAATACTGTTCAAGCTCACTTTGAGTAGAGTCTATATCATACTCGTATATTTCTTCTATTTTTATGTCAGGTCTGGTGCGGTTTTTGCCGTCTCTAATGTTCTTGAGGTTCTCACACAAGGCTCTGCCGACCATACCCTTTGCACCGGTTATCAGAATTTTCATACTATGCGTTCTTCCTATCTTTAGCTTGAATCAGAATTTTCTCCATACCATCTTATTGACTACTGTAGTGTATGACTGAATAATCTTGACTACCTTGTCAGATACATTCTCGTCTACATAATCAGGTACAGGTATACCCAAGTCATTGTTCTCGTTCATAGATACAGCAACGTCTACTGCCTGTAACAAGCTGTTCTCATCAATACCTGCAAGCACAAAGTCGCCCTTGTCAAGTGCCTCAGGACGCTCGGTCGAGGTGCGTATGCACACAGCAGGAAACGGCTTGCCGATAGATGTAAAAAACGACGACTCCTCAGGCAAGGTACCCGAATCAGACACAACTGCATATGCGTTCATCTGCAGGCAGTTGTAATCATGAAAGCCGAGTGGCTCGTGCTGTTTGACTCTACTATCAAGCTCAAAGCCCATCTGCTCTATCTTCTTCTTTGAGCGTGGATGACACGAGTAAAGTATAGGCATATCATACTTTTGAGCCATCTTATTGATAGCATTGAATAATGACAAAAAGTTCTTATCTGTGTCTATATTCTCTTCTCTATGGGCAGACAGTAGTATATATCTGCCTTTTTCAAGACCCAACTTCTGATGGATAGTTGATGCCTGAATTTTCTCCAAATTATCTCTGAGCACCTCAGCCATAGGTGAGCCTGTAACATACGTACGCTCCTTAGGCAGACCTGTATCAGCGAGGTATCTTCTTGCATGCTCAGAATATGCAAGGTTGACATCTGATATTATGTCAACAATTCGTCTGTTTGTCTCCTCAGGCAGACACTCGTCCTTGCAACGATTACCTGCTTCCATATGGAAGATAGGAATATGCAGTCTCTTTGCACCGATAACTGACAGACAAGAGTTAGTATCACCAAGCACCAATACAGCATCCGGCTTGATATCCACCATCAGCTTGTAAGACTGTGCAATAATATTGCCCATTGTCTCACCCAAGTCAGCACCAACTGCATTGAGATAGACCTCAGGGTCATCGAGCTGTAAATCTTTGAAGAAAACTCCGTTGAGATTATAGTCATAGTTCTGACCTGTATGAGCCAGAATAACATCAAAATATTTTCTTGTCTTTTTGATAACAGCAGCCAAACGGATAATCTCAGGTCTGGTACCCACGATTATCAGTAGCTTTAATTTGCCGTTGTTTTTAAATGAAACATTAGTATAATCGCCCATAATTTTCTCCTTTTTTACAAGCCACATTCTTTGTATAATTTTTCAAGCGCTTTGCCTGTATCTATGTCTCCTGTGTATATCTTGCGGAGACTTTTCTTAACATTATTTTTTCTAAAAATCACTGCCCTTGTAGCACGCACAACCCACGCAACAGGCAACAGATACGGTCTGTTGTCCATCCACACAAACATGGACTTCATACTCTTATAATTAGGGAAAAAGCTCTTTGTTAAACCCTTAAACCTACCGTCTTTGACTGAAAGCGCAGCCGTATTCTCTCTATCTCCGAACACTCCGCTTTTTAAAATAAATTCCTCTAATTTCAGCACAAGCGGTGTGCTGTCCTTGTCGCTAAACCAATAATCACACAGACTCTTTATGTTGAGATAAAACTCGTACAGCGACAACTTCTCGAGCTCTGTCTTTACATAATCTGTGTCCATATCAAGCTGAGAGTAAACATACACATCCATAATAAACCGTATGCCTGCTCCGCCTTCTCTAAAATGCTCTGCAAGGTGAACTATATTGAACACAAATTCATCCTCAATGCTAAGCTCGTATGTGTATCTGCACTCAGGTACCAATTTAGCTTTTTCCCATATATCAGAGTAATACTCTAAATACGCAGACCCGCTCTCAACAAGCTGACGGTGTGCCTCTACAAGCACAAATGGACTGAGTGTATAGAAGTCGTTTTTTCTGCCCTCTTTATAGTCATCAAACTTTAACGACTCCATGGTTTTTTTGAACAAGCTATGTTGCCCAGGCTTGTACAATATATCAATATCCGACATAGAGCGCAATATATCACTTTCGTATCTGCGCTTTGTACAGACACCTTTGAGTATAAGGGTATCTACCCCATTTTGCTCCATCATTTCCTGAAGCTGTTTAGCCACATACAGCTGTCTGCTTGAACGAGCAATCTCTTGAATCAACAGATTGCTTAGATATGCAGATATTTTATCATCCGGCTTTTTGTCTTTGGAAAGTGAATCTGCATACAACGCCACATACTGTATCAGCCCGTTGATTCTCGCAAATTTTATGAGCTCTTCCCAATTAATCTGCTCAGCATCAAGGGTCGCTTCTTTCTTTGTCAATATGCTTTTTACTATTTCTACCAAAACATTTGACATTCAGCTTACTCCCAATCTCATACTTTTGATATAACTTACCAAGCCACGCTATAACATATGTAACACCGACAAAAATCAGTGCACCCAGCATAGCTCCCAAAACATTACCTATAAGGTCAGAAACCTCAAACAACCCTTTCTTAAAGAAAAGCTGTATCGACTCTATAACAAGCGTCAATACTGTTGAACTTACAAAGATAAAAACAAAAGATTTTCTATATTTGAGTACAATACCAAGCGGTACAAAAAGCAATATATTAAACATAAAGACGATAATCGACTCTGCGTCTGACTGGAATATTAGCCGTAGTGACAGCACCATACTCTCCGCAGTAACCGGCTTATCATATGACCTGCCAAGCAATGTGAACATAATGATTAGCGTCATGCTCAAAGAAAACAACAGCGCATAAATAATGCTTTTTTTAGGTTTTTCTTTCTTTATATATAAAAGGTATAGAAACACCCCTACACCAAGAAGCAGAAAAACGACAGCCACCTGATAGAATTGTACATCCGCAAGAAACCACTTTGACTTTGCAAGAAGTTGATTAATCACTAAGGCATCAATCCCTTCTGAATAAGTCTCTTGTATACACCTTGTATGCTACATCGTCTAAACACGAAGCATATCTGTTTGCAATGATAGAGTCTGACTTTTTCTTGAACTCTTCAAGGTCATTTATAACCTTTGAACCATAGAAAACAGAACCATCCTCAAGAGTAGGCTCATATACTATCACATTAGCGCCCTCTGCTTTGATTCGCTTCATAACTCCCTGTATAGAGCTCTGCCTGAAATTATCAGAGTTGCTCTTCATAGTCAGTCTGTACACTCCGACTGTCAAATCAGACACATCGTGCTTTTCATCATTATGCAACGAATATCCTGCTTTTTTGAGCACTCTGTCTGCAATAAAGTCCTTTCTTGTACGATTGGACTCTACTATGGCAGTCATCATATTCTGAGGCACGTTGTCATAATTTGCAAGCAACTGCTTTGTGTCCTTAGGCAAGCAATAACCACCATAACCAAAGGATGGGTTATTATAGTGAGAACCAATTCTTGGGTCAAGACATACTCCGTTTATTATCTGCTGAGTATCAAGGTCTTTCATCTCTGCATATGTATCAAGCTCATTAAAATATGACACTCGAAGTGCAAGATATGTGTTAGAGAACAGTTTAACTGCCTCTGCCTCTGTAAAGCCCATTATCAAGGTATCTATATTCTCTTTGATAGCACCATCACGTAAAAGCTGTGCAAAAGCCTGCGCGTCTTTGTACAGTTTTTCATCATTTACATCTGTACCAACAATAATTCTTGACGGATACAGATTATCGTACAGTGCCTTGGACTCGCGCAGAAACTCAGGACTGAATATGATGTTTTTGCTACCTGTTTGTTTTCGGATATGCTCTGTATATCCTACCGGTATAGTGCTCTTGATAACCATAACAGCGTCAGGATTATATTCCATAACAAGTCTGATAACAGACTCAACCGCCGATGTATCAAAATAATTTTTCTCGCTGTCATAATTAGTCGGAGCCGCTATAACAACAAAATCGGCATTCTCATATGCTAACTTAGCGTCTGTAGTAGCAAGAAGATTCAGCTCTTTTTCTGCCAAATACTTCTCTATATACTCATCCTGTATCGGCGACTTGCGGTTATTGATAAGCTGGACCTTTTCATCAACTATGTCAACCGCTACAACCTCGTTGTTCTGTGCAAGCAACACAGCGATAGATAAGCCAACATATCCTGTACCTGCAACTGCAATTTTCATATAGTCATCTCCCAAAGGTGATATAACTTTTAACCCTTTAACTGCTCCTGTACATAATCAGTAGTGAGGATTTTCTCCACGGTACCGTCAACTGACAGAAGCTTTGTATTGTGACTTGTGTAAGACTCGTCTGCCTCTGTAGCCACCTGACCCTTAACCACAAACTTATCGTAATTTAAGTCACGGCTATCTGCTGCAACACGATAGTAATTGCCCATATCCTCAGAGCGCAGTCTCTCTTCTCTTGTCATCAAGGTCTCGTAGAGCTTCTCTCCGTGACGTGTACCAATAATGTTTGTACCTGTATCACCAAACAACTTCTGCACAGCCTGTGCAAGCACACCTATAGTAGATGCGTCAGCCTTCTGTATAAACAAGTCACCCGGATTAGCGTGTTCAAATGCAAACTTAACAAGGTCAACCGCCTCGTCAAGATTCATCAGAAATCTTGTCATCTCAGGGTTTGTTATCGTGATAGGGTTACCTGATTTTATCTGGTCAATAAACAGCGGAATAACCGAGCCTCTGCTACACATAACGTTGCCGTAACGTGTACAGCTGATTACTGTGCCACCACGCTCTGCAGCTACACGGGCATTGGCAAAGATAACGTGCTCCATCATAGCCTTTGAGATACCCATGGCATTGATAGGATAAGCCGCCTTGTCAGTAGACAGACACACAACCCTGCTTACACCGCAGTCAATAGCAGCGTGTAGCATATTGTCTGTACCCTCTACGTTAGTCTTGACCGCTTCCATAGGGAAGAACTCGCACGATGGCACCTGCTTGAGTGCTGCAGCGTGAAATACATAGTCAACTCCCCACATAGCGTCTTTGATAGACTTAGCGTCTCTGACATCACCAATGTGAAATTTCACCTTGTTTGCAAACTGTGGAAAACGAGCCTGCAAATCATGACGCATATCGTCTTGTTTTTTCTCGTCTCTGGAGAAGATACGAATCTCTCCGATGTCACTTGTCAAAAAGTGCTTGAGTACAGTATTACCAAACGAACCTGTACCACCTGTTATCATAAGTGTAGCTCCACTAAAAGCAGACATTTTTACTCAACTCCAATTATAAATTTGTGCGATCGCCGTACATCTTCTCATAATAATACTGATACTCACCTGAGATGATATTCTCCCACCATGAGCGATTGTCAAGATACCACTGTATAGTCTTCTTGATGCCATCCTCAAACTTAGTCTCAGGCAACCAACCGAGCTCGCTGTGTATCTTTGTAGGGTCTATCGCATATCGCATATCGTGACCTTTTCTATCAGTTACATATATAATGAGGTCTTCAGACTTATTAAGCTCTTTGCAGATAATCTTAACAATATCGATGTTCTGCTTCTCGTTATGTCCACCAACGTTGTAAACCTCGCCTACTCTACCCTTGTGGATAATCAGGTCGATAGCTTTGCAGTGGTCCTCAACATACAACCAGTCACGAACATTTTTGCCCTCACCATATACAGGCAGAGGCTTGTTATTGAGTGCATTAGCTATCATAAGCGGTATCAGCTTCTCAGGGAAGTGATACGGACCGTAGTTGTTAGAACATCTTGATATAGAAACCGGCAGATTATATGTTCTGTGATATGCCAAAACAAGCAAATCTGCAGATGCCTTTGATGACGAATACGGGCTTGATGTATGCACAGGCGTTGTCTCAGTAAAGAACAAATCAGGTCTATCAAGTGGCAAATCACCGTAAACCTCATCTGTACTAACCTGGTGATAACGCTTGATACCGTATTTTCTGCAGGCATCCATCAGTACAGCTGTACCGAGAATGTTGGTTCTGAGGAACACCTCAGGATCCTCGATACTTCTGTCAACGTGGCTCTCAGCCGCAAAGTTAACAACCATATCAGGACGCTCTTCTTCAAACAAGCTATATACTGCCTCTCTGTCACAGATATCAGCCTTAACAAATCTGAAGTTAGGATTCTCCATAACAGATTCCAAGGTCGAAAGGTTACCGGCATATGTAAGCTTGTCCAAGCAGATTATGCGATAATCGGGATGCTCTTTGAGCATATGGAATACAAAGTTGGCACCTATAAATCCTGCGCCACCTGTAACTATAATTGTCATTTGTTAATAACCTCCTCTGCGATAGAAATTATGTATTTACCATATTCGGTCTTATCGAGCTCTTTACCAAGCTCAAGCAGCTGCTGTGCTGTGATAAAGCCTCTTCTGTATGCAATCTCCTCGATACAGGATACATAAAAGCCCTGTCGTGCCTGAACTGCCTCTACATACTCGGCTGCTTTTAGTAGTCCCTGCGGAGTACCTGTGTCAAGCCATGCGATTCCTCTGCCCATAAGGCTGACATTGAGCTCGCCCATTTTCAGATACTCGTTATTAATAGCAGTTATCTCTATCTCACCACGAGCTGACGGCTTGACATTCTTTGCTATATCAACGACACGATTATCATAAAAGTAAAGTCCCGGCACTACAAAATTTGACTTTGGCTTTTGAGGCTTCTCCTCGATAGAGATAACCTTTTTATTCTCATCAAACTCAACCACACCGAATTCCTTAGGATTCTTAACAGGGTATCCAAAAACTGTCGCACCATTCAAATCTCTAATAGCAGATGTGAGTATAGCTGTCATATTCTGTCCATAGAAGATGTTATCTCCTAAGATAAGGCACACGCTGTCATCACCGATAAATTCTTCACCTAAGATAAATGCATCAGCAAGTCCTCTCGGGGTGTCCTGCACCTTGTATGTAATTGATACACCTAAACGACTACCGTCAGAGAGCAACTTCTCATACAGTGGTGTATCCTCAGGTGTCGAGATGATCAGAATATCCTTGATTCCTGCCAGCAACAGCATCGACAACGGATAGTAAATCATCGGCTTATCATATACCGGCATCAGTTGCTTTGACATTGCAACCGTCATCGGATAAAGTCTTGTACCGTGACCACCGGCCAAAATAATACCTTTCATCATTAATCCCCCTTATACTTTCTGATATAACAGCCTGCTCTGTTAGAGCTGTCTGTGATTTTCCCGATTTTCTCAGGACTGAAATCAGCAATTTTTAATATTCTATCAGGCTCGTTTTTCTCTATATATCTGAGCTCTTTGATATCCTGCTGTGTAAAGATAAACACACTCTCAACATCTATCGGCTCACATATTTTCTCAAAGCTTGGACGTATACCACACGCAACCTCAATAACCATCCTCACAAAGTCATAGCCTGTGGAGTAAGCAACCAAATCTGAACCTATACAGTCACCGCCCATTCTGCCTCCGATTTCAATAATCTTTATGTTGCCCTGTGAGTCGATTTTTATCTCAGAGTGAGAGGCTCCGTTTTTAAGCTCTAAGGTATCGAGCGCATGCTCTACTACCTGCTTAATTTTTCTGAGAGTTTTTTCGTCAACAGGTGCAGGCTCACGATGCCCTGTCTCGATAAAGTTAGGCGCCCCTGTTGTATACTTGAGCGTTGTCTGCAGGTAGTGATGCTCACCCTTGTAAGATATATACTCTACGCTGTACTCCTGCCCTTGTGCAAACTCCTCAACCAAAGCAGTTTTCTCAAAGCTGCACGAGATAGCGTAATCTACCGCTTTTTTTAAGTCTTCATATCTCTCAACTTTTACAATACCACGGCTTCCGCTTCTGTCAGTAGGCTTTACAATAACCGGATACTCAAGCTCTAACTTACTTAAGTCTATATCATGATTTACTAATATACTCTTAGGACTCGGGTCACCATATTCTTCAAACGCCCTCCTCATTAGATGCTTGTTTGTACTTTTTTCTGTTGCCTTAATAGAATTTGAGCACAACCCCATATTCTCTGACACATAGTTGACAGTTACCATCGCAAGATCAGATGCTATACTGCAGATGCCACAGATATCAAGCTCTCTGCAGATTTTCAGAATCTGCTCTTTCTCAACTATGCTTACAGGGTGAAAGTAGTCAGCCGCCTTTTCGCCAACATCATCAGCCGCCCATGCAAACACATGAGTTGTATAGCCAAGCTGTTTAGCTTTCTCAATCAACGGCAACTGAAAATATGTAGCTCCTATTATTGCCAGATTTTTCTGCATACCTCTATGTCCTCTCGTATGTTAAGTAATCCTAAACCTCTGATTTATTATGAAAAATAGTTTTTAATACACTCTACTACTTTAACTTTGTCTTCCTGCGATATATTGTAGTACATCGGCAGTCTGACAAGTCTATTGCTCTCATTTGTCGTATACTCGTCTTCGCCATCGAAACGTCCAAACTTAACGCCTGCAGGTGCAGAATGAAGAGGAACATAATGGAATACGCACAGCACACCGTTTTCTTTCATATATGATATGAATTTTGTTCTTTCTTCTAAATCCTTGCACTTTATATAAAACATATGTGCATTATGTACACAGTCATCAGGTATTATAGGAAGCTCGAACCTACCTTCTTTTGCAAGTGGCAACAACTGCTCATAGTAATAGTTCCAAGTGTCAAGTCTGTTATCATTAATGACATCAGCCTTTTGTAGCTGAGCCCACAAAAAAGCTGCATTCATATCGCTTGGCAGATAGCTGTCACCAAAGTCAACCCAAGTATACTTGTCCACTTGACCACGGAAGAACTTAGCTCGATTAGTGCCCTTCTCTCTGAGTATCTCAGCACGTTCGTTATACTGTGGGTTATTGATAACAACTGCTCCGCCCTCACCCATAGAGTAGTTCTTGGTCTCGTGGAAAGAATAACAACCAAAATCACCTATAGTGCCGAGCGCTCTACCCTTGTAGGTGCTCATAACACCCTGAGCCGCATCTTCTACTACCAGCAAGTTATGCCTTCTTGCGATATCCATGATAGTGTCCATCTCACACGCAACACCTGCATAGTGTACTGGTACAATAACTCTGGTTTTGTCGGTGATAGCCTGCTCTATCTTTGTTTCATCGATATTCATTGTATCAGGACGAACATCGACAAAAACAAGTGTAGCGCCAGCAAGCACAAAGGCTGTCGCTGTGCTTGAGAATGTGTAGCTTGGCAGAATAACCTCATCGCCCGGCTTTATGTCACACATCAGCGCTGCCATATCAAGTGCTGATGTTCCACTTGTAGTAAGTAACACCTTCTGTGCCTTGAATTTATCTTCAAGCCACTTGTTGCACTTCTTTGTAAAAGCCCCGTCACCACAAATCTTGTGCGAATCAACAGCCTCTTTGACATATATAAGCTCTTCGCCCACAAAAGGCGGTATATTAAATGCAATCATCTGTCTGTCTCCTCAGCGTAAAATAACGCTACAAATATCATCTATCTCTTTATCGCTTAATTCAGGATAAATCGGTACAGTAAGCACACGCTTTGTCACATGACGTGCAACAGATAGATTATCTGTACCCTTGTACTCTTCACCTTCATAGCACTCAAAATCGCAAGTCAGCGGATAAAAATACTTTCTTGTGTTAACGCCCTGCTCTTTGAGCTTGTCAAAAATCGTATCTCTGTCGTATTTGTATCCATCAAACACAAGTGGCAGGTACGCATAGTTAAACTTAAGTCGCTTGTTTATCTGTGGCAGTCTGATACCCTCTACACCGCCTAAGTTCTCGACATATCTGTCAAAAACTCTCTTTCTCATTTCTATCCACTTATCAATATATCTCAAGTTACATATGCCCATGCTTGCCTGAAACTCGTTCATCTTGGCATTACCGCCTACATACTTGCAGCTTTCCTGCCCACGAATTCCGAAATTCTTCATATCATTGAGCACCGTAACATAGTCATCGTTATTAAAGCACAGCGCTCCGCCTTCAATAGTGTTGAACACCTTTGTAGCATGAAAGCTGAACATACTGATATCACCGAAGTTTGATATCCCCTTGCCGTCTACAGTCTCACCAAAGGCATGAGCCGCATCATATATAACCTTGAGATTATACTTTTTTGCAAGCTTTGCTATCTTCTCTACATCGCAGAGATTACCATACACATGCACAGGAACTATGGCTACTGTGTTTTCAGTAATAAGACTCTCGATTTTATCCGCATCAATAGTGAAATCATCTTCTTTGATATCACAGAAAACAGGAGTAAAACCTGACCTTACTATTGCATGGGTTGTAGATGCAAAGGTAAAAGGTGTTGTTATGATTTCTGAGCCCTTCTTCATATCAAGTGCACACAGCGCTCCCTCAAGCGCTAAATGACCATTAGTGTAAAGCGCTACGTTTTTAACACCAAGATACTCTTGTAGCTGCTGTTGAAACTGCTGATGCTTCTGTCCCATATTAGTCAGCCATCTGCTGTCCCACAACGACTTTATCTCATTGCAGTATTCCTCAAATTCAGGCATTGAGGAACGTGTAACATTTATCTGCATAATGTATCTCCCAATTACTAATTTAACTTACCAAGATATACCTGCTCTTTGACCTTCATCAGCGTATACAGCATCTCAGTATATGGAGTTGCTATGCCGTGCTCTTTGGCAAGAGTATAGATATATCCTGCTATGTATTCGTTTTCTGTTTCTCTTTTGTTGAGAACATCCTCAAGCATCGAGGTATGTTTGGACTCTTTGTAGCTAACAAAGTAATTCATAATTTCTTCTATATCATCCTGTGTTATGGTGATATCTTCACACTTCGCTACCTCTACATACTCGTCCATAATCAGATGGCACACTCTCTGTGCATCGGGTGAATTTTTGAACATCATATAATCAAGCTCTGTCAACGCTGTCAGCGCATTACCCGCAACGTTTAACATCATCTTCTTCCAGATAGAGTGTCTGATATCGTCATCAAGCACACACGGAACTTTAGCATCTACAAGTAGTGAGTATACATCCTGCGCACAATCCTTGTAGTCTTTGCTGTTCTTTCCTATGTGGTACACGCCGGGGTTCTGGTACACTATATTGTTTTCAAACAACCTTGTGTTAGGGCCCTGCGCATAACCCTCTAATATTATATTCTGTGGACAGTTCTTTCTAAAGAAGTTGTAGGAATACACACCATTTTGCAAAGGCAGAATCACTGTTTGGGCACTTATCAGCGGTCTTATAGTCTCAAGCGCAGAGAGCAAGCTGTAGTTTTTGACACAGATAAAAACAATGTCAATAGGTCTATCGAGTTTTTCATCAGGAGTAACTATTCGTGGAGAAAAGCTCTGTCCGTTAATATACAGCGGACGCTTTTTAAGGTCCTTTGCAATAACTTCATCTGAGAGCAGTACAAAATCATCTTTGTATTGCTGATACAGAAGATGTGCAAGCGGTGACCCGATAGCACCAAGTCCTATCAATGCAACATAGCCTTTGTTTTTCATATTCCTATACCTCGAATTCTAAAAAATCAGTTATAGTCCTCAATAATAATATTTGTATCAAACGGAGTCATCAGCATCGAGTTACCGTCTGTGTCGATAACATCGTAATGCTCCATAAGCTTATCGATTCTTTCTTTGAGCTGTTCTTTAGTATCTGCAACGATAAAGAACCTGCATGCTATCTGTTTGAGCGTGCCGTAACCTGTTACTGTCTCATTATCACGGTAGCTTGGGTTGACAGATACCACACCCTCCATCTTCTCTATAACATCGAGTCCACAAAGCTTCTTTATCTCACCTAATCTTACAAGAGGAGACAGCTTACAGCCGTACTTAGTAGTAAGGGGCTTTGCTTTATCAAGGAGGTTTTCATCGCTCATCTTGCCATCAAGTGCAAAGTTAATCATCAGTTTCTTGGCATCTATGCCCGAGAACTCGTTGATTATGTAATGCTCCTGCGCACCGTTTAGTCTGTATCCCGGCTCATAAAAACGCACACCGCCATCGTCATCGATAAACGACTGAATGAACATAACACCGTGCTTGACACCGGTTTTTTTAAACATCTCAATTACCTTGCTGTCGGTTTCATCAAGATATTTCTTTGTGTATTTTGATGGGAATATATACGAAGTAGGTAGCTGTGCTACACCGTACTGCTCTTTGTTTGTGTATCTGTCACACATACCGACACACACAGGATTTCCATCCTGAAAAACATAGTACACAACTACTTCCTGTCCTGTCATATACTTTTCTATCAGCAAGGTCTTGCTCTTAGAAAAAGACAACGCCTTGTCAATACCGTCTACAAGCTCATCGTATGTCTTGCATACTGATATTCCCTTTGAACTACAGCTGTCAACAGGCTTTACTACAACAGGCAGTTTCACTGTCTTTAGCTGTTCTTCGTCCTTATAGTCTGTAATCAAAAACTCCTCAACAACAGGTACATCATACTCTCTGCACAAAGCCTTGAACTTCTTCTTGTCAGCAAAGAGCGAGAACAGCTCCTTGCTACCATAGCACGGCAAACAAAGCTGTGCACACAACTGCTCATATGCGGGCATCAGCGCCTCTGCAACACCGAGCAGTACAGCATCAACGCCATACTGTGCCACAACCTCTTTGAGCTTCTCAACATCCGAGGCATCAATATTACACGGATGCGATGCATACTGCTTTGCATAAGCATTAGGGTCATAGTCGGTGACTATGGTATATAGTCCCATCTCGTTTGCAGTTTTTGTCAGTCCTGCTGTCTCAGGATTTGCTCCGAGTATCAGAACACATTTTTTGCCGTTATACATTTTGATTTTCCTTTCTTTTGGAAAAGAGTTTTAAAACAAGATCTTTAAAATAATAGAAGCTGTTTAACTTCAGTACTATCGAACCTACCGTATAAATTACAACACCAAGCACTAACTGTATGAACAAGGTCAATATATCAGCAAGTCCGATAAAGCTTATGCAATACACGCACGCACCCATAAAGACTGAAAGCAGTACTGAAGGCATAATGTCTTTGAGCTGTTCAAGATATCCATATCTCAGAAGCTTTCTGTTAGGCCACGAGTTGATAATCTGAGACAATATACTCTGCACTATCATACCAAGTGCTATAGCCTTGACACCAAACCACATAGATATAAACAATATCGCCATGCCGACAATCTTTTTAATAATCTCAAGCTTCAAAAACAAGTCGCTTCTACCCAGAGCTTTCATAGCATTAAGGTTAGCAGTATGTATCGGATAGAACATATAAGTTATGCAGAAAACTCTCAGATAAAATACACACGGCAACCACTTCTCTGTGAGTATAAGTGCTACAAACGGCTCACCGCAAAACGCAAGTCCCATCATCAAAGGTGCCATAGCGTAGGTGCTTGTCTGTATTGCTCTTCTTGTCATAGATTTCACATGTGCAGGGTTTTTCTGCTCCTGCGACATAGTAGGAAACAACACGCTGTCTATAGAATCGTTGATAGTACTTGTGATTAAATTCGGGAACTGTCTGCCCTTATTATAAAACGCAAGGTCAGACGCAGTGTACTTTTTGCCAATAATAAGTGAACGCAGCTCGTTATATACAGTATCAATCAAACGTGATACGAGCAGTTTCCAGCCATAGCTAATCAAATCTTTGAGTCTTGTCCATGAGAACATCCACTTTGGTCTCCACTTAACTGTCAGCCATAAAATCAAAGTGCCAACAGCAAGGTTAACCAAGTTTTGTGCTACAAGTGCCCATACACCATAGCCCATATATGCCATAGCTATACCGACAATTGCTGCAGCTATTGTGCCACCTATTGTCGAAAAGAAAAAGCGCTTGAACAATAAGTTTCGTGATATATACGCCTGCTGAATGTTCTTTACTCCCGAAACAACCAAAGTCAGACTAAGCACCCTGACAACTGCTGTCAGCTCTTCCATCTCATAGAATCTTGCAATAAAAGGAGCCGCTACAAACATCAGCGCATACAGTAGCAGACACACACCCATATTGAAGTAGAACACAGAAGAAAAATCGAGGTCATCCGCATCCTTTTTCTGAATAAGAGCATTGCCAAGACCACTGTCAACAAAAGCCTGTAGTATAGTGATGAACACCGTAACCAGCGCTAATACACCGTACACCTGCGGGTCCAAGAGTCTTGCAAGCACTATAGATACAACAAGAGTGACCACCTGTGCTCCGCAACGCTCAAAGAAACGCCACAAAAAATTTACAAAAACCTTAAAACTCATAATTATCCTCGTTATTCCATTATGCCCTTTGGTACATAAATGAGAAAGTTCTCATCATCTACATACACTTCATAATCTGTAAGTGAAAGCATATAATCAATAACCGCATATTTTGCATCAGATGTATCGTGCTCATCGCCACGCTGGTTAGCGTTAATGTGAGACACAACGATAATCGGATATATCTGTTCTTCCTGCTTTACCTCAATAACCTTCAAGAGCTTGACTACACTGACCGCAGGATAGTCAACACACGGTTGCACCTGTGCAAAGTAGTCATTCTGCTCGCCTATTACATATCCCAGCGGAAAATACCCGAAGATAGCGACTTCGCTATCTTTAAGCTGTGGTGCAGACATCACCTCGTAATATTCATTCAGTGCATCAGCACGTGATTGCGTTGTTTTCATTCCATTAAGCACAGTAATTCTACTATCAACCTGTACATTTAAGTCGCTGTACTTGCCATCCATATACGCTGTCTGCATCTTAACGGTAGTTCCTACAACCAATTCCATAAGTATTATAAGAACAAATGTAACACAGATAATATTTCTGTATACAAAGTGCGATACCTTCCTGCTCTTATCAAACATAGGCAAAGTGCTCATATCAAACAAAGCAAGTACAAGTATCAACGGCAAGAACCCCTGCAACATATTAAGTCTGTTGAGTCCTAAGTCACTACCGAATACCGATAAAACACCAAGCACAAATGTGATTAAGTACATCAATCTGTGATGCGGTGCTCTGCCCTTCATCGCAAAAATCATAAAGAGCGATACTGCCAGTGTACATACTGCCTGTATATACATAAGACTGCGTCCAAAGTTTGATTTAAAAATCACGATAATAGCAACTTCTGCTATTAACAGTAGCACCGTTGAAAGTACACAGACAAATCTGTTGCCAACCCTTCTTAATTTACCAAACAAAAAGGCAACCACAAGCATTGGTACACCAAAGATAACCATATGCTTAACAGCGATAAACGCCTGATATACTACTACTTTTACAGAGTCAAATATAGAGTGTCCGCCGGCTTCTTCTATACCTAAAAAATTCACAAAATCAGAGCCTGTTGTGCCCAACGCCATATTCATAAAGGACATCAGACTGCTGACAACCTGATCAAAACCCATATATAAAATCATAGCTAAAAGCACTAAAAGGCATCCGCCCACAGCACCGACAAAATACCACAATGCTTGTTTGATTATTATTTTCTTCTCGGTTTTAGTCCATACACCATAAGCGATAATACAGAATATAAGTGAACAAAACAGCACATTAGGCAAACGCACAAAAACGTTAATTCCACACAAAAGACCTGATATAAACATCCATATATTCTTATTACTCTTGAGTGAATATAGCATCAGACCTATGGCGACTACCAGTATCAGCTTTGTCAGCGGATAGTAGCTGTACAGCATCTCTCCACCTATCGACAGAAAACCGTATGCAATAAGTGAAATCAATATGTACACAGGCTTCAAGAATTTTCTGAATATCAGATATGTGCATACATCTATCAGAACCAGCATCACCCAGTACATCACTCTGAAAATCAGAAGCTGATGAGAGGGCAAAATCTCATAAATAATTCCACCCGTTATTTTTGTCAGAAAAGTCCCTATTCCATCGATACCTATCCCGCCAAAAGCTTCCATATAGTTTGTAAGGCTAAAACCCGTATCGGTATAGTCTATTCCCTTGTCAACAAAAGGCAAGCGAAACAGCACAAGCACAAGCCAAAGCACAAACAATAAAACTCTGCTATCAGCAAGTTTATTCAGTTTTTGCGATAGATTCATAGTCTTTGTCATTATATAACCCTTTCAACTGTGAGTCATTAACCATCAAAGCTTATCTGTGACGCTCCTGCAAGCAATAAGTCAGCCTTGGGAATATACAGCCTGCATAGATGCCTACTTTTCTCTTGAGTGAAGTCTTAGAAAAACATCGTGCTTTCTTGGCGTCCTTATATCTTCCTTCGTATATTGCTATTTCAAAGCTTCGAAAATCAATTTCACTCTCAATTATATCTTCATACTTTTTTTCGGTATATTCATCATATGCCTTCAAAAAGTCTATCTTCTCTTTTCTGTGGCTTAAGAATTTCTCTTTATCCAAGCCTACCCTTACTGTCCACGAGTTTTCAGTAAATCTTCGATAACAAGACATGTTCTTGTTAAGATAATAAATCTCTTTTTGTGCGGCACAGTACAGACGGATTATCATATCAGAGTACCCTGCACCCAAGAAACTGCTACCCAATCCACTAAGACACTCACGTCTGATAAAAATAGTAGCAAAATGTGGTACTTCAAGCTGGTTGCCGATGAGCTTTTTCATCGGTACAGCCGTATCACTGTCAAAGTCATATCTATCCTGCAGTATATTACCCTCTTTATCAACCATGCTGTATGCATGACAACAGATACTATACTGTTCGTTTTTCTGCATAAAATCATACTGAATCTGTAGCTTATTCTTATCTGTCCAGTAATCGTCACCTTCACAAAACGCTATGTAGTCACCCTGCGCTCTTTTAAGCTGAATCTGAGGAGTAATAGACACACCCTGCGAATACTGATTTTCTGTCTGATATAAAGGCTTTATGATATCAGGATACTTCTTCTCATATTCTCTTATGATATCTGCAGTTGAATCTGTAGATGCATCATCATGCACAAGTATCTCAAACGGTACAGTAGTTTCTTGCATCAGAAAGCTATCGAGCGCCTGTGCTATATATTTCTCTTGATTAAAAGCATTACAGACTATACTGATTTTCGGCTTTGTGTTGTTTTCCATAATCATCTTACTTTCTAAGCTTTTGATAAATTGAACTCATATTGTTTCTGACAAAAAACATCATCGAATATACACAGACAGCTAACCTCGGGTTTCCTTTTACATACAAACTCTTAAATACTTTGGACAGCTTATCGCTTTCTGAGTAACTACCCATATATTTACTAAGTCCCTCGTCATCAAAGATAGCTTTCATCTGCTGTACCTTTTCTTTGAGACTTAAGTTTGAATTTTTTCTGTACATATTCGGAATGCATGAGTGCAGATATTCTATATGAGTCTTACCGTAAAGCTCCATATATTTTTCGTTTTCATCCATACCTAAAGCACAAAACAGCCTGTAGCGTCTGTCTGATAACTCAACAACCATACTGTATAAGTCCTTCTTATATCTTGCGCACAACGAGCCTACTCCGTCTTTGTAATATACATACAGCGGTGTATTTGTAAGCACTACCTTGCGAACGTGATAATAGTACTTGATAACAAAGTCTAAATCCTCTCCTGTAACAAACTGTTTTTCAAAACGGATATTGTTCGCCTGTATAATCTCTCTTTTGAAGATCTTGTTCCAAGGATAGCAGAAGCTTCTGACCTCTTCCATAATATACAGAGCCTGTGCCTTGTCATCATATACACAGAAGTCCCCGTCTATGTTCATCTTCTCGTTAAACGTCTTGTCTCCACTATCTGCAAATTCTATGTAATGATTACAGCACACCATATCGATATCTTCATCAGCAGTTATCAGTTGCAGTAATTTTTCAAGAGCGCTATGATCTATCGAGTCATCAGCATCCACAAAGACTACATACTCACCCTGCGCTTTATCAAGTCCTGCGTTTCTTGTCTCGCCTGCACCGCTGTTTTCTTTATCTACTACGATTACTCTGCTGTCTTTTTGAGCATACTCGTTGCAGATTAACAGGCTGTTGTCCTTTGAGCCGTCATTGACAAGTATCAACTCAAAATCAGAGCAGCTCTGACTAAGTATGCTGTCAACACAAACAGCTAATCTGTCCTGTGCATTATAAACCGGTACAATAACCGAAACCTTAGGCTTGCTCATAAACATCTCCTGATTCTATAACGTATCGCTTATTACTCAACTGACGAACAAACGAGTCTTTGACTCCCAGAACTATCCACAACAAAAACGCCGATGATCCCGGGCCAAGTGGCGGATAACCCTCCATAAGTGAAATTACGAAGAAAAATATGCACAGATATCTGGTTAACGCAAATAAAGTCGATATCGATTTGTCACCGCTGAATTTTTCTCGTAGCTTCTTATACCCGAAAATCGCCTGAAATAATTTACCATAAACAAAAGGCAACAACAGTATTCCTGTCACAAGTCCACCTGTTCTCAGTGCGTTTATAATAAAGTTATCAATATACGCCCAATTGCCAAGACCTACCAGAGGATGCTCAAAAAAATCCTCCATAGACTCTTTATAAAGACTTGGTCTACCGCTTAGCACAGCATCCGAGGTAAGTCCATCGCTTGTATCTACACTCTGGTCACCAACAATAAACTCCTGAAACATCTCCTGTCCTGTTGCTGTATGAAAAACAAAGATATATGCCGATACCACTAAAATAGCAAGCAAAAAGTACGCATATATCGGACGCTTCTTTTCAAAAAACATAAAGATAAAAATAATAAAGATAGCTATAAAAGGAGTCCTTGAATGCAAATTAAACAAAGTCATAATCGCAAAGCCCGCAAACACAAAACCCAATATCTTAACAGGCACACTCTTTGCTAATCGAGGTATTAATAAAGCCTCAAAAACTATACCTACGCCAAGCACTTGACCGGTCATATTCTTCGCCTCGGACTCTTCGTCCTTAAGCAAAAAGAACACAAGCACAGTAAATATAGCCTGTGCAACAACAAAAGACCATATAATCAAATTAGTCAGTTGTTTTCTTCTGTCAATCGACATATTATATCCGACAAAATAAAAAGCAATGCAATAAATTAAAAAACCCGACTGCCCGAGTCCGTTAGTTCTATAAATCCCGTGCAAATACATAGCGTTAACAAATATGTACATAAAAATGTAGACAAACGCCATCCATGCGATTACATAATTAACCCTCAGGTTATTTGCCAGAATATGCAAAAAAGCTACAGCACCCCACAAGCCATACATAATCACTGAGCATATTCTTGATATAGTAGCATTAGGACAAAAAGACAACACAGATGCAACTATAGCAAAAGACATCAACATTTCCTGAATTGTCAACCCTTTAAATATCCACTTGTCATATTCTCTCTGTAAGTTGTTCATCAAAATTACCTTTACGCAAATCGGGTTACCCCGATATATTTGTTAAATTCTTCCTTCTCAATTCTTGCAACACCGGCTCTTTTCTGAGTGAAAAAGCAAAGTGCACACCATCAGTTTTCGAGGCATTGCTATACTCAGCTACAGCAGATACAAAAAACCTGTGCGAAACACAAGAATTATCCTGAATATTCCTAAGAATTATCACATATAAAATGCTTCAAAAACCATGATAGTCTATTACCCCATAATCTTTTCTAATTCTACTATAAAATACATATTGTGTCAATCAAAACTAAACAAATATAAGAAATAAATATAATATACTTATAATATGCAAAAACATACGCTTAATAAACGAAAAAAAGCAGTACAACTAAACCGTAGTTGTACTGCCAAAAAATCGCTTTATTCCTTATATCCGTCAGGGTTATTCTTCTGCCAATTCCATGAATCTCTACACATTTCTTCGAGCCCATACTTAGCACTCCAAGAAAGCTCACGGTTGGCCTTTGATGGATCCGCAAGAAGCGTAGCCACATCACCTGCTCGTCTATCAAGTATCTGATATGGTATCTCAACACCATTCACAGCAGAGAAGGTGTTAACAATATCAAGCACACTATACCCCACACCGGTACCAAGATTAAACACCTCTACACCACTGTGGTTTTCCATATATTCTATAGCTTTGATATGACCAAGAGCCAGGTCTACAACATGAATATAATCTCTTACTCCTGTGCCATCATGAGTATCATAATCATTGCCAAAAACTCCGAGCCTCTCTCTCTTGCCGACAGCCACCTGAGTTATGTACGGCATGAGATTATTAGGTATACCGTTAGGGCTCTCACCTATCAGTCCACTCTCGTGTGCTCCTATAGGGTTAAAATATCTGAGCAACACTACACTCAGCTCATCATCTGCCTTGCAGGCATCTGTCAGAATCTGCTCGTTAAACAGCTTGGTCCATCCGTATGGATTAGTACAAGATGTCGGCATAGTCTCCACAAGCGCTTTGCCATGAGGTACACCGTAGACTGTAGCAGACGAGCTGAACACCAGCTTATTTATACCGTGCTCTTTCATTGTCTCAAGCAAGGTGAGCGTAGTGTCGATGTTGTTTCTATAATACATCGTTGGCTTTTCTACACTCTCACCCACAGCCTTGTATCCTGCAAAATGCACGACCGCATCAATACTGCACTCTGTAAAAAGCTTAGTCAGCGCTTTTTTGTCAGCTACATCTATCTGATAGAACTGTACATCTTTGCCTGTTATCTGCTTAATTCTTTCGAAAACCTCAGGACAAGAGTTGTAGTAATTATCTGCTACAACAACCTCATATCCTGCGTTCAACAGTTCGACACAAGTGTGACTACCGATATATCCGGCACCGCCGGTAAGTAATATCTTCATAAAATCCCTCTTAGCTGTTAGTCTTATGATTAAAAGTAGGTACTATGTCAGACAGCATATCTACTGTCTTTTCGTTATCATTTTTCTCAGCATAACCCTGCAGAATCTCAAGCTTTGACAAAAGCATCTGCGGGTCAATATCTATCTGATTACCAATGAAAATCTTCTTGTTATCTGTCGATTCAAGTCCTTCCTCATCCATCAGAAGTTCCTCAAACAATTTCTCTCCGGGTCTGAGTCCCGTAAACTTAATTTCAACATCTTTATACGGAACCTTGCCATACATTCTGATTAGATTTTCAGCAAGTGTTGTTATTTTGACAGGGTCGCCCATATCAAGCACAAAAATCTCACCACCATGAGCCATAGCACCTGCCTGAAGCACAAGCGACACAGCCTCCGGTATAGTCATAAAGTAACGGATAATATCAGGATGAGTTACTGTGACAGGCTTGCCTGACTCTATCTGACGTCTGAACAGCGGAATCACCGAGCCGTTAGAGCCCAAAACATTACCAAATCGTGTAGTTACAAACTCAGTCTCAGAGCCACTTTGTGACTTGTACTGAACTATCATCTCACAGCATCTCTTGGTTGCACCCATAACATTAGTCGGGTTAACCGCTTTGTCTGTAGAAATCATTACAAATTTCTCAGTCCTGTACAGCTCTGCCAGAGTAACCATATTCCATGTGCCAAATATGTTATTCTTAACAGCCTCTGCAGGAGAAGTCTCCATCAGCGGAACATGCTTGTGAGCTGCAGCGTGGAACACTACCTGTGGCTTGTATTCCTTGAATATACACTCAAGCTTATCGTAATCACGCACCGATGCTATCAGAGTGACCAAATTAAGCCTGTCATCATACTCAATTTTCAGTTCCTGCTGAATATCATATGCGTTGTTCTCATATATATCTACAATGATAACCTGCTTAGGATTATACTTTGCAATCTGACGCACAAGCTCCGAACCGATAGAACCACCGCCACCTGTGACCATACATACCTTGTTTTCAATAAACTTGCGTATTTCTTCTTTGTCAAAGGTGATAGGATCTCTGCCGAGCAAATCTTCTATCCTGATATCCTTGACCTGATTGAGCAACTGTGGATCAGATTCATCAAAGAAAAGCTGACTTAGATAAGGTACAACCTTAATTTTGCAGTCAGTTTTAGAACACAAGGTCATAATATCCTTGCGCTCCTCCTCTGTACATGACGGAATAGCAAAAAGTATGAGCTCTATCTTGTAATCTTTACAAATTCTCGGTATCTCATTAGTACCGCCTACAACTTCTATTCCCATCACCTTGCTGCCAACCTTTGAGACATCGTCATCAACAAGGCATACAGGCATCAGGTTTCTTGACGGGTTATCCGGATTAGTGCGGGCATTATCAATATCTGTCAGAATAATTCTTGCAGCCTGTCCTGCACCGACTATCAGAGTCCTCTCGTAGTTTTCAGAGCGACCTACTTCTATCAGCTTGTTAAAGGTTTTCTTAAATACAAACCTAAACAAAAGTATACAGCCTAACGACACGATGTAGTTAACGAGATGGAAAATCGGCTGCACCCATTTTCCTGCAAAATATGCAAAACCCATTCCAAGTGCCAGACCGATAGTAACACCTACAACACAACGCAGATAATCGCTCTTATCAAAGTCCTTCCAAACTCTTGAATACGCACCGCAGATAAATAACGCAAAGAACACAAACAATACATTGAGTAAAATTATCCACAAGACTCGTATATCATTGACAACATATAGCTTCATCGGTATTTTTGTCAATACGCAGTAAAGCGATATAATCGAGTTTGATACCAACGCTGCTGTCGCTATTAAAATAGCATCGGCAATCATCAGCAAAATCTTTCTGAAATTAAATTTCAACATACAATCATCTCTTTATCTAAACGCAAATTTTTACATACTTATACGCAATAATTATAGTACACTACGAAGTTTGAGTCAACAAAATTATCTAAGTAGTAACTTTCTCTTGCATTTTTGTCACAATTGTGCTTGCCGCAAAGTCTATTTCAAAAGCTCTTATTTGTCATATAAATCAACATAATCTCATATAAATTACCACAACTACTCGGAGGTTTTTATATGAGAGGAAATGTAGAGCAAAGAGCCGTCACCTTAGGCAGATACATAGCATCAACAAACGCCACGGTGCGTCTTGCAGCAAAAAAGTACGGCATCAGCAAAAGCACCGTGCACAAGGATGTCAGCGACCGCCTCAAAAACATCAACCCCTCCCTTTACAAAGAGGTCCGCAAGGTGCTTGATATAAACAAGGAGGAGCGTCACATACGTGGCGGAAAAGCAACCAAAGAAAAATACTCAAAGCTCTCAAGCAACTCTTAACAATGCGCACAAAAACGGCTGAAAACTCAGGTTTTTTGCCGTTTTTTGCTTGTTTACAAAGCGCTCTTTCTAAGATAGCAACTCCCTCTTTACTTTGACTAAAAAAAGTAGTATAATCATAGTGGTATTTAATGGAATTAGTGACATAATATCACTAAGAGTTTTAGGAGATTATACTATGATGAACATTCCTTTCTCACCTCCTGATATCACACAGGACGAAATTGACGAGGTTGTCGATACCCTGAAGTCCGGCTGGATAACAACCGGCCCAAAGACCAAGCTTTTTGAACAGAAAATCGCTATGATGAGCAACACCCAGAAGGCTGTGTGCCTGTCATCACAGACCGCTTGTGCCGAGATGACTCTGCGTATCTTAGGTATCGGCCCCGGAGACGAGGTTATTGTACCTGCATACACATACACAGCGTCTGCATCTATCATCTATCACGTAGGTGCAACACCGGTTATCATCGACTGCCAAAAAGACAGCTATGAGATGGACTATAGCCTGGTCGAAAAGGCTATCAACAAAAAAACCAAGGCTATTATCCCTGTTGATATCGCAGGTGTTGTTTGTGACTATGACAAGATTTTTGAGATAGTAGAGAAAAAGCGTGACATCTTCAGACCATCGGATAACCCTATCCAGCTTGCACTTGGCAGAGTCATTGTTATCAGTGACGCAGCCCATGCATTCGGTGCTCAACGAGGTGGCAAGATGGCTGGCGAAATCGCCGATTTCACAAATTTCAGTTTTCACGCTGTCAAAAATATGACCACAGCCGAGGGCGGTGCTGCTACCTGGAAGGAGATTCCGGGCATCGACTCCAACGAAATATATAAGAAATTTATGCTGATGACACTTCACGGTCAGACCAAAGATGCTTTCGCAAAGAACAAGGGCGCATCATGGGAGTACGATGTTGTTGACACTCAGTACAAGTGCAATATGCCTGATATTTTAGCAGCTATGGGACTTGGTCAGCTCAAGCGCTACGAGAGAATGCTCTATCGCCGCCACGAGCTTATCAGACGCTACAACGAGGCATTCAAGGACCTGCCTATTCAGGTGCTTGACCACTGTGGCGATGACCACCTGTCAAGCGGCCACTTGTATTTTGTCAGATTTATAGGCAAAGACAGCAATTACCGCAACGCTTTCTTCGAAGAAATGAAGAAGAAAGGTGTTGCCTGCAATGTCCACTTCAAGCCTTTGCCAATGCTCACAGCTTACAAGTCAAGAGGCTTTGATATAGCTGATTATCCTAACGCTTATGACCAGCACAAAAATCAGCTGACCCTCCCTATGAACTCTGTTATCACAGACGAAGAGGCTCAGTATGTTATCGATAGCTTTATCGATACATTCAACAAACTCAAATAACTCACGACTTACCCCTAAGCCTGAGTTTTTATGAAATTACAAAAGGCTGTCCAAAAGGGCAGCCTTTGCTTTTTACAGATTTTAAAAATTTTTACACGGTTTGTTTTTAATTTGTTCACTTTTATGCTATTATTTGTATTATAATTATTCTTGATATAATATGTATCGGAGGGAATTTTATGAATACAGGAAAAATTCTTATTGTTGATGACGATATAAACATCTGCGAACTGCTGAGACTATACATAGAGAAAGAGGGCTTCTCAACAGTTATCGCAAACGATGGCGAGCAGGCTGTAGCTATGTTCAACAAAGAGCAGCCGAATCTTATTCTGCTCGACATAATGCTACCTAAGCTTGACGGCTGGCAGGTGTGCAGAGAAATACGCAAGACCTCTGACTGCCCTATCATTATGATTACAGCAAAAGGCGAGGTTTTTGACAAGATTTTAGGTCTCGAGCTTGGTGCCGATGACTACGTTGTCAAGCCGTTTGAAGCGAAAGAAGTAGTAGCCCGTGTGCGAGCTGTACTCAGACGCACAAGCTCTACAGACGAAGAGTCTATCAAAGAGGTCAACTGGGACAAGCTCTCCATAAACCTCACAAACTACGAGCTCAAAGTCAACGGCGAGGCTGTTGATACACCTCCTAAGGAGATGGAGCTTTTATATCATCTTGCAAGCAACCCAAACAAAGTGTACACCCGTGATCAGCTACTCGATCAGGTGTGGGGCTTTGAATACTACGGTGACAGCCGTACAGTAGATGTTCATGTTAAGCGAATCAGAGAAAAAATTGACGGTGTTTCTGACAAATGGGAACTAAGAACCGTCTGGGGAGTAGGCTACAAATTTGAAGTCAAAAATTAAACTGCCGGCGTTTAAGTTACGCCGCTCGATTTTTCAGAAATATCTTTTTGTCAGCTTACTTATCGTTTTGGTAAGCCTCATATCTTTGGGCGTAACTATGCTGTTTTCTGTTGCAAATTACTGGGAAAACGAGAAAGAGCAGAACCTTGTCGAAAACGCAAACCTAATTGCTGACGTTATAACTCAGTCCTCTTACTATGACGAGCTGACACGCACTCTTGTTGTAGAGGACGAAAACCTGTTCACAGTAACTATTGCTACCATCGCAAAAAGTACAGACTCACATATTTTCGTAGTGAGCAACACAGGCTACATACAATTTTACACACAGACAACTGACCCTATAGACCTGACTCAACCTATATCAAACGAGATTTTGGGCAAAACCGCATCAGGCGAATTCTTTGAGTTTGGCACGATGAACGACCTGTATCAGAGCACCTACTACACAGCAGGTATTCCTATCAGGGCACAAACCCCATCAGGCGAGGGTATTGTCGCATTTTGCTTTGTATCAACAAAGTCAGAGTTTGTATCAGGACTTACTATGTCCGTTATGAAGCTATTCTTGTCTGCCGCTTTCATAACTATGCTCATAGGCATCGTATTAATCGGTATTTTAAGCTATAATATGGCGAGACCTCTCAGACAGATGTCAAACGCCGCAAAAAAAATCGCCACAGGCGACTTCTCTGTACGAGTAAAAGTACAAGGAGAGGACGAAGTAGCACAGCTTGCTAAAGCGTTCAACCATATGGCAGACTCTCTGTCAGCCAGCGAGGGTATGCGCCGAAGCTTTATCGCTAACGTATCTCACGAGCTCAAAACTCCTATGACAACTATCGCAGGCTTTATAGACGGTATGCTTGACGGCACAATAGACGAAAGCCGTCACAGCCACTATATGAAGATAGTATCAAACGAAGTCAAGCGTCTGTCACGACTTGTGCAGTCAATGCTCTCTCTGTCACGAATAGACAACGGCGAGCTCAAGCTATCCCGTCAGGACTTTGAGCTATCCTCTATTCTCATCAATATTTTAGCAAGCTTTGAGCAAAAAATAGTAGAGAAAAACATAGAGATAAGAGGACTTGAGAATTTCAGAATGCTCTCTGTCAATGCTGACCCTGACCTGATGTATCAGGTTATATACAACCTCATAGAGAACGCTGTCAAATTCACAAATCAGAACGGCTACATCCTGTTCTCTACCGAAAAAACCCGCTACGATATATCAGTATCTATCGAAAACAGCGGCCCGGGCATACCTCCTGAAGATATCCGCTATGTTTTTGACAGATTCTACAAGACAGACAAAAGTCGCAGTGTAGACAAAAAAGGTATGGGACTTGGACTTTTCATCACAAAATCAATTATGCTTTTACATGGTGGCTATATATTTGTCGAGTCCGAACCCGACAACTACTGTCGCTTCACCTTTAATCTGCCGACTATAGCTACCCAATCCGAAAAGGATCAAAAGAGCAAATATATCGAAACTACAGCAAAACCCACAACGGAGGATAACTAATGAACGAAAACAACCTTTTTGACGAGTATGATTCTATCGTTGAGCAAAACGATGACATAACAACACAAGACATTGCTCAGGAGAATGCTGCCCCGTGCGACTCTAATACTCCCGTTGCCGATAACACACAGTATATCAAGGAAAACTACGTGCAAGCAGGTAGCCCGTACAATAATCAACCTGCCCACCACACACCTGTGTATAATCAGCCACCTCAGTACGCACCACCACAGCCACCTGTATATAACAACCGAGCACCAATGCCACCTGTGTATCCTAATCAACCATACACAGCACCAAATGCTCAGCACAATAATCCTACCACATATTACGGATACAACAATTACCAGAGTCAGCCATATACTCAGCCTAAACCACAGGCTCCTTACTCTGATAATCAGAACATCTACAACACAAACCCATATGCTAAGCAAAATCCGTATCCGACAGGTGCCCCTTATACAAACCCTATGCCTTCTCCTATCAAACCACCTAAGCAGAAGCTTCCAACAGGCACAAAGGTGTTTATAGGTATCATCATCGGTCTGCTTGTTTTCTTTATCATAGCCTTCTGTGTCAGCTGTGCATCAAACCTTGTCTCTGACAACACACAGTCGGGCTCTAACCCTCTCGACAGCTATGTAGATGATTACAACAACGGCTACTATGATGACTGGGATTATTACAGTGGCGATGATTACTACTATGACGACTACTATGACGATGACTACTACAATTTTAACTTTGGTGCTAACAACTACAGCGGAGAGTATATCGAAGAAGAGATAACCCTACAGGCTGATGACGGTGCCACTCAGGAGAAAACAGGCGACAGAATCGACAACTCCTACAAAGCCGACAAAAATGTCACGGACATAACTATCAACAGCCTGCCAAAAGACCGTTCATCTGACAAATATACAGCAAAGTCATCCTTTGATACTATCGAAAAAAGCGTAGTTGCTATCCAGTGCTACTATGATGAAAAAACCGACAATGCTGAGGACATACTCAGCGAGGGCACAGGTGTAATCATCACAAAAGACGGCTATATAGCAACCAACAGCCACATCATTGGCGACTGCAAGGCATATCGTGTATACATCACCCTGAGCACAGGCGAAGAGTACGAGGCTGATATTGTCGGCTACGACTCACGAACAGACCTTGCTGTACTCAAGATAAACGCAAAGGACCTCACCCCCGTAAAGTTCGGTGACTCTTCTCTTGTAGAGATTGGTCAGGACATCATAACTATAGGCAACCCCGGCGGTTCTAATTTCCAGAACTCTCTTACCAAGGGTATCGTATCTGCACTGAATCGTGAAATAGAGCTTGATACAACAGTCAAATTTATCCAGATAGATGCTCCGATAAATCCCGGCAACAGCGGTGGTCCGTTGTGCAATATCTACGGACAGGTTATCGGTATCAATACAGCAAAGATAACATCTTCTGATTATGAGGGTATGGGCTTTGCTATTCCAAGCTCTGTTGTAGTAGATATAGTAAACGACCTTATCCACTACGGCTATGTACAAAACAGAGTGATGATAGGCATCTCAGGTATCGCAGTAGACTACGACTTAGCACAGAGCTACTCAGTACCATACGGCATCCTCATCGCTGATATCATAGAGGACGGTCCGTTTGATAATACTGACATCAGAAAGTCCGACATAATCACAGAAATTGACGGCGAGCCCGTCACCTCTTTCTCGGATATATACAATATCCTTGAAAACTACAAAGAAGGCGACAAAGTCAGTATCAAGGTATACAGATTAGAAGAATAAAAAATAAAACCGTACAGTAATGCTAAAAACTGTACGGTTTCTTTTTTCCCATTTTTTGCAAAAAAAAACAACCACCCTATTGGGTGGAAGCCTCTTTAGGTGTTGGCATCTTCCTATTTTCCCGGGCCGTCACCAGCCAAGTATCATCGGCACTACAGGGCTTAACTTCCGTGTTCGGGATGGGAACGGGTGGACCCCCTGCGTCATCGACACCAACTATGTGTCGCTCAAGCGACTTTGCTATTATATCACCACTATTTTAAAAATGCAAGACTTTTTTTGAATTTTTTTAAATATTTTAAATATTCGTAAACTTTACGCTATTTATTTGACTATCTACTGCAAATTTTGTAGAATAATAGCATAAAGTATTATTATGGAGGGTCATAATATGTTCAAAAAATTATTATCAATAGTACTTTGCCTGTGCTTAGTACTCGGTATAACTCTTACTCTATGCTCATGCAAAGACGAGTCAAACGGCGAGTATCCCGTAGTATACGGTGATGTAACTATAGAGCAAGAGCCTCAGAACATCGTTGTGCTAAGCGACGATCTTGCTGACATCATCTCATATATCGGCTATGATGTCAAAATGGTCGGCAGAGACCTCGAGACAGATCAGGAGTTTTTATCTATTGTCCCTATCGTAGGCACAGCAAAAGAGCCTAACATCGACTCCATACTCAGCTACGAGACCGACTTGGTAATTGCAAGTAACGAGCTGTCTGACGATGCAAAAGCAAAGCTTAGCGAACAAGGCATCACCACTATCACTATGGAAACACCTACAACCTATGACGAGCTCAAGGCCACATATATAGACTTAGGCACAATATTAGGTGGCAACATCACCGGCAAGACTCAGGGTGAGAGCTCATACACAGAGCTGTTTGATACACTCAAAACCTTCAAGAGCGCCGTTCCTAATGATATAATCAAAACAGTATGCTACCTGTATGTTGATGAAAACGGCGACCTGTGCACCCTGACAAAAGATTCTTTAGAGTACAAGTTGTTCTCTTACTGCGGTGCAACAAACGTATTCTCTGCACAAGAAGAGGCTTTGGTTGATATAGAACAACTTAGACTCAGCACTCCATCATACATCATCTGCGATGACAAATCAGTGCTCGAGATACTTCAGTCCAACGACACTCTCTCAAATATGACAGCTCTCACACAAGGCAATATATATAACCTGAAAAAATCAGAGTTTGAGCGTATGGGCACATCACTTGAGGACAACATCTACCACCTTATAGAGTATATGTTCATTTTAAGCGAGGCAACTGCTGACGAGGCTACCCCTGATACGGCAGTAGCACAAGAGTCAGACGCTCAGCCTGATACATCTGCAGGCTTTGTAGAATAATTTTTGAAAAACTAAAAGAGGCACCTGTATAACAGATGCCTCTTTTTTATTTGCTATTTTACTGTAATTACAATTGTTTTTTCGGCTTCTTTTCCTATCGTATCTGTGACCTTATATGTCACTTTGTACTTGCCTTCTTTTGTTGTGACCACATTACCTATCACTTCTATTGTGTCGGTTATATCGTTGCCACAGCTATCTATTGCCGTAATACCTTTTAGCATATCAAAGGCCTCGCCCTTATTTACTGTCTGCTTCTTTGCACCTTTTATAACAGGCAGCATATCCTTGTATGGATTTTTCTTAGCAGGGTCAGTAGGGTCCCACTTGATACTTCCATCTATCTTGATAACCTCAGGTCTTGACAGAGGGTCTGCGCTCTCTTTCTTGTCTATAACCTCGACCTCAGTTTCATAATCACAATTATCATATATCCACTTTGCATCGCTGACAAGCATTCTCACACAGCCCTGCGATGCATTAGTGCCGAGTTTATTAAACTCATCTGTCTTCAAGGTGTCCTGTAAAGTGTCAGTATAAGGCACAGAGTGGAACAGATAATGTCCGCTAAATCCCGTGATATACTGTCCGTAAACATCCGAAAACAGCGCATGCCATCTGCTCTTCAGATACACAGAATATGTACCTGTAGGAGTAATATTCTCAGGTGTCATCTCACCACAGGAGCATATCATAGCACGCACAGGCACGGTGTACTTACCCCTGTCGTCATAGGTAAATACTGTGACTGTGTTTGTGTTGCGGTTAACCTGAATTTTGTACGGATTTTTTGAACCGTCCTTTTTATTTTTGTCGAGAATCTCAGTATTTGCAACTATAGCAGAGGTGTACTCATCAGAGCTTTGCTTCTGACTTTTATTGACAGTAACAACACATTGACCAAAGAAATCTCTGCACTGTGCTGTGACAGTCGCCTCGCCCTCGCTTTTTGCGTCAATTCTGCCACCTGCATCTACTGTGAGCACATCGGTGTTATCAGACGAAAACTCGACATTATCAAACTGGTCCTCGTCTACATCAACGCTGATTATCCGCATATCACCATTTTTAATTGTAAGTCGAGCAACCTGCTCATTTTCGATAACGCACGGCACAACGTCAGCGTCACTATCTACAGAAGAAAACAGGTCAACTGTACACAAGGTATACACAGAGAACACCGTAACAAGCGAAATAACAACCGCCAATGCTATGAGCAGTATCCGCTTGATGTCAACTGTGCGTTTTGCAGTTGTCCAATGAGTGCTGTAGTAGCTGTACGAGCGTCTGTGCCTACGACTTCTCATTACTTTAAACTCTTTCATAGCTTAATTATATAGTCAATGCATATATTTATCAAGTGATAATTTCTTGAAATTGCAAAACCCGCCCTATATGTGATACAATATGACATATTAAGAAGAATCACACAGAGGACAAACTATGGATACCCTGCTAAACTGTACTGTCGCAAAAAAATGCAACAGCTGTCAACTCAATAACTTATCCTACAAAGAGCAACTACATCTGAAAGAAAACAAATGCAGAAAACACCTGTCAAAATTTTGCAAAATAAACTCTATCATAGGTATGGACTCACCCTTCAATTACCGCAACAAAGCACAGGCGGTATTCAAGCGAGAGCGTGACAAATCCATATCCTGGGGACTGTACAAATCAAGCACAAAGAGTATCGTCAAAACACGCTCGTGCAAGCTCCACTCAAGTGTCGCAAACGAGATTTTTTGCACCCTGTGTGCTTTGATAAAGAGCTTCAAGATACCACCCTACGATATGTATACGGGCAAAGGCTTTCTAAAAAGTGTTGTCATCAGAGAGGGCAGAAAAAGCGGCGAGATTATGGTCATACTAAACGGTATCGACCCTGTATTTCCTGCCAAAAAAACCTTTGTCTCTGCACTTATAAAGAAACACCCTGACATAACCACAGTAGTCACAACTGTCAGCAAAGACAGCAAAAAACTATTTATAGGCAAAACTCAGGACATACTCTACGGCAACGGCAAGATAAAGGACACTCTGCTTGATAAAACCTTTGTTATCTCCCCTCAGTCGTTTTATCAGATTAACCCTGTTCAGACAGAGACACTCTACAGCACCGCTATAGAGTTTGCATCACTTAGGGGCAACGAGGTAGTGCTCGACAGCTACTGCGGAGTAGGCACTATCGGCATCTGTGCAAGCGACAAGGCAAAGCGTGTACTATCCGTAGAGTCAAACAAAGATGCTATCATAGACGCCAAGACAAACGCAAAGCTGAATGGCATACAAAACATTGATTTCATCTGTGCCGATGCTACAGACTACATCAAAGAGCTCAGAAATTCTGACACAAAAATCGATGTAGCCTTTGTAGACCCACCTCGTGCAGGCTGTAGCAAAGAGTTTTTGCACGCTCTTTGTGATATGAAGATAAACAGGATAGTCTACATCTCCTGCAATGTCGAAACCCAAGGCAGAGATATAGCTTATCTGACAAAGCACGGCTACACGGCACACAAGGCACAGCCTGTCGATATGTTCCCTCACACAAACCATGTCGAATGTGTTGTGTCACTTACATATAACAGCTAAGTTTTACACTAACAAATCATCCGTGCTTATAGTGCGGATGATTTTATTTTTATCCCAAAACCATATTGTGTTTTACTCTTGTTAATTGTATAATTATCGTGTATAAACAAATCTGCACAAAAGCTACTTTAGAGTTTTTGTTATCGACATCAGGCTAAAGTAGCAAAAAGGTTGACCAATATGAACAAAGCGCTTGCACATTTTAAAACCATAACAAAGCACCGCCACGAAGTAATCAAAAACTGCTACAAGGCAGGCATACTGTGGCAAGGACTACTACACGACCTGTCAAAGTACTCGCCCACTGAGTTTATATCAGGTGCAAAGCACTACCAGGGCACTCGTAGCCCTAACGACTTTGAAAGAGAAGCGCACGGCTACTCAAAGGCCTGGATGCACCATATGGGCAGAAACCGCCACCACTTTGAGTACTGGCGTGACTACTCCCCACAGCACAAAGGCTTTATGACACCTGTACAAATGCCCTACAACTACATTGTCGAGATGTTCTGCGACAGAGTTGCCGCAAGCAAAATATATCAGGGCGAAAACTACACAGACGCAAGCGCATACAACTACTTCATGGCGGCTAAGCACAGACGTGAACCACTGATTCACAAGAACACCTCTGACACCTTAGAGCAGCTGCTACTGATGCTCAAAGAACAAGGCGAGGACAAGACCTTTGCCCATATAAGAAAAAAGATTAAGGAATTTAAGTATGAATCAAAACATTGATATAGTCGCTATGGCGATGAAAAACCACTGCAACTGTAACGAACAGAAAGTCCAGCATTTTGTCAGAGTATACACTCTCGCAAAAACTATCGGCGAACTCGAAAAACTCCCGAGCATCACTCAGGAGTACTTGGAGATAGCCTCTCTTGTATGCGATATTGACGAGTTGGACCTGTACAAAGCCAGAACAAGCGACTGTGCCCGCACACTTCTTGTCGCAAACAACATCGACCCTGAAATTATAGACAGAGTGTGCTTTATAATTGATAACTACACAAACTACGACCGCATCACAGGTCTTGACCATCAGATTCTGTTAGAGGCTGAGGCTATAGTTTACTTCAAAGAGCACAACACCAACCGCCTCGACATAATCAAATACGCAAACGAACACTTTATCACAAACTACGGCAGAGCTTTCTTGAAGAAAGCCTTTAACGTCTGAGGTGCATTATGAAGAAACTTACATCTATTATTGTATCCGTTATACTGATTATGAGCCTTTTGCTCACAGGTTGCTCTGATTCTGCCAGCAAAAAAGCCGCCGAAAAAGCAGTAGACAATATGTTCTTAGCTTTTATGGAGTTTGATTTTGCTGAGGCTAACAAGTACATAGACATCGAAAACACCTTAGACCTTGAGCTTGACAAAGACACTCTCTCCAAAGAAAACCAAGAGCTGATGGAGGCTATGTTCAAGAACCTAAGCTACGAGATTCTGTCATCAAAATATATAGATATCAACACAGTAGAAGTCACCGTAGGTATCACAAACACAGATATGGCACCTGTGCTGAGAGATTTCGCCTCGGCTTTGACAGAATATGCATATTCTACTGCGCTGTTTGATACCGAAACCACCGACTACACAGACAAGATTGTAGACATCTTTATAGAGTGCTTGTCATCAGAAGATACAGACACAGTCACCTTTGAAGTAAACATCACAGTCAAGAAGGTCGATGGCAGTTGGCAGGTACAGCCAACCGACACTCTCAAAAATGCTCTTTTGGGCGGCTTTCTCGATGCCTCAAAGAACAACTGAAAACAAGATATAAAACCAAAAAGGCTGAGCATAAATGCTCAGCCTTTTTTATATTCTTTTATTTTTCATCGTCAAGATATTCTTCTACAATAAACCTCGGTCTTGCCTTAGCCTCAAGATAAATCTTACCGATATACTCTCCGATAACTCCTATAGCAAGCAACTGCAAACCACCTATAGCCCAGATAGAAACCGCAAGCGATGCCCAACCGTCCACAGTAGCTCCCATAAAGAAGCGCACAAGAAAATATATAAGCATAACAATACTTACAAGAAAGATTATAAGTCCTATACGTGAAATAAGCTTTATAGGCTTAGTCGATAGCGATGTGATACCCTCAAACGCAAGTGCCAACATCTTCTTAAGAGGGTACTTGCTCTCGCCCGCAACTCGCTCACTTCTCTCATAGGTCACTATATCAGACTTGTACCCGACCATAGGCACCAGACCACGCAAGAACACATTGACCTCTTTAAATTGTGAAAAGCTCTCGAGCGCTCTGCGACTCATCAAACGAAAATCAGCATGGTTAAATACTATCTTTGCGCCTAATCTGTTGAGTATTTTATAGTAAGTTTCAGCAGTAAAACGCTTGAAGAATGTATCAGTATCACGCTTGCTTCTGACGCCATAAACCACGTCACAGCCAGCCTCATACTTCTCTAACATCTCATCAAAAACTTCGATGTCATCCTGCAAGTCTGCATCTATAGATATAACAGCGTCCGCCTTATCCTTTAGCGTTACAAGGCCACACAACAAAGCGTTCTGATGTCCACGATTACGGCTGAGCTTGAGCCCCTGAAACATCGGGTTTTCTCTATGCAAATTGCTGATAATCTCCCATGTTTTATCCTTGCTTCCGTCATCGATAAAGACAATTCTGCTGTCAGCAGATATCTTGTTATCAGCTATGAGTCTGTTCATTTTCTCAAGAAGCTTTTGGGACGAAATCGGTAGCATCTCCTCCTCGTTATAACAAGGAACCGCAATATAAAGTTTTGTCATAATAACCTCCTTAGTCTGTGTGGCTTAGCATATTACTGACAACAAGCGGGAGATAGTACTTGTAGTAACCCACTCTTGTCGGATGTACAGAATCGCCTTTTTTCTTAGTCTTTGTGTGCACTGTATAGTCACAGCATATCTGAGTATTGTGAGCGTCAAACTGCGTATCGTTATAGATGTCGACAGCTTTTACTCCCCATTTGTCACATATATCAAGTGCAAGCTCACCGAAGTGTATCTCGTTTGACTCAAGACACCAATTCATATTATGCGCACGAACATATGTAATAGGCACAGACGGATAGTTATCCGTTAGTAATCCAAACGCATACTCCAGACCCGATGCATAGTCTTTTCTGCCATGAGTGCCGTACTCAAAGTCCTCAGACATCTTACCTGCATATATTTTTCTCATATCGTTAGAGCCGCCGTTTATGAGTATATAGTCTGCGCTGACACCGTCCTTGATAGCTGTAAGAATCTGATTCGAAATCTGCTCTCTGTCAGACACATAGCCTATAGTAGCTCCGCCCTTTGAATAATCGTGCACCTTCATAAGATAGCGTTCACCTATCAGGTCAGCGATACCCTCGTCATTATTACCGCTACCGTGCATAATACTGTCGCCAAAAGACAGCACGGTCTTGCCTTTTAATATCTTCAATGTATCAAGCTCTGAAAGTATATAGTCAAGCTCGTCAGATGTAACTACAGCATACGGGTTAAAACAGTTGTTCTCATTTAGCTTTAAATATCCAAAGTACACCATAGCACACACGTGCCTTGGATAGTTGATATCGCTGTAGTCAGCAAGGCTCATATTATAATACCCGTCATAGCCTACTGCATTAGTCAATGTCAATGCAAGATACTGTCGTGTAAGCGCACGATACGGGTCAAAGCGTTTGCCGTCATCCTTGATTATACCAAGCTTTTGTGCCGTCACAAACAGCTCGCTGTTATCAAACAAGTTTGCATCTATATTCTTATCAAGCTCATAAGGCAAGTTGTAGTCCACCTGTATATCAAGCTTCTCAAAGAGCACTGACAGCCACTGCTCTCTGGTGATAACTGTCTTAGAATATGTGTCTGACAGATACTCAAAATAACTGTCACACACATCCTCTACACAGCTTGTCTGTTTGTCTTCTTTGTTAACAACCTGACTGAGTACATATCCAAAATCACTCGATGTGCTACTCTTAATCATATACATACTGCCGTCATATCTGTGAGCAATACTTGCGCCACTATCTACATCGATACTGTCTTTGTGTGCACCAGAGGCAACAGCACAAGAACAGCAGGAGCATATCACTCCCACTGTCAGTGCTAATAATATAAGAATTTTCAGGTAACCTCTTAATCTCATATGTACTCTAACTTCTTTTACGTATTTTTTGGAACAATAACAAACAATGCCTTTGGCAAAATATTGATGACAGGATCTTTTAAGAGGAATATCTCTCCGTCAATACCAATCTTGACTTCCTTTTCGTCCTTTATCTGAACACTTTTGCATTTTTTATACACGATAAAATCTGCTTTCTTGTGACCGACATGCTCGCCCTTGATGAATATCCCCACAAGCTGAAGAAACTGCCACAGCGATACTGTAGGTATAGACATAAAGTCAAGCTCACCATCAGATAGCTGTGCATATGGTGTAGCCTTGATGCCACCACCGTAGAACTGTCCGTTACCACATACAGCAAGCATCTGTGTATTATAGCCCACTGGCAAATCTATTCTCTGACCCTCTGCATATGGTACAAAGGTATGTCTACGTTTAGTAAACAAGCACAGCACCATAGCAACCTTGTACGCAACCGCACCCGATACAAGCGGTACTCGCTTTATTTTCTGTGCAAGCTCAGCCACCGCACAATCATAGCCTATAGAAGCGCAGTTAAGTCCGTACTTACCCTCGCACTCTATAATGTCAATTTCTGTAATCTCACCATTTACCATCTTCTCAAGCGAGCGAAAATCATCGAGCTCATAGTCAAAGCTTCTGACAAAATCATTACCTGTGCCAACAGGTATTACACCAAGAGCACAGTTATCATATCCTATCATACCGCACAGCGCCTCGTTAGCTGTGCCGTCACCGCCACAAGCATACACCCTGACAAACTCGTCACTGTCCTTGACGTGTTTTTCAGCTATACGTTTAGCATCACCCTGACACTGAGTAGCCTCTATTACACAGTTACTCAGGTTAAGTTTCTCGATTTTCTCTCTGAGCTCAACAGCCGAATCCTTCTTTCCCGCAAAAGAATTCAAAATAAATAGATGTTTCATCCTTACCCCATATTATAAGAAATTTTATATCCGTCTCAAAAAAGCCAAAAGCTCTCGCTTAAGCCGTGCAACAGGCAGCCCCACAACGTTATAATAGTCACCATATATCGCCTTGACAAAAAGCTTACCATCAGTCTGGATTCCATATCCCCCTGCCTTATCAAACGGGTCATTTGTGTCTATATAATCGTATATTTCCTTGTCGCTCAGCTCATAAAACTCCACCTGAGTTTCTTCGCTGAAGCTGTGTCTTTTATCTTCACAGCACAGACAGCACCCTGTGTACACCTTGTGGCGTCTACCCGATAGCTCTCTGAGCATCTTATATGCGTGCTCTCTGTCCTTAGGTTTACCGAGTATTTTGTCATCAATCACAACTACTGTATCACAACCGATAACAACGGCATCGCTATTGTCAGCCGCCACCGCCTCTGCCTTAAGCTGTGCAAGATACTCTGCCATGCACTCGCTGTTGATTTCATCGGGTGCATCTTCGCACACATCCGCTGTCACAATATCAAACTGTCCGCAAACACAAGCCATCAGCTCCTGTCTGCGTGGTGATTTAGATGCTAATATAATCTTTCTCATACTATTCCTCTTGTGTTAGGTGCTCTATCTACTTGCGCTTATACACCGTAAAAAACTGCGCAGGTCTGAGCATCATACCGATTATAGCACAAAGCGCATAAAAAACAAAGACAAAAATACAAAAATTAAGCATACAAACACATCCTAAAATAAAATTTCACGAGTTTGTCCGTGATAATCATATTTTAGCAACCAATGTGTCCAAAAAAACGTACTCAAAAATCGAGCTTATCTTTAGTTGTAATTCTCTCTTGTGCTGTCAATTAGCCTTAAAAATTCCTGCTTTGCACTTTCTGGTGCAAGTAGCTTAGCAGAAGACGAAAATGCAAACAACCAGCTGTAAAACATCGGTGACAGCATAACCTTGGCTGACATATCAAAGGTGCCGTCATCATTCATAGTAATCAGAACATTCTTTGAGAATCTGTCAACCACAACGCCGATAAGCGAATTATCAAACCGAATCTTCACGTCCACAAGCTCTCCGCCAAACATACCAAAGATTTGTTTTGAATATATTGCTATATCAAACTTTTTGAACTGCTCCTGACCCTCACACTTCTCATCTGTATGTATTTTTATATTTTCCATCTTATCAAGACGATAGTGCTTTATCTTCGAAGTATCGCTGTCAAATGCTATAAGATAATAGTTCTCATCATCCCAGCTCAGCGCCCACGGCGAAACTACATATCTCTCGCCGTTGTTTCTGCGTACTTTTGACACCTTGTTTACAGCGTTTTTATCAAGCTCCCATTTGTAGTAGTAAAAGCTTATTTTATTCTTAGAGTTAATCGCCTCGTGCACATAGTCGATATTGAGATATATACGCTCGTTCATAGTCTTCACACGATTAGTGACCACTACCTGACGCTGCAGCTTTTTGGCGTCATATTCGTTTGTCAGATTCTCTATCTTCCTGATTAACTCTGTAGACTTCTTGTGAGTAATAAACTTAGAGCTCTGTACAGCATCAACCAAAAGCTTTAGCTCAGGCAACTCAAAGTCCCTGTTTCCGATAAAGTACTCAACCTTCTTTGTGTTCGTTCTGCATATATCAACTCCGAAAAGCGAGAGTATGTTGAGGTCCTCATATATACTCTTGCGCTCAGCCTTGATATCATAACTGTCAAGATACTGAATTATCTCATTGACAGTAACTCCGTGGTCCTCACAGGTTTTCTCATTTAACAGCTTGAGTATATACAAAAGCTTAAATTTCTGTCTTGGTGCTTTAGGCATAATATCCTCCTCTATGACAAATACTGTGCGAGCCCTACTATCACAGGCATCGTCACAAGAGATAGCAAGGTAGACGCTGATACAAGCGCCACCGACAACGGCGTGTCATGACTGTATTTTGCAGACATCATAGTGGTAATTGCCGCCACAGGTGATGCCACCGATATAATAAGCGACACAAGCAAGGTGCCATCTATATTGCACAGCAACAGCACAACAAGGGACACAAGTGGCAGTATAACAAGCCTCAGCCCCATAGCTACATATGACCACACATCAGTAAAAGCTTTTTTGAGGTCTGCATTTGCAAGATAGTATCCGATTATAAGCATCGGCACAGGAGAGTTAAGTGCCGCAAGATAATTTATCGGTGTAGCTACAACTGTGGGTAGCTCTACCGAGAACAAAAAGAATATTATACCTATGGCTGTGCCTATAATACCGGGGTTTACAAGCATCTTTATACCCGAGCTTTTTAATCTTTTGCCACTCATTATGATGATTCCGTACGACCACACAAAGATGTTAAAGAAAGCTACAAACGTAGCACCAAAAAACACTCCGTCATCACCGAGCACCGCCTGCTGAAGAGGCAGCGACATATATCCGCAGTTAGAGAAAACTGTCGCAAATTTATAGATAACCTGCTTATTCTTATCCTGCTTTCTAAATACTATCTGAGCAACTATAACCGATGCAAAGAGTATCGCTGCAGAACACAACGCAGATATTAACAGCTTTATCAGCATATCAGTCCTGAACTCTCGCTGAAATGCGCTGATAATCACACACGGTGTGACAACATAAAGCACGACATCTGCCATCACCTTAGAGCCTGCTTCATTTATTAACTTACACTTTGTACACACAAAGCCGATGCCAATCAGTATGAACAGCACCAGCACCTGCTGTGAAACTGTCAAAAAGCTACTTATCATAAAAACCCCAAATATAAAGCAATTTTACTGTCCAAAAATTCGGACACTATTATTATACCACTATAGCCACAAAACAACAAGATTTACCTATAGTAAATTTTGACATTTTTTATATACCATTTTAGTTTAATTCGCACATCTCAAACTCTAATTGTGTATCTTTTGCACAATTAACAAGTGTTATTTTTAGCAATTTTGTCAAGTAAAAAAACGGTAATTGTGCAAAAAACACCAAAAAACCATTGTCACCTCTACCAATAAACTAACCCAAAACGCCTGCTGTTTGGTGAGAGTGCCGAATTTATCAGATAAGCTTTGCTTTTTAATTTTCACAATTATATAATGTTTAATGCAAGCTAAGGCTTGCAGGTAATTTTGTTTTCAATCACATATTATAATTTTATTGAAAGAAGGAAACTTACAATGGCTACAACAAAGAAAACAACAACTACAACAGAGAAGAAGACAACAACAAAGAAGGCTGCTGCTCCAAAGGCTACAGCTACAAAGGCTGCTCCAAAAGCTACAGCTACAAAGACAGCTGAGAAGAAAGCTCCTGCAAAGAAGCCAGCTGCTAAGAAGACAACAGCTAAGGTTGACCTTTACATCCAGTTCGGTGGCGCAACAGTTTCAGTTGCAGACATCGAGAAGAACGTAAAGAAGGTTGTTAAGGGCAAGAAAGCTTACACAGTATATGTTAAGCCTGAAGAGTCAAAGGCATACATCGTTGCTGATGGCGAGACAACAGGTATGGACGTATTCTTCTGCGAGTAATTTTTATTTGCAAGCTAAAAGGCGAAGCACTTTATGTGCCTCGCCTTTTTTGTTTGTCAATTTTAATTAATAGATATCATCCTCGTGTCTGCTGTGAATCTCAGCAAGAATCGCATCAATATCATCTATAGAGCTGTCAGTTGTATCACCATAAGCCTCAAAAACATCGCTGTCGCTTTGTGTTGCAGCCATCTCCTCCTCAAAGGACACCGGCATCTCTATGCTCTGTGCCTGTACCTGCTCTATCTCATGGCGCTCTCTCTGTGCTCTGCTGATTCTCTTTGGCACAGCTTTTTTTACAGGGCGTTTTTCTCTCTTATGAATAGACTCGTCGTCGCTGTCTTTCTCCTTGTCATCGTCTGACTTGCCCGATACCATCTCACCTATAAGCTGAGCAAGATAACCACAGATAAAGTACGATACCAAGAACACGATAGAGTTAAACAGATTATCTCTTACATTACCGTATAAGAACATACTCGGCAAAAACAACACCGGTGCAACAAATGCCAAAAACCAGTCTGTCTCGTTCTTATATGTGTAGTAAAAATTACACCCGAATGCCACAAGCGGAAACACACCGATATATACTATCTGATTAAGAACAGGTTTGTTGCCAAACACATACAATAAAGCAGGCATAAACAAATACACCGCCGCTATGATAATAATGTAAGGCAGAAATTTTTTAATTTTCTTCTCAAAGATATCTTCCATTTTGATTTCTCCTAATACTAATCTACGGTTTAATTATAATAAAAATACACAACGAAATCAAGGTATATTCTACGAAATTTTATGTTTATGCGGTTGACTTATGTTTTTTGCTGGTGTAGAATTATTAGTGCTGATTTTCAGCTATTACTTATTAAATTACGAAGGAAGTGAGATTTAAATGGACGCTGGAAGTACCACCGGCACGGTTCCTGGGCGAAGTATAAACACAAACAGAGCTTATACATCTACTGTAGCGTCTGTTTATATCTACTGATACTTCACCTATAGAGCCTGTCTTCTACTTCCGCCTAAATCACATTAGGAGGAGATTATTATGGAAAGGAATACAGTAACTCTGTTCGAGACAATTGTCACATTGCTCGAAAACAAGAGATACGCAACACTTAGGGATATCCTCTCTACGATGAACCCTGTTGACATTGCTATTGTATTCGAAGACATACAGGACGAAAAGACAGCTCTGCTGTTTAGATTATTACCAAAGGAGCTTGCTGCCGAGGCATTTGTCGAGATGGACGAAGACACACAGCAGCTTCTGATTCACGGCTTCTCTGACACCGAGCTCAAAGAGGTCATTGACGAACTGTATGTTGACGATGCGGTTGATCTTATCGAAGAGATGCCAGCCAATGTCGTAAAGCGTATCTTGCGTCAGGCTGACCCTGACACCAGAAAACAAATCAACGAAATACTCAAATATCCGGAGGATAGCGCAGGCTCTATTATGACAACTGAGTTTGTCAGACTCAGACCCAAGATGACTGTTGAAGAGGCCATCAAGCGTATCCGCCGTACAGGTGTTGACAAAGAGACTATCTACACCTGCTATGTAGCTGACGACCACTCTACGCTTATTGGTATCGTCACTATCAAAAACCTGCTTCTTGCTGACGAGGATGAGGTTATCGAGAACCTTATGGAGACCAATGTCATCAGCGTATACACACTTGATGACCAGGAAGAAGTAGCCCACAAATTCAACAAGTACAACTTCCTTGCCCTTCCTGTTGTTGACAAGGAGAATCGTCTGGTAGGTATCGTTACCGTTGACGATGCTCTCGATGTCATGGAAGAAGAGGCTACCGAGGATATCCAGAAGGTTGCAGCTATCACACCTACAACCGACAAGCCATACGACAAGTTAGGCGTGTTCGAAATATTCAAAAGCCGTATACCGTGGCTATTGATACTTATGATATCCGCCACCTTCACAGGTATGATTATCAGCGCTTACGAATCAAGTCTGAGCGCATGTATCATTCTGACAGCCTTTATCCCTATGCTGATGGGTACAGCGGGTAACTCAGGTTCACAGTCATCTGTTACCATTATCCGTTCACTCTCTCTTGGGGAGATAGAGTTCAAGGACCTGTTGAGTGTCGTATTCAAAGAGTCACGCGTCTCGCTTTTGTGCGGCGTTGTGCTTGCGATAGCTAATTTCGCAAAGATGCTCATCATTGACAACTGGCTGCTTAACAATCCAGAGGTCACCGTGATGGTATCGCTCGTTGTTTCGCTGACACTTGTATTAACTATTTTCTTTGCAAAACTCTTAGGCTGTGCACTACCTATGGTTATCAAGAAGATAGGCTTTGACCCTGCAGTAGTAGCGAGTCCGGTTATCACAACTATAGTAGATACGCTGTGCGTATTCATTTATTTTCAGATTGCTTCGTCAATCTTACCACAGATATAAAGCTCAAAGGACAACCGTGTTTTTCGGTTGTCCTTTTTTGTTGCAAAAAATAAGGAGATGCGAATACCGCATCTCCTTTACATTTGATTTTTAGTTTATAGCGATGAGCTCACCATCAGCATCATAACGATAAGCCTTCTCCTCGCCGTCTTCTATCTTGTACTCAACATAGTACTTGAGCTCGCCGTCACCGTTATATTCAGTAACTACAGAGTAATCGCCTTCTTCTGTATACTCATAGTCAGTATATGACTCAAGTGTATCATCACCAGAATATCTGTAGATTCTGCTCTCCTTGCCAAAATCGTTGTATTCATATACAACATAGCTCTGGATAACACCATCTTTGTCGATATCTATGTACTTTGTAATGCGGTTATCTGAGTCATACTCTGTCTTAACCTGAGACTTGATATTGCCTTCAGGGTCAAAGTATACGCACTTGATTTTGTTGCCTCTGTCATCAAACTCGTTCTCAGTATAGCCGAGCAACTCGCCCTGTGAGTTATAGGTTTCGTTCTTGATGCAGTTGTTGTTTTCATCATATTCGTTCTTGTAGTAACCTGTAGGATTACCATTTGCATCATAATCATAAACCTCAAGGTCATCCGGAATTCCGTCTTTCTTACAGCCTGTAAACATAGTTGCACAGGATAACATCAGAATAATTGCCAATAATATAGAAACAATTCTTTTTATGTTCTGCATATTGTATCTCTCCTTTGTTAGAGTGTACACATATTGTACCACAACCCTAATTATAACATCTATTCACAATGTGTCAAACAACGAAATTGTAACTTTTTTGAGAGGAACACAAACTATGCGAAAAAAACTCATATCTTTAGCCGTTCTGGCTATATTAATTTTTGGAGGAATGCTGATGATTACATCTTGTGAAACAAAGAGCGAAACCGTTACACTTAACTTTTTATCAAACCCGTTAGCCTCAACAAAAGGAGAGCTTGTACCCTATACTGTCACCTGGGATGACTCTATAATAGACACCCCGCCCGACAAATTTTCACCTGCTCTGTCGCAGTTATCTCTTGTGCTGTCTGCGGCAACTCACCAAAGCGACACCATACTTGACGACTTAGAGCGACTCTCGTTTGAGCACAAAGCAAAGTTCAACTACGGCGACAACAAAGACGGCAACGCTGTCGGTATCGCCATAGCCTCACGCAAGGTTGCAGACACCACGCTAATCGCCATAGTATTGCGTGGCACACTCGACAAAGAGTGGTACTCAAACTTTGACATAGGCACAGACACCGCCACAACCCTTGCACACGAGGGATTTTTAGGCGCAACCACTCACACTATGAAAAAACTCGATATGTACCTGACTAACTACGGTATAGACAAAGACAACGTAAAGTTTTTGGTAACAGGTCACTCCCGTGGTGGTGCTGTTGCCAATCTTCTCGCAAAGGAGCTTATCGATATCTATTCAAAAGAAAACGTCTATGCCTACACCTTTGCTACACCAAACACCACCCTAAGCCCGATGTACAACAATATCGAGTACGCAGGCATCTTCAACTTTGTCAACCCTCAGGATTTCATAGGCTATATCCCGCTTGAAAGCTGGGGCTTTCACAAATTCGGTACAACCATTACTTTTGACACAGCAGATACTGCTGACAATTACAGCGAAAAATACGAGAAAGTAAAGAGCCTGTTTTACACCTACTCTCACCATAAGCTGAACGCCTACGAGGATACACAGAAGTTAGAAGAATTTTTGAGCACCGCACACACGCTCGCACCTACTATAGATGACTATTACAACAAAAAGTACAAGGTAGCAGACAAAGAGCTGTCGCTATACGAATATATGATGACCATAGGCTATATATTAAATGATGAAAACACCATAGACAATGCCTTGATAATGCTTGGCAGTCAGAGCAGCGAGCTCGAAGTATTGACCGATTTTATACTCAATGGTCTTGATTTTGACCCTGTCACCTTTGAGCTTAATTTTGATGACTCATATATCGCTCACGCCCACACCTACGAAACCTATCTTGCGTGGCTGTTAGTCTATATAGAATATCTTTGATTGTTGCATTTAATGTGCAAAGACATTATAATTAATGTAGCAATTTTTTTGAGGTGATATTATGAAAATAGTAGTCTTGGATGCCCAGACCATAACTCAGGGCGATGTATCACTCAAGCCTCTCTCAAGCTTCGGAGAGGTGGTTACATACAACCTATCAGCTTACGAGGATATAGCAGACAGATTAATAGATGCCGATGCCGCTATCTGCAACAAGAGCTTGCTTGACAGCTATACTCTCAGAAAGGCAAAGAACTTAAAATACATCGGTCTGTTTGCAACAGGCTACAACAATATAGACATAGACTACTGCAAACAGCACTCTATCACCGTGTGCAACGCAGGAAGCTACTCTACCGATGCCGTAGCACAGCACACCTTTGCGCTCATACTCGAGCATTATTCAAACGTAGGCAGATACAACACCTTCTGTCATAGTGGTGGCTGGCAAAAAAGCGAGACCTTCTCACCCTTTGTTTTCTCGCAGAGCGAGCTTGCAGGAAGAACTATCGGTATTGTTGGCTTGGGCGCTATCGGCTTAGCAGTAGCAAAAATAGCCCTTGCATTTAACATGAGAGTACTCTACTATAACCGCTCACAAAAGAACGTTGAGTCTATGACACAGGTTGACTTTGATACCCTACTCAGAGAGTCAGACATAGTCACCGTGCACTGTCCACTCAACGCTATGTCAGAGAATATGTTTGACAGCGTAGCCTTTGGCAAAATGAAAGAGGGTGCGTTTTTTGTCAACACCGCACGAGGTGGCATAATGGTAGAAGAAGACCTCATATCCGCCCTTGAATCTCATCACTTAGGTGGAGCAGCTATCGATGTACTCAGCATCGAGCCAATGTCCGAAAGCTCAAAGCTCCCAAACACCGAAAACCTCATCATCACTCCACACATTGCGTGGGCGCCTATCGAGACAAGACTTAGACTTATAGACATTGTGTGCGATAATATAAGAGGCTTTCTATCCGGTAACAAACAAAATGTAATTGTATAACTCAAACACATAAATCCCGACAGCTATCTGCCGGGATTCTTTCTTTTTATATGGGCATAAAACCCTGTGTTTTGCAAATGCTATATAAAAAGGATGGTTTATTATGAACAATAACAGAAAGATAGTGCTTATAGGCACAGGTATGGTGGGCATGAGCTTTGCCTATGCTGCTCTTAACCAGAGTGCCTGTGACGAATTAGTGCTGATTGACATCAACAAAAAGCGTGCCCAAGGCGAAGCTATGGATTTGAATCACGGTCTTGCTTTTCTCAACAGCTCTATGAAAATATACGCAGGTGACTATCGTGACTGCAAAAATGCCGATATAGCCGTCATCTGTGCAGGTGTCAACCAAAAGCCAAACGAATCACGGCTTGAGCTACTCTCTCGCAACGCAGAGGTGTTTCGCAGTATCATAGACCCTGTGATAAATAGTGGCTTTGACGGAATCTTTTTGGTAGCGACAAACCCTGTGGATATTATGACACGACTGACCCACGAGATGTCAGGCTTTGACAAAAGTAGGGTTATCGGCACAGGTACCACTCTCGATACTGCAAGGCTTCGGTATCTGTTGGGAGAGTACTTTAACATAGACCCACGCAATATGCACGCCTATGTAATGGGCGAACATGGCGACAGCGAGTTTGTGCCGTGGAGTCAGGCTATGCTCGCCACAAAACCTCTGTTCGATGTTATTCATGACAACAGCAATATCTTTGATATGGAGTCGCTCGAGAATATCTCCACCAAGGTGCGAATCTCTGCACAGCAGATAATAGAGTCAAAGGGTGCCACCTACTACGGTATCGGCATAGCTATTGTCCGCATAGTCAAGGCTCTGCTCCAAAACGAAAACTGCGTGCTCACAGTAAGCTCAAAGCTCAGTGGAGAGTATGGGCTCAAAGATGTGTTTTTGGGCAACCCCTGCATAATTAACAAAAACGGTATCAAAGATGTGCTCGAGCTAAGCCTAAACCACAGCGAAATCAAAAAACTCCACAACAGCGCCTCGGTGCTCAGCGCAAATTACCACGGTATAACCTGAAAATGTTTACAGTTTGTTCTTGAATTGGATGTTATTTTGTGCTAACATAATGACAACAATTTGGTAAGGAAGATTCTATGTTCAGAAATCTTATGTACAAGCTTGCGTCTTTTATGCAGGGACGCTACGGCAACGACAAACTCAACATTTTTCTGCTTGTTTTGACAGCGATACTCTATGTAGTCAACCTGTTCACACAGAGCACTATCACCTTTTTGATTATGCTCATCCCGATAGGCTTCTACATTTTCAGGTCGATGTCAAAGAACATCAACAAGCGTCTATACGAGAACAATCAATTCATAAAAGTATACACAGTTGTCCTCAATTTTTTCAAGCGTCAGTGGTTCAAGCTTCGTGATTTCAAAACCCACCGCTATGTCAAGTGCCCGTACTGCAAGTCTCAGCTAAGACTCAAAAAACGCACCGGCACCCAAAACATTCATTGCCCACGATGCAACGAAGACTTTAAGAAAAACATCTTATTCTAAAGCAAACAGCACCCAAAAAACTGGGTGCTGTTTTTCTATATCTCTTTTCTATATTTCTATGTATGGCAATATCTGCAGATAGGTCTTTTTGCCTATGGACTCGACCTCCATCAGCTCCTCTTTGCTCTTGAAATCACCGTTTTTCTCTCTATAGTCTATTATCTTTTGTGCCGTGCTCTCGCCTATTGATGGCAAAGCAGTAAGCTCAGATATATCCGCAGTATTTATATTGACCATCTCAATCTTGAGTGAGTGTATGTCATCACCTGTATATGCTTGTCTGTCTGTATAATATGCCATTGAGTCATAAAAGCAAAACACCGCTATCACAACACAGAATAAAACCGTGAGAATAATTATTAAAATATTTGGATTTTTTAAAAAATTTTTCATATTTTATTCCCCTTTTACTCAATTATATATGTGGCGACCAAAAATAACAACAAAATAACCAAAAAAGTGTTTTTTTCTTCATTTTATTAAGTATCTAATTCAATTGACAAAAATAGTTTAATAAAATACAATATAAAAAGCATAATTTTTTAAAAAAAGGAGGATAAGTCGTGGTATTTTCGAGCTTGCTGTTTCTGTTTATGTATCTGCCAGTAGTGTTACTGATATATTACATAACACCACTAAAGTACAGAAACCTATTTTTGTTTGTAGCAAACCTTGTGTTCTACGGTTGGGGCGAGCCTGTGTTTGTACTGCTGATGCTGTTTTCGACAGTTGTCGACTACACTTGCGGTTACTTCATATCAAAGTACCGAGAGTCGCAAAAGCGCAAAGCAAAGACCTTCCTTATCCTCTCTGTATGTATAAATCTTAGCTTGCTCGGGTTCTTCAAATACGCAGGATTTATTACTGACACACTCAATATCCTGCCGTTTGTGTCCCTTCCGAGCTTAGAGATTCCTCTGCCTATCGGTATCAGCTTCTATACATTCCAGACTATGTCGTACTCTATCGATGTGTACAGAGGCGATGCTCCTATGCAGAAGAACATCATCACCTTTGGTACTTATGTAGCGCTGTTTCCACAGCTTATTGCAGGTCCAATAGTCAGATACAAGGATGTAGCATATCAGCTTGACCACAGAAAAGAAACCTTAGACGATTTTACAAAAGGTGTCAAGCTGTTCTGCGTAGGTCTTGGCAAGAAGGTACTGCTTGCAAATCAGATGGGACTTTTGTGGGACTCTATCAGAGAAAGCGGACAAGCAAACGGCGTATTGGGCTCGTGGGTCGGTATTATTGCATATGCATTTCAGATTTACTTTGACTTTTCGGGCTACTCGGATATGGCACGAGGACTCGGCAATATGTTTGGCTTTGAGTTTCTCAAGAACTTTGACTATCCGTACATATCACAGTCTATCACGGAATTTTGGCGCAGATGGCACATATCGCTGGGCACTTGGTTTAGAGAATATGTATACATCCCACTTGGTGGCAACCGCAAGGGTGTAAAACGACAGATTATTAACCTGCTTATCGTATGGTTTCTGACAGGCTTCTGGCACGGTGCATCGTACAACTTTATACTATGGGGTCTGTACTTTGGACTGATACTCATAGTAGAGAAGTTTTTGCTCAAGCGTTTTCTTGACAAAGCACCTAAGGCTATACGACACATCTACTCTCTGTTTCTGATAATCATCGGTTGGGTTATCTTCTACTTTACCGATATGGCACAGATGGGCGAGTTCTTTGTGGCGATGTTCAACTTCTCAGACGGACTCGTTGGCGACAAGGCGATGTCAATTATACTGTCGTATCTACCGCTGCTTATCATCGCTACGATAGCATCTACACCGCTTGCAAGCGTTATTTACAACAAAATCAGAAACACTAAGTTCTGCATAATCTTTGATGTTGTGTTCTGTGCTGTAATACTACTGCTATGCACAGCGTCACTCGTTAACCAAAGCTACAACCCGTTCTTATACTTCAGATTCTAAAATTCACAAAATCTCAGGAAAGGAGCTATGCATATGAAAAAGAAAATGTCGGCATTTCTGCCATCACTTGTTTTTATAATCTTTATCGGCGTGATGACTGTGCTGTTCTTTGCTTTGCCTAAAAAAGAATACAGCTCCTCTGAGAAAAGATATCTAAGCGAGTTCCCTACTCTTACATCAGACACCTTCTTCAGCGGTGATTTTGGCGAGGAGTTTGAGAAATATCTGAGCGACCACACAGCTTTCAGAAACTTCTATGTGGGACTCAACTCTTACTATAATCTTGCATTACAAAATCCGCTGTCTAACGGCATATATCACTGTGACAACGGCTATCTCGTAAATGACCCGCCCGATACTGTGCGTCTGTCAACCAACATAGATGTTATCGCAGAATTTGCACAAAAGCACGACATCCCTGCCACTATGGTGATGGCGCCGTCAAGTGGCTATGTTATGGACGATATTCTGCCAAACAAGTACATCAAGTACAATGACGATGAACTGTTTGAGGATGCTGACAGCACACTGTCTCAAGGCTCTGTACACTTTGTTGATATAAGAGATACTCTCAAATCAGCCTATAAAAACGGCACACAGGTCTACTACAAAACTGACCACCACTGGACAAGCGAGGGTGCTTACCTTGCATACACACAGTTGTCCGATGCTCTTACCTATGAAGCTAATAATAAAAGTGCCTACACTATTGATGTGTATGACGAATTTTACGGCACAACATACTCATCGAGTGGCTACTGGCTTACTAAGCCCGACACTATAGAATTGTGGCAGAAAAATGATGAGCGTGACATTACAGTAGAAATAACAGACAACGGTGAGACTACTACACACGACAGCCTGTTCTACCTTGATAATCTGAAAGAAGACGATAAATATCCTGTGTTTCTTGACGGAAACCATCCGTACACTGTCATCAAAAACAACAGTGTAAAAAATGACAAAAAACTGCTTGTTATCAAGGACAGCTTTGCTCATACATTGGTACCGTTTCTTGCAGACCACTACAGCGAGATAGTAATGATAGATATGCGTTACTATAAGCAAAGCGTAAGTGAGCTGATAGAAGAAACAGGCTTTGATCAAATCCTGTTTGTCTACAGTATTGACAACCTTTCTACTGATGCAGACATAGCATGGCTTGAATAAATACACAAAAAAATTACTCCGCATACAATGAAGTGTGCGGAGTTTTATTTTGCTTATATTATTATTTTAATAAATGGATATTCTCGATAGCCTTTTTGATAACTCTGAGGTCGTTATCATATGTGCACTTGTTGTGTGCATCATAAAGGTCTACCCAGATAAACGAATCTATCTCTTCTTTCTGAATAGAGACATTGGTATCAAAAGCCTGAGCCATAAAGAAGACTACTCTCTTCTTTATTCTGCCAAAAGGACAGTAGTCAGATACCTCTCGAAAGCTATCTACTATCTCAACTGTGAGTCCTGTCTCTTCTTTAATCTCACGCACAGCGGTCTGCTGTTCGGTCTCGCCTTTCTCTACATGACCCTTAGGAAAGCTCCAGTATCTGCCGTTGTGGTTCTTGACGAGCAGTACCTTGTGATTATTCTCGTTAGCCTTGTAAATAATAATGGCGCCGCAGGACTTCTCGTACAGACAGTTAATCTTCTCTATCTCAACATTTCTCAAGGTGCCTAAGATATCCTTAATCTCAGGCTCGTAGAAAATCTCGCCCTGAGGAGCAACTACTAATCTTTGCTCACCTGATTTTAGAGTTGCAACCGCTACTACTATGCCTCTCAAGAAATCGTCAAGACTCTTGCGTGATATAATATATGCACTTTGGTTACTCTTACTGTCAACCTTGAGATAACCTGAATATAGGTTCTCGCTTAGGTTGCCGTAGATATTAACGTTGACTTTCTTGCTCAGCATGGGTTGCACCTCCTTTTTCAATAAATTAATCAATAAGTGTTCTGATTCTGTCTACCTGAATCGCTGTATTAGCCGCTAAAATATTGTTGACAAACAGCACCTCGTCAATACCATTATCTATGCAGTACTGCTTTAGGTTGCCGTCAAAATATCTGAAATCAATAACATGTACCTGCTCGTAGTTTGCTGTCAGATACGGTGCAAATGCGTTGCCGTAGGACTCTTTTACTACTGCTATCTTCTTGCCGTTTGTGAGGTCTGCGTTGTGCTCTACAAACAGCGGACAGTCACCCCAGATAAACACACCGTAGGTGTATGGTCCTGATGTAGCACCGGAGTAATACACAGAGGTCTCGTATGGAGTCTCTCCCATGTTCTCGGTACGCATACCGTAGGTGTTGTAAGGGAACTCCCAGTAGTGTACTGAGTCGAGGTTCTCATACAATGAACCGTCACAGTCGATAAGCGAGCCCTCGTATCCGTCTACTACTCTCTCTGTGCATACTGACAAGTCGAGAATCTTGTTGTCGGTCTGCTCGCAAAATGCCTGATATGCATAGTATGCACCAAGACCTGTCCAATGATGGTCGGTATTGAAATATATATATTCATCACAATGCTCGCTGAGTGCGTTGTAACAGTTAATCGGTATAACTTCTTCGCTGTAGCTACTGTATATAGCCTTGATATTCTCAGACTGTGAGCTGGTCTGTACTGTGCCATCCTTGACAAAACGGCGTGGCAAGCCAAACTCGATGTGGTTTGGTATGACCATATTGTATACTGTAATGTCATCACCGACAGATGCCTTGAAATCTGAGATGCAGTCTGCATAATCTCTTGCAGAATCCTCAGTGCCTGAGAACAGCTCAAACGCCATTCCGTCATAGATATATACAGCGCCGTTTGTTGATGAGAAGTAGCCTTTGGCATCCTTGTCATCAGGGATATCAGGCTCAACGAAGGTGAGCTCTTGTGCAGCCTCTGTTGCAGCAACTGTAGGAGCCGTTGTCTCTTCTTTTTTATTTCCAAAGCTTGAGAACACCGCCTTGCAACACGCAGTAACAAGCGCAATAATCAAGATGAGTATAAGCGCTATAATTGTAACTATAGTAGCTCGTCTTGCAAACAAGCGTTTCTTTCTCGCTTTTTCTCTCTCTATAGAACGGCGAGCTCTCTGACGCTCAGATATACTCTTGTCATTATCAAAATCATATCTCATAGCGTGCTCCTCCTTCTCTCAGCTTTCAAATAAATAGACCAATACAGATGCTATTATAATACAAAATAATACTTTATACAACAAAAATTTGCGAATTGTGATAGTTTTGTGATACTTTTTTCAAAAAATTACTATATTTTGAAATGTAAATTAGGTCTTCGAGCTGTAATTTTGTTGCATAAAACTTCAATATGTGTTAAGATAAATTGATTAAAATATTTAGGAAGTGTAAGCGTGAATTACAAATTTTCTGATAGAGTACTGGCGCTAAAGCCAAATGCTATAAGAGAGATACTAAAGAGTGCATCTGACCCTGAGGTTATATCCTTGTCTGCAGGTAACCCTGCACCTGATGCCTTTCCGATAGATGCTATAAAAGAGATATCTCAGAATTTACTTGAGAATAACCCTATCTCTGTACTGCAATACGGTATCAGTGATGGATATGCTCCGCTAAGAGATACCCTCAAGACCTACTTAAAAAAAGAGCTCAGTATCGGCACAGAAAATGATGAGCTGATAATCGTATCGGGTGCTCAGCAGGTTATGGATATAGTTGCTAAGAGCTTTCTGAACGAAAAAGACGTTCTGCTGTGTGAGGCTCCGTCCTTTGTCGGTGCGCTCAACACCTTCCGTAGCTATAACGCTGAGCTTGTGGGCATACCTGTTCAAAAAGACGGTATGGATATGAATGCACTCGAAGATGCTCTGAAAAAATACGACAACGTAAAAGTAATATATACTATCCCCAACTTCCAGAACCCCTCAGGCGTTACTATGAGTCTTGAAAAACGCAGAAGACTCTATGAGCTTGCAAAAGAATACGGGGTGCTGATTATTGAGGACAACCCATACGGTGATTTGAGATACTCTGGCGAGGACATACCTTGTATCAAGAGCTTTGATACAGACGGTATCGTTGTATACTCAGGCTCGTTCTCTAAGGTAGTATCTCCGGGTATCCGTGTAGGCTATATGGTGGCTGACAAAGAAGCTATGGCTAAAATGATAGTCTGCAAACAGGGACAGGATGTACACACTGCTATGTGGTCACAGCTACTATGCAATGAGTTTATGACAAAGTATGACTACAAAGGCCATCTTGACTATCTGAAAAGCCTATACAGACAGAAGGCTTCACTATGTATGGACCTGCTCGATGAGTATGTAGTTCCTACAGGCATCACATACAATAAAATTGACGGCGGTCTGTTTATCTGGTGTACTCTGCCACAGGGTGTCGATATGCTCGACTTCTGCAAGACGCTGACACAGCACAAGGTATGTGTGGTGCCGGGTAACGCCTTCCTTACAGACTCAGACCTTCCATGTGACAGCTTCAGAATAAACTTCTCAACTCCTACGGATGAAGAGCTGACACAGGGTATCAAGGTCATCGCACAGGTAGCAAAAGAATATATTAATAACTAAAGATATACAGGTGATATTATGCAGGAAAATAACACTACACAAAACAAGAAAAAAGTCGTTTTCTCAGCGATTCAGCCAAGCGGTACGATAACTCTTGGCAACTATCTGGGTGCTATCAGAAACTGGGTAAAAATGCAGGAAAATGATGAATACAACTGTCTGTATGCACTTGCTGATTTGCACACAATCACAGTAAGGCAAGACAGAGAAAAGCTAAAGAAAAACATCTTTGATGCGTATGCGTCAGTTTTAGCGTGTGGTATCGATGTAGAAAAAACTCCGTTCTTTATTCAAAGCCACGTGCCTGCACACTCTCAGCTTGCGTGGATATTAAACTGCTACACACAGTACGGAGAGCTCAGCCGTATGACACAGTTTAAGGACAAAAGCGCTAAGCACGCAGACAATATAAACGCAGGTTTGTTTACATATCCTGTACTTATGGCAGGTGATATACTGCTGTATCAGGCTGATATGGTACCTATAGGCGCTGACCAAAAACAGCACCTTGAGCTTGCTCGTGATATAGCAACAAGATTCAACGGTATCTACGGCAACACCTTCACTATTCCTGACGGCTTTATCCCCAAGGATGGTGCACGAGTTATGAGTCTGCAAAATCCTGAAAACAAGATGAGCAAATCAGACGAGAATATAAACGGCTGTGTACTGCTGACAGATAGTGATGACGTAATTATGAAGAAATTCAAGCGTGCCGTTACTGACAGCGAAGCTAAAGTATACTACGGCGAGGGCAAACACGGCATCAACAACCTGATGTCTATCTACTCTGCTGTGACAGGTCTTACATATGAGCAGATAGAGCACGACTTTGATTCTAAGGGCTACGGTGACTTTAAGCAGGCTGTCGGTGAGGCGGTAATCGCTGAGCTGTCTCCTATCAGAAAGCGTTATGAGGAATATATAAAAGACCGCAAGTACCTGAGCGAATGTTATACAAAGGCTGATGAGTTTGCTAACAAAATCTCTCAGCGTACTATCGACAAATGTATGAAGAAAATCGGCTTTGTGCTGAAATAAGACAAAAATTAAGCGACTGTGAAAGTATAATCACAGTCGCTTTTTTCTTATCTTAATGCTTCTATCAGCTTGTAGAGCACCGGCTCGAATCTTGCTCCGTACCAATGGTCCGGGTCGTTTGCTGTTTCTTTGATGCACTCTACTGTGTAATCAGCCGCAATAGCAGCACTATCAAATGCTGACTTGCCGTTTACGAGTGCTCCGACAAAGGCTGAGCTGTAAATGTCACCTGTGCCGTGACAACTGTTAGGCAAAAATTCGTGCTCGTAATACTGTGCGCCATCGTTGTCTGCTACGAGTACACCTGTCTTGCCACTACGATATGACACACCGGTAAAGACTACACACTTGCATCCGAGTTTAAGAAGCTTCTCTACTATAGAGTCTATATACTCCTTGTCGTAATCTTCTACATACTGTGTATCGGTAAGCAGACACGCCTCGGTAAGATTTGGGACAATATAATCAGCAGTAGCACAAAGGCTCTTCATCGCCTTGACAAACTCGTTGTCAAAGCCAGGGTACAGCTTGCCGTTGTCTGCCATAGCAGGATCAACAATAAACTTAGCATCCAAAGAAAGACAGCTATCCTTGATAGCCTTGACATAGTCTATCTGCTTAGTAGATCCGAGATAACCTGTGTAAAGTGCGTCAAAGCTGATGCCCTCTTTGCTCCAATGGTCATTAATCTTTGGCATATCCTCGGTCAAATCTGTGAAAGTATAGCCCGAAAATCCCGCTGTGTGTGTAGACAATACAGCAGACGGCAACACCGCTGTCTCTACTCCGCACGCTGAGATGATAGGTAACGCAACAGTAAGTGAACACTGACCTACACATGATATATCCTGAATTGTAAGAACTCTCTTATATGGCATAAATACCCCTCCATATTTAGTATGTGTAGATTTTACTCGCATTTTGGTCTTACTTAAATATCCAATTTGATAAAAAATTATATGACCAGATTATAACTTTTCGTTTCGTTTTTGGCGTCTGACCCTGTTGATGTGACGCTCAAAATCGCCGCTGTCAATAAGACGAGCGAGCACGTACTGGTCAAAGGTCGGTACTGTGCAGGAGTAAAACGAGAGCCTGTGCTCAAACTCAGATAAAAGTGCTGACGGTAATATCATATAACCTATACGCATAGAAGGTGCTATCGTGTGGGAGAAAGTGTTCAGATAAATCACTCTGTCATCCTTGCATAAAGAGAACAGCGTGTCATCGTTTTTCTTAGAAACAGTGAGCTCTGAGGAATAGTTGTCCTCTATAATATAACCGTCTCTGTCTGATGCAAATCTAAGATACTCGTATCGCTTGGAGACATCCGCTGTAATGCCTGACGGATAGCTGTCAAACGGAGTTATGTGCAAAACCGTCGCCTTGCTCTCTGAGAGTTCATGTGAGCTGATGCCGTCAAAAGACAGCTTGAGCTTCTCGTAATTTACACCATGTGCTCTGTATACCTGCTCTATCTTCTCATATGACGGGTCTTCTATGGCAAACACTCTGTCCTTTGATAACAATTGCACAATGAGTCCGTACAAGTATTCGGCACCTGAGCCTATAATTATCTGTGAATAATCTACACTCAGGCCATTGCTACGCCTGAGATAATCTGCTATAGCAGACCGAAGCTCTGTACAACCAAAGTTATCAGACCGAAGCAGTAAGGCATCGCCATAATCGCTGAGCACGCTACGCATAGTTTTTGAGAGCACAGAGAACGGAAAGTTGTACTTTTTCTTTTGAGTTTTAGCGGGTGCTTTAGACTCTTTGACATAACTGCTGACATCGGATATAAAATCCTGCTCTTTGTATATTACATAGTAACCGCTACGCTGACGAGACTCAATATAGCCCTCATCACACAATATGGCATAGGTGTGTTCAACCGTGATTATACTCAGGTCACACTCTAAAGCCAGAGTACGCTTTGACATAAGCTTGGTGCCATATGGCAGTACCTTGGAAACGATATCGGCTCTTAGCTGTTCGTACAACTGGATATATGCAAATTTGTTGCTGTTTTTGTCAATTTTATACTTCATCTGACCATATACTTTCTGTTGATATTTCATATTTTATATGACCAAAATATTATATCCCTTTTGCTCGTATTTGTAAAGCAAAAGGGATATATCTGTTTTATCTGTTAATTTTTAGCAAGCACAAAGCTTCTGCCACTAAGTGTAAGACTTGTGCCATCGATAGAATAATCACCGATAGAATATACGACCTGTGCATCCTGTGAAATCTCTGTATCTGTAGCCTCTGCTGACACATTGAAATATACCGTAAAGCTACCTCGTCTGTAAATAAAAAGGTTGTCGTCCTTTTGTGCGTGCAACACCTCAAAGTCTGAGCCGTTTGAGAGCTCTGTGTTTTCGTGTCGCAGTTTTATGAGAGTCTTCATGTTCTCATACACGCTACCGTCTACGCCCATCTGGCCTTGTACTGTCGGTGCAGATTCGCTACTGTCAACAGGTAGGTAGAGCATATCTTCGTCTGCTGTTGAAAATCCGCAATTTTTTGAGTTGTCCCACTGCATCGGTGTGCGTGAGCCAGTACGGGAGAAACCGCCCTCTTTGCTGATTAACCCAGCCTGATATCGCATAGCTATCTCGTCACCATAGTAAACAAACGGTACACCCGGCATGGTCATCATAAAAGCGTGCGAGAGCTTTATCATATCATCGCTCATATAGTGTGTTGCACGAGGCATATCGTGGTTGTTGGTCATAAAACAGATGTAGCCTTTGTCTTTTGATGCGTTATAATTCTCAACATACTCATCCAAAAAGCCCATAACAGAGCCGTTTGCATCATCACAAAAGAAGCTGCGGTTTGTGTCGTTCTCATCCTTTCTGTATCTGAAAAGCTGAGAGTAGCCGTTGCCATAATGGTCAAGATAAAAATCCATATGGAAGCCGCCGTTTACGATAGAACGCACAGGGTTGCACCACTCTGACACAAGCGCACACTGTGGGTACTCCTTATCCATCATCTCTCGAACGCCTCTCCATATCTTAGATGTAGCTATCTTCTCGTCATCGTTTTTGACAAGAGAATCTGCCATATCTACTCTGAAGCCATCAACACCCTTATCAAGCCAGAACCTCATTACATCTTTTATAGCCTCTACGGTAGCCTGACATCTTTTGTCATCATAAGGAATCTGCCAAGAAGGACAGGTGATGTCGTAAAAGCCGTAATTTAGAGCAGGCTGAGAAGAAAAATAGTTGACCATATAGTTGCCGTCTCGCTCACAAATACCACACATAAATCTATACTGTGGCGGTGCATCCCACACGCTTTTTGTGAAAATATAGCGGTCACTGTAGTCGTTTTTTGTACCTTTTTTGCTCTGTGTAAACCACTCATGTGTGTCAGAGGTATGGCCGGGCACTAAGTCAAACAACACCTTGATGCCCATACTGTGAGCAGTGCAGAGCAGGGTGTTGACATCCTCCATAGTGCCGTAGCGCTGTGCCACCTTCTTGTAATCACGCACATCATAGCCTGCGTCCATAAACGGCGAATCATATATAGGGTTTATCCATAAAGCATTGATGCCCAAATCCTTTAAGTAAGAAAGCTTTGAGGTGATACCGTTTAAATCACCGATACCGTCCCCGTTTGAGTCACAAAAGCTCTGTGGATAAATCTGATAAAAAACTGCATTTTCTAACCATTTTGGCATAAACAAAATCTCCCTTTGCAAACGTTTTACTAATTTTATCATCCCTAAATTATGCTGTCAATAAACCTTTTATAAAATTGGAAACCAAAAATCCACTATTGCACAAAACGCCCTGCGTGCATAGTATGAATATAAGAATCGGAGGGATAGTGTATGACTATACAGCAACTGTCAAATAACAAGGTTATGATATCGTTGTGCAATGATGATATGAAAAACTTTGAGCTTGACTTTGATACCATCAGCGCCAAAAATCCGCACTCAAAGAAAATCATAGGCAGACTGCTTGACCTTGCGTGCAAGAGCCAGGGGCTGAGCACAAAGGATAAGTCTGTTGTGCTCGAGGCACTACCCTACTGTGACGGATGTGTGTTTCTCATCTCGATAAACGACAGAAAAAAACGCAAACGCTACAGAATAAAAAAGATAAACTCGTACCCATGCTACAAATTTTCTGACTGTGAGACCTTTCTGTGTGCTGTAAAAGCCCTGCACTCAAGCAAGATATTCTTTTACAACAACTCTGCATATATGAAAGACAACTGTTACTACCTTGTGTTTGACTATCCGCTACTATCAGTTAAGGCTCAGGCGATGCTGTGCGAATATGCAAAGCTGACCGCTGCGTCAATGCCGTTTGTTGCAAGGCTCAAAGAAAGCGCTACTGTACTGTCTGTAGGAAATGCCATAGCAAACATAGGCAGTGTGATATAATTAATGCTTGAACTTGGAAATTATCGGTTGTATAATAATGTCATGTTCAAAAAAGGAGAATCAGGATGTTTGAATTAATACAGGTAAGCGAGCAATGCTACTATCTGCAAAGCCCGTCAAAAATAGGAATCTACAAACAAGATGATAAAAATATATATCTTATTGACAGCGGTAACGACAAGCGTGCGGGCAAGCGTGCGCTGAAAATCGCACAGGAAAACGGCTGGAATATATTGGGTATTATCAACACCCACTCACACGCTGACCATATTGGTGGCAACAAAGCTATACAAGAAGCTACAGGCTGTGATATCTTTGTAAACGGGCCTGACCTTGCCTTTGTGAAACACACATTTTTAAACCCAAGCTTTATTTATGGAGGCTATCCAAATAAAGAGCTGTATCACAAGTTCTTTTTGGCAGAAGAAAGCGAGCCAAAGTATGTTACTGACAGCTCGTTTCCACAAGAGCTAAAAGTAGTATCTATCGGCGGTCACTCTATGGGTATGATAGCTATTATCGCTCCTGACGGTACGGCTTTTGTGGGCGATATAGTATCAAGCGAAATCACACTTGAAAAATATGCTATCACCTATCTGTTTGATATAAAAAGTCACTTAGAGGCTCTTGATACAGTGAAAAATCTTGATGCAAAAATCTTTGTGCCATCTCACGCTGATGTGACAAATGACCTAAGTGAATTGATAGAGATAAATCGCCAGAAAATCTTTGAGATAGCAGGCGTAATCGAGCAGCTTGCAAAAAGCCCTATAACCTTTGAGCAGATACTCAAGGGTATCTTTGACCACTATAATATGTCAATGAATATAGAACAACACGCATTGATAAGCACAGGACTGAAATCGTATCTTACTTGGATGCGAAACGAAGGCAGGATAGAGCTTTTCTTTGACGATAACCTGATGTACTACAAAAGCGTATAATAATAGAAAAAGGCAGTTCGTAATGCGAACTGCCTTTTTGTTATAGCTTGATACTATCAAATTCATCTCCTAAGACGTCTGCAACCTCCTGCAAATGTCCTGTGCGCTTGCCCTTGAGTGCATAATGCTGAAGCACTCCATAGCCCGGATACTCGTTGCCCTCGACCATAACGGGACCATTAACAGAGAACGCAATATCCCAACCGATGTATCTGACCTGTGGTAGTCTCAGGTGTGCCTGCTCGACCATATCAAAGGCATCGCTGACACCCTGTATATAAACATCCGAGAACTTCTTGCCTGTCATAGGGTGAGTATCGTAGACATTGCCGTAGTCATCGATAACATTGCTGTCGATTTTGCCGTCTCTGCCCAAGCTGAAGTACAAATCGTTAGAACAGCCGATGACATCTGTCTCGTCCTGATTAATACGCAGAGCGTTTGCGATTACTGTTGCTTTGCCGTCCTTGTATACAGTGACAATTCGAAACGAATTGACAACACAAGGGTTTATCTGATTGAGGTCATCGTGCTGAATTATCGCATCTTCTACAAGATACTGTCCGTTTTCACACAAGGTGTTGTAAAGTGCAGTTACATCATCTATATCCTTGACGGTAATTTTTATGATACCGTGTCCGCACTCACCTCTGACTTCTTTGGCAAAAACTGTAGTCTTGTCACTCAAAAACCTCTCAAAGTCCTGTGCTGTGCTTTTTCTCAGATTAATGAAATCACGCTTGAGATAATCACGGAACATCTCGTTGAAAATAAGCTTGTCACCAAGTACTATGAGATACTCCTCGTCATTCAGATACTCTAACAGCTTGTAGAATCTCTTTGCTGTAGCAAAGGTCTTGCGCTCTTTGTCAGATATCTCTATAAAATTACCTCTGAAATAATCTGTATAGCCTGTGCCCTGTGTCAGAAAGCTACGCACCAAGCTACACATAATATAAAACTTTGATTTTCCGCTGTTTTTGCTGATGATATCAATATGCTTTGCCATTCTGTCTTTGTTGATATCGGTGAATTTGTTCATCAGCCACTTGTAAACTGAAACTGCCATATTTTATATCCTTCCCTTTATCCCCTATACAAGCTCTGTTACTTGTAAATCCTTGTGTTGTTCTTGCCGAGATTCAAGAGTACCTGTGCAAGCGAAAGCCCCGAGCTTCGTGAGAATCTGCCCAGCGTGATACTGCCACCAAGCAAGGTGACCTCATCTGTAAGGCTTACGGTATCGTCTACCTTTACACAGCACATATTCATACCTATCTCTCCTATGACAGGATACTGTCTGCCATTAATCTCGACTACTCTGTCAAAGCTACTGTGTCCTATACCATTATTATACCCAACAGGTAACACAGCAATAGTGATGTCGGTATCTGCTGTGTATGATGCGTTGTAGCCTATGTGCTCGCCCTTTTTGACCTGCTTTAGCTGTATTATGCGACATTTGTATGTCATAGCAGGTGAAATATCAAGCTGTGTGTCTCTGATGACTTTGGAGAGCTTGTACTTGCGTGCGTAGTATTTGTCTCGCAAGGTGCGCAATCTACCTTTTATCGAACTGCCGTTTGAGACCGGTCCGATGTTGTATCCAAACTGCAACAAGCCCATTCGTGTGGCTGTCTCTATATCTTGCTTTTCGTGACTGAGCAAGGACACTCCGCTACCTAAGTGCACCAACTTTATACGACTTATATCAATAAGTGATACAAGGTCTCTAAAACGTCTTGTCTGATTGTCATAATGAGGGTCAAATACACCTGCTGTAGCATAGTGCTGATATATACCCTCGAGAGTGTGGTCTGAGTTTTCTATCAAATCTACTGCTTTCTTTATCTCGTGCTTATCCTTGAAGCCGAGTCTGTTAAAGCCTGAGTCAACCTGTATATGAAGCTTGAAGCTGTAGCCGTTATCCTGTGCCAAAAATGCGTTAAGATACTCCATATCAGGTATGGCAAGAGTCAGATTAAGCTCGTGCGCCTGACTAAGTCTATCAAGGGATACAGGCTGTAAGCACAGCACAGATGCATCTACACAATACTGTCTTAGGTCTCTTGCTTCTTTCAGTGATGAAACCGCAAAGTATCTGATGCCACCGTCATAAAGTGCCTGTGTGGCTCTCATACCGTGGCCGTAGCAGTCGCCCTTGACTACGCTGATAAACTCGCAGTACTGTGGATAACTGCTCATTATAGCCCTGATGTTGCTACTAAGTTTTGACAAATCTATCTCTACATAAGAATCGGTCATATCAGCTCATCTCAATTCCTGCTAAAATTTCATACTAAATTATTATATGACAAAGACAGCTTTTTTTCAACTATATGTTCTCAAAAAATAAAAGCAGTCCTGTAAGAACTGCTTTTTTTGTACTATAATATCAGAGCTCAACTGTCCAGTTGTATGAGTCCTCTATCTTGCCCCACTGGATACCTGTGAGTGTATCGTAGAGCATCTGTGTTACCTCGCCTATCTCTGAGTTGTTTATGACATACTTCTTGTCCTTGTAGCAGAGCTCGCCGATAGGAGATATAACTGCAGCTGTACCACAACCCCATGCTTCCTGCAAAGTGCCTTCTTCCATAGCCTGTGAGAGCTCATCAAGACTCAGCAGTCTCTCTGACACCTTGTAGCCCTTGTCTCTTAAGACTTCAAGACAAGACATTCTTGTGATACCCGGAAGTATAGAGCCTGAGAGCATAGGTGTAACTATCTCATCGCCGATTTTGAACATAACGTTCATGGCGCCTACCTCTTCGATATACTTGCGCTCTACACCGTCAAGCCACAAAACCTGAGAATAGCCCTTTTTTTCTGCACGTGCACCTGCACGGTTGGATGCAGCGTAGTTACCGCCACACTTAGCATAGCCTGTACCACCACGAACTGCTCTGACATCCTCGTCCTCTATCATAATCTTGACAGGGTTGATGCCCTCTGCGTAATAACTGCCTACAGGAGATGCGATAATCATAAATGTAGCGTTGTCTACTGCGTGAACACCGAGTGACTCGTCACAACCAAACATAAATGGTCTGAGATACAGAGAGGTACCCTCTGAGTGCGGAGTCCAATCCTGCTCAAGCTCTACAAAGGTCTTGAGCGCTTCAAGAGTATCCTCTTCATCTACAAGCGGTAAGCAGAGTCTCTCTGCTGAGCGATTGAGACGCTTGATGTTCTCCATTGGTCTGAAAAGCTGAACCTTGTTGTCTGCTCTTCTGTATGCCTTGAGCCCCTCGAAAATCTCTACGCCATAGTGGAATACTGTAGCAGCAGGGTGAATAGACAGGTTCTCAAACGGTACGATGCGTGCATCGTGCCAGCCCTTGTCTGCGCTGTAATCCATAATAAACATATGGTCAGTGAAAATCTTACCAAAGCCGAGTGTACTGTCGTCAGGCTTTGCCTTTTTGACCTGAGTTTTTGTGATCTTGATATCCATAACAAACACCATCCTTATTTTGCGGGTGTTGCGCCCGTAATTTTCTGAAATTTTAATAATAGAAAGTTTACCACCGAAAAAAACGCTTTGTCAATACTTTTGGACAAATTCTATCACTATTTCTAAAAAAGTATACACAAAAGCAAAACTATGTGTTATAATAAATTTTACAATATATTTAGGAGCAAAAATATGTTTGAAAAAATCAAACGTGTAGATAATCTTGTTGTTGAGAAAATAGCAAGAATTCATACACCTTGGTTAAATAGAATAATGGTGATAGCGACTAAGCTTGGCAACGGCGCTCTCATATGGTGGCTGACGCTTTGCATACCGTTCACGCTGATAAAAGAACTGCGTGCGACCGGTGTTAATCTGACGCTTGCTTTGGGCGTTACCTTTGTCACGGGCGAAGTCACTATCAAGAAAATCATCGGCAGAGCAAGACCAAGCTCAAAGCTTGAGGACGATGAGCTGATTATTAAACGCCCAAAGGACTATTCGTTCCCGTCAGGTCACACAGCGTCGTCTTTTACGGCGTTTATGGTGACCTTGCTCAGATGCCCTGCTTTCATTTTTCTGCCGGTACTGATGGGTGCTACTGTCATAGGCTTTTCGAGAATGTATCTGAGAGTTCACTATCTAAGCGATGTGGTGTGTGGTGCTCTGTTAGGAATTCTAAGCGGTGGTGTATGTGTCGCATTATTTGAACGCTGTCTGTCGGGCGTGTTTATCTAAATATTTTACAGCAAAGAAGACTTTTTTGAAAAAAGTCTTCTTTTTTTACGCTTTTTTCAAAAAACCTGTTGACTTTATAAATATTACTATCTGTAAAAAATTGGCGAATTTTTTCGTAAAAAGAACTTATAAAAATAATCGGTATTTCAACAAGGAAAACTATCAAAAAGCTAATTATATAGATATATTCAAGCTTATTTGAAAAAGTTTTCGTAGTTTTCCACAGAGTTTTCCACAACAATTTATTGAAATAAGAATAATACAAATAGTATATTTCTTTTTGTCCAAATTGTATAGAAAAATTTTAATGTTTTTTTGATAATATAAACCTGTTTGTGTGTATAAATTTTTATTTTTCGGACTAAGATATTTATACAGAAAGGGCGTAAAAATATGACAAAAGGGATAAATCATCAGGTAATAGAAATCACACAGACAGATAACAAATACTTTGACAGAGCGTTGCTCGTAGTAAATCCCGAATATGCATCTGCGCACAGAGAGTTGCTCGAAAAAGAAGCGAGAAAAATGATAAGAGAAATGAGCGTACCCTATGCGGTGAGCAAGAAGCTCTCGAAAAGCAAGGTCGGGTTGTTTATATTATCATCAGTGCTCGGCTCCTTTGTCACAGCTATTATCTACACGGTTTTCTGAGATATATCTGCTAATCCCCTGTCATATATTTTTAGTAATATATGATGGGGGTTTTTATATGAATGAAAAACGATTTAAAATTATGGAAATAATCGCTGTGCCTGTTATTTACCTTATAGCGACTTTGCTACACTTTGTCTATGATTTGAGCAACGGCTCTGCGCTGTCTATACTCTTTGGCTCTGTAAACGAGAGCGTGTGGGAGCATATCAAAATATTCTCTGTAGGCTTTGTTGTGTACTCTGCAATAGAGCTGTTGGCAGTTAAGCCTCCTTTCAAAAAATTTATCGTAGCAAAAACCGTGGCTCTGTACGCTCTCGGCTTTTTTATAACTGCTCTGTACTATACATATAACTTTTTCTTTAAGAACAACACGAGCGCTAACCTTATCATTGCATTTGTATCAGTTTGCATAAGCCAATATATATCTTACAGATTAGTCACAACAGAAAGAAACACTACGCAGTATTTCTCTATAAGCGCTATGCTGTTAATACTATACTTTGTGATGTTCTTTAGCTTTACAATATTTCCGCCAAAGCTTGATTTGTTCAAAGACCCTGTTACAAACACCTACGGAATTATGTCGAAAATTATAGATGCAGGTGCTTTTTTTCTGAATAAAAAGTAATAAAAAACTGATATTGTTCTAATACAGAAACTATACCACAAACTATATGTGGTATACTTAATAGGTATAAATGTACAAGATAATGTATCAGGTGTAATAATATGCAAAACGATATAAAAGAAAAGAAAGATGATATAATTGCAGGGCGAAATCCGGTTGCTGAAGCGATAAGCTCGAACAGGCCGATAGAGAGCATACTAATCTCTAAAAACAACAAGTCAGGCTCTGTTGTAGCTATTATATCTAAAGCTAAGAAAAAAGGCATAACAATAAAAGAAGTAGACTCAAAAAAGCTTGACTTTATGACAGGCGGTGCTACCCATCAGGGTATAGTAGCAATAGCCGCTGTCAAGGAATATCAGACGGTTGAGGATATACTGAATCTTGCAAAAGAGAGAGACGAGAGTCCCTTTGTTATAATACTTGACGAAATAGAGGACCCGCACAACTTAGGCGCTATCATACGCACGGCAGAGTGCGCAGGTGCTCACGGCGTTATCATCAAAAAACGCCACAGCGCAGGTCTCAGCTACACAGTAGGCAAGGCATCGGCAGGTGCTATAGAATATGTACCTGTAGCAAGAGTAAACAACATCTCTGCCGTGATAGACGAGCTGAAAGAAAAGAACATCTGGGTATATGGCGCCGATATGAACGGTACTGACTACACAAAATGTGACTTTTCCGGCGGATGTGCACTTGTTATCGGCAACGAAGGCAAGGGCATCAGCAGACTCGTAAAAGAAAAGTGCGACACTATAGTATCGCTACCGCTAAAGGGCAAAATCAACTCGCTAAATGCAAGTGTTGCGGCAGGCATACTGATGTACAGAATATCCCAGGATAGATAACCTAAGAAAAAACAAAAAGAAAGGAGTTGATGAAATGAAAATCTTCAGAAAAGACCAGACTAAGCCTATCAAAGATGAAAGCCAGAAAGCACAAGAAGAACTGACAGATATTTCTATACCATCAGCCCCTTTGAATACACAAAAAGAAAAGATGGAGGAAATATACTCCACTAAAGATAAGCACGTAAAATACAAACGCCAGACACCGCTTGAGGCAGAGCGTGAACAGCTAAAGGCACAACAAGCCAAAGAAAAGCTGATACAAGGCAAAGCGGAGATAGCGCTTGAGGACAATAAGGAGCAAGAGCAAATCGTAGAGCTTGCGCCTGAGTTTGATGAGAGTGCTGTAATCGCTGAGGACATAATCGAAGATGTCGAGGGGCTTAATAAAGGCACCCGACATAAGATTCACGATATTGACTCAATTGATATAGAGCTAAACCCTGCTGATGCTATCAAAAAGTACGAGCGTCAGGTTAATCAGAAGGACCGCTTTGATGAGCGTCAAAAAATCAAATCTCAGGGAGATTTTGAGAGACTTTTCGGCAAGCCTACTCTTGATATAAATGCTGAAAGAATAGTAGAGAAAATCCCTAAATATCAGCACGACAGCAGAATAAACAAGCTAAAGCTAAAAGCCGGTAAGTTCACAGAGGTTGTAGAGAGCGAGTATGACGAATATCTGAAATCGCATGACCCTACTATCTCTAACAGGCATCCGTCTCAAATCAGAGATATACCGCAAAACAAATCTTTGATTTACGCACTGAGTCAGATGACTCAGCGCAAAGCGCCAACACCAAAGCAAAGTCCTAAGCAGACAGAGCAAAAGCCTGCTATAACAAACAAACCTGCAAATCCTAATAAAGTCGTAAAGAAAAAGAAGACCAAGCTACAAAGAGTGCTGTCTTCTATCATCCCTAAAAAGACAGACAGCTCAAAAGACTATCAAGCAAAAACAGTTAAGGCACCGATAGACTATCAAAGCCGTCAGGATTTAAAGCACGTATCTAATCAAATATACTCACACTTTAAGAAGCTGACAGGCAAAACTGTGACGCTTGCTGTGCTGTTTGCGATAACTTTGTTCTTATGTGGTATGGAGGCAGGAGCAGGAAACAGTCTGTTTGGCAGTTCCAAATATTCTGCGCTGATTTTCTGTGGCATTAATCTTGTCGCTATGATTATCACAGGTTTTGTAGCAAGGTCATTTATCATAAGCGGTCTCAAGCCTCTGCGTCAATTTAAGGGCAACAGCGATACCGCTGTGTCTACTGCTTACTGTATATGTCTGTTGCAAAACATAATCGCTATGTTCTTTGCTGACCGTTTTGTCGGCGAAGACCTGCACCTATATACACCTATTGTTATACTTGCGTTTGCGCTTAACACTACCGGCAGACTTGTGATGGTATCAAGAGTTAAAGAGAACTTTAAATTTTTGACATCAAAGTCCCCTGCATATGCGGCAAAGATCTTCAAGGATGAAGACACCGCCCGAAAAATGCTCAGCGGAACAGCCGCATCTCACTCGATTATCGCATATCAGCATCCTACAGATTTTCTGAGTGATTTTCTGAAAATCTCCTACGCACCTGACACAAGCGAAGAATCAACCGGCAAATTAGCGCCTATCACCATACTGTGCTCGGTATTTGTTGCAATAATTTACGGTATAATATCAAAGAGTATTATCGGACTGCTGTGCGCCTTTGCGGTTATGTGCTGTATCAGCACACCTATCTGTGCGCTGCTGTGCGGTAATGTACCACTAAAGCTGTTCTGTATGGAGGCGCTCGAAAAAGGAGCAATGCTGACAGGCTACCCGTCTGTAAAACAATTTAGCGACAGCAACGCTGTTATGATAGATGCAAGCGACCTGTATCCTAAGGGCAGTATCAAGCTGAAAAGCATCGAGGAATTCTCTGACTACAGAATAGACGAATCTATGCTGATGGCAGCCTGCATACTGAAAGAAGCAAACAACCCGATGTATCATATATTTGATGACCTGCTCAAAGAAAACGCACACAATCTGCCAAATGTAGAGAGCGTGCTATATGAGGACAAGCTGGGTCTGATAGGTTGGGTATCGGGAGAGCGTGTGCTCATAGGCAACAGAAAGCTACTTGACAGATTCAATGTATATATCGACAGCGATGCCGATGAATCAAAATACAAAAAATCAGGCAGAGAAGTAACCTACATAGCCTGTGCAGGACAACTGATGTCTATGCTTATCACAGACTATGTACCTAACGAAAAAATCAAAGAAGAGCTTCAAAGAAGTGAGGCTAACGGTCTGTGCCTTGTAGTAAGCACTACCGACTGTAACGTAACCGTGGACAAGATATCAGAAGACTTTGAGCTGTTTTATCGCTGTGTCAAAGTGTTGTCTACAGGCTACTCAAATATGTGCACTCACTACCGTACTCAAAAAGAAGAGACCTCTCGCGCGTATCTCGCAACAAGAGGAAAAATGCTACCTCTACTGAGAGCAATATCCGGCTGTGTCAAGCTAAAACGCAATATTACTATGGGTAATATCATACAGATTTTTGGCTTGTTGCTGGGTGTACTACTGTGTGCAACTATGGTGCTGTATGCCAATGTTGCGATACTCGGAGTTTTTGAAATATTACTGTATATGCTGTTCTGGTCGGCTGCTGCGATAATTGCTCAGCTTGTACAACGGCCATAAAAGGAGGTATAACTATGCTGATAGCACCGTCACTGTTGTCGTGTGATTTTTCGATATTCGGTGCAGAGATAGAGAGAATGGACCGCTGTGGTGCTGACTATATGCACCTTGATGTTATGGACGGACACTTTGTTCCTAACCTGACCTTTGGCGCTCCTGTCATCAAAAAACTGCGCAAATATACCGACAAGCCGTTTGATGTTCATCTTATGATAAGCGAACCGCTCAGATATATTGATGACTTCTGCGATGCAGGTGCAGATATTATATCGTTTCATACTGAAGCTGACAGCGATGTCAAGCAGACTATCGAAAAAATAAAAAGCCGAGGTGTAAAGCCTGCGCTCGCCATAAAGCCTAACACTGAAGCTGATGTTGTGTTTCCTTATCTTGAAGAGCTGTACATGGTGCTCGTGATGACAGTAGAGCCCGGTTTTGGCGGTCAGAGCTTTATGGCGGATATGATGGACAAGGTAAGAGCTATCAAAGAAGAAGCAAAGAAAAGAAACCCAAATCTTCTGATTCAGGTTGACGGAGGAATAGCAAACGATACTATCAAAACAGCCGCCGATGCCGGCGTGGACATCTGCGTAGCAGGCACATCGGTATTCAAACCAAAAGATGCTAAAGAAGCTATCGACACTCTGAAAATGTTGTGTGAATAAATTAAAAAATCGGTGTACTGTTGTACACCGATTTTTTATGCCTTGATATGAACTAAATGCGCAATACAAGGGATAGTCTGGCTCTGCATTATTGAAGTAGGACTCAGTAATGCCCCTGTTGCCATAACGAGAACGCTGTGATATCTGCCCTGTGTAAGAGAATTGAGGATATGCGAACACAAGACACTTGCACAGCATCCACAGCCTGAGCCTCCGCTATGAGTATCAAGGTCCTCACTATTATATATAATTACTCCACAATCTTTATGCTTGCTCTCTATATCAATGCCCTCTTTTTTGAGCAAATCACAGAAAAGCTTTGAGCCAATTACTCCCAAATCGCCTGTGAAAATTGCATCGTAATCATCTACACAGGTAGAAGTATCTGAGAAAAAGCGCATCATCGTATCTACTGCGGCAGGTGCCATAGCGGCGCCCATGTTGTTCTGGTCGTTAACCCCCATATCAACTATCCGACCGACAGTTGCACTCTCTACATAAGGAGCTGACGCATTCTTGTCGCCTGATACTATGCACGCTCCTGCACCCGTGACCGTCCACTGTGCTGTAGGCGGACGCTGACCGCCGTAATCAAGCGGTAATCTGTACTGACGCTCTGCAGAACAAAAATGTGACGATGTAGCGCATCCGCTGTACATAGCCGCACCGCTGTCGACCATAAGCGCTGCCATTATGAGACTCTGCACCATAGTCGAGCACGCTGAGTACTGACCAAGATACGGAATTTTGTAGTCTTTAAGTCCATAGGTGGAACCTACGCACTGGTTGAGCAAGTCACCCGCAAACAAAAAGCCTATGTCCTCGCTTTTGCAGTTTGATTTTTCAAGCGCTAAGGAAAACGCCTGTCTGATCATTTCGCTCTCTGCCTGCTCCCACGTCTGTTTGCCAAAGTACATATCGTACACAACCTTGTCAAACTCTTTGCCGATGGGCCCTGTGGACTCCTTCTTTGATACAACGCTTGCATGCCCTATAATATGGGGTGTGGTTGAAAAACCAATAGTTGCGTTGCCAAGTTTTTTGATCATATTAATCCTCCCTTTTGTTATAGTATCTGACAAAAGAAAGAATAGTTATTTGGTAAATAATAGAAAAAATCGGCACCTGAAAACAGATGCCGATAAATTTATTCTTTTATTCAGATGCAGCGTTTGCATCTCCACTTCCAGGAGTACCGCCAGATTCTCCTGAGCCGGGGTCAGGTGTTGCTCCGGGGTCCGGGTCAGGTGTTACGTCTGAACCACCGCCTGAGTCAGTACCCGGATCAGGTGTTGATGTAGTGCCAGAGTCTGTACCCGTATCACCCGAAGGCTGTGAGGTATTGCCGGTGTCTGTATCGTCAGCAGGTTTGGATGTTGGTTTGCTCGACTTCTTGGATGATGAGCCTGATGACGAAGACGGTGCTGATGTGTAATATGTGGAGTTTGGCAGGTTCTCAGTCTTGACCTTCTTGCCGTCAAGGTAGAAGGTTCTTGTAGTCTGAGCTCTGTAACCTCTTGAGAAATAAGATGTTATTGATGAGTCTATCTTAATTTCATCAAACTCAGGATTCTCGATGCCGTACATATTACAATGGAGCACGGTGCCGTCCATATAGCACTCCATAAAGAGCTGATAATCAAAGACGTTCTTTACTTTCAGGTCGATATTGCCGTAGTCAACAGTAGCATCTCTGCCTGCATCGACATAAACTGACTTATAATAGTGACAGTCACGCTCTACAACCTCCATACCACAAAGCATGGTAGCGTTGTAGATAGTGGTGCTTGACTGGCAAATACCGCCACCGATACCAGTCTCGCTTCTACCCTCAATAATAACGCCTGCAGGCTTGTAGCCGTTAGAGGTCAGATTCGAGTTGCCTGTACATTTATTAAACGACCATGTCTCGCCTGGGTTAATGATAGAATTGTTGCACTGACTAAGTGACAACTTCATATTATGGTTGCCGTTTGCGCTGTTAGTAGATGTTGTAGTAAATGACGAGAGCTTCTTGATGCTGCTAAGCAAGAACTCCTTGCTGTACTTAGGCTCGACCTTAGTATGACTTGCATCTATAACACCTGAGACCTTGCCTTCTTCTGTAAAATCCAAAAGCTGCTTTTTGAATTCTTCTTTGTTGAGCTCTATGCCTACTGCACTATCTTCGAATACAAATCTGTCTTTGCCCTTCTTTGAGCTATCAAACTTTGTAACAACTGCGTCCTTTGGCTCCTGATTAATCGCATCTGCGACACCGGAAACAACTTCGTCAAGGCTGTTGTTGTCGATTTTGATAGCAAGGGTAAATTTTTGCTCCTTTGTATTGAAGGTGTTCTCCTTGACAAAATCATGTGCCTGCTCGAGCACCTCGTCAGTAGTAAAGGTATATGTCAAATTGTCTTTCTTTAAGACTGTGTTTTTGTCCTGTGCTTCTACTACGATATTGATGTTATCGGACATCTTCTGCTCTTCTGTTTCAAGGAGCTGTTTAGCCTCTGACTTGGTGAGTCCGCCAAGAGCGACATCGTTAACATATACATAGTCAGGATAAGTAAACTCTGTCAGTACTGAGTAGATGCAAAAACCCGCTATACACAAAAGCACAGCTACACCTGCGATAACGCTTATGAGTATAGCCTTCTTCTTCTTTTTAGGGTCAAGGGGCTTTTTCTCTTTTTTCTGTTTTTTGGTCTGCTTTTCTTCATCATAAATTACAAACGCATCCTCGAACTGAGCGTTACTGATATCCTGTAACTCGTTTTCAGCCTGTGCTGCGTTTTGCTCGCCGTTCATCCTGTATGTTCTTGCCTCTTTGATAATAGAGTCGATTTCCATTGTGTTGGCTATATTCTTCTTGTTGGTGTTGTTTTCCATATGTTATCCCCTAAATAAAAACTTTACAAGTATATAATACAGTATGGTTTTTTGTTTTTCAATAACAATATAAAAATAAAAATTAAATTTTTAGTGACTAAATACGGGGTTTTTTGTACTATAAGTACAATTGTTAAAATTTAGTTAATATATTGAATCCTAAATAAAAATATAATATAATCAAATACGGTATCCCAATCATAAGACAAACGAGGTACATATGAAAATTTTGATTTTGTCTGCATCTACCGGCGGTGGCCACAACCGTGCAAGCCATGCGCTGAAAACATATATAGAATCTGTAGATAATACTGCAAGCGTTGAGATAATCGATACGCTTGAGTACTGCTCTGCTATGCTCAATAAAACTATAACCTATGGCTATAAAGCACTTGCCAAAAATGCGCCCGAGCTGTATGGTACCTTCTACAAAAAAGCAGATAAAGAGTCTGCTGTATCAGAACTGGTTGCAACAGTTATGACACAATACGCTAAAAAGCTCGAGCCTCTGCTTGACGAAAAACAGCCCGATGTGATTGTGAGCTGTCATCCGTTTGCAAGCAATATGATATCTCTGATAAAACAAGAAAGCAAGCTCACAATTCCTGCTGTATCAATTATCACAGACTTTATGCCACACAGAGCGTATGTTGGTGACTATATTGATGCGTACATAACCGCATCTGATGACACAAAACAAAACCTGTCTGAAAAATACAACATACCTGCTGAAAAAATCTATCCGTACGGTATGCCCATACACAAGGGCTTTTACAACTATGATGAGTCAAAAAAGCTCAAGACCCTTAACGACTTAGGTTTTGATAAAGACAAGCCTACCGTACTGATTATGGCAGGAAGTTTCGGAGTTACTGATATACTGAAAATTTACGAGCATTTAGTTGAAATAGAGCTTGACTATCAGATTATCGTAATCACCGGTAAAAACACAAGACTATATGATGCTTTTGACAAGCTGCTGAAAAAGGATTCGGATGAATTTGAGACGCATGACCTGTCTGAAATTTTTACTAAACCCGAAGATGTATCTACTGTTAAGTTTTTATATGAAGCTAATGAGCAAGTGCGTCACGAAATCCGCTCGAAAATCGCACGCACCTTCAGACGCTCTACAAACAAGCAAAAGCCGACAAAGCTGTTCTACTTTGTGGACAACGTAGAGGACTATATGCATGTAAGCGATTTGATAATTACAAAGCCCGGTGGGCTTACTACAAGCGAGAGCCTTAGCTGTGCCTTGCCTATGGCTGTGTTCAAGGCCTTTCCGGGACAAGAAGAACAAAACGCTGATTTTCTTGTTGAAAAGAACGCTGCTATTATTCTTGAAAAAGGCAAGAACGCAAGAGAGCAGATAGAGTATCTGCTGACACACAAAGACGAACTTAATATTATGAAAGAAAACTGCAAAAATTACTCTCGCCCTGATGCCTCGCAAAAAATATACGAGCTTATCAAGGACATTGTTAATACAAAAGACTGAGTCAAAGGTCAGTTTTCTAACACCCTGATAACTATCGCCGTAATGTCATCGTCATGATCGCCATTGCGGCGGTTTTTTGCGTGGTTAACTATCTCTGAAGCTATTTCCTGTGCACTTTTTGAATCTGTTTTGTTAAGATGCTGTTCTATCTCATCATCATCAAGACACAACACTCCGTCTGACACCATCAATATCATATCGTTCTCATTAAGGGATATCGACTCTTTATAAAAACGCACCTCGTTTAGAATACCTATAGGCAAGCCCTGCATACACTTGCGATACATCTTGCCGTTTTTTCTGATATATGTTGTACAGGCTCCTGCCTTGTATAGCTCTGCCTTGCCTGAGAAAAGGTTAAAATCAAGCACATCGAGCGTTGCCATTGACTCATCCTCGCTCTTAATCATCAATGATGAGTTGACCACCTGCAAGGCGCAGTCATAGCTAAGGCCTGCCTTTAATAATTTGCTCATAATACTGACAGCCATATTTGAGTCTACTGCTGCTCTGCCACCTGTGCCCATACCGTCAGAAAGCATAACTACGGTGCTGCCCATACCGTTATTAAAATAATTGATGCAATCTCCACACAGCTCACCATCGTTGAATATATGGGCAGATGAACCGATATCGACATCAAATTTAGCTCTCTGTGTCAGCACCAACCTGACTCTATCCTGCTCGTAGCTTATCGCAGGCGAATCAAAGGTCCTGCCACAGCATCGTGATATCTCGTGCATAACCTGACTTTTTGACACATTTGTCTTGGGACTTAATACAAGCTCAACCTCTACTACCATCCCCTTGCCCTTTGAAATTCTGCAACTGCAGTCAACAACCACAAGAGAAAGCGCTGACAATGCATCCACAATGCGATCGCTTGACTCCAAATCGTACTGATCATAATCTTCGAACTCCTCTGCCAAATCTTCTAAAATATCCGACATGCCCGCAAACTGTCCTGCAACGGCAAAACGTATCTGAGATATTCGCTTGCGCGCTGCCTCACAAGATTTGTATTCTTTGTAGGTCTGATTTATGCTATATACAAGCTCTGATATGCGACAGCATTTCTTGGTGAAATTATCCACTATATCCTGCTCTTTTACAAATTCGTTTTCACACAGGCTCTCAGTAAGTTTGTGAAAATCGTTATTTGTCTGCTCTTTGCATTTCTCCCAACAATAGTATCGCATACCACAATTGACACAGGTGTTGTCCCTGACGTTGTCATATATCCACTGAGCGTTTGGCGTATAAAGACGGGACAGCTTGTCCGATACGCTATTGACACAACTGCTGACATTATCGAGCGCTTTGGATGCAAACGATAGTCGCATTGTTACAGCTCTGCGTGCCGCCTGCTCGCTTTTGGTATCAGGCTTTGTGACAAAGATGTTTCTGATATAGTTGCCTACTGATTTTGGCAGTAGCATAAAAACAACACAAGCAGTAAGTGTTTCGACAAAAATTGCAAAAATGATTTCGTTATCTGAGCTTGCAAAAGAAACGGTGAGATTACACACGAGCATACAGACTGCCACGCACAGCTTGTTGACGCTTGCAAAAAGTCCGCCCATAAGCCCTGAGAAAGCATAGCCTGCACACAAAAATGCCATATCCATAGAAGAAAGCGAGAATATAATGCCTGTAGCAACTGCGGTTATGCAACCGCCATAGACCCCCGAATAACGAGCAGCTAACAAAATAAACAAGCAAGCAAAAATCCTACCTACCGATATACTCGAAATTGTCAGCGACCCAAAGGATAATAACAATATACAACCTGTCATAGCAAGACAGGCTATCTCCTGAGATGTAAGCGAAAACAAACTTTTATTTGACAGGCATACGGTGGTGCTTCTACCTATAAAGTACGCTCCTGCTGCAGAAAGTGCCGCCTCCATAAGACACATTGTTATCTCGGTGATTTCGCTTGAAGACGAGAAGGTCAGCGCTACTCCTGTCATAAGAACAGGGATAAATGCAACTGCACTTGGAAAGAAGCGACTCTCTGACACTTTTTTGAATTCATTAAGCACCCACCTGAGCGCTCCTATCGATATAACGATAGCTATATATCTGAAGCTGTCAACAGGATTTAATAGCAGATATCCAAAGGAACACCCAAGCAGAGCGCTCGGCATATATGTAAACGGTACCGCAGCGGCATATGATGCGCCAAAGGGTGATAGCGAGCCAAGCACAGCACCCCTTGCGACAAGCACACCGCTGACAAAATACAGTATATGTATCAACACTTGACGCGCAACGACCGCTGTGCCCTTGTATTCTATATTACGATTTTTTGCAAGTTCATTGTACGACATTTTTGACATCCTTTTTTTGAGAGTGCCTCTATTATAGCTCAGAGCAAAATACACTTTTGTCGCTGTTTGTTTGTATTATCTTTGAAATTTTATAAAGAAAGTTGTACATACCTGTACAAAAAGAAAAACCGTGTCATATGACACGGTTTTTTTGCGTTATTATATTAGTTTGCTTTTAAAACAACTGAAGAATATGGCGGGAGCTTGAGCTCGCCTTTCTTGAAAGTGACAGTAAAATCACTATCACTATCAGGCAAGTCCTCGGCAGAGCCTGCAACGCTGTAGCCTCTAAGCTCTGCTTTGCTGAGCATATCGTCTGTGATAGTCACAGTCTTATCAACTACATCACCATTGTGAAGCACCAAAAGTCTTGCGCCCTCATACTCAACATAGTAACCACCCAAGTAAATATCATCGGTCTCATAGACCTCTGTTATCTTGCCACGGGCTATCTCGGGGTTCTGGTTTCTCAGTTTGATTACTCTGCGATAAGTATTGAGCAAGCTGTTCTCATCTAAAAGCTGTTGCTCGACACCTCCAAGTGGGTTTTCTGTGACAGTTGGCACACCGTTGACAAAAATGCTCGGCAGATTATAGTTGTCCCATATCATTGCGGTACGATATGACGCATCGTTGGTGGTGTTGGGCGCCTCTATACCTATCTCCTCACCATAATAAGTAAACGAATTACCGGGGGAGAGCATATATAAAGCACAGGCAAACTTTTGCTCGTATGTCACAAGCATATTGCTGACACGGACCATATCATGATTGGTCAGAAAATTAGCGTTGATAGCTGTGTCTGAACGCTTTAATATGTTGTCGTTGTATCTCTTTAATGCATCTGCAAACGCATTAACTCTGCCTGAAGAACCCGCCATAACATACTCGCCTGATGATGTAGCGAATTTGAAGTTGAAGAAGCTGTCGCAACCTGTCTTGTAATACTCGTAGATATTGCCTGCGCTGTCCCAGTTCTCGCCTACCATATAGACATCAGGGTTGTAGCCCTGCGCCATACTGTAAAACCAAGTGAGAAACTCCTCGCCGTCTGTGTGAGAATCTGTGAAATACTTGACAGCGTCAAGTCTGAAGCCGTCTACTCCTCTATCAAGCCAGAACTTTGTGACTTCTTCAAAATACTCTCGTGTGCCCTCGTAGCTTAGATTCCAGTCAGGCATCTCAGGTGAGAACTGTCCCTCGTAGTAATACTCGCTGTCAGTAACAGGGCGACTATAGGTAGCGTCAGATTTCTTTGAGAAGTTATAATATCTTGCGTAACCATCCTCTTTGCCCTCTCTAAGCTCCTCGCAGGCTTTCAAGAAGTATGGATGATTGCTTGCACTATGGTTTACTACCAAGTCAATTATGACGTTAATGCCTCGCTTGTCACACTCTGCCATAAATTCATCAAAATCTTCGAGTGTGCCGAAGTTTTCGTCTATATCAAAGTAATCAGCTACATTATATTTATGGTACGAGTACGATGGCATCATAGGACTAAGCCAAATACCGTCTATACCTAAATCATCGCCGGAGTCAGGTTTTCCATCATTGAGATAATCAAGCTTTGAAATAATTCCCTGAAAATCGCCAGTCTCGTCACCATTAGAATCGCAGAAAGAACCTATCCATATCTGATAAAAAGTTCTGTACTTATCGTCAGAAACAAATACCTTATTCGTATCTGTTGGATCACCTGTACCACACGAGCACAGGCAAACTGATATTGCAAGAACAAGCGCTAATATAAGCGCAATTGATTTTTTCATTAATATCCGTCCTTTGCATGTATATTAAAAGGGCGGAAATACATCCGCCCTTTAATAAGTTGAATTTAGTATTAGCCCTTAACACCGCCGGCTGTAACGCCCTCAACATAGTAACGCTGCATAAACAGGAACAATGTTGCAATAGGCACACCGACAACAACAGAGCCTGCGTAGAATCTACGGGTATAGTCAGCCTTGAACTCCAAGGATACCATCTTCTGAAGGCCGATAGCTACTGTGTAGTTAGCAACCTTGTCACCCATGATAATCTTAGCAAGGATGAAGTCGGTCCATGGACCGATGAATGATGTAAGTACTGTATATACTACGATAGGCTTAGACATAGGCAGGATAATCTTCCAGAAAATCTGGTTTCTGGTAGCACCGTCAATGGTAGCTGCCTCGTCAAGTGCTCGAGGTATGGTATCAAAGAAGCCCTTGCTGATCTGATATCCAAGTCCCGCACCTGCACTGTAACAAATAACAAGTGCAACCAGAGTCTGTGTAAGACCCATAGCCTTTAAGAGATAGTAGATAGCGATCATTGTCATAAAGCCAGGGAACATACCCAAGATCATACCGATATTGATGAGCGGTTTTCTCGCCTTGAAACGAAGTCTTGAGAAGCTATAGCTGACCATAAGCACAGCAAGTGTGGAAATGATACAGCTGAAAATAGCAACTATCAAAGTGTTCATAAACCATCTTGGGAAGTTGAGAGAGCCTGTCTCTGTGAATAGTCTTATGTACTGGTCAAAGCTGTAGGTCTTTGGCAACAGATATGGTACTGCTGATGTACCCTCTGCTCTGAATGAGTGCAGAATAAGATACGCAAGCGGTGATACCCAGATAACACCGAGTACTGCCAAAATAGTGTAAACGAGGATATTAGAAACAGTTCTCTTGAGTTTGTAACTTTTAATCATGAGAATTCCTCCTCGTTCTTAGCAGATTTTGTAAGGTTGAAGGTGACAAGTGAAAGTGTAGCACAAACTACGAATACAAGAATACCTACAGCCGCAGCCAAGTTGTAATCCTGTGAGTTCATTGTCAGCTTGAACAACCATGTAACAAGCAAGTCTGTATGTCCTGCCTGATACAAATCCTGTGTCTGTGGTCCACCACCTGACAACAGGTAAATAACGTTGAAGTTATTGATGTTAGAGATAAAGTTTGTAATAAGATAAGGGGTTGTTACAAACAGCATATATGGTAATGTGATGCTGAAGAACGAACGGACAGGGCCCGCACCGTCAATAGTAGCACTCTCATACAAGTCAGCAGGGATATTCATAAGAATACCTGATGTAATAAGGATAGTATATGGAATACCTACCCAACAGTTAATTACGATAACTGTGACTCTTGCGAGTAATGCCGAACTATTGAGAAAGTTAATACCCTCATCGATAAGGCCGATGTTCTGTAACAGTACGTTAACAGCACCGTCAACCTGAAGCATCTGATTCATCAAAAGCAAGGTAACGAACTGTGGTACAGCTACTGTTACAACGAACAGAGTTCTCCACAGAGCCTTGAGCTTGATGCCCTTCTTATTTATCATAAGGGCGAGAACCATACCTAAGATGTAGTTAAGTACAGTAGCAAAAATCGCCCAGATTATTGTCCACTTTGTAAGTTCAACGAATGTTGCGCCCATGTTTGCACCATCAGTCATCGAGAAGATGCTCTTGAAGGTGTCAAGACCAACCCAGTCAAACAATGCGCCCGGAGGCATATGCTTCTGGTCATAGTTGGTAAAGGCGATCAAAATCATAAATACCAACGGCAAAATTGTAAATGCCGAGATAGTTAATGTAGGGAAAGCAAGCAAGGTAATGTGGAACTTGTTGTCAAGTAAGTCCTTGAGCTCGCTCTTGAATGTTGCAGGCTTCTCACCTGCTGCAACTACCTGCTGTGCCTTGTAAGCAGAGCTTGTGCTTGCAAAGTATACAACAAAGAAAATAGCAGTAACTACTATAGTAAGTACGCCGTAAAGCAAGATAAGCATAGAGTTATCGTGGAATACTGTCTCGTACTGACCTGTAGCCATATTGAGTTCTTCTACCTTAGCGACATCACCAAGGGAAGGGAATTTCATGAGATAACCCCAGCCAAAGAACATTATAAAGGCTATGTAAGCAAGTTCTATCAAGAAGAACAACGCACCCTTGATGTACTGTCCTTTATGAACGTTGCCGAAGCCCATCAAAACATATGAGATTTTAGTAGCCCAGTCACCCTTGATAAATCTTGTGACATAACCTGCTACACCCTTGCCTATCTTCTTGGCGGTATTTGCAAAGAATCTACCGATAGCCTTGAAGAACTTTGCGATATTGCCCGGCAAAGCTACAAAGAATGTACTCAGATTATACCAGATTTTTTGGAAAAAATTGAGCTGCATGTAATCAACGAATTTCATCAGTTCACTTCCTCAAACGCATTATGCAAGTATCTTGGAAGCAAATACTTGCATCCTCAACACCACATTTTATAATGGCAGGACAGACAGCCCCCAAAAAAGGGCTGTCTGACCTAATTTTAAAAGAAAAAATTATAAGTTAAGTAAAATTAAAGGCTTTATGTTAATTAAAGGTCCTTAATGTTTGCAAGGCACTTATTGAGCTGCTCGATAAGGTCAGCCTCTTCGTATGTGCCGTCCTCTGCCTTCCAGAGATAATCGCCGAGAGTTGCCATTGGTGTCCAGAATGTATCTGCAATGTTAACCTGTGCAACTGAATACTGTGACTGATCAAGAATAGCTGTTACAGCAGCATTGTTCTTAACTACGTCAGACTCAGCAACAACTGTGTTTGAAGGACCCCAAGAGATCTGCTCTGCTCTCTGCTTCTGGCACTCTTCGCCTGAGAGGTAATCTGCGAGCAACTGAGCAGCCATTGGATACTGAGTTGTAGCGTTTACGCCGATGAACTTGTAGCCGTGTAATGAAACGATCTGTGTATCCTCGCCGTTAACATTAACTGTAGGAAGCTTAGCAGCGCCGTAGTTGTCGCCAAGAACTGTCTTAACAGTTGCAGCGTTCCAGCTACCGTCAATACCAGCAGCACATGTTGATGGGTCAACAGCCATGTAAGCGTTGATCTTAGAAGGGTCTGTGCTGAGGAAGATATCCTCATACTCGTGGAACAAATCAGCGAAAGCCTTGAGTGCAGCAGCAACCTTAGCCTCGTCATAATCGTTGAACTTCTGTGTGCCGTTCTCGTCTAAACCATCAAGTGCAAGACCGCCTGTGAATGGGAACATACAAGCATAGAAACCGTCACCTGCGTTAACGATGAACTTCTTGCCAGCCTTGCGGCAAGCCTCTAATACGCCCTCAAGTGTCTGAGCATCTTCGTCAGATACATAAGCCTTGTCATATACAAGGTAGTAACCGTTGTCGCCTGTCTCAGGATAAGCCATAAGCTTGTCATCAAGAGTAGCTGCGCTTACAGAAGAAGCTGAGTTTCTTGCTTTTACGTCTTCGCCAAGGATAGCGTTAACAGGCTGAATAACACCAGCGTTGTTAAGTCTTGTGAGCTGGTCACAAGCAAAGCTGAATACGTCAGCTGCTGTCTCTGGGTCGTTGAGCAGGTTAGTAGCTGCATCGCCCTCACCCTGTGCTACGAGCTCGATCTCAACACCAGCGTCAGGATAGTTAGCCTTGAATGCTTCGCACTGTGCCTCAAACACCTTAAGAGCTGCCTCTGGAGCCCATACCTTAAGCTTAGCGCCCTGCTCAGGAGCTAACTCTGTAGCTGCTGCGCCACCTGGCTCGTTGCCTGTCTCGCCCTGACAACCTACAAATAATGTAGCCATCATTAATACTGCAAGAATCATAGCTAAAATTCTTTTCATGTCGGATTTCCTTCTTTCTTTACAAAATTTAAAGCGCAAAATTGCGCCCAAAGTGTCAGCAACTGTCACAAATCCGCTCTGACAGCCACTATATCACTGTGACTAAATTTTAACACAATTTGACCTGTAATTTCAACTCCCCTTGTACTTTTTATCTAAAATAATAAAAACCTGCTTTCGTTTTGGTAATTTTGCTGACAGATTTTCTTTTTGTTAACAATATTGCACAAAACACTCTCTTTGATTTTATAAAATCTAACGAATAACGATTTGTGCATTTTGCCAACTTGACATCACAAAAACAGTCAGATATTATCTGTCGATTGCGTTTTTAATTCTAAAAAAGAAATAATAAGCATTTCTACGCAAATTTTGGTGTTTTTTAGTGTATTTTTACCAAAAATCACAAAAGATGCTCTTTCGGAGAGTTTGACAATGGGTTAAAAAAGTTGTAAATTTAGTATACTATATATATATTCAAATTCAGCAAAAGATACCAATGCTTGTATATCTGGAGGAAATTCTATGAAACTACAACAACTGTTAACACAATGCGAGTACACAGTGCTTCAAGGCAACACCGACTGTGATATTGTTGATGTTATCTATGACTCACGCAAGGTGACCAAGGGCTGTGCGTTTGTATGCCTCAAGGGTTACAATGTTGACGGACACAAGTTTATTCCTGATGCTATAGAAAAGGGCGCAACAGCTCTGATAGTAGAAGATGACACAACTGCTCCTGAAAACATCAGCGTAATCAAGGTTGACAACACACGAATTGCTCTTGCTAAGATGAGTGTCGAGTACTTCTCTCATCCTGCAAAAGAACTCAAAACAATTGCGATAACAGGCACAAAGGGCAAGACCACAACGGTTGCTATGATCCGCTCTATCTTAGAGACCGCAGGTATCAAAACAGCAACTATCGGTACACTCGGCATAGTAATCGATAACCAGATATACAAAACAAACAATACAACTCCTGAATCATACGAAATTCAGCAGGCTATGAGAAAAATGGTCAACGAGGGCTGCAAGGCTATGGTAATCGAAGCCTCATCTCTCGGTCTCAAATGGCACCGAACAGACGGTATTGAGTTTGACTACGGAATATTCACAAACTTCTCAAACGACCACATTGGTGACAGCGAGCACAAGGATATGGAAGAATACCTTGAATGTAAGAGTCTGCTGTTTAAACAATGCAAGCTCGGACTAATCAACCGTGACGATGAACAATGGCAGAATGTAACCAAAAATCACACCTGTGAAATCGAAACATACGGCTACAGCGATGATGCAGACCTGACTGCACTTTCTGATTCTCTGATAGCACGTCCGGGATATATCGGAGTGCACTTTGATACTAAAGGTGTCAAAAACTTAAGCGTTGATGTTGCTATACCGGGCAGATTCTCTGTATACAATGCACTTGCTGCTATCTCTTTATGCCGTCACTTTGATCTAAGTGACGAAGATATCCTCAAAGGTCTTAACGAAGTCAAGGTAAAAGGCAGAGTAGAGGCTGTGCCTGTCGCAGGCGACTACACCCTGCTCATCGACTACGCTCACAATGCGCTGTCAATGGAAAACATCCTGACAACTCTCAAAGAATACAAGCCAAACAGACTAATCACTATGTTTGGTGCAGGTGGTAACCGCCCTAAAGACCGCAGATATGAAATGGGCGAAGTATCGGGCAGACTCTCAGATTTGTCTATCATAACAGAGGATAACTCTCGTTTTGAGGATGTTATGGATATCATCAAGGATATCAGAGTCGGCATTGAGCGTACAGACGGCAAGTATATCATTATTCCTAACAGAGTTGAGGCTATACGCTACTGTATAGAAAACGCTCAGACAGGCGATATCATAGTGCTCGCTGGTAAAGGTCACGAAGATTATCAGGAAATCAAAGGTGTCAAGTACCACATGGATGAGCGAGAGATAATCGCAGATGTCTTGGACAGCTTAAATTAAAGAGTAAAAGCCCGCACAGGATGCGGGCTTTTGTTTGCTTGATTTTTCATACTGTTTATGATAATGTATAGTATAGTGAGGTTAAAGGAGGTCTGTATATGTCGATTCAGGAATCGGGCGAGATGTATCTTGAGAGCATTCTTGTGCTATCAAAAAAGAACCCGTGTGTCAGAGCAATAGATATAAGCGAATATATGGGCTTTTCTAAACCGAGCGTCAGCCGAGCACTTGGCCTGCTCAAAAATGGTGGCTTTGTTAATGCTGACGAACACGGACACCTGACGCTCACAGATGAGGGCAAATCCGTTGCCGAGAAGATATACGAACGACACACAGTGCTCAGCAACTACCTTGCACTTATAGGCGTTAACAAAGAGACCGCATCAAACGATGCGTGCAGGATAGAGCACGTCATATCTGACGAATCATTTACTGCTATAAAAAATCAAATCAAACTATTAGAAAAATAATTCTTAGTATAACAAAGAAAAGCGAGAGGATTTCCTCTCGCTTTGTTTTTCGTTTTATTTAAGAGCCTTGAGATACTCTATCAGCTCGTCATATGTACCCTTTGTGAGTGATGATATATCATAATCGATAGTATTTATTATGTTGTTAGTTACTAAGAATGTATCGACACCGAGCTCTTTGCAAGGCAGGATATCCTCGGTGATGTCATTGCCTATCATCAGCGTTTGCTCTGCTGTGACTGAATATCTATCCATTATCTCCTGATAATACATAGGGTTAGGCTTGCAATAATGACAGCTATCGTAGGTAGTGACGTAGTCAAAGATATTGATGTCAACGCCTGTCCAGTTCAGTCGCTTTTTGACAGCCTCTCTTGGAAACATCGATTGAGTAGCCACAACTGCATACGAAGCCTTGTCTTTCATAAGATTAGCAATAAGCTGTGCCTTGTCATTATACTGTGCTACATCTCTTATAGAATCATATCTGTCACCGTATATATCATCAAACAACTCTATAACAGCATCGGCATCATCCTCTAAAAGCTGAGCAAATGCAGACTCGAACGCCTGAGCGTTTGTAACTGAGCCGTTGTTCTTTGCCATTGCGTAGCTTGCCTTCATAGTGGCTGTTACTACCAATTTGCCGTCAAAGCCTTTCTCTACAAAAAACTTAGCTATCTCTTCGAAATAACGCTCTATGTACTTATCTTGGTCCATAGGCAGCAAGGTGCAATCAAGGTCTGTCATTATCAATTTTTTCATTTCATCACCCCTGCACAATATATTACTCCATTACTATCAATTTATCAATGGACATTTTATAAAAAATGTTGTAAATTTCACACAATTATGCTATCTTTAAATTGTAGAAACTTTATTTTTACAAAGGAGGTACAACATATGAAATATCATTTTAACCCTACAAAGCTACTGCTTCCAAAAGAAAATTTTGAGAAATGGTCTGTTGTAGCCTGTGACCAATATACATCTGAGCAGGCATACTGGGACAAGGTCAAAGATTGTGTCGGCTGCTGTCCGTCTGCACTCAATATAATTTTGCCGGAGATATACCTGTGCGATGATAACAGTGCACGAGTCAACGATATCAACTGCACTATGAACAAATATCTGTGTGACGGTGTGTTTGAGTGCTATGATGATGCTATGATCTATGTTGAGCGAGAGTCAAACTCTACTATAAGACGTGGTATAGTCGGTATAATCGACCTTGAGGACTACGACTACACAAAGGGCAGCAAGGCACTTATTCGTGCTACAGAGCAGACTGTGCTTGAGCGTATACCGCCACGAGTTGCTATCAGAAAGGATGCTCCTCTTGAGATGCCACACGTAATGCTGCTGATAGACGACAGAGCACGAAGTGTTATAGAGCCACTAAAAGACAAGAAGGCTGAGCTTAAGGTTGCATATAACTTTGAGCTTATGCAAGGCGGCGGTCACATCAACGGATACTTCATTGACAAAGACACACAGAAGACTGTACAGGACGCTCTTGAGAGCTTGCTGACAGGTAGTGATAACGACCTGCTGTTTGCTGTTGGTGACGGCAATCACTCGCTTGCTACCGCAAAGGAGTGTTACAGACAAAACCCAACCGAGCTTAACCGCTACGCTCTTGTTGAGATAGTCAACATCCACGATGCATCTATAGAATTTGAGCCTATATACAGAGTGTTGTTCAATGTTGACAGCGAAGACTTTATGGAGAAGTTCCTCAAAGAATTCAAAGCAAAAGACGGTGACAGCACACACAGATTTGAGTGTATTACAAAAGACTACACAAAAACTGTAGATGTAAAAGCTGCGGCTAAGCTTCCTGTAGGCACACTGCAGCCTTTTGTTGACAGATATCTCAAAGACCACCCTGAGGTAAAGATAGACTACATCCATGGTGAGCAGGTTGTATATGACCTGTGCAAAAACGAGAACACACTCGGATTTATCTTTGAGGGTATGGGCAAGAACGACCTGTTCGATGCTGTAAAAGCTGACGGATCTCTCCCGAGAAAAACCTTCTCTATGGGTCATGCGCACGACAAACGCTACTATATAGAAGCAAGAAAAATCAAATAATTTTATAACTAAAACGCACCTAAGTAGTAACACTTAGGTGCGTTTGTTTTTATTTGTTTTCACTTTTCTCTTTGTCTCTAATATGTCTACTCAGGATGATATTTATATATTGAGACAATGATCGCTCGTCCTCGTCTGCCTTTTTTCTGATTTTACTAAGGATATCGCTGTCTATTGTAATACTAATTTTTTCTTTCAATGGTTTCATAAATGCAACTCCTCTTTTCTTAAATTATAACACATTAATATTGTGAAGTATTGACAAGTAGCATAAAGTATGATAAAGTAGTATTTGGTAAGATAAACCGCAAATACAAACAAGGGGGTTGTTTTTTTGGAGGAAAAGAAAAGTTTAAAAGAATTTTTGTGCACAAGTGGTGGATTTGCTGTTTTGGTAATTGTATCTTATGTTGTATGCTTTGGACTTATGGCTATTATAGGAGGCTGTGCGAGCACTACCACAGACACAAGCACATTGTGGGGAATTATATCTTTAATAATAGTAGCTGTATGGACAGTTTTTGGATGGAAAAGTTTATCAGTTATTCAGCCTAACATATTTCTTATTATGCCATTAATTGGCTGGGTTATTTATTTTATAATTAAAGGCTTTTTATCAGTTATTGTGGGTATATTTGTTGCTCCATATTACATTGCAAAAAGCATAAAAAACCATTTGCAAAAATCGTTGAATTAACGAGGACACTTTTATGTGGATAATAATAGTTTTATTAGTATTAGGTTTTATTTTATTTAAAATATTTGACAGAGATTTTATTCTTGCTCAAGAACAGAAAAGTGGAAACTATCTAGTTAAATTTGAAAGCGGTTTATCTCCGATGTGTGAATTAGTTGATGTGTTTAATATTAATGACAAAAAATACTATGTATTTATTCCTGTGGAGAGCTTACGTGCAATCCCTGATGAAGATATTATTGTTCTTAAATGCATACGCAAAAAATCAGATGGCAATCTTGCCTTCGTATTCGCAGACGGAGAGCCTTGTGAACAGATTTTTAAAACTATAAAAACCAAATACTCACATAAATATAAATTTATAGAATGATAAAAGCTCAGGCAAAACCGCCTGAGCTTTTTATTTTTAATATATATTGTGATTATCCTTGTAATCTGAGTCGTCTTTCTTTAAGTAATGATAGATTACCAAAAACATCAACAGAAATCCTATAGCGTGTCCTGCTATCATGCCCACTGTGTCAAACTCTATCGCTGTCATATAGTGGTCAAAAAGCAAGGTAGCAACAACCAACACAACAAGCAAAACAAGAGAAATAATAAGTGATGTGATAAGCGCTTGTGTTTTATTTTTATTCTGCATTTTTAGCCATAACCTTCTCTAAGAATGCAACAACAACATCTGCGCACTCCTCGTATGAAAGTACAGATGTGTTAACACAGACATCATAATTTAGTGCGTTGTTCCACTGCTGTCCTGTATAATATCTGTAATATGCAGCACGGTACATATCCATCTTGTTGATTCTGTCCTTAGCCTCTTTGACAGTAAGGCCGAGTCGCTCTGTCTCTGTAGCTACGCAAACATCCTCAGAAGCTCCTACAAAAACTCTGACAAGATTCTCTCTGTCTTTGAGTACAAAGTCTGCGCATCTGCCGATGATGATACAAGAGTCCTTGTCGGCAACATCCTTGATAATCTTAGCCTGATAGTTGAAAAGATTCTGGAAAGAAGTGAAATCCTCGCTGTCAGGTGTGATGAGCTGACCATCGTAGATGTTCTTTGTCATGCGGGTATAGAGGTTGTTCTTGACTCTCTCGTCAGCCTGAGCAAAAAGCTGTTTGCTGATACCACTCTCGTCAGATGCTAAATCTATAAGCTCGTTATCGTAGAACTTAGCACCCAAACGCTTTGCAATAATACGACCGATAATAGAGCCGCCTGAGCCACAGCTACGATTGATAGTGATAATAAATTTACTCATAGTCTCACTCCTAAACTAAACTTTACAATTAAAATATAACACACCAAAAGTGCTTTTTCAATCACTTTTTGTTGTAGGGCTGAGTTTTCTTATGTGTTAAAAATCGCAAACGCACGAGAAACAGACTCAAACATTGCGGTAGCGCTATAAGGTGCATTGACAGGATAAATATATGAATATGTCAACGCAAAGTTTACCATAACGCTAAGTATCATCATAACAAGCATTGCGTTCTTGTATATTCTCTTTGTTTCTATGCTGTGAGTGTTTCTATACAATATATACATCACAAACAGCGCACAGGTGAGCATCTGCCACGCAAAGTCTACCATATATCTGACGCCGTAGCCACTCTCCCAGATTGAGAAGATGACTATACACGGTGCTACAACAGCTACTGCAAGAAACAGAGCCATAACCCATCTGCGATTAGATTTGTCAATAAGCTTGTATGCCTTTGGTGCAAGAAACAAGAAGAACATCGGCAACGCTCTGAAGAACAGTCCGCATCCGTTGTGTGTCGCAGTAAAATAATAGCCGTTAACGGACAGGTCGGTTATATTAGTAAATATATACGGAAAATCTGCCGAAAATGACGGTGGTGCAAAAAGATAGTTGTAAAAACCTATCGCCGCAAATTGTGTGTGGTACTGTGCCTTGGTAAAATCGTTGATAGTAAGCGAGTACTGAATACCAAAGTCTGTGAAGGAATCAAAGCGCACGTAGTTATATATCATCTGCAGACCACCTATGACAACAAACGGAAGCATAGCACACAGCAGATACTTGACATATGATACGGTAGGTGTGCCACACTTACGGCTTTGATAAATCTTGCGCACACCAACACAAATAAACAGCAGTGCTACAACACACCAGATAGCAGTAGTAGGTCTGCAAGTAACCGCAATGCTTAAAAACAGAGTACCGAGTGCGAGCATATATGGTCTGATGCTACCCTTGGAGAATAGATTAGCGCTCACCAAGAAATACGCACCGAGTGTGACAAAACAAAAACCTGAGGTCTGTGCTATCTCATAGAAGTTAGACGGAATCAAGCAATACCATATGCCACAGCTTGCACAAAGCATCACAAGCGATGTAATGTACATCCACATAGGCATATCAGAGAAGTATCTCATGAATAACTTCTTGAAGGTCAATATCAAAAACGCAATACCGACAGCCGAGAAGATTAAGGTCGCAAGTGCGCTCGGAAAATAAAGTCCCGTGAGCAGATTAAATGGTAAAAACAGTAGTATAACCGGCCCTACACCATAGTAAGAGTAATACTCTCCCTCATACAGCACGTGATCCCAAAGAGCATACACAGAGCCCTCTACACGAGCAGACCAGTCGTATGGATTATCAAGAGCCATGAGCTCCTTTGACGGTGTCTGCATCAGCGTGACCTGACCGTTTTTGAAAGAATCTACAAGCTCCTGTGTGATTTGATTTCCGTTTCTGAAATCGAGATTTTTGAACCCGCTTGTGCCTACAGCCGTCATAGCAAACATCAGCACAACAATAGCGATAATCAAAAACTTAGTGACATTGTTAACGTTTGATTTCTGCTCTGCGGCCGCTTTGTCCATAAACACAGCCTTTGAGAAAACAAACACAAAGACAGCAGAAAGCAAGAAAACTATAAAGCGCAAAAAGCTGAAGGTCGCCTTGTAATCAACATTTAGCTTGACCTCATCTGCAAGGGTGAGGGTCTTGCCTGCATCGACAAAAAACTCGAATCTGATTTTTGATACCTTGCCGGAGAAATTACAGATAACGCACCTTGTTTTATCTATACCGTTGACTATAGTGCCATCTACCAAATCAAGACGGATGCTGTATGAGGCGTTGGACTCATCAGCAAAATCAGCCTTGTACTCTACAAGCTCATCGGTTGACTCTGTATCAAAGCTTATGGTGCCTATCTCTGAATTTATATCGAGAAACTCTACCACCACGCTGCTTGCGCCGTCTATACTCTTGTATTTGCCCTGCTCAGTCTGTTCAAGGTTAGATGTGACCGCCTGCGATATGTACAAAGATGACTGCTCGTACTCTGAGCCCCACAGATGAAAGCTGTTAAAATTAAAGACAAGCATCTCAAGTATGAGAATAACAAGCACAGCAACTGATGAAAAACGCATTGTGCTCTTGAGTGTACCTTTTTTATCATTTGAGAACACCCTGAGCGCAAGACTCAGCAAGGTAAATATCGCAACAAATATCGACAGCATCCTGTATGTAGCTGAGAACAAAGACACAGCTATGCCCGATATCACCGATACTGCATAACTCAAGAGAGTGAGCTTGCTCTTGTTCTTGAACCTAAGCTTTGACACCTCAAAAATAAGGCACAAAATAAGGGTGACAGCCTGTAATAAAAACAACGCTTTCATATATCCTCCAACGCTTATCTTAATATGTATTTAATATAGCACACACAGCTATAGTTTTCAACAAAAAATCCGTCAAGGTGTTCCTTGACGGACTGCGTTACAGATATTTCTTCATATTCTCGATATTTAGCTCTTCGGTTTTTGTCAGCTTTGACGCAAGGTCTGTTATCTGCTCGTTTGTATTGTCGTATTCTCTGCTTCGTTTGATAGCCTTGGCAACACCCATAGCAGAACCCTGTAGCATCATCTCGGCAATCTTGCTGTCAGAGCTATCGGTCAGGGTCTTCATCTTGCTCATCATCTCGGTAGACATCTTAGCCATAGGACTTGGGTGCGAGATGTCACAGCCTTTTTCTTTGAGCATATTGTGAGCAGATGTGTAAATTTTGTTGTACTCCTCACGCTGATTCATCAGCTCTTGTCTGAACTTGTCTGAGCTTGCATAACCTTTGACAGCATCAATTCCTATGACTCCCATCTCGGAATTTTTGCACAGAAAATTGAGCATTTCTTCATCGTTCATAATCTCACCTCGAGATTATTATGCACCCTCAAACAAATCTTTATGCATACGGGAGTAATGAAAGATGTACTGCTGAGCTATGCCCCCATACTGACCAAAAAGCGATGGGTCCATATCATCAAAAAGCGTGCTCATCGCACGTTTCATCCAGACATCAAGTGGAAACGCCTCTAATCTATGGAAACCATAGAGCAGTACACAGTCTGCGACCTTTGTGCCAACACCCAGAATCTTCCTAAGCTCTTGCTGTGCCAGATTATAGTCTAAGGTGTAAAGTGAAAAAAGATTTACTTCGCCGTTATGCACACGCTTTGCACCGTCTATTATGTATCTGTGCCTAAACCCCGCTCTGATAGGTGCAAGGTCATCAACCTTGAGTGATGCCAAACGCTCAGGAGTAGGAAACGCATAGTGGGTATCGTCTATCTTCTCGCCAAAGTTTGTGCACAATCTGTCTATTATGCCTTTGATTCTGCTGATGTTATTATTCTGAGATATGATAAACGTGATAAGCGCCTCAAACGGCTCCTGACGCAAAATTCTGATGCCACCGGCATAGGACGATGCCTCTTTGAGCACAGGGTGAAGCTGTGACAAGCTGTCTTTGATGCTCTCATAATCAAGCGACAAATCAAAGTAATCTGACCACAAAGCTCTGTCGCTCTCTGATGCGTTAGTTATAGTCAGAGTGTTGTCACTATATTTTACATTTACCGCCCTGCCCAAGGCTACTATATCGTAGGAATCGTCAGGCAGCTTGTTGAACCTAAAGCACTGACCGCACTCAAGTGTCTGCTGCAAATCAAAGCTCTTTATGTTTTCAAAAATGATTTTTTCACTCATATTATTACCCACATAAATAATTTTAAATTATTATACCACAAAGTGAGCATTTGTGCTATAATCAAAAAAAGGATGTGAAAATATGAAAGAAACCATCTGTACTATACCGGTTAATGATATATTTGCTCAGACACAGGGGTGTCCTGTCTGCCGTATGTACGAGCTGATAGAGGCTCAGTATATAGACTACATAACAGGCGATGCTATGATGGCACCTGATGTAAGAATTGAAACCAACAAAAAAGGCTTTTGTCATAATCACTACAAGCAAATGATGCAAAAAGGCGCAAAGCTCCCAAACGCTCTGCTGATGCAGACAAGGCTTGACTATATAAGAGAGAATATGCTCCCAAAATCAGACTCTGCAAAGCCTAACAAGGCACAGCTTGATATGATAAACAGCACAAAACACAGCTGTTATGTATGCGACAGAATCAACTTTGATGTAAACCACCTGTTAAATACCGTGTTTGTGGAATTTGCAAACAACGAAGATTTTCGCAAAATGTTTGAAAATCAGGAATATGTCTGTCTCAACCACTACGAGCTTATGATGCGCAAGGCTCAGTCAAAAGGCGGTATCAAAAGCAAAGATATGAAAGCCTTTTGTGAAACGCTAAACACCCTGACTAAGCGTTATCTTGACACACTGTATGATGATGTCACACATTTTACAACAATGTTTGACTACCGCAACGCAAACGGTGATTTCAAAAACTCAAAGGACTCTGTACAGAGAAGTGTGCGTTTTCTGACGAGCAAGGATATAACTGAATAACATACAAAAAGCCACCCGAAAAGTAGGGTGGCTTTTTCTTTTAGAAATGTTTATACATTTTGATTTCTTGTTTTTGCAGGTTCACTATTCCGAGTGAACAGAATATTCCGTTTTGGTCCTTGATTCTAAGGACAGTCCCATCTGATATTTCCTTATCTCTGAGCGTTGTACGCTGTAAATCAAGCGGGTTTCCGTTTGTAAAACGGTGTGCCTGTTTGTCGCTGACCACAAGCTCAGGGTATGAATAAAACAAGCTCTCGGTGCTTTGAACAAGAGTGTCTACACTACCTGACTCAACACACTCTCTAAGCTGTGCTATAGTCACCGCCTGACTCAAATCAAACCCGCACGCTGACACTCTCTGTAAAGCTGTCATCACAGCACAGCTTGATAGCGCCTTGGCGATATCTGCGATAAGCTGACGGATATATGTACCCTTGGAGCAAGACACATAGAGTGTGCCGCTTTGAGTAGCTTCGTCAAAGCTATCTATCTTAAGCTCATATATAGTGATGGTGCGTGCCTCTCGCTCGACCTCGATACCCTTGCGAGCTAAATCGTACAGCCTGACTCCGTCTTTTTGCACAGCAGAGTACATAGGCGGTATCTGCTGTATATCACCCACAAAGCCACACACAACAGCACTAAGCTCATCCTTTGTGACAAAGCTTTGCTCTTGTCTGATCACCTTGCCCCAGATATCAAGCGTGTCTGTATGTGTGCCAAACATAAATTTGGCAATATATGCTTTGTCGTGATTAGGGATTATGTCCTGAGCCTTTGTAGCATTGCCGATGAGTACCGGCAAGACACCTGTGGCATTGGGGTCAAGTGTACCACAATGACCACATTTCTTAGTGCCCAAAAGCTTTCTGACAACGGCTATCACGTCAAAAGAGGTGTATCCACTCTCTTTGTTAATAACAACTACGCCGTTCATAGTACCTCTTCTGCTGCTTTAATAAGCATATACTTGGCAGTAGCAAGGTCGCCCTTGATAGAACAGCCTGACGCTGCAGGGTGTCCGCCACCGCCAAAGCGTGCACAAAAATCAGACGCATTGATGCCATCGTTAGTGCGTACAGACACCTTGAAGGTGCCGTCCTCTTTCTCTCGCATAGTTATGCCCATCTTGACGCCTTCTACCTGACGTGGAATAGAAGCCAAGCCTTCCATCTCGTCATCACCTGCGCCGAGCATCTTCTGCATAGCAAGAGTTGTGTAAATAATAGCGCACTTGCCACCACAGTAAAACTCCATAGTGTCGTAGACCATGCGCTCCATCTTGATTTTTGCACGCGACTTTGTCTCGAAGTTGATACGATTTATCTTTTTCCAATCACACTCAAGTGCCATAAGCTCTGATGCTATGCGGTGAGTGTTGGCGGTTGTGTTTGTATAACAAAAACAACCTGTGTCTGTAGATATTCCTGTGTATATGCCGTTAGCGATATCGCTATTTATCTGCACACCCATAAGCCTTATTATCTCGTAGATAATCTCGCACGCTGCTGCGGCTGTAGCATCAACGCAGATGTTGTCGGCCACCATAGAGTTAGAGCCGTGATGGTCGATACACAAGTCAATTTTGTCGCTGTATAGCGCTTCGTTTGCACCGAGCAGTGATGGCGCCGCTACGTCTACGCTGACTACATATTCACATTCGAAAACATCGTCTGTATAGTTGCGTGTCAGATAGTCGAATTTTGACGGCAAATTACCGTCAATGATAATATTCGCCTTCTTGCCCATACTGCGCAATGCATAGCACAGCGAAAACGCACAGCCCAAGGTATCGCCATCGGGATATCTGTGTGTCAGAATATGAAAATTGTCATGCTCTGTCAGAAGCTGTGCCGCCTCGTTAAGCGTTATCATCCTCATCGTTGTTCTCCTTAATATCAAGAGAATTCAAAATTCTCGATATTTCAGCACTGTACTCGATAGAATCGGTAGCAGTAAAAATAAGTGACGGTACATGTCTAAGCTTCAGTCTGTGGCCGAGCTCTCTACGGATATAGCCCGATGCAGAATCTAAGCCCTTGCACGCACCCTTGGCACTACTGAGTCCCTCAAGTGCGCTGACATATACTGTGCAATATGACAGGTCGTTAGTGACCTCGACCCTGACTATAGACAGAAAAACCTCTGTGACACGAGGGTCTTTGAGCTCACGAAATATCGCCGTGAGCTCTCTTTTTATGTCTTCGGTTGTACGACCGATTTTATGATTAGCCATAATAATACCTTACTTCTAACTTGTTAGTCCTCACGATACTCTTCGATAGTGAACACCTCGAAGATATCGCCCTCTTTTAAGTCGTTGAACTTCTCAAGACCAATACCGCACTCGTAGCCCTCTGATACCTCTTTGACAGAATCCTTGAATCTCTGCAAAGAAGCGATAGTGTCATCAGCAATAATGATACCGTCACGAACTACTCGTACACCTGCGCCACGAGCGATCTTGCCCTTCTTGATGTAGCTACCAGCGATGTTGCCGATAGACTTGATGCGGATAATGTTACGAACCTCAGCAGTACCGAGGATAACCTCTCTGGTCTTTGGTGCGAGCATACCCTTCATAGCAGACTCTATCTCCTCGATACAGTCATAGATGATACGGTACATTCTCATATCAACACCGTCACGCTCAGCGTTAGCCTGTGCAACAGCGTCAGGTCTTACGTTAAAGCCTACGATGATAGCGTTTGATGCATTAGCAAGCATAACGTCTGACTCGTTTACGGCACCTACTGCACCGTGGATGATGTTTACTCTTACCTCTTCGTTAGAGAGCTTCTCAAGTGACTGTCTGACAGCCTCAACAGAGCCCTGTACGTCAGCCTTGACGATAATCTTGAGCTCCTTGACCTCGCCTAACTTCATCTGGTCAAACAGATTGTCAAGTGTAACCTTGGTCTGTGCGCTGAACATCTCTTCTTTCTGTGCAGTCTTTCTCTGCTCAACAAGCTCACGAGCGAGTCTCTCGTCTTTAACAGCGTTGAAGATGTCGCCGCCTGCAGGTACATCGTCAAGACCGGTAATCTCAACAGGTACTGATGGGCCTGCAGAAGTTACCTTCTGACCCTTATCGTTGAGCATAGCACGGACATGACCTACGCTTGTGCCCGCTACTACGACATCGCCCTGATGAAGTGTACCGTTCTGTACAAGAATAGTAGCGATAGGACCTCTGCCCTTGTCGAGTCTTGCCTCGATAACTGTACCCTTGGCTGCTCTGTCAGGGTTAGCCTTTAACTCCTTCATGTCTGCAACGAGCAGTACCATCTCAAGCAGCTCGTCAATGCCCATCTGAGTCTTAGCAGATACAGGCACGATAGGTGTGTCACCGCCCCACTCCTCAGGAATGAGCTCGTACTCTGTGAGCTGCTGTTTGACCTGCTCAGGATTAGCGCCTACCTTATCCATCTTATTGATAGCAACAATAACAGATACACCTGCAGCTTTAGCGTGATTGATAGCCTCTACTGTCTGTGGCATAATACCGTCATCTGCAGCTACTACGAGGATAGCGATATCTGTAACCTGCGCACCACGTGCACGCATAGTAGTAAAAGCCTCGTGACCGGGTGTGTCGAGGAAGGTGATGTCTCTGTCGTTAATGTTAACTCTGTAAGCACCGATATGCTGAGTAATGCCACCAGCCTCGGTGTCTGTAACGTGAGCGTTACGGATACAGTCAAGAAGTGATGTCTTACCGTGGTCAACGTGACCCATAACAACAACTACAGGTGCACGCTCTACAAGGTTGTCATCATCGTCCTCGCTGTCGTCTATAATACGCTCTTCAATAGTAACTACTACTTCTTTCTCAACTTTTGCGTGGAATTCCATAGCAATAAGTGATGCTGTATCAAAGTCTATGGTGTCGTTTGCTGTGACCATAGTGCCCATCAAAAACGCCTTCTTGACTACCTCGGCAACTGTTGCCTTGAGTCTGAGTGCGAGCTCACCTACTGTAATCTCCTCAGGCACTAAGATGGTCATCTGCTTAGCTTTTCTCTCTTCTGCAATACGATTGAGTCTCTCAGCCTCTGTCTCTCTCTTGCCCTGACGGCGATTCTTCTGATGTGAGCGCTGGTTAATCTTCTGCTTCTTAGAAGACATCTGGTTTTCGTTTCTGACCTTATCAAATGCCATACGGTCATACTTCTCGTTGTATCTGTCAACATTGACTACAACCGCACTTGTGTCGATAACTCTGCCCTGTCCTCTGCGGGACTTAATCTCAGAGTTTAAATCTACTTCTTTCTCAGGCTTCTTGTCTACCTGAGGTTTTTCCTTCTTTGGCTCTTCTTTTGCTACATTAGGCTTGTTAGCCTTTTTAGCAGACTCAGGTCTTAGCTTATCCTTAGCCTCTTCACGCTTTTTCTTCTCTTCTTCTTTCTTAGCTATTGCATCCTGCTCAGCCTTTTCGATAGCCTTGTCTCTCACTGCAAAATAAGCGTTGAAGTTCTCGACTGCGTTCTTCTGAGTATAATAATCAAAAATTACATCGAGCTCGTTTTCTTCGAGCGATGTCATAGTCTTCTTGGTAACATTACAGTACTGCTCAAGTACAGCAATGACATCCTTAGCAGTAACGTTGAGGTCTGTAGCGACTTCTTTAACCTTATATTTAATCATCATAGCCATAGGTTAGTCCTCCTTTTTCGTGTTATCTACGATTAATGTGTAAGCCTTTTTGGCAAAGCCTTTGTCCTCTATCGAAAGCACCGCACAGTACTTGCCCAAAGCAAAGGATATGTCGTCCTTTGAATATGGCGTGATAACTGTCTGTACGTTATGCTTGTGTGCGTGTATCAGCACACCCTTGCTCGTATTCTTTGAGCAATCGCCTGCGATTATGACAAGCTCTGCTTTTTTCTTAGAGATAGAATCAAGCACAGGGTCGTTGCCAATAGTAAGCTTTCCTGCTCTGCGACAAAGTCCCAATAACGACAAAAATCTGTCCTGCATCACTCTATCTCCTTCTCCATAATATCGTAAAGCTCAGGAGAAATCTGACACTCAAGTGCTCTCTCGATGCGTCTTGCTTTTTTTGCAAGGCGCAGGCACTCCTTGTCTTTACAGATATATGCTCCACGACCGGGCTTCTTGCCGGTTAAGTCAAGCGATATCTCACCCTGTGGTGAGCGTACTACTCTGACAAGTGTTCTCTTGTCTTTCATCTCATTACAGCCTGTGCATTTTCTGAGCACTACTCGCTTTTGTGCCATATAGATTCTCCTTTCGTTGTTTTTGACTTAACGGCTTAGTTTTCCTCTACATCTTCGCCCCAGAATCCTGACTCAGGACGAATATCTATCTTCCAGCCTGTAAGCTTTGCAGCAAGTCGGACATTCTGGCCTTTGTTGCCGATAGCGAGTGATAACTGTCCGTCAGGCACTGTAGCCTTGCAGGACTTAGCCTCTAAATCGATAATCTCTACACCTACAACTGATGCAGGAGAAAGTGACGCTGCCACATACTGTGCAGGGTCATCACTGTAGAGCACGATGTCTATCTTCTCTGAGCAAAGCTCTGAAACGATAGCACCGACACGAGCGCCACGTGTACCGATACAAGCACCTACTGCATCAACCTGTGGGTCGTCTGAGTATACTGCCATCTTGGTACGTGAGCCTGCCTCACGGGATACTGACTTGATCTCAACAATACCGTCAAAGATCTCAGGTACTTCTTTCTCAAATAATCTCTTGACAAAGTCAGGGTGTGTACGTGAAATAATAGCACGTGGGCCACGGTCTGACTCTTTGACACCTGCAACATAAACCTTGACTGAGTCGCCCTCTCTGAGCACCTCACCAGGAATCTGCTCGCTTTTAGGGAGAACTGTCTCAGCCTTGCCAAAACGGATAGTAGCGTTGCCTGATACAGGGTCAATTCTCTCAACAATTGCTGTAGCTATCTCCTGCTGTTTTGACTGGAACTCAACGAGCATCTGACCCTTCTCGCCGTCACGGATACCCTGACGGATGACTGAGCGGGCAGTCTGTACTGCGATTCTGCCAAACTTCTTAGGCTCGAGCGGTATGCCCAGCTCCTTGCCGATAGCTGCACGCTTTGAGATGCACTTAGCATCTTCAAGCGAAATCTCAAAATTTTCGTCCTCTACTGTCTCTACAACAGTCTTGACGATTTTTACACCAAATGCGTTCTTCTCAGGGTCCATCTTGATGTCAACGTTCTCGTTGCCACCGTAGAGGTTACGGCATGCAGAAACAATAGCTTTCTTGATCTGCATGATCATATAGTCTACCGGTATACCCTTCTCTTTTTCGAGCAGTCTGAGTGCTTCGAATAATTCCTTATTGCTAGCCATTTTTGTTAATCTCTCCCTTTATATGTTGTAAAATTTAATAAAAAACATTTATATATCAAAATCATCAAGCTTGATGTATGCGGCATCCTTCTTGTTGATTGTGACTTCGTTTTCGTCAGAGTGGTCGGCAATAGTAACCATTCCGTCAGCGTAGCTCTTGAGCACGCCCTTGAACTCTTTGCCAATGCCCTCGATTGGTCGAATCATCTTGACCATAATGTCTGCACCAATATAGCGCTCAAAGTGAAAATCAAGCACGAGCTCTCTCTCTATACCCGGTGAGCAAACCTCTAAGATGTAATTGTCAGTAATCGGGTCGAGCTCGTCAAGCGGTTTGTCGATAGCACGGGATATGTTCTCGCAATCTGTTATATCAACGAGCGCATCCTCTTTGTCGATATAGACTCTTAAGTACCACAGAGCTCCCTCCTTCTGATAGCGGACATCCCACAGAAAAAGTCCGTGGTCCTTTACTATAGGCTCTACTAAGTCCCAGACGGTCTGTGCTGTGTTTTTCTTACCTTTTGCCATATAATCACCTCAAACAATACAAAAGAGCGGGTCTGTCAAGACCCACTCTTTTATCTAACATTATTCAACTGTATGACAGTTTAGCACAAATACATTAAGATGTCAAGTGCTTTGCATTTATCAGCCTTTGACTGCACCGGCGACCACGCCCTTGATGATGTGCTTTTGCAAGCTTAGATAGAAGATGACTATCGGAATTATTGCGAGTATAAGCATAGCCATCATAGCACCCATATCTATAGAACCGTAGCCTCCTCTAAGATACTGTATTGCTATAGGAATGGTCTTGTACTTTCTGATGTCAAGCACCAAATACGGCAACAGGTAGTCGTTAAATATCCACATCGTCTCAAGTATAGCTACCGATATACAGGTTGGTCTAAGTATCGGCAACACTACCAGAAAGAAGGTCTGCAAGGGTGAGCAGCCGTCTATCATAGCCGCCTCTTCTATCGTGACAGGCACCGCCTTGACAAAGCCTGTGAACATAAACACCGCAAGACCCGCACCAAACCCGAGATATATGATAATAATCCCCCACGGAGTCGTAAGCCCCAAAGTGTCGGCGGTCTTTGAAAGTGTGAACATCACCATCTGAAACGGTACTATCATAGAGAATACAAACAGCAGATACATCACCTTGCACAGCTTGCTGTCACTACGAACAATATACCACGCTGTCATTGACGTGCAAATTATAATAAGTGCAACAGAGCCTACGGTTATTACTACCGACCACAACAGCGACATCAGAAAATCGGTTTTTTCGATACCGCTTATATAGTTTTCGAGTCCGACAAACATCTTGCCTGTAGGCAGTTCAAACGGAGCCCTGCTGATATACGCCTTTCTCTTGAAAGAATTCATCAGAATAATAAAAATCGGCAGAACATACAACACACTTATAACAGAGAACAGCAGCGTCAAAAATCGCCCTGTGCCTTTTCTTTGCTTTGTCATGCCTGCACCTCCTTGCGCCTTGTAAGATAAAGCTGTATGAGCGCTACTGACGCTACTATCAGAAAGAACACCACAGCCTTTGCCTGTCCTTCTCCCTCAAAGCCTGCTCTGCCGTAAAACGTATTGTATATATTGAGAGCTAACATCTCTGATTTGCCCGATGGCTCGCCGTTTGTCAAAGCAAGGTTCTGGTCAAAGAGCTTGAACGAATTGGTAAGGGTGAGAAACACGCTGATAGTTATTGACGGCATAACCATTGGTATAGTGACTCTCCTCAGTATCTGAAAATTTGTTGCGCCGTCAATTTTTGCTGCCTCGATTACATCGTTTGATATGTTCTGTATTCCTGCTATATAGATAATCATCATATAGCCTATCTGTTGCCACGCAAGCAATATAACTAAACCGAAAAATCCGTAAGTAGCCGAAAATGTGAGCGTTCTGTCAAAGTACAGAAGTATTCCGTTGAATATAAGCTGCCATATATAACCGAGCACGATACCGCCTATGAGATTAGGCATAAAGAACACTGTTCTGAAAACATTGGTTCCTCTGATACTGCGGGTCAAAAGCAAAGCGATAGTAAACGCTACTACATTTATCAGCACTACGCTAACTATGGTAAACAGCGCTGTGTACCACAGCGAATGTAAAAAACCGCCGTCAGAAAACACCTGTCTGTAATTTTCAAAGCCGACAAAGGTAGAGTCTGTCACAGTAGTAAAATCACACAACGACAGATAAAGCCCCAACAAAAACGGTGCTAAAAAGCCTATTGCAAAAGCAATTGTTGTCGGTAATAAAAATATCGAAAAATATCTTCTGACGGTACGATTCATATGAGTTCTCCTAAAAAATTATTAGCTGTTAGCTATCTTGTACTCAGCCTCCCAGCCATCGACAAACGCTGTCTCAACAGCGCCCCAGTCTCCTGTGCCCTGTGCATACTCAAGTAGCGCTGAGCCAACTGCGTCCTTCCACTTCTCGCTTGGCATAGTGGTGAAGGTCCACGCAACAGGGGTTTTGCCCTGCTGTATATATTCATCTGCTATCTTTATGAGAGGGTTGTCCGCCTCGTACTCCTGTGAAAAAGTATTAAATGGTGTGACAAAGCCCATATCCTGAGAGAGCGAGCGTCTGCCCTCGTCTGAGGTGATTACCCACTCCAAAAAAGCGATAGTCGCCTGTATATCCTGCGAAGATGCGTTTTTGTTTATACACCAGTAGTTTTCTGAGCCTGTACAAAGCCCCTGGTTTTCTTCGCCCTCTACGCCGATATATATCGGCAACATTCCGAGGTCCTCATCGTCAACCTCGTAGCCCTTGATGTCGTTATATGCCCAAGTGCCATTCTGATAGAACACAGCCTCGCCAAGAGCAAACTCGGACGCTGCGTCCTCACCGGTCTTGCTGCTGAGCATTGATGGCTCAACTGTAGAATTGTTGATATAAAGGTCCCAGATGTTCTTATAGTTCTCAAGATAAGTGCCCTTGATAGCCTCGCTACTCTCTACACCCTCGTCCTTGTACTCATAGTACACAGGCAGGTTAGCAAGATGTGTCTTGAATCTCCAGTCGGAGCTTGGGTCCATACCGGATGACGCAAACGCACCCTCGATATCAAGCTCGTCTTTTTTGCTCTGTATATCCTGTGCTACCGCCTTGAGCACCTCAAAGCTGTTAATCTCATCGATAGAGTTTATCACAGCTCCGTCTGTAGCGATATACTCCTGTAGCAATTCTTTGTTGTAAATTATGCCATAGGTCTCGATAACATAAGCTATGGCAAGCACTTCCTGTGCGTCTGATTTGAGTGCAAACTCATCACTCAAAAGATTTTTGTACAGATTGGTATCACTTAAATCATAGCAATAGTCCTTCCAGGTTTTGAGTCCTACAGGACCGTTGACCTGAAACAGAGTTGGTGCATCGCTCTTTGCCATCTCTGACTTTAGCGTTGACTCGTAAGTATCCGATGCGGCTGTCACCACCGTGACATCGACACCCATCTGATCGCTGTACGTCTGAGCAAGAGCCTCCCACTGCTCAGACTGCTCGGGCTTGAAGTTGAGATAGTACACCTTGCCGTTTGCTGATGAGTCGGGTGCTATGTCTGACCCGCCTGAGCCACAACCGACACACAAAGACATCAGCATACACACACAAAGCAGTAGTGCGACTATCTTCTTTTGTTTTTTCATTTTGATATCTCCTTTTTTTAAACTTCACGGACAAACCGTTTATATAAATATATAGGATACCCGTGTGTAGTTTTTGTCACCTTATAAATGAAGAAAACAATGATTATATGCAAGCTAAAAAAACTATATGTTCTATTGTGCGCTTTGTGGTCAGATATATGCACAATATAGCAAACAAAAAAGAAGGTAACGATTAATCGTTACCGTCTTTTCTTATAAATTTTACTGCTTACTGAAATTCGAGTCCACCGTCAGGTGTCACATATCCGTAAGTTCCGTTTGCATCAAGCGCATACAGAGAGTAGGTGTAATTCTCCATATCATAAACTTTAGTAAGTGTTACCGAGTTAGTGGTTGTGCTCTTCGTTGTAATTTCGTTTCCGTCTACATCGTGTGCATATGCCCATATCTTCTTAAATTCAAGGTCCTCAGGCCAGCTGATAGTCACGGTGCTGTCATTAACACGAGTGAATGTCAGGAAGTTGTCATCACTATAGAGCGTCTTGACCTGCACAGGCGTATAGTTTATTGTCTCGACCTTGCCTGTTTCGTCCGTATAACGTGCACAAATCGTTAGATAGTAGGTTGTGTTATTCTTGAGATTAGTGTAGGTATAAGAGTTTACAGACATATCGGTGATGCTCTTGAGCGTTGTCCAAGCTGAAGAATCAGACGGGTCGTTGGTAGTTGTAGAATACATAATCCAGTACTTGTCTGCGTTCTTAAACGATGGCCAGGTTATAGTAGCACCTGTGGATGTACGCTCAGTCACGCTTGTCTGAATAAGTGTGCCTGACTTTGTGGTCAGAGAAATTACAGGTGAGTCCTCGACATTGCTGTAATTATCTGTGCCGTTTGACTCTGTGAGCACCATTATCTTGAAATAATATGTAGTATCAGGTCTTAGCTTTTTGATAGGTGCTGAGTTTGTATATGCTGAGTTATAGATATAGAAAGGTCCGTCTGCTGATGTCGCCTTATATATCCAGTATTTCTTAGCGTTCTCTACAGCGTCCCAGTAAAGCGTTGCTGTGACTATGTCTGCCGTAGCTGTAAGTCCTTCTACCGCTACAGGTGGCAAAGTAGTAACAGACAGGGTGTCTGCCTCATCAAGCGAGGATATCTCTCCATTAAGTCTATATAGTATCTTGAATTGATATGTGGTATCTCCTACAAGCTTCTTTACGAGAGCCTCGTTTGTATAAGAACTTACTGCAGATGACCACTCGTCTGTGGTCTCGTTATACTTATATATCCAGTACTTGTCTGCACCATCTACCAAATCCCATGTAAACAGGCAGTTGGTGTCTGCAGGGGTGGTAGTTATGTTCTCAACCTTGATTACCTTTGGCTGTGTCGGAGCTTCTGTCGGAGCCTGTGTTGGCTTTTCGGTAGGCGCCTGTGTAGGCGTTTCTGTTGGTTCCTGTGTAGGCTCTTCTGTCGGCTCTTGTGTAGGTTCTTCTGTCGGCGCCTCGGTTGGTGCCTCAGTAGGCTCTTGTGTAGGTTCTTGCGTAGGTGCCTCGGTTTCTACCTGAGTCTTCTTAATAACTGTAAAGTAGTAATATGACCAGCTATCGTTGCCCTCAGGTCTGAAGTATATAGTGCCTTCTCCTGCCTTTGATGAGCCGATAGAGTAGTTTTCGCCTGAGCTGTTGTACCACTTTGTTACTTTCTCCCCATCAAAGTAAACTACCTTGATCTCATCACCTTCAGTAAAGGTGTAGTCAAGCATATACTCACCGGCATTTTTCGGGTTTTCTGTGAGCATTCTGTCGCTTGACTCATCTGTAAGCGTCCAGCAATTGACATTATTCAATGTACCAACAAGATAGTAGCCTGCTTTCAGATTAAGCTGAGTAGGTGCTTCTGTAGGCGCCTCAGTTGGTGCCTCTGTCGGTGCTTCGGTAGGAGCCTCGGTTGGTGCCTCTGTAGGAGCTTCGGTAACTACCTCTTTCTTAATAATTGTAAAGTAATTGTAAGACCAGCTACTGTTGCCCTCCGGTCTGAAATACAGGGTGCAGTCACCTGCCTTAGAGGAGCCTATGCCGTAGTTGTCGCCTGAGCCATACCACTTGGTGATTTTATACCCATCAAAATGAACAACCTTGACTTCATCACCTTTATAGAAGGTATAGTCAAGCATATATTCTCCTGCGTTTTTAGGGTTTTCTGACAGTTTTCTGTCGGCATCGTCTGCTGTAAGCGTCCAGCAGTCAACACCGTTTAAGTCACCTACGAGATAGTAACCATCATCAAGTATAGGTGCTTCGGTAGGCGCCTGTGTTTCAGCTTCTGTTGGAGTCTGTGTTTCAGCTTCTGTGGGCTCTTCTGTTACCACCTGTGTTGTAGGTGCGGTAGTAGCGTTTTCGTCAGCCTCAAAATCAACTGTGACCTTTAGAGTCTCTGTGTTGAGTGTGAAGGTGTATATACCGCCCGATGCTGTGAGTGTACAATTTTCGCTGTCGTTTCTGCACATTCTCCAGCCACTGCCCGATGTAGCATCTGCTATAGTGCCCGGATTACCAAACCAAGCGTCACCTTTTAACAACTTGAATGTATATGTGCCGGGAGACAAAGACACCTTTGTCTGTGCCTTGTTATAGTCTGTGTATACAAATTCGTTTGCAGTCTTATCCCAAGAGTTGAATGTACCGACAAGAGCTGCGTCTGTGGTTGTGCCCACAACTGACTTGTCAATTATTGACCAGCTACCCTCTGATGTATCCCAACCCTCTGCTATTTTGAAGTGGTTGTAGCCGTTGGAGATACCCATATCTCCTGTGCGATTCCATTCGTTGTCCCAGTTGTTCTCGGTTTTTGACGGATTCATTCTAAGGAAGATACACTGTGTCCAAATACCATTTGGTAGATCTGCCTCATATATGCCATCTGCGTCTGAGTCTTTGAAGTCCACCCATGCATTATCGTTGCCGTTCCAGATATATGCCGCAAAACGTGCAGAATCTGACAACCATTTCTCTGATGGTGTAAAATACAGCTTATCGCTTGTACCCGTATTATATCCATAGAAAGAGCCGTCTTTGTATATTGATGTGTATGCGTTGAAATCATACTGTGAGCCTGATGATGGTGTCTGGTTTGAATCACCATCGCTAAATACTACCCCACATGTCTCGTAGCCCATAGGAATATCGTATACATAAAGTCCGAGTGAGCTATCATAGCTCATCTCCTCACCCGGCCACGCTGCTACTTTGTCGCCGTCCTCATTAAATATATATGCATATACCTTGCTCCATGATTTAGAGCTATTGTCAAAGTAAATCTTTAAGTCTGTGTCAGGATGCAACTTTGTGTAGTACTCTACCTTAGACGCTGTTACTGTACCGCCTGTAGCTCTTACAGCAAGGGGTGCTTTTTCACCGTATTCTACGCCACAGCCTACATACAGTGTGTCGCCGTTATTATATGAGTTGTAGTGCTCACCATCTATCGAATAAGTACCGCTTGTAGCCTCATTATATGTAACTTCTGCGCCCAGAGTATCGCCACGAAACGCCTGAGAATCTTTGCTGATATCAATAGTTGACGGATAGCTGTACACAACAGCTATACCTGAGTCGCCTATCTTGCCTGATATAGTTCCGTTTGATACTGTGAAATGGTTGCCTGTGAGTGCATCTGTATAAACGCCGTCATACATCTTATGTGCAGGCACAGATACAGAGGTTGAACCGCCAACTACGTTAACCATTACAACGCCTGTGTTTCCACGCTCGTTATATGCTATAGAGCCTGAAGATGCAAGATACTCTGAGTGACCTGCAAAGTAGTTTTTGAATCTGTTGATTTCTCTGACCTCGTCACTTGCCCACGCTGTGATATCACCATCGCCGAGCATAGTGGTGCTGATATCCTTTGGACGAGCAAGATACAGTCCACATACCTGTGCTCTTGTACCCACAACAGCCCATGTCTGCTTCATCTCATAATCATGTACATTGATAGAATTACGGTCAGCGTAATAGGTGTCGTGAGATTCGTTCCACTGCACTGCCTTGTCTGCTGCTGCGCCGTTTGCTGTATTAGGTCTGATACAGCCTGCAGCGTTCTCTGAGCAGATAGCGTTTCTGATATCGTTACCTGTTGAGCTGTCTGTTACGCTCATATAGTCTGTATATGCGCTGATACTTAATCCGCCACCCGGCGAGCCTAAAATCTCACCATAATAGTACGGTGTGATGCCACGGGTCTGCTGTGCGTGATATGTAGCAGTACCCAGTACAGACGACCAGAATGAGCTCGATGTGCCCGATGCATCTTTAGGTGTCTCGATATGCTTAGCAGCATCAAATCTGAAGCCGTCAGCACCTGCGTCTATACATTCCTTCAAGAAAGAGATGCAGTAATTCTGTATTTTTGAGCTACCTGTATTTAAATCCGGAAATCCTGACAGACAATTGTGAGTAACGTCATATCTGTCGTCATAGTTGGAGATATTCCAGGTTACAGAGTGCCAACAACTGTCGTCATCTCTGATGTCGCTTGGCACCTGAACGTTTATTGTGTTCTCTTTTGAGTCATTAGCCAAGTGGTTAAATACCGTATCAACTATAACCTGTACGCCATACTTGTGTGCTTCTTCACACATAGCCTCAAACTCATCCTTAGTGCCCAGAGCGTTTCGTGAGTCCTGCTCTATAGAAAAGTTTATAGGCTGATAGTAGACCCACGCTGTGTTCTCTACTGTGTTATAGTAGTTATTGGTGCCCTCCTTTGAGGTCTGGATAGGAGAAGTCTGCACCGCAGTGAAGCCCTGCTGTGCAATAAGCGGCATATTCTCTCTGATAGCGTCAAACGACCAGTTCCAACACTGCAGGATAGAACCATACTGAATATTATCCACCTGACCATAGTCGATGTATATGTTCTCAGCCTGTGTCTCTACGCTTGAAAAATCAGCGATTACATAGCCTGTGAACACCATACATAGCACCATAAATAAACTTAAGATTCGCTTTAACATAAAGATTACTCCTTAACCGATTATCAAAACCTAACTATACATATATATCGTACCACATACAAGTGCCGTATTACTATAGTAAAAACACCCAAAATTTAGGTGATGTAAATAGTGAAAAAGACAAGGAAAAAACCTTAATTGTCAGCCGTTAAAATCTCAACTCTGAATTATGTGCAAAAAGCAACCACTAATAGACATTTTTTGCACTAAAAAAGAGCACCTCAGATTGAGGTGCTCTAAACTAATATTACTGTTTTACTGATATGAAAAACCGCTCTGAGGTGTTACAAATCCAAAACTACCATTAGCGTCCATAACATAGAGTGCGTAGGTGTAGTTTGTCATATCCTCAAGCTTTGTTATCTCTACAGAGTTGATTGTTGTAGAAACGACCTTCACCTGCGCTCCTGTGCTATCATACACATAGACCCAAGCCTTCTGTGCGCCGATATCCTCCGGCCACGCAACAGTCAGCGTAGTATCATCAACAGGAGTGAAGGTCAGGAAATTATCGTCCTTATACAATGTCTTTGTTTCTACAGGTATGTAATAGATAACCTCTACAGCGCCGTTGTCCTCGGTATATCTTGCACATATTGTAAAGTAGTATGTGGTGTTACTGTCAAGTCCGTTGAAAGTATATGAGGTTACTGACATATCTGTAATTGACTTAACTGTAGTCCACTCTGACTCAAGCGTTGTATCAGATGTAGTTGTAGAGTACAGCATCCAATACTTGTCTGCAGCAGCAAATTTCGGGAAGCTGATAGTGACAGATGATGAAGTTACGTCTGTAATAGCTGTAGTTATTATGCTCTTTGAACCTGTTGTCACTTCGATAACAGGTGAATCATCAACATTGCTGTAGCTTTCTACACCGTTGGTGGTTGTCAATACCATAACCTTGAAATAGTATGTTGTATCAGGGCGGAGCTTTCGAACAGTCAGGCTGTTGGTTAAAGATGAATTGTAGATATAGAAAGGACCGTCCTCTGAGGTAGCCTTGTATACCCAGTATTTCTTAGCGTTCTCTACTGCGTCCCATGTGATAGTTACAGAAGTAACCGCAGATACAGCCTCTATATTATCTACTGCAACTGCTGTGCAGGTTGTCTCTTCTACCAAATCAGCATCTTCGATTGCTGAGATTGTACCATCGCTTGCCTTGTATAAAATCTTGAACTGATATGTGGTGTCAGGGGTCAGTTTTTTAAGAACAACTGAATTTGTAGTAGTGCTGACTACTGAGCTCCACTCTCCTGTAGCCTCGTCATACTTATATACCCAATACTTTGTTGCGCCCTCTACTGCGTCAAAGCTAAACGCTATGTTGGTATCCGCAGGTGTTGTGACTATATTCTCTACCTTTACTACAGGTGGCTGTGTAGGAGCTTCTGTAGGCGCCTGTGTAGGCTCATCTGTTGGCTCCTGTGTTGGTTCATCAGTTGGCTCTACGGTTGGTTGTGGCTGGTCAGGAGTAGCAGGGTCTACAGTTGGCTCTTCTGTTGGCTTTTCTGTAGGTTCCTGTGTAGGCTCATCGGTGGGTTCCTGTGTTGGCTCTGCTGTAGGTTCCTGTGTAGGCTCATCGGTGGGTTCCTCTGTAGGCTCTGTTGTTGGCTCCTGTGTTGGCTCCTGTGTTGGCTCATCAGTAGGCTGTGGCTGGTCAGGAGTTGCAGGGTCTTCTGATGGTGTATATGTCATATACTCGTTGTAGGTATATTCTCTCATAACAACAGAACCATCTTCTGTCTTCTTTACGTAAGGCAGAGAATCGCTTCCGAACATTTCTATCATATTCATAGAAATCTCAGCCTCACCTGCAGCGGTTGCTGTAAATTTAAACGCACACAGCTTCTGCTCTGTTGCAAATGTATACGCATCGATGTTTGAAAAAACAAACTTGACTGCACTACTTACACCTATGTTAAAAATAACGCTTGACGAAATAATCGGGAAGGCACTCTGCGCCCACTCATCCTCTGCACGAGGAACATCCTTGTCATAGCCTACAATAGAGAGTTTGTCCCCTGTATAAGAAACACGTGCCTCGCAGTTTCTGATAGACATATCAGATAGTGTATAAATGTAAGTGAAGGTGTCGCCAACCTTGACATTGGTTGTAACACCGTCAACTGTTACAGCGAGTGTGTCAGCCTCCTGTGCAAAAACAGTTGTTGTAGCACATAGTACAGTTGATAAACAAATAAGCAGTGATAGTAAAACGCAAACAAACTTTTTCATAAAAAGCCCCCACATATAAATTACTTCATTTTAATATTAACAAAGAGTGTTACATAAGTCAATTACAAAAATATTTAATTTGCACACAAAAAAACTCCCCACCAAAACGATGGGGAGTTTAATAATTAAGCTATACTTTTGTATTGATTACTTAACCTTCCAGAGCTCCTTAGCGTACTGAAGGATAGTTCTGTCAGAGCTAAAATCTGAGCAGTGTGCGATGTTCTGCAAGCACTTTGTACCAAACTTGACTCTGTCTTTATAATCTCTGTTACACTGTAATTTAGCCTCAACATACATTGGCAGATCATAAAGCAGGAAGTAATGGTCAGCTATATGCCAGTGTGTGCCGTTGATGATAGCATTGTGAAGCTCAGCAAAGCTACCCTCGCCGTGTGCGCCGTCATCATCAAATGTGCCATCGATAAGTGTATCAACTACACGCTTGATCATTGGATTAGCATCATAGAGTGCCTTAGGATTGTAGCCGTTTTTCTTAAGTGCCTCGATGTCCTCAACTCTGCCGCCGAAGATATACTCGTTCTCTTCGCCTGCGTGCTGAGTAATCTCAACGTTAGCACCATCATAAGTGCCGAGTGTTACAGCACCGTTGAACATGAACTTCATGTTACCTGTACCTGAAGCCTCTGTACCTGCTGTAGAAATCTGCTCTGAAACATCAGCAGCAACTACGATTTTCTCAGCATATGATACGTTGTAGTTAGATACAAATACAACTTGAAGCTTGTCCTTTGTATCAGGGTCGTTGTTTACGAGGTCAGCAATTTCGTTGATATACTTAATAATAGCCTTAGCTCTGCGGTAGCCCGGAGCAGCCTTAGCACCAAAGATAAAGCATGTTGGCTCAAAATCAGGCAACTTGCCATCTTTGATCATAAAGTAGATCCACATAATTGAGAACGCATTGAGAAGCTGACGCTTGTACTCGTGCAAACGCTTAACCTGAATATCAAAGATAAACTTAGGATTGATGTCCTTGTTGTCCATCTTCTTGATGTATTTAGCAAGCTGCTTCTTCTTAGTTGCCTTGATTTTGTTAAACTCCTTAACAGCATCAGCGTCTATCATATCAGCGAGCTTGTCAACCTTTGCCATATCCTTCTGCCAGCCATCGCCAACTCTGTCTGTGATGAACTGTGAAAGCTCTGGGTTACAAAGACCTAACCATCTACGCTGTGTGATACCGTTAGTCTTGTTCTGGAATCTCTCAGGATAAATCTTGTACCAGTCGTTGAGCACATCGTTCTTGAGAATTTCTGTATGAATCCAAGCAACACCGTTAACATAGCTTGATGCATAAATTGCAAGCCAAGCCATATGAACTCTGTCGCCCTGAATAATAGCCATCTTGTGAATGTCATCGTGGTTCATACCTCTTGCTTTGAAGTCCTCCCACAAACGACTGTTGATTCTCTCGATAATAGCGTAAACCTCAGGAATAACGTTACGCATGAGGTTAACATTCCACTTCTCCAAAGCCTCAGCCATAACTGTGTGGTTAGTATAAGCAAAGGTCTTCTGAGCGATTTCAAAAGCCTGATCAAAGCCTACACCCTCAAGAGAGAGAAGTCTGATAAGCTCAGGAATTGAACATACAGGATGTGTATCGTTAAGCTGGATAGCAGCGTGAGCTGCAAACTGTGAGAAATCATTGCCGTACTTTGCCTTGTATCTCTTGATAATATCCTGAAGTGAAGCAGAGCAGAAGAAATACTGCTGCTTGAGTCTTAGCACCTTACCTTCGTAAGTGTTATCGTTAGGATAAAGAACCTTAGAGATGTTCTCAGCATCGTTCTTTGACTTAACAGCTTGATCATACTGACCGTTGTTAAATGCGATAAAGTCAAACTCCTCTGTAGGCTCTGCCTGCCAGAGTCTTAGAGTATTGATGTTCTTAGTACCGTAACCGATAACTGCCATATCATAAGGTACAGCAACTACTGAAGAATCAGCAAATTTTACGATTACTGCCTCGTCAAGACGTCTTACTGACCATGGATCCTCAAACTTCATCCAGTGGTCTGCAACCTCTACCTGATAACCGTCAACTATCTGCTGTTTGAACAGACCGTACTTGTAACGGATACCATAGCCATCAAGAGGAACCTCCTGAGTAGCAGCAGAATCAAGGAAGCAAGCAGCAAGTCTACCAAGACCGCCGTTGCCGAGTGCTGCGTCATCGATGTCCTCAAATGCATTCAAGTCCATACCCTTGCTCTTAAGCAAAGCCTTGACATCGTCAAGTATACCTAAGCAGTAAAGATTGTTGTACATCATTCTTCCCATCAAAAATTCTGCTGAGAAATAGTATGCTCTGCGAGCTGATGCGTGTTTCTTCTGGCTCTTCTGCCAGTTGTCAGATATCTCACCCATTATAGCCTTACCAAGTACTAAGTGTAACTGCTCAACGGTTAACTCCTTTGGCTTCTTGCAGAAAGCTGATTTAGAGATAGCTGTGATTTGTTCCATTGTTATACCCATGTTAGTTTCCTCCTCTTGAGTATCTGATAGTCATCTCGTAAAGTCTATTTTCGATTTCTTTAGTCAACATAGTAGGGTCGATTCTCCATGTCCAGTTGCCACCTAAGGTGGATGGTACATTGATACGAGCCTCTGAGCCAAGTCCGAGGATGTCCTGCATCTGAACTATAGCGTAATTTGCACAGCTTTTGTAAGCTGTCTCGATAATCTTCCAGTTGAATTCATCGTCATCGCCTATCTGACAGTAGTCCATAGCGTGACCGATTTCTTCATCAGGCGCTGAGTCAAACCAGCCCATAATTGTATCGTTATCATGTGTGCCTGTGTATACTACACAGTTCTCTGTGTATCTATGTGGTAAGAAGTCGTTATCGTCATCATCACCAAAAGCAAACTCAAGCACCTTCATACCCGGATAGCCTGACTGTCTGAGTAACTCCTTAACGCTGTCAAAGAGCTCGCCCAAATCTTCTGCTACTATCGGGATATCACCGAGTGCTTCCTTGAGCTTGTTGAAGAAGTCAATGCCGGGGCCTATCTTCCACTCGCCGTTTATCGCATTCTCTGCAGGGTAAGGGATAGCGTAGTAGGTGTCAAACGCTCTGAAGTGGTCGATACGTGTGATGTCAAACAGCTTAGCTGCAGCAGCTACACGGTCTATCCACCATTTATAACCGGTGCTTCTTAAATAATCCCAGTCATACAGCGGGTTACCCCATAGCTGTCCTGTCTCTGAAAAATAATCCGGAGGACATCCTGCAACACATACAGGCTGTCTGTATTCATCAAGCCAGAACACCTCAGGATTCGCCCATGTATCAGCGCTGTCCATAGCAACGTAGATAGGCATATCACCCAGAATCTGAATACCTAACGAATTAACATAAGCTCTGAATTCTTCCCACTGGGTGTAGAACTCAAACTGTACCCACTTGAAGAAGTCTATCTCGTCTTTGTACTTGCGCTCGTACTTCTTGATAGCTGCTTCGGTTCTCAGCTTGATGTCCTCATCAGGCCACTGTGTCCAAGCCTGCATATCAAAGCTCTTCTTGACTGCCATATACAGAGCATAATCCTTTAGCCATGATGCGTTCTTTCTCTTAAATGAGTTAAACGCTTTGAGGTCACCCTGCGCCTTAAAGTTCTCATACGCTATACGCAAAACCTCAAAACGAGCATTGTAAATTTTTTCATAATCGATCTCTTGCTCATTACTACCCCAGTCGTACTTGTTAAGCTGGGCTTTCTTGAGCAGTTTCTTTGATACAAGTGTATCAAGGTCAATCATATAAGGATTGCCTGCATAAGTAGAAAACGACTGATAAGGTGAGTCACCGTAGCTTGTAGGGCCTACAGGTAGAATCTGCCAGACCTTCTGTCCTGATGCCTTTAGGAATCGTGCGAACTTTCTGGCTTCTTTGCCGATAGTGCCGATTCCATAAGGAGAGCTAAGCGATGTGATAGGCATCAAAACGCCTGCAACTCTTGCCATAATATCAACTCCTGTTGCTATATTTTGGTTGTTAAAAAATAAACGATTGTCCTATATTCTCCCATTATAAAATAGACATCGATATTCTATCATAACTTTATAAAAAATACAAGGCTTTTTTGCTATATTTCGGCAATTTCCTTGAGCGCAAAGTATAGCGCACAGGCGCTCGCAAGTTCTCTGATACGTCTGCGTTGTGGTTGTGCGTTCTCTGATAACAACACCTTGTGTGAAAGCAGCTTTTCTTTGGTGCTGATACCGATGTATACAAGACCAACAGGTTTGTATACAGAGCCACCCAGTGGTCCTGCAATACCTGTTGTCGATATGCCCAAGTCGGCATTTGCCGCTATTCTGACTCCTCGTGCCATCTCCATAGCAGTTTTCTCGCTGACTGCGCCATAAGAGTTTAGGGTCTCTTCCTTGACAGACAGCATCTTGTTCTTGATATGATTAGCATAAGTACATACCCCATAGTCAAAAACCGCCGATGCCCCACTATTGTCTGTAATAAGCGAGGATATCATACCACCTGTACAGCTCTCGGCTGTAGCTATACGCAGACCCTTGGCTAAGAGTGCCTGCACCACCATAGCGGAGAGATTGTCCATATCTATGTTCTCATCTTTTAATATCTGCAAAAACTCTACTGCTTTCATAAGCACCGTCCTTTCCTTTATTTTATTATCTTAGCATTTTTTGCTTTTTATTGCAATTATCCTCATTTTCTGTTATGATTTTTTTATCACAAAATGCGGAGAATTATTATGGCTTGGTTTTTTACTGACAAGATAGAGGGCGACACCGCTACTGTTTACGGAGAGGATGCCCGTCATATATCAAAATCGCTGAGGATGAGAGTATCAGAGACTCTCACCCTATGTACAGCAGACCAAAAGCGTCATGAATGTGAAATTATCGATATAAACACCGACTGTGTAAAGGTCAAAGTGCTCAGCACCACAGAGTGCGAACAAGAGCCGAGTGTGCAGATATCGCTGTTTATGGCATTGACAAAAGGTGACAAAATGGACGATATTGTCCAAAAAAGTGTAGAGCTCGGCGTGTACGAAATCATCCCCATGATAACAAGCAGATGTATCTCCCGTCCTGACGAAAAAAGTCTTGCTAAAAAATGCGAGCGTTGGCAGAAAATTGCCGACAATGCCGCAAGACAAAGCAGACGAGGAATCATCCCAAAGGTACACCCCGCCATTAGTCTTGAAAAGGTGTCACAAGCCATCAGTGATTTTGACAAGGCGGTTGTGTTCTACGAGGGTGGCGGAGAGAAAATCAGAGACACTATCACCGACAACACAAAAACTATAGCTATCCTTATAGGTAGCGAGGGTGGTTTTGACGAGAGCGAAATCTCTATGCTCAAATCAAACGGTGTAACCACGCTGACTCTCGGTAAGAGGATTCTCAGAGCACAGACTGCTCCGATTGCGGCAATTACCGCTATAATGTATCAGACAAAAAATCTTGAATAATACTGGAGAAAAATATGATAGGAATTATTTGTGCTTTATCTATAGAGGTTGACGGCATAGTCAGCCTGATGCAAAACAAAAGCGAAAAAACTATAGCTAAAATGAAATACATCAAAGGTGAAATTTTTGGCAGAGAGGTAGTCACCACAGAGTGTGGTATCGGCAAGGTTAATGCCGCTATGAGCACACAGGTTATGATAGATTATTTTTGTCCTAATGTTATCATAAACAGCGGTATAGCTGGCTCTGTGTCAAGAGAAATATCTATAGGCGACATTGTCATCTCTACAGACTGTGTACAGCACGATTTTGACGGCACACAGATGGGCGACCCAAAAGGTCTTATTCAGTTCAATGACGAAAAAAGAATTGATTTGCCTGCCGACAAAAAGACTGCCGACAAGCTGTATAATGCCTGCCAAAGTCTTGCTGACACAAAGGTGCTAAAGGGCACAATTGCAACAGGTGATATCTTTGTAGCCGACAAAGCTATGCGACAGGATATCGCAGACACTTTCGGCGCTCTTGCGTGTGAGATGGAGGGTGGCGCAGTAGCACAGGTTTGCTATAGAAACAACGTGCCGTTTGCAATACTCAGATGTATCTCAGACGACTTTGACGACAACAAATTCATAGACTTTATGAAATTCAGAGAAATTGCCGCAGACAAGTCAATCTGTGCTATCAAGAATTTTCTGCAGGCTGAGTGATTTCTCTGTGAGTACAAACGGCAGTCTGACTATACCGCCTTGTGTATGAAAATACACAGTACACAGAGAAAAAATCCTGTGGATTATATTCTCGCTTATAGTTATACTGCTAATCTTATCAACATATACAAGGTGCCTTTTCTTAAAGAGGGCACCTTTTTTTATTATAATCACGCCGTTCTCATACTTGTATCCGTAGTGCTTAAAATACAGCCTTGCGTACACAAGTGTGCCCACTAAGGTCGCAAGCAATATGCCTATCATTATCAGCACAAAATCTTCTCTGTTAAAGCCAAAATACGCCACCGCCCCCTGCGTCAGCGTAGCCGCTGTGGCGTAGACACCCATCACAGCCCTTGCACTTTTTGGCAGTTGCTCCATAACACCACCTCTGCTTTAGTATAAACAAAAAGAGCGTGCTTATGGCACGCTCTTAGTATCTTTATTTTACAGAGAGTTCATCTTCTATTATATTGGTAGCGTTCTCAAAATAATCACCGACAAACAGCTCTATAGAGCCTGTGTCAACACACTTGGCGAGTGCATCATCCATAGGAATTTTTGCGAGCACTCTTGTGTTAAAGTCCTTGACTATCTCATCGATATGACTCTCACCAAAAATCTTGTGCTGAGTCTTGCACTCTGAACACTCAAAGTAGCTTAAGTTCTCCACTACGCCAAGCACCGGCACATTCATCATATCAGCCATTTTGACAGCCTTAGAGACTATCATAGATACAAGCTCCTGTGGAGAAGTAACCACAACAATACCATCAAGTGGTAATGACTGGAACACAGTCAGTGGAACATCACCTGTGCCCGGAGGCATATCAACAAACATATAGTCAACATCTTTCCAGATAACATCTGTCCAGAACTGCTTGACCGTACCTGAGATAACCGGTCCTCGCCACACTACAGGGTCAGTCTCGTTCTCAAGCAAGAGATTAACCGACATAATGTCGATGCCTGTCTTAGTAGTCTGTGGCAGTATGCCAAACTCGTTGCCTCTGCACTTATCGTGAACACCAAACGCCTTAGGTATAGATGGGCCTGTAATGTCCGCATCAAGCACAGCAGTCTTGTATCCACGGCGATTAAGCTCTACTGCAAGACATGAAGTGACCAGACTCTTGCCAACACCGCCCTTGCCTGATACTACACCTATGACCTTTTTTACGGTGCTAAGTTCGTTTAATTTTTCAATCAGATCCTGTGGTGCCTGACGCTCTGCACAGCTCTCACCACAAGAAGCACAATCATGTGAACATGCCATTTTATATACCTCTTTTCAAAATATCAGGCGGACTCTCGCCCGCCCTAAAACTTCTGCTTAATAAAACTTACTCTTCTTCGCCGTCAAGCTGTTTGAGCTCCTCTATATCCTGCTCATCCACAGCCTCTATCTCTTCACTATCATCTGCATCTGTGTCGTCATCAGACTCTGCATCAGCCTCTATAAGCTCCTGTGCGATACCGCCCTCAACAACCTCGTCATACTCGTCTGCTACCTCTGCTTCCTGTGCAAGCTCAAAGCCTGAAAGGAAGGTGTAAGGAACACCGTAACCAAGTGCTACACACGCAAGCACCATAACATACTCCTGAGATGCAAGAGCTGTATGAAGCGGCATAGCCTGAGCAAATGTGGCGATGATGATGTACAACGCAGGGACTACGAGTACACACAATACGATAGGTGAGAAACGCTTAACAGGTACGCCCTCGCCAACTCTTGTAGCATAGAAAACAACCAGACCAAACAGCACGAACACACAAACCTTGATAATATCTGCTGTGCTCTGTGTAAGTCTTGATGTCAATGTCATAAAAAAGTATGTGCAAACAATGTAACCAATTACTAAAAATGATGAGAATAAAAGGTTGAGCTTATCTCTGCTTGACTTTTTCATAAAGAAAACCTCCAAAAATATATAATGTTAAATGCAAGGATAATGTCCTGTTGTGACAACTTATTGATGAAAATTTACTTTGCCTTAGCTACTACACAGTACCAGCCGTTGTCAAAAATCTCATCAATAATCTCGAAGTCGCCACTGAGCGCATTTTCGACATCTTCGAGTCTTGTGTCAATGATACCGCTCATAATATAGACGGTGTCTTCTTTCATAAACTCTCTGACGCCCTTTGATAAAGATATTATAGCATCTGCTACGATATTTGCAACAATTATATCATATTTTGATGTAACTTTTTCTGTGAGGTCTCCGCAAATAGCCTCAAACTTATCGCTCACCTTATTAATGCTTGCGTTCTCGTTTGCGGTGTTGACTGCAGTAGGGTCAATATCTACACCAAGTGAGCTTTTTGCTCCAAAAAGCACAGACGCTATGCCTAAGATTCCGCTACCGCATCCTATGTCGAGCACAGTACAGTCCTTTGTGACAAATTTCTCAAGTGTCTCAAGGCACAGCTTGGTTGTCTCGTGCTTGCCTGTACCAAAGGCAAGACCGGGGTCTATATCAAGCACTACTCTGCCCTGTGTGTCCGAGAGCTCATACCACGATGGGCAGATAAGCAGCTTCTCGCCCACCTTTGTCGGCTTGAAATACTGACGCCAGTTGTTGAGCCAGTCCTCTTCTTCACAACTGCTCTGCTCTATAGTATGCTCTATATTCTCTGCTTCATATCGCTGTGTAAGAAAAGATATAGCCTCTGTCGGATTTTCGTACGGATTTATATAGATATGAATTTTTGCAATATTTCTATCCTGATTAAGCAGGTCTTCGTCTATAAGGTCAACGTGAGCTATCTGCTCAACACCCTGCTCAAGATCAGTATAATCTTCGATATATATGCCATACGGCACGGTCATATTGGCTATATCTCCCGCTTTGTCAACATCCTGTGGCTTAACTATAATCGTAATCTGGGTCCATTCCATAGTATGTACCTCCTTGTCGCTTCTATCTATCAATATAACACAAGTGTCAAGACATATCAAAATCTGCCAAAGTAATACTCTGGCAGATTTATTTTAACCAAACATATCTTTAATTTTATTCATAAAGCCTTTGCGCTTTGAGTAATTCTTATCTGTGCTGATACCCTCAAACTCTTTGATAAGCTCTCGCTGTTTTGAGTTTAGATTCTTTGGTACCTCTATAACAACCTTGACATACTGGTCACCCTTGAGCTTTGAACCTAAATGCTGTATGCCCTTGCCTTTTAACTTGAATATATCATTAGGCTGAGTGCCCTCGTGAATCTCATAGCTGACCTTGCCGTAAAGAGTTGGTACAACTACCTGAGCACCAAGTGCTGCCTGTGCAAAAGTAATCGGCAACTCGCACCAGACATCGTCCCCTCTGCGTTCAAACACAGGATGTGGTCTGACACCTACATATACATGCAAATCACCGCTTGGTCCGCCATTTATGCCGGCGTTACCATGTGATGCAACATTGAGTACCTGCTCGTCTGAGATGCCCGCAGGAATATTGACCTCGATAGTCTTCTTGCGTCTTACTCTGCCTGCACCGTTACACGCTTTGCACGGCTTTTCGATTATCTTGCCCTGTCCTTTACAGGTATCGCACGCACGGGATGTCTGTACAACACCGAACGGTGTGCGCTGATTAATCGTCACCTGACCTCTACCCGAACAGGTCGGACAGGTCTTTGGTGTAGTGCCTTTCTGCGCACCTGTTCCGTTACACTCAGAACAGCTTGATACTGCCTGATACTCGACTGTCTTTTTGCATCCCATAGCCGCTTCTTCAAACGATATATACACAGTAGCCTCTACATCGCTGCCTCTGCGTGGAGCGTTAGGGTTAGCCCCTCGTCTGCCCGAGAAGCCTCCGAAGCCTCCGAACACAGAGCTGAAAATATCAGAGAAGTCTATATCCTGTCCAAACGGTGAGCCGCCACCTGCGCCCGCACCAAAGTTAGGGTCAACGCCTGCGTGACCAAACTGGTCATAACGTGCCTTTTTGTCCTTATCGGACAGCACCTCGTAGGCTTCGTTTACTTCCTTGAACTTTGACTCAGCATCTTTGTCACCCGGATGCAAGTCAGGATGATACTTCTTTGCCGACTGTCGATATGCTTTTTTTATTTCATCGTCCGAAGCGCCTTTGTTTACGCCAAGGACCTCGTAGTAATCTCTCTTATCTGCCAAGAGTGTCACCCTCTTTGTCTAAATAAAATATGCTATGACGCACACAAGTGACCCAAGGTTTTTGGGTCACTTTCTGTGCTTATATTTTTGTTTTATTACTCTACATCTGTGTAATCAGCATCGTATACGTTGCCGTCAGCAGCAGGCTGACCGTCAGGTGTAGCAGCGCTTGGGTCTGCACCCTGAGCCTGCTGTGCAGCAGCTGCTGCCTGATAAAGCTTAGCGCCGATTTCCTGCAATGACTTCATAAGGTCATCCTTTGCAGTCTTGATAAGCTCAATGTCGCCGTTAGTGATAGCGTCTTTTACAGCCTGAGTCTTAGTAGTGATAGTTGTCTTATCTGCCTCCTCAAGCTTATCGCCACTGTCAGCGACTAACTTCTCTGCCTGATAAGCAACCTGCTCAGCCTCGTTCTTTACGTCTACTTCTTCTCTGCGCTTCTTGTCTTCTTCTGCATACTGCTCTGCTTCTTTTACCGCTTTGTCGATGTCATCCTTGCTCATATTGCTTGATGAGTGGATAGTAATCTTCTGCTCTGCGCCGGTACCTAGGTCCTTAGCAGATACGTTAACGATACCGTTAGCGTCAATATCAAAAGTAACCTCGATCTGTGGAATACCACGTGGAGCAGGAGCGATACCTGTGAGCGCAAACAAACCAAGCTGTTTGTTGTCTCTTGCAAACTCACGCTCACCCTGAAGCACGTTAACCTCAACCTGTGTCTGATTATCAGCAGCAGTTGAGAAAATCTGGCTCTTCTTTGTCGGGATAGTTGTGTTTCTGTCGATAATCTTGGTCATGATGCCGCCCATTGTCTCAACACCAAGTGAGAGTGGTGTAACGTCCAAAAGCAGAAGACCGTCAACCTCGCCACCTAAAACACCTGCCTGAATACAAGCACCGATAGCTACACACTCGTCAGGGTTGATACCCTTGAACGGCTCTTTGCCGATAAGTGATTTTACTGCTTCCTGAACAGCAGGGATACGTGACGAACCACCAACCATCAGAACCTTGTCTATCTCAGAAATCTGTAAGCCTGAATCAGACAGAGCTGTTCTGACAGGGCCCATTGTAGCTTCTACAAGGTCCGCTGTGAGCTCGTTGAACTTTGCACGAGTGAGTGTAAGATCAAGATGCTGTGGTGCGCCTGTAGCATCTGCTGTGATAAATGGCAGATTAATATTTGATGTAGTAACGCCTGAGAGCTCGATTTTTGACTTCTCTGCAGCCTCTTTGAGTCTCTGCATAGCCATCTTGTCGTTAGACAGGTCAATACCTGTCTCTGCCTTGAATGACTGTACCATCCAGTTGATAATTCTCTGATCAAAGTCATCACCACCGAGGCGGTTATTACCTGCTGTTGCGAGTACCTCCTGTACACCGTCACCGATTTCGATGATAGATACGTCAAATGTACCGCCGCCTAAGTCATATACCATAACCTTCTGGTCGTTTTCTTTATCCATACCATAAGAGAGTGCAGCCGCTGTAGGCTCGTTGATGATACGCTTTACATCCAAGCCTGCGATTTTGCCTGCGTCTTTAGTAGCCTGACGCTGAGCATCTGTAAAGTATGCAGGTACTGTAATAACAGCAGATGTAACGCTCTCGCCGAGATATGCCTCTGCGTCAGCCTTGAGCTTCTGCAAAATCATAGCTGAAATCTCCTGTGGAGTGTAGCTCTTGTCATCAATAGTTACCTTGTATGCTGTACCCATCTCTCTCTTGATAGATGATACAGTCTTGTCAGGGTTTGTGATAGCCTGACGCTTAGCAACCTGACCTACGAGTCTCTCGCCTGTCTTTGAAAAAGCTACTACAGAAGGAGTTGTTCTTGCACCCTCTGCGTTAGCGATAACTACCGGCTCGCCGCCCTCGATAACAGCGACACATGAGTTTGTAGTACCTAAGTCAATACCAATTGTTTTTGCCATAATAAATTCCTCCAAAAATGTATGTGTTAATTTAATATACTATATATAAGGGTCGCCCCTGTTAGTCACAATTTGCAACTACTACCATAGCGTGACGAATAATCTTGTCACCGATTTTGTAGCCTGTCTGATACACCTGAGCAATAGTGTTTTCTTTGAGTTCTTCGCTGTCTATCTTTGAGATAGCGTTGTGAATATTAGGGTCAAACTCATCGCCCACTGCTCCAAACGATGTTACACCTAATTTGTCAAAGCTTGATTTGAGCTGATTAGCAATAAGGTCTATGCCCTTGGTAAATTCCTGTGGCACATCCTTGTCTGCCATAGATGCAAGTGCCATAGTAACAGAATCTGCTATAGGTAGTATCTCTTCTACGGCCTTGGCTGTAGCATCAGAATATATCATTACCTTTTCGCTTTGTGTGCGTTTTCTGTAGTTATCGTACTCAGCGTAAAGTCTCATATACTGGTCTTTTGATGCTTTTAGCTCAAGCTCTAATTTTTCTTCTGCTGTAGGTTCTGCCTGTTGTGACTGAGCCTGAGCAGCTTCTTCTGCAACCTCTTGCACAACCTCTTGTGTGGTCTGCTTGGTTACATCTTCGTTTTTCTTACTCATAATGTTCTCCTATACATCAAGCAGCTCTGAGATTAAAAGCGATGCGTACTTGCTCGCATATTCAATCTGCGAAATAAGCTGTTTATAATCTACTCTGACAGGGCCTATAAGTGCCACAGCGCCTGCGGATAACGAGCCTATCTCATATCTCGTTGTGATAACTGCGCTGTCTGATAACTCGTATCTCTTTGTTTCGTCACCTATGAGCACCTTGGTGCCCTTGACGTTATCTGACAAGAGCGTGGATATCTGTTCGCTGTCTGACAAAAACTTCAGCACATTTCTTGCTGACATTATGTCAAAGCCTGACATAAACAACAGGTTGGTGGCCCCTGCCACACAGACCGTTGTCTGCATAGCCTGTTTTGTTGCATCCATGATAGCGAGCAACACATCAGGTATAAACAGCGTCAGCTCTCCAAGCCCTGCGGCTACTGTCTGCAGAAAGCCTGCGTTAATCTGTGCAAGCCTTACTCCGACAAACTGTTCGTTTAGCGCTTTGTCAAACATCTCAAGCAACTGAGGAGTTACAACAAACTCACATCTGAAAAGTCGAGACTTGACCATTCCGTTTGATGTGATAAGCACTACCATACAGGTGTGTCTTGCTGTTGCGACAAATCTTAATTTGTGTACTCTGGCATCTCTGCCGTCAGGCGTTGTTGTCAAAGCTGCCATAGAGCTTAAATCAGCGAGCACCTGCGCTGTCTTTGACAATATCGTCTCGGGAGCATCAGCACCACTGCGAATCACGTGCTCAATATGCGACCTGATTCTCTGCGAGGGCTGGTCCACCTCAATAAGATTATCTACATAATATCTGTAGCCCTTATGAGACGGTACTCTGCCCGCCGATGTATGTGGCTGTACGAGATACCCCTTTGCGACCAGATCCGCCAGCTCGTTTCTGATAGTAGCAGACGATACTCCGAGGTCTGTTTCGCTTTGCAGAGTCTTTGAACCAATGGGCTCGCCCGACTGTATATAGCTCTCAACTACTGCCTTGAGTATTTTTTCTTTACGGATAGCAAGCTCCATTTGGCTCACCTCTTTTCTTGTTTAGCACTCTCGGTGTCCGAGTGCTAACTCTATACTATAATTTAACAGAAAGGGCAGAAAAAGTCAACCTGTAAAATAGTAAACAATTTATGAACTGTCGCCCTTCACTTTGTCACATATAACAAAAAATCGCTGTTTTATGCGGATTTTGTGCTGTTTTTCGGCCCTTTTATCGCTATTGTGTTTAACCTTGTATCATTTGACAGTATATGCAAATGATTATATAATATCTGTAAAAATTATCGCAGGAGGAGTGCATATGATACTCTCTGTAATCACAGCTTTGGTGTGCTTTTTCGCCGCCACACTAATGTTCTCAGCATATTTTCGCAAGATGACTCTGCTCAGACCGCTGGGTGTTTACCTTATCTTTCAGGGTGCATATATACTGCTAAACCATATTATCATGGACTTGCACCCGACAAGCACCATACCTCAGTACATCTACTGCATAGGCACCTTGCTCATCATCATATACTATATATTCATTATGATAATGACCCGCCTCAAATCAAAGAAAAAGTCAAGGGAGGACAAGTAAGTGGATGCTTTCTCAGGCTATGTCTACACAGCCTTGTGGTTTGTAGTTGCCATCTATATGGCATACCTCGCTATTAAGCACAGCAAGTTCTTCTTTGTGCTATCAGGCTTCTTTCTATTTATGTCCGTGTGGTATCTCATAAACGAGCTCACCCCTGACATTGATATGTTTGCAGGCACATATCAGTGGATATTCAGAGCAGTCGCTATGTGTATATTAATAGTTATAATTATTGCTTATATAATTTACAAAAAGAGCGTAAAAAACGAAGATTCTTCTGAAAAAACGGACTTTTAACTACTCTAAAAGTTATAAAAACATTCGAAAAACTCTGTGTTTTTGTATCTTTAATAGTATTTTTTGATTTTTAAATCACAAGATGTTGTGATTTTTTTGAGATAAGTATTTTTTCTTTTAATTTTGTGCGATTTTTTTGACAAAACACTTGCAATTTTCTTGCAATAATGGTATCATACCGATATATGACCGCATATTTAAGGAGGTGGGACAATGCCAAATATTAAATCAGCTAAGAAGCGTGTTAAGGTTATCGCAACTAAGACAGCTCAGAACAAAGCCGCTAAATCAGAACTCAGAACTATCGTTAAGAAGGCTTATGTTGCTGTTGATACTAACGCTGATAACAAGGCTGAGGCAGTTCGTCTTGCTATCAAGAAGATCGACAAGGCCGTTGCTAAGGGTCTTATGCACAAGAACACTGCAGCAAGAAGCAAGTCAGCTCTTTCTAAGAGACTCAACGCTTCTGCATAACAGCGTAAATACGTAACCTTAAAAGCAGAGCTGATGCCCTGCTTTTTTTGTTTTTTGTCGAGCTAAATCTTTACAAAATATTAACCTTTTTTCGTGATTATCTCGGTTGACTTTTGGTATAATAACTGTTATTATCTATTTGTAAAATCGTTTAGGAGGTATCACCTATGGATAATAAATGTTCAAAGGCAGGTTGGCTCATCTTTTTGATTTCTGCTGTTGCTGTTTGTACTGCTGCTGTTACAGCGTTCCTCTTTGTTAAAGAAAAGAAGAAGAAAGACGAGCAGGAGCTAGAGGAATACTTAGATTGCTCTATCCTGTGATTTCATATGTATATTAAGCGCCTGCATAAAGCAGGCGCTTTCTTTTTTTATTTTTCCTTTGATTTTGAGAAAAGGCACGCAATAAAAGAGAAAACTATAGCCGCACTTATGCCTGCGCTACCTGCTTTGAGCACTCCTGTGAGTACGCCGAGCAGTCCATCGCTATCAATCTGCTCTTTGACACCCTGTGCAAGCACGTGCCCGAATCCGCTAAGCGGTACAGATGCACCTGCACCTGCAAAATCTACCAGATACTGATATACACCTATCGCAGACAAAAGCACTCCCGCTACAACATAGCCTGTCAGAATCCTCGCCGGAGTGAGTTTGGTTTTGTCAATTAACACCTGACCGATAACACATATTAATCCACCAACTAAAAAAGCATACAAATACTGCATTATACTCCTCCATTTAGTATATATATACATATAATTAACAAAATTTTGGTTGCTATTCACATCTTGTAAAAAAAGTCGCAAAAAGTTATAATGTAAGTTAGTGAAGTTTGTTCATAAATTAATTTTTAAGGGGGCTATGAGTATGAAGGACACACTTGCTCTCCCAAAAAAAGCATACCGCACCAAAGGCGGTGTCCACGTTCCTCATCGCAAAAACACAGCACACACACAAAGCGTAGAGCTGACTGATGTAAAAACTGTCACTATCCCTATGAGCCAGCACATCGGTGCTCCCTGTACCCCTACCGTAAAAGTAGGCGACACGGTAGATGTCGGTCAGGTCATAGGCGCAACTGATGCTTTTGTCAGCGCACCGATACACTCATCAATATCCGGTACTGTCAAAAAAATCGACAAAGTGATTACGGCAGACGGCAACAAGGTCGATGCTATCACCATAGAATCGGACGGCGAATACCGACTTTGTAAGGATATAAAACCACCTGTAGTAAACAACCTCTCAGACCTGCTCAAAGCAGTCAGAGAGAGTGGTCTGGTTGGCTTGGGTGGCGCGGGCTTTCCTGCTCATGTAAAGCTGAACATCCCTGCTGACAAAAATGTAGACACTCTGATAATTAACGTTGCAGAGTGCGAGCCATACATAACCGCCGACCACAGAGAAGTGCTCGAAAACTCCTGGGGTATAATGTCCGGTGTGTATGCTCTCAAGGAGCTTTTAGGTATCAAGCGAGTTATCATCGGTGTTGAAAACAACAAGCCCGATGCCATCAAGGTGCTCAAGGCTATTGCTGACAGCGAAGTAGATAAATATGACGAGGTCGGTATACTGCCACTAAAGGCATCTTATCCACAAGGTGCAGAGAAAGTTCTGATTCAGGCTTGTACAGGCAGAATGGTGCCTATGGGCGGACTGCCAAGTGACGCAGGCTGTGTAGTGATGAATGTAGCCTCTGTTGCGTTTATCTCGGAATACCTAAAGACAGGTATCCCTCTTATCAAAAAGCGTCTGACCGTAGACGGCGATGCTATAAATGAACCTAAGAATGTCATCGTTCCTATAGGCACACCGATTAAAGATGTCATAGAGTTCTGTGGCGGCTATAAGGGCGAGCCTAAAAAGATAATTATGGGTGGTCCTATGATGGGCGCATCGATTGCAAACGATGATGTATTCATTGCAAAGCCAAACAACGCAATTCTTGTGTTCTCAGAAAAGCTTGCAAAACTCAAAGAGCCGTCAGCGTGTATCCATTGTGGCAAATGCGTGGACGCTTGTCCGCTGAGCCTGCTACCTACAAAGATAGCAAAGGCTGTCGACCAAAAGGATACAAAGGCGATGCTCGATGCCGATATTTTAAACTGTATGGAATGTGGTTGTTGTACCTACGCTTGTCCTGCACACAGACACATTGTACAGACTATACGACTCGGCAAACAACTGATAAACAACGAAAAGAAAAAGAAAATCACACTCAAGGAGGGCAAATAATATGGATAAAAAACTATATGTTTCGTCTTCTCCTCATTTTCGCTCACCAAACTCTACCACCAAGCTGATGCTCGATGTTATCATTGCGCTGATTCCTGCAAGCATTGCATCGGTTGTATTCTTCGGTGTCAGGGCACTGATGCTGATAGCTGTTTGTATAGCATCGTGCATACTGTGCGAATATGTCAGTCGCAAGATTATGAAGCGTGACACCACAATAGGCGATTTGTCTGCTGTTGTCACAGGACTACTGCTTGCGCTGAACCTTCCTGCAAATATCAACCCACTTATTGCTGTTTTTGGCTGTATCGTTGCTATAGTTGTAGTTAAACAGATGTTTGGCGGACTTGGAATGAACTTTGTTAACCCTGCTCTTGCGGCACGTATTGTACTGCTCGTGTCCTTTCCAAGCGCTATGATGACCTGGGTCAATGCGTTCTATTACAACAGCTCCTTTGGTACAGTTACCTCAGCTACTCCACTGGTAAGCGAACCCGACACATACTCATACACACAGCTTCTGATAGGTGCTCATGGTGGTAGCATGGGCGAGACCTGTGCTATCGCACTTGTGCTTGGCGGTATCTATCTTGTTGTACGCAAGGTTATCTCCCCTATCATTCCGTGTGTATATATCGGCACAGCGGCTGTGATGTCACTTGTGGTCGGTGTTGACCCTATATATCAGGTTCTCTCGGGCGGTCTTCTGCTTGGTGCTATATTTATGGCAACAGACTATGTCACCTCTCCTATCACAAAATGGGGCAAGGTGATATTTGCTGTAGGCTGTGGCGTGCTGACAATACTGCTGAGAGTTTACTCCAATATGCCTGAGGGCGTATCATTCTCTATACTTCTTATGAACATCCTCGTTCCTCATATCGAGGCACTCACAACACCTAAGGCGTTTGGAAAACAAAAGGCAAAGGGGGACAAAAAATGAGAAAGCTAAGCTTTAAGTCGATTTTTGTACCGACAATATCCCTCTTTATCATATGCATCTGCATAACACTTGCTCTTTCTGTGACAAATGCAGTAACCAAAGACAAGATAGCAGAAAACGAAGCACAGGCTCAGCAGGAATCTATGCAGATAGTCTGTCCTGATGCTACAAACTTTGAACAGTTGACTGACAGCGTCTATGTAGCTACAGACGACAGCGGTGCTGTGGTAGGTCACGCTATATCTACAGTTGCTTCAGGCTATGGCGGACAGATTAAGGTTATGACCGGTATTGACACAGATGGCAACATCATCAACATAGATGTATACTACAACGATGACGAGACTCCGGGTCTTGGCAAAAACACATCAAACGAGAGCTTTACCTCGCAATTCTCAGGACTTTTGAGCGGTGAGATGATAGTAGTTGACAAAGACTACACAGGTAAGGGTCCGAAGATCACAAGCGTTACTTCTGCTACCATATCCTCTCGTGCAGTTGTTGACGCTGTAAACAAGGCGTGTGAAATATACACAAACGAAATACAGGGAGGTGAGAATAATGGCTGAGAAAAAATCATATCTAAAGGAATTTACTAAAGGCATAGTAAAAGAAAACCCTGTGCTATGTCTGATGCTCGGCACCTGTCCTACCTTGGCTGTTACTACCTCTGCTTTTAACGCTATCGGTATGGGTGTTGCCGCTACTATAGTTCTTGTGTGCTCCAATGCTGTTATCTCTCTTTTGCGCAAGGTTATCCCTGACAAAGTGCGAATCCCTGCATACATCACAGTTATCGCAGGCTTTGTAACTATTGTTCAAATGCTTGTCAAGGCGTTCTCGCCTGCAATAAACGATTCGCTAGGCATCTTTTTGCCACTTATTGTTGTTAACTGTATTATCCTCGGTCGTGCCGAGATGTACGCAAGCAAAAACCCTGTTGTTCCAAGTATCTTAGACGGTCTTGGTATGGGTGTAGGCTTTACTGCAGCATTACTGCTGATGGGTATTATCAGAGAAGTGTTGGGCTCGGGTGCTATATTTGGCATAGAGTTTATGCCTGTACAGATACTCATCTTCATTCTGCCACCGGGTGGCTTCTTTGTGTTTGGTATACTGATAGCTCTTGCTAATAAACTAAACGAGAAAAAAGGCAACAAGGTAGCAGACAGCCCATGTGCAGGCTGTCCTATGAGCAAGACCTGCTCAAAGCTTGACTCTCTTGATGCCTGCTCAACAAACGAGAAAAAGGAGGTAACTGCAAATGTTGGTTAAATCCTTGATTTCTGTTTTCTTGGCGGCAATACTCACAGAAAACTACGTGCTGTGCAAGTTCCTTGGAATATGTCCGTTTCTCGGTGTATCCAAAAAACTAAACACAGCGGTCGGTATGAGTGCGGCAGTTACCTTTGTTATGGTTCTTGCTACTGCAGTTACATACCCAATTTATCAATACCTACTGGTGCCATTTGACCTTGCTTATCTTCAGACTATTGTATTCATTCTGATTATTGCCGGTCTGGTACAGCTTGTTGAGATTGTGCTCAAAAAGTACATTCCATCCCTTTATCAATCACTCGGCGTTTATCTGCCGCTTATCACCACAAACTGCGCTATCTTAGGCGTTACAATGCTTGTACTGCAGAAGGTAGACACCACAACTATGTATACATACACCTATGGCCACGCACTCGTGAATGCACTTGGTGCAGGTATCGGATTTTTGGTCGCTATGGTTATGTTTGCAGGTGTCAGACAGCGTATTGAGACAAGCGATATACCAAAATCACTCAAAGGTCTGCCTATCACACTTATCTCTGCATCCTTGGTAGCGCTCAGCTTCTTGGGCTTTGCAGGTTTTGTGGATAAGCTCATCGTGTTACAATAAGGAGGCTAATATGAACGAAACATTATTTGCTGTACTTATTGCCGTAGCGGTTGTCGCAGGTGTGGGACTGCTGTTTGGTCTTATACTGTCAATCGCATCAGTTATTATGGCTGTTCCAAAGGACGAGAAAGCCGAGGCTGTGCTACAATGTCTGCCGGGTGCTAACTGTGGCGCCTGTGGATATTCCGGCTGTGAGGGCTATGCAAAGGCTCTGTCAAAGGGTGAAGCCAAGCTCGGACTTTGCTCTCCGGGCGGAGAAGAATGTGTAGAGGCTATCTCACAGGTGCTCGGTGTAGAGGGCGAGCTCGACAAAAAGGTCGCTCTGGTGCACTGTATGGGTAGCTGTGATAACACTCAGAATAAAGCGAATTTTCAGGGAGTTAACAGCTGTGCTGTTGCCGCAAAAACAGGCAACGGTCTGACATCCTGTTTGAATGGTTGTTTGGGCTATGGCGACTGTGTGGGAGTCTGTCTGACAAATGCTATCACCGTGTGTAACGGTGTAGCTATAGTTGACAGCTCGCTGTGTGGCGGTTGCGGACTTTGTGCCGACACCTGCCCGAGAAAGCTAATCTCTATAGTCCCGCTCAAAGACATGGCGGTTGTGCGTTGCTCCAACACCGACAAGGGTGCTGTCGCAAAGAAAGCCTGCAAGTCAGCTTGTATCGGCTGTCAGAAATGCGCCAAAAACTGCGAGCAGGGTGCTATCACTGTCACCAACTTCCTTGCAAAAATCGACTATAACAAGTGCAACTACTGCAAGGTGTGCGTAGACAACTGCCCGTCACATTGTATTACTCTATTTGACAGCGAGGCATAAGGTGAAAACTCTGTATATCTCTGACTTAGACGGCACCCTGCTAAACTCACAGGGTGTGCTAACCGAATATACCGCTAACACAATAGACCGTCTGATTAAAGACGGTCTTGTGTTTTCATATGCAACGGCACGCTCGTATGTCACCACAAAAAAGGTGACGCAAAAGCTAAGCTGTAATATACCTATTATCATATATAACGGTACACATATAGCAGACAGCGCAACAGGCAACTTTATTCACAGCGAATTTTTTGACAAAAGCTCTGCCTGCGATACGCTAAACGACCTTATATCACACGATGTATATCCTATAGTGTATTCTGTGATAGACAATAAAGAACAGTTCTCGTATATCAAAGATAAAATGTCCAAAAAAGCTCTTGAGTTTCTGAGCACAAGAGAGGGAGATAAAAGAAGTCGAGAGGTAGACTCTGCAGACAGGCTGTTTGACGGCGATATCTTTTACTTCACCTGTATAGACGAGAGCAAAAAGCTAAAGCCCCTGTATGATAAATACAAAGATATGTACCGCACCCTCTTTACTAAAGATGTCTACACAGACAATCTGTGGCTTGAGCTTATGCCAAAGCGTGCGACTAAAGCAAACGCTGTACAAACGCTGAAGAAACTGCTAAACTGCGACAAGGTTGTAGTGTTTGGTGATGGCGAAAACGATATAGATATGTTTAAATCAGCCGATGTAGGCATAGCCGTGTCAAACGCCCACGAAAAGCTCAAAGAAATTGCCACCTGCGTTATAGATTCTAACGACCACGATGCTGTGGCTCGCTGGCTTACGAACAATTTTTAAGCACAAGAGTGCTCGCTGATATTTAGCGAGTGCTCTTTTTTGTTTTTGTATGTCTGTTTTTTGTGATATGTGTTTGAAAAAATGTTAATCTTTTGTTAAAAGCCTTTATTAATTTTACGTTTTGTAGTATTATTGTTCTTGTATATTTATTGTGTTTTTATATACTCAAATATAATTACACAAGCATAAGCGTGTAAGGAGAGAATTCTATGGTTGAGGTAAAAAACCTGACTAAATCCTACGGCGATCTGACCGCTGTAAAAAACATAAGTTTTACTGCTAATGATGGTGAGATTCTCGGCTTTTTGGGACCAAACGGCGCCGGCAAGAGTACAACTATGAACATCATCACAGGGTACCTTTCTTCTACAAGCGGTACTGTCACCGTAAACGGTAGCGAGATTCTTGAGGACCCTAAGGGTGCAAAATCAAAGATAGGCTACCTGCCTGAGATACCACCGCTTTATGTCGATATGACAGTGCAAAAGTATCTCGAGTTTATGTTTGATATCAAAAAAGTCAAGCTCCCTAAAGAAAAGCACATCAGAGAAGTTATGGTTATTGTCAAAATTCTCGATGTAAAGGATAGGGTTGTCAAGAATTTGTCAAAGGGCTACAAACAGCGTGTGGGTCTTGCACAGGCGTTGCTGGGCAATCCACCGGTGCTTATCTTGGACGAGCCTACTGTTGGCCTTGACCCTAAGCAGATCATCGAGATTCGTACTCTTATCAAGAGCCTCGGTAGAAAGCACACAGTTATTTTCTCATCTCACGTGCTCAGCGAGGTGTCTGCTATCTGCGACAGAATTGTTGTTATCTCAAACGGCGAGATAGTTGCTGACGCAAAGACTGAGGAATTAGGCTCGGTGCTCACGGGCAGAAACCAACTGATACTCGAGGTAGAGGGTAGCACGTCTACGGTGTCCTCTGTCTTAAACGACATCTACGGCGTAAAAAAGGTTGCTTCAACCGGCGCAAACACATACACGGTTGACTTTGACCCTGACACAGATATAAGAAAAGCGGTATTCAAGGCACTCGCTAAAGCAGACTGCCCTATACTCGAGATGAAAAGCGGCGGACTCACACTTGAGGAGAGCTTCCTAAAGCTTACTGCACAAAATAGTAAAAAAGGAGGAAACAACTAATGCTTGCAATACTAAGACGAGAGCTAAGCGCTTACTTTAACAGTGCTATCGGCTATATTGTTATGGCTGTTTTCTACTTTTTTTCAGGTACATACTTCTATGTTTACTGCCTGTACTACAAAACATCAAATATGACATACATAGTTAATAATATGTTCCTTATTATTCTGTTTGTCATACCTATAATTACGATGAAGTCGTTCTCCGAAGAAAAGCGCCAGCGTACTGACCAGGCGCTGCTGACTGCTCCTATCTCGCTGTTTGAGGTGGTTGCAGGCAAGTTCTTAGGTGCGTTCACTATGTACTCATGCTGTATTGCTATATTCCTGCTGTATGCAATAGTACTGAGCTTTTTCGGTGCGGTACAGTGGTCTGTTGTGCTGTGTACTATCTTGGGGCTACTGCTCTTGGGCGGTGCGTTGATTTCTATCGACCTGTTTGTCTCTGCGCTTACAGAGAGTCAGGTTATCGCAGCTATTGTCAGCCTTGCTGTAGGACTGCTCATCTATCTGATGGACTCTCTAATCGGTATGAGCTCCTCACAGTTTTTGTCAACTGTGCTTTCTGCAGTATCGTTCAACAACAATTATCAAAACTTTACATATGGCATACTCAACCTCTCAAACATCGTATTTTTCCTGAGTGTTATGGCAATATTCAGCTTTTTGACAATTCGTGTGTTTGAGAAAAAACGTTGGAGCTAAGGAGGGTTAACTATGAAACAAAACAAAGATACAGAAAAAGTCATAGCTACTGCCTCCAAAGAAAAAAAGAGCAAAAGCTTGAGCACTCTGCTCGAATTTCTCAAGTCACGCCAAGCTAAACGAGGTTATATCGCCATACTTCTGACGGTAATCTTCGTGGTTGCTGTTGTTGGTCTTAACATACTGGCTGTTATGCTGACAAACCGAGTGCCTGCGCTGTCGCTTGATTTGACATCAAACAGCGTGTACGAGCTGACAGACTCGTCAGTTGAGTCAATAGACAAGCTCGACAAAGACATCACTATCTCTGTGCTTATGACCGAAGATAGTCTGGAGTCGGGTGGCGAGTATTATGTTCAGGTAAACAAACTGCTCAAAGCTATGGACCAGCAGTCAAAGCATATATCCCTAAAGTATGTTGACCCATCTACTAACCCAACGCTCACAACACAGTATCCTGACATCAACTGGCAGAGCACCTCTACCGTGCTTCTGATAGAATACGGCGAGAAGTATCTCGGTGTTAATTATGAGGATATATTCTCATATGATGAGGAGTACTACTCATACTATGGTGAATATCAGACAAACGGACAGAATGTCGAGCAGGCTGTGCTGACCGCTATACTAAACCTCACAACCGAAAACAAAGTGAAGGTAGCACTGCTGTCAGGTCACGGCGAGCAGGATATGTCTGCGTTTACATCACTACTGTCAAACAACGCATATGATGTCGAAACTCTCACCTTGCTGACAGACACACTAAGTGCTGACACACAGTTTGCAATAATCTTTGCTCCTACAGTAGACCTTGATGAAAAATCATACAACGATATATCCAAGTGGCTATATAATGACGGTGAGTACGGCCATACCCTGCTGTATGTGCCTAACTACACTCTGACAAGCGAGACCCCGTATATTGATGCCTTGCTCGAAGAGTGGAACATGGCAGTCAGCAAAACCGGTCTGTGCTACGAAACAGACTCGACCTACATGGCAGACTACAGCTACCCTAACCTTATATCTATCTACAACTACGCAGAGCAAGAGTTCTCTGCTAATGTAAAGAATCCGAGCATTCCTGTAGTGCTGTCCTTTACTATGCCTATAGAGATATTGGACTCAGGCGCATCGGCACTTCTGACTACTACAGAAAATGCAGTGGTTATGCCGTTTGACTTAGAAGAAAGCTGGGACTACAAAGACGAGGAGCCACAGACGCTCAACGGTGCCGCTATCAGCTCACAGGGCAACGAGGATGAAACAAAGTCCTCTAATGTTGTTGTAATCGGTTCTTATGAGGCGTTTAGCTCATATGGTCTGTCAAATTCAGCCTACTCTAACTCAGAGTTTTTTCTCTCGATATTCAACTCTATTGCACAGCGTGACGATGTGTCTATCACCATAGAAAGCAAAGCGCTGTATGATGATCAGCTCAACATTGCATCTAACGGTTTATCAATATTCCTCGGTATTGTGATGAGATACGTTCTGCCGTTGGCTGTCGTAGTTGTTGGTATCGTTATGTTCATCCGCAGGAGGAACAAGTAATGACTGATGAAAACAAAAATTTAAATACAGACAACCTGTATACAGAGCAAGAAGAGGCACTCAAGTCTTTCTTGGGTAGTGACACAGAAGATACACCAGTTGAAGATATCAGCTCAACAGAAGAACTTGCTGACAAAAACATCAAAAAGCCTCGCAAAAAACTCCCCAAAAACATATTGTGGATTATAATCGGCACAGCTGTAGTGCTTATTATCGTGGGTATAATTTTGCTGTTAAACTTACTACCGGGTGACGATGCACAAGCTGACCTTGACCCCGGTACCAAGATGACCCTGACAGTAGATGAGTCAGGCGAGCACCAGGCAGCCCCGCTACTAAATAAAGACGGCGAGCTCGACAACAACAGCTACGGCAATCTGCTAAACTATGTGCCTGCGGATATAACACAGATAGACCTCGAAAATGAAAGCGGCAAGCTCTCTATCAAGTGCAAGACTGCCACAAATGGCGAGGGTAGCGAAAGCACAGACTCTACCACCTATACTCTCGTAGGTTTTGAGGATATCACCTTGCTCTCGGGCGGTCCGGATGCTATAGCAAGTGATGTTTCTGCCATTGACTTTTCAAGCATTGTAGATATTGACGGCAAGAACGCATCAGACTACGGCTTTGATAACCCTCGTGCCATAGCAAAAATAACATATTCAGACAACACTACTGCAACTATCACAGTTGGCAACGATGCTCCTACCTCTATAGGCACTTATGTTATGTTTGGAGACAACAAGACTATATACCTTGTTGCAACTGATGCGGTAGATGGTCTGTTCTACTCTGTGCTTGACTTAATTGACCTAAACATAAACGAGGCAGTAACTAACGAAGACAACAGCGAGTTTGAGTCTGTTACACTCAGTGGTAGCGCTTATCCGTCCGATATTGAGATAAGACCTAACGAAGATAGCGCTATTGACTCCACCTATGTTATGATAAGTCCACAGAAAATGTATATAAGCGAAACCGAGGGCTCTGCTATCTCGGGTTCTATCAGAGGTCTGTACGCAAGCTCTGCTGTCTGTGTTAACCCCACAGACGCCCAGCTTGAAAAATACGGGCTCAAAAATCCATACGCAAAACTCACTGCTATCTATCCTGACACCACAATTACGCTCAGAGCATCCAAACCAAAGGATGACCTCCTGTACATCATGGCGGACAAAAACATCATATATCAGATAGCTGCTGAGTCTGTTTCGTGGGTCAGCACAAGCATAGACAAGCTATATCCCGATGTAGTTATCAATCCTAACTTCAACTCGCTGTCAAATATTACGGTAAAAGACAGCTCGGGCACTTACTCCTTTGATGTGAAAACCGTGACAGAAGCTGTCACCAACACCGAGGGTGAGAGCGAAAATGTAGAGAATACTACAGCTTTCTATAACAAAGAAAAGCTTGACCACGATAACTTCCATGTGTTCTATCAGAACCTGTGTAATATGCAGAGCCTTTCAAAGGCAGACTCTGTGTCCGGCAGTCCTGCAATAACTATTGATATCAGCTACTCTACAGGCAGAGCAACAGATACAATAAAAATCTATGCAACAAACTCTACAAAGTACACAGCAGTACTAAACGACTCTATCTGCTGTACTATCTACAAGAGCTACTGCACAAAATTCACAGACTCTGTACAGGATCTGATAAACGGCGACACAGTAAACAGCTTTTAAGAATTAAGCCGAGATGTAAAAATCTCGGCTTTTTTATTTTGCAGTATCATTGACAAAACAGCATTATAATGAGATAATAAATATGTATGTAACCTATTATTAGGAGGAGTTTTCATGGCAAAAGAACTTGCTAAATCTTATGACCCTAAACAAGTCGAAGATAGAATATACGACTTCTGGATGGAGAACAACTATTTTCACGCAGAAGTAGACAAGAACAAGAAGTCCTACACTATAGTGATGCCACCACCAAACATCACAGGTCAGCTGCACATTGGCCATGCGCTCGACAACACCCTGCAGGATATCCTCATCAGATTCCGCCGTATGCAAGGCTACAGCGCTCTGTGGCTACCGGGTACTGACCACGCATCTATCGCTACTGAGGCAAAGGTAGTTGAGGCTATGCGCAAAGAAGGTCTCACCAAAGAGCAGATAGGCCGAGAGGCTTTCTTGGAGCGTGTGTGGGACTGGAAGCACGAGTACGGCTCACGAATCACAAAGCAATTTAGAAAGCTCGGCACATCCTGCGATTGGGAGCGTGAGCGCTTCACTATGGACGAGGGCTGCTCTGATGCTGTCAAAGAGGTTTTTGTGCGTTTATACAACGAAGGTCTTATCTATCAGGGCGAGCGCATCATCAACTGGTGCCCTCACTGCAAGACCTCTATCTCTGATGCAGAGGTTGAGTTTGAAGAGCAGGGTGGCCATTTCTGGCATCTGCGCTATCCGCTGACAGACGGTACAGGTTACCTTGAGCTTGCTACTACCCGTCCTGAGACTCTGCTCGGCGATACAGCCGTAGCTGTTAACCCTGAGGATGAGAGATACAAGCACTTAGTTGGCAAGACTCTTACCCTGCCACTTGTCGGCAGAGAGATTCCTATCGTAGCTGACGATTATGTTGAGATGGACTTTGGTACAGGTGTTGTTAAGATTACTCCTGCTCACGACCCTAACGACTTTGAGGTTGGTCTCAGACACAATCTGCCAATACTCAACTGTATGACAGACGATGCTAAAATCACCGATGACTATCCAAAGTACGCAGGTATGGACAGATACGATGCACGCAAGGCTATCGTAAAAGATTTAGAAGAGGGCGGTTTCTTGGTTGAGATCGAGGACTACTCTCACAATGTCGGCACCTGCTACCGTTGTCATACTACTGTAGAGCCACGTGTATCTAAGCAATGGTTTGTTAAGATGAAGCCACTCGCAAAACCTGCTATAGAGTGCGTCAAGGACGGCAGAGTTAAGTTTGTGCCTGAGCGCTTTGATAAAATTTACTTTCACTGGATGGAGAACATCAAAGACTGGTGTATCTCCCGTCAGTTGTGGTGGGGTCATCGTATTCCTGCTTACTACTGTGACGAATGTGGTCACACAGTAGTGTCAAAGGATGCACCTGCAGTTTGTCCAAAATGCGGATGCGTACACTTGAGTCAGGACGAGGACACTCTCGATACATGGTTTAGTTCAGCTTTGTGGCCATTCTCTACACTTGGCTGGCCAAACGATACAGAAGACCTCAAGTATTTTTATCCCACCAACACTCTGGTCACAGGCTATGACATCATCTTCTTCTGGGTAGCGAGAATGATATTCTCAGGACTTCACAATATGAACGATGTTCCGTTTAACACCGTGTTCATTCACGGTATCATCCGTGACTCTCAGGGCAGAAAGATGAGCAAGTCTTTAAACAACGGTGTTGACCCTATCGAAGTTATAGACAAGTACGGTGCTGATGCGCTTAGATTCTTCCTTGCTACAGGTAACTCTCCGGGTAACGATATGAGATTTTCAGAAGAGCGTGTCGAATCCTGCCGTAACTTTGCTAACAAGCTATACAACGCATCACGCTTTGTGCATATGAACATAGACGAGTACGAAGTCAAGTGCGAGCTGCCTGACACCTTGCTTATGGAGGACAAGTGGATACTCTCCACACTCAACACTCTGTGCAAGGAGGTCACAGACAACCTCGACAAGTTTGAGCTTGGTGTAGCAGTACAGAAGCTCTACGACTTTATCTGGGACTGCTACTGTGACTGGTATATCGAGCTTGCAAAATCCCGTCTTAACTCAGACGATGAAAAATCAGCACAGGATGCCCGTCAGGTACTGCTCTATGTACTTGATAAGATACTCAAGCTGTTGCATCCGTTTATGCCGTTTATCACAGAAGAGATATGGCAGACTCTGCCACACGATGGCGATACTATTATGCTCACCAAATATCCACAGTTCTCGGACTCTCTTGTATTTGATGAGGACGCTGACAGTATGCAGACTATTATGCAGGCTATCACCGCTGTACGTACACGCAGAAACGAGATGAACGTACCGCCATCAAAGAAGGCTAAGTACTACATTGCTACCAAAAAAGCCGACACCTTCAAACACGGTGCTGAGTTTATCAAGAAATTAGCATCTGCAAGTGATGTTGAAATTGGCAGCGAGTTTGAACTTGACAAGGCGGTAACTGTGGTCACAAGCGATGCTAAAATCTACATCCCTATGAGCGACCTCGTAGACAAGGATGAGGAAATCAAGCGTCTGACAAAAGAGCTCGAACAGACCAAAAAACTTCTTGCTCAGGACGAAGGAAAGCTGAACAACCAAGGCTTTATGTCCAAGGCTCCACAGGCTGTTATTGATAAAATCAAAGGTCAGGCTGAGAGGGAAAGAGAGAAGATTGCACTCATAGAAGCTGCTATCAAAGCTTTTGACTGATATTACACAACAAAACCCACGATGTGATTCATCGTGGGTTTCTTTTTTATTTATGGCTTTTTTCTACAAAATTCATTCATACAGCACTTGTCACACATTGCGTTTCGTGCGGTGCACACAGCTCTGCCGTGGAGCACTATGCGATGACAAAAATCATTTGATTCATCTTCGGGCAACAAATCACGAAGGATAAACTCAATTTTCTTTGCGTCCTTTTCGTTGTGTAAGCCAAGTCGTCTGGTGATTCTGATACAATGCGTATCTACAACAACCGCCGGCTTGTGATATATATCTCCCATCACCAAATTTGCAGTCTTGCGACCGATACCGGGTAGCTTGATAAGCTCTTCTAAGGTATCAGGCACCTTGGAGCCGTACTCATTTACTATCATCTTGCCAAGCTCTACCAAATCACGAGACTTAGTCTTGTACAAGCCACAGGACTTGATATACTGTGCTACTTCCTCATAGGTTGCATTAGCAAAATCTTCTGCATTTTTGAATCTCTCAAACAGCGCAGGTGTCACCATATTAACTCTCGCATCTGTGCATTGCGCCGCAAGTCTTGTGGCAATAAGAAGCTGCAAAGGATCTGTATATGTAAGCGAGCATATCACATCGGGGTATTCTTTTTTGAGTGCCTGTACTGCCAAGGTTGCTATCTGTTTTTTTGTCATATATTATCACCTATCTTGCTTATTATTGTAGCATATTATCTTTTTGTATTCAAACTCTTTATTTTTCCTCTTTTTGTGATATACTTAGACTATCAATTTCGAAAGGCTACGCTATGTATCAGAACTACATTTTTGACCTGTACGGCACGCTCATAGACATTCGTACCGATGAATCTCCCGACAGCTTCTGGAAGCAGGTTGCGGATATTTATCTTAATAACGGCGCTTGCTATGATTCTCAGGAGCTCAAGCACTCTTATCTCAAATACGCAAAGCGAGAGTCACAGCTAACACACATACTGCACCCTTTCTATAAGAAAATCGACATCAAGCTCGAAAAGATTTTCTCTAAGCTATACAAAGATAAAGGTGTTGCTGTCAGCGACAAAATTATTGCCGAGACCGCACTTTTGTTTCGAAAGGCATCTACTAAATTCATCTGTCTGTATGACGGTGTTATAGACCTGCTCGAATCGCTAAAGCAGGCAGGCAAAAAAATATATCTTCTATCAAACGCACAGTACTGCTTCACTTATCCTGAGCTTGTCGAGCTGAATATTGACGGCTACTTTGACGGAATTATGATAAGCTCTGACGAAAATTGTGCAAAGCCAGACACAGCGTTCTTTAACAAACTGCTCAAACGCTACAAGCTCAAAAAATCCGACTCAATAATGATAGGCAATGATGTCACCTCTGATATTTTAGGTGCACACAATGCGGGACTGGACAGCCTGTATATTCATCAGGAGATTAGCTCACCGCTTGAGGGCAGGACATTATACAGCAAGTGGTCAATTATGGACGGCGATGTCTATAAGATAAAAGACCTGATACTTGCAAAGGAGTAATTATGAAAGCAAAATACATATCACTTTCAATACTGGCGCTGTCAGTTGTCACCTTTATCTTCTCCGTTATGAACCTCATACGACAGGCAAATATCGGACTTACTGATACCACCACCTATATATTCGGAGTTGCGGCATCTGTTATGATTATGTTACTATGCGTTGCAAATTTTCTGTCTATCAGAAAAAAGCAGCTATCAGATAATGAGTCTGATGAGGATATCTCAGACGAACAAGATACAGAGGTATCTCAAAACATCGATGCTACACCCGAGACTTCGGACACAGAACAGTCAAATGATATCGCTGATGACAAAATAATTATTGATTTATCTGACATTGACGAGGCTGTCAAGCTATCAGACGACAATGCTTAATATAACAAAACAGACTTCTGCAAAAGCAGAAGTCTTATTTTTTGCACTATTTCAGATAATAAAAAACAGCACACTACTGTGTGCTGTGTGGGTTACACCCTGAAAACTGAACAAAGTGGAGAGATAAAGGGAGATAAATAAGCGGATTGACCAAAGATAAAGAAATGTGGTCAAGCCCTCGACCTATTAGTACTGCCAAGCTAAACACGTCACCGTGCGTACACACGCAGCCTATCAACCTCGTAGTCTACAAGGGGTCTTACTCGCATAAAGCGATGGGATATCTAATCTTGGAGTTGGCTTCACGCTTAGATGCTTTCAGCGTTTATCCAATCCGTACATAGCTGCCCAGCTGTGCCACTGGCGTGACAACTGGTGCACCAGAGGTACGTCCATCCCGGTCCTCTCGTACTAAGGACAGAGCTCCTCAAATATCCTGCGCCCACGACAGATAGGGACCGAACTGTCTCGCGACGTTCTGAACCCAGCTCGCGTACCACTTTAATCGGCGAACA
>JAZQBV010000012.1:0-48861 GCA_045545935.1 Ruminococcus sp. | reverse complement strand
AGAGGCGTTTTGCTCCCTAAAAAGGCCTTTTTATCCCTTTCTGTTGAAAGCCGGTTTTAATACTGCTATATTAAAATCACAGAGAAAAACAGAATTGTGGAGGAAATAAAATGAAAAATCATATAACAAAAAGGATTATAGCTTTAATTTTAGTGCTCGTAACCCTGGGCTCACTTTCAGCAGTAAGCTTTTCTGCAGATAACTTGGAGGAAAATACCGAAACCAGCGTATATCATCTTTTTTTCAATACCGCCGGCAGTGCGGGTATTTCCCGAGACAGGGTGTCCGTAAAGCTTTTTGGCGATAAAGGAGAATCTGAATGGACTGATGTAGGCTACGTGGGAGGTAAGGGTATGTTAAGCACAACCTGTAAGTATTCGGGCATCGAATGTAAAAACGTAGGCGACGTGGATACTATTAAGGTTAGAGTTGAAGGCTCTGACGAAATGTATTTAAATTATATGGAAATTGCTTACGACCACGGCAACAAGCGTTTTCACGCAGGCAGATGGGTAGATAATGAAGGCATAACACTTCGCCAGACAGATACCGTATACCGTATGGAAATTCATACGGATGCCTGTAAAAATGCCGGTACAGACCAAGACGTATTCGTAACCCTTTATGACAGATACGGAAAACAGCTGGCATCAGAAAATCTTTCTGACATTCATTTTAAAAGTAACGCATTTGAGCAAAACGACACAATGGATTTTTACCTTTATGCACCCTGCGGAAAAAGCCCCTTGCCTGTGGTTGAGCTAAGACTTGACAACGCGTGGATTTATGCAATTGCAAGCGGTTGGAAAATTGATACCGTATTTGTAGAGTGTGTGTCAGGTGTAGCAAGCGGTATCAGCCGTGAGATTGAGTATAACCATTGGATGGAAATGGGCGATACGTACAGTATTGTGTTTTAGTGTATTATTACTAAAAGGTACACTTTAATCTCGGGTGTACCTTATATTTTTAGAAATTTCAAAAAAACACTTGACAAATAGATATATCTATACTATAATCACTATTGCTACTTTTGCGGTAGTTATATAGATGGCGGAATAGCTCAGTTGGCTAGAGCATTCGGTTCATACCCGAAGTGTCGTAGGTTCAAGTCCTATTTCCGCTACCAATGGCCCGGTGGTCAAGCGGTCAAGACACCGCCCTTTCACGGCGGTAACACGAGTTCGATTCTCGTCCGGGTCACCACTAAGCCCCCTGCAGTTGCAGGGGGTAGCTTTTTTAAAAACTGCCGGTGTGGTGGAATAGGCAGACACAAGGGACTTAAAATCCCTCGATTATTGCAATCGTACCGGTTCAAGTCCGGTCACCGGCACCAGAAAAGACCCCTCATTTGTCTATGACAAGTGTGGGGTCTTTTCAACTAAATCCGTCCTATCGGACGGGATAAATCCCGCTTTCGTGGGATGAAATCACTTCGTGATGAAATCCGACTTCGTCGGGAGATAAGGACGGATTTAATTTCATCTGCGAAACAGATTTCATCCGAGCGGCGTGAGGATTTCATCGCGCTTGCGCTTTTCTTTGTGATACACTGAGGCTAAGGAGTGGTTAGTATGAAGAAAAAGGTTATATTAATTTGCGCTGTTTCTGTTTTGACTGTGGCTATAAAGTTGTTTAATCAAACAGCTAATTTTATCCTATAAAAAAAGCGACCCAATGGTCGCACAACTAATCTGTTAAAAACACTGTAAATTAAAATAACCCTTGACTGTGTTTCTTTACACATCAGTCAAGGGTTATTTTAGATCATTCTTAATATCTAACATCATGTTATCCTCTCTTTCTACAGATTTTTTTGCCTTGGATTTGTTAGTTCACTTTGGTGTTTTTAGCCATCGCTTCATTCTCTTAACGAGAATCACCGTGTGTCATGTTCAACCCTTAGCTGGTGTCGTCTTCGGCTTTAACATTTTTTCGAACTTCGATGTTGTGTTATTATCAAAAAGGAGTAACTCGGGTTTGGTTTCTTATAATGCTTACGGTTAATTTTTATGAATATATATAAATTTTATGTGAGCATCTGAAGTTCGCCGTAATCAATGTATTAGCCTGTTTTGTTAGGTGTACATTGGACTCTCCTCCTTTGTTCACCTATAATATATCACAGTTTTTGCTAAGTTTCAATATGTAATTTTGTATAAAGTTCACTATAATCTATAGTGCAATAGGCAGAATTGTGTTCGGTTTGGCGAATATCTTGTAAAATCATATTGACAGCTAAAACCATATAATGATATACTAATACTGTTAGGCGGCCAATTTGGCTGTCTTTTTTATTTTGCAAAAATATCAGGCACCCTGTATATAGGGTGCCTGTTTTTGTTATATGTTCAATTTTATTTTTTCAAGCTACGGCACTTGGACGCTTAACCATGAGTTGAGTAGTTTGGAGCTTCCTTGGTAATCTGAATGTCGTGTGGATGGCTCTCCTTAAGACCTGCGCCTGTAATCTTTACAAACTGAGCCTTGTTGTGAAGCTCATCGATAGTCTCACAGCCTGTGTAACCCATACCTGACTTTAAGCCACCAATCATCTGATATACTGTGTCAGAGAGCGGTCCCTTGTAAGGTACACGACCCTCTACGCCCTCAGGAACGTACTTCTTGTTAGCAGCCTGGAAATATCTGTCTGAGCTACCCTTGTTCATAGCACCGAGCGAGCCCATACCACGATATACCTTGAACTGTCTGCCCTGATATATCTCTGTGTCACCAGGCGATTCCTTACAGCCTGCTACAAGTGAACCTACCATACATACATTAGCGCCTGCAGCCAAGGCCTTGACTATATCACCGCTGTATTTGATACCGCCGTCTGCAATAACAGGGATGCCTGATTTTGCAGCCTCTTTGGCAGCGTCATAGATAGCTGTAATCTGTGGAACACCGATACCTGCTACAACACGAGTTGTACAGATAGAACCAGGACCAATACCAACCTTAACGCAGTCGGCGCCTGCATTGATAAGCGCTCTTGCACCCTCAGCAGTTGCAATATTACCTGCAATAAGCTGAACATCAGGGTATGCCTGCTTTACCTTAGCAACAGACTGGATAACGTTTGAGTTATGACCATGTGCAGAGTCGAGTACAAGTACGTCAACCTGAGCCTCTACAAGCGCCTTGACTCTATCGAGCACATCTGCTGTAGCGCCGATAGCAGCACCACACAGAAGTCTGCCTCTGTCGTCTCTTGCTGAATTTGGATACTGAACTGTTTTCTCTATATCTTTGATAGTGATAAGACCCTTGAGGTTACCCTCGCCGTCTACGATAGGTAGCTTCTCAATCTTGTGAGCTCTGAGGATTGCCTGAGCTTTCTCAAGGTCAGTGCCAACAGGTGCTGTCACAAGATTATCGCTGGTCATTACACCGCTGATTTCTTGATCAAAGTCTATCTCGTCCATAAACTTTAAATCACGGTTAGTGATGATACCTACAAGCTTTGTGCCCTCACAGATAGGCACACCCGAAATCTTATACTTGCGCATAAGCTCGTTAGCCTCTCTGATAGTATTGTGTGGTGCGAGATAGAACGGATTTGTGATAACGCCGTTTTCACTACGCTTAACTCTGTCTACCATATCAGCCTGCTGTTCGATAGACATATTCTTATGAATGATACCAATACCGCCCTCACGAGCAATAGCAATAGCCATATCAGTCTCTGTAACTGTATCCATAGCTGCAGTCATAAGCGGAGTATTGAGTTTGATCTTCTTTGTCAGATATGTACCAACCTTAACATTCTTTGGTTCGACATCACTCTCACCGGGAATAAGCAGTACATCGTCAAATGTCAGAGCTTCTTTAACAAATTTTTCTTCGAATTCTCTTGTAATCATTAATACCACTCCTTAATTTTTTAAAAATTATTATACCAAACGATTATACTATATGCAAGGTTATTTTAGCTTTTTTCTCAAAAAACCACTATATCATCACTTTGGACACGTTTTTTGTTGACTTTTAACTAAAGTGGACTTAAACTTAGACTCGTAAGTCTAATTTTTGGGTGATTATATGAAGAAAATTTTAGCCTGTGTTCTGAGCGTTTTATCTTTGCTCTTGCTTGTTGCGTGTGGTAGCGATTCTGTCACAGACCCTACAACAGATATTGTAGAAAGTACCGACTACAACCTGCTCGGCACCTGGACCTGCGATGCATATGGCGAAGATATATACTTTATATTTGAAGAAAACGGCGACTGTTTTGCAAAAATGGGGTCATGTACTATATACGGAGTTTTTGACAACACTTATGACGGGACAAATGAAAAGCGCTATAGTATCGAACTGGGCAACTTCTTCCTTGATGAATACACCGCCAAGCTGTCTGACAATAACAAAGAGCTGACTCTCACGGGTAACGAGTATTATTACATCTTAAGCAAAGCAACCCTGCCAGAAATCAAATTTCCACCAAATGACAATTTCATAGTAGCAGATGAGATTCTCGGCGACTGGCTGAGCGAAAGCTCTATAGAATGTTATAGATTCAATGCAGATGGTACTGCAGTAATTACCGATTTGTATAACGATGCGACCTTAGATTGCACTTATACCTGTGACGGTAATACTGCAACGCTTACATATATGTCTACTGCAACTACAACAAGCACACGAGAGGTTGTCTTTGAGGCAGTTGATAATGACCATATTATTCTAAATAATATCGCCTACGAGCGAGCTGAAGAAAATTAGTTTTAAAAAGTGCGGAGCTTAATCCGCACTTTTATTTTTGAAAAAATTTGTTGATTTCTAAGCTTTATAGTAGTATAATCCCCCTTATAATCAAAACAGAGAGAAGGGTATATCTTGACAGAAAATTACATACTCTACAATCCCTATGCCGGTAATGGCTCTGCTAAAATCAAAGCCGATGCTCTATGCGATAAGCTTGAAAAAAACGCAAAAGTTATTGATATTACAACCATAAATAATTACAAAGAGTTCTTTGAAAACGCAATACACGCTACTATCACGATTTGTGGAGGAGACGGTACACTAAATCGTTTTATAAATGACACCTCTGATATAAAATATGATAATAAAATTATGTTTTTGCCACAGGGAACCGGCAACGATTTTCTCAGAGACCTTGATTATTTTGACGAGAACACTCCCCTTGATATTACTGATAAAATCAAGACTCTACCTATATGCACGGTAAACGGAAAAGACTACCGATTCATTAACGGCATAGGCTACGGTATTGACGGCTACTGCTGTGAAGAAGGTGACAATCAAAAAGCACAAGGCAAAACTGATATAAGCTACACTGCTATAGCTATCAAGGGTCTGTTGTTTCACTACAAAACTACTAACGCAAAAGTAACCGTTGATGGCAATAAACACAGGTTCAAAAAGGTGTGGCTTGCTCCTACAATGTTTGGCAGATACTACGGTGGTGGCATGATGCCTACACCGCAACAAAACAGAAACAGTATCGATAAAACCGTGTCTTTCTTTGTGTTCTTCAACACATCAGCTCTAAAGACACTTATGATTTTTCCATCATTATTCAAAGGTGAACATCTTCGTCACAAAGAGTGCACCAAGGTGCTTGTTGGCAAAAAAATAACCGTTGAGTTTGACTCCCCTCGTGCACTTCAAATTGACGGCGAAACGATTCCAAACGTAACTTCTTATACAGTAACAGCACCACAATAAAATACCTAACATATAGAAAACGCACCTGCATAGCATCAGGTGCGTTTTTTCTGCTTTTGTTACGGTGTGATTTTGTCCTTACCGCCCATATACGGACGAAGTGCTACAGGAATGTTAACAGAGCCGTCTTCGTTTAGATTGTTCTCAAGGAACGCTATGAGCATTCTCGGAGGCGCCACAACTGTGTTGTTGAGTGTGTGTGCAAAGTACTTGGAGCCATCCTCGCCATGTACTCTTATCTTGAGTCTTCTTGCCTGAGCATCAGAGAGGTTTGAGCAAGAGCCTACTTCAAAGTACTTCTGCTGACGTGGTGACCAAGCCTCTACATCTATTGACTTAACCTTGAGGTCAGCCAAGTCGCCCGAACAGCACTCGAGAGTTCTGACAGGTATATCAAGACTTCTGAAAAGGTCCACGGTGTTCTGCCACAGCTTTTCAAACCACATCTTTGATTCGTCAGGCTTACAGACTACTACCATCTCCTGCTTCTCAAACTGATGTATACGATATACACCGCGCTCCTCTATACCGTGAGCGCCTTTTTCTTTTCTAAAGCAAGGTGAGTAGCTTGTGAGAGTATATGGGAGCTGTGACTCCTTGTTGATAGTGTCGATAAACTTACCTATCATAGAGTGCTCGGATGTACCGATAAGGTAGAGGTCCTCACCCTCTATCTTGTACATCATAGCTTCCATCTCTGCAAAGCTCATAACACCAGTTACAACATTAGCTCTTATCATATATGGTGGTATGCAATATGTGAAGCCTCTGTCTATCATAAAATCTCTTGCATAAGAGATAACAGCAGAGTGAAGTCTTGCGATATCACCCATAAGATAGTAAAAGCCGTTACCTGCTACTTTTCGAGCAGAGTCGAGGTCGATACCTGAGAGCTTCTCCATAATCTCTGTATGATATGGGATTTCAAAGTCCGGAGTAAGTGGCTCGCCATAGCGTTGTATCTCTACATTCTCAGAATCATCCTTGCCGATAGGAACAGTCTCATCAATGATATTAGGAATAATCATCATAATATCTGTGACCTTAGAAGACAGCTCAGCCTCTAACTCTTCGAGTTTAGCAAGCTCCTCACCTTTTTCGGTGACTAACTTCTTCATTTCTTCGGCTTGTTCACGGTTGCCCTGAGCAAAAAGCATACCTATCTGCTTTGAGTATTTATTGCGCTGTGCTCTGAGCTCGTCTGCCTGTCCCTTGATTTTGCGAGATTGTGCATCAAGCTCGATAACCTCGTCTACAAGTGGCAGCTTGCTGTCTTGAAACTTGTTCTTGATATTCTGTCTGACAATGTCAGGGTTTTCTCTCAAAAATTTAATGTCTATCATGATTTTCTCCTTGTGCTTGCTAAATTTATGTTAATTTGGTAATTTCTGACTATTTGTTATCTTCGAGTTTGTTTGCGAGGTCCTTGAGCTCCTCAAAGGAGTAGAACTCAATGCTGAGAGTACCACCCTTGCCGTCTTTTGATGGGACAACAGTAACCTTGTTTCCAAGATACTCTGACAACGCAAGCTCTACCTCTGAAAAATACGAAGGCTTTGACTTAGGTGTGCGCTTCTTTGTAGTAGGCTTTTTGAGTGCGTCTTTGACAAGCTGCTCTACCTGTCTTACTGACAAGCCTCTGTCTATAACCTGCTGTGCAAACAAGCTGATAAGCGCATTATCCTCAAGCGACAGCAGGGCTCTTGCGTGGCCTTCCTTGAGCTTCTGCTTTTCGACAAGCTCGATTACGTCTGATGGCAGTGACAGCAGACGCATTGTGTTAGCGATAGCACTACGGGACTTGCCCATAGCGACAGATAACTGCTCCTGACTCATTGAATATGTCTCTATCAGAGTTTTGTAGCCTTTTGCCTCTTCTATCGGACTTAGGTCCTCACGCTGAAGGTTCTCAATAAGTGCAAGCTCCATAGTCTCGTTATCAGAAAGCTCTCTGATAACCGCAGGTATCTCAGTAAGTCCCGCCATACGACTTGCTCTGTATCTACGCTCGCCGGCTACTATCTGATAGCTTCCGTCCATAAGCGGTCTGACAAGTATCGGCTGGAGCACACCGTACTGCATAATGCTCTGACTAAGCTCAGAAAGCGACTTTTCATCGAATGCTTTTCGTGGCTGGTCACGGTTAGGTGTTATCTCTGAGATACGCAGGGTAACAGCCTCGTTGCTGTTCTCGCTGTCGTTTTCCATAAATATTGCGTTCAGGCCCTTGCCCAAACCGCCCATCTTCTTAGCCATAACGATTCTCCTTCTTCAAAAGTTCTGTGACAAGGTCAAGGTACGCACAAGCTCCCTTGCTCGACTTATCGTAGTACATAATCGGCATACCAAAGCTCGGCGCCTCGGACACCCTGACTCCTCGTGGGATAACAGTAGAGAAAACCTTCTGAGGAAAGAATCTCTTAACCTCAGATACTACCTGCTGAGTCAGGTTGAGTCTGCCGTCATACATTGTGAGCAACACACCCTCGAGCTCTATGTGCTCGTTTGTCTGTCGCTTGACTCTGCGCACCGTATTCATAAGCTGAGACAAGCCCTCAAGTGCGTAATACTCGCACTGAATCGGTACCAAGATGGTATCAGCGGCTGTGAGTGCATTGGTTGTGATAAGCCCAAGTGACGGCGGACAATCTATAATTATGTAATCAAACTGCGATTTTATCGGTGCTATGGCACGCTTCATCTTGTAACTGCGCTCGGACATATCCATCATCTCAAGCTCTGCTGCAGCAAGATCTATGCCTGATGGCATAACATAAAGATTAGAAAATGCTGTCTGTACAACAATATCCTGCGCCTTTGTGTCTGTGACAAGCAGGTCGTAAGTCGTAAACCTGACCGCTCTCTTGTCTATGCCCACACCGCTTGTAGCATTGCCCTGCGGGTCAACATCTATGAGTAACGTCTTTTTGTTGTTAAAACCAAGTCCTGCGGCGATATTTACTGCAGATGTGGTCTTGCCGACACCGCCCTTTTGGTTAGCAACAGCGATTACCTTTGCCAAAAAATCAACTCTTTTCTGTCTTTGTTTCACGTGAAACACAAATCTAAGAACAATTTTACCATATAAACATACGAATTTAAAGACTTTTGATAAATTTTTGCGAATATTTTTATAGGTAAGAAATTTTTTGCTTGTTTATGTACATATGGTCGCCGTCTGATGTTTCACGTGAAACATCACAAAACGCCAAAAGGCCACACGAAAAACCGTGTGACCTCTGGCAAGGGGTTCAGATAAGGAAATGGGTATGAGTGGTGGATGCTCTCGCATCCATGGGGAAAGCTAAGTAATCAACAAGCCTTTTTGGCTTCTTTCGGTATTTTTACCGTATATTCTATATAGTCATCTGTCTCGTTTCTTGAGCTTGTGGCGTTGATACCCGACAGACGCATTGTGTCAACAGCCTTGTTTATAGTATTGACAAAGATTCTGACGTCTTTGACTATTATCTTGCGCTCGGGTTTGTCTGCTTTTTCAAATGGCGAGACCCTCTTTCGCATCAGCACATCTGTCACAAAAGCCTCTGTCTGACTGACGTTGAGGTTGTCTGAGATAATATGGCTTAGCGCCTCACGCCTGAGGCTCTCATCGTCTATCCTGAGCAACGCACGAGCGTGACGCTCTGACAAGGACGCAGATATTATCCACTCCTGCTCCTCAAAGGTAAGTCGCAAAAGTCTGAGCTTGTTGGCTATCGTGGACTGCTTCTTGCCTAAGCTAATAGCCGCCTGCTCCTGAGTAAGTCCGTACTTTCTAATTAATCGTGCGATACCTCGTGCCTGCTCAAACATTCCCAGCTCTGTTCGCTGGATGTTCTCAATAAGTGCGTATACGGCGCTTTCTTTGTCACTACAGCGTATGACAACACACGGAACCTTGGTGATGCCTGCCATAATCGCCGCTCTGAGTCTGCGTTCTCCTGCAACAAGCTCATACTCGGTCTGATTAATTCTACGAACTGTGAGTGGTTGCAATATACCGTTTTGAACTATTGACTGCGACAGGCTCTTGAGCTGTTGCTCGTCAAAGTTCTTTCTCGGTTGGGTTTTGTTAGGACGTATGGAAATAGTAGGGATGACAAGAACTTTGTTTTCATCTTTGCTCAAAAAGCTCAATATCACCGCCCCTTTCTCATAGGTTGTCCTTGCATAGCTATAATACCAAAGCTCAAGCAATGTTTTTGTTGTATTTTGTATGCAAAAACAATTTTGTTTTGTAAAAACAGCGAAAAAAAGCGGGGCTTTTGTCGAAAAGCTCCGCTTTGATACTTATAATGCTTTGTTTTTTATTTTTGCTGAAGTGCGAGGATATCGTTTGTCTGTACTACTAAGCTTTTTTATCCTGATAATCGTACGCTGTGATTCATCTATAAGCGAGTATTTCTGCACTTTCTCGCATTTGCCACCGAGCAGCTTAATAGCGTTCTTTGCGTTATCTATCTCTTCTTCGCTGTACTTGCCTTTCATGGCGACAAACTGACCGCCCACTCTGACATACGGCAAGCAGTACTCTGATAACACATTCATCTGTGCAACTGCTCTTGAGGTAGCAAAATCGAATTTTTCTCGCAAATCTGCTCTTTTTGCTCCGTCCTCGGCTCTTGCGTGGACTATCTGAACATCACTAAGCTTTAATGTATCTACAACCTCTTGCAAAAACACAAGTCTTTTGTTAAGGCTGTCAAGCAAGCACAAGTGTATGTCCGGTCGCATAATTTTGATAGGAATAGACGGAAAACCTGCGCCTGTACCCACATCTATCAGCGATGCGCCCTCAAAAATGTCAGCATATTTTAAAAGTAGAATACTGTCACAAAAATGCTTGAGTGCGACATCATGTGGCTCTGTAAGTGCTGTAAGGTTCATTTTTTCGTTCCATTCTATCAGCAACTCGTAGTACTTTTTAAATCTATCTACTTGATTATCGGTGAGTGTGATGCCTGATTTCGCTGCAACATCACGCAAAATCTGTGTAAACATTTATATTTCCTCGTTGTTAGAATTCTTATGCTTTGCAAGCCATATAAGCAAAACGCTGATATCAGCAGGAGAAACACCGCTGATGCGTGATGCCTGTCCGATATTTGCTGGTTTGACAAGATTAAGTTTCTCCTGAGCTTCGAGTCTTAATCCTGACAGATTCTTGTAGTCAAAGTCGAGCGGCAGGCGTTTTTGCTCTAATTTGCGCATCTGCTCAACCTGAGCTATCTGTTTCTTGATATAGCCATCATACTTGATAGCTATCTCCACCTGCTCAAATACGCTGTGCGGTATATCTGGTCGATTAACATCAAACGGTGTCAGGTTGTCGTAGTTTAGCTGTGGTCGTTTGAGCAACTCAACAAGTCGCACGGAATTTGTAATCTCTGATGTTTCACGTGAAACAAGCAGAGCATTGAGCTGCGCAGAGCACGGTATGACTGTCTCTTTGACACGTTTGAGCTCTTCTTTTATCATATCCTGCTTTTCATTAAACCTGCGCCACCTGTCCTCTGATATAAGTCCGAGCTTGTATCCGAGTGGTGTGAGTCGTGTATCGGCATTATCCTGACGCAGTATAAGTCTGTACTCACTGCGTGAGGTCATCATTCGATATGGGTCGTTGGCTCCCTTTGTGACTAAGTCATCAATTAATGTGCCGATATATGACGATGCTCTGTCGAGCACAAACGGCTCTTTGCCAAGCACCTTGTGCGCAGCATTGATGCCAGCGACCAAACCCTGTGCTGCAGCCTCCTCGTAGCCTGAGCTTCCATTGAACTGTCCTGCACCGTATAAACCCTCAAAATCTCTGAATTCGAGTGTGGCGTTCATAGATAGCGGGTCTATGCAGTCATACTCTATGGCATATGCAGGTCGCATAATAAGAGCGTTCTCAAGTCCCGGTATAGTGTGATAAAAGTCAAGCTGTACCTCTTCGGGCATGGATGACGACATACCCTGCAGGTACATCTCCTCAGTATCAAGTCCACATGGTTCAATAAAAAGCTGGTGCCTGTCCTTGTGCTCAAAGCGGACTATCTTGTCCTCAAGGCTCGGACAGTATCTTGGCCCTACACCCTCTATCTTGCCACCGTACAACGGACTTCTGTGAATATTATCAAGAATTATCTTCTTTGTCTCATCGTTAGTATAACTGATGTGGCATTTCACCTTGTTTTGAAGCGGTTGTACTGTATCGTAAGAAAACGGCACAACAGGCTCGTCACCACACTGCTCCTCAAGCACATCAAAGTTTATTGAACTGCGTCTGACTCGTGCAGGAGTGCCTGTCTTGAATCTGCGGGTAGGAATACCCAGCTTTCTCAGACTTTCTGACAAAAACGTAGCAGGAAACACTCCGTCAGGTCCGCTCTCGTATGATACCTCGCCTATAAATATCTTTCCACCCAAATATGTGCCTGTCGCTATAATAACAGTCTTGCACTTAAACTGCGCTAACATTCTGGTGGTGAGTAGCCACTCAAAGTCCTCTGTGCGCTCTATATCGGTTATCTCAGCTTGTCTCAAATCAAGATTGTCGCACAGCTCAAGCTTGTGCTTCATAACATCCTGATACTTTCTTCTATCTATCTGCGCACGCAAAGAGTGCACAGCAGGACCTTTGCCTAAATTGAGCATACGCATCTGAAGCAAGCATTCGTCTGCGGTTTTTCCCATCTCACCGCCCAAGGCGTCTATCTCTCTAACCAAATGTCCTTTGGCGGTTCCTCCGATAGATGGGTTGCACGGACAGTTGCCGACAGCGTCCATATTTATAGTAAAAATCGCAGTTTTAGCCCCAAGGCGTGCAGAAGCAAGCGCAGCCTCTATGCCTGCGTGTCCTGCGCCTATAACAGCTACATCATATTGTCCTGCAAAATATGTACTCATAATAACCTCTTTTGTTAGTTTTGGTTTAGCGATTTAAATCGTGAAAGCGACGCTTTCCTTATATATTCCTTTCGGAATATAGGTATAGTTGATTGAAAATCATATATTTTTCCTATTGCTCCTTATACTCCTTTCGGAATATAGGTATGGTTGACTGAAAATCGTATGTTTTTCCTTTTGCTCCTTATACTCCTTTCGGAATATAGGTATGGTTAATTGAAAAATCATATTATTTCTTGTTGTTCTGTATATTCTTTTCAAAATGTAGTTATGGGTGATATTCTTATATCGCTTTGTATGTTCCTTTGCGAACACATGCATGGAGTGTGATTTTAAAAATCATATACTCCTTATATTACTCTAATATTCATTTGTGATATAAGAGTTAAACGCTTGATAAAACTATACATTTCTCTTAGTGTCCTGTATGTTTCTTCGTGATATAGAAGTGCAATTATTGATAAATTTATTCTTTTTTTACTTCACTCTATCAATACAATTTTCTTACTTACCCACACAGAAATTATGGAACACATTGTCCACTACAGTATCTGTGACTCTCTCGCCTGTCAGCTCACACAAACACTCAATAGCTGACTCAAGCGCAACCGTGACCGCATCATAGGTCATGCCCATCTCAAGAGTTGAAATAGCGTTTATAAGCTCATCGTAGGCGTTTTTTGCGAGATTTCGCTGACGCTCATTAGACAGCACCGCAGCTGATGCATCAAACTGCTGTGTACCTGCAACATTCTCAATAGCCTGCTTAAGCTTGTCATAGCCTGTAGAGTTTTTAGCGGACATATATACTATTTCATTTGTAACAGACTTTATCTCTTGAATATCAATCTTAATTTCAAGGTCATCTTTATTAATTACTGCGATACAAGGGTTGCCCTTTATACTCTCAATGAGTTTTCTGTCATCAGCATCAAGCTCATCAGACGCATCAAAAACAGCAATAATAAGCTGAGATGTCTCTATCTTGTTCTTCGCCTTATCTACGCCTATCTTCTCAATAACATCTGTAGCCTCTCTGATGCCTGCTGTGTCAGAAATATTGAGGGTGATATCACCTATCACAGCAGTGTCCTCTACGACATCTCGTGTAGTGCCTGCTATATCTGTGACAATACTTTTATCATAACCTGTTATCAGATTCATAAGTGTTGATTTGCCCACGTTAGGTCTGCCAACTATAACCGTGTCTATACCCTCTCTGAGCACTTTGCCGTTGTCATAACTATCAAGCAGTTTTGCAAGACTTTCTTTGCTACTGACAAGTGCATCTAAAAGCGAGCTGTGCTCAACATCCGCTATGTCCTCCTCAGGATAATCCGCCCACGCACAAAGATGTGATGCTGTGAGCAAGAGTGCATCTTTAATGCTATTAATCTCTTTGCTCAGTCTTCCCTGATGAACAGATAGAGCAGACTTAGCAGCAGACTTGGACTTTGCAGAGATTATATCCATAACAGCCTCAGCCTGTGTGAGATCTATCTTTGAATTAAGAAAGGCACGCTTTGTAAATTCACCAGGCAGCGCAAGTGTAGCTCCACTATCAAGCACAGCTCTCAGCACCTGCTTTGTGATATAGATACCACCATGGCATGAGAGCTCTACGACATTCTCTCCTGTATAGCTGTTAGGTGCCAAAAACACCGTAGCCACGCACTCGTCTATCTTCTCGTTATTATAAACTACTTCACCATAAGCGCAGGTATAGCCTTTGTAGCTTGACAACTTCTTGCCACTAATTGCTACAAACACCTTATCTGCTACCTGTATAGCTTTGTCTCCTGATATTCTGATTACACCTATACCGCCCATACCCTGAGCAGTGCTGATAGCAGCAATAGTACTATCGCTCATATAATCACCTCAAAAAGTAAAAAAGGGCGGAATAATCCGCCCCTTAATTATTTATCAATTCTGCCGTAAAGACCGTACTCTCCGCCTTCGTTTAATGGCTTGCGCTGTGGGTCAGCCGGCTTTGGCTGTTTAGGAGCGCTGTTTCTGTATGGCTTTCTATCCTGTCTTCTGCCTTTGTAGTTACCCTTGTTCTTAGGGTCAGGACCTATAACAACGTGACGGTTGACATTCTCGCCCTCGCTCCATGAGATAGCGCCGTTAATCTTCTGAACAGCAGTATGAATAATGCGTCTCTCATATGGATTCATAGGCTCGAGCGATGATTTTCTGCCTGTCTTTGATGCTTTGATAGCGAGCTTTCTACCCAGAATCTCAAGTGTCTTTTCACGCTTTTCTCTGTAATCACCTGTGTTGATAGTAACTCTACAGTAAGAATTCTCAACATGATTAGCAACAAGACATGTAAGATACTGTAATGCATCTAAAGTCTCGCCACGTCTGCCGATAATAGAGCCGACATCCTCACCTGAGATGTTAATAGAGATGATGTTCTTCTCTTTTTCTTCTACATCTACCTTTATATTTTCAAGACCCATAGCCTTGATAACATTCATAAGATAGTCGCCTGCAGCCTGTGCAGGAGTAACCTTGATATAAACTCGTACTTTAGCAGGACGACCGCCAAAAATACCGAGTGTCTTCTTTTTTTCAAGGTCTATAATATCAAAATCAACGTTATCGTCATATAACTCAACGCCTAATATTCTGCAAGCTTCTTCCTTTGCTAACTCAACGGTAGCGCCGGTTGCAATTGCTTCTCTAATCATATTTTCTCCTTTTTTGCAGCATATAGCTACAAATTAATTAAAGTAATTATTTCTTTTTCTTTTTGTCAGTATCAAATACATAATTGTTGTATTTTACCTGCGCTTCCTGGAGTTCGAGTCGTGATATATGCGCAGCCTCTGACTTTGCATTAAGCACATCTGCAGAGAAATATTTGTTCATAATAAGAGTCTGAACAAAACCAAATACTGTAGAACAAATCCAGTAGAAACCTACCGCAGCAGGTACAGTATATGCAATGTAAGCAGTAAGAAGTGGCAACGCAATGAACATATACTTCATACAGCCCTGCTGATTCTGCATAGGGCTACCCTTTTGGAACATCATAAACACCTGTGAGCCTACTGATGTTACAAGACACAATACCGGAATAAGTATGAGCCAGCCCATATCTGTCTTAGGGGTTCCGAGCAAATCAAGTCCCAAGAAATTAAAACCTTTGGATAAAGACTCGATTTTTGCTATTTCGTCACCTGTTAATATTCCTGTTACTGCCTGATGATCAGCTATGCTGTTAAAAATTCTCAGCACACCTATCTCTGAGTATATCTGACTTGAGTCATAGTATATACCCGGCAGAGTATTAACATAATTAAATAACTCAGTAACCTTATCAGCTGCTAAGTGAATAGTGTTGGATAAAGGTTTTACAACTGAATAGTAGATGCCCAGCATTACAAGCATTGGTAATAATGATGTAAGACATCCTGCAAATGGCTTTACGTTTTCTTTTTCGTATAATTTCTGTACTTCTTCGTTGTACTTTTGCTTATTGTTTCCGTATTTTTCCTGCAAAGCTCTCTGTTTAGCCTGAAGCTTTGAGTTAGCTGCCATAGATTTTTGTTGTTTAACTGATGATGGAAACAATACTATCTTGAATAATAGTGTGAAGATAATGATAGCAATACCGAAGTTCTCGACTAAAGAATAAGCAGCCCAAAGTATATAGCCGAAAATACTACCAAAAAAATTAAAAATTCCCATAATTTAACCTTTCTTTATCGTTGGCGCTTTGTAGGTACAGGGTCAAACCCGCCTTTTGAAAAAGGATTACATCGAAGTATCCTCCACAGTGCCATAAAAAAACCTCTGAATGCACCATGTGTTTCTATAGCCTCTATTGCATACTGTGAACATGTAGGATGAAACTTGCATTTTCCTGTGCCAAGATGAGGTGAAATAGCGCTCTGATAAAACTTGATTAACCAGATAAAGATTTTCTTCATATCTCTTGTAATAAATTTGCCTGTTGCAAATGTTTCTTCATACAGCGTAATATATCTGTGCTTTTAGCAAATACTGTCTTGTTTCTTGCTACAAAAACTATGTTGTAGCCAAGGGGCAATTTGTCTGCTATCTGTATATAAGCTGCTCTTATGATTCTTCTGCATCTGTTACGCTGTACAGCTTTGCCTATTTTTTTAGAGGTGGTAATTCCGATTTGAAGGTTATTAGTGTTATTTTTGATAATATAAGTGACAAGTAACGGACTTACATAAGATTTGCCCTTAGTGTAAGCTCTGTGAAATTGTCTGTTCTCTTTTAAGGTGAGAATTTTCATAGTACCACCCTTGTATCAGGCGTGCAGTAAGTTTTCGAAGTATGAGGAGTATAAACTGCACATTTGTCTAAAATAAAAGTCAGACCACTGCCGACAGTGGCCTGATACTTTGTATTAGTATGATAACTGCTTTCTGCCCTTAGCTCTTCTTCTTGCAAGAACCTTTCTACCGTTCTTTGTAGACATTCTCTTTCTGAAGCCGTGCTCCTTCTTTCTATGAAGCTTTTTTGGCTGATATGTTCTCAGCATTCAAAACCCTCCTTTCGGGTACATAACCTTACAATGTAGCATTATATCTCAAATTTTCTTTTAAGTCAACAAAAATTTTTCTCTTTATATAGTATTATATAACTTTCAAAAAACAGCGAAAATTTAGTACACAATATCTTGTATTTTACTTATTTTTTGACCACAAATTACAGGCTACAAAATGTATGAAAAAATACGCTGTAAAATACACTATATAAATAAATGTAAATATATACTTTATAATGCAAAAAAATCATTGATTTTTCCACAATAATTTGTTACAATGTTAATTGTAATAATGGATAAATATATGGTTATCTATTTTTTAGCCGGAAATTTCAAAAAATGGAGGAATAAAAATGGGTTCTTTTGATGAGGCTTGGAAGGTTATTTGTGATTACTTTCAAAAAGAAAAGAAGCTCACAGATGTTGCTTACAAAACATGGATAAGCAGAATTAAACCTGTAGATATCGATTTTGAACAAAACAGAATAACCTTATTAGTACCTAATGATTTTCACAGACAGACTTTGCTTGGCTGTTATATGCCGATACTTGAAGATGCGTACGAAGCTATTTTTGGTACAAGATTTGATACAGTATTCACAGTACCTGATGAAATAGAAAAAAAAGAAGAAAAATTCTTAAGTGATGAAAATTCAGCCGATGCAGGATATGAATATACTTTTGATACCTTTATTGTTGGTTCAACTAATAAATTTGCTCACGCTGCTTGTCTTGCAGTAGCACAAAATCCTGCAAAAGCATACAATCCTCTTTTTGTATATGGTAACTCAGGACTTGGTAAAACTCACCTTTTGTATGCTATTGGTAATGAAATCAAAAAAACCTACCCTGATAAAAACATCGTATACATAAAAGGTGATGATTTTACTGTAGAGCTTATCGAAGCTATCAAATACGCAAAAACCTCTGAATTCAGACAGAAATATCGTCATGCAGATGTACTATTGGTAGATGACTGTCAGTTCATTGGTGGTAAAGAAAGTACACAGGAAGAGTTTTTCCATACATTCAACGCTTTGTTTGAAGCTCAAAAACAAATAGTACTTACATCAGACAGACCACCTAAAGAAATCAAAATATTAGAAGACAGACTACGCTCTCGTTTTGAATCAGGACTTTTGGCAGATATTCAGCCACCGGATCTTGAAACAAGAATTGCTATTATTAAACGCAAATCAGAAATTTTAGGTCTTAATCTTGATGATGATGTATGCGAATGTATTGCATCAAAAATTAAATCTAACATCCGTCAGCTTGAAGGCGTAGTTAAAAAACTCAAAGCAAGATTCTACTTAACAGGAGAGAGTGCTACTATCGCTACAGTAAGTGAGGCTGTATCTGACATTTTAAACAACGAAGCTCCACCTGAATTAACAGTAGAAAAAATCATCGAAGAAGTTGCACGTACTTTTGGTGTAGAACCTGATGATATTCGTTCTCAAAAATCTCGCCGTGCAAATATCAACAAACCTCGACAGATAGCTATCTTTATAGTCAGAGAGCTCACATCTTTGTCTATGGAGGCTGTAGGTAAAGAATTTGGTGGCAGACATTACTCAACTATAGTCTATACAGTTCAACAGGTTGAGAAAAACATAAAAACAGACACAAATTTAAGAGAAACTGTAGAAGATATTATCAAAAATATAAGAGACAGATAGTATATTTTTCTACTCTTACTTTTGCTATATTTTCATTAACATTAACTCAACATAAATTAACACTATGTTGATAACTTGTCCCAATAAAAAATTTATCAACATTTTTCATTAATTTTTATTGAGAATTAAATTTAAACTTTTGTGATAAAATAAAGCAAATTTTTAAAATTAACATTTTCACACCCCCTACTACAACTACTATTAATTAACATTACATTTATTTATTACATTTGATTTTTTTGATAATGAAAGGAAATGACGAATATGAAATTTACATGCTTACGTTCAGAACTTGCAAGCGCTGTTTCTAATGTACAGAGAGCTGTATCATCAAAGGCTTCTATCCCTGCACTTGAGGGTATATTAATCAAAGCTTATGATTCTAAATTAGTTTTCTCAGGATATGATCTTGAAATAGGTATCACAACAACTATGGATGCTACTGTTAACGAAGAAGGTGAGATAGTAGTATCTGCTAAGCTTTTTGCTGATATTGTCAGAAAACTTCCGGAAGAGATAGTTTGTATAGAAACTGATGAAAGACTTATCACATATATAACATCAGGACAGGCTGATTATCAGATAGTCGGTATATCATCAAACGAATATCCTGAGCTTCCTAAATTTGAAGAAACAGATAAAATCACCATCAATGCAGAGATTCTCAAAAATATGATAAAACAGACTATTTTTGCAGTATCTGACAATATGGCTAAGCCTATATATACAGGATCACTCTTTGAGATAGAAGACAAAGTGATGAAGGTAGTATCTGTAGATGGATACAGAATGGCTATAAGAGAAGAAAATATTAATTATGATGGTAATACAAAATTTGTAGTTCCGGGTAAGACACAAAGCGAAATTTTGAAGCTTATCACTGATGATAAAAAAGATGTTGAAATCAGCGTTGGTCAGCGTCACTTAAGCTTTAAGATAGAGAATTATTGTATTATTTCTCGCCTTATTGAGGGTAATTTCTTAGATTATAAGACTACTGTACCAAAAACAGCTAAGACAGAGCTTGTTATTAATACAAGAAAATTATCAAGCGCTGTTGACAGAATGTCGCTGCTTACTAATGAAAAAATTCAGTCTCCTGTAAGATGCAGTATAAGTGCAGACGAGATTAAGCTTTCATGTTCTACTGCTGTAGGTAAAGCAAATGATGTGCTCTCTGTGTCTACAATTGGCGAGGAAGTAGAAATAGGCTTTAATAATAGATATCTACTCGATGCACTCAGAAATTCCGATACAGACGAAATAAAGCTTGTTTTAAATGGTCCTTTGGCTCCTATGATAGTAAAGCCTGTTAATTCTGATAGTTTTATTTTTCTCGTTGTACCTATGAGATTGTCTAACGAGGGTTGATATGAATAAAGAAATTATAAAAATAGACGAGGAATTTATTCGTCTTGATAATCTTATAAAATTTGCAGGTATTGCTGTAACAGGCGGTCAGGCAAAAATTCTCATTCAAAACGGAGAAATTAAAGTAAATGGTGAAATATGCACTATGCGTGGCAAGAAAATGCGCAACGGTGACATAGCTCAGTACAAAGAAAAAACTATTGAGGTGTTAAGTTCTTGTTAGTTAAGAAACTGAAATTTGAAAATTTTCGTAATCTTAAAAATAACGAGATAAGTCCATGCGAAAAGGTTAATGTTATCTATGGAGATAACGCTCAGGGAAAAACTAATCTGTTAGAGGCTATCTGGCTTTTTTGTGGAGGTCACTCTTTCAGAGGTGCTAAGGAATCTGAACTTATTAATTTTGATGATAAATTTTTCAAGATTTCTATGGATTTTTATTCTTTTAACAGAGAGCAAAGCGCTCAGATAGCATTTACTCAGAATAAAAAGAAAATAAAACTAAATGGTGTAGAGAAAAATTCTTCATCTTATCTTACAGAAGTTTTTTCGTGTGTTGCATTCTCTCCTGATAATATGACACTAATAAAGCGTGGTCCGTCTATGAGAAGAAAATTCATAGATGGTGCTATATGTCAGCAAAAAGTAAAATATGCGTCAGCTTTGTCTAAATATAATCAAATTATTAATCAACGAAATGCATTGTTAAAGGATATATATAAACACAAAGAACTCAAAGATACCTTGCAGATTTGGGATGATTCTTTGTGTATTTATGGTGCAACAATACTCAAAGAAAGATTTGAATATATAAACAAGCTAAAAGTTTATGCACAAAAATATCACGATGATATATCTGACAGCAAAGAAATTCTTGATATTGAATATATTTCGAATGCATTAGTAACAGCTGATGACAGCATAGAGGAGATAACTGAAAAACTGCGTGCAGCTTATATAAAATCTCGAGCAGAGGACATGCACACAAGCTACACAAATATTGGTCCACACAGAGATGATATAGACATAAAGCTCAATAATCTATCTGCAAAGACCTATGGTTCTCAGGGACAACAGCGTAGTGTTGTATTATCTTTAAAGCTTGCACAGGCACAGATGCTTTTTGATAAAAACGGCGAGCGTCCTGTTATATTGCTCGATGATGTTTTGTCAGAGCTTGATTCTAAGCGTCAGGATTTTCTACTTAATAAGATAGAAGATTATCAGGTATTTGTAACCTGTTGTGAAGAATCAAACAAAGAGCAGCTCAAATCAGGCAAGGTCTTCTATATAAATAACGGAGAGATAAGCTGATGTACTTACACCTTGGTAATGATATAGTAATCAAAACTGACGAGATTATAGGAATATTTGACCTTGATACATCTACTGTATCAAAGCATACAAGAGATTATCTGACAAAAAGTGAAAAAAATAAAGAAGTTATCACTGTTACTTATGATTTACCTAAATCATTTATTTTGTGTCAGAATAAAGACGGTCAGACAATATACATATGTCAGCTTTCTTCTAAAACTATTCAAAAAAGATTGTTATCACGAAAGGAAACTAATCTATGAAACTAACAAAATGTCCGTATTGCGGAAAACAGGTATCATATATGCAGGCATTTATTATGAGAAACAGAGGAGAGTTCTTCTGCAATAAATGCAAAAAAGAGTCTAACATTCTTATCAAAAAAACATTGCTGATACCTTTTATTGCAGCAGTTATTATGGCATTGCTCATACTTGCAGTATTTATGTTTCTGACACCAAAAGATAATCTTATTTTTATGTTGCTTGTTGCTTTGCCTTTTTTCTGGTTTTATCTGATGACTCCGCTTTATATAGAGCTCAGCCCCAGAAAAAAGCACATGGATTCTCTGTATGATACACAGATAGTAGAAAGTCCTGTAGTTGACCCTGATCCGACAGTTGCATCAAAATCTACTGTAATTCCTGCTTTTGTTGACGATGTAGTTTTTTCTGATAGCGATGACCCTGTTATTAACACCGAAGTGTTTAACGCTATAAAAGAAGAGCGCAAGATTATAGAAGAGAGCACCACCTCAGGTGATACCAAGAGTTTCTCAAAATTTGAGAATGTATCAAGTAGTAAAAATATTGATTCTACTATGCCTGTACAAAACTTAAAAGATGTAAAAGTAAATACAAATCAGAACAAAACACCAAGATACGATTTAAATAATTTTGAATAATTATGTTTAAATTACCTACTTGTCCGTATTGTGATACGGTCTATAGATATAAAGACGTCAAAAATATAAAAGAAAAAGAGCACACCTGTTATCACTGCAATAATGTGTTTAAAGTCAGAAAAATGCCTTATGTGCTGATACTTGCACTTATTGTATTTGTTTTATGTGTTGGTATGAATCTTTTGATTTTATTTAATATGACACAGTTTAATGTATGGGTACTTATAGTACCAAATTTTGTCATAGTTGCAATTTCTGTGTTTTTTGTTGAGTTTTTTACAAAATTCAAGAAAAAAGATACTGATAAATAAGTTATAAATATATTTATATAAATTTGTTGAAACAAAAATAAACTTGTTGGAGGTTTATGCTTTGGAAAATCTGGAAAAAAACTTGGAACAAAACGAAATAACTAAGGTCGAAAACGAATACGGTGCCAACGAAATTCAGGTGCTCGAAGGACTCGAAGCAGTAAGAAAACGTCCTGGTATGTATATCGGCTCAACAGGCGAGCGAGGACTTCATCACCTTGTATATGAGATTGTTGATAACTCTATTGATGAGGCGCTTGCAGGCTACTGCTCAAAGATAGAGGTAGCTATACTACCCGGTAATATCATCAGAGTAAAGGACAACGGTCGTGGTATTCCTGTCGGTATTAATGACAAGATGGGTCTGCCTGCAGTAACAGTTGTATTTACAGTATTGCATGCCGGTGGTAAATTCGGCGGTGGCGGATACAAGGTATCAGGCGGTTTGCACGGTGTTGGTGCTTCTGTTGTTAACGCTCTGTCCCAGTGGCTTGAGGTCAAGGTATGTGACGGCGAGGATGTGTACTTCCAGCGATATGAGCGTGGTACAATAATGAATGACCTTAAGAAAATCGGAAAATCTGACATAAAAGGTACTGAGGTTACATTCAAGGCTGACCCTGAGATTTTTCAGGATACTGATGTATATGACTACAATATCCTTGCAAGAAGATTAAGAGAGCAGGCTTTTCTTAATGCCGGCGTAAATATAGATTTGGTCGACTTAAGAGATGAAGATAATATTATAAGCAAAACCTTCTATTACAAGGGCGGTATCAAGGAATTTGTCGAGTATATTCACAAGAAGAAGGGCTATACTCCGATTCATGATGAGATTATATTCTTGCATGCTGCAAATGACGAGGATACCTGCGAGGTAGATATTGCACTGCAGTATAATGATAGCTACAACAACGATATCCGTTCTTTTGCTAACAACATACATACAACAGACGGTGGTACTCACGAAGAAGGTTTCAGACGAGCACTGCCTCGTGTTATGAACAACTATGCGACAAAATTCAACAAAATCAAGGATAAAGACAAAGACCTAAAGCTTGAATTTGAAGATTATAAAGAGGGTCTGACAGCAATTATCTCTGTCAAGATTACAGAGGCACAGTTTGAGGGACAGACAAAGGCAAAGCTCGGCAACACCGAGGTCAGAACTCTGGTCAGCAGATTAATCAGCGAAAAGTTTTCAGAGTTTTTGGAGGAAAATCCTGCATCAGCTACTGCTATTCTTGACAAGGCGCTCGCTTCTGCTAAAGCAAGAGAAGCTGCTCGAAAAGCAAGAGAATCTGTAAGACGCAAGACAGGACTTGACTCTGCTACACTACCGGGTAAATTAGCTGACTGTCAGTCAAAAGACAGAAGCGAGACCGAGATATACATCGTAGAGGGTGACTCTGCGGGTGGCTCTGCTAAGCAGGGCAGAGATAGAAGATTTCAGGCTATACTGCCACTTTGGGGTAAGATGCTCAACGTTGAGAAGGCAAGACTCGACAGAGTATACGGCAACGACAAGCTGACCCCTGTTATCACAGCTTTGGGTGCAGGTATCGGCGAGGAGTTTGATACAGAGAAGTTAAGATACGATAAGGTTATAATTATGGCCGATGCCGATGTAGACGGATCTCATATCAGAACTTTGCTGCTTACATTCTTCTTCCGCTTTATGAGACCTCTTATCGAAGAGGGTCATGTGTACATTGCACAGCCACCGCTGTATCGCATAACTAAGGGCAAAGAACACAAATATGCATATTCAGATTTAGAACGTGACGAGATACTCGCAAGTATTGAGGGCAAGACTGAGATTCAGCGATATAAGGGTCTTGGTGAGATGGACTCAGAGCAGTTGTGGGAGACTACTATGAATCCAGAAACCCGAACAATGCTGAGAGTTCGCCTCTCTGATGCCGAGGCGGCTGACGAGACATTCTCGATACTTATGGGCGACAAGGTTGAACCGAGAAAAGAGTTCATCGAGACTAACGCCAAGTATGTTCAGAATCTTGATATTTAATCACAAATGTCGAAAAAGCAAAAAACAACCATTGTATAAAAAACGACAATTACTGATAGAAGGTGCAGAATTTGGATAACGAAAAGAACTTAAATAATATAGAAGAAACAACAGAAAATGTAGAAGCTGTAGATGCTATGGGTGGCAGACTTATAGAAGTTGATATTGACAGAGAGATGCGTAGCTCGTTCCTTGATTACTCTATGAGTGTTATCGTGTCCCGTGCTCTGCCTGATGTACGAGACGGCTTAAAGCCTGTACATCGCCGTATACTCTACACTATGTATGAGAACGGACTTGAGCCTAACAAGCCATATCGTAAGTGTGCGGATACCGTAGGTAACGTGCTGGGTAAATATCACCCACACGGTGACTCATCTGTATATGATGCTATGGTAAGACTTGCGCAGGACTTCTCTATGAGATATATGCTCGTAGACGGTCACGGTAACTTCGGTTCTGTAGACGGCGACCCGCCTGCTGCTTACCGTTACACAGAGTCTAAGCTCTCTAAGATTTCACTTGAAATGGTAACAGATATCGACAAAGAGACTGTCGATTTTATGCCTAACTTTGATGACCGACTCAAAGAACCTACAGTACTCACAAGTAGATTTCCTAACCTGCTTGTAAATGGTTCGTCAGGTATCGCTGTAGGTATGGCTACCAATATTCCGCCACATAATATGGGTGAGACTATAGACGCTATGTGTCTGCTCATTGATAACCCTGACGCTGAGGTTGCAGACTTGATGGAGTGTATGCCGGGTCCGGACTTCCCGACAGGTGGTATCATTATGGGTCGCTCAGGTATCAGAGCTGCCTACGCTACAGGTAGAGGCAAGATTATCGTTCGTGCCAAGACTGAGATAGTAGAGGCTAAAAACGGCAGATTCAAGATAATCGTCACAGAGCTGCCATATGTAGTTAATAAAGCAAGACTTATCGAAAATATAGCAGAGCTTGTCAAAGACAAGAGAATAGAGGGTATCTCAAATATTGAGGACCATTCTGATAGAAATGGTATGCATATTGAGATAGACCTAAAGCGTGAGGCGTCACCTCAGGTAGTGCTTAACCAGTTGTTTATGCTCACACAGCTACAGACCACTTTTGGCGCTATTATGCTCGCTATTGTTAACGGTGAGCCTAAGATTCTGACTCTAAAAGAAATGCTTCAGCATTATATCGATCATCAGGTTGATGTAATTACTCGCAGAACTATCTTTGATTTGCGCAAGGCTAAGGAGCGTGCACATATCTTAGAGGGCTTGAAAATTGCTATCGATAATATTGACGAGGTTATTGCCATTATCAGAAAGAGCAAGGACCAAGCTACCGCTAAGCTTAACCTTATCGAGAGATTTGAGCTCTCTGATACACAGGCACAGGCTATAGTACAGATGCGACTCGGACAACTCACAAATATGGAGCGTGGCAAGATAGAGGACGAGCTTGCTGCTATCAAGGTCAAGATTGCAGAGTTTAACGAGATACTCGCAAACGAAAGCAAAAAACTCGAGATAGTAAAAGAAGAGGCTATCGCTATACGCAATAAGTATGCTGACCCAAGACGTACAGAGATTACTGCTATCTCAGGTGAGGTTGATATCGAAGACCTTATTCCAAGAGAAGAGTGCGTAGTCACAATGACAAAGTTCGGATATATCAAGCGTCTGGCTGAGGATACATACAAGCTTCAGCGCAGAGGTGGCAGAGGTGTATCCGGTATGACCAGAAAAGAAGAGGACACAGTGACCGAGATGTTTATATCAAACTCTCATGATTATATCCTGTTCTTCACTGACAAGGGTCGAGTATATCGCCACAAGTGCTACGAGATTCCTGAGGGCTCTCGTCAGTCTAAGGGTATGAATATCGCCAATCTTTTGCCTATTTCTACTGATGAGAAGGTTACATCTATGATTAAAGTGACCGAGTTCTCAGACGATAAGTATCTGATTATGGTCACAAAGCACGGTATCATCAAGCGTATCGGACTCAATGCATACAACACCGCCCGTAAGGGAGGTCTTATTGCGCTCGAGCTCAACGAGGGTGATGAGCTTGCATGGGTTAAGATGACAGACGGCGAAAGTGATGTAATAATTGCCACAAGACTTGGTATGGCTATAAGATTTAACGAAAATGACGTTCGACCAATGGGCAGACAGGCTCGTGGTGTGCGTGCGTTAAAGCTCAAAGAAGGCGACACAGTAGTAGGTATGAGCGTTATTGATGAGCAGGGCTATGTGCTCACAGTATCAAAGACAGGCTACGGCAGACTCAGCGCACCTACTGACTATCGTACACAGAGCAGAGGCGGTAAGGGTCTGACTAACTACCACGTTGAGAAATACGGCGAGGTTGCAGCACTCTCTGTTGTATCTAAGGATGACGACATCATTATCATTTCGTCTAACGGCGTTATCATCAGAATAGAGGCTCAGACTATCCGTCAGTGTGCAAGACCGTCAAAGGGCGTTACTGTTATGAAAATCAAAGACGACAACGAGGTAGTAACAGTAGCAGCAGTACCTCACGAGGACGGAGAAACAGATGAGGCAGTTGACAACAATACAGAGCAAACAACTGATACAGTAGAGGAATCAGCAGAATAAACTAAATAAAGGAGCAATCTGTACAGGTTGCTCCTTTGTGTGATTAAACAGGAAATAAGGGTATGAAAAGAATATTATCGCTTGTATTAGTGCTGATGATGACACTTAGCCTTTGTGCATGCAAAGACAGTAGTGAGTCATCGCTGATACTTACAGACGAAAAAACTATAGAAAACTCAATAGATGCGACATATTATCCACAGCCAAAGACAGATGTAATAGCAGACAGCAGCAACTCTATGGGTGCAAGCTTTGACTATACACTTGAGCAGTTTACAGAGATGTTAAACTCAAGCTACAAACAGTTTTTGGGTGACAAATCTGAGAAGAATACGTACTTTTACTACGACAAGTGGACCTTGATGTCAGGGCATCTGACCGATGACAACGGTGTTGAGTACAGCTCATATTACTATGACTTCTCGGATGTTACGCTGACGGTAGCTGTAGAGACAAAGTCACAAAAGGTTATGAACATAGGCTGTGGATGCACTTACTCTGATTTTGAGAGCGATGTAGATGACTATCAGTTTACATATCTGATTATGTCAGCTATGGTGTGCGCTGTAGGTACAGGCTATGATATAAATGATATGGGCTTTGTCTATTACATTTTTTTGGATGCTATAAATTCTGATGTTGCGTTTTATTATGAAAACGCTGTATACGCTGTCAAATATCAGCAGGATACTCAGGACAAGACAGGCACAGTGCTGTGTATGGTATCACCGATAAGCGATAAGGCAAAATCTACTTGGAATCTTGTTGACTACAAGAGCTTTGGTGAGTCAATAAGATTTGAGAAATAAAGAATGGGGAAAACAGATGAAGGAAATTTATATTCTAAGAGTGTTGTCGGGAGTCAGGTTTGATAAAATCAACAAGGTGCTCAATACCGTCAAAGAGAAATCAGGTCAGAGCAAAATAAAAACTTTGCTCGATATTATTAATTGTACTTTGCGCTATGGTGCAGGCTATAATGACTACGACATTTTTCAGTTTTATAATATACCTGCGAAACTTCGAAAAACCTATGTGACCAGAGTGCTCAACAAAAAGATTATTATGAAGTGCAACGACCAGACAAAGTCTGACGAGCTACACTACAAGAGCAGATTTAACCGCAAGTATTCAAAGTACCTGTGCAGAGACTGGTTTGATATGGAAAACGGCGATCTAAAGAAGTTTGAATTGTTTTGTAAGGACAAAGAGGAGCTTTTCTGTAAGCCTGACGGTCTTGACTCAGGCAGAGGTATAGAGAAATTCAGAATCGATAGCTTTGACAGCATAGAGGCGGTATATGAGTACTGCAAGCAAAAGAACTTTGGTGTTATTGAAGAGGTTGCAAAACAGCATCCCAAAATGGCATCGCTCCACCCTGAGTCTGTCAACTGCATTCGTATGCAGACTATTGTTGTGGACGGCGTGCCACACCTTGTGTATGCTGCGTGCAAAGCAGGCAACGGCGGTCACTTTGTAGACAACTTGGGCTTTGACGGAATCAATATCCCTGTTGACAAAGAGACAGGCAAGCTCACAAAGACGGGTCGTACCGAGCACAGACAGCTATACACAGAGCATCCTCGCACAGGCGTTGTCTTTGAGGACTTTGAGATTCCGATGTTCAAAGAGGCAGTGCAGCTTTGCTTTGATGCAGCGCTTGATACACCTGATGTCAACTTTATCGGTTGGGATTGCTACATAGGCGAGGACGGTCCGGGTATTATCGAGGCTAACGACTATCCTGACTACTACTTCTGGCAGTTGCCTGAGCTCACCCCAGACAGAGTGGGTATTCTGCCGTATTTCGAGAAACTCTTCAAACAGAAGATTACACCGTACAGAAAATTGAAGTAAAGTTATTATGAAGCCACAGCAAATCTGTGGCTTTGTTTTTTGTAAAACAAGATATTTTTTAATAATTTGAAACAAAAAATTGTTTTCAAGTGTTTTATTAGTGAAGGGGGGATTTCATGGCGGAGAGTCTTTATGCTAAGCTTACATATGAAGAAGTTGTGCACAAGTATTCTCAGACTGTAGGCTCAGTGTGCGTTTTGCATCTGCAAAACAGTGCTGATGCAGAAGATTGTTTTCAGAACACTTTTATAAAATTGTTTCAGAAGTCCCCTGACTTCAAGGATGAAAACCACTTAAAAGCCTGGCTGATAAGAGTGGCAATTAACGAGTGCAATAATCTCAGGCGTCAATACAAACGGATAGTTTCACTTACAGATAATGACGATACCGCTGTCGAATTCCCCGTTGACCAAAGAGATATTTCGTGGGCACTTGTAAAGTTAGAGCCTAAATATCGTGACGTTATTTATCTGCGCTACTGCGAGCAGTATAACGCAAATGAGATAGCTCAGATCTTGGGCAAGAATCCAAACACCGTCAGAACTCTACTCAAGCGAGGCAAAGAAAAGCTAAAGAGAATTTACGGAGGTGATGATGTATGAGTGATAAGAATTTCAATTCAATACAAAACTTTGAAGTTCCAAAATCGTGGATTGATAATGCACTCAATGCACCATTTAACACAGACCGTAAAAAGCCTGTAGTTTTTGTCAGGTTTTCTCGTACGTTGGCGGCTGTCGCAAGTCTTGTGATAGTGTGCTCTTTGAGCTTGGTACTCTTTTTGTTAACAGACGATAACGCTACCCCTCAGGTCAGCACAAAGGAGTCTATAGGCAGTACACAGGTTGTGTCTACTGAGAGCGCTGACAGAAAAGACAAGAACAAAGAAAAATCAGACGAGAAAAAGCCATCGGCATTAGATGCTGTGAAAGATTTTTTTGACAATCTTTTTGTTAAGCCGACACAAGATTCTACAAAAAGCACAGAAAGAAACAAAGAAACAAGCGGCTTTTTGCATCCATCAGAGTCGAGCGTGGTGACAGAGAAACACGAATCAAGCGAAAGTGCTACAGATTCGCCGTCAAAACCAACTCAGCCTCAAAAACCAGTGACCGAACCACCTGAACAAACACAAAAGCCAACACAAAGACCAACGCAAAAGCCTACTCAAAAACCGACTCAGAAGCCGACAGAGAGCGTAGCAGAACAACCCGATGTTGTGTGCACAGGTAGTTATTCTGTCAACGGGTGGAATTCAGGTGAGATGGGAACGGATGAAGTCGAAACTATATACTGCAGACTTTATAACGCAAGTGGCAGTCTGATAGGTGACAGTAACCTTTATTCTTATCAGCACTTAGCTACAATATATTATCAGGACAGCCAGAGGATATATGTGTCATATTCACCTTTAGCAAAAGGGATAGTGCTTTCAAAGGGTAGTTATAGCTTTTGTTTTTACAAAGGAAACGGCGAAGTGGTTTCATCAGGAAGTATATACGTATCATAATGCAAATGTTTTATTTTACTAAATCAACGAAAGAGGGATTATAATGAAAAAATCATTTAAAAGTATTTTATGTGTAGTTTTAACAGCAATTTTGTTATTAAGTCTTGCACCAAGTGTCTTTGCTCAAACTCAAAGCAAACCGTGGCCTGATAACTATATGCCGGGCACAGTGCTCGTTGGTGTCAAGAAAGACGCACCTACTCTGCAGGAGATTATACCTGAGTTTGAGATAGAAAGAACAGAATTAGCAGATATGGACCCTGTATATATCTCATACGTCAATTCTCCTAAATCAGAGATAACATATGTTAAATTAGTTTTGGCAGAGCAGACAAAAGAGGTTGTAAGGGATGCTATCGATGCTCTTAAACAGAGCGAGCATATTACAGTTGCACAGCCGTTTTACTGCGTGTATCAGAAGTATGCGCCGGGTAGAGTGATAATTGAATTAGAAGGTAGTTGTTCTTTTGATGAAAAGTTAGCAAATAGTGGCATAAATGTCGCAGACAAAAGACTTCTCACTCCCGGCTCAGACAGGAGCGTATACCTGCTTTATCTTGAAGAACAGACAAAAGAAGTTGTCTGGGATGCGATACAGATATTAAAGGACGTAGAGGGCATTAAGTACGCAGAGCCTGATTTTCTTATGGAGTTAACTGTTGTGCCTGAATATGTACAGGGAGATGCAGATGGCGATGGCAAAGTAACAATAATTGATGCTACTATGGTGCAGAGATATCTTGTCGATTCAAAAGAAGCCTTGAATATGGAAAACGGCGATATGGACTGTGATGGTAGAGTTACTATTTTTGATGCTACATTTATTCAGCGTTATCTCGTAGGATATGAAATTTAATACAAGCTATATTTTGCCCCACCATTTATCTGGTGGGGCTCGTTTTTTGAGGTTTTGTGTAACAATTCAAAAACATTTTAAAAATAAAAATTACAATGTCTTAGTAAACCTTGTTATGCTCTTGTTTTTTGTTATATAATTTATTTGGTAAAAAATCATTTTTAGAGGTGCGATTATGGAAAAGAAAAAAATCACTGTATATGTTGCAGGCAACAAATTGACACTCATAACAACTGAAGAGGAAAAGTACGTCACAGACATTGCGACAAAGGTTGACACAGCCATAAACTCTATGGCGGCAAGCACTAATATGAGCAAGGAGCGCTGTGCGGTGATGTGTGCGCTCGACTACTGTGATGATATGCAGAAAGCTAAGGACGCACTCGTAGAGATAAAAGAGCAGATAAAAGACTATATTGAGGACAGCGCAAACTTAAGAGCAGAAAACGAGAGTCTTAAAGCTCAGATAGCAAAGCTCTCAACACAAGAGGCTACTACAGCAAAGACAGAAGAAAAGGTAGAGGTTGCTGTAAAAGCTGAGCAAGAGCCTGCAGTCAGCGCAGAGGATGACCTGTCGTTTGATAATGTTGTGACACAGACTCTGACTGCTCCTAAGCCAACAGAAGAAAAGGTTGAGAGTGCATCTGTTGCACCACAGAATAATTATAATAAGCCACAAGGCAACAGTAACAAAAAACGCCACGAGCACAAGCATACAAATCCGTTTAGAGAGCGTTTTATGAACAACAGCAACAGCGATAACGGTTATCGTCCGCAGCGACAGTACAGTCTCTTTGACAAAAAGGACTGATAACAGATGAACAAAATCGAAATCCTCGCCCCCTGTGGCGGGCTTGACAGTGTATATGCCGCAGTAAGAAGTGGTGCCGATGCTATATATATCGGTGCCAAGTCTTTTTCTGCACGAGCAAGTGCAAAAAACTTTGATATTGACGATTTGAGTACAGCGGTGAGCTACTGTCACACGCATTCGGTCAAGATGTATCTTGCACTCAACACACTCATCTTTGACGATGAGCTTGAGTCTGCACTAAGCCTTGTCAAGAAATGTGCGCAGATAGGTATTGATGCGGTTATCGTGCAGGATATCGGACTTGCCATGGCTATCAAAAGGGTGGTACCTACACTAAGACTTCACGCATCTACTCAGATGAGCGTGCATACTCTGTCCGGTGCCAAGGCTTTGTATGAGCTGGGATTTTCACGAGTGGTGCTTGCACGAGAGCTTACGCTCAGCGAGATAAAGCACATAGCTGACAATTGTGATATTGAGCTCGAGGTCTTTGTGCACGGAGCGCTGTGTATGTCTGTGTCGGGTCAATGCCTGATGTCATCGGTGCTCGGCACCCGAAGTGCAAATCGTGGTATGTGTGCTCAGCCGTGCAGGCTCGAGTTTGCGATAGGCGACACTACTCATGCACTCAGTCTCAAGGATAACAGCGTGATAAAGTATCTTAGAGAGCTTGAAAAAATAGGTGTCAAAAGTGCCAAGATAGAGGGCAGAATGAAACGCCCCGAGTATGTTGCGGCGGCTACATCTGCCTGTGTACAATATAGAGACACAGGCTTTGTGGATGATAATACTAAGAAATATGTAGATTCTGTTTTTTCACGAACAGGCTTTACAGACGGATATCTTGCCGATAACCGTACAGGCGATATGTTTGGCTATCGCACAAGAGAGGATGTAGTACAGTCTACAGACAAACTGCTACGAGAAATCCGCACCACCTACAAAGACGAGGTGCAGAATGTAGCTGTTAACCTCTCTATAAACATACAGGTAAATAAGCCGATAGAGCTTTGTGCGACAGATGGCACAAATACCGTGAGGGTGCTCTCTGATAACATAGTCGAGAAGGCGCAGAAAAACGGCATTGATAAAGACAGAGTTACAGCAAATCTGTCAAAAACAGGCGACACACCATACAAGGTGCAGAAGGTACAGATAAATGCGGACGAGGACGCTTTTGTCAGAATCAGCGATATCAACACGCTCAGACGCAAGGCTCTCTGTAAACTCGACAAGCTAAGAGCAAACGCTGTGATTCATAAGATAAACGATATAGATATAGAGCAGTTGCTGTGTGAAAGCTACGAGCACAAGGCTTTGTCTATGAAAAAACGAGCTCGTGTGCGGGATTTGGAGATACCAAAGAGCTTCTTAGACTTTGAGCTTGTGTTTGCGCCTTTGTTTGAGGTAGCAAAAAACAAAGAAAAAGCGAAGAATCTTGTCAAAAAAGGATTTAATTTAGGTGTAGAAATACCACGAGGTATGTTCTCTCTCGATGAAAAAATACAGAAAGCCTTAGAAGAATTAAGAGCGATAGGCATAACCGATGTGCTGTGCAACAACATAGGTGCTGTGTATCTTGCAAAGCAAAGTGCTATGACTATCCACCTTGGGTGCTTTATGAATATAGCAAATTCGCTGAGTCTTATGTGGGCACGAGACTATGGCTGCAAGGACGCCACACTCTCTGTAGAGCTTAATGTTGACAGGCTGCACGCTATCCGCCCGTATATACCAACAGGAGTAGTGGGCTATGGATATTTGCCGTTGATGCTAACTCGTAACTGCCCCAAAAAAGCAGGTGGTATAACCTGCGCATCTTGCAAAAGTGATGAATATTTGCAAGACAGAATGGGCGAGCGTTTTCGTGTAATTTGTGACACAACAACCTCGGAAATTCTAAATTGCGTACCGCTTATTTTGCCTTCTAAGATTTATAATCTCAAAAACCTCGATTTCACAATTTTTCACTTTACTGTGGAAAACTCTGTGGAAAACAAGGAAAAAATAATTAAAAAAATTAGCAAAAATCAAAAATTCGAGCGTTTTACACATGGTTTATATATCAGGGGTGTTAAAAAATTAACTATCTTTTAAAGAATTATTTTAAAGAAAATCGTAAAATTCCTTTAAAAAATTAACAAAAAATATATCTTTCTATTAAGAAAATTTAAAAAGACGGGAAGAAAAATTTTTTGCAAGCATTTTATAAAAAACGCAGGAGAGGTGCTACTATGCATATACTGAAAGTCAAGAAGTTAAGAGATAACGCAAAGCTTATCAAAAGAGCTACACCGGGGTCTGCAGGTATGGATTTGCATGCATGCATTGAAGAAAACATCACAATAAATCCAAAAGAGATAAAGATAGTGCCAACAGGTCTGTCTATCGAGCTTGAGAGCAGTGATTATGTAGCGTATATTTTTGCACGCTCAGGACTTGCTATCAAGCACGGCATAACGCTCGCTAACTGTGTGGGAGTAATTGACTCTGACTATCGTGGTGAGCTGTGCGTAGGACTCACTAATATATCTGACACTCCGTATACTATAGAGCGTGATGAGCGAATTGCTCAGCTTGTTATTTCGCCTGTTTGTATCTGTGAGGTAGAGCAGGTAGATGAGCTCGAGGACACCCAGCGTGGCGAGGGTGGATTTGGCTCTACAGGCAGATGATTTACACACAAATAAAGTAGAAGAAAAACACATCTGAATTTTTTACTTTTTTCTTCGACAAATAACTGCCATAATTTACAATTTTCACTCAAATAATTATTGAAAATCACACACATATCGGTTATACTAATTATGATTAGGATATTTTATGCAAAATGCAGATGATATACCTGTGTGAAAGGGGATTTATATGTTTTCGTTTTCTAAGGATATAGGTATAGACCTCGGTACAGCTAACACGCTTGTCTTTATGAAGGGCAAGGGCATTGTTATGCGAGAGCCGTCAGTAGTCGCTGTTGATGTCCGCAAGGACACAGTAGTCGCTGTAGGTCAAGAGGCCAAGGATATGATAGGTAGAACTCCGGGTTCTATCGTAGCAATAAGACCGTTAAAAGACGGAGTTATAGCAGACTTTGAGATTACCGCTACAATGCTCAAGTATTTTATCAAGCAGGTAGTTAAGTCCAACTTCTTTTCACGTCCGAGAATCGTTATCTGCATCCCCAGCGGAGTAACAGAGGTCGAGCGTAATGCTGTAGAAGACGCTGCTCGTCAGGCGGGCGGCAAAGATGTAGAGCTTATCGAAGAGCCGATGGCTGCAGCTCTCGGTGCAGGACTTCCTGTATACGAGCCTGTAGGTTCGATGGTTGTTGATATCGGTGGCGGTACATCCGAGGTTGGTATAGTATCGCTTGGCGATATAGTAGCATCATGCTCTGTCAGAGTAGCAGGCGACAAGTTCGATGAGGCTATCATCACATATATCAAGAAGAAGTACAACCTGCTTATAGGTGAGCGTACTGCCGAGGACATCAAGATAGAGATAGGCTCGGCTTATCCATATGAGAACGAGGGCGAAATGACTGTCAAGGGAAGAAACCTGGTAGACGGTCTGCCTAAGAACATCCGCATCACAGCCGCTGAGGTCAGAGATGCGCTTGCAGACCCGCTGTCGACTATTGTTGAAGCTATACTTAACACTCTCGAGAAGACTCCTCCTGAGTTGTCTGCTGACATTATTGACAACGGCATTATGCTGACAGGTGGCGGTGCGCTGCTTAGAGGACTCGACCTGCTTGTTATGCAGCAGACAGGCATACCTGTATATGTTGCAGAGCGTCCGCTTGACTGCGTTGTAGACGGCACAGGACTCAAGCTCGACCCTAATTTTTACGAGGCTAAACACCGCAAGTAAAATTAAACCGATCTTTACTATAGCACCGCAAGGCTACTGCTCTGCGGTGCAGTATTTTTAAAAAAGGAGAACAAAAATGAAGGAGTTTTTCAAGTTGCCTACATTCAGAGCTTTTCTGACAGTATTGTTGGTTATGATTTCTCTGTGCGTTTTTACTAACAGCACTCAGGCTAATATTTTGTCCTCTACTATAAATACAGCAACCTATGGCTTGTCCAAGGTGACAGCAGCCGCTACACAGGATGACCTTCAGGACAAGACAAAAGAAGAGCTCATAAGAGAAAACGAAGCGTTAAAAAAAGAGAACGCAGACCTGCGTGCACAGATAGTAGACTACTATGATACAAAGACCGAGAATGCAAGGCTGTGGAAGTTCTACGACCTAAAGAAAGAGAACCCTCAGTACACTATGGTTCCGTCTACTGTGTTAAAGCGTGACACAAATGATGAGTTTTACTCCTTTACATTGGACAAAGGAACTACATCGGCGGTATCGGTCAACGACCCTGTTGTTTCAGAGAACGGTCTTATCGGTTGGGTCAGCGAGACAGACTTGTATACCTGTAAGGTGGTGACTATACTGTCCCCACAGACAAATGTAGGCGCTATAGACAACCGTACATCTGACACAGGCGTAGTCAGTGGTAGCTCAAAGTATTGTGACGATAACCGCACAACTCTGGCTAAGCTCAACGCAGACCACAAAGTAAAGAAGGGTGACATAATCACTTCTACAGGTATTAGCGGTCTGTATCCAAAAGGACTGATTATCGGAGAGGTTACAGATGTCTGCTACGATACCTACAACACCTCGTACTATGCGGTAATCAAACCGTATGATAATATAAAGAAGATAACCTCACTTGCTATAATCACCGACTTTACAGGTCAGGGCGAAGTGCTCACAAGCTCACAGGAGAACTGAAAATGAAGAATATAAGATTTTTCAGATATCTTGCATACAGCATAGAGATACTTCTGTTTTATATACTTACAGCGACACCCGATTTGTTGCCTGACATCTTTGGCGCAAAGCCGTGTATATTGCTCGCTGTAGCTCTTACTATAGCGGTCAACGAGGCTGAGATACCGGCTATGGTGTTTGGTATGGTCTGCGGAGTGCTCATAGACCTCGGCTACAGCACAACGATAGGTGTTTTTGCCGTGATGCTCACTATAGTGTGTTTTGCGATAGGCTTTTGTGCCAATAATCTGATAGCCGTTAATTTTTACAACGTTGCACTTATGTCACTCATAGTTGTGACGGCGGTGATGTCGCTACACTTTTTGTTTGCTATAGTGCTCAAGGGCTATCAGGATGCAGGGGTGTACTTTGTTAATCACTATATCTCAAGAATAGTACAGACCGTACTTTGTGCTATAGTGCTGTACTTTGTCAACAGGTTTGTGTATTTCACGCTGCTTGACGAAAAATAAATTACAGAAAGGACGATTGCCATGAACAGACAAAACAAGAGTTTTACGACTCGAATTGCGATTTGCGGTGTGGTAGTTGTCCTTATTTTTTTTGGTTACATAATGAGGCTGTTTAACTGGCAGATAATAAACACCGAGCAGTATCAACAGATATCCAAGGCGTCCACCTTATATACTGAGAAAAGCGATGCCACACGTGGTGAGATACTCGATGTCAACGGCAAGGAGCTGGCTGTCAATCAGACCTCATACAACATCGTCCTCAACAAGATATACGCAGATAACGATAAAATAAATGATATCATTCTCACACTTATGAGTTTGTGCTCACAGTGTAATACAAAGTGGGTAGATGCTCTGCCTATCAGTATAGTAGACGGACAGGCACAGTTTGATAACGGCTCTGAGATAGAGGTGTCGTATATTATCTCGCAGAGCATACTTGACGACAGCTCTCTGACGACAGCAGATGAGGTGTTGTCTGCATTGTCAGAGCGTTATGATGTACAGGATGTAGAAGATATAAACACACGCAGGGATATCATCTCCGTCAGATATAATATGGAGAAAGAGGGCTACTCTTACTCAAAGGTCTATGTGTTTTCGCAGGATGTCAGCGAGGCGGCGGTTGCGGTGGTGTCAGAGCAGACCCAGAGTATTGCGGGTGTTGAGATAAGAGTAACTAACGAGCGAGTTATCAAAAACGGCACACTTATACCACATATACTCGGTGTGGTGGGGTCGCTCAGCGAAGAAGAATATGACAGCCACAAGGACGAAGGCTACGAGATAAACGATGTTATCGGCAAGTTTGGTATAGAGAAAGCCTTAGAGAGTGAGCTCAGGGGCAACGGCGGAGTAAAGACCATAGAAAAAGACGAGGACGGTAATATTATCAGCGAAAAAGAGACCGTGCAGGCACAGCCGGGTAACACGGTATATCTGACTATAGATTCCAACGTACAGGCGGTTGCCAACTACTCTTTGCAAAAGAATATCGAGCTTGCACGCAAGCAGGGCGAGCAGGAGGTTGCAAACGCAAAAGCTACTAACGCAAGTCAGAAGTCAAGACTTGGCGAGGACTGCTACTGTGGCGGTGCGGTTATGTTGTCTGTAAGGGATAACTCTGTTATCGCAGCAGCGAGCGCACCTAACTATGACATTTCAAAATACTATGATACAGATTATAACGCTTGGCTTAATACAAACGAGCACTCACCGATGTTCTCAAGAACATTCAGCGGATCATTCTCGCCGGGTTCTGCGTTCAAGCCTTGTGTTGCACTTGCGGCTTTGCAGGAGAAGGTAATCACCAAGAACACATCTATCAACTGCACAAAGCACTATGACTATTACCCTGACGATGTAGTCAACTGTATGGGTACACATGGCTATCTGTCGCTTCATCCCGCTATGACAGTATCGTGCAACTACTACTTTGCAGAGGTCGGCAGAAGACTCGGCGCTACTACTCTGTATATGTATGCCGAGAAGTTTGGTCTTGGTGTTGAGACGGGTATAGAGATAGATGAGTCTGTGGGTGTGCTTGCGGGCAGAGATTCTACCACCTGGTACGAGGGCAATACTGTACAGGCGGCTATCGGCCAGAGCGACAACACCTTTACTCCTATGCAGCTTGCGACATATGCATCTACAATAGCTAACAACGGTGTCAGATATCAGACTCATATGGTCAGAAAAGTGGTCAACTATGAGCGAGACGAAACAGTTCTGTACAATAACCCGAAGAAGCCTACAGTTGTCGCTGATGCAGGTATTTCAAAAGCCAACATAAACACCGTCAAGAGTGCTATGCGCAGCGTTGTTACAAGCGGTACCGCATCAATAGTGTCAGCGTATCCAAAAGCTGTAGCGGGCAAAACCGGCACAGCAGAGAACGCAGGTAGCGACCATGTTATCTTTATTTGTTATGCACCATATGAAAAACCCGAGGTAGCGGTAGCGGTAGTGCTTGAGCACGGAGCCAAGGGCAAGTACGCAATGTATACAGCTATGGATATGATGGATGCATATTTTTACGATAAGACGTTATCACAGGTGAAGACAAGCTCCCGAAGATAAAAAATGTCAATCAATTGTAGAAAATGCCTAATTTTTAAACTTAATATTTTACATTTAGGGCAACGGTTTGAAGTTGCCCTTTTGTTTTATTTGTGATAAAATAATACACGAGGTAATATTATGAGTCAGGTAATCGTAGTAGCATCAGGCAAGGGCGGTACCGGAAAAACAACCGTGTCTGTGTCCTTATCTCTTGCTCTTGTACGAAAAAATAATAAGGTACTGTGTATCGACTGCGACAGCGGTATGCGTGGCACAGATATGATGCTCGGTGTCAGCGACAGACTTGTGTATGACGTGTCTGATATCATCAGTGGAGCTTGCACCAAGGAGAAAGCTATGTACGAGTGCGCAGGTGCCAAGGGACTATATACCATAGCGGCACCGCTCAGCGCAGAGGACGAGGTAAGTCCTCGTTTGCTCAAGCAGTTTGTCGATTCGGTCAAAGGCGACTTTGACTATGTTATAATTGACTCGCCTGCGGGTACAGGTACAGGCTTTGAGGCTGCGGCTGTGTCGGCTGACAGAGCGCTTGTGGTGGTTAACCCTGAGCCTATCAGCGTGCGTGGCGCACAGAACATCAGAGCACGACTGAGTGAGCTTGGCATTGATGACATACGTTTGGTTATCAACCGCTTTGATATAGAGCGCTTTGAGAAGATGGATATTTATGATGATCTTGACAGCATTATCGACAGCACAGGCATCAGACTTATAGCGGTAGTGCCTGAGGATGTCAGAATCACAGCACTTGCTCAGCGTGGAGCACTCGCTACAAATTGGGCGAAGTCATCGGTTATCTTTGACACCTTGGTCGAGAGGCTTTTGGGTAACAACGTACCGCTTGTAATCAAAATTTGATTAGAAAATTTACAGTAACGGAGGGTTTTTAATGAATATAGCTTTGATCGCTCATGACGAGAAAAAAGAATTGATGGTACAGTTTTGCATTGCTTATTGTGGCGTATTGAGCAGACACACTATCTGCGCTACAGGCACAACAGGCAAGATGGTAAGCGAAGCAACAGGCCTTGAGATACAGAAGTTTCTCGGCGGCTCGCAGGGTGGCGACCAGCAGATAGCTGCTCGTATTGCGTGCAATGAGATAGATATGCTTATTTTCTTCCGTGACCCACTCACCCCTAAGCCACACGAGCCTAATGATATGAACCTACTGCGTCTGTGCGATATGCATAACATCCCTGTAGCTACAAACATAGCGACAGGCGAGGTGCTTATACACGGTCTCGAGCGTGGTGACCTTGACTGGCGTAATATTGTCAGATAAATTTTAATATACAACACGCAGGTACGCCTGCGTGTTTATTTTTTGCAGATAAAGATTAAAAGCCTCCCGATTTTACGGGAGGCTTTTTATGTGTCTTTATTTTTATAAAACCCCTTTTTATTTTTTTTCAAATGTGATATACTCTAAAATAGAGAAGTTTGAGCTTTGTGGGACAGCGTATGCTCTGGTGTTTGTTGCACAAGACAGGGTGTGATACAGTATCGCTGTAACACTTAGGAGGAGATATATTATGGCATTACTTACTAAGAAAGTAAAAGGTACCGAAGACGTACTGCCAAAGGACAGCTATCGCTGGCAGTTTGTCGAGAAGGTAATGAGAGAAGAAGCTGACATATTCGGCTACAAGGAGTTGCGCACACCGGTGTTTGAGCATACAGAGCTCTTTGCACGAGGAGTGGGCGATACTACTGATGTAGTACAAAAAGAGATGTACACCTTCAACACAAAAGGTGATGATTCTATAACGCTCAGACCTGAGGGTACAGCAGGTGCGGCACGAGCACTGCTTGAGCACGCTTTGTATAATGACGGCTTGCCTGTCAAGGCATCGTACTTTGTGTCTTGCTACAGATACGAAAAGCCACAGGCAGGTAGACTCAGAGAGTTTCATCAGTTTGGCCTTGAGTGCTACGGCACCAAGAGTCCTCTTGCAGACGCCGAGCTTATTGCTGCTGCAAAGTCGATTTTTGACAGACTTCAGATAAGAAACCTGCGACTCGAGATTAACTCTATCGGTTGTCCTGTTTGCAGACAGAGATATCATCAAGCGCTCAAAGAGTATTTTGAATCTTACAAAGACGAGTTGTGCGACACCTGTCTTGACAGATTGTCCCGTAACCCAATGCGTATACTTGACTGCAAATCTCCTGTTTGTTCAAAAATCAGCGAGAACGCTCCAAAGGTTATCGACTTTCTGTGCGATGAGTGCGCTGAGCACTTTGATAGTGTCAAGAATTTGCTTGATAAAGCAAAGGTTGAGTATACCGTTAATCCGACAATTGTCAGAGGTCTTGATTATTACACAAAGACCGTGTTTGAGTTTATATCATCAGACCTCGGTGCACAGTCCACTGTATGTGGCGGTGGCAGATATGATGGTCTTATCGAACAGCTTGGCGGTCAGAGTATGCCGTCACTTGGCTTTGCGCTTGGTATTGAGAGACTGCTGATGCTTATGGATGCGCAGGGTATAGAGATAGAGAAGCCCGACACTACCGATGTGTACTTTGCGTCTTTGGGTGATGATGCTCAGGCAAAGGCGTTTGAGCTTACTCAGCTTTGCCGTAGCGCATCAATTTTTGCACAATGTGATGTAGTTGGCAGAGGCCTGCGTGCTCAGATGAAATATGCAGACAAAATCGGTGCAAAGTTCTCTTGTGTTATCGGTGATGACGAGATAAAAAACAACAAGGCGACTCTGAAGAATATGACAACAGGAGATACCAAGGAGGTACTGCTTGACGAGAATTTTATCTCAGAGTTTTGTCAGGCTAAGATAGAATACGATTTGCAAAAAGGAGATTTATAATATGGCTGAATTTATGACCGGTCTGAAGCGCACACATTACTGCTCGGACCTAAGAATAGAAGATGTAGGCAAAGAGGTAGTAGTCTGTGGTTGGGTACAGCGTCAAAGAGACTTGGGTCAGCTCATCTTCATTGATTTGCGTGACCGCACAGGTATCGTACAGCTTGCTTTTACAGATACAACTGACAAAGAGATTTTTGACAAAGCTTTTTCTTGTCGTAGCGAGTATGTTCTGTGCGCAAAGGGTGTTGTCCGTGAGCGTAGCTCAAAGACCGACAAGATAGCAACAGGCGATATCGAGATAGAGGTCACAGACCTCAGAGTTTTGTCAAAGGCACAGACACCTCCGTTTGAGATAGTTGACGACTCAAAGACAAGCGAGGATATCAGACTAAAGTACAGATACCTCGATTTGAGAAGAAAGCCGTTGTTTGATAATCTCTACCTGCGTTCAAAGATAGCCAAGGTAGCAAGAGACTATTTCTACGAGAACGGCTTTATCGAGATAGAGACCCCTATGCTTATTAAGTCTACACCGGAGGGCGCAAGAGACTATCTCGTGCCATCACGTATTCATAACGGCAAGTTCTATGCGCTTCCTCAGTCACCACAGATATACAAGCAGTTGCTTATGCTGTCAGGCTTTGACAGATACATTCAGCTTGCAAAGTGTTTCAGAGATGAGGACCTGCGAGCTGACCGTCAGCCTGAGTTTACTCAGATAGATATGGAGCTCAGCTTTGTCGATGTTGAGGATATATTAGAGATTAACGAGGGTCTGTTCAAGAGATTATTCAAGGAAGTTCTCAATCAGGACTTGGAGACTCCGTTTGAGCGTATGACATACAAGGATGCGATGAACCGCTTTGGTTCTGACAAGCCTGACGTGCGCTTTGGTATGGAGATAACAGACCTTTCTGATGTTGTCAAGGACACAGAGTTCAAGGTGTTCTCTGATGCTGTATCAAACGGTGGCTCTGTACGAGCTATTGTTGCAAAAGACGCAGCCGCTACTTTGACTCGTAAAGAGATAGACAAGTTGACAGAATTTGTGCGTGGTATTGGTGCCAAAGGTCTGGCGTTTGTCAGATGGGTAGAGGACACCCCATCTTGTAGCTTCTCTAAGTTTATGAAAGAGGGCGAGCTTGAGAGGATTCTCGAAAAAGTAGGAGCAACAAAGGGAGACGTTGTGCTCATCGTTGCCGACAAGGACTCAGTAACCCTGCCTACACTCGGTGCACTCAGACTCAATGTAGCAAAGAAGCTTGACATCATCCCTGATACATTCAAATTTGTATGGATAGTAGACTTCCCGTTCTTTGAGTATGACGAAGAAAATTCAGAGTGGGTGGCTATGCACCATCCTTTCACTATGCCTAAGGAGGAGTGCTTGGAGTATCTTGATACCGACAAGGGAAAGGTTATAGCAAAAGCCTACGACCTGACTCTAAACGGCACAGAGCTAAGCTCTGGCTCTATTCGTATTACTGACTATGAGCTCCAGCAGAAGATGTTCAAGGCGCTCAAGCTTACTGACGAAGAAATACAGGCAAAGTTTGGCTTCCTTGTAGAAGCATACAAGTACGGTGCACCGCCACACGGTGGTATGGGCATAGGTCTTGACCGTATTGCCATGATACTGTGCAAGTGCGACTCTCTGCGTGATGTTACAGCCTTCCCTAAGGTGCAGAACGCAAGCGAGCTGATGAGTGATTGCCCATCGGTTGTAGATACAGAGAGCCTCGATGTGCTCGGTATTGCTCTTAAGGAGAGTGAGCAGGATGTCGATTGATAGAGCAAGAGCACACCTAAAGAAGTATGGGCTTGATACACAGGTGCTTGAGTTTGAAGTGTCAAGTGCTACAGTTGAGCTTGCGGCACAGGCTGTAGGGGTAGAGCCCCAGCGTATCGCAAAGACTCTGTCGTTTTTAGTGGATGACAGCCCTGTGCTCATTGTGTGTGCAGGTGACTCAAAGATTGACAACCCAAAGTACAAGGCGCAGTTTCACACCAAAGCTAAGATGATACCTTTTGATTTGGTCGAAGAGCTTGTCGGTCACGCAGTTGGCGGAGTGTGTCCGTTTGGTGTCAACGAGGGTGTGACTGTTTATCTTGACAAGTCGCTCGAGCGTTTCGAGACGGTGTTTCCGGCGGTGGGGTCATCGAACTCTGCTATCGAGCTCACACTAAAACAACTCGAAGAGACTTCGCAGTTTGATATGTGGATAGATGTTTGCAAATTACCGCAATAATATAAAGAGCATCCGTAGTGTTACGGATGCTCTTTCTTTATTTTTCAGCGTTCCAGTTGCTGATGTCTGCTTTTTTCATAGCGTTTATTATCTTGTCTTTTAGCTGTGGGTAGCTTTGCTCGAGAGTTTTTATCAGATTTTTTGTTTCTTCTCGGTTTGTCTCTTTGTCCACAGGACAGTTGCTTTTTGTGACAGGCAGGTTGTTTTTGTAGCAGGCTTTTTCTACTTCTTTTTCGCTCAAGGCTATCATAGGGCGTATCATGTAGATATCCTTGTTAGACAGATAAGTCACAGGAGAGAAACAAGAGAGCGTGGCTCCGTTTAAAAGATTCATCATGAAGGTCTCAACCGCATCGTCTTTGTGATGACCGAGAGCTATCTTGTTACAGCCATGCTCTATCGCCATATCGTGCAGTATCCCACGTCTCATTCTTGCACACAGAGAGCAGGGGTTCTTCTCTTCTCTGTTTTCAAACACGACCTTGTACAGCTCGGTTCTCTTTATATAGTAGGGGATGTCAAGATTTTTGCAGAACTCCTCTATTTTTGAGAAGTCGCTGTCCTTGTTCTCAAAGCAAGGGTCAAGTGTTATAGCAACGATAGTAAATTCTTTGGGATAGAATTTTTGCAAGAGATGCAGGCCGTATAGTAGCACAAGCGAGTCTTTGCCACCTGAAACACCGACTGCTATCCTGTCGTTGTTCTCTATCATATTGTAGGTATCTATTGCGTTGCGCATCAGTGAACATATGTATCTCATACTGACTCCAAAAAAATTATTTTGACAAATGGTCTTTATACGCTTATTATAATACTATTGATTTAAAAAGTAAAATAATGTAGAATAGCATTATGATTTTTTATTCGGAGGAACTACAATGAAGAAGATTATAGCATTATTGCTTGTTGTTTTGTTTGCAGTATCACTTACTGCTTGCAGTATCGATACTACACACGCACCCGGCGCTACAGAGGCTACAGCTCAGAGCGAAGAGACCAATAAGGTTAACATAGGCGATTATGATAAGGACTTCAAGGGTATGCAGAAATACCTCGTTGATATGGAGCTGATAAGCGACAAAAATGACGCAACCACTGTTACAAACGCAGAGGTTATCGGTGCAAAATCGGGCATCAGATACGAGCTTGACAGCTCTAACTTTGTAGAGTTCTACGAACTGTATACGGACAGCACACCTGACGAAGCACAGGCTGTATATGATAGCATTAAGGAGGATGGCACATACACAGTGCTCGGAATCAGAAAGGTCAATGGCGTGTATAGCGACAGCGGCAAGTTCCTTGCTATTTATCCTACAGGCTCTTCCTACAACTACGATGAAATCATTGATGAGTTCAAGAAGTTCTGATATGTTTGCAAAAAATAAGCACTTACCATTTTTAGGTAAGTGCTTTTTCTTTTTGCTTATTTTAGTTTTTGTCCGCAGCTGCTACAGAACAGGCTGTTTTCGTTTATCTGACAGTTACAGTTTGGACAAGTGTTGTACAGAGCCTCTGTATCAACAGATGGGTTTGGCATCTTGGTGCTCTCCAAAGTTGTGTCTATAAACGGCACGCTCGACTGCTGTACCTGTGGTGCAGAGTATTGAGGACTTGGGGTGCTTTCTTCGTAATTTGCATTGGTGTAGCCCTCGGTGTATGCGCCGATGTGTTTTTTGTATCCGAGTGCAATTACGGCTTCAATAATAAGCGTAGTCGCTGAAATCAACGATACAACAACACTTACTGCTATAAACGGAGAAAGAGAATCAAATATCTTTTCAAAGAGAGTTATTACATATTCGGGGGCACTTGTTGAAAATTCAGACTCAAGTGAAGTTAACATTGCTCTTGAAAAAGGCACAAACACAAGTGATGACAGGCTGTTGATAGCGGTATAGACACCGTAAATTATAGTGAACACACCATACAGACCTGCACCTTTGTAGGTGAGGTTTACAGTAGTCAGACTCTTTCTTACTGAGCTGTAGTATTTTAGTCTGCTGATAGAGTAAGTGAGCGCTATGCCACCTACTATAACAAAGAGCACAAGATAAATAACTAAAATTACAGTAACACCTGTTTGGTCTGCGCTGTTCATATAGTTTTCTGAGCTTGAAACAATAAGAACTACTGCCAATATAACAATAACTAACAAGAAAATTAGACACATAAAAGCGACAGGAATCAACTGCAAGATAGACAATACAAAGAGTATCGTTGCGCCTGACTTAGGGTCAGAATTATCGTTTTTGCTCTTAAAGTACAGCAGCATAAAACCTGTAGCGAATAAACCTGCAATAACAACAGCAGGGATTACGGATGCTATAGGTAAAATTGATGTATATATATCAGCAAACGTCTTGAAGCTTTCGTACTCGCCCAAGCTCATTTCTGCTGTAACTTCAGGGATACCCAGCATAGTATCAAACATAGTGTTGAAAACGTCCGACATCATTACGGCTGTCACTACGCTTGCTATAGCGGACAATATGTAAAGTATGCCCTGAGCGAGAACGGTGGACTTTTTGAAATACGATTTAACTATCGCAATATTTTGTGCAAACGGGTTGTAGATTTGTTCTGTCTGGTTCATATTTGCCTCCTAAAATTAACCATATATGGTAATAAACTCTTCGAATGTCATAACAAGAGCGCTGTCGTCCGGGTTGTCCGGGAGTGAGCACAGGGTGTAGTATTTATTGTACTCCTCTTTGTACTTTGAGTAGGTTACGGATTCGCCGTCCATAGCGTAGTATTTCTTTGAGCCTGACGATGTAACCGCAAAGCCGTGAGCGTCTTTGTTTGGTTGACCTAATGAGTCGAGCGGTTTGAAATCAGCACACTCGTTTATGTTATCGCCCTCAGGCGTGCTTTTGATAATTCCGACATAAATATCTCCTGCGTTTGCGCATAGCTTCAGCGAGCCGGTGTTTCCACCCACTTCATCGTATAATTTTCCGCTATCAAGCATTCTCTCGTTGCCGATTTCGAGTGACCACACCTCATAGTGAGCGCTTACCAAGCCGTTAGTCTTTTTGTGATACACAAGATACAGCTCGTATATATCATCTGCGTTTGCGTCTGACAGCACAGCACACGATTTGTACAAGCCCTCATCTACATAATAGTCACTATCGGCAAGTCCTTTTACGATTTCTCCTGCATAGGCAGACATAGCTTGGATATTGTTGACATAATCATCTGATTCGTCTTCGTATGCGTTGTCATCTTCTTTGGCAGCATAGCTGTCAGTATCGACATATTCGTCATCTTGCTCATAGTTGTCAGAAACTATGCTTGTGTAGCTTTCGTATTGATTATCATAGTATGCGTCAACAATTGCCCATACAATAAGACTCACTATAGTGCTTATGACAGCAACAGCAGATATAATGATAGCTATTATAGCGCCTTTTGAGATCGTGCGCTTTTTTGCCGGGGTAGTTATGTTTTGTGGGTAACTGTTGTAAAATTGTGCAGGATTGCTGTTTGCTACAGTGTCTGTATTTGTTGCACTTGGGCTCTCTGGCACAGCGGGTTGTTGCGCAGCTTGTTCGTTGTTTATTTTTATACCACATTTGGGACAGAACTTTGCATTATCAGGGAGCTTGTTGCCACACATCATACAAAATGCCATCTTTGTGCCTCCTATACCATATATAATATATATTATCGCACAATGTAAAAATATTGTCAATATTTGTTTCTATATATAGTGGATTACTAAGCATTGATATTCAATATTTGGTGGTCATAAAATAAGTTAAAAAAAAGAAAAAATTTTTTAGAAAAAGCCTTGACTTTAATATTCGTTTGCAGTATAATTCAAATGTTCCGCAAAAAACGGAGGCACCAAAAACTTGTTTATTATGACAGTTTTCGACCGTGTCTTTTAGTTAAAACGGACAAAAGGACCTTGAAAATTAAACAACGAAAAGTAAGTGAGAACCCGTAATTACTTTGAGTAAAAAACTCAAGAAATTACA
>JAZQBV010000011.1:0-260997 GCA_045545935.1 Ruminococcus sp. | reverse complement strand
AAGAAAACTGCCGACTTTTTTGAGTCGGCGGTTTTCTTTTTACTCATGGTCGTAAGAGATTTCGTACAGTAACCCGTAAAATAACGTATTTTGGAGAGAGGAAGAATCGTATAGCAAGAAGATGAAAGATTTTTTCAATCTTTCATATCGAGCATAACCAATGATGAAGAGCAGATAATAATAAATACCCTCTTTTTACAGAGGGTATTTATTCTAAAAATCTTTTTCTTCAAGTAATTTCATAGCCTTATAATTTTGTAAATTAAACTCAAAAAGTGTAGGCTCATCTGTACTGTATTCGATTGATTTATTCTTGAGTATACCAGATAACTCTTCGTACATCTGTTGTTCATCTGTTGACAGTTTCTCCTCTTTATCAAGATGCTCATACAACCTTGTCATCGAAGGTATTGCAGAAGCCTCAAGCTCATAAAGTGTCCACACATCTACTGTTTTCAAACTGCCATCAAAATATCTGTTCACATTATAATTTGCAATCTGCTCATCAACATTTGAAAGCGCAAGTGCACCAAACATTATAACTACAACCATAAGCGATACAGCAACCGCTTTTAGCTTTTTTATAAACTGTCTTAGTATTATAAGCACAAAAACTGCTACCAATATAATCATATACCAACTTGCGTACACACGCTTCTGGGTCAGTCCGTAACAATCAATATACATCACCATTTTTGCAATAGCCGTACTTATTAACACCAAAGTAAATACAGAAAAAGTCACACATAATATCTTAAGCAAAACAGATGAAAAAGTTGATTTGTTTTTCATAAACGCAATAATACATAATATTATAAGCAAGTTAATAAACGAAATTACACAAAGTTCAAAGAAACCTTCTCTTGCATATTGCGCATAATCAAAATCTTTTGGCAACACTCCTGTAAAGCCTGAGATATAATATCTCCACTGTGACACAAAAAATACTATATACAAAAACAGTATTGGTATAACAGATGCAAGTACTGTTACCCAAGGAGCTTTCTTGACGGCAGACATCGTCTTATAGCACGAGATTTTATTAAGCACATTCTCTGCCTTGTTGTCTGTTGAACTAATAAACAAGGAATATATATACATTGCTATCGGTACACCCAAGATTATACTGCCAATATGATAAAAGATATCACCTATCTCAAAATCAAATATTTTCTTAATTATATCTACAAAGCCTTTATCAAATGAAAGTAAAAATAAAATGATAAGTGTAGGTATTGTTGTTACTACTATGCCTAAAAAAATCTTTAGTACAAGCTTTGCGCCACGCTTGGTCTTTGAACTAAATATTGCAGAGAACAAACTCGCAAAAGACATAAACGGCACAACAAACAAAGCCTTGATAAAATCAACTATAACATAATCACATAATAGCTTCTTTTTATCTTTGCCATATACTGAATACAGAAAATAACAGTAACATACAAGTGCATATGTATATGAGAAAAAATGCAGAAAACTGTTGCCAGAAACCACAAGCGATATATTCATAATCATAGCAGACAGCGCTACAATTATAGAAGAAAAAGTCAATCTTCTGCCACCAATCAATGCAAAAACTACTGTGCCTATATAAAGTAGCAAAACAAACAAAAAACCACCAAAGGTGTTGTTTACTACAGGTGATACTCTGCACACAAGATAACCAAATAAGATACAAAACCACGCAAAAACAACCTCAATTACAGTATATATCCTTTTTTGTTTTTGAGGTTTTTGAATAATCAACTGTTGGTTTGTAAATATATTATTCTGATTAACAAGCAGATGTTCGCACAAATTTTTATTTTGATTATTTTCAATACTCATAAATTCCTCCTGAAATATCTGCTCACTATAAATCATAATACTCATAATTCGTATTTACATATTTAAGTGACATTATAAAACAAAGCAACAATATAAATCTCACAGCAAACACAAATATATAAAAAGCATATAATCTCATTATAAACAAACTAATTAACAACTCTGATACAGCAACAACTATCCAGACAGTTATACCTATCTTTGCTTTAGGCTTACATAAAACAAACGAAGAAAATGCTAATGCTACACATATCAAAAGAGAGATAATAGTGACGATGACATTAAGCGCCAGATTCTCATGTACCATACTTGACAAAAGTGCACCAAAATCAAACAACAACAAAGTGAAAATATCGCTATACTTATCAAGAAAATCGAACATAAAAGAACCGTAAGAAAACAAGTTAAAATAAATGTCTATTGATTGCAAAACAATTATCATTGTTGAACATATCACCATAAGCATCGACAAGGCAACACTCATATACTGCCAGATAGAAACCCTCTTATTAAATGACTTCAATTTCATACCATAACACTCTTTAAGATTTTAATCGTTTACAAATTCAATAATGTCTTCAACCTTGCAATTTAACGCCTTACAAATAGCATCAAGCGTTGAAAAGCGTATAGCCTTGGCTTTGTTATTCTTCAATATCGAGAGGTTAGCAAGTGTGATACCTACCCTCTCTGATAACTCATTAAGCGACATTTTTCGCTTTGCCATCATTACATCTAAATTTATTACTATCATAACTACACCTCACATTAAATTGTCAGGTCGTTTTCTGACTTTATAAGTGTAGCTTGTTCAATTACATTCTTGACAACACGCATACATAGTCCAAGAAAAACAGCGAGAAAGGCAACTATAAATGCAAGTTGAAAATACACACCTAAGCCTAAACACACAAAACACATAAGTACACAAGACCACGAAAGTCCTCTGATTAATGACACGCTTTTTATGGTAAACACCAAACCTTTTTTTACTCTATGTAAAATACAAAATGCAAGTACGTCAGCCAAGATAAATACAAAAATAAGTAGATATGCAAGTATATGTACAATCATTCTGCCTGTTTCAGTTATGCTGTCTCTGTTTCCTATATTATCCGGCAAGTTAATAAGCAACTCTACCAACGTAGGCATAACAAACAAACCTATAATACACGCAACAAAAAACACTACAGCTAAAACTATAGAAATATTAAGCGATGCTTTATTAGAAATTTTAAGCATAATTACCTCCAATATTTACATTCTATAATTCTAAAATACACCAGTACGTGCTGTTTGTCAATATATTTTTATTGTTTTTCAATAAATTTTGACCACTTTAACTCAACAACAAAACAACCCATATTTTTGTTGTGCTAATGTTGCAATTAAGTTATAATAAATACATCAAATAAGCAGAGGTTATTATGGATAAATTAAAAGCAAAAGTAAATAACCGATACACCGTGATAGATATCTTGCGTGCGCTATCAATTATCACTATGGTTATCTATCACGCTATGTGGGACCTTGTATACATCTATGGGGTCAGCATACCATTTTATCACACTCAGGGTGCGTATGTGTTTCAGCAGAGCATACTGTGGTCGTTTGTGCTTATCTCAGGATTTTGCTCAGCACTCGGCAGCCACAAGCTAAAGCGTGCTATATATGTACTATCAGGCTCAGTACTTATCAGCCTTGTCACTTATATTATGATGCCAAGTAGCTATGTGCTCTTTGGTGTGCTCAGCTTTATCGCATCTGCTATGATACTGATGATAGCTCTTGACAAAGTGCTCTTAAAATTAAATGCTATCTTCGGCTTTGTGCTGAGTTTTCTGCTGTTTTCGTTCACTAAAAATGTTGCATATGGATATATCGGATTTTTTGATACTAAAATTTTAGAATTGCCCGACTTTTTGTATGCAAACAACCTGACAGCATACCTTGGATTTCCGCATAGTGAGTTTGCGTCAACTGACTATGTACCGCTGATACCGTGGATTTTTCTATATATAGCAGGTTACTTTATATATCAAATATTCAAAAAATATGATTTGCTAAGATTTCTGAGTGTAATAAGATGCAGAGCGCTTGAGTTTATCGGCAGACACTCGCTGATAATTTACCTCTTGCATCAGGTGGTCATATATATTGTCTTATATCTAATATTTAACCTTATATAACGAAATTGAAACTGTTTTTCTGCTCATATTGTGGTATAATATGGGCAGTTTTTTATGGGGAGAATGTAAAATGAAAAGATATGCCATCTATGGCGCAGGGTCACTCGGAACAGTGCTCGGTGCTTATATAACTAAAAACGGCGGTGAGATAGACCTAATCAACCGCAACCGTGCACATGTTGATGCACTCAACGAGAACGGTGCAACTATTACCGGCAAGGTTGAGCTTAATGTTCCTGTCAAAGCCATCACTCCACAGCAGATGGAGGGCAAATACGATGTCATACTGCTTATGACAAAGCAGTTGTTCAACAAAGAAGTAGTGTCTGTACTCAAAGACTATTTAGAAGATGACGGCGTTATCGTAACATTACAAAACGGCTTGCCTGAGCCACTTATAGCAGATATAGTGGGTACAAATCGTACGATGGGATGTACTGTCGAGTGGGGCGCTACGCTCAAAGAGCCCGGTGTGGTAGAGCTGACAAGCGAGGTTGACTCGCTGTCGTTTCATATGGGCAGGATGGACGGTATATCTGACGAACAGTTTAAAGTGGTCAAAGACCTGCTTGAGCTGATGTGCCCTGTATATGAAGAAGAAAATCTGATAGGCGCACGCTGGTCCAAGCTGCTCATCAATGCTACATTCTCAGGACTCGGTACAGTAATCGGTGGGACTTTCGGCGATGTTGTAAACAACAAAGAGTCTAAAAAAATCGCAGTACGTTGTATCAAAGAATGTATCGATGTAGGCAGAGCTACAGGCGCAACCTTTGCTCCTGTACAGGGTATGGACATAACAAAGCTGTTCTACTACAACAACCCTATTAAGCGTGCTATAGCATCACTGATAGTGCCAATTGCTATGAAAAAACACAGCCTGATAGAGCCGAGCATGCTACAGGATATCAAAAAAGGCAAACCATGCGAGGTTGACGCTATAAACGGTGTTGTTTGCGAGTGGGGCAAGCGCTACGATATCCCTACCCCTATCAACGACCGTATTGTAGAAGTGATAAAGAAAGAACAAAGTGGAGAACTCGATTACAAATACGACAACATCAAGTTGTTTGAAGATTTACTAAAATAAAATACAACACATAAAAAAAGCACCCAAGTTTTCACTTGGGTGCTTAATTTTATGCTTATATTAAATTAGATAAGCTCGATTATAGCCATCTCTGCTGCGTCACCACGACGTGGACCAATCTTTGTGATTCGTGTGTAACCGCCGTTTCTGTCAGCATACTTTGGAGCGATCTCTTTGAAAAGCTTAGTAGCTACGTCTTCCTTAGTGATGAAAGCCATAACGTTACGCTTGTTAGCGAGAGTCTCTGTCTTAGCTATAGTAATCATTTTCTCTGCCAAAGATGAAACTTCCTTAGCACGAGTAACTGTAGTTTCGATTTTGCCGTTCTCAAGCAGATAAGTAACCAAAGCTCTGAGCATAGCTGTACGAGCTGCTGTTGCTCTGCCTAATTTTCTTGTACCTGGCATTATTCTCACTCCTTTTCAATTTTTTAAAGAGTTATTATTTGAATTTTATTCGTCTTCTTTACGCAGGCTGAAGCCTAAAGTTGAGAGCTTGTAAACAACCTCTTCAAGTGACTTTCTGCCAAGGTTTCTAACCTTCATCATATCTTCTTCAGACTTAGAAATGAGGTCCTCAACAGTATTGATGCCTGCACGCTTTAAGCAGTTGAATGAACGAACAGAGAGGTCGAGCTCCTCGATAGTCATCTCCAAGACCTTCTCCTTGCCCTTGTCATCCTTCTCTACCATAATCTCTGTGTTATAGCCTCTGTCTGAGAGGTCAACAAAGAGGTTTAGGTGCTCTGTGAGTACCTTTGCAGCAAGAGAAACTGCTTCCTGTGCGTTGATAACGCCGTTTGTCCATACACTGAGTGTGAGCTTGTCATAGTCAGTAATCTGGCCTACACGAGTGTTATCCACTGTATAGTTCACCTTAAGGACAGGTGTGTAGATAGAGTCTACAGGCAACACACCGATAACATCAGCGCCTGCGATAAGCTGCTTGTTGCGCTCTGCAGGGATATAGCCTCTTCCCTTATCCAAAGTGATTTCCATATTTAATTTAGAATCTTCGCCCAAAGTTGCAATGTGAAGCTCAGGATTTAATATCTCAACCTCGCTGTCGCACTTGATATTAGCAGCGGTAACCTCGCAAGGACCCTCTGCGTTAATCTCAACGATCTTTGGACCGTTACTGTGGAGCTTAGCTACCAGGCTCTTCATATTGAGTACAATCTCAGTAACGTCTTCCTTGACGCCGGGGATTGTAGAAAACTCATGAAGAACGCCGTTAATCTTGATAGATGTAACAGCAACGCCCTCGAGAGAAGAAAGCAATACTCTTCTCAAGCTATTGCCAAGTGTATTACCAAATCCACGCTCAAGTGGCTCTACGACAAATCTGCCGTACTTACCGTCTGCTGATAACTCTTCAGTTTCGATTCTTGGTTTTTCTATCTCTATCATTAGTGAATTCCTCCTTAATTCTTTAACAGTATGAGTACTGATAAGTTTGAAATGTTCTTACGAACAGGCTGAGGATTACTTAGAGTACAACTCAACGATGAGAGTTTCATCAACATCGAGGTCGATGTCTTCACGCTGAGCAACAGCTACTACCTTGCCCTCGAAAGCACCCTTAGCTACTTCGAGATACTTTGGTACAGGCTTAGAAGCATTAGCCTCCATAACTGCCTTGAACTTCTCGCTTGAGCGGCTGTTCTCTGCGATAGCGATAACTTCACCCGGCTTTGTGAGGTATGATGGAATATCAACTCTCTTGCCGTTTACTGTGAAGTGACCATGGTTAACGAGCTGTCTAGCCTCTGCATGAGAAGAAGCCCAACCCATCTTATATACTGTGTTGTCCAAACGGCTCTCGAGAATAGCAAGCAAAGCCTCACCGGTCTTGCCCTCTTTCTTCTCTGCCAAGCCATAGTACTTTCTGAACTGGCTCTCAAGTACGCCATAGTAACGCTTAGTCATCTGCTTAGCTCTAAGCTGGAGACCGTACTCTGAGCTCTTCTTACGACCCTGACCGTGCTGACCAGGTGCATAAGCTCTACGTGCAATTGCACACTTATCTGTATAACATCTCTCGCCCTTTAAGAAAAGCTTCTTGCCCTCTCTGCGGCACTGTCTGCATACAGCTTCTGTATATCTAGCCATAGATTAATTACCTCCTGAATAATTTAGACACGTCTTCTCTTTGGAGGACGACATCCGTTGTGAGGAATTGGAGTAACGTCTTTGATCATTGTTACCTCAAGACCTGCTGTCTGTAATGCTCTGATAGCGGCTTCACGACCCTGACCAGGACCCTTAACGAATACCTCTACTGACTTCAGACCGTGCTCCATAGCAGCCTTAGCTGCTGTCTCTGCTGCTGACTGAGCAGCAAACGGAGTTGATTTTCTTGAGCCTCTGAAACCGAGCTCACCAGCACTTGCCCATGAAATCGCATTACCATGTGTATCAGAAATAGTAACGATTGTGTTGTTAAAAGTTGACTGAATATGTGCGCTGCCTTTTTCGATATTCTTTCTCTCACGGCGGCGACGAACAGTCTTCTTACCTGTTTTAACTGCCATTTTAGTTACCTCCCTTACTTCTTCTTGTTGGCCATAGTCTTACGTGGGCCTTTACGAGTACGAGCGTGTGTCTTAGAACGCTGACCTCTTACAGGCAGGTTCTTTCTGTGACGCAAGCCACGATAGCTGCCGATTTCGATAAGTCTTTTGATATCAAAAGCTACATCTCTTCTGAGGTCACCCTCAACACGACAATTGTGGTCTATATATTCTCTTAATTTAGAAACATCTTCTTCTGTTAAGTCTCTGACACGAGTGTCAGGGTTAACACCTGTTGCAGCAATAATGTCTGTTGCAGTTTTTCTACCGATACCATAGATATATGTGAGTCCGATTTCAACTCTCTTGTCTCTTGGTAAGTCTACACCTGCTATACGAGCCATTTAATTGCACCTCCATTTAAATTTTATCATTTGTCTTTCGGGCTTTGCCGAAGTTGTAAATAGTTTTTGCAGATTAACCCTGACGCTGCTTATGCTTTGGGTTCTCGCAGATTACCATAACTTTACCTTTTCTCTTGATAACCTTGCACTTTTCGCAAATTTTCTTTACTGAAGGTCTGACTTTCATTATTTAATCATTCCTTTCCCTTAGTAATAATTAGTTTTTTTATTACTTGGATCTCCAAGTAATTCTGCCTCTTGTCAGGTCATATGGAGACATCTCAACAGTTACCTTGTCGCCCGGCAAAATACGAATGAAGTTCATTCTCAATTTACCTGAAATAACAGCGAGAATCTTGTGACCGTTAGGAAGCTCTACATTGAACTGAGCATTAGGCAATGCTTCTGTTACTGTACCCTCTATTTCGATAACATCCTGTTTAGACATATGCTACTTTCCTCCTTGAAACTCTCTTAAACAGCTTCTGATTTGTCGATTTGTTTCGATTTTATCGGTGACGGTGTTTGTCACCTCAAGATGAATAATGTTCTTAGTTTTTTTAGACTCAAGCTTGCGGCGTTTACCGTCACATATACAGACCCTATCATCACTAAGCACATCGGTAACCACAAAGTAGCCACCCTTATCACGACCGGCCTTTGCTCTTACAATAGTACCTACAACTATATCCATACGCACCTCTTAATCAGGGGTTGTCATAATGACAGGACCGTCAGGTGTTATGGCTATGGTGTGCTCAAAATGTGCCGACAGTGAACCGTCTACAGTCACTACTGTCCACTCATCATCAAGCACCCTGACCTTATGGTCACCTGCATTAATCATAGGTTCAATTGCAATAGTCATACCGGGAATCAGTCGCACACCTCTGTGAGGTGTACCGAAATTTGGTACGCTTGGTTCTTCGTGCAGTTTCGCACCTACGCCGTGGCCGACATAATCTCGTACCACCGAGTAACTGCGAGCTTCGGTATACCTTTGCACAGCAGAAGAGATATCACCGACTCGGTTACCTGCTACTGCTTGTTTTATACCCTCATAAAGACTCTCTTTGGTCGCATCAAGCAGAGCCTGAGCTTCCTTGGATATATCACCGCAAGCAAAGGTGTAGGCATTGTCGCCGTGGTAGCCGTTCAAATAAGCACCAACATCGACACTGACTATGTCTCCTGCTTTCAGTATAGTCTTTTTGCTTGGTATACCATGGATAACCACATTATTGACAGATATACATGCGCTGTTAGGAAATCCGCCATAACCGAGGAACGAAGGGGTTGCCCCCTGTTCCTCGATGTATTTACGAACTAAGGTGTCAATCTCTAAGGTTGACACACCGGGCTCTATGGCCTCACCTGCTAAGCGCAATGCTCTGGCAGATAATTTGCACGCGTCCTGCATCTGTCGTATTTCGCGTGCAGACTTGATAACTATCATAGATTATGCCTCTAATGCAGCCATAGTAAGAGCTGTTGTTTCCTCGACCTTGTTCTGGCCTTCTACAACTGAGAGCTTACCCTGTGCCCCATAATAATCTTTAAGAGGCTCAGTCTCACTGTGGTATATTTCAAGGCGTGCTTTGACAGTATCAATCTGGTCATCCTTACGCTGAATAAGGGCGCCTGTGCAATCATCGCAGATGCCTTCCACTCTTGGCTTTAAGTCAACGATGTGGTAAGGTCTGCCGCATTTCTCACATACGCGGCGTCCGGAAAGTCTGGTAGCAATTACTTCGTCAGGTACTTCAATATCGATTACCTTGTCAATAACTACGCCCATCTCGTCCAGAGCCTCGGCCTGAGGGATAGTTCTTGGAAAACCGTCAAGAATGAAACCATCCTTGCAGTCATCCTTAGCAAGTCTGTCCTTGATAATGCCGATAACAACCTCGTCAGGAACAAGCTTGCCGGCATCCATGTAAGACTTAGCCTTAAGACCCATCTCTGTACCGCTTTTCAGCGCTTCTCTGATAATATTACCAGTAGATATCTGAGGGATATTCAAACGTTCACTGATGACAGCGGCTTGTGTGCCTTTGCCTGCACCAGGAGCGCCTAAAAGTATAAGATTCATAATCCTCTACTCCTTATTACTTATTAATCAAGAAAGCCCTTATAATGACGCATCATCATCTGTGACTCAAGCTGCTTAGCAGTATCCAGAGCAACACCTACGATAATGATAACTGATGTACCACCCATTGAAAGACCTGGCATCTGAGCGAGACCTGAGAATGCAATAGGAAGCAGAGCTATCAACGCAAGGAACAATGCACCTATAAGTGTGATTCTTGACAAAATCTTTGCAATAAAGTCAGCGGTTGATCTACCCGGACGGATACCCGGAATAGTACCGTTGTTATTCTTGAGATTGTTAGCCATCTCAATTGGATTATACTGAATTGTTGTGTAGAAGTACGCAAATGCAAGGATGAGTACAAAGTAAACTACTGAGTACAGCCAACCCTCTGTGCTGAATGCATCGAGGAATGATGCCCAGAAGCCTGACTCAACCTTTAAGAACATATTGATTGTACTTGGGATAGAAAGAATTGAAGAAGCAAAGATGATTGGCATTACGCCGCCCAGAGCAACCTTGATTGGAAGGTGTGTGGACTGACCGCCGTACATCTTTCTGCCGACAACTCTCTTTGCGTACTGAACAGGAATTCTTCTCTCTGCATCCTGCATAAATGTGATAACCCAGATAACTGCAAGGAACAGTACAACCCAAACAGGTACAAGCGCATAAAGCGCTGGTCTGCCCTCGCCCATCTGCCAGTACTGTGAAAGTACATTGACAGTGTATGGGAGTCTTGCAACGATGCCTGCAAAGAGAAGCATTGAGATACCGTTACCGATACCGCTTTTGTTAATCTGTTCACCAAGCCACATCATCAACGCAGTACCTGCTGTGAAGCACAGGATAATTACTATAGCAGCAAATACCATAGAGAAACCTGTGTCATAAGTTGTGATGCCGTTACCCTTGAGATAGAAGAAATAAGCTGTACCCTGGATAAGACCAAGACCTACTGTTACATAACGAGTAATTGCAGCGATTTTCTTTCTACCGTCTTCGCCCTCTTTTGAGAGTCTCTCAAGAGCAGGGATAGCAACACACAACAACTGCATAATAATGGAACTGTTGATGTATGGTGTGATACCCATTGCAAAAATTGTAGCGTTAGCAAACGCACCACCTGACAATGTATTCAAATAAGATACAAGTGTCTGTGAAGCATCAGAGCCAACCTCCTGCAAAGGCTGCATCAATGCAGACAGAGCATCCATATCGAGAAATGGTACAGGGATAACTGAACCAATTCTGAACAGTACAATTATGAGCAATGTAAATAAAATTTTCTTTCTAAGGTCCGGAATAGACCAAGCATTTCTAATTGTCTTAAACAATTAAACCACCTCAGCCTTTCCGCCTGCAGCTTCAATCTTTGATTTAGCGCCTTCGGAAAAAGCTGAAACCTTAACAGTAAGCTTCTTTGTGAGATTACCGTTTGAAAGAATCTTAACGCTGTCAAATGAATTCTTGACAACTCCAGCCTCAACGAGAGCAGCAACATCAACTACTGCGCCGTCTTCAAATTTATTGAGAGTACCAACATTAACAGCTACGACTTTCTTAGCGAAAATATTGTTAAAGCCTCTCTTAGGAATACGTCTCTGCAAAGGCATCTGTCCGCCTTCGAAACCTACACGCATACCTTTACCTGATCTTGCCTTCTGACCTTTGTGACCCTTGCCGGCTGTTTTGCCCTGACCTGAGCCGTGTCCTCTACCGATTCTCTTGACCTCTTTCTTTGAGCCCTCAACCGGTGATAGTTCATGCAACTTCATATTTCTCGCACCTCCTTAGTTTTCTTCAACCACTACGAGGTGGATAATCTTAGCTACTTTACCCTGTGTAGAAGCGTTGTCCGGCTGTGTTGTTACATCGCCGATCTTCTTAAGTCCAAGAGAATGAGCGGTTGCAATCTGGTCCTTCTTAGAACCGATTAAGCTTTTTACTAACTTAATTGTCATAGTTTACAACCTCCTTAAAGAATCTCTTTTACAGACTTGCCACGGATAGCAGCAACCTGCTCTGCTGTACGAAGTGCGCCAAGACCCTGAAGGGTAGCACGTACTACGTTGCATGGATTGTTTGAACGTAAAGCCTTTGTTCTGATGTCCTTGATACCAACAGCCTCAACAACCGCACGAACAGGACCACCAGCGATAACACCGGTACCAGGTGCAGCAGGCTTCATCAAAACTCTGCCTGCGCCGTATGCGCCGATAATCTCGTGTGGAATTGTTGTGCCCTTGAGGGCTACTGTCATAAGGTTCTTCTTAGCGTCCTCTATACCCTTGCGGATAGCGTCAGGAACTTCTGATGCTTTACCTATACCAAAGCCTACTGTGCCGTTGCCGTCACCTACTACTACCAAAGCAGCAAACTTCATGATACGTCCGCCCTTTACAGTCTTAGATACACGGTTGATAGCTACAACGCGCTCTGTAAGCTCCATTGTTGATGCGTCTAAAATCTTAGCCAAAGTAATTCCTCCCCTTCCTTAGAAATTGAGGCCGCCCTCACGGGCGCCTTCGGCCAACTCTTGTACACGGCCGTGATAAATGTTACCGCCTCTGTCGAACACGACTGTAGCGATTTTCTTCTCTGCTGCACGCTCTGCAAGGAGCTTACCTACAGCTCTCGCTGCTTCTTTGTTAGAACCGCCTTCGATGCTCTTATCAAGTGATGATGCTGATACGAGTGTTACACCCTTAACATCGTCAATAATCTGAGCATAAATGTTAGCATTGGAGCGGAAAACACAAAGGCGAGGACAATCGGCTGTGCCGCTTACTTTACCACGAACTCTCTTGTGTCTGAGTGCACGTGCTGCTTTAGAATCTGGTCTACTTACCATTGTTAATTCACTCCTTTAATTACTTCTTACCGGCTTTTCCTTCCTTGCGGCGGATATGCTCGTCAACGTACTTAATACCTTTGCCCTTATATGGCTCTGGTGGACGTTTCTCTCTAACCTCGGCAGCAAACTGACCTACCTTTTGCTTATCAGCGCCGTGGATGATGATTGAGTTTGGACCAGGAACTTCAATAGTGATGTCCTCTGTGTCCTCCATGATTACATTGTGTGAATAGCCCAAGTTCATAACGAGCTGCTTGCCCTGCTTCTGAACACGGTAACCTACACCGTTAACCTCGAGCTGCTTCTTGTAGCCCTCAGTTACACCTATCATCATATTAGCGATAAGTGTACGAGTAAGTCCGTGGAGTGAGCGGTTGAGCTTGTCGTCATTAGGACGCTTAACTTCAATAATGCCATCATTGATTTCTACTGTCATGTTAGGGTTGATTTTCTGAGTAAGTGTACCCTTAGGACCCTTGACAGTCATAACGCCGTCTTCGAGTTTAACATCTACACCGGCGGGAATATTTATAGGTTTTCTTCCAATTCGAGACATTTTCGCACCTCCTCTTACCAAACAAATGCGAGAACTTCGCCGCCAACATTCTCTTTACGAGCCTGACGATCAGTCATAACGCCCTTAGATGTAGAGATGATAGCGATACCAAGGCCCTTCATAACCTTTGGCATATCCTCAACATTGCTGTAAATACGCAAACCAGGCTTTGATACTCTTCTAAGACCCTGAATTACAGGAGTCTTGCCCTCACCGTACTTGAGAACAACAGTGATCATACCCTGTTTGCCGTCTTCCTCGACAGAAAAACTCTTGATATATCCCTCATCAAGAAGAATCTGGCAGATAGCCTTCTTCATATTTGATGCAGGAATTGTAACTGTGTCGTGTTTAGCTGAATTAGCGTTACGGATTCGTGTCAGTAAATCAGCTATTGTATCTGTAATCTGCATGATTTGTAACCTCCTTAGCTTACCAGCTTGCTTTCTTTACGCCCGGAATCTCGCCCTTATATGCGAGCTCACGGAAGCAAATACGACATACACCAAACTTACGGAGGTAGGCGTGTGGTCTACCGCAGATGTTACATCTTGAGTATTCTCTTGTTGAGAACTTTTGCTTTCTCTGCTGCTTCATTTTCATAGCAGTTTTTGCCACAACAATCCCTCCTTACTTTGCAAATGGAGCGCCCATAAGTGTCAATAACTCACGAGCTTCCTCGTCTGTCTTCGCAGTAGTAACAAAACAAATGTCCATACCGCGAACTTTGTCTATCTTATCATAATCGATTTCCGGGAAAATCAACTGCTCTTTAAGACCCATAGAGTAGTTACCTCTACCATCAAAAGAGTTTGGATTAATACCACGGAAGTCACGAACTCGAGGCAGAGCAATGTTGAAGAGTCTGTCTAAGAACTCGTACATTCTTTCGCCTCTGAGTGTAACCTTTGCACCAATTGGCATGCCCTCACGAAGTTTGAAGTTAGCAATTGATTTTCTTGCTTTACATACCATAGCCTTCTGGCCTGTGATCTGACCGAGATCAGAAAGTATAGCATCCATAACCTTTGCATTATCTTTAACTTCGCCTGCGCCAACGTTTACAACGATTTTATCAAGCTTCGGAATCTGCATAACACTCTTGTAGGAGAATTTCTTCATAAGAGCAGGTGCAACTTCTTTAGCATAAAATTCTTTAAGTCTTGCCATTTCTTATTCCTCCTTACAGTGCTTCGCCGCATTTCTTACAAACGCGACCCTTAGTACCATCCTCGTAGAGCTTGTGGCCTACTCTGGTTGGCTTTTTGCAGCGTGGGCAAACAACCTGTACCTTAGATGCGTACATAGCGCCCTCTGCCTGAATGATTCCGCCAGGCTCGCCCATTCTTCTTGGCTTTACATGCTTAGATACCATGTTAACCTTCTCAACAATGACCTTGCCTTCTTTTGGGCTAACTGCAAGAACTGCGCCCTGCTTGCCCTTGTCTTTACCGCTTAATACTACAACGGTGTCACCTGTTTTTACATGAACTTTACTCATTATGACACCTCCATTATATTACTTCCGGAGCGAGAGAAAGAATCTTCATGTAATCTTTATCACGAAGCTCTCTTGCTACAGGTCCGAAGATACGAGTACCCTTAGGGTTCTTATCTTCCTTTATAATAACTGCTGCGTTCTCATCAAAACGAATGTAAGTACCGTCGTCTCTTCTAACGCCCTTAGCAGAACGTACAACAACTGCTCTTACAACGTCGCCCTTCTTAACAACGCCGCCCGGTGCTGCTTTCTTTACAGAAGCAACAATTACATCGCCAATATTGGCATATCTTCTCCTGGTACCGCCGAGTACACGAATGCACATAATTTCCTTTGCGCCGGTATTGTCGGCTACCTTGAGATAAGTCTGCTGTTGAATCACAGTAAGTTCCTCCTTTTTCTCAAGCCAAAATTACTTAGCTTTCTCAATAATCTCGACGAGTCTCCATCTCTTATCCTTAGAAAGAGGACGGGTCTCCATAACCTTTACGCGATCGCCCACCTTAGCCTCATTATTCTCATCATGAGCCTTAATGCGAACTGTACGCTTAACTACTTTATTATAAAGCGGATGCTTTACGCTGTCCTCGATAGCAACAACGATGGTCTTGTCCATCTTGTCTGATGCTACTCTACCGACAAGAGTTTTTCTCATATTTCTTTCGTTCATATCTGCGTCCTCCTCCCTTATGCTTTAGTGTCTTCGAGTTCACGCAGTACAGTAGATACACGCGCGATATCTCTCTTGACAGCCTGAATCTGCATTGGGTTTTCGAGCTGATTTATAGCAAGCTGGAAACGAAGATTGAAAAGTTTCTCCTTGAGGTCCTTAAGCTTAAGTTCAAGCTCTGAAACAGATAATTCTCTTAATTCTGATGCTTTCATTATGCCTGTACCTCCTCTTCTCTCTTAATGAACTTGCATTTAATAGGTAATTTAGCAGCTGCGAGACGCATAGCTTCTCTTGCAGTAGCCTCATCTACACCAGCAAGCTCGAACATAACTCTGTCCGGCTTAACAACTGCTACCCAGTATTCCGGAGCACCCTTACCTTTACCCATTCGAGTCTCGGCAGGTCTTGCTGTAACCGGCTTATCAGGGAAAATCTTGATCCATACTTTACCGAATCTCTTGCAGTAACGTGTCATAGCTACACGGGCTGCTTCGATCTGGTTAGATGTGATCCATGCTGGCTCTAATGCCTGGAGGCCATACTCACCGTAAGTAACCTTGTTACCACGATATGCTCTACCTGTCATACGACCTCTGTGTACTCTTCTGTACTTAACACGCTTTGGTAACAGCATTATTTGTTGCCTCCTTCCTTGCGGGGTCTTCTTCTGTTAGGTCTGTTGTTCTGAACTTCATGAAGAACCTCGCCTCTGTACAGCCATACTTTTACGCCGATTTTGCCGTAAGTTGTGTTAGCCTCAGCAAAACCATAGTCGATGTCTGCACGAAGTGTCTGAAGCGGAATAGTACCCTCATGATACTGCTCAGCACGAGCGATCTCAGCACCGCCGAGACGACCTGAACACTGTGTCTTAATACCCTTAGCACCAAATCTCATAGCTCTTCCGATAGCCTGCTTCATAGCACGGCGGAAAGAGATTCTCTTCTCAAGCTGTAAAGCGATGCTTTCAGCAACGAGCTGAGCATTTAAGTCTGGCTGCTTAACTTCTACAATATTGATAGCAACTGGCTTTGAGAGCATTTTCTCACACTGAAGTCTGAGCTTCTCAATCTCTGCGCCGCCCTTACCGATAATCATACCTGGCTTTGCACAGTGAATGTGAATTCTTACCTTCTTGCCGTCACGTTCAATCTCGATTTTTGGGACACCAGCACCGTAGAGCTGCTTCTTTAATGTCTGACGAAGGTTGTAGTCCTCAACAAGTGTAGCACCGAAGTCCTTCTTGTTAGCAAACCAACGTGAATCCCAATCTTTGATGATACCTACACGTAAACCGTGTGGATTAACTTTCTGACCCATATACTCTTACCTCCTTATTCTCTTTCCTTGAGCACGAGTGTGATATGAGAAGTTTTCTTGTTGATTCTGAAAGCTCTTCCCTGTGCTCTTGGACGGATTCTCTTGAGTGTAGGGCCCTGACTTACGCTGCAAGCAGCAACGTAAAGACTTGCCACATCCATATCGTGGTTATTCTCAGCATTTGCCACAGCTGACTTAAGCAGCTTTAAAAGCGGCTCACAAGCGGCCTTAGGTGTCTGCTCAAGAATAGCCTTTGCAAGCTTAACGTCTTTGCCACGGATCAAATCCAGGACAATAGAAACCTTGCGAGGTGCGATACGGACATAATTTAAATATGCCTTTGATTCCATTGCAATCTCTCCTTTAGCCTTATCTACTAGTTTTTGCACCGGCATGACCCTTGAAGGTTCTTGTTGGAGCAAACTCACCGAGCTTGTGACCAACCATATCCTCAGTTACATAAACCGGAACGTGCTTTCTACCGTCATGAACGGCAAATGTGTGACCTACGAACTCTGGGAAGATAGTAGAACTTCTTGACCATGTCTTCAAAATTCTCTTCTCACCAGCTGCGTTCATCTCCTGAACTCTTTTGAGCAGCACCGGCTGAACAAAAGGTCCTTTTTTAGTACTTCTACTCATAATTAAGTTCCTTCCTTTCTGCCTTACTTGCTGTTTCTACGCTTAACAATTAACTTGTCTGAGCGGTTGTGTGTTTTTCTTGTCTTGTAACCAAGCGCTGGCTTACCCCATGGGGTAACAGGGCCCGGACGGCCTACAGGTGATTTACCCTCACCACCACCGTGTGGATGGTCACAAGGGTTCATTACAGAACCACGAACGGTTGGTCTCCAACCCATGTTTCTCTTTCTACCTGCTTTACCGATCTTAACATTCTCGTGGTCTGTGTTACCGACCTGACCGATAGTAGCCATACATTTTTCTGATACATTTCTAAGCTCGCCTGAAGGAAGTCTTAGAAGTGCCATGCCGTTTTCTTTAGCCATAAGCTGAGCCATGTTACCTGCTGCACGAGCGAGCTGTGCGCCTCTGCCAGGATAAAGCTCAACGTTGTGGATAAATGTACCTGTTGGGATAGCATAAAGTGGAAGTGCGTTACCAGGCTTGATATCAGCGTTCTCGCCGGCTGTGACCTTGTCACCAACCTTGAGACCCTGTGGAGCAATGATATATGCCTTCTCACCGTCTGTATACTCAACAAGAGCAATAAATGCTGAACGGTTTGGATCATATTCGAGTGTGAGTACTGTAGCCTCAACATCGAACTTCTGACGTTTGAAATCAATTACACGGTACTTTCTACGGTTACCGCCACCTCTGTGACGAACTGTGATACGGCCGTAGCTGTTACGACCTGAGTTCTTCTTCAATGGCTGAAGCAAACTCTTTTCCGGAGCAACCTTTGAAAGTCCTGAGTAATCAGTAACCGACATATTACGACGTGCGTTTGTGGTCGGCTTATAAACTTTAATAGCCATGTTGTTTCACTCTCCTCATGATGGCTTTGCGGGATAATGGCGTATCCCATACATTCTGCCTGTTAGTTTTTGATTTTTACAGGCTTACATCATGCCTTCAAAAAATTCAATAGTCTTGCTGTCTTTTGTTAATGTAACATAAGCTTTCTTCCAAGATCTTGTGTAGCCCTCAAATCTACCCTGTCTACGCAGATGACCTCTTACGTGTACAGTGTTTACCTTGTCTACCTTAACCTTGAAGAGCTCTTCAACAGCTCTTGCGATGTCAATTTTTGTTGCTGACTTAGCAACCTCGAAAGTATACTTCTTCTCGCCGATACCTGTCATTGACTTCTCAGTGATGATAGGACGGATTACGATATCCTGTGCTCTCATGCGTATACCTCCTCGATCTTTGCAAGTGCGTCCTTGCAGATAATAAGCTTATCAGCGTTTAAGATGTCATAAACGTTAAGCTCGTTAACCTGTGCTGTCTTAACGCCAGGGATGTTTCTTGCTGACTTAATAACCTTCTCGTCAACTGTAGGCAATACGATGAGTGCCTTCTTCTCTGAGCCGATAGCCTTGAGCATGTTAACAACTGTCTGTGTTTTGATAGCATCTAAAACGATTGAATCAACAACGATTACTTCGCTTGAAGCTGCCTTAGTTGAGAAAGCTGACTTCATAGCAAGTCTTCTTGTCTTCTTGTTTACAGAGAATCTGTAATCTCTTGGCTTTGGAGCAAATACTACGCCGCCGTGGTACCACTGTGGAGCTCTTGTTGAGCCCTGACGTGCACGACCTGTACCTTTCTGTCTCCAAGGCTTTCTGCCGCCGCCTGATACCTCAGCTCTTGTGAGGGCTGACTGTGTACCCTGACGCTGGTTAGCAAGATAGCTTACAACAAGCTGATGCATAACTGCGGCATTTGGTTCAATTCCGAATATAGAATCAACAAGGTCTACTGTAGAAACCTTCTTGCCTTCCATATCAACAACTGCTACGTTTGGCATATTATTTCCTCCTTCCTTAAGCCTTTACGCTGTCCTTAACAACAACGATACCGCCATTTGGACCAGGGATAGCACCCTTGATAGCGATCAAATTGTTCTCAGCGTCAATCTTTACAACTGCGAGGTTCTGAACTGTAACCTTCTCAGCACCGAGGTGGCCTGCCATCTTCTTGCCCTTCCAAACTCTTGAAGGTGAAGAACAAGCGCCCATAGAACCGCCGTGACGTGCAACAGGACCAGAACCGTGTGTCTCTTTAAGACGAGCAAAGTTCCATCTCTTGATTACGCCAGCGTAGCCCTTACCCTTGCTGGTGCCGGTAACGTCTACCTTGTTACCTGTCTCAAACAAATCTGCCTTGATTACCTGACCGAGCTCATATGCGCTACAGTCATCAAAGCGGAACTCCTTGAGAGTTCTCTTTGGAGCAACGTCAGCCTTCTTGAAGTGACCCTGCAAAGGCTTTGTAACGTGCTTTGGTTTGATGTCACCGAAGCCGAGCTGTACTGCTTCGTAGCCATCGTTTTCTACTGTCTTCTTCATTGAAACAACACATGGTCCTGCTTCAACAACAGTTACGGGAACAACTTTTCCCTTCTCGTCGAAGATCTGTGTCATACCGATCTTCTTGCCGATTAATGCTTTCTGCATCATCTATTCCTCCTTGTTAGATTATTGGTCGGCTATGCCGACATGATCACGCTGCGGTAGGTTGAAAAAAGATTATAACTTAATCTCAATCTCAACACCGGCAGGGAGCTCTAAGCTCATAAGAGCCTCGACTGTCTTGTTTGACGGTCTTAAAATGTCGATAAGACGCTTGTGAGTTCTCATCTCAAACTGCTCACGGCTGTCCTTGTACTTGTGAACAGCACGAAGGATAGTAACAACCTGCTTCTCTGTTGGGAGCGGTACAGGACCTGAAACTCTTGCACCTGTACGCTTAGCTGTTGCTACGATACGCTCAGCAGACTGGTCCACCAGCTGATGATCGTAACCCTTAAGTCTTATCCTGATTTTTTCCTTGACTGCCATATCGTCGCCTCCTTAAAAATTTAGTTGGCGGGCGTAATGTCAAAAACCTTTCCACATATCCGGGTGTTTCCACCCCTCTCATTAAAAAACCGATTAACTTTTCTTGTTAACCGGATGTGAAAAGCGCTCTTGTAGCATAATGACACAGCAACCCCAGTGTCACTAAGCACTTGAAAGTTATTCTTTCGCCCGGTTTAAAATCGGACATACTCCACGGAAAAACCGGCAAAAATTGCCGCAACCTCCCGCTTCATCGCATATCTATTGCAGTCACGCACAGGTTATTATACTATATAAAGGACCCAAAATCAATAAAAATCTTGAATTTTGTTGTGTAGAAATTATAGAGAATTTTCGAGCGTATTTTTGTGCATATTATACAAAGAGGTATTTTTTCGACAAAATGCTCGTTTTTGTGATAAACACTGAGTTTCTGCGCATTTTTATCAAAAACATTTTTCATTTTTAGAAATTCAAAAATCACGAAACACCCGGACTCGCTGAAAAAAGTTGTGCGTTTTTCTGAAATTTTTAATTTTCGACCCAAAATATAGTGTTTTTTGACCCAAAATGCCCATATATACCCTGCAGCAATTACAATATTTTAATTGCAAATACTAAAATTTGGGTGTAAAATAAGCACAGAAAGGCGGGTATAGCTATGCTTGATTTATACTATGGAAGCGGTAAAGGCAAGACCTGTGTGTGTATAGGTGCAGCGCTGAGAGCCACAGCTAAAGACAAAAAAGTACTGTATGTAGAGTTTCTCAAGAGTATTGATGACATCGACAAAAAAGCCCTCGAGCTCAAGTGCTCTGTAACCGTATCGAGCGCTCCTGTTAATATGGAGCTTATAGCAGACACCGCGCCAGAGAGCAAAGCTCATGTAGCAAAAGTGTTTAGAGAGCTGTTTGACAGCGCTGTAATAACAGTACTCACAAAGAAATTTGATATGCTTATACTTGACGGAGTCTTTGATACTGTCGAACACGGATTTGTCTTAGAAAGCGAAGTATACGACTTTCTATCCAATGCACCGGATAACTTAGATGTCATCTGCACAGGCACGACGCTAAATGAGAAGTTTATGCCATTGTTCTCCAATATCACCGAGCTAAAAGCCAAAACCGAGGAAGAATAACAAAAAGGAGCTGAGTAACTCAGCTCCTTTTTTATATACAACAATATATGGTTTATCTCTTCTCAACAACCTCGCCCAAACGTTTGTAGATAGAGTTCTCTTCTACATAACCACGGACAAATGACAACGGATAAACGTTAGAGTTTCTGCCTATTACTGTGCCCGGATTCATAACAGAATTACAACCTACCTCGACAAAGTCGCCTATCATAGCACCAAACTTCTTGACACCTGTTTCTACCTTCTGACCATCGCAGAATACTGTGACCAAAGTCTTGTCGCTCTTTAGGTTTGAAGCAATAACACCGGCACCTGTGTGTGACTTGTAGCCATAGATGCTATCACCTACATAGTTATAGTGTGGCACCTGAACATTATCAAAGAGTATGCAATTTTTGAGCTCTGTAGAGTTACCCACTACAGCACCCTTGCCAACAATTGCAGAGCCTCTTATAAAAGCACAATGTCTGACTTCTGCATCCTCATCAATAATCAGCGGACCTGTAATGCTTGCTGTAGGTGCAATCTTTGCACTCTTTGCTATCCAGATATCATCATCAACCTGATCAAAAACATTGCGGTCAAGCTTCTGTCCAAGCTCAATGATAAAGTCCTTAATCTTAGGCAGAGCCTCCCACGGATAAGTGATGCTCTCAAAAAGCTCTCTTGCAATAGTATGATCTAAATCATAAAGTCTCTTAACTGTCAGTTTCTCCATCAATAATCATCCCTTTGTATTATTATAGTTTGGATAATAAAGAAAATACTATAAACTACACAAGTTTACTCGTTAATTATATATCCATATATTCCCACTTGCAAGAATAATTACAACATTGACAAAGTTTTTTGACTGATGTAAAGTAAACTTACGGAGGGATGAATATGAGAGTTGTCATAGACAGATTTGAAAACGACAAAGCTGTAGTAGAAATGCCTGACAAAACAACGCTCCTTGTTCCAAAGGCTCTGTTTAAAGATGCCAAAGAGGGCGACTGTGTAACTATAACAGTAGAAGAGAAGCAGACAGATACAACATCTATATTTGAAAAGCTGAGAAATAAGAACAAATAATCAAACTGTTTACAAAGTTTGACACTTTTTGATTGACAAACATATTTTTAGTTGATATAATACAACTTGCGTTAGTTCGGGCCATTAGCTCAGTTGGTCAGAGCAACCGGCTCATAACCGGTTGGTCCGGGGTTCGAGTCCCTGATGGCCCACCACAAAAGGACAGATACCGTTTTGGTATCTGTCCTTTTTATATTTACTAAAAATCAACCATCACTTTTTCTGTACTCCTTAGGAGTCTTGTCAACCAGCTTCTTAAAGGTACGATTAAACAACGACACTGAGTTAAAACCCGTCTGCTCCGAAATCTCAAGTATAGAGAGCTCAGTGTTTTTTAATAACTCCTTTGCGTTTTCTATTTTTACCTGATTTATATATGTAATACAAGACATACCCGTATGTTGCTTGAATATACTCATAAAATAGCTCTGTGAAAAACCACACACAGATGCAAGCTCCTCGACGGTAAGCTTTGATGTATAATTTCGAGAAATATATGATATCGCTTTTTTGACGCTCTTTGCACCACGCTCAAAGCTAATATCTATATCTTCTATCAGACTATGCTGATACAGCAACGCTATAAATCTACTCAGCTCGTTTCTTATAACAAGCTCAAAAGCTGTGTGCTTCTCATTCTCCGCCTTATCAAGCCTGTCAAGACACTCAGCAAGCTTTCTATGTGCCTTGTGATTATCGTGAATTACAACAGGCAGTTTCTTCTTACCTTTGATAATAGGGCTAAAATACTGTGCCACGCTCTCGTGAGTAGTGCTCGGACACAGAAACTCAGGCTTGAACACATACACGCTCATACCTATTTCATTATCATCGCTCTTACCATAATGCAATACAAACGGCGATATCAAAACAATATCCCCTCTCTTAATAACAAGCTCTCTATCTGCTATATAGTAGGTCATACTACCCTTTCGCACATACAGTATTTCTATATCATCATGCCAATGGGGTCTTGTGGATACCGACTCAAAATAGTAGTGTCTGATAGGCACTCCCTCTACTCTCGGACCATCCACCTCTCTTGTACCTATATAATACTTATCACTCACAATATCTCACCTGCTCAAAAAGTAGAATAATTCAATTTTTAAATACAATAATATTAGATTCTATCCTATATTGTACTATAATTTAAATTGTAAGACAATATTATAATACAATTTTAAGGAGGATATCATGGCTAAAAGACTCATATGCATCTTAATCGCTGTGCTTATACTTGCTATGCCAGCAACTACATTTGCACAAAGCTCAGAACTATCGACCACAAACAAGGTTATTATCGGAGATGCCGACAACGACCAAAAAATCAGTGTGCTTGATGCTACAATGATACAACGACACCTGGCAAAGCTGTCATCACTTGATAGCTATGCTCAGCTTATATCAGATGTAGATAACGACCAAAAACTGACTATCCTCGATGCTACAACAATTCAACGTTTTTTGGCTAAGCTCATTGATGAGTTTGACAGAAAATCAATAAATGAAAATGCAAACACCAACGAATACGGTCTTGCTACAGACCTTGAGCAAGGCACAATATTTCACGCTTGGTGTTGGTCCTTTAACACAATAAGCGAGAACTTAGAAAACATAGCGGCATCAGGCTTCACATCAGTACAGACCTCCCCTATCTCACAATGTCTTGTAGGAGAAGACGGCGGTATGCAAATCTACGGTGCAGGCAAGTGGTACTATCATTATCAGCCTACCAAATTTGTCATTGGTAACTACCAGCTCGGTACAAAAGATGAGTTTATCGCTATGTGTGACAAAGCCCACTCTTTAGGTATGAATATCATAGTAGACGCCGTAGTAAATCATTGTTCATCTACATACGAAGCTATCGACCCGTCTGTAACCGAGATAGAAGGTGGAGCATTTCACTCTATGGACAATATGTGGTGGAGTCAGGACGACCGCTACCACGAGACACAAGGAGCCCTGAGTCTCCTGTGGGATTTAAATACTCAGAACCCTAATGTACAGCAGATGATCAAAAACTACCTTGTAGACTGCGTAAACTCAGGTGCTGACGGTTTCAGATATGATACAGCAAAACTCATCGAGTTACCTGACGACTATGTGCAGGGCTACCCTGCTTTTGCAAGTGACTTCTGGAATGTAGTACTAAACAACGGAGCAAAATGGCAGTATGGCGAAAATCTGCAGGATGCAGCCGACCTATCCGTGTGCAGACTGAAAGACTACTCAGAAATCATGGATGTTACCTGCTCAAAATACGGCGAAAAAATCAGAGAATGTGTAGATACTGACAATCTAAATGTCTTAGAAATCGAAGACTACCTTGTTGACGATATAGACCCAGAAAAGTTAGTCACCTGGGTCGAATCACACGATAACTATTGCAACGAAAAATCATGGTCTTATATAGACGAGCAGGAATCTGTAAGAGCTTGGGCTATAATCGCCGCACGCAAGGGTGGCACACCACTGTACTTTAGCAGACCTATGGGTAGCACAACTGAGGACCCTTGGGGCAACAACCAAATCTCAGTAGAGGGCTCAGACCTGTACAAAGACAGCCAGATAGTAGAAGTAAACTTCTTCAGAAATGAAATGGGCGAAGCCGTTGAACATATGTCTAACCCAAGTGGCAACAACAAGGTCCTGATGATAGAAAGAGGTCAGAAAGGTTGCGTTATCATAAACTCAAGTGATAACGACATAGCAATAAATACCAGAGCATACCTGATGGCAGACGGCACATATACTGATCAGGTATCAGGCAATAGTTTCACGGTATCAGACGGTGTTATCAAAGGCACAGTAAAAAGTGGCAGAGTAGCCGTAATTTATAACAAAGAGTCCCAAAGACTGACTCATTCAAGCGATGTATCACTATCAGTTGCAAGCTCCAACTTCTATACAGATACATTGACTATAACTATGACATCAAACAACTGTACCAACACTTACTATCAGCTTGATAATGGCACAAAGGTTCCATTTAACAACGGTGACACCTTGACCATTGGTCAGACACTTAATAGCAAAGAAAGCGTAACCGTCACATTGAGCGCTACAACAACAGACTCAAAGACAATTACAGAATCTGCTACCTACACCAAGTATATTCCTCAGAACAAAACCCGTGTATATCTTGACAAGACAGCCTTTCCAAACTGGCAGGATGTATATGTATATATCTATAACGACTCGGGTCTTGTAAACGCTAACTGGCCGGGTGAAAAAATGACCAAGCTGTCCAACAATAAATACGAATATATACTTTCATATCAACTTGAAAAAGATACGTCATATGTAATATTCAACAACGGCTCAGGCGGTGAAAATAATCAATACCCTACGGCTGACGGACTTTCTATCAGCAAAAACCAGAAAATGATGCTCAACTATTCAAAGGTGTGGGAATCTTATCCGCTAAAAACTCTGTATTTCAAAAACACTTTGGGTTGGGACAAGGTCAATGCTTACTACTGGGGCGATGAGAGCACCTCGTGGCCCGGAGTAGAGGCTACCAAAGTCGATGGCACATCTGACATTTACAGCATAACCCTGTTTGGCGACAACACCTCTGTCATCTTTAATAACACCTTGGGCGAGCAAACAAGGGATATCGCTTGCTTTGTAGAAGGACAGATGTTCACCCCAACCACTGACTACTCCACTGACCAATGGGATCAAAAGATATATTCAGGTGAGCTCACTCAATACACAAGCTCACCTTTGGGCGAAATTAAAGACAACGAAAAAACTATCTATCTGCGTAGTACAGACAGTTGGTTTATTGAGGACAACCCCGAAGTTTATGTGTATGCAGACAGCGAAAAAATCAAAATGATACGTTGTGAAAACTCTCTGTGCTATATGGCATATATTCCTAAAGACACCCAGAGCGTGTATTTTACACGATGCACACAGACAGGTACCATACTCAACAACATAGTCACATCAAATATGGGTAGCTACAACTGCTACACCGTAACAAGTGCAACAAAAGGCACATGGAACACCTTCTCTTATAACGACTATGAAAATGCGTGGACCTTCTATTTTGACAATTCTGTGCTAAATATGAGCACTCCATATGTATATGCTTGGGGTGGTGACGGGCTTACGGGTTTTGCGCCAATGACCTATGTAGAAGGCTCTGTATACAAATACACCTTTATAGTAACACCACAGCCTGATACAAATTCTTTCTTAGTTGTAGATGGAAATGTTTGGGGAGGTACTCAGACCATAGACCTTAGCTACAGCTCCTCGTACAATATGTATAACGGCAAAAACTGGTCAAAGTATAGTGAATGAGAAAAGGCTTCAGCATAATGCTGAAGCCTTTTTTATTGCTTTATCATTCTTTTTTTGTTTCTTTTGATTATTCTTTGCTCTCTCTTTTTTCTCAACGTCGCTTTCAAAACAGTCAGCTCTTCTCTTAATGTGCCAAGAGTTTTCTCGTCTTTCGGAAAGAACAATCTGAGCAAAAATACAGCTATAATAAGTGTCAGTAATTTCTCAGGTGTAAACGGCACCCACAGCAAGCTCATATATGCGCCACCTGCTATAGTCATCCATGATATATCACACAATGTACCGACAACCGTAAATATATAGCACCAACCATTAGTTATCATCCACGCAATGCCTAAACATAGTAGCAAGCGCGGGTTAAATATAACCTTGAGCCATTTAATAACGGTTGCTTTTATTCTGTTTTTCAGCGTTTTATTATCTTTCATATCTGCACCGAAAAAATCCTTTCTCTGACTGCAGTATATCAACAAAAAGACGCTAATTCAATACAAATACTGTAATATTCACAAAGTTTTTCAAAAGTTCACAATTTGCTAAAATTTTACATCATATTACTTTGTTACCGCCCAAAACACGCTCTCTTAAAGGCTTTACTGACATCAAGGCAACAATAGCTATAACAGACATCACAAGCTCAGGTAGCATATACGCTGCATTGTACACAAGTGAGTACATAGCCGCAAGCAACTGTCCCTCAAAATTTGACAGTACAAAAGCTGAGAAATTGTTATTCATATCTGCAAAGAAGCTCTCTGCGTATGAGCCCCAGAGTATCCAACCTGATAAAAAGTGGCACAAAAGTCTCAAGAGTATAGCAACTACAGCGCCCAAAGAAAATGCAACTGTGTCGTTCTTGATTCTTCCCTTGAACATACCGCAAAGACCAATAACAACATAGGCTACTATGTAATCAAGTAGCGCCATGATGATTACTGTCGGACCACTTAGTCCTGCAAACGCCTGACTCATTGTAGCACCAAGCACCATCTGTAACACACCATATACAGTAGCACTCAAAAGTCCCCACCTTGTGCCGTACATATACGCTATCACAAGCAGAGGCACCATTGAGAACAAGGTGACAGACCCGCCAAACGGCAGATGAAACACCTTAATCATAGACAGCACAGTGCCCAGACCGATGAATACGCCTGATGTAACCAGACGCAAAGTTTTTTCGCTTACATTTTTCATAAAAAACACTCCTTTAATGAAAAAAACACCACACAAACGTATGGTGTCAATCACTAAACAACTCCCTACGCCGGCATTATCCGTATCAGGTTCGCAACTAATGTTGCAGGGTCAGAAAAGCATCCATTTCAATCTCAGCCAACTTTTGCGTTGGCACCCCCTGTGGTGTTTTTAATTTTTGCAAATTTAGCGTACAACATCTGCTTTGTTTTGTCAAGTATTATTTTAGCTAAATAAAATTTAATTTTGTTCAAATTTAATTGAAATAACAGCTTGCGTATATTATAATTGATTTATCTGATAAAAAAGGGGAATATATATGGATTTCAGCGTAAACAGTCCGATTCTGTTTGTCATAGTTGCTGTTATCATAGCGGCAGTACTGGCTCAGTCAGTGTTCTTTTTAGTGCGTGCTATGAAACGAGCTAAAGAACTCGGAATCGAAAATTCAACCGTTAAGAAAACTATCTCGTCATCTGCGGTATTTACTATAGCTCCTGCTATAGCAGTGCTTGTCGGTGTAGTAGCATTATCAAAAAGCTTAGGTATTGCACTACCGTGGCTGAGGCTCTCGGTTATCGGCTCTATCTCATACGAGACAGTCGCAGCCTCAAATGCTCTCAATGCCGCAAATCAGAGTGCAGGTGTGACTATCACCGACCCGTCTATGTATGTAACAGTACTGTGGGTTATGACCTTAGGTATAGCTTTGGGTCTTATACTCGTACCATTTGTCACAAAGAAAATTCAGGGCGGTATGAGCAAAATAGGACTCAAAGACAAGAAGTGGGGCGAGATATTCAACAACGCTATGTTCCTCGGTATGATATCTGCTTTCTTGGGCTTTGTGTTCTGTGATGTCACATATATCGCAGACGGATATCTTCAGGGACTCACTCCTGTATGCGTAATGGCTACATCCGCTATAATTATGGCGATACTCGGCGTAATATCAATGAAATTCAAAGTAAGATGGCTCAACGACTATGCTTTGCCTATAAGCCTTATTGTCGGTATGGCATCTGCTATACTCTTCTCTGATATGTTTGGTGGCTACGAAGTCACAAAAGAAATGTTACAGGTGGTGAATGGATGATGAAAAAGAATATGTCATATATGGATTCTGTCCATTACTACGGAAAACGCTGGGGCATTGCTATATGTCTGCTGATATTTGCATTTCCTCTGCTTGTATGCATTATCTTCTCAGCTTTGCCAAATTTCAAAGCATTAGGACAAGGTCTGCTCGCTACATTACCAATGTACTGGGCAGTAGGCTTGGTAGAGATTTTCACCTATGTACCGATGCTCGGTGCAGGTGGCACATACCTAAGCTTCGTCACAGGCAATATTTCTAACATCAAGCTACCGTGTGCAGTAGACGCTATGGAGCGTGCAAACGTCAAGGCATCAAGCGAAGAAGGCGAGGTAATCTCTACTATATCTATCGCCGTATCATCTATTGTAACTACATTGATAGTTTTGTTAGGAGTTATCCTCATCATACCGCTATCCCCTATACTTGAGTCACCTGTACTCGAGCCGGCATTTGCTATGATACTGCCTGCATTATTCGGTGGACTCGGTGTGGTATTTGTATCAAAGAACGTAAAACTCGCTATCCTGCCTATCATTTTGATGCTCGTGCTGTTCATCTTTATACCTGCGCTCAACTCATCAACAGTTGGCATTATGGTACCTGTAGGTGTACTGTTCACGGTAGGTGTAGCAAGAATTATGTACAAAAAAGGAATGCTCTAAACTATGATTGCTTTATATATTATTTTAGCGGTGCTTGTAGCATTTATTGCTGTTATTCTTATACGCACCGCAATGTTTACGAAAAAACCGTCACCCAAAATTTTTGAAAACGAAGAAAACTTTGATGGCGACAAAATTATAGAAAATCTACGTACACTCGTAAGATTCAAGACCATATCCTATCGTGATCACGAGCTTGAGGACGACTCGCAATTTGAGGCCCTTATAGACGCTCTGCCGACTCTATACAAAAACGTCTTTGAAAAATGCGAATTTATGAGACTGCCTGACCGTGCCCTGCTCTTTAGATGGCATGGCAAGACAGAGGGCGAGCCTACTGTACTGATGGCACACTACGATGTTGTACCTGTCAACGAAGATATGTGGGACAAAGACCCGTTTTCTGCTATTCTTGAGGACGGTGTTATCTGGGGCAGAGGCACACTCGACACAAAGGTAACCCTAAACGGAGTGCTGTCCGCTGCCGACCACCTGATAGCTCAGGGCTTCACTCCCGAAAACGACATCTACTTTGCTTTCTCCGGCGGAGAAGAGATAAACGGCAACGGTGCAAAAAACATCGTAGACTACTTTGAAGAGAAAGGCATTACTCTTAGCTTGGTTGTTGACGAGGGTGGCGCCGTAGTCGAGAACGTGTTCCCCGGTGTATCAAAGCCATGCGGACTCATAGGAATAGCCGAAAAAGGTATGATGGATGTCAGATACTCCACTAAATCAAACGGTGGTCACGCATCTGCACCAAAGCCACATACCCCTGTAGGTGTGCTCTCAAAAGCGTGCGCTAAAATCGAATCAAAACCATTCAAGTCCCATATCACAAAACCTGTCAGAGAGATGTTTGACACCTTAGGCAGACACTCAAACTTTTTATACAGGATGATATTTGCTAACCTGTGGTTATTCTCCCCTGTGCTCTCACTTCTTGGCAAGCTCCAAGGTGGCGAGATGAACGCATTACTCAGAACAACAGTTGCATTTACACAGATGCAAGGCAGCACTGCTGCTAATGTTATTCCACCAAGCGCCTTCATGGTATCAAACATCAGACTAAATCCCGAGGACACAATGGACAGTGCACTTGACTATCTCAAAAACACCGTCAAAGATGACTCTGTGTCCATAGAGATAATCTACGGTATGAACCCATCACGCATATCACAAACTGACTGTGATGCATATGACAAGGTTGCATCTGCTGTAGCATCTACATGGAGAGGCTGTCTTGTATCTCCGTACCTGATGGTACAGTGCTCAGACTGTCGCCACTATGGCAGAATATCAGACAAGGTTTATCGTTTCTCTGCTATGGATTTAACAAGCGAAGAGCGAGCTACAATTCACGGCAACAACGAGCGTATACGAGTTGAATGTGCACAGCGTGCAGTAGAGTTTTATATCAGACTTATAAAACAATGTTAAATAAAAAAACGCACCGAAATAATCGGTGCGTTTTTTGTTATATAAACTTTACTTTTGAATAATTCAAGAACAGATTAGTCCTTGCCCTTAGAGAGCATAATGTTTGTGAGTATACCAAGTATAAGTGCGCAAGCAATAGCTGTGATAGTGATACTTCCGTTTAAGAAGCTGATGCTGAGTCCACCGATACCTGCAATCAGTATAACCGATGCTGTGAAGAGATTCTTGTTGTTATCAAGGTCAACGTTCTTGAGCATCTTAAGACCTGATACTGCGATAAAGCCGTACAATGCCATACATACGCCACCCATTACACAAGATGGGATAGAGTTAACAAAAGCAACAAAAGGTGTGATAAACGATACTATGATAGCACCAAATGCTGCTGCAATAATTGTGTAAACAGAAGCGTACTTTGTGATAGCTACACAGCCTACAGACTCGCCGTATGTTGTGTTAGGACAACCACCAAAGATAGCGCCTACAAACGAACCTACACCGTCACCCAAAAGTGTGCGTGTAAGACCAGGATCTTCCAGAAGATCACGGTTGATTATAGTTGAGAGGTTCTTGTGGTCAGCGATATGCTCTGCAAATACAACAAATGCAACAGGCACATAAGCCATAGCGATAGATGCAATATAAGCGCCGTTGAGCTCTTTGAAGCCACCCATAGCTGTCAGGAATGTAAAGTCAGGTACTGCAACAAAGCTTGAAAGTGTAATCTCTGAGAATGCATTAACAAACGGTGAGTAGTCGATAATCATCCATGCGCCGTTGCCTGAGAGTACACCGATTACGTAGAAGATAGATGCAACTGCGTAGCCTGCTAAAATACCGATGATAAACGGTATGAGCTTGCCCATCTTCTTGCCATATACAGAGCACAGCATAGTAACAGCGAGCGTGATAAGTCCCACAAGTATAGAGAGATATGACGAGCCCGGCTGGGTAGTAGCACTTAGTACTCCATCCTCGCCCTCAGTTACTGTAATACTGTCGTTTACAGTACCGTCTTCGTTAAGCACTGCAAAGCCTGTAGTCTGTGTAGAAACAGGGTTTTCTACGTTCTCTGCGCCTGCCTCGTGAATAGACTCTTTGATCTGAACTACCTGTACAGTTGAGATGTCAACATTCTGTGTGTAGTTAACCTTCTGCAAATCGCCGATAGCGTTGCCTGCAAGTGACAAGCCAATGATAGCAACAACAGGTCCGATAACAACAGCAGGCATAAGCTTTGCTATCCACTTAACGCCAACAAACTTGACGATAACAGCGATGATTACATATACCAAAGCTGCAAACAAAGCACCAATGATAAGACCCAAGTAACCAAGACCCATAGAAACGCCACCTGCAAACGCAGCACACATAGAGCCGATAAATGCAAATGATGAACCCAAGAAAACAGGACTCTTGCGCTTAGTAAAAATAACATACACAAGTGTACCGCAGCCTGCACCGAAAAGTGCTGCCGCAGGGCTCATACCATTGCCTACAATAACAGGTACTACAAGTGTAGCTGCCATAATAGCAAGCAACTGCTGGATAGCAAACACTACAAGCTGATGAAACTTAGGCTTGTCGTTTACATCGTAAATTAATTTCATTTTGAATTTCCTCCTCTTTTTATTTCCGATTACTTTTTATAAATAGTGACGGTGTTTTCGCCGTCATATTCACCAAGTTTTACAAGCACCTTCTCATCAAGAGAGGTGGGTATGTTCTTGCCCACAAAGTTAGCCTTTATAGGCAACTCGCTGTGTCCTCTGTCAATCAGCACACACAGCTGTATGCGTGAGGGTCTGCCGAGCTTCATAACCGCATCGAGCGCTGCTCGTGCTGTACGGCCTGTAAATATTACATCATCAACCAAGACCACGGTCTTGCCCTCTATCTCAAAGTCTACTCTTGTGTTATTGATAACAGGAGTCTTATCACCAAGCGCAAGGTCATCTCTATAGAGAGTGATGTCTATCTCTCCAACATCGACTATCTTGCCCTCTATAGACAGAATCTTATCAGCAAGTCTCTTTGCAAGCGGTACACCTCGTGTCTTGATACCAATAAGACACAGGTTGTCTACCCCACGGTTCTTCTCTACTATCTGGTGAGCAATTCTCAAAAGCACACGCTCTATATCCGATTCGTTAAGTATAGTTGCTTTGAATTCCATATATTGTCTCCCAAACAAAAAAATACCCCTGCTTGCAAACACAAACAAGGTAGCATAGTCATCTATGAGATTTGCAAAAACCTTGTCGGCATCACTGTACCAATTTAAAGATATCTACATACTGAGAATACCACCAAAGAAAACAATTTGTCAACAAAATATATGCAAAAAAACTCTTTTTTACGAAAATTGTAATCTTTAATTCTAATACACAATATTTAGCGGTTAATTAATAAAGTTTTACAACATATTGTTCTGCATAATTAACACCAAAACTTGACATTTGAGCATCAAAAATGTACTATATTAGATGTATAAATTTTTGCTATTGGAGGGAACATTGTGAAGAATACAGAAAAAACAATGGAAAAAATAGTCGCTCTATGTAAAGGCAGAGGCTTTGTATATCCGGGTTCTGAGATATACGGCGGTCTGGCTAACACGTGGGACTACGGCCCACTCGGTATGGAGCTCAAAAATAACATCAAGAAAGCATGGCTTAAAAAATTTGTACAGGAGAACAAGTACAACGTAGGCCTTGACTCTGCTATACTTATGAACCCACAGACATGGGTAGCATCAGGACACTTGGGCGGTTTCTCTGATCCTCTTATGGACTGCAAAGACTGCAAAACAAGACACAGAGCCGACAACCTTATCGAAGATTTTGACGGCACCAATGTAGCAGGTTGGACTAACGAGCAGATGACTCAGTATATCGCAGAGAAGAACATCCCTTGTCCTAACTGTGGCAAGAATAACTTTACAGATATCAGACAGTTCAACCTCATGTTCAAGACATTTCAGGGTGTTACCGAGGACTCAAAATCTGAGATTTACTTAAGACCAGAGACAGCACAGGGTATATTCGTAAACTTTGCTAACATTCAGCGTACAAGCAGAAAGAAGGTTCCGTTTGGCGTTGCACAGATAGGCAAATCTTTCAGAAATGAAATCACACCGGGCAACTTCATCTTCCGAGTACGTGAGTTTGAGCAGATGGAGCTCGAGTTCTTCTGCAAGCCGGGCACAGATCTTGAGTGGTTTGATTACTGGAGAGCATACTGCCGTGACTGGTTATACTCACTTGGTATGAAAGAAGAGAACCTGCGACTTCGTGATCACGACCCTGAGGAGCTCTGCTTCTACTCCAAGGCTACTACTGACTTTGAATATCTGTTCCCGTTTGGTTGGGGCGAGCTGTGGGGTATTGCTGACAGAACAGACTATGACCTGACTCAGCACCAGAACACAAGCGGCAAGAGCCTCGAGTACTTTGACCCTACAGATAATTCAAGATACATCCCATATGTTATCGAGCCATCACTCGGTGTTGAGAGACTATTCCTCTCAATTATAACAGAGGGCTATGACGAAGAGGTCGTAGACCCTGAGAAGAACGACACCCGTGTAGTGCTCAGACTGCATCCGTTCCTTGCACCATTCAAGGCTGCTGTACTGCCATTATCTAAGAAATTAGGCGAGCAGGCAGAGGCTCTATCGGATGAACTGTCAAAGCACTTTATGGTAGAATATGATGACGCAGGCTCTATCGGTAAGCGTTATCGCCGTCAGGACGAGATAGGCACACCGCTGTGCATCACATACGACTTTGACTCACTTGAGGACGGCTGTGTAACAGTCCGTGACCGTGACACCATGGAGCAGGTACGAATCAAGATTGACGAGCTTGTACCTTATATCGAAGAGAAAATCAAGTTCTAAATTAAAATTTTGCAAAACTAAAGTCCCGCAGATAATCTGCGGGACTTTTCTATAGCCATCTTACTTTTTCAACAACTTCTTGATACGCTCTACTGCCTCTATGGTGTTGTCTCTGTCACCAAATGATGTTAGTCTGAAGTAGCCCTTGCCACATTCGCCAAAGCCCTCACCCGGTGTGCCGACAACGTTAGCATTCTCAAGCAAATAGTCAAAGAACTCCCAAGAACCCATACCGTTTGGACACTCAAGCCAGATATATGGTGAGTTCTTACCACCTGTATAGTAGATACCAAGCTCATCCATAGCATCCATAATAATCTTAGCGTTCTCCTTGTAATACTCAAGGTTCTCTTTTATCTGCAGAAGACCCTCTTGTGAGAAAACAGCAGCCGCTGCACACTGTACAGGATAAGACACACCATTAAACTTAGTAGCCTGTCTTCTGTACCAAAGGTTGTAGATATTATGATTATCTCTCTCTAATTCCTTTGGAACTACTGTATAACCACAGCGTGTACCTGTAAAGCCTGCAGTCTTAGATAGTGAACAGAACTCGATAGCACACTGTCTGCTGCCCTCAATAGCAAAAATAGAGCGTGGGCAGTCATCTGTCACAAACGCCTCGTATGCACAATCGTACAGAATGATAGCGTCATTCTTTATAGCATAGTCAACCCAGACCTTTAACTGCTCTTTGGTATATGCCGAGCCTGTAGGATTGTTAGGTGAGCAAAGATAAATGATATCTGCGTGCACATTCTCATCAGGCATAGCACAAAAGCCGTTTTCTTTGTTAGACTCAGCATAGATTATCTTTCTGCCTGCCATAGTGTTAGAGTCAACATAAACAGGATATACCGGGTCAGTTACGAGCACAACATTATCCTGCGAGAAAATATCGCCGATGTTGCCTGTGTCAGACTTAGCACCATCAGATACAAAAATCTCATCCTTGTCCACCTCTACACCAAAGGATGCATAATAGCCTGATATAGCCTCTCTGACAAAAGCATAGCCCTCATAGTCAGGATAACCCTTGAAGGTCTCCTTATGTGCAAGCTCATCACAGCCTTTTTTGAAAGCATCAATTACAACAGGTGCAAGCGGAAGTGTCACATCGCCTATACCAAGTCTGATAACCTTTTTGTCAGGGTTCTCAGCTATGAATTTGTTAGTACGTTTAGCAATCTCCGCAAAAAGATAATTAGGCACGAGATTGTCGTAGTTACTGTTAATTTTCATAATCATTCAGTCCTTTTTAAAAAAATCTACCCTATACTATACAGTAAAAATCGTTTTATTTCAAGTATTATATAACAAAAGCCCGACAGCGCATACCGTCAGGCTCAAAGTATTATATCTCAATTTCTCCGTCAAACACCTTGGTAGCAGGTCCTGTCATCAGCACTCTATCGTCTGTGTAATTGATGACAAGGTCACCGCCTTTGAGATGTACTGTGATGTCCTCGCCCTTCTTGCAGTATCCGTTAAGACAAGCAGCAACAGCAGTTGCACACGCACCTGTACCGCACGCCCAGGTCTCACCGGAGCCTCTCTCCCATACTCTCATCTTTAGAGTATGGTCATCAACAACCTTGACAAACTCAGTATTGATTCTGTCAGGAAAAGCCTTGTGATTCTCAAAGTATGGACCTATCTCCTCTATTACGATGTCATCAGGCTCGTCAACAAAGGTAATACAATGAGGGTTACCCATAGACACACAGGTTATCATATATTCTTTATCATTAACTACAAGTGGCTTGTTAATTACAGTTTCGCTATCATAAACCACAGGGATATCCTCAGCTTTGAGCTGTGCCTTACCCATATCAACTCTCAACTTTTGCGCCTTGCCTTCTACTGCAGTAATCTTCAAGGTCTTTATTCCGCTCAGGGTTTCGATAGTTATAGTATCCTTGCTTTTATCTACCAAGCCGTTATCATATACATACTTACCGACACATCTGATGCCGTTGCCGCACATCTTGCCCTCTGAGCCATCTGCGTTGAACATACGCATCTTAGCATCTGCTATATCGCTCTTACATATGAGTATAACTCCGTCACCGCCAATAGAAAAGTGTCTGTCAGACAGCTTAACAGCAAGGGCATTTGGGTCATCAATATGCTGAGTAATAGCATTGATATAAATATAGTCGTTGCCTATACCGTGCATTTTTGTGAATTTTAGCATAATATCACCTCTATTAGCTTTATAAGTATAAAACTATGCTGTATTTACATACAGATATTATATAACATTCTCAGTATAATGTAAAGATATTATGCCCCAAAACAACTTGACAAATCACCACCGAAATACTATACTTTGCTATATTGCGAAGGTGCCAAAGACGGCTTTAAATCTAAGGTACCTGCTTTGTTTTACCCTATGCAAAAGGAGAGATAGCTATGATAGACGTAGAGAAGATTTTTGGCAGCAATGTATTTAACGAGCAAGTTATGCAAGAGCGTCTGCCAAAGGACACATACAACGCAGTTAAAGCTACTATCCAAAACGGCGAGTCGCTCGATATAGATGTTGCCAACATTGTTGCTAAAGCAATGAAGGAATGGGCAATAGAAAAAGGCTGTACCCACTACACACACTGGTTTCAGCCGATGACAGGTATCACAGCAGAAAAGCACGACAGCTTTCTGACTCCTGTGACAGACGGCAAAATCATTATGGAATTCTCAGGCAAGGCACTCACAAAGGGCGAGAGTGACGCATCGTCATTTCCTAACGGAGGTATTCGTGCTACATTCGAGGCACGTGGCTACACCGCATGGGACCCCACCTCCTATGCTTTTATCAAAGATACATCTCTATACATACCTACAGTGTTTATGTCATACACAGGCGAGGTTTTAGACAAAAAGACCCCCCTGCTTCGCTCTATGGATGCTATCAGCAACTCGGCTGTGCGCATTATGAAACTGTTTGGCAAAGATGATGTAACAAGAGTCACCACAAATGTTGGTGCAGAGCAGGAGTATTTTCTTATTGACCGCAAGGTATACGAGCAGAGAAAAGACCTCAAATTCACAGGTAGAACTCTGTTTGGTGCTCGTCCCACCAAGGGTCAGGAGCTCGAGGACCACTACTTTGGTGCTATCAAAAACCGAGTATCAAAGTTTATGCAGGATTTGGATGTAGAGCTGTGGAAGCTCGGAATATATGCCAAGACCAAGCACAACGAGGTAGCTCCTGCACAGCACGAATTAGCTCCTGTATATACCACAACAAATATTGCAACTGACCAGAACCAGCTCACTATGGAAACCATGAAGACCTTAGCACGAGCTCACGGTATGGCGTGTCTGCTTCACGAAAAACCTTTCAAGGGTGTCAACGGTAGCGGTAAGCACAACAACTGGTCACTGTCTACAAATACAGGCGAGAATCTACTCAAACCCGGCAAAAAGCCTGAGGAAAATCTCCAGTTTTTGCTGTTTTTGGCTGCTATCATCAAGGCAGTAGATGAACATCAGGACCTGCTGAGATTATCTGTCGCTACTGCAGGTAACGACCACAGACTTGGTGCAAACGAAGCTCCACCTGCTATCATCTCAATGTTTTTGGGTGATGACCTCGAGGCAATAGTTGAGGCAATTATCAACAACGAAGACTACGAAAGTCACGGCAAGGTGCTGATGCATACAGGTGTCGAATCTCTGCCTGATTTCAAGAAAGACACATCTGACAGAAACCGTACATCACCGTTTGCATTCACAGGCAACAAGTTCGAATTCCGTTCACTCGGCTCTTCGCTCAACACCTCATGCCCTAATATAATGATTAACACTATAGTCGCTGATGAGCTAAATCAATTTGCCGACAAGCTTGAAGGTGCAAAGAACTTTGAGAGCGCATGCAGACGCCTTATCAAAAAGACATTCAAAGACCACAAGCGTATTATCTTTAACGGTGACGGCTATACACAGAGCTGGATAGATGAAGCTAAGCGCAGAGGATTACTCAACCTCAAATCTACACCTCAGGCGCTCAAACTCTACATAAGCCCACAAAACATCAAGCTATTCGAGCGTAATCACATCTATGGAGAGAAAGAAGTAAAAGCAAGATACGAAATTCTGCTTTCAAACTACTCAAAGGTTATAAACATCGAAGCTCTCACCATGATAGATATGGCAAAGAAGGACATCATCCCTGCTGTATCCAAATACACAACAGAGCTTGCTAATGCGATAATAACCAAAAAATCAGTTTCCGATGCTATCCCTGTTAATGTAGAAGACGCATTGCTCAGAAAGCTCTCTGCTTTGCTGTCAGAATTCTCTGAGAAAACAGTAGCACTCGAAGAAACCCTTGGCTGTGCATCAAAGTACGAGGGCAACGCCCTGTACTATGCAGAGTACTTTAGCACATATGTAGTCAAGGCTATGGAAGAACTCAGAACAATAGGCGACGAGATGGAGGTAAACACCTCTACAGAGCATTGGCCATATCCTACATATGCAGACATACTGTTCAGCGTACAATAAAAGAACCCCCAACTGATAACTATCAGTTGGGGGTTTTTAATTACAATATAAGTTTTATCTCTCTTCTCTGAAGTATGACAGACCCAAGTGTGCCGGTGGCTGATGCTCACGCTTTTTGCGCATACTTGTAATAACAAGAACGATAACAGTAACAACATAAGGGAGCATCTTAAACAGCTCCTGAGTCTCTGTACCAAGACCCTGAATATAGTTGTTAGCGTTACATAGTCCACCAAATAAAAACGCACCAAATATAGCAATGTGTGGCTTCCAAAGTGCAAAGATAACGAGAGCAATAGCCATCCAACCTCTGTCACCAAAGGCGTTGTTTGACCATACACCGTTAGCATATGCCATAACATACTGAAGTCCACCAAGACCTGCGATAGCACTACCTATACAGGTTGCTATATACTTGTATCTTGTAACATTGATACCTGCTGCATCAGCAGTAGCAGGGTTCTCACCTACTGATCTCAAGTTAAGACCCACACGTGTGCGAGAAAGAACATAAGAAACCACAAGAGCAATAACAATTGCTAAGTAAGTCAAAAAGTCAAAAGACAAGAACAAATCGCCAAACCAACCAAGGTCATCCGCAAACGGTAGCTTTGTACAGAAGAACTGACTTGTCTTAGTCAAAGCGATAGATGGCATATCACTATCAACAAGCTTGATAAGTGAAGCACCAAAGAAGTTGCCCAGACCAATACCAAAGGTAGTCAGTGCCAGACCTGTAACGTTCTGATTAGCTCTAAGTGTAACTGTCAGAAAACTATAGATAAGACCCATCAAAATAGAGCCTACGATAGAGCACATCAGTGGTATGAAAACCGACAAAAACGGATTCATATTCTCAATAGCATTGCCACATGCGTTCTCATACAGGAAGGAGCCTGTTACACCGCTTATAGCACCTACATACATAATACCGGGGATACCTAAGTTTAGGTGTCCTGATTTCTCTGTAACGATTTCGCCTACTGCACCATAAAGCATAGGTATACCAATCATTACCGCACGAGTAATTATCTGAATAATCATACCTGTGCCTCCTTTCTGCTGTGGCGGAATCTCACAGAATAACGGATAAAGAACTCACAACCAACTACAAAGAAAATTACGATACCAACCGCAACATCTGCAAACGATGAGTTGAGTCCGCAGGTATCAGCCATCTTGCCTGTACCAAGGTTAAGGAAGACGACAAGCGCAGACATAACAATCATAATAAATGGATTAAATTGTCCAAGCCACGATACCATAATAGCCGTAAAGCCCTGACCGCCTACTGTGTTTGTATCTATTGAGTGGTCTGTGCCCGACACAAGAAGCATACCCATAATACCGCAGATAGCACCTGATACAACCATCGTTCTAACAATAACCTTCTTTACATTGATACCTATGTATCTTGCTGTATTCTGGCTCTCACCTACTACGGTTATCTCATAGCCGTGCTTGCTGTAATTAAGATATACATAAACCAAGATAGTAAGCACAAGAACAATAACAACATTGAGCGCATACTTATTATCAAAAATCATTGGGAGATTACCCTCATCAACAGGGTTAATCTTGTTAGAACCGCCACCCTTAATGTACAGATAATACTTTATAATCTGTGTAGCGATATAGTTCATCATAAGTGTGAAGAGTGTCTCGTTAGTATTATACTGAGCCTTGAATATAGCAGGAATAACTGCCCATATAGCACCTGCGATAACGCTTGTGACCAGTATAACGAGCAAAAGCACCGGATATGGTAGCTTATTGCCGAGCTCTATCATACATATCATAGATGCAAGACCGCCCATCAGAGCCTGTCCCTCAGCACCGCAGTTCCAGAACTTCATCTTAAACGCCGGTGTAACTGCAAGAGATAAACCCAATAAAATAGCTGTCTTCTGCAAGAAGTTCCACAACATTACTGTAGAGCCTGATTCTATTCTACCAAATGCACCTCTGTACATTGTCTCATATATTGTGAAGAAATTCTCCTTAGTAAGCGCCATAGAGATAACGCCCACTAACAGCATAGCAAGCACAATAGCTGCAATACGTACAAGCCATGCCTGCCAGCCCTTGAGCTCATCTCTTTTAACAATATGCACAAGAGGCTCGTGGTTGTGCTTTGTTGCTGATTTATTACTCATTAGCGTCACCTCCTGCGATTGCTTCTTTAGCTTTTGTCATCAAAAGACCTATCTGCTCTTTTGTAGCAGTTTTGGCATCTACAATACCCGTAACAGCTCCTCCGCATAAAACCATAATACGGTCACAAAGCTCGAGCAGAACATCTATATCCTCACCAACAAAGATAACTGCTACACCGTTTTGCTTCTGCTGGTCAAGCAGATTATAAATAAGATATGACGAGTTGATATCAAGACCTCTGACCGGATACGCCGCCATCAGAATTGTAGGTGAAGACGAAATCTCTCTGCCCACAAGAATCTTCTGAACATTACCGCCTGAGAGTCTTCTTACAGGTGTAGAAACACTTGGAGTTATAACATCAAGCTCTTGTATTATCTTCTCAGCCAGATTCTTAGGTGACTTGCGCTCAAGGAACATAGTCTTACCCTTGCGGTAGCTTCGAAGCATCATATTATCTGTAAGGTCCATATTACCAACCAAGCCCATACCGAGTCTGTCCTCAGGCACAAACGACATTCTGACACCTAAATTTCTGATGCCGACAGGAGATTTACCTCTTAGGTCCTCAGTCTCGCCTGTGTTAGGGTCTTTGTACAGAATATTACCTTCTGTGAGCTTCTGCAAACCGGCTATGGCCTCAAGCAACTCTCTCTGTCCTGAGCCCGCAATGCCTGCAATACCCAGAATCTCACCTGCATTAGCAGTAAACGAAACCTTATCCAAAACAGTAGTGCCCTGACGATTAACACAGCTTATGTTTTCTACTACAAGACGCTCTGTTATATCCTTAGGCTCACTGCGGTTGATGTTAAGGTCAATCTTTTTGCCCACCATCATCTCAGTCAGCTCAGACTCTGAGGTGTCCTTTGTGTTTACAGAGCCTGCGTACTCGCCCTTTCTGAGAACCGATACTCTGTCAGAAAGTGATAAAACCTCGTGAAGCTTGTGGGTGATGATAATAATACATTTACCGTCATCACGCATACGGCGCAAAACATCAAAGAGTCTTGCTGTCTCCTGAGGTGTAAGCACGGCAGTAGGCTCGTCCAGAATAAGAATATCTGCACCCCTGTACAGTACTTTAATAATTTCTACAGTCTGCTTCTCTGATACAGACATAGTGTATACCTTTTTGTCAAGGTCAAGCTCAAAGCCGTACTTGTCACAGATTTCTCTGATTTTTTCAGCAGAGCGCTTTAGGTTATATTTGTCATCATTAATGCCAAGCACAATGTTCTCAGTAGCAGTAAATACATCTACAAGCTTAAAATGCTGATGAATCATACCTACCTTATATGCATAGGCATCCTTTGGCGAAGCAATAACCGCCTCTTTACCATCTATGAAAATCTGACCTTCATCAGGAAAATAAATACCTGCGATCATATTCATAAGTGTGGTCTTTCCGGAACCGTTCTCGCCCAGAATAGAGAGAATCTCTCCACGATACGCATTGAGGCTTATATTTTTATTCGCCACAACCTTTGCGCCAAAGGTTTTGGTGATATTTTTTAATTCAACTGCTGCCTGTTTAGCCAAAGCAATCCCTCCCTCTTATAATTTTCAATAATGCACTAACTTTGGTAATACATTATTCAAAACTATCAGAAATTTAGAGGAGGCGGGGCAAGAAACCCCGCCTCTCTGTATATGTTATTAATTAGCCGTAGTTCTCGTCGAGAAGTGTGATGCCGTCAATTCTTACATCAAAGTATGGTGCAGAACGAAGGTCTGACTCACAGAAAATACCATCAACGATAACCTCTGTATCAGGTGTGAAATCAGCATCTGTATCAACATCTGCTAAGTATGTTGTAAGAGCCTCACCACCAACTGTGAAGTTAGCTGTATCAAACACCTTGAGTGTGCCGTCTAAGAGCTGAGCCTTAACTTCGTCAAGCTTCTCTACTGTACCCTCTGCAGCTGCCTTCTCGTTAACCTCTGTAAGAACAACAGAGCCTGTCTCGATTGTACCAGTCCAGTCAGCCTCGATAGCTGTGCCTGCCTGTACGCACTCGATCATGTGCTTGAAGTATGGAGCCCAGTCGATTCTTGAAGAAACGATAAATGTGTTTGGACAAGCAGAAACTGTTGAACCGTTGTAAGAAACGTTAGGAACGCCTGCTGTCTCACAAGCTGTTGGAGCACCCATTGAGTCAGCGTGCTGAGAAATAAGAACACAACCGCCACTGATAAGAGCCTCAGCTGCTTCTTTCTCTAACTGCTCATCATACCAGCTACCTGTAAACTTAACATCCATTGTAACTGATGGGCATACACTCTTTGCACCAAGGTAGAAAGATGTATAACCTGAGATAACCTCTGCAAATGTAAATGCGCCAACATAACCCATCTTAGCTTCCTCAGCCTTGATGTCGCCATTGTCGATCATCTCATTGAGCTTGAGACCAGCAGCAACACCTGCTAAGTATCTGCCCTCATAGATAGATGCAAAAGCATTGTGGAAGTTGTCAAGACCAGCTGTGTGAGCCTGTGTACCTGTAGCGTGACAGAACTCAACATCAGGATACTGCTTAGCTGCTTCCATCAGGAAGTTCTCGTGACCAAAGCTGTCAGCAAAAATTACGTTACAGCCGTCAACCTCGATAAGCTCAACAGCAGCATCTGTACACTCAGCTGACTCAGGAATCTGAGTCTTCATTGCGTATTCTACGCCAAGCTCTTCACAAGCAACCTTAGCGGCATCCATGAAGTTCTTGTCATATGTAGAGTTTTCATCATGCAAGAAGATAAAACCTACTTTTACTTCTGCACCCTCGTCAGGTGTAGCGTTTGCATCACCTGTACCACCACAAGCTACCAAGCTAAGTGTGAGTAACATTGCCAGTACTAATGCTAAAATCTTTTTCATCAAATATTTCCTCCTTAATTTATTCCTTTTGGAATTGATTATAGTTAGTGCAATATTTTGCTCAATTTAATTGTAAAATCAGCACTTGCATAAATCTTTGCGTTCATTTACATAATTGACCAAAAACATCACTTTTCTAACAACTTTATTATACAATATTTACAATAGAATACGCAATTAAAAAATATGTCAAATTTATAGCCCATATCTAAACCTTTTTTGTTATTATTGTACAATGTGTGCATAATCACTAAATAGAATTGGATAAAATGTGTGCATTTTGTTTCTTTTTTGCAAAAATACCACTGTTTCTCGTATTATAATATAGATATAGAGAATATACTGTTTAGCAAAATGTACAAAGGAGCAAAAAATGAAAAACTTCGTACTAAAAGGCAATATTTGCTACTGCTGTGACAAATCAAATATCAACATCTGCGACAACTCGTATCTGGTGTGTATAGACGGTATATGTCAAGGTGTATTCGATAAACTTTCAGAAGATTACACAAAGCTACCGCTTATCGACTACAGTAACAAGCTTATCATCCCCGGACTTACAGACCTGCACACCCATGCACCGCAGTTTGCTTTTCGAGGACTCAATATGGATATGGAGCTGCTACAGTGGCTGGATACCACAGCTTTTGTAGAAGAGTCAAAGTACAGCGACTTAGACTACGCACAAAAAGCATACAAAATCTTTGCTGATACTCTCAAAAACGGTGCAACCACCCGTGCCTGTGTATTTGCAACAGTGCACAAAGAATCATCAAAGCTTCTGATGGACCTTATGGAGCACAGCGGGACAGTAAGCTATGTAGGCAAGGTCAATATGGACAGAAACTGCCCCAACTCGCTATGCGAAACAGACGCAAAAATCTCATTGAAATTAACAGAAGAATTTATCAAAGAGTCTCACAACATCTACAAAAACACCTATCCTATATTGACTCCGAGATTCATCCCAAGTTGCACAGACGAGCTGATGTATGGTCTTGCAAAAATCAAAGCACAGCACAACCTGCCTGTACAGTCACATCTGTCAGAAAACAAGAGCGAAATAAATTGGGTATCTGACTTATGTCCTGATTCAACATCATATACAGATGCCTATGATAAATATGGCTTACTAAAGGATAATTCAAACATCGTTATGGCTCACTGTGTACACCTTACAGACGATGAGCAAAAGCTTATAAAAGACCGAGGTGTATATATCGCTCATTGCCCTGCATCAAATTCAAACCTCAGCTCCGGTATAGCTCCGATAAAGCGTTATCTGAACAACAACCTCAAAGTAGGCTTAGGCAGCGATATGGCAGGTGGTCAGAGCGACTCAATATTCAGGGCAATGGTTGACGCTATTCAGGTATCAAAGCTGTATCACACCCTTGTTGATAATAGTTTAAAGTCGCTGACCTTTGCTGAGAGCTTCTATATGGCTACAAAAGGTGGCGGAGAATTCTTTGGCAAGGTGGGTAGCTTTGAGTATGGCTACGAATTTGACGCAGTAGTTATAGATGATTCTATTCTGCCACACCCTCAGACACTTACCACAATACAGCGACTCGAACGCTGTGTTTACTTAGGTGCTGACCTAAACGGCATAGTAGCAAAATTTGTACGTGGCAAAAAGATAATATAGTCAAAAACACAAAAGGGCTTGTGCTACATAGCACAAGCCCTTTAATTATTTTATCAGTCAACTATTCGTGTTCCTGTCAGTCCCAAAAGCCCCTCTTTTGCCTTGTGAAGTTCAGTAATAAGCGCTACTCTGCCTTTTTTTGATGCGGCAAACATCACGCCTGCATCAACCTTTTCGTACATACTGCCTTTAGCAAAATGTCCAGCTCTCAGATACTCCTTTGCCTGCTCAACTGTAACTGTATCAAGCCACATCTCGTCGTCTTTTCTAAAGTTAATTGCAACCTTCTCTACAGCGGTGAGAATAACAAACAAATCAGCATCCAACTGCTCTGCTAACAGCTCACTTGCATAGTCCTTGTCTATAACAGCAGATACTCCTCGCAGATGCTCATTTTCCGCAATTACAGGTATACCACCGCCACCGCAACAAATGACCACGTTGCCGTCCTCTACCATAGAGCGTACTACCGCAAGCTCTATAATCTCCTGAGGCATTGGAGACGGTACAACACGCCTGTATCCCCTGCCACTATCCTCACAAATTATATGTCCGTATTTTCTATGAGCACGCTGTGCCTCTGATTCAGTCATAAATTTTCCGATAGGCTTGGATGGATTCAAAAAAGCCTCATCCTCACTATCTACCCTGACCTGAGTCAACACCGTGCTAACCGCACGTGGAATATTGCGCTCTCGCATCTCTCTACGCAGAGTGTTCTGCATATCATATCCGATATACGCCTGACTCATAGCAACGCACACCGACAGCGGAGTTTTGCCCTGAAAGCTATCTTCTCTTGCAAGTGCCGCCATAGCAGAATCTATCATTCCCACCTGAGGTCCGTTGCCATGGGTAACTATTACATCGTGACCGTATTCTATCAAATCAGCTATAGCCTTTGCGGTTTCTCTGACTGCAACATACTGCTCAGACAAGTTCTTGCCCAGAGCATTTCCGCCCAAAGCTACCACTATCCTCATCTTCTTCATAATATCACCCGAAAACTCATACATAAACGCAATTTGCCGACAGTTTCCTGTCGGCAAATCTTAATTAAAACTGTTTTCTCTCTTTGCCCACAGACTCTAATTTTTTGAGTGCTTTTGCAGGGTCTTTTACTTTTGCAAGGAAAATCATAGCAGCTATAATATACGGCTTATATGACGCCTCCTTGTACAGAGGGGTTAAGTATCTGTTAAACACAGATGCCTCTACCTCGCCCTCTTTGCACGATACGCCTGTGATATCAGCAGGCAGACAGTGCAGATACAGCGCATTTGAGTCCTTTGTCAGCTTCATCATCTCTTCGGTACATTCCCAGTCCTTATGCTCAGCATTTTGTTTGAGCAACTCTTTCTCAAGCTTGTCAATACCGTCAAAATCTGCTTTAGCATACAGGTCTGTTCTCTTCTCCATAGCACCAAACGGAGCCCAGCTCTTAGGATATACTATGTCAGCATTCTCAAACGCCTGTGCCATTGTGTCCACCTTAGTAAAGCTGCCGCCGTTTTCTTCTGCATTTTTCTTAGCTATCTCTTCTACCTCAGGCATAACATCATAGCCCTTTGGATGAGCAAGCACTACATCCATTCCAAATCGTGTGAAAAGTCCGATTACACCCTGTGGCACCGACAGAGGCTTGCCGTATGACGGAGAGTATGCCCAAGTCATAGCAACCTTCTTGCCCTTCAAATTCTCTACACCACCGAAGTAGTTGATAATGTGTAGCATATCTGCCATACATTGTGTCGGGTGGTCTATATCACACTGCAGATTAACAAGTGTCGGCTTTTGCTCAAGCACTTTGTCATTGTGACCCTCAGTTACTGCCTGTGCAACCTCTTTCTGATATGTGTGACCCTTGCCGATATACATATCATCACGGATACCGATAACATCTGCCATAAAGGATATCATATTAGCGGTCTCTCGTACTGTCTCGCCGTGAGCTATCTGACTCTTTGATTCATCAAGGTCCTGCACCTCAAGACCTAACAGATTACAAGCAGACGCAAACGAAAATCTTGTACGTGTCGAATTATCACGGAAGTTAGATATAGCAAGTCCGCTGTCAAAAATCTTAGTCGAAATATTTCTCTCTCTCAAATCTCTCAGTGCATCAGCAACCGTAAACACAGCATCAAGCTCGTCATCGGTTTTGTCCCAAGTCAGAAAGAAATCATTATCATACATATTAGAGATATCAAGTGTCTCAAGATGTTTTATAAAATCCTTTGTCTTACTCATATCTATCCTCCTGTTATTTTTTATAATTTAACGGAATAGCTGCATACACAGCCGCACATTTAACCAAGTCTTCTTTCCAGGTTTTCTCATTAGGAGCGTGTGCCTGAGCCTCTGCACCCGGACCAAAGCCAATGCAAGGAATACCGTATCTGCCCATAATTGATACGCCGTTTGTCGAGAATGTCCATTTGTCTACCTTAGGTTCGCCGTACATTCCTCTATGCGCATTGACTGCCGCAAGTGTAGCAGGGTGATCCTCCGGTATTACCCATGTAGGAAAGTAGCACTCTGTAGGATACACAAGTCCTGTCCACGATGGTCTCTCATAAGTATACATAGAAACCTCGGCACCGTATTTTTTAACAGATGGCAGGTCTCTGACCTCAGCAAGTGCCGACTCCCATGTCTCGCCGTCTGTGAGTCTTCTGTCAAGCGATATAGCAGCCATATCAGCAACCGCACAGCGTGATGGAGAATTATAGAACGACTGTGACACAGTAACTGTGCCCTTGCCCAAAAACTCATCATAGTGAAGTCTGTCGTTTAGGTCCCTGACCTCAGTAATAATATCAGCCATCTTGTATATAGCGTTATCACCACGCTCAGGTGCAGAGCCGTGACACGACACGCCCTTGACCTCTACTCTGATTTCCATTCTGCCTCTATGACCTCTGTAAATTGCCTTGTCGGTAGGCTCTGTAATAACGACAAATTCAGGTGTTATGCCAAGCTCATTGTGAATATACTGCCAGCACAGACCGTCACAGTCTTCCTCTTGCACAGTACCTGTAACCAGGATTTTGTAACCCTCTGGTATAAGGTCCAAATCTTTCATAATCTTTGCTCCATATACAGCAGATACAATACCACCCTCCTGGTCAGATGTACCTCTGCCACCGATTTCTGTATCTGTCTCGTAGCCCTTGTACGGGTCAAACTCCCAATTAGAAAGCTCTCCAAGTCCTACTGTATCGATATGGCCATCATATGCAATGATTTTGTCGCCATCTCCCATCCATCCGAGGACGTTACCCATAGGGTCTATCTCTGCCTTATCAAAGCCGAGCTTTTCCATCTCTTCTTTGATCCTTCTGACAACGCCTTCTTCCTGTGCGCTTTCGCTCGGAATCAAAACGAGGTCTCTCAAAAATTTAGTCATATCTTTTTCGTAACCTTCTGCGGCTTTCTTAATAGCGTCAAAATTCATTATCCATATCTCCTTTATCATAAATTTGAGTGTTTTACCCAAAACATTTTCAACACCCCTACACCTATATTATATATTACTTACAACTAATGTCAAATAAAATTTTAGAAAATCTAAAAATTTTTTAGATTTTTTTGCAAAATCTATTGAATATACAGCATCTTTATATTATTATATAGGTATAAAAGCACAACTTAACTATTATAGATAGGAGGGTAGCGATGCTCAATAATGTTTTAAAGACGACCTTGTGTCAGCTTGCACACGCTGTAGCTACACATTTTGGCTCAAATTGTGAGACCGTTGTGCATGACTTGACAGACCTTGATGCCGCCGACCACTCTATAATATACATAGAGAACGGCAACATCACCGGCAGAAGCATCGGAGACGGCGCATCAAACGTTGTGCTAAAGCAACTCAAAATGCTTAGCAACACAGAGCAGCACAAAGACCACATCGGATATTTTGCGAAGACCCCTGATGGCAGACTCATCAAAGCAAGCACCATATACATCTACGATGAGCACGATATCGTCATAGCGATTTTTGCAATCAATCAGGACATCACCACCCTAAACGCAGCAGCACTTGCTATAAACGAGATAGTCTCACCTGTCGATATAACAGAGGATGCTCCGCAAAAAATTATGCCTAATGTAAACGAACTGCTTGATGAACTCATCTGGCAGTCAGTAGAGCTCATTGGCAAGCCTGTCACCACGATGAACAAAGACGACAAAATCAAAGCTATCCGCTACCTGAACGATATGGGAGCTTTGCTCATCACAAAATCAGGCGACAAAATCGCAAACTTTTTTGGCATTTCCAAATTTTCGCTATATTCATACATAGATACAAAACAGGAGGATAAAAATGATTGACCTAAGAATTAACAAAGAAGGACTACAGCACAATATTCAAAAAGCAAGAGAAAACAACATCATCATTCCAACCATAAAGCAGATGCAACACCCTGAGCTTATACCTGAGAAAATAAAGGAAAAGCTCAGCCACACAGGCTTGTGGGATGTTGACCCTGTCAATCTGTTTAGAATCACCTGGAAAAACGAAGCAAAAGACCACGGCGGTCTGTTTCAGGATGTACCTAACTACTTAGAGCTTCCTAAAGAGCTCACAGGTGTCAACGCACGAATCTTTGCTATGGTAGGCAAGTGGTTCCCTACCGGCTGTCACAAGGTTGGTGCATCGTTTGGCTGTCTTGCTCCAAGACTTGTCACAGGTCAGTTTGATGCTACATATCACAAGGCTGTATGGCCATCAACAGGCAACTACTGTCGAGGCGGTGCGTTCAACTCAGCATTGCTTGCTTGTGACTCTATCGCTATCCTACCCGAAGAGATGAGTCAGGAGAGATTTGAGTGGCTAAAGACCGTAGCCGGTGAAATCATCGCTACTCCCGGTTGCGAATCAAATGTAAAAGAAATTTTTGACAAGACATGGGAGCTCAAACAGCGCAAGGATGTAATGGTATTCAATCAGTTCGAAGAGATGGGCAACCCACTGTGGCACTACAACGTAACAGGCCACGCCCTCAAGACTGTTTTCGAAGCTATCAAGGGTCCTAAAGACAGACTTGCAGGTGCGTGCTTTACATCAGGCAGCGCAGGTACTATGAGTGCAGGCGACTATCTCAAGGACTACTACCCTACCTTAAAACTCGGTGTAGGCGAAGCTCTGCAGTGCCCGACTATTTTAAACAATGGTTTTGGCGGACATAGAATCGAGGGCATCGGCGACAAGCACATTCCTTGGATTCACAACGTCAAGAACACAGATATGGCTATCGCTATCGATGACGAAGACAGCCAGAGACTGCTTCGACTCTTCAACACAGAAGACGGCAAGTCATATCTTACAAACGAACTACATCTGGACAAAGAATTTGTCGATAAGCTCTCATGGCTTGGCATCTCTGGTATTGCTAACATCCTGTGCTGTATTAAAATGGCTAAGTATTACGAGTTCACAGAAAACGATGTGATAGCAACAGTCCTTACAGACAGCGCTTCTATGTACAACTCACGTGTACAGGAGCTCAATGATATGTACGGTGATTATAACGCTAAAGAGGCAGAGCTCGACCACAAGCTCCATATACTCTCACTCAAGACCGATAACCTCATTGAGCTGACATACGCAGACAGAAAGCGTGTGCACAACCTCAAGTATTATACATGGGTAGAACAGCAAGCAAGAGATGTAGCTGAACTCAACGCTCTTTGGTATGATACCGAGAACACTTGGGACGCTATACACAAGCAGTATGTTGAACTTGACGCTCTCATTGAAGAATTCAATAAAGAAGTAGGACTTATCGACAAGCTATAATACTATGATCTTTCAAGGAGATACTAATGAAAAACGTCAAACACTTAGAATGTGTTAAATGTCATAAAACATATAAGGCACAAGCAGACGCCACCACCTGCGAGTGTGGTGGCATCCTCGATGTAATATATGACTATGATTATATAAAGTCCATATTTACAAAAGAAGTTCTCAAAAACAGAGAGGACAACACCATGTGGCGATACAGAGAGCTACTGCCTATAAAACCAGACACCACCCCTGCCGGTCTGCGTGTAGGCAACAGTCCTCTATACAAAAGCGACAATGTAGCAAAGCTCTTAGGCATCAAAGGCCTGTATATCAAAGATGACGGCATCAACCCAACATCATCTCTCAAAGACAGAGCATCAGCTATGGCTGTGACAAAAGCAATCGAAGCAGGCTACAGCACTATCGCCTGTTCATCAACAGGCAACGCCGCATCCTCTTTAGCCGGCAATGCTGCAGCAGCAGGACTTGACACCTATATATTTGTTCCACAGCGAGCTCCAAAGGGCAAGATAGCTCAGCTTATGATGTTTGGTGCCAATCTCACAGCAGTCAAAGGCTCATACGAAGACACCTTTGAGCTATCCAAAAAAGCTATCGACAAATACGGCTGGTACAACCGCAACGCCGCCATCAACCCTTATCTTTCAGAGGGCAAGAAGACCGTATCCTTAGAGCTTATCGAACAGCTTGATTTCAATGCACCTGATTATGTCGCAGTGTCTGTCGGTGACGGTTGCACCATAGCAGGTGTTTACAAGGGACTTTTGGATATGTACAGCATAGGCTTTATTGACAAGATTCCTCGTCTTATCAGCGTACAGGCAAGCGGTTGCTGTCCGATTAACACAGCGGTCGAAAACGGCACTGTGGACTTCATCCCACAAGAAGAGAACACCTACGCCGATTCCATCGCGGTAGGTGTTCCACGAAATGCCACAAAGGCCATAAACGCAATAAATGAATCAAACGGTATCTGTGTCAATGTTACAGATGATGAGATAAGACAGGCACAGAAATTCTTAGCAAAAGAGTGTGGTGTATTCGGCGAGCCTGCAGGTGTCACTTCTATGGCAGGACTCAAAAAGCTGTGTGAAAACTCAGTAATAGAAAAGGACGCAACCATCGCTTGTATAGTAACAGGCAACGGTCTAAAAGACATCGACAGCGCCATCAAAAACTGCGACTCACCTGTTTACTCTTCAAACGATTTAGAAGAATTTGAAAACGCATTCAAAGCAATCGGCATAACTATAAAGTAAGACTAAAGTCCTGCAAGGAGGACCATATGAGCACCTATGTTTTTAATGCAATTGCACACGATGATCCGATTTTTTCTACAGCTGAATATGATAAAGACCGACTTGTGTTCAACTATATTGAAGGTATTCGAAACGAACACGAGCACGAGCTGTATTCTGACGGAAAATATGCAATAATCTGTCGCAAAAAGAACAACCGTGCAGTGTGGATTTGGACACATAAGGATAGCTACGATAACCTCGAGCTGATTATGGCTATAGCAAAGAAGGTTGTCGAGATCAATGTCCACAAGCCGTACTTTTTTGTCAAACCCGATATTGCTCAGGTGTTCTCCGATATGTTTGCCTTATATACAAACGACCTTGACTATCAGATAAAAGATGAGTTATCGCTCAACGTCTACAAATTCTCACAGCTAAAGCTTGAGCATAAAGAAGACGTAACAGTACAGAGATACAACAAAAAGCTAAAACCTCAGCTTCTTGATTTTTACAGCACCTTCAAAGAAGAATTCAAGTGGAACGACAAGCGTATACAGAGGATTTTTGATAAATACTCAAAGCTCAATACCTATGTTCTGCTCAAAAATTCCAAGATAGTTGCTGTAGCTGTTTTGGGCAACAAAGACGGCGACTACAGCGGTCTGCATTCTGTCGCAACTATTATAGAAGAACGCCGCAACGGCTACGGCTCTTATATCACAAACATAGCCTCACACAAAACCCTCAAAGAGTCAAAAGGCGTTATGCTATACACAAACAAAGGCAACAGCATCGCCAACAAAACCTTTGAGAAAGCAGGCTTTGAGCATGTCGGTAACATTCATCTTATAAGAAGTTAAATAACAAAAAACTAACGCCTCCTGTGTTTTTTACAGGAGGCGTTTTTGTATGCTTTACAGCATCGATTTTTTACGTTTTATGTACTTGCCCTTGTTTTTCTTTATCAGCGTGTTATCTCTGACTACCTCTTTACCACGCAAGAACACTCTGTCTATACTACCCTTGGTTTTTACGTTCTCATATGGGCTGTAGTCAGCCTTACTATGATGATTTTTGCTACTGATAATAGTGCTCTTCTTAGGGTTGTAGATAACTATATCAGCATCGCTGCCCACACGTATACTGCCCTTCTTAGGATACAGACCGTAGAGCTTCGCAGGTTTTTCACACAACAGCTCACACATTCTCTCTATTGTGATACGCTTTTTGTGTACACCAAAGGTATACATAAGCACACCTCTGGTCTCAACGCTTGGCATACCGCACGGAATTTTTGTGAAATCTTCTTTGCCTGCTTCTTTTTGCTTTAGTGTAAATGAGCAATGGTCAGTAGCAATAGTATCTATCTCACCATTTCTCAGCGCTTCCCAAAGTGCCTTTGAGTCTGATTTCTTTCTAAGTGGCGGAGCACACACAAACTTTGCACCCTCAAAATCATCACTATCATACTTAGAGTCATCCATCAGCAGATACTGCGGACACGTCTCTACAAACACCTTTTGTCCTCGTTTGCGTGCGACACGCACACAATCAAGACTCTCCTTAGTGCTCAGGTGCACTATAACAACAGGCACATCAACTATCCCTGCAATAGACAGAAGTCTGTCTACCGCCTCACTCTCACACAAATTAGGACGGGTCTTGGGGTGAGTTTTCACATCAAGGTTGCCCTTGTCTTTTTCGCTCTTTACAAGGCACTTGATAAGCGAGTGATTCTCACAGTGCACACCCACTATACCGCCCAATTTTTTGAGAGTGCCAAGTACATCAAAAATCTCTTCATCACTTAGCATCATCAGCTCGTATGTCATATACAGCTTAAACGATGTGACCCCCTGCTCTATCATAGCAGGCAGCTCGTCCTTGACGCTATCATTCCAGTCAGAAATCGCCATATGAAAACCATAGTCACAGTTGGTTTTGGAGAAAGACTTGATGTACCAGTTGTTGAGTGCCTGAGACAAGCTCTCGCCCTTGTTCTGTGTAGCAAAATCAATGAATGTAGTTGTGCCACCACATAAGGCAGCCTCTGAGCCCGAACTAAAGTCATCAGCCGTCACCGTATCTGACACCTCAAGGTCAAAGTGCGTATGTGCATCGATAAATCCCGGGAACACAAACTTACCCGTAGCGTCTATTACCTTGGCATCCTTATCTTTGAGCTTCTTGCCTATTTCGATAATCTTGCTGTTTTTTATTAGAATATCAAGTTTTTTTACACCGGATGGAGAAACAACCATTCCTCCACGAATCAACTTGTTCACGTGTTCATCTCCAATAATTTATACTAAATAAGCATAGTCTTTAATAACTGTCAGTATAAGGCTCTTGAGGTCCTTGCCCAGATTATCAAGCTCGCTGAGTCTGTAGTCTTTGACCCCATCAAGTCGTACACGCACAGTATTGCTGTCTATAACACAGAATCCACAGTTTGTACTGTCAAACATATCCTCTTCGTTCATAAACAAAGTGAACTTATCCTTATATGGTGCGCTGTCATACGGACAAAAGCTTGAGCAGTTACCGCACTCGTTACACATTCTGTCAACATGCAATATTTCTCTTCTTGTATCAGGCAGAGTGATAACCACATTTGCACGGTTAGGACATACATCCACACAGTTCTCACACACAGTAGAGCAGTTAAGACAACGCTCGCCCTCAGACACACCCTTACAGCTATCACGCAGAACGCCCTTGTTAGCCATAGCAGAAAAAGCATTCATATATGCATCCAAAGGTATATCCATAACGTGCTTCTTACCGATAACAACATCTGCAAAACGCTGTGCATCGGCAATGCACTCTACCACAGTACATGGTCCACGCAGACAGTCACCCGCTGTGTATACTCCATCTATATTGGTCTCAAATGGTACTTTGCCGTTTTCTACCTCAATGCCATTTTCAACAAAGATAGCAGGGTCAAGCTTCTGACCTATAGATGCTATGAGTGTATCACATGGTACTGTGACCACTTCGTCTGTCTCTATAACACTTCGTCTACCGCTACTGTCAGGCGATGACAGCTCCATACGCTTGCAGTACAAGGTATCTCCCTTGTGTTCAAACGGAGACACAAGCTCCACAAATTCCACATTATCCGAGAGCGCAAGCTGTAGCTCGTGCTCATCAGCAGGCATATAACGCTTTGTGCGTCTGTATGCTATAGTTACTTTTTCTACACCGTCTACCCTCTTTGCAGCTCGAGCAACATCCATTGCGGTGTTACCGCCACCGATAACAACAACATTTTTGCCCAAGTTCACAGCCTTGTGAGCTCTTAAATCTCTCAAAAACTCAATTACATCCAACTCTCTGTCAGATATATTGAGTCGCTGAGGCTTGTATGCACCGACCGCAAACAGTATATGTGTATATTCCTGTAGCTTGAGCTCCTTTACACTTGGCGCTACTGTGCCAAGTCTTATATCAGCACCCATAGCTTTTATCAGTGCAACATCATTATCGATAGCACTCTCATCTATTCTGAAATCAGGTATAACATTACGGACTATACCACCTGCGTGCTCGCTCTTTTCAAAGACAGTTACCTCTATACCCTCTCGTGCAACAAAGTATGCAGCCGAAAGTCCCGCAGGGCCTGCACCGATAACAGCTACTTTCTTATCCTTTACCAAAGGCTTACGTTCTAAGCTGTTGATTATATCCTCAAAGCCGCCCTTAGCACACACAAGCTTTGTATCTCTTATATCAACAGAGCTCTCGTAGAAATTTCGAGTACACTTGCTCATACATGGATGAGCACAGATAGTGCCCGTGATAAACGGCAGAGGGTTCTTCTGAATGATTACTGACAGCGCCTCTTTATACATACCCTTCTTTGCGAGATTTAAATACTGAGGTATGTCCTGATTTATCGGACAACCAAAGCTACACGGTGCTATGTAACAGTCAACAAGCGGTACTTTCTTATTAATTTTTCTGTCAGGGATAGGCTTAATCGGCTTTGTATGATGCTTGTCCTCTCTGCACTTTAGCGACATCTTTGATATCGCATCAGTATCCGTCTTGACAAAATCTCTATACTCACCGCTGCTTAGTTTCTCTGCAAGCTGAACAAGGCGCACATATCCGCCCGGCTTGAGTATGGTGGTAGCTACCGTAATCGGCCAGATACCCGCATCAAAAAGCTCCTTGCAGTTAAAGTAATCTGCACCACCCGAAAAACTCATCCGCAGTTTTCCGTCAAACTCTCTGCTGAGTCTATGTGCCATTTCTATAGTGAGCGGAAACAGCGACTTACCACTCATATACATTTCTTCACTCGGCAGCTCCCCTGCCTTAACATCCACAGGGAAGGTATTTGACAGCTTAACACCAAAGCAAAGCTTGCAGTCATCCGCAAGCTTTTGCAGGCGTTTGAACATCTCTACCGCATCGCCATACTGCAAATCTTCTCTGAAATGATGGTCATCAAACGCTATGTAATCATATCCCATACTGTCGAGTATCTCTCTTGCAGTTTCATAGCCCAAGAGTGTCGGGTTACATTTGATAAAGGTATTAAGTCCCTTCTCTTTGATAAGATATGTCGCAATTCTCTCTATCTCATCAGGTGGACAACCATGCAAAGTTGACAGGGTCACACTTGTGCACACATGCGGACTCATGCTATCAATATCATCACACAGATTTGGATAATATTTTTTCAACGCTTCTTTTGATTCTTTGAAAACATCAGTACCAGAGCAGTCCTTAAGCCCCTCTATAAAGTCATCTATCTTCTTGCTTTTGATTCCCTCGAGGTCATAGCCGACACTCATATTAAACACAAAGCCGTTACTATCACCAAGGCCATAAGCTTTAGATATAACTTTCAGTATACACCACGCCTTGACATATTCATCAAACGCCTGCGATACAGTAAGCTCTGTGGACCACTCGCAGTTATAGCCCTCATCGTCAGCCTTGATACACGGACGGCTTATACACTTTGCAAGGTCCTCACCGTCCAAGGTCTGCACGGTTTTCAGCTCAAAGAATCTCGCACCCGCAAAATACGCAGCCACAATATTCTGTGCAAGCTGAGTGTTAGGTCCTGCTGCAGGTCCTATTGGTGTCTCTATCTTCTCAGAGAATACAGACAGCGCTTTGTTGTCTTTTGCTATATACTTGCGCTTAACACCGTAAACAGTGCCAAAGGCATCATACTCAGTAGTTATATTTTGTAGTATCTTGTCGATACCAATCGGTGTCATTCTTTCGCTCATAACGACCTCCTTATCCGTTTATGCTGTGCCATAGCTTACTTGCTACTTTCATTGTTTCAGCATTTATCTTCTCTTCGTCTATATCAACAAACTCTCTGTCTTTGTACAGCAGTCTGCCGTTTGCCATAGTAGTTATACATTGTCTTCCATTCATTCCGAATATCATATGACCGTCAATATTTTTATCACTAAACGGTGTGAACGGCTTATACTCCATAACTACAACATCTGCATTAGCACCCTCTTTGAGTACAGACAACTGTGCATCAAAATATCTAGATGCAATACCTGCGTTATTCTTAAACAACATATCTGTCACTTCACAAAAGCCGACATTAGGGTCAGCATTATGGTGACGCTGAATAGCAAGTGCCGACTTCATACTCTCTATCATATCGTGAGTATATGCATCAGTACCGAGTCCCAGCATAATACCCTTTTTATACATTTTGAGTATAGGTGAGCACCCTACCGCATTACCCATATTTGACTGCGGATTATTGACTACCATTGTGTCGTATTTTTTGATTATATCCATCTCGTCTTCTGTTACATGAATACAATGTCCGAGTATTGTCTTGTTCGTGAGTATACCCCATTTTTCCAGGCGTTGCACAGGTGACATACCGTAGTTTTTGTGAGAATCTTCAACATCATTTGTACCCTCACAGATATGGATGTGATAACCTGTCATGTTGTCATTTGCCTTGACACATTTCTCAAAGGTCTTGTCAGATATAGTGAACAACGCATGCATGCCGAACATAGCAGATAGCATCTCATCATTTTTGTCCTTACAATATCTGATGAAGTCTGCGTTTTCTTTAATAGCCTCGTCACATTTTTGCTCACCGTCACGGTCTGATACCTCATAACACAGACACGAGCGCACACCCATCTCTTTAGCAATATCTGCTATCTCAAACAGAGAATCAGGTATCTCACAAAAGCTTGCATGGTGGTCAAATATAGTGGTCACACCGTTTCTGATACAGTCAAGATATGTAGCATATGCGCTGTAGCGTGTACCCTCAAGTGTCAGCTTGCGGTCTATGTTCCACCACATACCGTCAAGTATCTCGTAAAAATTAGTAGGGTTATATCCGCTAATACTAAGACCTCGTGCCAGCCCTGAGTATATATGAGTATGTGCATTGATAAACGCAGGCATAATGACGTTGCCCTTTGCATCGACAAACTGAGCATTCGGATACTGTGCTTTGAGCTCTGCTGTTTCTCCTACTTTGACTATCTTAGTGCCATCTGTAAGCACACCGCCGTCTGCTATGTAAGGATTGGCACTATCTCGTGTAATTACCTTTCCGTTAGCTATCAAGTACATAATACATACCCCCTATACTTTTATACTTATATTTTATCATTCATATAGGTCATTTGCAATAGTTTTTGACGGACAAAAAGGGGTATTTTTAGAAATATTAACCTAAGATAAAACATTGAAAGATATTAAAAAATGCGGTATTATATATTATGGGAAATAAACAGGCACTCTCTACGTGTCAAAAGGGTGATACAATGTATCAGATAACAAAATCTAAGGTGCTTGCACAAAACATCTTTTACTTTGATGTCTATGCACCACGCATAGCATCCTACTGCCTACCTGGACAGTTTGTTATCGTCAGAAGTGACGAGGATGCAGAGCGAATTCCGCTGACTATCTGTGACTACAACAGAGAGAAAGGTACCGTTACTCTTGTTTTTCAGATAGTGGGTGCAGGCTCACTGAAACTCTCAAAACTCAGCGCAGGCGACAGCCTGTGTGATATAGTAGGACCACTTGGATGCGCATCAGAATTATGCGACAAGGATATAGACACCCTAAAGGGTATGAGCATACTTTTTGTAGCAGGCGGTGTAGGTACTGCACCCGTATATCCTCAGGCAAAGTGGCTTAATGACCACGGTGTAGACTGCGATGTCATCATCGGCGCAAAGACCAAGGATATGCTTATCCTAACTGACGAGATGAAGCAGGTCGCTACTAACCTTTACATAACTACAGACGATGGTTCATATGGCAGCAAAGGACTTGTCACAGATGTCATAGACGACCTCATCTCACAGGGCAAACACTACAACCTGTGTGTAGCTATCGGCCCTATGATAATGATGAAGTTCTGCGCACTTACTACCAAGAAATACTCAATTCCTACAGTTGTCAGCCTCAATCCTATTATGGTTGACGGCACAGGTATGTGCGGTGCGTGCCGTGTCACAGTAGGCGATGAAATCAAATTCGCCTGCGTAGACGGTCCTGAGTTTGACGGTCACAAAGTTGATTTTGATGAGGCTATGAAACGTCAGCAGATATACAAGAGTGAAGAAGGCAAAGCCTACCTAAAAGAGCTCGAGGGTGACACTCACCACGGTGGTTGCTCACATTGCGGAGGTGATCACTGATGGATGTACTAAAGAAAGTCCCTGTCAGAGAACAGGACCCCTTAGTTCGTGCTACAAATTTTGACGAAGTTTGTCTTGGATACACAGCACATCAGGCTGTCAAAGAGGCTACCCGCTGTATCGGTTGCAAAAACCCACGATGCGTCACAGGCTGTCCTGTCAATATCAACATTCCTGCATTTATCGGCAAGATAAAAGAGGGCGATTTTGACTCAGCCTACGATATCATCAGCCAAGACAGCGCTCTTCCTGCTATCTGCGGCCGTGTATGCCCACAGGAGCGACAGTGCGAGAAAGAGTGCATCAGAAGCATCAAGGGCGAGAGCATATCTATCGGCAAGCTCGAGCGCTTTGTCGCCGACTACACTATGGAAAAAGGCAGAAAACTACAGCCTGCCACAAACAAAAACGGCAGAAAAGTAGCCATTATCGGCTCAGGCCCTGCAGGACTCACCTGCGCAGGAGACCTCGCAAAGCTCGGCTACGATGTCACTATATTTGAGGCTTTGCACAAGGCAGGCGGTGTACTGATTTACGGTATACCGGAGTTTCGACTTCCTAAGGAAAAGGTAGTCGCTAAAGAAATCGAAAATGTAAAAAACCTCGGTGTAAAGATAGAAACAAACACAGTAATCGGCAAGTCTATCACAGTAGACCAACTGCTCGATGAAGGGTTTGAAGCAGTATTTATCGGCTCAGGTGCGGGACTTCCACGCTTTATGGGTATCAAAGGCGAGAACGCAAACGGCGTATTCTCTGCCAACGAATACTTAACCAGAAGTAACCTAATGAAAGCCTTTGACGAAAACTCCACAACCCCTATTATGCGTGCAAAAAAGGTAGCCGTCATAGGTGGTGGTAATGTTGCTATGGATGCCGCTCGTACAGCGCTCAGACTCGGCGCTCAGACTCATATTGTCTACCGCCGAAGCGAGGCAGAGCTCCCCGCAAGAGCAGAAGAGGTCCACCACGCAAAGCAAGAGGGCATCATATTCGATGTGCTCACAAACCCTACTGAGATAATATGCGATGACAACGGCTGGGTATCAGGAATCAAATGTATCAAAATGGAGCTTATGGAGCCTGACAAATCAGGCAGAAGACGCCCTGTACCTGTAGAAAACTCCGACTTTGTAATCGATGTCGATATGGTTATCATGGCGCTTGGCACCTCACCTAACCCACTGATAGCCTCTACCACAGACGGACTTATGACTAACGAGCACGGATGTATACTTACTACCGATGCCTTTGGCCAGACCACACGAGAGGCAGTATACGCAGGCGGAGATGCCACCACAGGAGCTGCAACCGTTATCCTTGCAATGAGTGCAGGACGAATCGCAGCCAAGGGCATAGACGACTATCTCAAGTCTAAATAACGCAACTTTTATCCTCTATATTGCAAAAATGTGACAGAATCTATTCGAAAATAGCATATTTTCTGTGACATTTTGAAAAAATGAGAAAAAATCTTGCATTACGATATTATTTCCACTATAATGATATTGGTGCAAGATTTTTTGTTTTTTGATTTAGCCATTTAAAGCGTTAGATGGATACATCAAAGAGCAAAAATCTACATACATTTAATTTGTATTAATATTTGGGAGGAAATAATTATGTCTTATGTTGATGAAGTGTTAGCTAAAGTAAAAGAAAAGAACGCTACAGAGCCTGAGTTTCTGCAGACTGTAGAAGAAGTACTCAACTCTTTGCGTCCTGTTATCGAGGCTAACGAAGAAATGTACAAGAAGCAGGCACTTTTAGAGAGAATGTGCGAGCCTGAGAGACAGGTAAAATTCAGAGTTCCATGGGTTGATGACAACGGTCAGGTACAGGTAAACACAGGTTACCGTGTACAGTTCAACTCTGCTATCGGTCCATACAAGGGCGGTCTCAGATTTGCTCCAAACGTATACATCGGTATCATCAAGTTCTTAGGTTTCGAACAGATTTTCAAGAACTCACTCACAGGTCTGCCAATCGGCGGCGGCAAGGGTGGCTCTGACTTTGACCCTAACGGCAAGTCAGACGCAGAGATTATGAGATTCTGCCAGTCATTTATGACTGAGCTTTACAGACACATTGGTCCTGAGACTGACGTACCTGCAGGCGATATGGGCGTTGGTGCAAGAGAAATCGGCTATATGTTTGGCCAGTACAAGAGAATCACAGACCGTTTTGACGGTGGTGTACTCACAGGCAAGGGTCTTACATACGGCGGTGCGCTCGGCAGAGCAGAGGCTACAGGCTACGGTATAGTTTGGTACGCTGAAGAAATGCTCAAGTACAACGGCGACACAATGCAGGGCAAGAGAGTTGCAATTTCCGGCTTCGGTAACGTTGCTTGGGGTACTGCTAAGAAACTCACAGATTTAGGTGCTAAGTGTGTTACTATCTCAGGTCCTGACGGCTACATCATTGACGAAGACGGCGTAAACACAGAGGAGAAGTGGCAGTGCATGCTCGACCTTAGAAACTCAGGTCAGAACATCGTTGCTCCATATGCTGACAGATTCCCTAACGCTAAGTTTGTACCTGGCAAAAAGCCTTGGGAGTATGCTCAGGCTGACCTCTACATCCCATGCGCTACTCAAAATGAAATCCACCTCGAAGACGCTAAGGCTATCGTTGCTTCAGGCGCTAAGTATCTGTGCGAAGGCTCTAACATGCCTACAACTAACGAGGCTCTTGAGTACTTACAGAACAACGGCATCATCGTTGGTCCTGCTAAGGCTGCAAACGCAGGTGGTGTTGCTACATCATGTATCGAGATGGGTCAGAACGCAGGCAAAACTGTATTCTCATCAGAGCAGGTACTAAACCAGCTCCACGACATCATGGTCAACATCCACAAGGCTTGTGCAGATGCTTCACAGAAGTACTACGGCACATACGACCTTGTCAAAGGTGCTAACATCGCAGGCTTCGAGAAGGTTGCAGATGCAATGCTCGCACAGGGTGTTGTTTAATTAACAAGATATTTTAAAGTTTCCTTTAAATAACAAAGAAGGCTCCCACGGAAAACACCGTGGGAGCCTTCTTTTTAGAAAGGAAAACACAAAACAACAAACCAAATCTATATCAAACAGTATTAATCAAAATCATCCTCATCATCAATTTCTTCAAAGCAATCACAAAATGCCTGATACTCAAGATGATCTCCAAACATTTTTTCAAAATCATCTATCGCACCATCACCATCTAAATCAAATGCAAAAATATCATCAAAAAAGCCCATATCAACACCTCCATCTTTATTGTAATTTAATCATATCAGCTAATGTGTCCAAAAAAACGGACTCTAAATTAATGTTAATCAAAAAACAGCCACGCTTATTTGTGGCTGTTTTTATATACAATATTCTATTCAAAATCTGAGAGATACTCCTGCGCAAAGTGCACAGCTACTGCACCGTCAGCCACAGCAGTCACAACCTGCCTGAGTGCCTTTGTACGCACATCACCGACAGCATAAACACCCTCAACATTAGTCTTGGTATCTTCATCTGCTACCACATAGCCTCTACTGTCAAGCTCTACACTATCAGCCAAAAATTCTGTCGCAGGCTTTCTGCCTATGCTAATGAAAACACCGTCACATTTTATGTCAGTTTTCTCGTTAGTTTTAACATCAATGAGTGTTACACCCTGCACCTTGCTGTCTGCTTCAATATCAGCGAGCACGCTGTTATATCTTATCTCAATATTTTCTGCCTTTTTTAGCGGTTCATGATATATCCTTGTCGCTCTGAGCACATCTCTACGATGCACAAGTATGACCTTATCACACAGCTTTGACAGATACAGCGCATCGCTCACTGCAGAGTTTCCTCCACCTACCACAACCGCTGTCTTCTCTTTATAAAATCTGCCGTCACAATGTGCACAGTAGTGCACTCCCCTACCCGTAAGCTCACGCTCATTCTTAAGTCCAAGCTCACTGGGGTTTGCACCACTCGCAATAACTATTGTGCGAGCATATCTCTCACCCAAAGAAGTGTACAGCACCTTGACACTATCAGAGAAGTCAACCTTTTGCACATCAAGATACTCTGTCTTTGCACCAAAGCGCTCTGCCTGTTGCATCATATTCATCGAAAGAGTAAAGCCGTCAATGCCATCTATAAACCCCGGATAATTATCAATGATATCAGTAAGTCCCATCTGACCGCCCACAGACATACGCTCAAGCACCAAGGTGTCAAACCCCGCTCTGCTTGCGTACAACGCAGCACAATAGCCCGCAGGGCCACCGCCTATAATAATCATATCATAAATATGCTCCATACACTCGCCTCCTATAGTCATACTCTTATATTGTGATTATATCATACTAAAAGCATACTTGTAAATATACAAAAAACCGAGAGGGTAGATTCCTCTCGGTTTAGTTTTTTATGCAAGTGTTGCAGCGATAACCGCCTTTATAGTGTGCATACGGTTCTCAGCCTCATCAAAAACTATCGACTGGTCACTCTCAAACACCTCGTCAGTTACCTCCATACAGGTGATACCGAATTTCTCATATATATCCTTGCCGATTTTTGTATTAAGGTCATGGAAAGCCGGCAAACAATGCATAAACTTACAATGTGCTCCTGCATTGTTCATAAGTGTGCTGTTAACCTGATATGGTGACAGCTCTCTTATACGCTCCGCCCATACCGAATCAGCCTCGCCCATAGATACCCACACATCTGTGTATATTACATCAGCACCCTTGGTTGCTACCATAGGGTCCTCTATAAATTCAAGTATAGCACCTGTATCCTTCGCAATTTCAAGGCACTCATTAACAAGCTCATCATTTGGAAAATACTTCTTAGGAGCACACGCAACAAAGTGCATACCCATCTTTGCACAGCCAACCATCAGCGAGTTGCCCATATTATATCTTGCATCACCCATATACACGAGCTTCTTGCCCTCAAGCTCTCCGCAATGCTCTCTTATAGTCAGAAAATCTGCGAGTATCTGTGTCGGATGAAATTCATTAGTCAAGCCATTATACACAGGCACATCCGAGTACTTAGCAAGCTCTTCTACTATCTGTTGACCAAAGCCACGGTACTCAATAGCATCATACATACGAGAAAGTACTCGTGCAGTATCAGCGATAGACTCCTTCTTGCCAATCTGAGAACCGCTTGGGTCAAGATATGTCGGGTGCATACCAAGGTCAGCCGCCGCTACCTCAAACGCACAGCGTGTACGGGTAGATGTCTTCTCAAAGATGAGCGCTATACTCTTGCCCTCGCACAAGCGGTGTGGTACACCCTGCTTTTTCTTTTCCTTTAGCTCTGCAGACAAATCAAGCAGATATGTAATCTCCTTAGTTGTCAAATCAAGTAATTTCAAGAAATCTTTATTTTTAAGCAACATAAATATTCTCCTTAATTTTTGCAGGCATCTTTGATTACATCAATAGCCTTCTTAAGTGTTTCAAATTCAATATTTAGCGGTGGCAAAAGTCTGAGCTTGTCCTTAGCAGACAGACACAGCACACCGTTTTTCATACAGTAAGCAATAATTTCTTTGACGTCTTTCTCGGTTTTTACTCCTATCATCAGGCCCTTACCTGTAACAGACAGCACTCCCGGTGCTTTCTCAAGAGTATCAAAGATATACTCACTCTTTTTCTGCACATCACTTAGTAGCTTCTCATCAATTCTATCAATAACCGTTATAGCACCTGCACAGGCTACAGGGTTACCGCCGTAGGTAGAGCCGTGATCGCCATATCCCAAGGTGTTTTCACACTTTGAGTTCACTACACAGGCACCTATCGGAAGTCCTCCTCCAAGCCCCTTTGCAGTTGTAAATATATCAGGTGTAATACCATAGTGCATATACGCATACAGCTCGCCTGTTCTGCCGTTACCTGTCTGTACTTCATCTACAATGAAGATAATATCATTCTCAATACAGTAATCATATATATCTTTGACAAAGTCTGAGTCAAGCGGTATAACTCCGCCCTCACCCTGCACACATTCTATCATAACAGCACAGACATTGTTAGCCTTTGCACAGCTTATCACACCCTGTGTATCGTTGGCATCCGCATACACAAACCCCTGTGGCAAAGGAGCAAAAAGCTTGTGAAACGCCCCTTGTCCCGTAGCGCTAAGAGTTGCGAGTGTTCTACCGTGAAAACTGTTATTAAGTGTCAGAATATTATATCTGTCATAGTCTTTGTCCATAGCGTACTTTCGAGCTACTTTGATAGCACACTCGTTAGCCTCTGCACCCGAGTTTGAGAAGAAAACCTTTTTCATCGATGTTCTGTCACAAATCTTCTGTGCCAATACAGCACACGGCTTGGTGTAGTACAGATTAGAAGTATGTTGCAGGGTGTTAACCTGTCTGCTGACAGCATCTGCCCACACATCGTCACAGTACCCGAATGCCGTAACTCCGATACCCGTAGTCAAATCTATGTAGCTGTTGCCTTTTTCATCAAAAACAGTAGCTCCCTTACCGCTTACAAGCTCCAAGTCAAAGCGGTTGTAGGTATTCATCACATACTGCTTATCAATGCTTTTTACGCTCATTTTTTACTCCCTTAATCATAGTGCCGGCACCCTCATCGGTGAGTATCTCCATAAGTATAGAGTGCGGAACTCTGCCGTCCATAATGACAACATTCTCTACACCCTTATAGATAGCCTCTATACAACAGCCTATCTTTGGTATCATACCACCTTTGATAGTACCGTCTCTGTATAGATTCTGTGCCTCTTCAACGGTAAGTCCTGTAATAAGTGTGTCAGGGTCATCCTTGTCTCTGAGTACTCCCTCAATATCCGTCATCATAATCAGTCGCTCTGCCTTGAGTGCACCAGCAATGTGAGCAGCAGCCGTGTCACCGTTGATGTTATATGCATTACCATCCTTATCACAACCGATAGTTGATATAACAGGGATGTATCCGTTATCAAGCAAATCTTCTACAGGCTTTATGTTGATGTTAGTAATCTCACCTACGTAGCCCAATCTCTCATCCTTAATCTTAGCCTGTATGAGCATACCGTCCATACCTGATATACCCATCGCCTTGCCACCCTTGGCCTCCAACATATTGACCAAGGTCTTGTTCACCTTGCCTGCAAGTACCATCTGCACAATATCCACAGTCTCTTTGTCAGTAACACGCAGACCGTCTACCCACTTAGGCTCTTTGCCAAGCTTTGTCATAATATCATCGATATCAGGACCACCGCCATGCACAAGCACAACCTTGATGCCGATAAGCCACAGCAGTACAAGGTCTTCCATAACCTGCTGTTTTAATTCATCGTCCACCATAGCATTACCGCCGTATTTTACAACGATAACCTTAGAGTTGTAGCGCTTGATATAAGGCAGAGCCTCAGTAAGCACCTGAGCACGCTCAGGATTTGATAAATTTACAGTATGCATAATATACCCCTTATGTACGGTAATCTCCGTTTATCTTAACATAATCATAGGTCAAATCACAGCCCCAAGCTGTAGAGCTGAACTCTCCGTCACCTACAGATACTTTAATCAGAATTTCGTCTTCAAGCAGTATCTCTTTAGCCTTTTCTTCTGAGAACTCTACCCCTGCGCCGTTTTCGCACACGAGTATCTCGCCCTTTGCTGACTCAAACGATACGCAGACCTTGCTGACATCAACTGATGCCTTGCTATATCCTATCGCACACAGCACTCTGCCCCAGTTAGCATCTGCACCAAACATCGCCGCTTTGAGTAGGCTTGAGCACACCACGCTCTTAGCAACAGTACGAGCAGTTGCTATATCATCAGCACCACTGCACACACACTCAAGCATCTTTGTAGCGCCCTCGCCATCAGCCGCTATCATTCTGCACAGAGAAACGGTTACTGTGTTGAGCGCTTTCATAAACACATCAAAGTGCTCACCACACGAATCTATAATATCATTTTCTGCCATACCGTTACACATAACGGTGACCATATCATTTGTGGATGTATCGCCATCAATAGACAGCATATTAAAGGTAGAGTCTATATCACTTTTTAGTGCTGTATCAAGCATTTCCTTAGTAATACATACATCACTTGTGATAAACACAAGCATAGTAGCCATATCAGGATGAATCATACCGCTGCCCTTAGCGATACCACCGATACGACACACCTTGTCGCCTATATTAAACTCAACTGCCACTTCCTTTTGTACAGTGTCAGTTGTCATTATAGCGCTCGCACATTCAAAGCTACCGCTGTAGCTTAGTCCATCGCAAAGCTCATCCATGGCGTTGCAAATAGGTTCTATAGACAGTGGCTGACCTATAACACCTGTAGATGCTACTACTACATCGTTTTTATCAATACCTGTAGCATCAGACACAAGCTTGCACATATCCTGTGCTATCTCAATACCGTTTGCGTTGCATGTGTTTGCATTACCTGAGTTACAGATAACCACCTGTGCATAGCCGTCAGCGATATTTTTCTTAGTCACCTCAAGCGGTGCACCCTTGACAAGATTTCTTGTGTATACTGCGCTTGTGACCGCTCTTTTGTCACTAACTATGAGACCCAAGTCTTTTTTTGTCTGATTTCTGCGGATACCGCAATGCACACCATTTGCCCTGTAGCCTTTTGGTGCACACACACCGCCTGCAATTATCTTCATAAATTTAACTCTACCCTTTTTATATATTTAGTCCTGTACACTCATCTTTTGAGAGCAATATGTTCATATTCTGAATTGCACTGCCCGATGCACCCTTGCCCAAATTATCAAAGCGTGACACAAGCAGTACTCTGTCATCGTTTCCGCATACAGTAATCTGCATATCATCTCTAAATGCAAATTTATTGGCAGACATAAATCCGCCCTCGTCTGCATTTTCATCAAAGTGCACTACCGCACCCTTGTATGTATTTCTATACACTTCTTTAATGTTCTCTATATTACCGTGCAAATCATTTTTTGTAAGCGGTACTGTAACCTGCATACCTGAGTAAAAATCAGCAACCACAGGGCAGAACACAGGAGCATTCTCAAGACCCGATATCTTCTGCATTTCAGGCAGGTGCTTATGAGTCTGTTGCAGTGCGTACATTCTCGGTGCACTAAGCAGCGAGTCTCTGTCAGCATCTTCATACTGTGCTATCATACCTTTTCCACCACCGGAGTAGCCCGTAAGTGAAAAGCACGACAGGTTAGCATCAGCCTTGATTATTCCTGCCTTTACAAGTGGCTTTACAAGTGCTACAAAGCCACTTGCGTGACAACCCGGATTTGCAATACGCTTTGAGTTTCTTATCTCATCATAGCTGTCGAGCAACTCAGCAAAGCCGTAGGTCCAGCCGTCTTGTACTCTGTGTGCTGTAGAGGTGTCTATTATAGCTGTTGTATTATTTTCAACAAGCGAAACAGCCTCAATCGCCGCATTATCAGGCAGACACAAAAAAGCCACATCTGCACTGTTTAGCACTTCTTTTCTGGCATAGATATCTTTTCTTAAATTGTCATCAAGAATCAGCAGAGAGATATCCTCTCTGTCCTTTAATCTGTCATATATCCTAAGTCCTGTAGTGCCCGCACTACCGTCTATAAATACCTTTAGCAATTTACAGTCTCTCTTTCACATATTCTAACTGCATATCCACAGATTCTACAGATGTACCGCCAACGCTGATGCGCTTGTTAACACAAGCAGTAAGGTCAATATCATCATATACATCTGTATCAAACAGCTCGCTGTATTCTTTATACTTTTCTATAGGAAGTTCTTCGAGTATCTTGTGATTCTCAATACAATACGCAACTATACTGCCTGAGATTTTATATGCGCTTCTGAAAGGCAAACCCTTCTTAACAAGATAATCAGCAAGGTCTGTTGCGTTGATAAAGCCCTCAGACGCTGCTTTTTTCATATTATCTGTTCTGACCTTCATGCTCTCAATCATAGGAGCAAAAACCTTAAGACACATCTTAACTGTCTCACAGCTGTCAAATATACTCTCCTTGTCCTCCTGCATATCCTTGTTGTACGCAAGTGGCAGACCCTTGAGCATTGTAAGAGTAGAGATAAGGTTACCATACACCCTGCCTGTCTTGCCTCTGACAAGCTCTGCCATATCAGGATTCTTTTTCTGTGGCATAATTGACGAGCCTGTCGTAAAGCTGTCAGACAGCTCTACAAACTTAAACTCCCAGCTTGACCACAGTATAAGCTCCTCAGAAAATCTCGACAAATGCATCATAAGTGTAGCAATTGTGCTGAGCATCTCAACGCAGAAGTCTCTGTCCGACACACCATCGAGAGAGTTAAGCGCAATAGAGTCAAAAGACAACTGCTCTGCCTCAAAATATCTGTCTGTATCATATGTAGTGCCCGCAAGCGCACAACATCCTATAGGAGATACATTCATACGCTTTTTGCAGTCACTTAGTCTGTCCAAATCACGCAGCAACATCATAGCATAAGCCATCATATGGTGAGAGAACAGCACAGGCTGTGCACGCTGAAGATGTGTATATCCCGGCATAATAGCATTCTTGTACTCCTGTGCCTTATCACACAATGCACAGAGAAGCTTCTTAGTAAGCTTTGCTATCTCATCGCACTCATCTCTTAAGTACATTCTGAGGTCAAGTGCTACCTGGTCATTACGAGATCTCGCTGTATGTAACTTTTTACCAACGTCCCCCACTCTGTTTGTCAGCTCCTGCTCAACAAACATATGTATATCCTCTGCCTGCATATCAATACTGAGCTTTCCACTCTCTATATCAGACAGAATCTCAGCAAGTGACTCGCACAGTATATCTGCATCCTGCTGTGTTATTATATTTTTACTTGCGAGCATCATAGCGTGCGCTATACTGCCCTTGATATCCTGCTGATACATCTTGCAGTCAAAGCGAATAGAAGAGTTAAAATCATCAGCAATAGCCGATGTCTCACCGCTTGTTCTGCCTGCCCACATTTTTGCCATAAGTATTACCTTCTTAATAAAACTTTAACCTAAATAATATACACCTTTGTGCTCACTTTTTCAACATTTGTGTCAATATTGAAACAGTCCTGCACAGAAAATCCGTGCAGGACAGATGTTTTTGTAACTTATTTGCCGTCAACCTGAGCCTGAACCTTAATTGGTAAGCCATACAGATTGATAAAACCTGCAGAGTCATTGTGATCATAATCGCTCTCGCCAAAGGTTGCGATATCTTCAGAGTAGAGTGAATATGGACTCCAAACGCCTGCGTTAATCATATTGCCCTTGTAGAGCTTCAGCCTAACCTTACCGGTTACTCTCTCCTGAGTCTTATCAACAAACGCAGACAGCGCCTCTCTCAGCGGTGTAAACCACTGACCGTTGTACACAAGCTCAGCAAATGTAATTGACAGTCTCTGCTTTTCGTGCATAGTCATCTTATCAAGACAAACTGTCTCGAGCACATTGTGTGCCTTATACAGAATTGTACCGCCCGGTGTCTCGTATACACCACGACACTTCATACCAACAAGACGGTTCTCTACGATATCAATAATACCGATACCGTTAGCGCCACCGATTTCGTTAAGCTTTAGGATAATCTCCTTAGCGCTCATTTTCTCTGAGTTAAGTGCTACAGGAATGCCCTTCTCAAAATCAAGCTCAATATAAGTTGGCTTGTCAGGAGCCTTAAGTGGTGATACACCCATCTCAAGAAAGCCCTCTTTCTCATACATCGGCTCGTTGCCTGTATCCTCAAGGTCAAGTCCCTCGTGTGACAGATGCCACAGGTTCTTATCCTTTGAGTAGTTTGTCTCACGATTAATCTTCAGTGGTATATTATGCTTTTCAGCATATTCTATCTCTTCCTCACGGCTCTTAATCTCCCACTCACGCCATGGAGCGATGATAGGCATATTAGGAGCAAAGTGCTTGATAGCAAGCTCAAAACGAACCTGGTCATTACCCTTACCTGTACAGCCGTGAACAATAGCATCAGCACCCTCTTTGAGAGCGATTTCTACCAAGCCCTTAGCAATACAAGGACGAGCGTGGCTTGTACCGAGCAGATAATCTTCATACACAGCACCCGCCTTCATAGTAGGAATGATAAAGTCATCCACATACTCATCTGTGTGGTCGAGTATATAGCACTTTGAAGCACCTGTCTTAAGCGCCTTCTCCTCAAGTCCCTCAAGCTCATCAGCCTGACCAACATTACCCGATACCGCAATAACCTCACAGTTGTTGTAGTTTTCTTTGAGCCAAGTGATAATGATAGATGTATCAAGACCGCCGGAATAAGCGAGTACTACCTTTTTGATGTTTTCTTTGTTTACCATAACGCAACGCCTCCGTGAATAAATATGCATAAAATTTAATGAGTATGCATATATTCTACCCAAAATATGCATATTTGTCAATAGTTTTTCTCATATTTATTCAAACTATCAGTGAAACGCCCGCCTGTCTGCACTAATATATGCAAATTGTCAAATTTATGCTGCATATTATGTAAAAATATGCATTATTATTCCGCATAATATGCATATAGATGTTTTGCGCGCATACCTATTATGTGCAAAATATGCAACATCCTGTAGAATTTAGACAATATATACAGCTTTATCCACTTGATTTATATACAACAAAAATGTATAATAAGAGTACAAAGAAGTATCTGACACAAAGATTACTCTGACTGAAAGATACGGTCAATACACCACACCTATTCATATAGGTGAATATCGTTGTGCTTTGCCGTATCCTTTTGGATGCGGTTTTTTATTTGGAGGTAATATGGAAAAACGAGTAGCAGTAATGAGCATTATCGTAGAAGATAGCAATCAAACCGAACACCTAAACCAGATTCTACACAACTACTCAGAGTTTATAGTCGGTCGTATGGGCATCCCCTACAGAGAGAAGAACATCAGCATCATCAGCATTGCTATCGATGCACCACAGGATATGATTTCAGCACTGTGTGGCAAGATAGGCAACCTCTCAGGCATCACCGTCAAGACCGCATACTCTAACGTGAAAAGCTATGAATAAATCACTAAAACTTATAGAAAAACTCAGAGACACACATTCTTTGAGCCTTGATGAATACAAATATCTGATAGATAACCGCTGTGAGAGCTCTATGGCGTTAGCACAAAAATACGCAGTACAGCTACGCAAAAGCATATACTCAAACTCTGTATTCGTGCGTGGACTTATCGAGGTAAGCAACATCTGCAAAAACGACTGCTACTACTGCGGTATCAGAAAATCAAACACCCTGTGCGAGCGTTACAGACTCACAAAAGAAGAGATTCTCTCGTGCTGTGTTGAGGGCTACTCGTTGGGCTTTCGTACCTTTGTTATGCAAGGTGGCGAGGATATTCAGCTCAGCGATGAATTTCTGTGCTCTGTTATTTCTGAGATAAAGCGCAGATATCCCGATTGCGCCGTAACGCTGTCACTTGGCGAGCGTAGCAAAGAAAGCTACCAGCGACTGTACGATAGCGGTGCAAACCGATATCTTCTGCGTCACGAAACAGCAGACAACTCGCACTATCAAAAGCTTCATCCACAAAACCTACTGCTCAAAAACCGCATCGAATGTCTTAACAATCTCAAAGAAATCGGTTATCAGGTAGGCTGTGGCTTTATGGTAGGCTCACCATATCAGACATCAGACACCATAGCGCAGGACCTCAAATTTATAGAGGAATTCTCACCCGATATGTGCGGCATAGGACCTTTTATTCCACACAAGGACACCCCATTTAGAGACCATAGCGCAGGAGATGTAGAGCTGACTTTGTTCTTGCTGTCAATAATCAGGCTGATTAAACCAAACATTCTCTTGCCGGCTACCACAGCACTGGGTACCGCAAAGTACGGTGGCAGAGAGCAGGGCATCCTATACTCTGCAAATGTAGTTATGCCAAACCTCTCGCCTCTCTCAGTACGCAAAAAATACGAGCTCTATAACGACAAAATCTGCACTGACGAAGAATCAGCACAGAGTCTTGATAAATTAAAGAAATCAATGAACGCCATCGGCTATAATGTTGTAGTAGACCGTGGCGATATACGAAAGGACAGATAAAAATGGCAGTTTATAACCCAAAATCACTCAAAGCCGAAGAGTTTATCAACGATGCAGAAATCAGAGAAACTCTCGAATATGCAGAGAAAAACAAAGACAATATAGCTCTTATTGACGAAATTTTAGAGAAAGCTCGTCCTAAGAAAACCGCTACAGGCTACACCTGCTCAGGACTCAGTCACAGAGAGGCATCTGTACTGCTTGCTTGCGAAATTCCTGAGAAAATAGAGCAGATTTATCAGATAGCGGAGGAGATCAAACTCGCATTCTACGGCAACCGTATCGTAATATTTGCCCCACTGTATCTGTCTAACTACTGTGTCAACGGCTGTGTATACTGTCCATATCACTTGAAGAACAAGACTATCCCTCGAAAAAAGCTCACTCAAGAAGAGGTCAAGGCTGAGGTTATTGCACTTCAGGATATGGGACACAAGCGACTCGCTATAGAGTCAGGCGAGGACCCTGTCAACAACCCTATCGAGTACATACTCGAGTGCATCAAGACTATCTACAGCGTTCATCACAAAAACGGTGACATCCGCAGAGTCAATGTAAACATCGCCGCTACAACTGTAGAGAACTACCGCAAATTAAAGGAAGCAGGCATCGGCACATATATACTGTTTCAGGAGACTTATCACAAAGAAAGCTACGAAAAGCTCCACCCGACAGGACCAAAGCACAACTACGACTATCACACCGAGGCTATGGACAGAGCAATGCAAGGTGGCATAGACGATGTAGGCTTGGGTGTACTGTTCGGACTCGAGCTTTACAAGTATGAGTTTGCAGGACTTATCATGCACGCAGAACACCTCGAGGCTGTACACGGAGTAGGTCCTCACACTATCTCAGTACCTCGTATCAAGCGTGCAGACGACATCGACCCATCTGCGTTTGATAACTCCATCTCAGACGAGATTTTTGCAAAAATCACAGCGTGTATCCGACTCGCCGTTCCATACACAGGTATGATTATCTCAACTCGTGAAACCGAAGAAGTCCGTTCAAAACTTCTTAGACTCGGCATCTCACAGGTATCAGGAGGCTCACGCACATCTGTCGGTGGATATACCACAGACGAGCGTCCTCACGACACCGAGCAGTTTGATGTATCAGACCAGCGCACACTCGACGAAGTCGTAGCATGGCTTATGCAAAACGGCCACATTCCGTCATTCTGCACAGCGTGCTACCGTGAGGGCAGAACAGGCGACCGCTTTATGAGCTTGTGCAAGAGCGGTCAGATTTTAAACTGCTGTCACCCCAACGCTCTTATGACCCTATCAGAATATCTCGAAGACTACGCAAGCGACACCACTAAAGAAATCGGATACAAGCTCATAGAAGAAGAGCTCAAGCGTATTCCAAAGGACAAGGTGCGCACAATTGCACAGCAGAACATAAACGATATCAGAAGCTCCAATCGCAGAGATTTCCGCTTCTGATAAGGGAGGTCTACATATGGGACTCAACTCTACCCCATCCGCAGAGCGTTTACACATCGGTTTCTTCGGTATGCGAAACGCAGGCAAATCAAGCGTTGTTAACGCCGTCACAAATCAGGACTTGTCAGTAGTATCCGATGTATTGGGCACTACTACCGACCCTGTCAAAAAAGCTATGGAGCTTCTCCCCTTGGGCCCTGTAGTCATCATTGATACACCGGGCCTTGATGACGAGGGCGAGCTCGGCTTGCTCAGAGTCAAAAAGGCAAAAGAGATACTTGCAAAAACCGACATAGCAGTACTCGTAATTGACTCTACTATCGGCAAAAGCGAGCAGGACAACGAGCTCATCAAGCTGTTTGTTTCCCGCTCCTTGCCTTATGTAGTAGTATATAACAAGGCAGATTTGCTCTCAAACAGAGCACCACTTAACAGTAACGAAATCTATGTAAGCGCTAAAGAAAAAGAGAACATAAACGAACTCAAAGAGCTTATTGCAAAGCTTTCTCAAAGCTGTATTGATAAAAAGCTACTCGTATCCGACCTGCTTTCTGAAGATGACCTTGTAGTACTCGTCATCCCTATAGACGAGAGTGCCCCAAAGGGCAGGCTGATACTCCCTCAGCAGATGGTAATGCGTGACATTCTTGACAACCACTGCACCTGCATTTGCTGTCAGGACACAGAGCTTTCAAAAACTCTGTCATCTCTCTCAAAAAAGCCAAAGCTTATCATCACTGACTCACAGGCATTTGAAAAGGTGTCAAAAGACACCCCCGATGATATCCTGCTGACATCTTTCTCAATAATTATGGCACGCTACAAGGGCGACCTCGACAGCTTGGTACAGGGTGCATTTATGCTCGAGAATTTATCAGACGGCGACCATGTGCTCATCAGCGAGGGTTGTACCCACCACCGCCAGTGTAACGATATCGGCACCGTCAAAATTCCTAAGTGGATAGAGAGCTTTTGCGGTGCAAAGCCACAGTTTTCTTTCACATCAGGTGGACAGTTCCCTGATGATTTGTCACAGTACAAGCTCATAGTCCACTGTGGTGGCTGTATGCTAAACGAAAAAGAAATGAAATCAAGAATGCAAAGAGCAAAAGAAGCAAACATCCCGATAGTCAACTACGGTGTAGCTATTGCTCATATGAACGGTATTCTCAAGCGCTCACTAAAGCCATTCAAAAACTTTAAATAACAACACAAAAACATAACAATAGACATAACAAAAACGCCCTATCGGACTTGCCGATAGGGCGTTAATTTATTGAGCTATTAACTTAGTATCAATTAACCCTCACTGATAGCAGCCTGTGCAGCAGCAAGACGTGCAATCGGAATTCTGAATGGTGAACATGATACATAGTCAAGACCTACCTTATGGCAGAACTCTACAGATGTTGGGTCGCCACCGTGCTCACCACAGATACCGCAGTGAATCTCAGGGCGTGTCTGCTTACCGAGTTTAACAGCCATCTCCATAAGCTTACCAACGCCTGTCTGGTCAAGCTTAGCAAATGGATCGTTCTCGTAGATCTTCTTGTCATAGTATGCCTCAAGGAACTTACCAGCGTCATCACGGCTGAAACCGAATGTCATCTGTGTAAGGTCATTTGTACCGAAGCAGAAGAACTCAGCTTCCTTAGCGATATCATCAGCTGTAAGACAAGCACGTGGAATCTCCATCATTGTACCAACTTCGTACTTGAGCTCTACGCCTGCAGCAGCGATTTCAGCGTCAGCTGTCTCAACAACTACATTCTTAACATACTTGAGCTCTTTTGTCTCACCTGTAAGTGGAATCATAATCTCTGGTACCATGTTCCAGTCTGGGTGAGCCTTCTGTACATTGATAGCAGCACGGATAACTGCCTTTGTCTGCATCTTAGCAATCTCAGGATATGTTACTGCAAGACGGCAACCACGGTGACCCATCATTGGGTTGAACTCGTGGAGTGAGTCGATGATAGCCTTGATGTCAGCAACTGTCTTGCCCTGAGCCTGTGCGAGTGCTGCAATGTCAGCTTCCTCTGTAGGAACAAACTCGTGAAGTGGTGGGTCAAGGAAACGGATACATACAGGGTTGCCTTCGAGTGCCTCGTAGAGTGCCTCAAAGTCGTTCTGCTGATATGGCATAATCTTGTCGAGAGCTACTTCTCTCTCTTCTACTGTATCTGCACAGATCATCTCTCTGAATGCTGCAATTCTGTCAGCCTCAAAGAACATATGCTCTGTACGGCAAAGACCGATACCCTCAGCGCCGAGCTCTCTTGCACGCTTAGCGTCTGCAGGTGTGTCTGCGTTTGTTCTAACCTTAAGTGTTCTGTACTTGTCAGCCCACTCCATAATTCTACCAAACTCGCCTGCGATTTCAGCGTCTACTGTAGGGATGATACCCTCGTAGATGTTACCTGTAGAACCGTCAATTGAGATGTAGTCACCCTCGTGGAACTCTTTGCCTGCGAGTACAAACACCTTGTTGTCCTCGTCCATCTTGATATCTGAGCAACCTGATACACAGCATGTACCCATACCACGAGCAACAACTGCAGCGTGAGATGTCATACCGCCACGTACTGTCAGGATACCCTGAGCAGCCTTCATACCCTCGATATCCTCAGGTGAAGTCTCAAGTCTTACAAGTACAACCTTCTCGCCCTTAGCGCCCCACTCTTTAGCATCTTCAGCAGTAAATACTACCTTACCGCAAGCAGCACCAGGAGAAGCCGGAAGAGCCTTACCGATAGCCTCTGCAGCCTTCAATGCCTTAGCATCAAACTGTGGGTGTAAGAGTGTATCAAGGTTTCTTGGATCGATCATAGCTACTGCCTTCTTCTCATCGATCATGCCCTCATCAACAAGGTCACAAGCGATCTTGAGAGCTGCCTTAGCTGTTCTCTTACCGTTTCTTGTCTGAAGCATATAGAGTTTGCCGTGCTCAACAGTGAACTCCATATCCTGCATATCTCTATAGTGATCCTCGAGGTTTGCACAAACAGCCTTGAACTGCTCAAATGCCTCAGGGAACTTGTTAGCCATCTCAGCGATTGGCATTGGTGTTCTAACACCGGCAACAACGTCCTCGCCCTGTGCGTTTGTAAGGAACTCGCCCATGAGCTTCTTCTCACCTGTAGCAGGGTCACGAGTAAATGCAACACCTGTACCACAGTCGTCACCCATGTTACCGAATGCCATCATCTGAACGTTAACAGCAGTACCCCATGAGTAAGGGATATCGTTGTCACGGCGATATACGTTAGCTCTTGGGTTATCCCATGAACGGAATACAGCCTCTACAGCGCCCATAAGCTGCTCTTTTGGATCAGTTGGGAAGTCCTTACCGATCTTTGACTTATACTCAGCCTTGAACTGCTCAGCCAAAACCTTGAGGTCCTCAGCTGTGAGGTCTACGTCCTGAGTAACGCCCTTTTCTTCCTTCATCTCGTCGATAAGCTCTTCAAAGTACTTCTTACCAACTTCCATAACAACATCAGAGTACATCTGAATGAAACGGCGGTAGCAGTCATAAGCCCAACGAGCGTTACCTGACTGTGCAGCCATTGTCTCAACAACATCTTCGTTAAGACCGAGGTTTAAGATTGTATCCACCATACCAGGCATAGATGCTCTTGCACCTGAACGAACAGAAACGAGAAGTGGGTTCTCCTTGTCGCCGAACTTCTTACCTGTGATTTCTTCCATCTTTGTGATGTTTTCCATGATCTCTGCCTGGATAGCATCGTTGATCTTTCTGCCGTCTTCGTAGTACTGTGTACAAGCCTCAGTAGATACTGTGAAGCCCTGTGGTACAGGAAGACCGAGCTTTGTCATCTCAGCAAGGTTAGCACCCTTACCGCCGAGAAGCTCACGCATAGAAGCGTCGCCCTCTTTAAATAGGTAGACATACTTGTGACTCATTTGAATCAACCTCCTAAAAATTATTAAAATAGGCAATATGTATTGTTATTTTTAACACTAATATAGTATTGCCCATATATGCCTGATTGTATTATAGCAAAACAATCTGATAAATTCCATAAATTTTTTCAAAAAAACCTTATAAAAGTTGAGATTTTTTTTATCGGATATTGTTTATTTTGATTAAAAACATTCAATTTTGCAAATTAAACTTGAAATTTTACAAATATATGCGATAATATTAATGTCTGTTATTATATAAATTATTAATTAATTATTTTTAATTAATTTCAAATTTATTTTTCAATTTTTTATCAAAATATTATGTTGACATTCTGTTGACTGTTTTGTGAGGTAAGTGCTATGTCAAAATGTGCTGTTATTCTGGCAGGCGGCGAGGGCAAGAGAATGAAATCAAATATGCCTAAACCAATGAGTCAGGTGCTCGGTAGACCGATGCTCAGATGGGTTATTGACTCAGTAAGAGATGCAGGTGTTGAGAACATCTGTGTAGTCAAGGGCTATGCCAAAGAGTACATAGAAGACTATGTGGCTACACTACCGTTTGAGGTAGAAACTGTGCACCAGGCAGAACGCTTGGGTACAGGTCACGCTGTAATGATGGCAAAGGACTTTCTCAAAAAGCACAAGGGTGATGTAGTTATTCTGTGCGGTGATGCACCGTTTATGGATAAAGACACTATCGCAGATGCATATGCTCAGCACAACAGCGAGGACGCCTCTGCTACTGTAATATCAGCAGTGCTTGAGGACTCTACAGGCTACGGCAGAATTGTGCGCAACGCTGACGGCTCGCTCAAAGCTATAGTTGAACAAAAAGAAGCAGACGAAGAAACTCTGAAGATAAAAGAAGTCAACTCAGGCGGATACTGGTTTGACACAGAGGACCTGCTGAGTGTGCTCGACTCTATCACCGCTGACAATGCGGCTGCAGAGTACTATCTGCCGGATGCCTTAAAGCTACTGCTTGAAAACTCAAAGACAGTCGGTGCTTACACAGCAAAGTCACCTGACACCGTCTTGGGTGCAAACGACCCACAGCAGCTACAAGAGCTCAACCAGATAGCAATTAACAAAGGATATAAATAATTTTTAATATATCAACATATCATCAAAGCAAAGGGGAAAAATTAAAATGAATTCACACGGTAAGGACATCAAGATTTTTACACTGAACTCAAACACTGAGGTAGCTCAGGGTATTGCAGGCTGTCTTGGACTTCCACTGGGAAAAAGCGACTGTGCAACCTTCTCTGACGGAGAAATCGCAGTATCTCTGCACGAGTCTGTTCGTGGTAGCGACTGCTTTATCGTACAGTCAACCTGCTCACCTGTTAACGACAACCTCATGGAACTTCTGATTATGATTGATGCTATGAAGCGAGCGTCAGCCTCTTCTATCACAGCAGTTATGCCATACTTTGGCTATGCACGTCAGGACAGAAAGTCTAAGGCAAGAGATCCAATCTCAGCCAAGCTTTGTGCTGACCTTATCACATGTGCCGGTGCTGACAGAGTGCTCACTATGGACTTGCACGCTGCTCAGATTCAGGGCTTCTTCAACATCCCTGTTGACCACCTTGTAGGCGCACCAATGCTCGCTTCTCATATGAAGCAGAAAATCGCTGACCACGTTGATGAATATGTTGTTGTATCACCTGACCTCGGTTCTGTTACAAGAGCAAGAAACTTTGCAGCTAAAATCGGCTGTCCTATTGCTATTATTGACAAGAGAAGACAGCGTGCTAATGTATCAGAGGTTATGAACATAATCGGTGAAGTAAAAGGCAAAAAGGTAATCCTTGTAGACGATATGATTGACACAGCAGGTACTCTGTGCAATGCTGCTAACGCTATCGTAGAAAAGGGTGGCGCTACTGAGGTTTATGCTTGTGCATCTCACGCAGTACTGTCAGGCCCTGCTATAGACAGAATCAGAGACAGCGCTATCAAAGAGTGCATCCTGCTTGATACTGTTCCGATTCCACAGGAGAAGATGCTTGACAAATTCACTATCCTCTCAGTTGCTCCACTGTTTGCAGAGGCTGTTGAGAGAATTTACGAAGACAAGCCGGTTTCACCTATGTTTCTGTAATTATTAGAGGGTGTTTTTTACACCCTCTTTTTTATCTTAGTAATTTGATTTTTTCGGAGATTATGCTATGTTTTCACGATTTAAAAAAACATACTCAAACAGCAAAATCGAATATATTATTGTGGGACTGGGCAACGTAGGACGCCAGTATGAAAACACAAGACACAACGCAGGTTTTATAGCTATTGACCATCTGTGCGAAAAGCTGAATGTGAAAATGAACAAAATAAAGTTCAAGTCAACTATCGGCGAGTGCACTATAAACTCTCACAGATGTCTGTTGATGAAGCCTTCGACCTATATGAACAACAGCGGTCAGGCAGTAGTGGAGGCGATGAACTTCTACAAACTAAAGCCTGAGAATGTCATAGTTATCTTTGATGATATATCACTTGATGTCGGCAAGATACGTATCAGACGCAAGGGCTCTGACGGTGGTCAGAAAGGTATGCAGAATATCATCTATCTGTCAGGTAGTGAAGACTTTATGCGTATCAAGATAGGCATAGGCAAAAAGCCACACCCTGACTACGAGCTCAAGGACTGGGTGCTGTCAAAATTTAGCTCTAAAGACATCAAGCTGATTACTCCGCTACTTGATAATGTAGCAGATGCTTTGTCTCATATGGTAGATAACAATATCGACAAGGCGATGAACCTGTACAACTCTTGATAATATGCCACAAGGCTTGATATAAAGAGGGTAAAATAACCTATGAAGTTTCTTGATAAAATACTGAGAGAAACAAAACAGTTTGACCTGATATGTAGTGCAATAAATCAAAATAAATATGCAGCCATAACCGGTGTCGCTACTGTACACAAAGCAAATATTATCTCTGCGCTCTGCCATTTCAAGAATGTCAGAGCCTTTTGTGTTGCCCAAAATGAGCTCGAAGCCCAGACTCTGTGCAACGACCTGTGTGTTATGGGTATGCGTGCATGTGTGTATCCGAGCAGAGATTTCACCTTTATAAATGTGAGTGGCGAGTCGCACGAATACGAGCACCAGCGACTGAGTGTGCTACAAAAAATAATAAACAACGAATGTGATGTTGTCATAGCTTGTCTTGATGCGGCAAGCCAGTACACCATACCAAAAGATGTTCTCGCAGATACTACTATAAAGCTGCAAAGCGGTACTGAAATCTCCATAGAAAAGCTGACAAAAGCGCTGATACTCTTAGGCTATGAGCGCACCACGCTCGTTGAGGGTGTGGGACAATTTGCTGTACGTGGAGGTATAGTGGACCTGTTTATGCCACACGCACAGTACCCTGTCAGAATAGAAATGTTCGGCGATGAAATTGACACCATAAACTACTTTGACATACTGACACAACGCCGTACAGACTACTGTGAGAGCATACTGCTGACACCATCTACCGAGGTGCTTATTTCTGACAAAGAGGAGCTTGCACAAAAAATCAGAAAGAAAGCCTCTTACCTGAAAAGCGACAAATCAGCAAAGGCAAAGCAGATACTATATCACGAAGCTGATATGCTCAAAGACGGTGTAACGCTGAGCAATATCGACAAATATATTGCAACGGTCTATGATACCCCCGCTACGCTTTTTGACTATCTTGATGACAATGCGATTGTCTTTGTAAGCGAGCAAAAAGCCGTAAAAGAGCGAATGAAATCAATAGAAAAGTTCAGAAAGCAGGAGCTGTCTGATATGTTTGAGGACGGCATACTGTGCAGAGGCTTTGAGACCTTTGCGCTCAACTACACGCAGAGTATGAACAAGGCACTGAGTCACCCTGTGCTGTTTATGGATAATTTTGCACACGGAAGCTATGACTGTGAGATAGATGTACTGACAAGCCTAAACGCAAAGCAGAACTCTCTGTTTAGCGGTACTGTATCAAGTCTTGTAGACGAGCTAAACGATATAGGCTACAAGGACTATGCGGTTGTGGTGCTTGCAGGCAGCGACAAATCGTGCCAAAACCTATATGACAGCCTTTGCGATAAAGGTTTTGGCTGTGCTGTGTGCGACACTCTCGATAACGCTCAAAAAGGCAATATCTATATACTCAAAGGACTTTTAAGCTCAGGCTTTGAATATCCGTCAGAAAAATTCATACTTTTCTCAAAAAGTATGGTTATGCAAAATAAAAACAAAAAACGCCGCACCTTAAAAGAATCTCAGGCTGTACAAAGTCTGTCGGAGCTATCGCTCAACGACTATGTTGTACACTCAACCCACGGTATAGGAATATTCAAGGGTATTCACAAAATTGAGGTGCAGGGTGTTATCAAAGACTATATAAAAATCGAGTATGCAAGAGGCGATATACTATATGTCCCTGTTACACAGCTCGACCTTGTCGCAAAATATATCGGGCCAAAAGAAGACAGCAAGGTAAAGCTCAACCGCTTGGGCTCGGCTGACTTTCAAAAGGCAAAATCAAGAGTTAAATCTGCTGTCAAGGATATGGCAAAAGAGCTTATTGTGCTGTACTCACAGCGCATGCAAGCAGAGGGTTTTGCATTCTCACAGGATAACGAATGGCAACACGACTTTGAGAGGTCGTTTGACTATGAAGAAACCGAGGACCAGCTACGCTGCTGCAAAGAAATCAAAGACGATATGCAAAGAAAAAATCCTATGGACAGACTGCTGTGCGGAGATGTCGGCTTTGGTAAAACCGAGGTAGCGCTCAGAGCTGCATTTAAGTGTGTATCGGACTCAAAGCAGTGTGCTCTGCTGTGCCCTACCACTATTCTTGCGTGGCAACACTACCAGACGGTGCTAAACAGATTTGACGGCTACCCGATAAGAGTAGAGCTGCTCTCAAGATTTCGCTCCAAAAAGGAGCAGGAAAAAATAATCGAAAAGCTCAAGCGTCAGGAAATCGATATGATAATAGGTACCCACAGACTTGTACAAAACGATGTCCAGTTTCGTGATTTGGGACTTGTAATCATAGACGAAGAACAGCGCTTTGGTGTAGCACAAAAAGAACGCCTAAAGCAGATAAAGCAGAACGTAGATGTGCTGACTCTGTCAGCTACTCCTATACCGAGAACGCTGAATATGGCTATGAGCGGTATTAGGGATATGTCGGTAATTGAGGAGGCACCGCTTGACCGCCAGCCTGTACAGACCTATGTGCTCGAACACGATGATGCTGTGATTTATGAGGCTATCAAACGAGAGCTAAGACGAGGCGGACAGGTGTTCTACCTGCATAACAATACAGAGACTATAGAGCAAAAAGCTCTGAAAATTCAAAAAGCCATACCACAGGCGAAAATCGCCGTAGGCCATGGCAAACAAAATGAACAACAGCTATCAGAAGTCTGGCGCAAAATGCTAAACCAAGAGGTCAATGTGCTCGTATGCACTACCATAATTGAGACAGGAGTTGACCTGCCTAATGCAAACACGCTGATTATCGAAAACGCTGACCGCTTTGGCCTATCTCAGCTTCATCAGATACGAGGCAGAGTAGGTCGCTCTCCTAAAAAAGCATATGCGTACTTCACCTTTAACAAAAACAAGGTGCTCTCAGAAATATCCAACAAACGACTTCAGGCTATCAGAGAATTCACAGAGTTTGGCTCAGGATTCAAGATAGCTATGCGTGACCTTGAGCTGCGAGGTGCGGGTAATCTGCTGTCTGCAAAGCAGCACGGTCATATGGAGGATGTCGGCTATGATATGTATTTAAAGCTTCTAAATGACGCAGTACTCGAAGAAAAAGGTGAGAAAAAGCCTCAAACAAAAGAAAACGACTGTCTGATAGACATTGCAGTAGCCGCTCATATACCACAAAGCTATATAGCTGACCTTTCTAACAGGCTTGATGCTTACAGGCGTATTGCGGATATAAGAACAAAAGAAGACGCAGCAGACGTAATAGACGAGCTTATAGACCGCTACGGCGATATCCCTAAATCTGTTATGGGACTAATCGACATAGCGCAAATAAGAAACAAGGCATCTCTTATGGGCATATATGAAATCAAGCAGAACGACAACAGTCTTTTGCTTTACATCGAATCTGTAAAAAGTGAAGAAGTGTCTATGCTGATTAAAAAGCTCAAGGGTCAGGCTATGCTGTGCCCGACAAACAAGCCATATATTGCCGTGAGATATCAGAAGAGGATTGATCCACTTAATTCTCTTAAAGAAATATTCGATTAAAATACTCTCTTTTTTCTCAACAAAATTGTGTATTAATTGTGAAGATTTGCTTTTTTTTGCACAATATATAGACAAATTAGAGTTTTTTGTGTATAATTGCTTAGTACGTTTAATAATCTTAAAGGATGGTAAAAACTATGAGAAATTTTACTAAATTCATTGCAGTAGTCTTGGTTATGATTATTGCTGTATCAATGGGTGCTTGTTCTATGACACCTCAGTGGTCGTACAGATATGAGGACACTGAGCTTTCTATGGGCGCATACATCTATGCACTCTACTCTGCATACAATCAGGCACAGACCTATGCTCAGGAAACCGATGTGTATGATTCAGAGACACAAAAATATGACGGCAAGGACTCATTCTTGAAAGTTACTATTACTGACGAAGACGGCACAAAAGCTACTGCTGACCAGTGGATAGAAACTGAGGCTGACCTGTCTTTAAGAACAATACTGGCTATTGACAGCGAGCTTGAGAGACTGTCAGCTACTGTTGACCAGACAACTATGGACGGCTACAAGATGAGCGCAAAAGAATACTGGGACTATGGCCCATACTACGCTATGTACGGCGATCAGTATCTAAGCCCATATGCTGACATATACGAGCCTATCGGAGTATCTTACGAGTCATTTGAGCTATTCTATGTTGCTGCTGCAAAGCAAGAGGCACTCTTTGATGCTATATACGGCGCTAAAGGCGAGAAGCCAGTATCTGACAAAGAGCTAACAGAGTACTTTGAAGATACATACACAAGCTACAGCTTCTTTACAGTTGACCTGTATGAAACAGAGGAGACTGTAGACGATGCAGGCGAGACATCTTCAGTATCAACTGCTCTGTCTGACAAAGAAATCAAAAAGTACAAGTCTGCTTTTGAGGGCTATGTAAATGACGTAAACGCAGGCAAGTCTTTTGACGATGTTTTGGATGCTTATATGGCTGACTACGATATAGAGGAAGACCCAAGCACATCCAACGTTGAGATTATGGAAGACTCTACTATCGGTGCTGAGCTGGTCGATGAAATCAACAAGCTCAAAGAGGGTCAGGCATCATATGTCATTATGGGCGAGGGTGACTCTCAGGTGCTGTATATGTTCTACAAGGAGCCTATCAGCAAGCAGACTAAAAACTACATTCAAAAAGACACAAACAGAGGCTCTGTGCTCCAGTCATACAAGGGCGAAGAGTTCACAGACTATGTTCAGAATGTAGCAAAAGAACTCAAGGTTACTGTAAACAAGGCTATCAACAAATACAGCCCTAAGATGTTTGATAAAATCAACCAAGAATAACACAGACTCAAACTGCTCAGTATAAACAGGGAGTGATTTTTTATGAACAAAAGAATAAAAGCGCTTTCTCTAATTATCGCACTGCTGATGTGCTTTGCAGTATTCTCTATGACAGCGTATGCTGTAGCAGACCCGGGAGTATCAAGCGCACCGGCTGTGTCTCCTGAAAATCCGGGTGGCTCGGACACACCGGGTTCGGATTCAGGCTCAGGCACAGATTCAGGCACAGATACAACTCCTGACCCTAATGCACCGGGAGGTGACACATCGGGAGATACAGGCTCTGACACATCCGGGGATACATCAGGCGGTTATGATGACTCAACCGGCACAGACGGCGAGTATGTGGACCCGGGCTATGTCGATACAGACCAGAACACAGGTGGCTATGTAGACTCTTATACTAACGAAGACGGCTACTACTACTATGACGAAAATCAGATGGCTAACTCGCTTGATAACACAGCGGGCAATGTGTCTGACTATACAAATCTGTACAACACATCTAACATCAACGAAAACGAGCTCAAATCTAACAAATGGAGCAACATTGAGCTTAACATCTCTGATGAGAATGTAGACGGTGCTATCGACTTCTCTGCTATAAAAGCCAACAAGGATGACGCAGATGACGGTCATATATATCTTTATGTAGGTATCGTGCTGATAGGTTTGTCTATTATAGGCATACTGTACTTTATCATTGCGACAACTACATATAAGAAAAAACTCAAAAAGCTAAAAGCAAGAGAAGAAAGACAAAGACAAAACGCTATGCATAGAGCACAGTTCAGAGAACAGTTGAGAGATGAGTACCCTACAGGTGACGACTACTTCAGACAGACTCACCGCAAGAGATATGCATCAAGCTCAGAGCTCGGATACGCAGAGCGAAAGAGACTCAAGGCTGACACAGCGGAGATACCTAAGGTCAGAGAGTACACAAGCAGATATTAATTTGAATAAACATAAAAACAGGCAACAGCAAAAATGCTGTTGCCTGTTTGTTTTTTGTAAGCTTAGTGAAACAGTAAAATTACATACTGTCCGCCTTGCTCGTTGAAATTATTTCTGACAGAATCTGTCGGTGTACTGTCCTGTTTTACCACTATGCTGTCAGACTTAATCACTACTGCATCGCTTGTAGAAAAACTTCTGCCAACTATAACAAAACGGGATGCTACGCTACCGTCTGAATCAAGCGTAACACTCGGATAATACATCTGATATACAATGGCAAAATTCGGCTCAAAATCTATAGGCACGGTCTTTGTACTGTTTCCGTCCCCTACATATGTTACTACCGAGTACGGATGTGAAAAAAGCTCTTTCTCATCGGCTGTAACGTGAATCTTTGAGTCAGCTAAATGCCCACCGAGGTTTCTATCAATAATATTGTTATCGTTGACGAAGTCACTACGCTTGGGACAGTCTGTGCTGTGCCAGTTGCATAGTCCCAGGTTAGGTGTAAACGATGTTGATGCCATAAAGCTCCTCCTATTCTAAATTATCTATGCTCTCCCATGTTATGTTTTTGCTGTCTATATAGGAGAAAGTGTTGTTTCTTGCATCTATGTCTGCAAAAGTCAATCCGCTAAGCACAATATCAACATAAAGATGTGCCGGCATAATCTTTTTGACCTGTGATTTTATCCACGCTTTTTGCGCAGATGTATACCCTCCTACTGCATCTATAACTACCGTATACAATGACGGAAATTCGTGTAGAGTATACTCAAAGCCAAAGCTGTCAAGCGAAGACTTTATCTTTGCTAATGTAAAGTATGAGTCGTCTATCTTCTCTCTTAACAACAGCATCTCTCTGCGCTTTTGTGTTGAGAGATCATTACGCACTGCACCTATGACTAACTCTCTGTCATCAAGTCCAAAGGCTACAGCAGTATCTATGAAATTTTCTCTTAACAAATTGCGTACATAAGCGTTCATTTTATCTATTACCGTAGCGTATGCCATAAGCTCGTAGGAAATGTTGGTGTTTGCAAAATCATACAGCGACAAGCTCTCAAGCTGACGCTTCATAGAACTATATGAATCTACCACGCTGTCACCTGCCTTACCTCAATGTCAGAGGCAACACAGTATGAATCATTTGACGGACAAATGTCAAAATTATACCCCTCGGGCAAGCAAAAATTCCTGACACCCTTTGTGTGATAAATCAGGTCGCTTATCTGTGTCAGCATAGCACTCTTGCCCACACCGAGACTGTTGACATAATCAGTAATCTGCTGTACAAGCTCAGCCTTAACAGCATTAAACTCGTAGCCGTCTTCTACCTCGAGCTCTATTAAAAATTTTGAATCTACAGGCTTTGCATAAAGCACGAGTATATCGACATTGAGCTCTCTGTTCTCATCAAGAATCTTCTGAACCGCTTGTATCTCTTTATATGTAACCGCCTTGCCCTTGCCACAGACATATACATCTACAGTTGCGTTGCCACGACGACCCGATATAACGCCTGCGCTGTACACACCTGACACAGCTTGTGACAGCTTTTTATAATATGCGGCGTTTGTACCGTTGCTTAAGTTTTTGTAGCTATCCAGCACCCTTGCTCTGAGATCTTCGTCAGACTCCTCGTCACTACCGCCTGTAAAAGCCTTTTTGTTCACAACTGACGCAACACCTGCAGGAGGAGTTACCATAACGGTTATCTCTTTTGGCAAGACATTGTAGCTCTCTGAGCTGACAAGTGCTCTTGCTCCTACTGTAACTGAGAGCTCGCCTGCATTGATTGCTGCATCCTGTGTAGTCTCAAACTGCAGAGGGTGTGAGGAGTTTGTGGACACTACCGTACCGGTTGGTATGAAAACCTGCTGCACGGCATAATCGCTCAAGCTAAAAGTCAGCTCACCTGTAGCATAGGTGGCACTCTTTCGTGTTAGTCCTCTGACACTTGCGTGCTTGTCAAGATACTCGCCGGTAGCGCTGTGACAAAACATCTGTGTCTTTAAGTAATCCATAGCACACATGGTATTATACAGCTCACTGGCGAGGACTTTGAATCTGAGCATTATATCAGACTCGTTGCTCGGTACAATACCTGACAACTGAGTGTAACGCTCTACCATTGTATCTAAAATTTCGTTATAACTATCCATCTATAAACACCTCCACACTACCACTATCATCACCGCACTCTACATATACAGTTGCAACTATGTGCTCAGGCTCAAATCGCAGATTATCAACAAAAAGTGTTGTGTACGGTATATCAACTGTAGCCTCTAAAAAAATCATCTCAAGTCGGTCTGTCAGCATAGGGTCATCCCTATCAATGTAGAGCGTATGACGCCCTAACTCTCTGTCAAGAGAAAAACTGCCCTTTGTGACGGTGCAGGCTATCCTCACTCTCTGCAAAATCTCGTCTATGCCCTGTATATATATAGGATTTCCGCAAGAATCAAGAGCAATATCTCTGCTGTTAATCAATACATCCATATCACTCACCATACACCTTTGAATTAATCAGGACTTGTCCGTTGTTTTTGAGCACAATAGAAGCACCGCCCTTTGAGTATAGCATCAGCTCGCCGGGCTTTAGGTCGTGTGCAGGAGCTACTACTCCCACACACGCCTTTGAACTCTCAAGCATAAGTACGGCTGACTTTTCGCCAAGAGGTGGCACAGACACAACACCATAGGGTGCAAGCATCGGCAACTGCCTGTGCTCAAGTGAGGCATTGACATTGACAAGCTCTCCCTCGCTATGAGATATATCTCCCACACACGATGGCGTTTTTGAAAAAGAATTTTTGGTCATATAATCAAGCAACCACATTGTCATCATCCCTTCTCTTGAGCGTAATCATAGTAAACTCATTATCACAGCACAGCTTGTATCTGACGGCACTGACATACAAATCTTTGTAATTTTTGCCAAAACTGCTCACAAACTCTGCAGGCTTTAAAAAAGCAGAAAGCCTCTCTCCTATGCACGAGAGCGTGATATAAAACGAGTTTTTTCTGCCGTTTTCTATCATAAGCTGAGCACAGGTGAGCGGCGTGTCGTTTAAGACAGCGTTTACATATCTGACAGCGCTGACCCCACGACTGAGCGCATCATCGTTTGCAACTATTGTGGTATATCCGCCACTGTTAGTGAGCTTTACTTTCACCTGTGATATCTCCTCGCATCGCTTGTTGCACACAGTGAAATCGCTGTACTTATACTCATCGCTATCGTTAGAAAAAACAACCGTATCACTATCTGTGTTGTTATTGATAACCACCTGACCTTGCGTGTTGACTCGTGGCTTTTTGTGATAAGTATTAAGGCAGAAATTCTCCAACACCTTGTAGTTGCTGTCACCCTTTGAGACAACTAAATTGCCAAAATAAGTCTTGTCGTTGCTCAAATCACACGAAAGCGAGAACGGCAACACGTGGTTTTGTGCAATAACTTTGAGGCTTGGGTTTGTATAGCTTACGGGTACGCTCTCGCTATCAAGAAGCTTTGCTGCCATAGAGCGACAGATAAGCCTTAAAAGACACTTATCACCAGAATATGTTATCTGTTGCTCATCTACAACACCCTTGAATATACATCTGTCCATACTTGTTACAGACACGGTTTTGAGCTCCTCTACAGGCATATACTCAAATACGGCTATCATATCGTCACAAGGCACATCCTCCTCGATATTAATAGTAAGTGCAATTACCTTTGTCATAATAATCTCGTTATCGTTTATATCTGTAAATGTAAATTTCAGCACACAACCACCTCCTGTATATTGCTAAGGTCGTTTAAAAACATTATCTGCGGGTTCAGAGATACAAGTGTCTCTATATCAACATCATATGCATTAGCTATATCAAACAAGCTATCATAGCCTTGAGTACTTATTGTCCTGTGTGTTCGCTGAGGGTGCTTTATGGGCTTTGTCTGTACAAATGTAAAGCTGTATGTAAGAACATCGGGTGTTGTGTCTGCGACAACCTTAAGCTCTGACATAGTAGCAAAAAACGGTATAAGACCGGGTATGCACAGTACACCCTGTGTATTACTCTTTTGCAAAGATAAGAGCTGTTGATACTGTTGCAATACATCCTCTGCGTAAAGCTGACCTACGCCCTTGACTACAATAAGCTTGTCACCAAAAATCTGTAGCACATCACAAGAATTCACTACGGATAAATTCACGGTTTTTTTGTCGGATATAATCTCCATTTTCAAAGGATTGTGATGCCACGTATGGCCACAATATCTCATAGGAACAAGCTTCATCTGAGCATCACCTCTTTTATATCATCGAGGCTTCTGCAATATCTGCGCAAGTCACGCTGTAACACCTCTGAAACTAATAGGACGTTATCGCTGTTGACAAGCTGTTGTGCGTACTCGTAAAAAGCATCCGTGCTCATATTATTATCTGTCTGATTGTTCATCTGTTACCTCCGCTTGTGTCTTAGTCTGTGCAGTTATGATGTATTTGTACTGCACCTTGTCGCCACCGTTTATGTCACAAATCGACTCTTTAAGACGACAATGAGTGTAGCTGTAGATGCTGTTGCCGTCATCTACCAAAAGAGTAAAATCGCCACAAAAAGTACTGCTATCCAACTGCTCACACAAAGTGGTTATCGTGAGCATATAGGATGTATCTCCCTCTATAGTGTCCACCAAATCTTTATCAAGCATTTGTTTTATCTCAAAGCCTGTGCGTTGCTTTCTCTCAGAAAAAGAAACAACAAACGGCAGTCTGACAGAATCAACATACAAGCTGACTCTGTCAGCCTTTAATAATTGCACCACACTCACAGCGCCACCTCCTCGCACAAGCAAAACGAAAACTCAGCCACAACATCTCTGTAGACAGTTCTTGCGTCCTCATCAAAGGCTATGCCTGTAACAGCTACATCCTTGATACAGCTTTGATTGTCACAATCTCTGATTACATCGCACAAGGTAAAAGCCAGCGTAGACAAACCGTCTCCACCTGCGCTTTTTCTTGCGTAGATTCTAAATTTGACGCTTAGATCAAACACACTTCCTTTTACAGAGTCTTTAGCACAGCTACCCACAAAATTTGTGCATTGCTGGGTATCCATAACAGACACCGCTATGACATCCTCGTACAAGGGGTTTTGATTTTGTCTTGCACAAAAGCCTTTGATAAACCTGTAATCACTCAGGCGTTTGTCGTGTTTTACTTTTGAAACAAACTCATCTATATTAGTCTGAATCTGTGTCATAATCATCCTCCTGATGCTGTGTGTACGGAACAAGTATTGCCCACGTGTACAGCTTGTTGTTATCAAGGTAATACACCTCGTTGCTATGCACATAATACCTGCGACCGTCTGTCTCAATTATTGCCTCATCATCACGTGAAAATTCAACATCCGCATCGCCTATGTACAGGTAGTATCTGCCGTCTTTGTAGCCATAATACCCAATTGACTTGTCACTATAGAGCTTGCTCTTGTATCTTAGTGGCTGAATAAAAGCATTGGTAGAGATTTTCTTGCCCTGTGTACAGACAGTCACCTTACTGCCGTATCTTTTTAGCATTGATGTGATGCTTTCTTTGAAGCTCATGATATCACCCTTACAAATTCGAAAGAGTCAAAATCGATGATATCAGCTATCTCACTCTTTGCATTCTGCCACAGCACAGTAGCCTTATCTATAGCACTTTCGCAAGTGCTTATCTCTACATCTCCTGCCTTGAACTTCTGAGCTGACATAGTATTGCTTAGCATACTGTACTTATAGTACGCATACACAGCACAGGCGTAGTTTAGACGAGCAAGAGCCGTATCGTCTACGGTCTTGCCTTTGAGCATACTTTCAAAATATTTTATGCAGTCAGCTATGAGAAAAATCCACTGCGAGATTTCGTTTTGGTTTACACCTGACACCAGAGCAAATCTGTCTATTACATCCTTTAAACTCAAGGTGCCACCTCCTATTAGTACGCAAGCTTTACAGATGCATCTTTGAATATCTTGTTAAAGCCTGTGATAGTGCTGACGGTTGCACGCTCGAGCTGTCTGTCGATAAGCTTGTCGTAATCTGTGACAACGTCTCCTGCTTTGATCATCTCGAGTGCGCAGTTTTTGTCGAGACCTATGATACAGCTATTATCTATTGCGTTTGTATGCAACAGCTTAGCCCCAAGCGGTGTGACCATCTTTCCGCTTGCGTTAAAATTAAGACCTGCTGCAGAATCGTTGAGCTCGCTCATAGCAAGGAGCTTTTTCATCGCTTGTGTAGGAGCTAAAATTGTATTGAGCTCGTATGGTGAGAGCTTTGCCCAAAGTGAGATAAGGTCATCATATGTGATAGCACCTCTTGTTGCACACTCGATGCTCTCACATGCGTTTGAGTTGCCGTCACCGTTTAAAATAACATTGATAGCATCTTTGAGCTGTGCTCTTGCAATATATGCGCCAATCTGCTTTAAGGTTACTGTAAACAGGTCAAGGCGCTGAAATCTCAATGCCTCATATGAAGAAACGAGCATTCTGCCACGCTTGTGAAGCTTGACTAAATTTTCTGAGGTTTTGACTGTGGTCTGCGGAATATACGCACCCTCGTTCACTACAGAGAGTGACTTGTCGTCATTTTCAAACTCAGAGTAAATAGAGCGATAGTCCATACCGTCAATGGTAGTGACTGTCGCAACAATATCAGGCAGAATATCAGCTTGCTCTATACCCTGTCTGACAGCTCGGCTGACATACTCAGGAAAAAGTGCCGATGAGTTTGATGACTGAAAGAATTTTTCTACACAGTCAGAGTTTGCACCTGACACCTTAATATCAAAACGCTTGAGCTGACGTGAGAATGCGTCCAAATTCTCAAGCGGTGTGCCGATGTAGTTGTCGCTTGGGTCAAGACTCTCGAGCACCTGTGTGAGCGACTTGCCCTTTGCCTGATACATACCCTTCTCGAGATTAATATTTTCGTATAATGCCATAACTTACTTCCTCTCCTTATTAAAGAATGATTCCTGCTACACCCTGATTTGATGACAGTACAAGGTATTCTCTGCCGTTATCTGAGATGGCTACTTTGCCGTCTGCTGTGCACACAAGCTTGTTGTAGCCTACCGGCACCTCGCTGACATCTGTTTTGACTTCTATGTAGCCACTAAGCTGTACGGCTGCGTAGCCGTTTCTGACATTTACCGCTACACCAATCATTGTGTCTGACTCTGTACACGCTGTGACCGTGCCGCTGCTGTGCATCTTGACCGGTGTGCCTGCTTTGATGATGCTGTCATCTGTAGCAAATGTCAGGACGTTTTCATTGTATCCGTTAAAATTAATATCCATTTTTTCCTCCTGTTAAATAGTAAATTCTGTATTGCTGACCGTGTCTTTTAAAGCTTTTGCATCTTCTGGCACAAAAAGCTGTGGCACAGTACTACCGCTATGTTTATGCACAGATGATGTAAGCTCTTTGAGCTGTTTTGTTGATAGGCGTGAGATGATAGAATCAAGCGTATCAGACGACAGCTCGCACCCTGTCATACAAAAGAACTTCTTTGTCTTAGTCTCAAGCTCCTGTCTGTACATCTGTGCATCCTTTGCCTTGCTCTGAAGCTCGCTGATGTACTCACAGAGCATTTTGACCTGATGAGATTTGACGGTCATATCCTCGCCCTTTTTTAGCGATTTGAGTAAATTTTCCATATTAACATTCTCCTCTTGATTGACAGAAAAAGCCTTGATTACTCCGGCGTTTTTCTGTGCAGGAACTGCAACAAACGAAAACTCGTACGCATCGTATGGGTCGGTAAGCTCAAAGTAGCATAGCTGTGAGTTGTACTTGTGTCCCTTGAGATGATTGCACAAGGTGGAATCTGCCTCGTTAGAGCAGATAGAGCACAGCCTGCTTTTGACTGCACAGCCGACAGAGACCTCCTTTGTGATACCGCTATCAATACTGAAGATGATATCCTCGGTCTTGTCACAAACAGGGATATATGCCCAAGCCACAAGTCTGAAGTATTCGTCTCCTGTTGCGGTCTTTTTGTTTTCTACAGACTCTACCTTGCACGAAAAAATACGTGCAGTCTGGGTAGATGCCTTCATACTGTGGTCCATAATGCCTGTTTTTCCGACAAACAGTTTCTCAAGCTCAAACAAAGACTCTACCGTAAACCTCTCGTAGTCTCTGTCTATATCGTTGTCGCACAAGACAACAGAGAACACATACACCTCATCTGCAGTCAACTGTCTGCGGGTGTATTTGTTTATTAGGCTCAACTGCTCCTGCGTCACCTTTGCTCCTGCGTTTTTTATTACTTTGCCTGTCTTCAATTTTTCACCTCCGAAAGCTCCTGCTCGAGCTTTTTAGCCTGTGCGTTTGTAAGTCGTGCAGTGGCAAGCTCTGTCTCATCAAGCAGACTGATGTTACTCCACACAACAGAAAAATCGCACAATTTGCCCTGTAATCTGAGATAGTACTCACATATCTTGCGTATAACAGGCTCTAACATATTTCTGTAGTAGTCTATCTCGCTTGTGAGTATGTCTGCTTGTACTGCACTCATACGCTCGGTAGAGCTCCACGAAAGCCCAAGCAAAAACGGTGGTATACAGAGCTTTGATACTATCTGCTCAAGCAGATGTCGTATCTCGATATCGCACGACAGCACCTGGTTATCTGCACCTATCACCTTGACGGACACATCGCCCACCGTGATAAAATCGCTGACCTGTGATTTGTCACGCATCGCCTTGCTCCAGGCATCTGCTATCTGTCTGACCTTTTGCTTTGAGTTTGTCTGCACACTATCTGCTGGATTATACGACACAGCAAAGCGCACATTGCCCACTCGCTCAAAATTAACACCGATTGTGTTGAAAATCTTAAGCAAAATTGAGCTGACAAACGGCAGACCCTTGAGTATTGATGTACCATACAGACTGCCTGACTGCGAGTTAAGCGCTGTTACACACAGCAGGTCCTGACGAGGCGCTACTGTGAAATTTCCGCTACCGTCTGTAACATAGACAAGCGAGTCAAGCGATGTGTCTGCATATCTGAGCTCTATGTTTTTAAGCGGTGCATTATAAAGTGCTACAATATCACCGCTATAAGCCGACAGCACTATCTCTCCTACAGCTGTACCAAAAACGAGCAATTCGGTAAAATAGTTGCTGATAAACTGTAGAATACCTGTAGAGTTTGAATTTACCCTGACATTTCTCATAAAGTCGTTTAGCTTTGACTGTGCTGACTTGTCAGAGCACTCTACCTCGAAAGTTCCGAGTAATCTGACAAGCTTGGATATAGCGGCATCGATAACCGGCACCGCCTCTGTAAGCGACTGATACAGTTCAAACTGCTTATTGATATATGGTGAATAATCATCAATAAGCGAAAACGGATGAGAACTGCCCTTTGACAGAGCTGTCTGTACACAGCAGGTATCAGCTTTTTCTTTCTTTTTTGCAGAAAATAATTTCAATGTATTACCTCCTGTAGCACTAATATCTTCTACTTGCGACAACGGCAAACCCGCTGTCTTCGTTATTCAAAATTGTGGTGACAAAATACCTTATGTCATCCATGGCGTGATCGTTTTGTTTTTGTACAGTATCGTTTGTAGAATTCTCAGCCCAACGATACAAAGAGAACTCTCGCCTTGCATTTATACAGTTGTCACATATTCTGATGCGTTTCTCGCTAAGCGCTGTGCTTGTCATTCGCACTCCGTCTATCACGCTGTTATTTGCAGGTATAACCGTGAAGCGTGAGTGTCGTCTGATGACCTCTATAAAACTGCACGCTGATGGGTCAACTGTCACAAGCGAGACCTGTCTGTCACCTACCAGATTGCAAAGCGCCGTGTAGTGCTCCTCGTCTGTGCGCTGAGCCCCCTCTACCTTTGAATCATAGTAGTACTCGTCAATCCTGTACCACACGCCATCTTTCTTGCCCCAAAGTCCTATTGAGCACGGATTGACTGTACCGTAGTCGCACGACACACAGTAGTCCTCAAACTCACCTTTCGGAACTTTGACATAAGCACTGTCTGCATCCATAAACGGATACACAGCGCCCTGCACAGACACCCACTCGCCCAAGACAAAGCGTTTGTAAAACGCACCTGTGTACATCTTTTCGTAGCGTTTTATCATACGCTGACTAAGAGAGGGGTTGTCGTGCATAGTAAAGTGGATATACAAAGCGTTCTTTTGTCTTCTCTTTTTTATCCACTCGTTGTAGAACCAATGTGACGGGTGCTCGGGATTACAGTTAAACCAGAATGTAGAGCCTGAGACTGAGCATCTTGCCAACGCCTGCTCGACAAAAGACCTTGGCATAAGTGCAACCTCATCAAACAAAATTCCGCTTAGGGTCATTCCCTGAATAAGTGCGGCGCTCCCCTCGTCCTTACCTGAGAACAGATAAAAGCGGTTAACTCTGTTCTTGTAGGTAATTATCAGCAGATTTTCTGAGAGCTTTTCTGTCACCTCAAACCCAAGCTCACCGATTGATGAAACAAGCGGTACAACTAAATTTCTGCGAACTGACTTGATAGTCTTGCCACACAAGGCAAACGAAGAGTCAGAAAAATTAGAAAACGCCCACAGCACAAACGACAGCGACATACAAAAGGTCTTGCCTGATCTGACTGCCCCGTCACAGATTATGGCATCAAAGTCGCAAAGCGGTGAGGTATCTACCCACCAGGTGAGCACCTTCATCTGCTTTTTAGAGAAAGGCTTAAAATGTGTCATTTTCATCATCCTGCTCGCCTAAATTTTTTGCACCTAAGGATAGTGCCTGTATAAGAGAGTCGCAGCTTAAGTCTTCTGACTCTTTTGACTCGCGTAGCTTATCAAGCGCCTTGAGTCTGTCAAAAAACTTGATTTCCATAGCGCCGTCTTTTGGCCTTTTTATCTCTGATATCATAAACAGGTCCATATCCTTGAGCTGTTTTTCATCGGGCTTGTCCATATATAGCAAGCTCACAGCATCGGCAACAGACGAAAACGCCAGCTTCTCGTAGCCTATCTGTGCCAGCATGGAATACAGCTTTCTGCGCTCTGATATAAGCTCTCTGACCTTGCTTACAATTGACTCTCGCAGTAGTAGCTTCTCGCCCTTTTTTTGAGGGTTCTTCTTGTAGCCTGCGTTTTGCGCTGACCTTTTGATATCGGCACTATAGGCGTAGTGAATGCAAAACAGCTTTTCTCTGTTGTTTAGTTCTCTGTCTTGTTTCAAAAAATCTTCCTTTCACAAATGTTCTACACCTACACAAAAAACAAAAGAGAAATTGCATACAACTATGCAATTTCCCATCAAAAAATTTTTATTTTATTTTTATAAATTTTGGTAATGCTAAAAATAACAACGTGTGAAAGGACATTTCCTATGTTTACAAAAAATTTTGAACACAACAGAAAACTGCTCAAAGATACCCTAAGAAGTGACGAGTGCTTTGACATAATTGAGCGCAACATAGAGATTGCAGGCAAAAAAGCGGTGATGTTCTATATTGACGGACTTGTGCAGGATGAAATCATGGAAAGGCTGATGGAATTTTTCTACCGCAATACCGACAAAGAGCATCTGTCTGATGCCAGAGTATTCGCCTCGCATTGTGTGCCGTATATTGAGGTGGACGTTGTGGGCGACCTCAATGTAGTAGTCAAAAACATCTTAAGCGGTATATCACTTGTTATGGTTGACGGCTTTACTGAGTGCGTTATGCTTGATATGCGTACCTACCCTCAGCGTCAGACATCGGAGCCTCAGGATGACAAAGTACTCAGAGGTAGCAAGGACGGCTTTGTAGAAACCTTAATCTTCAACTGTGCACTACTCAGGCGCCGTATCAGAGACACAAATTTTACCACTATGGTTTTGTCTGCAGGCAAAAGCTCTCAGACCGATATAGTAATGTGCTATATGGATAACAAGGTTGACAAAAAACTGCTAAACACCCTGAAAAAGAAAATTCAGAATCTTGATATAGAATCTCTGTCAATGAATCAGCAAAGCCTGATAGAAGCATTGTATCCTAAAAAGTGGTTCAACCCGTTTCCTAAGGTCAAGTACACCGAGCGACCTGATGTGGCCGCCGCTGTCGCACTAAAAGGAAATATCGTAATACTTGTAGACAACTCACCATCTGCGCTACTGCTTCCGACATCGATTTTTGATGTGCTCGAAGAAGCAGACGACTACTATTTTCCGCCGATTACAGGCACATATATCAGACTCGCTCGCTATGCTATCACCATAGTGTCTGTACTGCTGACGCCTGTGTGGCTGCTACTACTGCAAAACCCCGAGCTGATACCCGAGACCTTCTCTTTTGTAATACCCAAGGATAATGTCAATATTCCGATATTCTGGCAGCTACTGCTGATAGAAGTATGCATAGACGGTCTCAGACTTGCAGCTCTCAACACTCCTGAGAGCTTAAGCTCGTCACTTGGTATCATCGGTGCTATCGCTTTCTCTCAGTTTGCTGTAGACTCAGGATGGTTTGCTATGGAAGCAATACTGTATATGGCATTTGTCACTATAGCAAACTATAGCCAACCAAGCTACGAGCTCGGCTACAGCCTGAAATTTATGCGTGTAATACTGCTTATACTGACAAGAGTGTTCAATATCTGGGGCTTTGTGCTGGGCAATGCTCTGATAATCGTACTGCTATTTACAAACAAAACTCTATCGGGCAAGAGCTATATGTACCCGCTGTTTCCGCTCAATCCAAAGCAACTGCTCAAAAAAATCGTGCGTATACGCTAACTTAAGAATAACCTGACTGTCAGCACCGAAAACACCGCCGCAGTCAAATCCGCCATAAGCGATGCAAAAAGCGTATGGCGGGTTTTTTTGATGCTTACAGCAGAGTAGTATACAGTTATTGCATAAAATGTAGTTTCGCTTGAGCCTGCTAACACAGAGGCGCATCTGCCCACAAACGAATCAGGCCCGTAGTCCTCATAAATACCGACAAGCAGGGCGGTTGACCCACCACCTGATACAGGTCTAAGCAAGGCCATCGGCAACAATTCTGACGGAAAGCCTATGACATCTGTCACAGGTGAGAAAAGCTTGCACAAGCTATCGAGCACACCGCACTCTCTAAGCATAGTAACTGCCGTTATAAGTCCTATGAGAGTTGGTGCTATGTTATATATTGTACGAAAGCCATCCTTTGCGCCTCTGACAAACGCCTCAAAAACAGGCACCTTCTTTACAAGTCCGTATATCCCCACAAGTGCTATAACACACGGCATCAGAAGCTCCATTTTTTGCTCCTTGCTTTGCACAAAATTTTGGCTAAACAAAGTCCCTCAGCAAGTGCTACTGCTGAGCTGATGAGCACACAGAAGATAATGTCAAACGGTGACTCGCTGTTATAACTTGACCTTAGCACCGCTACGGTTGTCGGAACAAGCTGGATAGATGCCGTGTTCATCACTACAAAGATGACCATACTGTCTGATGCTATATCTGAATCTACACCTTTTTTGAGCTCTTTCATTGCGTTAATTCCAAGCGGTGTCGCAGCATTTGACAACCCCAAGAGATTTGCAGATACGTTCATGCATATATACGAAAAAGCCTCGCTGTCTACAGCTACATCATTAAACAGCAGACTAAGTGGTTTTGCAAAAAGCTTGCTAAGCTTATCAGTAAGTCCGCTCTCCTTGGCTATCTGCATAACACCCGACCACAGACACAGCATTCCGCACATAGATATGAGCAACTCTACTGCCTGTGTAGCGCCCTGTGTCAGCGACTGCGAAACAGTGGCTGTATCCCCTGTGAATATTGCATACACGATGCTTGCTGCTATCATAAAAACAAAGACATAAGATATCATATTGCCACCTTTTGCCAAATTTATCAAAATTTATCGAATAAACAAATACTTTGCCAAAAAATCTATTGACACTAATTCTACTGTTTGATAGAATGAAATCAGGAAAATAGAAAGGATGATTTTTTTGAAGCCTGCAGGATTTATCTTAAAAATTGATGACCTGGGACGCATTGTTATCCCAAAGCCTATCAGAACAAAATATGACCTCACAAGCAACGATAACCTTGAGCTTTTCACAGAGAGTGACGGCCTGTTTCTCAAGAAATACGGTATGAGCTGTGTTTTGTGCGGTAATGATGAGAATCTGACAAAATTCAAAGACAAGACAATATGCGAAGACTGTCTTAAAGAACTCAAAAAGTCCTGATTTCACTATCCATGTGAATCACCTGTTAAGCTTACATATATACATAATTATTCAGATAATGGAGATTTTATTATGAAAAGAACTGACAAAAAGAACTACTACCTTGATATAGCAGAGACCGTACTTGAGCGTGGCACTTGCCTAAGACGCAATTTCGGTGCAATTATTGTTAAGAACGACCAGATTATTTCTACAGGCTATGTGGGTGCTCCACGTGGCAGAAAAAACTGTATCGACCTTGGCAAATGCGTAAGAGAAGAGAACAACGTGCCTCGTGGTGAGCGCTACGAATTGTGTCGCAGTGTGCACGCTGAGGCTAACGCTATTATTCACGCATCTCGTGATGCTATGATAGGCTCTACTCTCTACCTTGTCGGCAAAGATGCCAAGACAGGCGAATATGTAGAGAACGCCTCTGCATGCTCTATGTGCAAGCGTATGATTATCAACGCAGGCATCAAGAAAGTAATCATCCGCAACTCAAAGACAAAGTTCACTGCTCTTTATGTTGACGAATGGGTACAGAATGACGAGTCGTTAGACGGCACACTGGGTTACTGATTTTATACTTAATACAAAAGACCATCGATATGTATCGGTGGTCTTTTTTATATCAAACTATGTATTTAGCAACTTGAAATACATAAGCAAAAATGATATATTGAATTTGAGAAAATGCTGTGGGTGATACTATGAATGATTTTTACCATGTTATACTCCAAAAACTCAAAAATAATATTGATGTTGTACTGATTAGCCTTATACACAGCCTGGGCTCTACCCCACGCAAAGCAGGCGCCAAAATGGCGTATTTTTCTGACAACACTACTGTGGGCACTATAGGTGGTGGTGCTATAGAATATGACTGCACAAAGAAGGCTGAGGACATACTGAGCACTAAAACCGCCTGCACAAAAAGCTACACCCTGACACACAACGACAAGTGTGATATCGGTATGGTGTGTGGTGGCAACGCACAAATTTACTTTCAATATATCAGCAGTAATGTACAGAGTATCGAGCTAATAAGCCATATCTGCTCGCTAATAGACAGACGTACACCATCGCATCTGATAACTAAGATTAGCGATGATTCAAATGCTATAGGCACCTTTGACAAAGAAAACGGACTGAAATTCATCACAATAGATGAAAGCAAAAAGCTACTGTTATCAAAAACACCAACGCTCATAGATAATATCTATACCGAGCCACTTGTTACAAAAGGTTGTGTGTATATCTTTGGTGGCGGTCATGTATCACGGGCACTTGTGCCTATGCTATACAGTACAGATTTTGATGTTGTCGTATATGAAGACAACAAAGACTTTCTGATTGATGATGCTTTCTTAAATGCAAAAGAAAAGATAAACGCAAAATTCACAGAAATTAACGAGCATATAAACATAACAGAGGACGACTACTGTGTTATACTCACCCGTGGGCATAGCTTTGACAACGAAGTGCTCAGCCAGATACTGAGCAAAAACCCATCTTACATCGGTGTAATCGGTAGCAAGAAAAAAGTAGAGTCTATGCAAAATTATCTGTATTCCTGTGAATTTTCAAAGGAACAGGTGGAGAGAATACACTCACCTATCGGTATAGAAATCAACGCACAAACTCCTGCAGAAATTGCTGTGAGCATCACAGCACAGCTGATAAATCACAGAGCCAAAAATAAATAATTTTTCGTAAAATATCAAAAGCTGACAGCAAGTTTACTGTCAGCTTTTTTGACTTTTTTATACTAAATTTTTTGCAGAAATTTCTACTGATAAACCGATAGTTTGGTCACACAATATTCTTACAGCGTTAAAGAAATTTCTTTTTCGCTTTTATCAATAAAATATTATGCTAAACTTATAGAAAAGGAGAAGAAAAATCATGTCAAAGAACTCAATTGTTGTTCCACAGGCTAAAGAGGCTCTTGAGCGTTTCAAGATGGAAGCAGCTCAGGAGGTTGGCGTAAACCTCAAGCAGGGCTACAACGGCGACATCACAGCTCGTCAGGCAGGTTCTGTCGGTGGCCAGATGGTTAAGAAAATGATCGAAGCTTACGAAAACAGCTTAAAGTAATCATATCATAAAAAATCGAGGGCTGTCCAAAAGGACAGCCCTTGTCTTTGCATAAATCAAATATATGTGTTTATCTTTGTGTCATCAGGCAACAGCTTAGCAAGGAAGCGCTGAATCTGGGTTGCATCAAGTATAGACAGCTTTCCGTCTTCGTCTGTATCACATGCCTTCAATGTGATATCAGACTCGCTCTCTATCTTTGCAAGCACTCGCTGAATCTTGGTAGCATCTACAATTGTTATCTTACCGTCACCGTCTGCGTCACCCAACTTGACGTTTGTCGGGTCAACTACAACCGGCTGTGTTGGCTGTGCAGTTGTAGGCTGTGGAGCAGTAGTAGAAGCAGGAGTTGTAGCAGCAGGTGTTGTAGGCTGAGCAGTTGTAGGGTCAGGTGTAGAGCCTGAGCCTGTCTGTCTTAGCTTGCCAATGCTTGCAAGTGGTACTGTAATATGGTCTGCATCCTCTTTCTCCTGAGAAGTAGAAGGGTCTTTAGAGTACTCTTTAGTTGCGTTGTCCCACATAGATGGGTCAGCAGGCAGACAGTTCATACCTGACAAGCCATAGGTTGAAACCTTCATAAGACCAAGACCATTTTCAGTAAGCTCTGATTCTGATATGCCCAATGCATCAAACGGAATTGACATCTCATAGAACATATCAAGGTCTTTTGAGTGTTTCTTGCTTGGGTCATAAAAATCAACCCATGCACTGTCTTCAGAGAGTGTATCGCCAGGTGTACGGTTGTTGCTCATACCGTGTCCCTTATCTACACCATACAGATGCTCTGATATTGTTTCGTTGCCCCACTTAAGATTAATTGATGAGACAATTGTATCGTTGTACACTATCTTGCCATCGTCATCTGATTTGTATACAAATGGGCCGTTAGATGCGTTTGTAGAAGCAGCTACTACTGTATCGATATTAGCATCAAGTGTGACGCCTGTATCCCATACAGTAGCACCACTTGTCACAGTGCCGTCACCCTCGATACTTGGATCTACGCTGAAATATAATATTATAGGATAGTTATATATCCACAGATTACCCTGAGTAAGCGGGAAGTTGTCCGCAGGCGCTACAGAATCCTGAACATTTGCCATCTCCCACATCAGATAAAGGTTAGTGTCGTCCCACGCAGCATACAGTGCATAATCATCAATAGCGATTTCGTGCATAGCGCTGTTACAATATACTCTCGGGTCGTCATTTGCTACACCCTGAGCAATAAGCATTGAGCTGTCCCAGTCAGAGATAGAGCCATCGATTGTGATAGACGCCTTCTTGCCTACCTGAGAGTTAGGGTTTGTCGCATATTTACCTGTTAGTGCAGGTGCTGTTGAGCCGTCACCGTCTACTACCCCAGCTTGTGCCTTTGTGTATGTATATGTTTGCTCTGTAGTACCGTTTGAGTTAGTAGCTGTTATCTTGACGCTGATAGTTGAACCCACAGCCACACCCTCACCGAGTGTGAGAGTAACACTACCTGAGAAGTTAACCGGTGATGCACCGTTTATTGAGTAAGTAGCGGTATTGGCATACTGAGTCATAAATGTAACATTGAGTGTCTCGCTCTTGAATGTAGCACCGTCTTTCTTTGATGCGTTTACAGCAGGCATAGCACTCGATGTGTCATACAGCGCCCATGTGCCCTTGCTCGGGTCATATATGTAATTTGTGGCAGGAATGTCGAGGTCACCTGTCTGGCTTGCGCCGTTGTTAGAGAAGATAATCATATCGTTACCTGCAGGGATCTCTATCATATATACATTGTCATCTACATATGTCATAGCAACACCCGGCCATTTTTCAGGACCGCTGTTTGTAGCCTTTGTCCAATAGTAAGCATATACAGATGAGTAGTTATTCACATTCTTATAGTATACAACAGTTGTATCCTCTGCATTAGCTATTATTGATACAGCGAGCAAATTAACCATCATCATAACTACTAAAACTACGCTCAGTAGCTTAACTAAGATTTTGTTTTGTGTGATTTTTCTCATATTATTCTCCTGATTTTTTATTTTGTGCCGAAACTACGGCATATTACCCTATGATTTTATCTTAGCTCGTAAAATTAGTCAACAAAATAAACGGCACAAGATAATCTTGTGCCATACTGATGTTTATTTTTAACTACAATACTCCATAAGTATCTGCTCTACATCCTCGAGTGTGTCTGCCTGTATACCATAGAGCAGGTCTTTCTGGTCTTTTTTTGGCAGGGTATTTACCGCCGTGTTAGTGCGGTACAGCAGGCTGTCGTCCTGATATACGCATATCTTGCCGTTTGCAGTTTTTACTGTGAATTCTGCACCCAAAGCTTGTGTCTGCTCAGACGCTGACTGCTGTTCGTACCCCATTGCGCTATTATCAAAAAAAGCTGAAATTATCACACAAATAATAAGAAATGCCCCTGTTATGATAATAAGTTTTTTCATATTTTTTGCACCTCAGTACTATTTTTGCACTGTTTTTATGTAATATTCATATTTTTTACAACTGTAGATGTCCAAAAATCTATGTTATTTTTTAAAAAAATGTTTATTTTTTCTCTATAAAGTGATATACTTATTGTGGCTATATGTATTTTATGAGGAGGTCGGACTTATGAGAAAAACCGACATCAGCAAATATACCGATAAAATAGAAGTCACTAAGAAAAATTCCTCAGCAGGCACCTTCCTCAATGGTCTGTGGAAGGTTGTAAAGACAGTGCTTGCTATCGCTATATGCGCAGGAATTATTGTGGGTATATCGCTTGGTATTTATGTGTTCAAAATTGCTACCGAGCCTACAGGTATCGACCTTAATGCCCGCAGTCTTAACCTATCATCTTTTATTTATATCCAGGACCCTGATACAAAAGAGTTTGTGGAATATCAGAAGCTCTACGGCACAGAAAATCGTATCTGGGTAGATTTAGGAGATATGCCTGAACATATGGGTGACGCTATCATCGCAATTGAGGACAAGCGTTTTGAAGAACACAACGGTGTTGACTGGGTGCGTACAGGCGGTGCTGTGCTCAGTCTGCTGTCAGGCTCTGACAACTACGGTGGTTCGACACTTACCCAGCAGCTCATCAAGAACATAACTGACGACAACGAGGTATCACTAACCAGAAAGCTCAGAGAGATATTCAGAGCACTCAATATTGAGCGTGAATACTCAAAGGACGACATACTTGAGGCATACCTGAATGTCGTAAACTTCGGCAACAACGCACAGGGTGTGCAGGCTGCAGCTGAGCTGTACTTTAACAAAGACATATCCGAATGTTCTATTTGTGAGTGTGCGGCTATCGCAGGCATTACACAGAACCCATCACAGTGGAATCCGCTCATCTATCCTGAGAATAACAAAATCAGACGAGAGCTTGTTATTGACCAGATGTATGAGCAGAAGAAGATAACAAAAGAAGAATACAAACAGGCTATGGAGGAGTCCGAAACCTTAGAGTTTGTTGATTACTCTGACTCTGATGACGACGACTCTGATGACGATGAAAATAATGTTCAGAACTGGTATATCGACCAGATGTACGGTGACCTCGTAGAAGACCTCGCAAAATACTACGATATCAGCGAGAACGCCGCTTCTGAAAAATTATACACAGAGGGTCTTAAAATCTACTGTGCTATGGACCTTGAGGCTCAGGAAATGATAGAGTACGAGGCCCTGCACTGTAACGACCACTACGGAACAAATCTGCAGATAGGTATGGAAATGATAGCCTTTGACGGCAGAGTTATCTGTACTGCAGGTAGCTCCAAGGAGAAAACCGCAAACCTGCTGTTTGACCGTGCATCAGACGCTGTGCTCCAGCCGGGTTCTGCTATCAAGCCTATGTTCGTATATCCACTCGCTTTAGAGTCAAACACTATCAACTACTCAAGTCTGGTTCTTGACGAACCTTTAGAAAAATACAAATACGTAGACGGACAGTGGAAGTCCGGTCCTAACAACGCATACGGCAGCTACAACGGATATATGACTATGCCTGAGGCTATAAGCTGGTCATCAAACGGTGCAACCGTACAGACTCTACAGCTTATCGGCACACAGACAGCATATAATCAGGCTGTCAACAATATGGGATTCAAAAACCTCGACCCTGATGCTGACTCAAGCTCTATCGGTGCTTTGTCCCTCGGTGGTATGACAGGCGGTGTAACTGTCAGAGAGATGGCAGCAGGTATACAGTATGTCGGAAACGGCGGTTTGTACTACGAGCCATACACCTACTACTATGTAACAGACCAAAACGGTACTGTTATACTTGACAACAGAAACAACACTCCAATTGAAGCATACTCACCTGAGACAGCATACGCTATGAACAGAGTGCTCAGATATAACGTACTAACATCACAGCACTCTCACTCTATGAATGCAAACATAGATGGCTGGGAAATTGTTGGCAAGACCGGTACTACTGATGATGACAAGGATTCATGGTTTGTCGGCGCATCACCATACTGTACACTTGCTTGCTGGACAGGTTATGATAACCCTGACAGCATCTCAGTAACATCTCTTGCTACTACAATGTGGCGTATAGTAATGTCTAATTACCTTGAGGGCAAAGAATACAAAGAATACGAAAAGCCAAGCACCGTCATCTCTGCTACTTACTGCAAGGGCTCAGGTCTGCTTGCTTCATCGTTCTGCTCAGATACAGGCACAGGCTACTATACAGCCGAGAATATGCCTGACTACTGTGGCGGTTATCACATTGCATTCTCAGGCAAGAGCTCATCATCAAGCTCATCATCAAGCAAAAAAACGTCATCCAAGGGAGACGATGATGATGACGAGTCAGTAATTGACGTTACCGAGGGCGAAGGTGAAACACTTGCGGAAGGCGAGACCACCGCTGACGGCAACGGCCCTGATACAGGTGGCGAGGGCTCAGACACAGGCGACAACCCTGTATCTTCGGTTCCGCAAGAAGATTGGATTATTCAATAAGTAAATTTTTCCGAAAGGTTTTTATATTATGGTTTCAGTTGCAATTATGGGCCACGGTGTAGTTGGCTCGGGTGTCTCGGAAATTTTGATGACACACAAAAACAAACTCTTCGCTTCTGTTGGCGAAGAAATCTACATAAAGCATATCCTTGATCTTCGTGACTTTGATGATCATCCGCTAAGCGATAGATTTACAAAGGACTTTGAGGATATAATTAACGACAGAGATGTCAGAATTGTTGTAGAGGTTATGGGCGGACTAAACCCTGCCTACGATTTCGTAAAGCGCTGTCTTCTAAGTGGCAAGAGCGTTGTTACATCTAACAAAGAGCTCGTAGCAGCACACGGTGCAGAGTTGCTGAATATCGCTAAAGAAAACAACACTAACTTCCTGTTTGAAGCAAGTGTTGGTGGCGGTATTCCTATTATCAGACCTATCAACCAGTGCCTTGTTGCTAATATCGTCAACGAGATAGCAGGAATTTTGAACGGTACTACAAACTTTATCCTCACAAAGATGATTAACGAGGGTATGGATTTTGATACTGCTCTCAAGCTCGCTCAGGATTTAGGTTATGCAGAGCGTAACCCTGAGGCTGATGTAGAGGGTCACGATGCTTGTCGTAAGATATGTATTCTCGCTTCTTTGGCGTTTGGCAAGCACATCTACCCTGAGGCTGTACATACAGAGGGTATCACAAAAATAACTTTGCAGGATGTCAAATACGCAGAAGCTTGGGGCGGTGTCATCAAGCTAATCGGCAAGGTCAAGATGCTCGAAAACAAAAAATGCGACATCATAGTAGCACCGATGTTTGTACCAAACAACAGCCAGCTTGCTAATATCGATGATGTATTCAACGGTATTATGGTGCGTGGCGACTGCACAGGCGATGTAGTATTCTACGGCAAGGGCGCAGGCAAACTGCCTACAGCATCTGCTGTTGTCGCTGATATAGTTGACTGTGTCAAACACCTCAAAACAAGAAAATATCTGTACTGGACTGACTCTGACAACTCATCAGTTATCGACTACAAAGACTCAGTTACAGCTATGTATATAAGAGCATATACAGATGATAAGGAAGCTGCATATAATAAGGCAAGAGAGCTGTTCTCAGACATACATGTGTTAAGTTGCACAGATGCACCTGAAAACGAAATCGCCTTTGTGTGCGAGCCTATGGTGTATTCAGATATTTTAAGCAATATTGATTCTCTAAACAACTGTGGCACAGCTGTACAGTCAGCCATCAGAATAGGAGATTTATAATAGGGGAGTTTATATATGAAACTAATTGTACAGAAATTCGGCGGTACTTCGGTACGAGATGCCGAGCGTGTGATGAATGTTGCCAAAATCGTCACAGACACTTACAAAAAAGGCAACAACGTAGTAGTTGTTGTATCCGCACAGGGTGACACTACAGACGACCTGCTTGAAAAAGCAGCAGAAATCAACACCAACCCATCAAAAAGAGAGATGGATATGCTACTCGCATCAGGTGAGCAAATCTCTATCTCGCTACTTGCTATGGCTATACAAAAGCTTGGCTACCCTGCTATATCTTTACTTGGATGGCAGGCAGGTTTTCAGACTTCGTCTGCTCACACATCAGCACGAATCAGAAACATTGACACAGCTCGTCTGAAAAAAGAGCTCGACCAGAGAAAAATCGTTGTTGTTGCAGGTTTTCAAGGCTTGTCACGTTATGACGATGTGACCACACTCGGTCGTGGCGGTTCTGATACAAGCGCTGTAGCTATTGCATCAGCTATGCACGCCGACCTGTGCCAGATTTACACAGACGTTGATGGTGTGTTCACAGCAGACCCAAGAAAAGTTGAGAACGCTATTAAGCTTGACGAAATCTCATACGATGAGATGCTCGAGCTTGCAACACTTGGCGCACAGGTATTAAACAATCGCTCAGTAGAAATGGCAAAGAAATACAACATTGAACTCGAGGTACTGTCAAGTCTGACACAGAAACCGGGTACTATAGTAAAGGAGAATCCTAAAATGGAAAAAATGTTAATCTCAGGTGTAGCTAAAGACACCGATGTAGCTAGAATCTCAGTAACTTGCATCCCTGATAAGCCGGGTCTTGCGTTCAAGCTCTTCTCAAAGCTCTCATCCGCTGACATCAATATCGACATTATCCTCCAGTCAGTAGGCAGAGGCAATAACACAAAGGACATCACATTCACAGTTCCTAAGTCAAAGGGCGAAGAAGCTAAAGAGATAGTTGAGGCATTTGTTAAGTCATCAGGCGCTGAGAAGTGCTACTATGACGACAATGTTGCTAAGGTTTCTATCGTTGGTGCAGGTATGGAGACACACGCAGGTGTTGCATCCAAGATGTTCGAGGCACTCTACGACAGACAGATTAACATCCAGATGATCTCTACATCAGAAATCAAGGTATCTGTTCTTATAGACAAGGCAGACGCTGACAAGGCAGTTGTCGCTATTCACGACAAATTCTTCTCTGCAAACTAAACAAAAGATAAAAAGACGGTGAAAATCTCACCGTCTTTTATATCCGGGTGTGGCGCAGTTTGGTAGCGCGCTTGATTGGGGTCCAAGAGGCCGCAGGTTCGACTCCTGTCACTCGGACCAAACAAAGACGACTCAACCTTTTGGTTGGGTCGTTTTTGTTTTATCGGATAGCAGAGCTATCCGCAGGCCTCTTGAACCCGAGAGGGTCTGTGCGTTAAGAAAAACAGTCCTGTGAACTGTTTTTCAGCACAGAGCGACGAGACGGGTACCGAACACGAAGTGTTTGGTCGCTCGAGTCAGTAGTATGCGAATGACGAAGTCATCGCAGACGGCAAGAGGCCGCACCTATGACACAGCCTGTTTGTTTTAGAAAGATTATTATGATAAGCTAATTTTTAAACAACAGTGTTAAGACGAGGTAGTCGATAAATGAAAAAGTGTTCGACTCCATACACATAAAAAGAGCAGTCCTTTGCGGACTGCTCTTTATCTTTTTACTGCTGTGGTATTACTGCGTAGAACACAAGGTCATCTTCTGAGTCGTTAATCAGAGTATGCGTCTGCCCTTTCTTGCAGTAGTGACAAGTGCCTTTTGTGAGCCTCTCCTCTACACCATCTACTATACACCTGCCAACGCCCGAAATCACAAAGATAATCTCTGACGAGGTATCGTGAGTATGCATACCTATTGAACAGCCTGACTTCAACCTGCCTTTCATAATGCGGTTGTGCTCATCTGTCACCATGCGTGCCTGTGTGTCGCCGTCTCCACCTCTGAAATTGTGCAAAACGGTTTCTTCTATATTACTAAAATCTATCTTCATATATCTACCTTTCTTACGCTTCCAATACCTGTTTGCCACACATGTGCTGTACCTGCACTTTCAGTAGCAGGGTCTTTTTGGCGTACTTTTCTATCTCACTCTCAATATACTGCAAATCTTTAGTGAACTTATATGATAATTTCCGAGATATGTCAACTACTGTATTAATATCATCTATGACCTCTATTGTGCCAAAGATGATGACACTTTTGACCTTATATGCCCAAAAGTTGTCGCTTTTGTGTCCCTTGTCATACACACAATATGACACCTTGTTGCACCTGTTAATTGAATCAAACCTGTGGCCACCCATACCACAATGAAAGTAAACACAGCCGTCCTCATCATTGTAGTAATGATTCATCGGCATACCGTACGGATAGTCGTCATCACCTATGACAGACAATACTCCACGTCTCTCGGTCTTTAAAATTTCTATACACTCATCTGTGCTTAGCTGTTTATTCTTTCTGCTTAGTTTACGAAACATACTCATCTCAAAAACCACCTACTGTACTATTTCATAAGGCCAATCGATAATGCCGCCGAACTCCTTGACGTTTGTATATCCCATATTGACAAGTGCCTGTGCTGCTATCTTGCTGCGTCTGCCGCTACGACAATATACAAGTATCAAAGTATCTTTGTCAGGGATAGCCTCAGGTGCTCTGTCTGTTATCTCATACTCAGGTATCATAATAGCACCTGCTATATGTCCTGCATCATACTCTTCAAGGGTTCTCGAATCTATTATGACATAGCCACTGTGTGTGTCCATAATTTCTTTTGCTTTGTCTGCGCTTATCTGCTCATATCCCATAGTACTCTCCTGCTGTGTTTCAATTACTGTAGGTTCTACAGTATCAGTATCCCCACTGCTACAAGCTGTAACCATACACAAAATCAATACTACAAATATCAGGCTTGTGAATTTTTTAATCATATATCCACCGACCTTTTCATCCATATATGCGGACAGTCCTGCTCATAGTCTACTTCTGAGCAATATGAAAACCCGCATTTTTTGTAAAAATCTTTTGCATCATACTGTGAGTGCAACACAACGCTGTGCTTGCCCCTATCCTTTGCAAAATCGCAAACATAATCAAGTAGCCTGCGTCCATATCTTTTTTCCCTGTATTCTCTGAGCACTGCAAATCTGCCCAAAACACAGTTGTCCTTGTCTCTATCAAACACACGGCAGGTAGCTACTGCTTTGTCCATATCATAAAGCACAAAATGCGTAGCCTCGCTGTCGATATCATCTACCTCATCCACAAAGCCCTGCTCTGTAACAAAGACCGTAATTCTTATATCGAGAGCACTCTGTGGCAGAGCATCATACACCTGTATTCTCATCATTCAAAGCACTCAGAAAGTATATCAAGAATCTCTGCATTATCCACATACTTGTAAAAACCGCCCGGAGCTATTGAATCTGCAATAGGTTTGAGCATATCTTTGGTTGCGCCTATCTCCTTGAGTGTAGTAGGAATGCCCATCTTTACTATAAAATCATAGAGCTTGTCTATACCCTTGAGTGCAATCTCATCATCACTAAGTCCTGCTGTATCTACACCCCAGACCTGTGTAGCAAAACGCACAAATTTGTGTAGTCCGTACTTGTAGATATGCTTATAATACGGAATAGAAACAATAGCAAGACCCACTCCGTGAGGACAGTCTGTGTATGCACCTATCTGATGCTCTATGTTGTGCACCTCCCAGTCCTGCTGTTTTGACACACCTGTTATTTTATTTAGTCCCATAGTAGCGCACCACATAATATTACTGCGTGCATCATAGTCTGTAGGATTTTCAAGTGCTATCTCGGTGCTGTTGATAAGTGACTTCATAATAGCCTCGAGCAGATAGTCTGAAGTGTTGTCATCATCACCTGAGAAGTACTGCTCCATAAGATGCGACATAATATCAAACACACCCGATACCATCTGAAGCTTTGGTACAGAGTAAGTAAACTCAGGATTAAGTATAGAAAACTTAGGGTTAACCTCAGGGGTGAACACCCTGCCCTCTTTGAGCATTTTCTTCTCGTGGGTTATAACAGAGCCTGCGTTCATCTCAGATGCAGTACCTACCATAGTAAGTATTGATGCAACAGGCACTACCTTGTTTGAAAGCTCCTCAAAATTGACCCAGTACTTTTCAAACGGGTCACCCTCGCAGTATGCTGATACTGATATACCCTTGGCACAGTCAATGACAGAACCGCCACCAACCGCTAAAATAAGGTCGATATTATGCTCTCTGACTAAAGATGCACCCTGCATCATCTGGTCATACGTAGGGTTTGGCTTGATGCCTGAGAGCTCTACTATATTTTTGCCTGTATTCTTGAGTGCTGTGACAACCTCGTCATACAGGCCTATCTTCTTTATCGCAGCCTTGCCGTATACAAGCAGGATATTTTGCCCGTAATTTTTGAGCTCGCTCTCAAGATTACTCATAGCAGTCTTGCCAAAATAAATCTTAGTTGGATTGTAAAAAGTAAAATCATAACGCATAGCATAACCTCCTTTATTTACTCTTTCATTATACAACAGCAGGGACTTTTACTCAACCTGTTTTTGTCGTAATAACTAAATAATAAAATGTTTTTTATAATAAATGTGCATTGACCTATATATCTTAGTAATGATAAAATATATTTGAAGAAATATTTAGGAGGAATATTTATGAAAAGATTAGTATCCATTTTGCTCTGCGTCCTGATGATAATGAGCTTGTTTACTATCGCAATGACAAGCACAAGTGCTGCACAGACAGATGTTGCTACAACAGGTGCAAGCTATAAGGATAACATTATCAATGCTATTATAGAAGAAGAATGGTATTGGTACAATCATGCCTATATATATCAAGGCCACTACGGCTATACATCCTTCTATTTTGCTGACTTGAACTATGACGGCAATTTAGAGTTTATTGTGTGGGAGCCGGGCGGCACTATGGGTAATATATCTAACACCGTGTATTACTACGAGGGTGAACTCTGGCGTGCAGCCCATAACGAAGAAAGTGATATAGTAGACGGTTTCAGCACAATGCAACTTTCTTCTTACTACAACAAAAATACAGGTAACTTCAAAACCTTGGGTCAGGCTATTTCACGAGAGAATTTCACCTGCTACTCTACTCAGGATTTCAAGGTTAGCTTTGATGCCGACTTCAGCTTTGTAGATATAGATTACTACGCAGGTATGTTCTACAACAACGGAACTTACAAGTATTACACAGGTGCAAACGCTCCTAAATACTGGGGTGATATCTCAGGCAAGGGTAGCTCTTCTGCTACTAACTACAACAAGGTTATAAACAACGCTACAGCAAGCAGTACATACGCTGATGCAAAAATGTCATATGATATGGTTAGTCTTGATGGTTGGGAGTATTACTCAGAATATACAAAGAGACAGCTCTTAAGCGATGCATATGATTCATTCAGTTTAAAGAGCTCGCTTGTATCAACTCCTACTCTCTCAAAGCTCGATGCAACACCTGACGGTGTCAAAGTAAGCTGGAACAAGGTGTCAGGTGCGACACGCTATAGAGTGTTCAAAAAAGTAGACTCCAAGTGGAAGGCAATCGGCGATACTACAGGCACATCACTTGTAGACACCTCTGCTACTACAGTAGGTAGCTCCTACACCTATACAGTACGAGCTATGAGCAAAAACGGTGCGTATCCTGTAAGCTCCTATAACAAAACAGGCAAAACTATCAAAATTCTGGATAATCCTGTAATCACCCGTACTGCAAATGCTCAAAACGGTGTCAAGATAGAGTGGGCTCCTGTTGCGGGTGCCGAGAAATACCGTGTATATGTAAGAGGCGGTAGTGCTACCTCGTGGAAGAAAAAGTGCGACACAACCTCTACAAGCTATATTCACGAGACAACCAAATCAAACACAGAGTACGAATACACAGTTCGCTGTGTAACAAGTAGCGGAAAATCCTGTCGTAGCTCTTACTATGACCCCGGCGTATTCCATACATTTATAGCAACACCAAAAATCTCTAAGGTCGCTAACACAGAGTACGGCGTTAAAGTTACTTGGGGTGCTGTTGCAGGCGCACAAGCGTATCGTGTATATGTAAAGGGTGGCAGTGCAAAATCGTGGAAGTCTATCGGTACAACCACAAGCACCTCGTTCTACCACGAAACTGCAAGGTCAAACACCACCTACACATATACAGTAAGATGCATCTCATTTGACGGAACAGATGTAAGCTCATACAGCAGAACAGGCAAATCTATAAAGTTCTTCGCTGCTCCTGTGCTTTACTACACAGAGATGATTTCAGATGATGAGATGTATATTGAATGGGACAAAATCCCCGGTGTTGCTAAGTACAAGGTATTTATCTGGTACAACGGCAAGTGGGAGAGTCTGGGCTATATCAGTGACCACTATGGTGTGTATTCACCTGTTTATCCGGGATACAGCTACACCTTTACAATCCGTTGCTGTGACAGCAAGGGTAACTATTTGAGCAGTTATCTGAAAGACGGTGTCACAATTGATGTTTACTACACAGACTACTACGCTATGACAGGTAGTGATGGCGACAATACAACCACCGAGACAATTCCTCAGCTACCTATGATAAAAGAATACACAAAGTAATATACAGCAATACAAAAGCCACCGTATTATACGGTGGCTTTTTTCTTTTATTCATTTCTCAAAATTTCTGTGTAATTCTTGCCGTCAAAGCTGTACATAGCCTCGGTATCCTCGTCAAGCAAAGCTCCCTTTACCATATCTGTATCAGCGATAACACAAGTGCCACACGACGAGCTGAGTTCTCTGGGTACAGGTGCCATCTTTGAGTTGATACCACTTGCTTTGAGTGCTTTGCAAGTTACCATAGCGCTATGATGAGTAAAAAAAGTAATAACTATCATTTTGAAAATCTCAGCTCAAACTCAGAATCATTCTCTACTACCTCTACACTGTAGCCCTGAGACTTGCCAAAACGGGTGACGTTCTCCTTGGCACACTCATCATCTACCAAAACAGTAAGTGTTGATGGTGCATTACTCTTTATCTCTTTTTGAACCATTACAACCGGCATCGGACACAACAAACCTCTTGCATCAACCATTGCTCTTACTCTCCTTCTTAGAATTAACAATTGAAACGATAAGCAGTATTACTATACAAATCGCTACTGCTATCTTGCCGTTTGTGGATATTCCGCCCACTACATACTCACCAAGCTCGTTAGTTGAATCCGGATTACCTGCGAGCGAGAAATTGTGAGCAAAGGCAGCTCCTGCTATCATACCAAATACTGTAACCGCACAGTCGCCATTGCCCTCTCCTGCAAGTATAAGCTGACGCAACGGACATCCGCCCAAAAGCACACAGCCCCAACCTACGATAAACATTCCAAGAATGTTCCAAAGTGTTGCGCTATGAGCTACAGGCTGGCTGTACATAGAGAGGTTAAAGCTGCCGTTAATCAGATTGCCTATCACAAGAGTTATGATAATTGCTACAAAACCGTACAGTAATTTGAAATCGCCAAACAATACAGAATCACGCACACCGCCGACCATACAGAGTCTTGCTTTCTGTGCGAGAGCACCAATTACAATAGCAATAAAGAGAGCTACAAACATCTGAGCGTGCATAGAGCCGGGGCCCTCTGTACTGCTCTTGAGTAATGTAGGCACATAGATAGCAACCACACCTAAAACAAGCAGAAATACTGCTGTTGCAGGCATTACAGCTCCCTCGATTTTCGGTGCAGGGTATGCACGCTTTAGGTTAAAGCCACGCTTTAAGAAGAACACACCAACAAGCACACCAAGTACAAAGCCGAGCAGACCAAACATAGCGTTGATGTCGCCACCACCTATACGGATAACCATACGCAGAGGACAGCCGAGGAACACAAGCGAACCAACCATAACTACCATACCGAGTACAAATCTTGTAGCAGGTGATGAACCTGCCTTTGGCTTGAACTCCTTGGTGATAAGTGACATCAAGAATGCGCCGAGTATCAGACCGATAATCTCTGGGCGCATATACTGCACCTTGGCAGCGCTGTGCAGAGATAATGCACCTGCTATGTCTCTCTCAAAACACGCAATGCAAAAGCCCATGTTAGCAGGGTTGCCCAGTAGCGTGAGTACAAGTGCCGCTACACCTACAGCTACACCGCAGATAACAACAATCCAGTTTATTTTTTTCACGAAATCGCCTCCTGTATAGTTTATTTTCGTTATTCTTATTATAGAATAACGCCCCCTCAAATTCAACAAAAAAGGTGAAAATTTTTGCACAAAAAAAACGGCGTACTTTTGTACACCGTGTCAGGCTAAAATATACTAAAAATTTCACTGTCAGGCTTTGCTGATACACAAACACTCTCTTTTGTGACAGGATGAACAAACTCAAGCCTGTATGACCACAGAGCAATAGTATCGTTTTTTAGCATACTGCCATATTTTCTGTCGCCTACAAGCGGGTGCTTGCGTGATGCAAACTGCACTCGTATCTGGTGTGTCCTGCCTGTGAGCAATTTAATCTCAAGCAGCGTCACATCGCTATCACAAAACTTTGAGCCAGAAACTACGGTATACTCAAGCTGTGCGTGTTTGACGCCCTGACGCTTTCGCTTGACTACATAGGTCTTGTTCTTAAACTTATCGTGATAGAGCAAATCTGTGAGAGTACCAACACCATGCAGTTTGCCCTGAGCTACAGCCATATAGGTTTTGTAAAGCTTGTTCTCAGCAACAAGTGAAGATAATTTCGCCGCAACTTCTTTGGTCTTAGCAAAAACCATAACTCCGCCTGTGGTCTTGTCAAGTCTGTGCACTACATACACCTGTGCGCTCTCACCCTTTGCTGACAGATAGGCAGATATCTCGTCACAGATACTGTGTGTACTACCGTCACCCTGTGATAAAACCCCATATGGTTTAACAACACAGATAAGGTGTCTATCCTCAAATAATACCTGTAAATTACTCATCTTATCTACCAAAATGCTCCTGTGCAAAGCGCACAGCCTCCATAGCATCCTTAGCGTAAATGTCAGCACCTATCATCTGAGCATACTCGTGATTTAAGACCGCTCCGCCTACCATAACCTTGCACCAAGGAGCGTGCTCCTTAACAAGCTCTATGGTCTTCTCCATGCTGACTACAGTAGTAGTCATAAGCGCTGACAAAGAGAGCAGCGTAGCCTTGTGCTCAAGCACAGCATCAAGTATAACAGACGGCTCTATGTCTTTGCCCAAATCGATAACCTCAAAGCCGTAATTCTGCAGTAGCACCTTGACTATGTTCTTGCCGATGTCGTGTATATCACCGTGCACAGTAGCTATGACTATCTTGTGTGATGTCTTGTTGTCGCTATCAGAAATCGCTGTCTTGACCGCATCAAATGCCGACTTTGCAGCCTCTGCACTCATCAGCAACTGTGGCAAAAACACCGTGTTCTTCTCAAAGCCCTCGCCCACTTTATTAAGGGCAGGGATAATCTTTGTATTTATTATATCGAGCGGTTGCTCCTCTGTGAGCAATTTTAGAGCTATGTCATATGCCTTGTCGGCAAAGCCTTTCTCTATAACATACTGCAATGTATAGTCAGACAAAGCTGCAGTTGCGTTGTTGCTATCCTCTACACCTGATGCGTAGTTTATATAGCTCTCAAAATTATCATCGAGTCCCTTGAGCGCTACAAAGCTCTTGTATGCTCTCATCATATCTTCTGATAGCGGATTCATAATTGCGCTACTAAGCCCGTTCTCAAAGCATAGAGTAAGAAATGTAGAGTTTAGCATCTCACGCTTTGGCAGACCAAAGGATATATTGGACACACCAAGTACTGTATTGACCCTAATGTCTTGTGTCAGCTTTCTGACAGATTCGATAGTAACATTAGCGCTGTTTTTGTCAGAGCTTACTGCCATAGACAGAGCATCTACAACTATATCCTTCTTGTCGATACCGTACTCACAAGCTCTTTTGATAATCTTCTGTGCAAGCGCTACTCGCTCGTCTGCAGTAGCAGGTATACCACTCTCATCAAGAGTCAGCGCTACCACTACACCGCCGTACTTCTTAACAAGTGGGAATATAGCGTTCATAGATGACTCTTTTGCGTTGACGGAGTTTATCATAGGCTTGCCGTTATAGATACGCATAGCCTGCTCGAGCGCTACAGGGTCGCTTGAATCAAGCTGTAGCGGTAAGTCGGATACAGACTGAATCTTCTGTACACAGGACTCAAGCATCTTAGCCTCGTCTATCTCAGGAAGCCCGACATTGACATCGAGTATGTGTGCACCCTTGTCCTGCTGGCTGACAGCTTCTGAGAGTATATATTCAAGCTCGTTATCACGCAAGGCTTGCTTTAGCTTTTTCTTGCCTGTAGGGTTGATTCTCTCACCGATAATCACAGGCACCTGTGAGAACTCCACAGCGTGTGTATATGATGACACAAGTGTGTGGTTTTTCTTTTCTATTGGCAGAGCAACAAGGTCCGCTGTCTGCTCTACTGTCTCTTTGATATACTGCGGTGTTGTACCACAGCATCCGCCCAAGCCATGCACCCCAAGCTGTGCTATCTCTCTCATAACAGACGCAAACTCTGTAGGGTCTACATCGTATACTGTCTTGCCGTCTACGCTCTTAGGCAAGCCGGCGTTTGGACTTACTATAACAGGAACTGAGCTGTAGCTGACAAACTGCTGTGCAATAGGCTTCATCTGATGTGGACCCAAGCCACAGTTGATGCCTATAGCATCTGCACCCATGCCCTCGAGCATACAAACCGCAGACTTGACATCTGCACCTGTCATCAGCTTCTGCTTTTCGTCAAAAGCCATAGTGACAAACACAGGGAGCTTGCAGCTCTCTTTGGCTGCAAGTAACGCCGCCTTAGCCTCGTATGTATCACTCATAGTCTCTATGATAACAAGGTCTGCACCAAACTCTGCACCCAACCTGATAGTCTTTGAAAACGCCTCTACAGCTCTCTCAAAATCGAGGTCGCCGAGCGGTTTCAACAGCTTGCCTGTAGGGCCTACGCTGAGCGCTATATATACATCCTTGCCCTTTGTTTTGTTACATCTTTGTATCGCAGTGTAAGCATTACTGACCGCTCTCTCTATCAGAGTCTCAAGCGAGTACTCACACTCGCCGATTTTCAGTTCGTTAGCACCAAAGGTGTTGGTTGTAATCACCTGTGCACCTGCGTTGATATAGTCACAATGCAGGCCTATGAGCTTCTCTGGATATTTGACACCAAAGCACTCGGGCAACATATCGGATGGCAGACCCAAAGCCTGTAGTGACGTGCCCAAACCACCGTCTATATATAGAAAACCGTTTCTGATTTTTTCAACTAAATTCATAACTATCACTTACTTTCTGTACTGACAATCTGCTTTTTCACACAAATCGCAGTTATGCTCCTGTACACAAGACTCACCCTCGTATACACCAACTATAGCCGACACCGTCTTGGTCGGCACCATCATATTATTATCTGTCAGGGTGACTCCTATCTTTCTCATACAGTCAACACTTTTGAGCACCTTGCTCTGTGTCATAATACTCAGGTCACCATAGCCGGGACTGTATCTGTTCTTTAACTTCACCTTATAGTTATCTCTCAGGTAATCACACAGCATATCGCAGAAGCTCTCTATAGCGGCAGAGCCGATAGCATCTACAATACACGCCTTGCTAACCTGAAGTGAGGAGTACTTGCTTATGAGTCTATCCACCATACTTGAAGTAGTTGCTACAAAGACAAATGCTCCCTTGCAACCGCTTAGGTTTTTGCACAAATCATCAGACACAAGCTCAAACTCATCAGAAAACCTGACCTTGTTATCCACACACTCAATATCAAAGTAGCGGTAACACGCACGATACGACACAGCCGACTCAAACTCTGACAAACAAGCGCTGAAGATATCCATAGTCTCTTTGTCAGGCTCTCTGCGCACACGCAAAAACCTCAGCGCCATATCGGTGTCGATATTCACTTTTTCAACAGGCAAGCTGTAGATTCTGACATCTCTGTCCATAAAGTCACTCCAAGTTTTTCATGTACTTACTTAAGAATTTCTGATAAGTTGTCTTTAATAGCCTTTGCTACTGCAGGCTGATTCATAGTATACACATGCACGGCATTGATACCGTTTGCAAAAAGATCGAGTATCTGCTCTGTAGCATAAGCAATACCTGCCTGACGCATAGCAAGCGGATTATCTGAGAAACGCTCAACAATTCGTCTGAATTTATCAGGTAGCATAGTGCCCGACAGCTTGCAGCTACGCTCTATCTGTCTGCCGTTAGTAATAGGCATAATGCCCGGAATAATCGGCACATCTATACCTGCACAGCGGGTTCTGAGTAAATACTTGTAAAATATATTATTATCAAAAAACATCTGTGTAGTCAGAAAATCGCATCCGCTGTCTACCTTTAGCTTGAGATACTTGAGCTCTTCTCTCTGAGATGCAGATTCGGGATGTCCCTCGGGATAGCACGCACCACCTACACAGAAGTCGCCGTGCTCTTTAATAAAGGAGACAAGCTCGTTAGCATAACGAAAGTCCCAGTTCTTAGGGCTCTCGCCCTGTGGTATATCACCTCTAAGTGCCAGAATATTCTGGATACCATTTTCTTTTAATTGTTCTATTCTGCTAAGAATAAGCTGTTTGGACGAACACACACATGTAAGATGTGCAAGTGGAGTACACCCATTATCAAGCAGACCCTTAGCTATCTCGACAGTATACTTTGCAGTAGTACCACCCGCACCATAGGTGACACTCATAAATGACGGGTTTATCTTTGCTATTTCTTTGGTAGCGTTACTGACAGTATCAAACCTGTCCTGAGTCTTAGGTGGAAAAACCTCAAACGAAAGCGTAGGTTTCTGTCTTGCAATGATATCTTTTACTCTCATAGTGCTCACTCCTTTTGTAAATAAACATTATACCAAATTATACCGCATATTTCAACTGCACCGCACAAAATGAAAAAGGACTGTCAACTGACAGTCCTTTTGCTATTAGAACAAGCCTGAGATTACGCCATCGTCTGTGACGTCAATTCTCTCAGCAGCCGGTACCTTAGGCAGTCCCGGCATAGTCATAATATCACCTGTGAGCACTACTACAAAGCCTGCACCTGCTGACACCTTGACGTTCTTGACTTCGATGTCAAAGTTCTCAGGAGCACCGAGCTTTGTCGGGTCATCAGAGAAGCTATACTGAGTCTTTGCAATACATACAGGAATCTTATCAAAGCCATTCTTAGTGAGGTCAGCTATCTGCTTTTTAGCCTGTTTGCTGTAGAGCACATTGTTGCCTCTGTATACATTTCTGACAACTGCCTCAATCTTGTCTTCGATAGTACCAGAAAGCTCATAAGAGAATGTAAACTGTGTGCTGTCCTCTTCTTCGCAAAGTCTTACTACCTCTTTAGCAAGCTCAATACCGCCCTGACCGCCGTCTGCCCATACAGTTGACAATACAACGTTGACACCTAACTTCTTGCACTCATCTATGATGAGCTCAACCTCAGCATCTGTGTCAGTTGGGAAACGGTTAACAGCTACTACTGATGGCAGTTTGTACACGTCCTTGATATTAGAAACATGTCTTAACAGGTTAGGTATACCCTTCTTCAAAGCGTCAAGGTTCTCATGTGCTAAATCTGTCTTTGGTACACCACCGTGCATCTTGAGTGCACGGATAGTTGCAACAACAACTACTGCTGATGGGTTGAGGGACGCATATCTGCACTTGATATCAAGGAACTTCTCAGCACCCAAATCAGCACCAAAGCCTGCCTCTGTGATAGCGTAGTCAGACAGCTTCATAGCCATCTTTGTAGCGATTACAGAATTGCATCCGTGTGCAATATTAGCAAACGGACCACCGTGTACGAGCGCAGGAGTCTTCTCGAGTGTCTGTACGAGGTTTGGCTTTAAGGCATCCTTTAAGAGTGCTGTCATCGCACCTGTAGCCTTTAGGTCACCTGCTGTAACAGGCTTTTCGTCATAAGTATAGCCTACGATAATTCTACTTAGTCTTTCTTTCAAATCAGAGATAGACGATGCAAGGCACAGCACAGCCATAATCTCAGATGCTACCGTGATGTCATAGCCGTCCTCTCGTGGAACACCGTTGACTCTGCCACCCAAGCCGTCTGTAACAAATCTGAGCTGTCTGTCGTTCATGTCAACGCAACGCTTCCATGTGATTCTGCGTGGGTCGATGTTGAGTGCATTGCCCTGATAAATATGGTTATCAAGCATAGCAGCAAGCAGGTTATTAGCTGCTCCTATTGCATGGAAATCGCCTGTAAAATGAAGGTTGATATCCTCCATAGGTACTACCTGTGCATAACCGCCACCTGCGGCACCGCCTTTGACACCGAATACAGGACCCAACGATGGCTCTCTGAGTGCTACCATTACATTCTTGCCGATAGCAGAAAGTCCGTCTGCAAGACCTATTGTAGTTGTAGTCTTACCCTCACCCGCAGGTGTAGGTGTGATAGCAGTAACAAGTATCAGCTTGCCGTCCTTTTTGTCACTTTCGTTTAATAGTGACAGGTCTATCTTAGCCTTATGTCTGCCGTAATACTCGATATACTTGTCATCAATCTGTGCAGTTTTCGCAATTTCAGAAATATGTGACATCTCAACTGACTGTGCAATCTCGATGTCTGATTTCACAACATGTTGTGCCATAGTTATACCCCCTGTACATAATATGTTAATTATATACAATATCAAGATTTGAGTCAATAGCTATCTTAATTCTAAAATAGAATTAAGATACCGTGCATACAACAATACAGAACAGTATATACATATTAATGCCAATTTTTCTTCAAAAAAGCACAAATTTTTTACTTGTGTTTCTTTTTTAGTATTATAAATTAAAATCAATGCTTTACAATATGCTTAATTATAATGGAGTAGCGTTTGTGGGGAGGAAAAAACATGAAACTTCTTGAAGAAAAAATACTCAAAGACGGCAAGATTTTTGAAGGAAATATTCTCAAGGTAGACAGCTTTGTAAACCACCAGATTGATGTCAAGTTTATGAACGAAATCGGCAAAGAATTCAAGCGTATCTACGAAAACGAAGAGATAACAAAAATCTTGACTATCGAGGCATCAGGCATAGGTATTGCATGTATAGTTGCACAGTACTTTGATGTACCTATTGTATTTGCAAAGAAATCTAAGACTGTCAATATAGCAGGCGATGTATACACCTCCAAGGTAGAGTCATTTACACACAAGCGCGTGTACGACATCATCGTCTCCAAGGAATTTCTAAATGCTGATGACAAGGTGCTCATTATCGATGATTTTCTTGCCAAAGGCTCTGCACTGTGCGGACTTATCAAGCTGATAAAAGACGCAAACGCTACTGTAGTCGGAGCAGGTATTGTTATCGAGAAAGCGTATCAGGAGGGCGGACAGTTAGTTCGTGATATGGGCGTCAGAGTTGAATCTCTGGCACGAATCCAAAGTATGTCAACAGACGGTCATATAGAATTTGTCGATTAAATAAATTCAGAAATACAAAATGAGGGTGAACTAATGAAAAAACTAAAAAGCATCTTAAGTCTTGTTATGGTGTTGATTATCATTTCAAGCATCGTTATGGGTCTTGATTTAAGCGTTTTCGCTGCTGACAACGACCTGTCACAAACCAATTCAACTGTAGAAACACAGGCTCAAACAGAGGCTCCTACTGTAGAAGCAAGCGAAGTCGAACTACTTACTGAGCAGGAGAGTCAGATTTCCACAGATGCAGCTACACAAGAGACTACTCCTACAAAATACGTAGGCAAAGTAAAGAAGCTCAAAAAAGACTACGCAGACACAGACGAAATACACGTCTCTTGGCCTGCTGTAGAAAACGCAGAGGGCTACTTTGTATATTACAGAAACTGCGATTCTTCAAACGAGTTCAAGCTACTCACAGTTACTGACGGTACTACTGTCAAGGTCAAAGACCTCACACACACTACACCATATCAGTTCAAGGTATCCGCCTTTGTTACTGACAACGGAAATGTATATCAGGGCGACTACTGTCTTGGCTCTACTGCTACACAGCCTAAATCAGCAGGCACACCAAAGCTCAAGCGCAGCTCTACTCTGATTCAGATAAGCTGGACAAAGAACTCAAAGGCTACCGGCTATATCATCTACCGTGCATCAGGCAAATCAAACGGCAAGTATGTAAAGTACAAGACTATCAAAAACCCATCTACTACTACATACACCGACAAGAGTGTCGAGCAGGGCAGATCATACTACTACAAGGTCAAGACATACAGAAAAGTCTATAACAACACAAAGACCTACTACGGCTCAACCTCAGCACTCAAGACTATAGCAGGACTGTCAGCACCGGGACTCTCAAGTGCTACATCACAGCTCAGACGAGTAAGCCTCACTTGGAACAAAAACAGATATGCCCAAGGCTACGATGTATACTACTCAGCGTCAAAGACCGGCACATTCAAGCTACTCAAGTCAACTACCAACAACTTTGTCAACACACCACGACTAACAAACGGCAAGCGCTACTACTTCAGAGTCGTACCATACAGAAAGACCGCAAGCGGTACAAAAATCAAAGGTACTTATCTGTCAGTCAACAAGGTAGTCACAGATAAGGCATTTGGCAAGACTATAGGCAAAACATACATCGAAATCAGCATCAAACAGCAGCATATGTGGTACTACATAAACGGCGAGCTCTATGTCGAGACTCCTGTTGTAACCGGTAACGTAGGCGCATATTCAACCCCTACAGGTGCATACAAAATCTGGCAGAGAAGCTCACCTGCAACGCTTACAGGCCCTACATGGTCGAGCTATGTTAACTACTGGATGGCGTTCACATATTCAGGCTGTGGTATCCACGATGCCTCATGGCGTAGCGCATCAGAGTACGGTGGCACCACCTATATGGGCAACGGCTCTCATGGTTGTGTCAACACCCCATACAGCGTAGTAAAGAAAATGTACTCAAAGGCCTCTATCGGCACCCACGTTGTTGTATATTAACGATTATAATCACCCCGAAATTTCGGGGTGATTTTTTTAGAAAAACTGCATATTCCAATTGTTTTTTCAAAAAATAATTTAGCTTAGTGATAATTACCCAAAATTTAATGTAAAAAGTTTGTTAATTATTTATCTTACATCTTGACTTTTTATAGTAAAAAATGGATAATTTAAAGTGTAAAGTTTCATGTTTTAGCATGGGATACATTTGACAAACAAGGAGGAATTAATCAATGGCAACAAAAGCATTTTACCCACACGATCAGATTGGTAAAGATAAAGTAGGTTTTGCAAAAACACGTTCTATTATCGAAGCACCATTCTACGGCAACAACGTAACTATGGTTACTTCTTTAGCACAGGCTTATGAGCTAGCTAAAAACTCACCAGGTACTATCGTAACAGATATGCCTGTATACAAGGGCGAGGAATTCGGTCTTCCTGCAGATGCTAAGGTTCTGCTGTTCAATGACGGTTCTATCACTGGCAGATATGCTGCAGCAAGAAGAATCGCAGGCGAGCCTGGTGTTAACTGTGACGAGCTTGATAAGATTGTTATGGACGCTGTCTATGACACAAGATGGAAGAAGATGTACCACGCTGTAGTATACATCGGTCTTGACCCTGAGTTTATGGTAAGAGCTCACCTGCTCATTCCTGAGGGTGAGGAGAACATCATGTACTCATGGATGCTCAACTTCCAGTATCAGTCAGAGTTCTACAACAAGATGTACAAAGAGTCTAAGCTCTACGAAAACGAGCCTGACATCTACATCTTCTCAGACCCACAGTGGAAGGGCACAAGCAGAACAGACCTTTGTGACGGCAAGTGCCTGTCATACTTCAACACAGGTACTAACTGTGCTGCTATCCTCGGTATGAGATACTTTGGCGAGCACAAGAAGGGCACACTGACTATCGGCTGGGCAGTTGCTAACCGTAACGGCTACGCATCATGTCACGGCGGACAGAAAGAATACACACTCGCAGACGGCTCTAAGTACGTTGCTTCTGTATTCGGTCTCTCAGGCTCAGGTAAATCAACTATCACACACGCTAAGCACGGTGGCAAGTACGAAGTAACAGTACTTCACGATGATGCTTTCGTAATCAATACAGACACATGTTCTTCAGTTGCTATGGAGCCAACATACTTTGACAAGACTGCTGACTATCCTACAGGCTGTCCTGACAACAAGTATCTCTTAACAGCTCAGAACTGTTCTGCTACTCTCGATGACGAGGGCAAGATAGTGCTCGTAACTGAGGATATCCGTAACGGTAACGGTAGAGCTATCAAGTCAAAGCTCTGGTCACCAAACCGTGTTGACAAGATCGAAGCTCCTGTTAACGCTATCTTCTGGATTATGAAAGACCCAACTATCCCACCTGTTGTTAAGCTCAAGGGCGCATCTCTTGCATCTGCTATGGGCGCTACACTTGCTACAAAGCGTAGCTCTGCTGAGCGTTTAGCACCTGGTGTTGACCCTAACGCTCTGGTTGTTGAGCCATATGCTAACCCATTCAGAACTTACCCACTCGTAAACGACTACGAGAAGTTCAAGAAGCTCGTTGCTGAGAAGGATGTTGACTGCTATATCATCAACACAGGTGACTTTATGGGCAAGAAGGTTCAGCCTAAGGACACTCTCGGTGTAATTGAAGCTATCGTTGAGGGCAAGGCAGAGTTCAAGCAGTGGGGTCCATTCGAGGATATCGAAATCTTTGAGTGGGAAGGCTTCGTACCTGATTTAAACGATGCTGACTATGTCAAGGAGCTCAAAGCAAGAATGACAGACCGTCTTGAGTTCATCAAGTCAAGAGACACCGTAAAGGGCGGCTTTGATAAGCTCCCTGAGGATGCTCTCGCAGCTATCGAGAAGGTTGTATCAGAAATCTGATTTAACACATTATAATCATAAAAAACAGCGTATCTGTATAGATACGCTGTTTTCTTTATATACAAAACTTTACATTACACATAAAAAAAGCCTCTGCTGTTACACAGAGGCTCAAAATTTAATCTTTAGTTGTTGCCACCGAGGTTGATGGTAAATCCGCCACCTGATGAATTTGAATCATTGGTGGTGAGATATGGAGAAAGCGCCTGTGCAGTGTTGATAACCGGCATAGACTGAATATAGACCTTGCCCGGTCCTGTAATAACTGTATTGAAGAAGCCCTCGCCACCAAAGAGTGCGTTCTTGACACCCTTTATAGTCTGAATATCCATTGTACAGCTCTCGCTCATAGCAGCAAGATAGCCTGTATCAACTATAATCTGCTCGCCTGCTCTTAGCTCGTACTCCTTGCAGTAGCCGTCTATCTCAACAAAAGCCACACCGTTACCTGTTATCTTCTGCATAATAAAGCCCTCGCCGCCCAAGAAACCACGGCTCAGCTTCTTCTGAAAATACACAGACAGGTCCATACCCTTTTCCATAGCCAAAAAGCCTGACTTCTGCACGATAATGCCATTGCCCTGTGTGAGCTCAAACGCTCTGATAGAACCCGGAAAACTTGATGCAAAGGCTATCATACCCTCGCCACCTGTCGGTGTGTACTCATTCAGAAAAATCGAGTCGCCCGAGAACATTCTGCCCATCATCTTCTTAAAGCCACCACCTGTGTTGGTTGACATCTGCATATTCGGACTCATCCAGCTCATAGAACCTCGCTCTGTGCACAGAGTCTGCCCTGCCTGTGGATAACAGATGACTACGGGTAATGAACCGCCTTCGATACTATACTTTAACATAAAAAATACTCCTTAGTGTTCAATTTTTTTACGTATTTTTACAAGCATCATCACAGCATATGCAAGCACCATCATTAAACATGTGATGTATACTACACCGCTGTTTGTACCTGTCTTGACTGTTGCTTTGTTAGCATCAGTTGATTTGTCATTTGTTAATGAATTACCACCTGTTTGAGGATCTGCACCCTCATCAGAATTATCTATAACCGATTCACTATCTATATACTCAAGTGCATAGTAATATATTTCTTCAAAGCTACCATAAAAGTAAGTATCAATATCATCTTCTAATGACTCAGACTTAAAATCATCTGAATTATAAATAGAATTATACATATCAACTACAGCCTGTGCTGTCTGTACATTTTCATTATCATAGAAATCATTTACACACTTCTCTATTTCTAAAATAATATTAGCATTGATATATCTGTCAACAGCCTCTGCCATAGCATCCTCATATGGCATAGAAAACAGCTCTTCTATCTGCTGTTTATCCTGTGGTGCTAAAACCTCAATTGAATTATGAACCTTCAAAAAATTATCAACTGCGTCCTGCAGCTCTTCGACACCACCCATCTCGATAGCGTCTACTATCTGAACATACGCATCATAAAAATCGATAACCTGACCTACAGGTATATCAGCAAGTGCATCAGAGTACAGCTCATCTGCATCAGGGAAGAACTCTCTGATTACAGCCTCAACCTGCTCATCCTTATATTCAGGTTCATTGAATATAGAATCATAATACTCTATGTATCTGTATGCAGTTCTTGTGTTAGGTGTATTCTTATATTCGCTGTAATACTCATTGAACGCTACCACAATATTTGCAGAAATATACGGGTCTATCAGCATAAACATAGCGTTCATTGCATCTGTACCCATAACATCGCTGATCTGGTCGAGCTCCTCCTCAGTAAAATCCTCTACCTTATAAAATACATCTTCAAACTCTGTTATTGCCTCAGGCAGAGCATCTATGTTTTTTTCATCAATAAGATTAAGAAGCTTAACATAAACGTCATAGACATTCTGTACATTTTCAGAAAGCTTAGGTACCTGGTCAGGTGTCGCACCTAATCCTGTCTGAGATGTAGCGAATGCAGGCACTACAGATGCAAGCATCAAACAAAGCACCAACATAACAGCAATTATAATTTTCTTCATAACATCATCCCTCTTCAGTAGACAAACCACATTTATTCAAAAAAAGTATATCATAGCAAATGTTTTCAATTCAATTATATTAACAAAACTGTAATTAGTTGCACAATACACAACTAAGAAAAAACAGCCAAAACAAGAGGAACACTCCTGTTCTGGCTGATGATTTATAAGCTTTGAAAATAAACTTACTTTATTTTGCTGTGTTATTTGTCAGGTCAAATGTCACGCTGTTGTGTCCGATTACCCTTGTATCCCAACGGTCGTGTTCACCATCGCAATTAGGATAGTTATCAATCCACTCATAAATCGGAAATTTGAGTGTGAGCAAATCTCCCTGTGCTTCAAGAGCTACTTCTTCGTATACTTGCTTGCCACTTTCAATAGATGGCAATTCGTATGTAGCAAGAAGCTTACAGTCCATATTATAAAACTCTACACAGCCCTTTGCATTTATTACTGCAACGATACCTTCTCTTTCAAAAAGAACAACCGTCTGTGAGATATATCCGTTAGCTATCTGAAAATATCCCTTGTTACTATCCTTTTCGCTATTAAAGGTGATATCGATTTTTCTATCCATCAAAGCCCCTCCTGTATGATTAATATGCCGAAAGACATCATAATACACCTTGGGTTAGTATAAATTATTTTTCAATCGGTTTCATTGTTGGGAAGAGGATGACATCTCTGATAGATGCTGAGTCTGTCAAAAGCATTACGAGTCTGTCGATACCTACACCGACACCACCGGTTGGTGGCATACCGTACTCAAGCGCTGTGACAAAGTCATCGTCCATCATATTAGCCTCGTCATCGCCTGCTTCTCTGAGCATCAACTGATGCTCAAAACGCTTTTTCTGGTCGATAGGGTCGTTAAGCTCTGTATATGCATTAGCGAGCTCACCGATTTTGCAGAAGAGCTCAAAACGCTCAACAAGCTCAGGCTTGTCCTTCTTACGCTTTGTGAGCGGAGAAACCTCTACAGGATAATCACATACAAATGTAGGCTGAATCAGCTTGTCCTCTACATACTCTTCGAACGCAGAGTTTAGGATATTGCCCCATGTGTCAGTAGACTTAACCTCAAGGTGAAGCTCTTTTGCTACTTCTTTAGCTTTATCTGTATCACAGTAGAACTCGTTGAAGTCAACGCCTGTGTGCTCCTTAACCGCATCTATCATAGTAACACGCTTAAATGGTAATGACATATCAATGCTGTCACCCTGATAGATAATCTGGTCTGTGCCGTTAACCTTGACACAAGCACGGTTAATCATCTGCTCAGTTCTGTCCATCATACCATAAAGGTCTGTGTATGCCTCGTATACCTCAATACAAGTAAACTCAGGGTTGTGCTTAACATCCATACCCTCATTTCTGAAGTTACGGCCTATCTCGTACACCTTCTCCATACCACCTACGATGAGACGCTTCAGGTACAGCTCGGTTGCAATACGCATATACATATCAAGGTCAAGTGTATTATGGTGTGTAATAAACGGTCTTGCGTTTGCACCGCCGGGGATAGTATTGAGAATAGGAGTCTCTACCTCTATATAACCAATAGAATCAAGATACTCTCTGATAGACTTGATTATTGCGCTACGCTTGATAAATGTTTCCTTAACATCGCTGTTAACGATAAGGTCAACATAACGCTGACGGTATCTGAGGTCTGTGTCCTTGAGACCGTGATACTTCTCAGGCAATGGCAAAAGTGATTTTGACAGAAGCTTGACAGCAGTTGCGTGAATACTTATCTCGCCCATCTGAGTCTTGAACACAAAGCCCTTGACCTCCATGATGTCGCCGATATCCCACTTTTTGAGACCCTTGTATACTTCTTCACCAAGGTCGTCAAATTTTGCGAAAATCTGAATTTTACCGTCACGGTCGTGAAGGTCCATAAACATAACCTTGCCCTTGCCACGCTTGGACATAATACGACCTGCAACACAGACGTCCTTGCCCTCTAAGGTCTCAAAATTCTCGAGTATCTCCTTAGACATAGTGTCTCTGTCAGATGTAGTCTCATAAAACGGGTCTTGTCCAGCCTGCTGAAGTGCTGTGAGCTTGTCACGTCTTACCTGCAAAACTTCAGATAAGTTTTCTGTCTTTACGTTATTATCTGCCATAAAAATCCCTCTTTTACCAAAGTGTATAAAACTTTAAAAGGGCGACTGTATTTAGTCGCCCAAAAAACTTATTTTGAAATTTCAAGAATCTTGAGCCCGATAACGCCCATTGGAGCATCAATCTCTACAACATCGCCTACAGCCTTGCCGATAAGTGCAGAGCCGATAGGTGATTCATCAGAAATCTTGCCTTCTCTTGGGTTTGTCTCATTTGAGCCTACAATTTTGTAGTCAAATGTCTTGCCCATCTTGATGTTTTCAACTTTAACTTTTGAGCCGATGTGAATATGCTCGTTGCTGATTTCGCTCTCATCGATAAGAACGGCATTTTTGAGAGTAGCCTCGATGGTGACAATTCTTGCCTCCAAAATAGCCTGCTCGTTTTTAGCATCGTCATATTCGCTGTTTTCTGACAGGTCGCCGTATGAACGTGCTACCTTGATTTTCTCAGCGATTTCTTTTCGTTTTTCGCCCTTTAAAAAGTCGAGCTCTTCTTCGAGCTGTTTAAGTCCTTCTGCTGTGAGCATAACAGGTTTAGCCATAATGCTATTTCCTTTCAATATATAAATAAAGTAATATGTGTCTGCGCATAAGTAGTATTATATCATTTTAACGCATTATGTCAAGTTTTTATCTACAGAGCTCAGTAGCATTTTTCTTAATGCCTCAATAGTATAGACACTGTCTTTGCCTATAAACAACGATGGCACTACACAGCCGAGCATATATCTTCTGTCAATGCTATACAACGCCGAAGCCAGATATGTGTCAGTAATCCCCTTCGGCAAGAGTCCTCTGAGTTTTTTTGGCAGTAATATGTCATAAGCGTATATCACTATTGCGTTTGACTCAAGCGGTGTATCTGCCACACTAAGCACCACAGAATTCTCACACTTAAGCTTTAACTCTCTACTATAAGACGGTGCTATAACTAAATCTGCTGTTTGTGTGGACAGCAGATTTTTGCTGATTCTAAGCACCGCACCAAACTCAGAAAGCATATCATCTGCTACCTGAGAGTAGAGATTAACTTTGTTTGTTATAACCACAAGCTTATCTGTGTATTTTAATAAATAAGGTACCATATCCGCAAAGCAAGCATCAATGTCCACAAGACAAACGCACAACTGACTTTCATCCTTGACCCTTTGCAGTAGTCTGATAGCAGTATTGGTGCACAGTCTTTTGCTGTACTCCGTGCCCTCAAATCGCCTGTAACCGAGCTCTTTTGGTAAGGCTATGCTTTTATCGCACAACAAGTGATTTCGCTGTGCGCCGACTATTCTGTCGATTTTTTTGAAATTTATCTTATCCTTATGCGATATATACTCAACACACCTGACGCTGATGTCGTCTGCCTCTTTTATCTCAACCTTGATTCTGTCAGGCAATAGTGATGACATAATACCAAGCATACGACTCTTGTGATTAACCTTATTGATATATAACGCTGTAAGCATAAAAATACCCCCTGCATAAACTACCTAAGTATATGCAGAGGGTTATGTTTTTATTATTAATACTCACTCATCGGGTCGTACTTGACACCGTTGTATCTACATTCATAGTGCAGGTGTGCACCGGTAGAATATCCTGTAGTACCTACTGTACCGAGGTACTGACCTGCAGATACATACTGTCCTGTTGATACAGCTACAGAGGTAAGGTGAGCGTAGACTGTCTCTTTGCCGTTGCCGTGGTTTATCCATACATAGTTGCCGTATCCGCCACCACAACCGCAAGAGTAATACTTGCCCCAGTTATGTGTACAGCCAGTGTTTGTCGAAACAACTGTACCGCCTGCTGCTGCTACAACATTAGCGCCCATAATACCGCCACCTGCGATATCTATACCGCCGTGATAGTAGTTAGTTCTGTTCTCATAGAATACAGATGAGAGATAGTAGAATCCCGGTACAGGCCATACATAGCCACCACCCGCAGGAACCTGTACATTAGGTACATCTGCAGGCTTTTGTGTGCCCGGAGTCTGATTTGGCTGCTGCTGAGCCTGCTGCTGTCTGTAATATTCAGCGAGCTCTGAATCAAGCTGTGCAAGCTGATCCTCAGTGAGTGTCAACTGCTCAAGTGTTGCGTTGCTTGCTTCCTGCAAGGTAGCAAGGGTCTCTTTGTTCTCTTCAAGCAGAACATTGAGCTCTTTTTTCTTCTCCTCAAGGTTAGCCTTCTCTTCTTCAAGCTTTGCCTTATCTTCTTCGAGCTCAGCTTTTTCTATAGCTATCTGGTCAAGCTGTGCCTGAATCTCATTGATAAGCTCTTCATCATGAGCAGATACGCTCTTTACAAGCTGAACCTTGTCAAGAAAATCAGAGAAGTCCTTTGCACCCAGGATAATTTCGAGCGATGATACCTCGCCTGCGAGGTATATAGTCTTGATACGCTGTCTGAGAACATCCATATTCTCTTCGATTCTTCTGTTAGCGTCATCGATTTCTAACTGTTTCTGATCGATTTGCTCGTCAAGAACTGCGATTTTCTCGTGGCTGAGTGTTATCTCTGCGCTGACTGTCTCGACCTTGCCAACCAAGGCATCAACCTCAGCCTGCTGTGCATCAACCTCAGCCTGCTGTTCGTTAAGCAGTGCCTCGTATTCTGCACCCTGTTGCTCAAGTGCCTCCTGCTCAGCCTGAATCTCCTCTAACGACCTTGCAGATACAGACAGTACTGTCATAACAACAATCGCAAGACATATTATAAGTGATAATATTCTTTTAATCATATGAGTCTCCTTTTACTATGGGGTAGGAATTTCACTCAAAATAAAATTACCAACCAAGTATTTCGTTACCCTCTTGTTTGAGATACTTACGGATAGACAACAAACTACCAAGCGCACCAACCAATACACCGGCAGATACAAATGCGATGATGATAACCCACATTACGTCTGTAAACGGAACATAAGTAAACGGCAAGATGTGCTGTATAGCCTTGATTATCGCATCATAAATCAATGTGAGCAAGCCAATAGACACGCCTGCTGATACCAGACCGATAATAACACCCTCAATTACAAACGGGATTCGTACAAATGCGTCTGTCGCACCGACAGACTTCATAATACTAATCTCAAATCTGTGAGAGAACATAGTCATACGGATAGTGTTAGAAATAATAAACAGAGAGATAACCGCAAGAGCAGCGATAATCCAGAAGCTCATCATAGTGACAAGTGTATTGAGGCTTGTCAGCTTTTCAGCTACATCGCTTCTTGATGATACCGATGCAACGCCGTCAACCTTCATAAGCGCCTCTACTGTCTGGTCATACTGTGACAAGTCCGCCATCACTACGTGATATGCGTGTGGCAGAGGGTTGTCATCGCCCTCCATATTAGCAAATACTTCTTCACCTAAAACTTCTTTGTAAGCGAGTATTGCCTCATCCTTAGGATAGAAGTCTGCTTGTGTTATGTTCTGTGTTTTTTCGATAGATTTGCCGATATACACAGCCTCAAGCTCTGTCAGGTCATCCTCAAGATAAACAGTTGTGACGTTCTGGTCACCAACCGACTCTACTATAGATGACACGTTAACGCTTAGCATTATAGCCGAGCCTGTAAGTATCAAGCATGAAATAAGTACGCCGACTGACGCAAGGCTCATCATTCGATTAGACCAAATGTTTTTGAAGCCTTCTTTTATAAGATAGCCAAAACTACTAAAATTCATACCAATATTTCCTTTCCGACTTAAATGGCAACAAATGTCTCAGGCTTTGAGTCGCTGACAACTCTACCGCCCTCAATCTTAATAACACGCTTGTTAAAGCTCTCTACAAGCTCGTGCTCGTGTGTTACAACCAAGACAGTTGTGCCTCTCTTGTTTATTTCGGAAAGAAGCTCGATAATCTCATATGACCTCTCTGGGTCTATATTACCTGTAGGCTCATCAGCGATAATCATAGCAGGGTTATTAACAAGTGCTCTTGCCAAGCTTACTCTCTGCTGTTCGCCACCTGATAACTCCGATGGCTTGTTGTGAGCTTTATCGGACAGACCTACAAGGTCTAAGATATATGGAACTCTCTTCTTGATAGTTTTACCTTTTTTGCCGATACAACGCATCGCAAACGCTACATTGTCATATACACTCATCTTGCCGATAAGTCTGAAATCCTGGAACACTATGCCCATTGTACGTCTGAGAAACGGTACCTTCTTTCTCTTGATTCTCTCAAGATGCATATCGTTGACGATGATACTGCCGGAGGTCGGAGTCTCCTCGTGCATTATAAGCTTCAAAAAAGTACTCTTGCCGGCACCTGATGCACCCACAATAAATACAAACTCACCTTTGTCTACTGTGATGTTAACATTATCAAGTGCGTGTGTACCGTTAGAGTAAACCTTTGATACATTACGAAATTCAATCATATTAACCGTCCTTAAATAACCGTGTTTTTTAGTTTATTCCGATACAAAACCGAGCTTAGTACCAGCAAACTGTCATTATCAGTATTTTATAGGATTAGATGTGAGGTACTTCTTAACCATCAGAGCTACCTTGAATACGATAGCATCCTCAAACTCTCTTAAGTCAAGACCTGTGAGCTTCTTGATTTTCTCAAGTCTGTATACAAGTGTGTTTCTATGTACGAAGAGCTTTCTTGATGTCTCAGAAACATTGAGGTTATTCTCAAAGAATTTCTGAATAGTAAACAAGGTCTCCTGATCAAGACTCTCGATAGAGCCACGCTTAAACACTTCCTTTAGGAACATATCACAAAGTGTTGTTGGAAGCTGATATACAAGTCTTGCTATACCCAAGTTGTCATAGCTGACAATAGTGCGCTCTGTATCAAACACCTTACCGACCTCAAGTGCTACCTGAGCCTCCTTGAATGAACGAGCAAGGTCCTTGATGCCTACTACTGTTGTACCTATACCGACTACACAGTGTGTATAGAACTCAGTAGATAGAGTGTCAACGATAGAGCCTGCGAGCTTCTCAAGGTCTCTGCCCTCGATACCCGGCTTGATCTCCTTGACGAGTGCAATGTCAGTTTCGTTAATATTGATAACAAAATCCTTTGTTTTATCAGGGAAGAGATTCTGTACAATGTCAAACGCAGATACATCTGTCTTTGATGTAATCTTGATAATCATACATACACGAGATACTTCGCTGTTAAAGCGCAGCTCTCTTGCTTTGAGGTATATATCACCCGGCAGGATATTGTCGAGAATTACATTCTTTATGAAGTTGCTTCTGTCATACTTCTCGTCATAGTACTGCTTGATGCTTGACAGAGATACTGACAATAGCTGAACATACTTCTGTGCTATCTCATCGTTTCCAGAAACAAACACCGCATACTCTGCTCTGGAGCTTGAGCCAAATGATTTAAAGGTATAGCCGTTGATAACAAACGGAACTGTAGCACTGAGAGTCTCTGAGTTGATGTTCTCATTAACCTCGCCTATTCTGCCAAGCTCCGAACAAGCTATAACAACTGATGTCTCATCAACAACACCTATGGTCCTGTCGATAGCGTCCTTCATCTGATGGATTATGCCCTGAAATAATCTGTTAGACATACTTACCCTCCGAATAATTTAGTAGTCAAAATACCGAACAATTTGGGACTTTCAATAAAAAATCTCCCAAATCATATACATTTTACACAAAAACTACGCAAAAATCAACCTTTTTTTAAAAATCAGTTGGTAAAATAGATACTAAACGTCAAAAAATTTAGAATTTATTCATAAATATTTCACAATGGTAAAATGCACAAAAGCATTGTCATTTTGCACAAGAAGACGCAAAAATGCCCTTTGCAGTCGCATTTTTGCAATTGCAAAGGGCAAAGTAACCAAAAATATTTTAGCACTTACAAATGAGTGACTATGAGATTTTGTCATTTTTTCTACCTAAAATTACAATGTTGAAACCATAGGGAAAAACAAGATAATTTTTGGTAAAATGTCAAAATCAGTTAGTAATTGTGCTCTCTGTCTCCTTGTCGAAGATATGAATCTTCTCAAGGTCGATAGCAATCTGGATGTTGTCGCCTGGCTTAGCCTTTGAGTGTGGCTCAACTCTTGCTGTGATAGGGATACCGCCGATGTTTACATAGAGGTAAATCTCAGCGCCCATAAGCTCTGTAACGTCAACGTTAGCATTAACAATACCGTTGCCGTCTGTGCACTTCTCAATAAACTCAGGCTCATCATGTACATGCTCAGGACGAATACCAAAGCGAACCTCTTTGCCTGCATATGGCTCAAGACAACCGTTCTTGTTCTTTGACTCAGGCAGATAGAGTGTGTACTCGTCAAACTTGAGTGCAAACTTGCCGTCTTCTTTAACAAGTACAGCGTCAACAAAGTTCATCTGTGGTGAACCTATAAAGCCAGCAACGAACTCGTTACATGGCATATCATACAGATGCTGAGGTGTGTCAACCTGCTGGATAAAGCCGTCCTTCATAACAACGATTCTTGTACCCATTGTCATAGCCTCTGTCTGGTCATGGGTAACGTAGATGAATGTAGTACCCAGTCTCTGATAGAGCTTGGAAATCTCAGTTCTCATGTTAGCTCTGAGCTTTGCGTCAAGGTTTGAAAGTGGCTCGTCAAGCAAGAATACCTTAGGATCACGAACGATAGCACGACCAAGCGCTACACGCTGTCTCTGACCACCTGAGAGAGCCTTTGGCTTTCTGTCAAGATACTGCTCAATACCGAGGATACGAGCTGCTTCCTGAACTCTGCGGCCGATTTCTTCCTTAGGCATCTTTCTGAGCTTGAGACCGAATGCCATATTATCATATACAGTCATATGTGGATAAAGAGCATAGTTCTGGAAAACCATAGCTATATCTCTGTCCTTAGGTGCTACGTCATTTGCGAGCATATCGCCGATGTAGAGCTCACCCTTTGAAATATCCTCAAGACCTGCGATCATTCTCAAAGTTGTAGACTTACCGCAACCTGAAGGACCTACCAAGATGATAAATTCCTTATCATCAATCTCTAAGTTAAAGTCTGTAACGGCTGTAACGCCACCGTCATAAATTTTGTAAATGTGCTTTAATGATACTTTTGCCATTTGATTACCTCCAAAAATAGTTTTACAGAAAACTATCATTATCACATAGTATTGTAACACAAACTATACTATAATACCACCTATTTTTTTACTAAATATTTGGGTCAATTTTTATATAATATACCCATATGTCAAAATTTAACTGTATTTTTTAGTCATTTTTTCTGTAAAAAACCGCCTGTTGCTCTGTCTTAGTCAGACTTCTTGACTCTCCATACTCCAAAGCATCGTCAAGCACAAGCTGTCCTATCTGCACTCGTTTTAGCTTTAAGACCACATATGAGCACGCAAGAAACATTTTTTTGACCTGATGAAACTTGCCCTCACATATCTGCACCCGTGCTGTATAGTCGTCTATTATCTCAAAAAAAGCCTTCTGACAAACGGTGCCGTCTTTGAGCACAATACCGTTTTCAAACCTCTCTTTGACGCTATTGTCAAGAGGCTTGTCCACAGTAGCTATATAGTGCTTGTACACCTTCTTGTTAGGCGAGAGCATTCTGTGTGCAAAATCACCGTCATCGGTAATAATAAGCAAGCCCGTAGTATCCTTGTCGAGTCTGCCTGCCGGAAACAAATTGCGTCTTTGCATATCAGGTGGCAAAAGGTCCACAACCGTCTGTGCATTTCTGTCAGTACTTGCAGACAACACGCCCTTTGGCTTGTTCATCATATAGTATACATATTTCTGATACATAACCTCTTCGCCCATAACTACAATCTTGTCGCAGGCAGGGTCAATCTTTATATCGCTCGACCTTACAATTTCTCCGTTTAGCAGTACATCGCCGTGCTTTACAAGACGCTTTACGTCCTTGCGTGAGTACTTGCCTTGAGAAGCTATTATTTTGTCAAGACGCTCAAGCTGTGTCATATCGACTCTCCAAAAAAATCTTTTATATCACTATTATACTCAAAACTACCTGTGTGTCCGCCTATCACCTTGTTATCATAAACAAGCAAGCTCAAGTAGTCATCACTATGCTCTATCTTATATACACACAAAAGGCACTCTTTGCCCCTGTATCTGTACAAATCAAGTCCCTGATGAAGCTGTAAGTTATTATAATCCTCATACGTACCGTTAAACTGTGACGGTATAGTGACCTTGCGCTGATAAAGTAGAGGCTGGGTATCATACTCAAACTGAGCAGAAAACGCACTCACATCATCTATATCATCAAGCATCACGCTGTACTCTTGTCCACTCTCGCACACAGCAGTATCATCTGTACGCATTATAAAACTCACAAAAACCAGAACAAAAGCAACAAAGAGCACAAGTCCTGTAATTATGAGTTTCTTCTTACTACTGCTGAAAGTTACCGCAAACATATATTCACCTACTCAACTGTCTTGTCCTTAGTAAATATATGTGAAGACGGCTGTCTGTATGAATCAGAAAAATTGAAGTATCTGTGGCACATCAGACGCAAACATAGTGCCACCGTGCTGTTTCATACTGTCCACCGTGCCATAGCCGTAAGTAACTCCGATAAAATCTACCTTGCACGCAAGAGCGCCCTTGGCATCATAGCCTGTGTCACCTATCATAACTGCTCTTTCATTTTCCTTTGCAGATAAAGACTCGAGTGCATAGGGAATCAGATCCTCCTTTTCCTTGCGGCTACCATCAAGAGTCGAACCGCACACAGCATCAAAATACTGCAAAATTCCAAGGCTGTCCACAACCTCTCTTGCTACACTCTCGTGCTTTGATGAGCATATAGCAAGTCTTACTGAGTTTTCCCTGAGCTTTTTTAGCATCTGCACAACACCCGGAAACAACTCATTGTACTCTACTCCGATTTCATCATAAATCTCGACATATATGCGCACCGCCTCAAGTGATTCTTCTGCACTGAGTCCGCACAGACGCTGAAACGTCAACGCAAGCGGTGGTCCTATGTACTTGCTGTAATCAGACAAATCAGGGTAGGGTTTGCCCATTCTATCAAGAGTTTTCTTCATACATATTTTGATACCCAAGGCACTCTGTGACAAAGTGCCATCAAGGTCAAACAAAGCAATATCGTATTTTGACATCCGAGTGTTCACCCCAAATTTATTTTTATCTTTGCAATAAATGAAAATTATGTTATACTATCCATATTAATATTGTTATTATACTATAACACAAAGCTTTGGGCAAGGATAATCGCCCAAAAAGGACAAGGAGATAAATATGAAACTCGGTATTGTTGGCTTGCCTAATGTCGGCAAGAGCACACTATTTAACGCTATAACTAACGCAGGCGCTCAGTCTGCTAACTATCCGTTCTGTACTATCGAGCCTAACGTAGGCGTAGTAGCAGTACCTGACAAACGACTCGACAAGCTCGCAGAAATGTACAACCCTGACAAGTACACCCCTGCTACAATAGAATTTGTAGATATTGCAGGTCTTGTCAAAGGCGCATCCAAGGGCGAGGGTCTTGGCAACAAGTTTCTGTCAAATATCCGTGAGTGTGATGCTATAGTTCACGTTGTTCGTTGCTTTGAAAATGACGACATCATTCACGTTGAGGGCAATGTAGACCCGATAAGAGACATCGACACAATAAACCTCGAGCTCATCCTCTCTGATGTAGAGATTATCTCTCGCAGAATAGACAAAGCTCAGAAAATGACAAAGGCTGACAAAAAATACATATCCGAGGTAAACTTCTTCAAGCGTGTAGAAGAGGCTCTGCAAAACGGTCAGACAGCACGCTCTGTCGAATGTGATGATGACGAGAAAAAGCTGCTCAGCGAGGTGGCTCTGCTGACAAACAAGCCTGTTATCTACGCTGCAAATATGAGCGAAAGCGACTTTGAAGCAGGTATCGAGAACAACGAACGACTAAAAAAGGTCATCGAGCTTGCAAAGACTGAGAACGCAGGTGTACTGCCTATCTGTGCACAGCTTGAAGAGCAGATAGTCGAAATGGACAAAGAGGAGAAAGAGCTCTTCTTGTCTGATATGGGACTGACTCAGTCAGGTCTTGACAGACTTATCAACGAGTGCTACTCTCTGCTTGGTCTTATATCTTACTTGACAGCAGGCAAGCCTGAGGTCAGAGCATGGACTATCAAAAAGGGCACCAAAGCCCCGCAGGCTGCCGGCAAAATTCACACAGATTTTGAGCGTGGATTTATTCGTGCCGAGGTTATAGCTTATGACGACCTTATAGCGTGCGGTTCTATAACAGCCGCCAAAGAAAAAGGCTTGGTTCGAAGCGAGGGCAAAGAGTACATTATGAAAGACGGCGATGTCGTTCTATTCAGATTCAACGTATAAAACTAAATAAATTTAAGCCCGACTCAAGTTTTCAGTCGGGCTTTCTGTTTTATGTAAATTATCTGTTTGTCAAAATCTTTTTTGAGCTCAGCGACTCTACAAGCTCTTTTGATAAAATAATCATCACAATAAGAAGTGCTAACGAGAATATCCTTAAGTTGTACACATCAGGCTCGTTAATCAAGAAGTTTGCATAGCTTGCAAATGATGCGTAAACCGTGACAAGCGGCACATACCATTTTCTTCTGTCGTAGAAGAACACACATACGCTGAGCATATCAGCAATAAAGAAATACCTGTCGTGCATACTCGGCATAAAGTAAGGCAACATCAAAGCAGAAAGATATGCAACAACAACTAAATTTGATAAAGTAACTCTGTCCTTATAAATATAACACAAATACACAAGCACCAGCGCCATTAATCCGGCAAGCATAATACCAACCCACTTGAACAGCTCATATGGCAGGCTATCAAGCAATGCCCACAGGCTCGGTGCATTGAGTGTCATCTGATTATACTGGACCTGTGATGCCTGTCTTATGTATATAAACAAGCTGTCATAAAGACCCCTGCCACAGGCAATCGCAGGTAGCATACAGATGATATATATTGCCGGTACATATATCAGCTTGTACCAATCTATCTTAGAAAGCAAGAAGCAAACAAGTAAAAACGGAACAATAAATATAGCCTGTAGCTTGAACGCAAATGCTAATGCGAACATAATCATACTTTTTGTTCCACTGTTTTTGAGTGCATAATATACAGAGCCGATGCACAGTGCACCATATATAGCATCGCACTGTCCCCAATATGCACTGTTTAATAACAGCGTTGGTACTGCAAGTGTCAGCACAAATACCAAGGCTCTGATTTTATTGTTCTCAATCTTTAATGCTACAATTTTCATCACAAAGTACGCTACGACAACATCAAAGATACACGACAGAGCTTTTACAGCAACAAGCCAGCCGGATTTAAATCTTGATACTATAGCAAGAAAATACAAGTACGGCAGATTATAGTCACCGATTTGAACAACAACAGCCTCATCAATCGATACCATGCTCATTGATGCGATCCATTTTTGAATAAAATTGTAGTAATCAAGAGAGACCTCTGACAGCATACTGACTCTTGCTACAATAACGGTAGCAAGACCTATTGATGCAATAACAAAAGGTATTATATCCAAATCCTTTATTCTGCATAAAATTAACAATGCAACAAGATACATCAGCGAAAAAACAATTGCCACAAACACCTTGTCTGCTTCTATAAGCATAGCCTCACTCTGTAACAGTATAAATACACTCATAAATCCTGTCAGCACAACAGAAATCAGATACTTATACAATTTTACAGAGAAGTATTCCTTGTTAAGATAATCTGAAATTTTCATATCAGCAGTCCTCTTGTTCGTTAATATTTATTATCCTACTTGATTATACTGTAGCTTACTATAATTTTCAAGATGTTTCTATAATTTAAGATACACTAATGTTTTGATGCAAACAACATTCTTTCACCATTTTTCAAATGAACAACTACTGCTTTGTCAGTAAGCTTTTGTATAGTAAGCTCAATAATATTTGTAATTATAGGTGCAATCGACCATATGCGATTTAAGTCAAAGCACATGCAAAAAATGCCTTGCAAAATATGCAAGGCATTTTTTGGAGCTGAAGACGTGAATCGAACACGCGACATCGTCCTCACAAATCCTTTCGATTTCGAGTAGTCTTCTCGACGACTCTTCATCTTTCGGTTTGCTCCTCCTCTCCCTAAAAAGATTCTCTCTTTTTAGGGGTCCCTCTCAGCAGGTCGCTACCTATATGTATTAAATTCAAGTACAGTTTGTACCTGATGCTTTTTTGGAGCTGAAGACGTGAATCGAACACGCGACCTGCTGATTACGAATCAGCTGCTCTACCGACTGAGCTACTCCAGCATAAAATCGTCATAACTGTACACAATTATATAGCATAAAGCCTATATTTTCAAGTGCTATTGCGAGCTTAAATTTTCTGATTATTCATAGGGTGTGAAAAAAGTGGTGATTTTAAATCACCGTTTTTTGAAAGTGATTATTTTTCACCATATAATCGGAATATAAAAAAACAAAGGGATATGAATATATGGACAAAAAAACTCCTAAATCAACTCCTGAAAAGCTTCGTGAATATAGAAAAAACCGCAACCTCTCTCAGCATCAGATTGCTATGGCACTTGGTATAGATCGTTCAACCTATACTAACTACGAGTTACACCGTACCCCAGCTATTGATAAACTCGAAAAAATAGCAAAAATTCTGAAAGTAGACATTGTGGATTTGCTACCCGATGAAGATGCTCCACTCTCAGTTAAAGACAGCGACAACACAACAACCCAGATTTACTCATTATCAAGCGATGAGCAAAACCTGATTCTCAAGTTCAGACTATTGTCACAGGACAAACAAGCCGAAGTTTTAGCAAATATCACAAAGAACAACGATTAGAATTAAGTATTATTTTTACATTATATATATCACTTTAGACTTTACTTTTATATTCTTTTGTGATAAAATACTTCTTAGCCACGTTCTCGGTCTCGGGACTAAGCCGCTTAATGCGGATCTCCACTTCCCCCTACTGTGAGCGAAGGTAATACTAAAAAAGGTGGAATACACAATGCTTAAAGAAGAAAAGCAAGCTATCATGCAAGAGTATGCAACTCACGAAGGTGACACAGGTTCTCCTGAGGTACAGATCGCTCTCTTAACTAAGAGAATCAACGACCTCACAGAGCACTTAAAGGTTCACAAGAAGGACCATCACTCACGTCGTGGCCTGTTCAAGATGATCGGTCAGAGACGTGCTCTCCTTGATTATCTTACCAAGGTTGACATCGAGAGATATCGTTCTATCATCGCTAGACTCGGTATCCGTAAGTAAGCGTACATTGTTAGGGCAAACGGTTATATCGTTTGCCCTATGTTTCGTTTTCTACAGGATTTTTACATTTGTTATTTAGCGGTAAAACGAGCAGATTTTTCAGCTATAACGCAACATGTCTGTTGGTTTTATTGCTAAAATTTCAATGTAAAATCCTGATGATATAATTTTTATTTTACAGGAGGATTTTATTATGGCAAACTCAGTTATGACCTTTGACAAGTACAGGGTATTTGAGACAGAATTTGCAGGCAGACCGCTTGTAGTTGAGACCGGCAAAATGACTCAGCTCGCAAACGGCGCATGTCTCGTAAGATACGGCGAGACAGTTGTACACGTAGCAGCTACTGCTGCTGCAAAGCCAAGAGACGGCATCGACTTCTTCCCACTTTCAGTTGACTTTGAAGAGAAGCTCTACTCAGTAGGTAAGATTCCGGGCAGTTTCTTAAAGCGTGAGGGCAGACCTTCTGACAAGGCAGTGCTTGTCTCACGTGTTATCGACAGACCTATCCGTCCACTCTTCCCTAAGGATATGAGAAATGACGTTTCTATCGTATGTACAGTTATGAGCGTTGACCCAGACTGTATGCCTGAGATCGCTGCTATGGTTGGTACATCTATAGCACTGTCTATCTCAGATATTCCATGGAACGGTCCTATCTCTTCAGTATCAGTAGGTCTTGTTGACGGCGAAATCGTTATCAACCCTACTGTTGAACAGCGTGCTAAGTCAGACATGGCCACTACTGTTGCTTCTACATCAGAGCGTATCGCTATGATCGAGGCAGGCGCTAACTGCGTAAGCGACGAGGTTATGTACAACGCTATCATGGCAGGTCACGAGGCTAACCAGCACATCATCAAATTCATCGAAGATATTCAGGCACAGATCGGTAAGAGCAAGTTCACTTACCCATCTAACGAGCCTGATCACGATATGTTTGAGGCTATCAAGGAGTTCTCTGAAGAAGAGATCAAGTTAGCCCTTGATACAGACGACAAGACAGTCAGAGACGAAAGACTCAAGCCAATATACGAGAAAGTTCACGAGAAGTTTGACGAGCTCTATCCTGAGTGCGAGGCAAAGATTGACGAGTGCCTCTACAAAACTCAGAAATTCATCGTTAGAAGATGGCTTCTTGATGAGCAGAAGCGTGTTGACGGCAGAGAGATGAACGACATCAGACCACTCGCATCAGAGGTAGGCATCCTCCCACGAGTTCACGGTTCAGGCTTGTTTACACGTGGTCAGACGCAGGTTCTCACTATCGCTACACTCGGTCCTGTATCAGACGCTCAGATGCTTGACGGAATTGACGAAGAAGAGACAAAGAGATATATGCACCACTACAACTTCCCAAGCTACTCAGTAGGCGAGACAAGACCATCCCGTGGTCCCGGTCGAAGAGAAATCGGCCACGGTGCTCTTGCAGAGCGTGCACTTGTTCCTGTTATTCCTTCAGTTGAAGAGTTCCCGTATGCAATAAGACTTGTATCAGAAGTTGTATCTTCTAACGGCTCTACATCACAGGGCTCTGTATGTGGCTCTACACTCGCATTGATGGACGCAGGTGTTCCTATCAAAGCTCCTGTTGCAGGTATCTCCTGCGGTCTTATCACAGAGGGCGACAGATGGATGACTATGGTAGACATTCAGGGTCTTGAGGACTTCTTCGGCGATATGGACTTCAAAGTAGCAGGTACACACGATGGCATCACAGCTATCCAGATGGACTTAAAGATTTCAGGTCTTCTGCCTGAGATGGTCAAGGAAGCACTCGAGAAAACTCACAAGGCTCGTTGCTATATCTTGGACGAGATTATGCTCAAGGCTATCGCACAGCCACGAGAAGAGCTCTCAAAATACGCTCCTAAGATGCTCACAACTACTATCCCTGCTGACAAGATTGCTGAAGTTATCGGCAAGGGCGGCAAGGTTATCAAAGAGATACAGGCTGAATGCGAAGTTAAGATTGACATCGAAGAAGACGGCGAGTACGGTCAGGTATTTGTATCTGGTATTGACGCTGACAAGTGCAAACGTGCTCTTGAGATCGTCAAGACTATCGCTATTGATCCGGAGCCGGGTGCTATCTTCCTTGGCAAAGTAACACGCATTATGGACTTTGGCGCATTCGTAGAGATTGCACCGGGCAAGGAAGGCCTCGTACACATTTCTCAGCTTGATGTAAAGCGTACAGAGAATGTCACAGACGTTGTAAACGTTGGCGATGTTATCAGAGTCAAGGTTTTAGAGATTGATGACAAGGGCAGACTCAACCTCTCTCGCAGAGATGTACTCATCGAGGTTGATGGTCTCACACCTGAGAACGATATCTCTCAGGAGAGAAAACCTCGCAGAAACAACGACAGACGTGGTGGTAACAGACATCATCACTAATCAAGAAAATTTAAAAGGACAGTCATTTTTTGACTGTCCTTTTTTATTATCTGTTTTTAGTTATACAATTCTAATATTCAATGTGTCAGTACCACCTGTCGGCACAACCTTGTTAGAGCTGATAACAATTACAGTATCGCCCTTCTTGACAATGCCTGTCTCGAGTGCTTTTTCAAGAGCCTGATCGTTTATCTCATCAGTTGTCTTGTGCTCCTTGCCTAAAACCGAAGTAATGCCCCAGTTAAGACAGAGCTTTTTGCAGACATTCTCGTCAGTTACCACCGCAATAATCGGACACTCAGGTCTGAAGTGCGCCATAGCTCGTGCGACCGCACCTGTGTTTGACTCAGCTATGATAGCCTTTGCACCGATGTTTTCTGCGGTGTGCTTTGCGTTATAGCAGATATTATCTCTGAAGCTCTTTCCAAGCACTACCTTGCCGACAACATTCTTCAAGTCCATCAGGTCGTGGTTAGTTTCAGCCTGAGCACATATATCCGATAACGCCTTGACAGACTCCACAGGGTACTTACCTGCAGCAGACTCACCCGATAGCATAACCGCACTTGTGCCATCATATACAGCGTTTGCAACATCGCTGATTTCTGCACGGGTAGGTCTGATGTTTGTAGTCATGCTCTCAAGCATCTGTGTGGCTGTGATTACATACTTGCCCTTTAATACACATTTTCTGATAATCATCTTCTGAATCTGCGGTAGCTTGATAAACGGTATCTCTACACCCATATCGCCTCTGGCTATCATAATGCCGTCTGCTACCTCTATGATTCTGTCAATATCATCAACGCCTGACTGGTTCTCAATTTTCGCTACTATCTCAACATCCTCATAGCCTAAGCTGTCTATAAAGTCACGCATCTTCAGCACATCATCAGCAGAGCGTACAAACGAAGCCGCCACTACCGATGCTCCCTGCTTAAGACCAAACTCTATGTCTGCTCTGTCTGCAGCCGAGATGTATGGCATATTAATTACATAGTCAGGTATATTGATACTCTTTCGGTTAGATAGCTTGCCACCTTTTATTATCTTGCAGACTATTGCATCGTCTTCGGTACCTACTACCTTTGCGAGTATCATACCGTCATCAAACAATATCTGTCTACCAATGCTATTTTTATCTTTTTTAAATATAGATACAAGCTTTGGATAAGACAACGATACGCCATTTTCGTCACCTATATCAGCGGTAGCATAAAGTCTAAACTCCTGACCATCTGTGACATTTATACTACCCAAGGGGAAGGTTCCGATTCTTATCTCCGGTCCTTTTGTATCAAGGAGCAACTCTACAACAGCACCACTCTCTTTGATAGCATCTTTGACTCTGTCAAAGCGAGCCTGTTGTTCTTCTCTTGTACCATGAGACATATTAAAGCGTGCTACGTTCATACCTGCTTTTATCATATTCTTCAATATTTCAACATTGTCACACGCAGGGCCCATAGTGCATACTATCTTTGTCATCCTCAATACAATCACCTCTTAATTAATTTTTGTACCCATACATTGATTATACAACAACACTTTTATATATTCTACTGTTTTTTAGATTTTTTGTCTCTAATATTAACGAGCACTATGCCAACACAAATCAGCAAAAGACTCACAATATATATAGGATTTAGTATATCTGTTTCTCCGAGTATAAGGTATGACCACATCACGCCAAAGACGGGTATGAGTAAATTATAAATCATAATTTTGCCCGAATCGTTATACACAAGCAACGCTGTCCACATACTAAACGATGCCGCTGACACAAAGGCTAAGAACAAAAGATACAAAACTCCACTGAGCGTAAACATCAAAGACCCAGAGAATATAAGTGACACAAGCATCAGTATGGCTCCACCCACAAACAACTGCCATGCCGTAACCTCAAAAATCTTACCTTTTGACACAAGCTTGCCATACAGACTACCCGTAGCAGAGCAGATAGTGGCAAAGAGTATCATACCCTCGCCCATAAAAGTAAACGTACCCTCAAAAAACTTAAGATTAACTATAACAATACCGACAAAACCCACTATGCATCCAAAAATCTTTATTAGGGTTACTCGCTCGCTTTTAAAAAACAGCGGTGCTAATATAACTCCCAAAAACGCAGAGCAGGCAGCGAGCACCGAGGTCTTGGAGGCAGAGGCGTTGCCAACACCGATATAGTTAAATGTATAGTGAAATACTGTCAGCAGTAAAGAGTACAGAAGTATCTGTGGAACACGCTTTCGCTCTATGTCAAAGATATTTTTTCTAAGCAGCAGACACACAGCAAAAACCATAACACCCGCTACAAAAAACCTCAGCCCTGCAAACATCAGCTTGTCAGGTATTGTCACTATATTCATATCTGCGTATGACAGCTTGATAAGCGGATACGCTGTGCCCCACAACAAAGTACAAAGCACAGCAATTATAGGGCACAAATATTTATTTGAAAAAATCCTTTTCATCATAATCTTTCTCAAAAAAAGCCACAGCATTGCTGTGGCTTTTGTTATCTTTCGTTCATATTAGTATATGGCTTCTCTTCTGAAACGCTCATATATGCAGGGCGGATAATCTTAGAAAGATTCATCAGCTCCTCAAGTCTGTGTGCAGACCAGCCTGCGATTCTTGCAACAGCAAAAATCGGAGTATATAGCTCAGAAGGCAAACCTAACATCTTGTATACAAAGCCTGAGTAAAAGTCAACATTGGCAGAAACGCCCTTATACATCTTGCGTTTCTGAGCGATAACCTGCGGTGCAAGTCGCTCAATACGGCTGTAAAGGTCAAATTCCTTTTGCTTGCCCTTTTCTTTAGCAAGCTGCTCTACAAAGCCTCTGAAGACTCTTGCACGAGGGTCAGACACAGAGTATACAGCGTGACCTATACCATAGATAAGACCACTCTTGTCATATGCCTCTTTGTCAAGAATCTTAGTAAGATAAGATGCAACCTCATCATCATCACTCCAATTCTTGACGTTTCTCTTGATGTCCTTCATCATACCCATAACTCTCTCGTTAGCACCACCGTGCTTAGGTCCCTTCAAGGAGCACAGAGCCGCCGCAATAGCAGAGTAAGTATCAGTACCCGAGCTTGTAACAACACAGGTAGTAAAAGTAGAGTTGTTACCGCCACCGTGCTCAGCATGGAGTATAAGCGCCAGGTCAAGCACCATAGCCTCAAGCTGTGTGTGCTTCTGGTCAGGACGCAGGGTCCTGAGTATCAGCTCTGCTGTAGATATGTTCTTGTCAGGATGATGAATATACAGGCTCTCACCCTTGTTGTAGTGATTATACGCCTGATAGCTGTATGCAGACAGAAGTGGGAAAACAGATATAATCTGCAGACTCTGTCTGAGTACATTCTCAATAGAGGTATCCATAGCGTTATTGTCATATGATGCCAATGTAAGCACGCTACGAGCAAGAGAATTCATCATATCCTTGCTGGTAGCTTTCATAACTACATCACGCACAAAGTGCTTTGGCAGTACTCGACAGTCAGACAGAAGCTTTACAAAATCATTATACTCCTGCTCATTTGGAAGCTTTGAGAAAAGCAGAAGGTATACTACCTCTTCAAAACCGTATCTACCGTCCTTAATACAACCTGCAATGATATCCTCTACATCTATACCACGATAAAAAAGCTTACCGTCTGTCGGTACAACCTTGCCGTCAACTATCTTGTTCTGGCGGATTTCTGACACATCTGTAAGTCCTGTAAGCACACCTGCGCCCGAAATATCACGCAGGCCGATTTTTACATCATACTTAGAATACAGGCTTTTGTCTATACTTCCGTTAGCCTTACACACATCGGCCAGTTTTGTTATTCTCGGATCACTTTGGATATATGCCATCAAAATCCCTCCTATTGCAATTAATCAAAAAATAAATTAAGAAGTTTATTATATATGTTTTTTAGATTTTAGTCAAATTCTTCCTACTCAAAAACACCACAGCTTAGGTATCTCTCACCTGTATCAGGCAGCAGCACCGCTACACTGAGGTCCTTGCCTGAGTTTTTGAGATATTGTGTAGCTGCAAAAAGAGCTGCACCTGAAGATATACCTACGAGCACACCCTCGCTCTTAGCTATAAGCTTTGCTGTCTGATACGCACTCTCGTCACTCACTGTAATTATCTCGTCAATTATCTCTTTGTCGAGTATTTCAGGCACAAAATTAGCACCGATACCCTGAATCTTGTGAGGGGCTGCATAGCCTTTTGAAAGCAAAGGTGAGGACTGTGGCTCTACCGCTATGATTTTTATGTCAGGGTTTTTCTCTTTGAGATATCTTCCGACACCTGTGAGTGTACCGCCTGTACCAACTGTCGCTACAAAAGCGTCTATCTTGCCGTCTGTATCGCTGTAGAGCTCTACTGCGGTAGTATCATAGTGTGCCTGCACGTTAGCCTCGTTATCAAACTGTCCTAAGATAACAGAATTTTCTATCTCTTTGTTAAGCTCGTGTGCCTTTTTGACAGCGCCGTCCATACCGAGCTTGCCCTCTGTGAGCACTATCTGAGCACCGTAGGCTGAGAGTAGCTGTCTGCGCTCGACACTCATAGTATCAGGCATAGTCAGTACTACCTTGTATCCACGCTGTACCGCAACAGATGCAAGTCCTATGCCTGTGTTCCCACTTGTAGGCTCAATAATTGTAGAGCCTTTTTTCAGAACACCTTTGTTCTCTGCATCTAAAATCATATAATACGCTACTCTGTCCTTAGAGCTCTTCGCAGGATTATAGCACTCAAGCTTGCACAAAAGCTCGCCGTTTTTTAGACCTGATGCCTCTTTATATCTACCAAATCTCACAAGTGGAGTATTGCCGATAGTCTGCATAATACTTTCGTATATTTTCATAACAAATACTACCTTTCGTTAAGTTGCAAATCTTTCTACAATTACCATTTTACACAATTATTTTGATTTTACAAGCAAAGTGCCAAAAAATCACAAAATGTTCATATATCTTTGCATTTTCAAAAAAGCAAAAGGGAGGGTGCAACACCCTCCCCAAAAAACACTTGTTTAAGTTTTTAATCTACAACTCAAGCCTTGTCTACTGAACCGAAGAGCTCCATCTTCTCTTTAACAGTAGCCTTGATTGCCTCAAAGCCAGGTGCTAAGAGTTTTCTTGGGTCAAAGCCCTTGCCGGACAAATCCTTGCCGTCTTCGATATACTTTCTTGTAGCTTCAGCAAATGAGAGCTGACACTCTGTGTTAACGTTAATCTTAGATACGCCAAGAGAGATAGCCTTCTTGATCATATCAGCAGGGATGCCTGTACCGCCGTGGAGTACAAGTGGCATATCGCCTGTCTTCTGCTGGATAGCATCGAGTGTATCAAATGACAGACCAGCCCAGTTCTCAGGATACTTGCCGTGGATGTTACCGATACCTGCAGCGAGCATTGTGATGCCCAAATCAGCGATCATCTTGCACTCGTCAGGATCTGCACACTCACCTGCGCCGATAACGCCGTCTTCTTCGCCACCGATAGAGCCAACCTCAGCTTCAAGTGAGAGACCAAGCTCGTCACAAATAGCAACTAACTCCTTAGTCTTCTCTACATTCTCTTCGATAGAATAATGTGAGCCGTCAAACATAACTGATGAGAAACCTGCCTCGATACAAGCCTTAGCACCATCATATGAGCCGTGGTCAAGGTGAAGTGCTACAGGAACTGTGATGTTGAGCTCCTCGAGCATACCGTTAACCATACCAACGATAGTCTTGTAACCGCACATATACTTGCCTGCGCCCTCAGATACACCAAGGATAACAGGGCTGTTGTTCTCCTGTGCTGTAAGCAGGATAGCCTTTGTCCACTCAAGGTTGTTGATGTTAAACTGACCTACTGCATAGTGGCCTGCCTTTGCTTTTGTAAGCATTTCTTTTGCATTAACTAATGGCATTGTAATTCCTCCATATTGTGAAATATTTAGTTCCAATGAAAAACACTTTCATTCATCATTTATTATACATTAAAGAAAAGCAAAATAATATACTTAGAGGAAAAAAAGCATTTTTATCAATAATTATTTAAAATATTAGTTTTTATATATAATTTTGTTCAAATATTGTATGACTATAGATTAGTGTGCTAAAATTAAAGAAAAAATAAAAAATTTTTACATTTTTTTGAAATTAATGCAACCAAAATAAGCTTTCAACTGTATTATTTATGAAGGGGGGGAGAGTAGATGGCAGAGAAAATGTTTGCTGACCTTGATTACAAACAAGTCGTACACAAGTACCACGATACTGTAACTAAGGTCTGCATTATGCGACTGAACAACTGGGCAGATGCCGAGGACTGTTTTCAAAACGTTTTTTTGCGACTGTATCAGAAGTCCCCTGAATTTCAAACTCAAGAGCACCTAAAAGCGTGGCTTATCAGGGTGGCTATCAACGAATGTAATAACTACATAAGCAAAAACAGACGCATAGTGCCGACAGAAGAAATCAGAACCAAAGCCATCGACTTTCCTACAGATACAAGCGATATGTCATGGGCACTGATGAAACTACCACAGAAGTATCGCAATGTTATATACCTTTATTACTGTGAGCAGTACAAAGTGGAAGAGATAGCAAAAATTTTGAGCAAAAACTCTAACACCGTAAAGTCACTGCTCAAACGAGGCAGAGAAAAGCTTAGAAGTATTTACGGAGGTGACGGCAATGAATGATATGAATTTTGACAGTCTGTTAAGCCTCACCACCCCACAAAGCTTCATAGACAAGGCTCTGAGCATTGAAGCAAAAGAGCAAAAACCTAAGGTGCTGTTTTCTGCTTACTTTAATCGTACATTGGGTGCTGTTGCGTGCCTTGTACTGATATGTATACTTAGTGTGACTCTATTCTCCCTAACCCATAACAACAGCACACTTACAGCTCAGCCACAAGGCCCAACAACCCGTGTAGATAACACAGAGTCTACTGACTCAAAAAATGAATACAACAATGATAACCGTAATGACAGTCCTGCGCTTATCCCAGATGTGTTTGAGCAGGTAGAAGAAACAAAACCTACACAAAGCAATGACAATAAAAAACCTACTCAAAAGCCTCAAAACAGCACACAAGCACAAAGCCCTACAGATGCTAAAGAGCCCACAAGCAGTAGTCCTGATGTTGACCCGTCTGAGCCTGTAAGTCAAGAGCCGACAGATTCGGATACTTACTACCCAACAGAAAGCGCCCCGCAAGAGCCTGAGACTCCTGTTCCTTCTGGGCCGGGTAATGACGATAATTATGTCGACCCATCAGAAGCGTCTACAGAACCGCCAATCGTTACTCCGACTCAAAATGTCTATTGTCAGGGAATGTTCTCTTCAAGTCTGCTCAAAGACTCAGACAAAGTATACTGTATGTTGTATAATTCAAACGGTACACCTATGGGCAACGACTACCTCTACTCTAACAAGAGATTGGCAACCATCATAATAAATGATGGTGACAAGGTAACAGTTGCTTACAATGCCACAGCTAAAGGAATAGCCCTGAGTAGTGGAAGATATACCTACAAGTTCTACACATCAAGAGGTACTGTCGTCTATACCGGCGCCGTGTACGTATAAAATCAATGCAAAGGAGGCATATACCATGAAAAGAATAATCGCAATATTACTTAGTATTTTGCTTGTCATAAGCCTGTCTGCAGTAGCTTATGCAGAGCACATAATTATGTATGAGGATAGATTTGTACTTGAATACAAACCAATAGACGACTACATCTACGAGGAGCTATACCATAACTATGACGATAACGGAAATGTAGTATGGGTACTTGTATATGCATCCTCAGGACCCCCAAGCCCTGTTGAAACCGATGTACGAGTAGGCGATGTAGTAATACACTCGAATAACCTGTACCCTGACTTTAACACAGGCTACGGCGTATACGATGTAGAAAAAAACAAATTTATAGACCTGTATGACATAGACATAACAGACAAAAAATATGATAACCTGACAACTACACTAAAAACATCAAGAGAAGCAAGGCTGATAGGCGACAGCGACAATGACGGCAAGATAACTATACTCGATGCTACTGCTATACAACGACATCTCGCAAAAATCGAGCTACTAAAAGACGATGTATACAGCACCTTTGGCAAGAGCAACAGCATGGGATATTACTCTGACCTTGACAACGACAACAAGGTATCAATAATCGATGCTACTGCTATACAGTGCAAGCTTGCACAGCTTGAGCTTGGCGATATAAAAAAGCCTGCGGTAATCTCTATGTATAGCGAAAGCGAAAAAGTAACAGCCCCACCACAAAGCTGTACACAGATAGACTATGAAATAGTTAGTAGTTCAAACTATTACACAAGTTTTGACAGTATAGGTGACTGTGCACTCATTATTAGAAGTGTTGAACAATACGAAAAGTTAGTACCAAATTATAGATACGCTAAATTTGACAAAGAGTTCTTTGAGACAAAGTCGCTTGTAATTTCTATGAGAATGGCACATTGTCACGAGGCAAGCTTTGACATATATTATCTTGGTGTTGATGACAACACTCTGTATCTTAAAGCACGTGAATATACTAACGCAAACCCTATAAGTCCTTCTTGTCCCGAATACCGCTGTTATGCCGCAGTTGATAAAGAACTGGTAAGCAATGTTGACACAATAGTGTTCTTCTAAAAAACAAGATATAATAAACACAACAAACCGCTGACTAAAATTAGTCGGCGGTTTACTTTATTACTTGATAAAAATACATTTGCGTATTATAATAGACTATATATATTCCGGAGGTAATACTATGCCGTATATCAATGCTAAATCTTCGACCCCTGTATCTGATGCTCAGTGTGAGCTCATTAAGTCAAAGCTCTCTAAGGCAATAACTCTTATCGGCAAGAGCGAGGCATATCTGATGGTAGAGATACAGGAAAACCGCAAAATATACTTTAAGGGTAATTGTGACGCAGATTCTGCTTTCTTTGAGGTTAAGTTGCTCGGCAAAAGCACAAAGCAAAACTACGAGAAGCTGACCTGTGCTCTGTGCGATATAGCAAAGGATGTGCTCAATATCAATGGTGATAGAGTGTACGTTAAATTTGAAGAAGTCGAATACTGGGGTCATGACTCCTATGTATTTTAAGAGGTAGATATGAAAAGTTTCAGAAAAGAGCTGTGGTTTAATATACCCTCTCGCAGAAAGATAGTAAACATTACACAGGATGTACAAAAAGCAATAGACGAAAGCGGTATCAAAGAAGGCTTGGTGCTTGTAAACGCTATGAACATCACCGCCTCTGTATTTATAAATGATGATGAGAGTGGTCTTCACAGAGACTACGAGAACTGGCTCGAAAAATTAGCCCCCGAAAAGCCATACAGCCAGTATAACCACAATGGGTTTGAGGACAATGCCGATGCCCACTTAAAACGCACTATTATGGGCAGAGAGGTAGTGTGTGCTATAACAAAGGGCGAGCTCGACTTTGGCACTTGGGAGCAGATATTCTACTACGAGCTTGACGGCAAAAGAGACAAACACGCACTTATAAAAATAATCGGAGAATAAGTCAGGAGAAAATTTTATGAAAATAGTTGTACTTGCAGGAGGACTGAGCACAGAGCGTGATGTATCTATATCATCAGGCAGACAGGTGTTCAGAGCTCTCAAGAAAAAAGGTCACAAGGCTATACTGCTCGACCCGTTCATCGGATATGAGAAAGAACTCAATAATATAGATGAACTCTTTGAAAACGAGTATGATTTCACAGAGAAGCTGTCAGGTGTTTCGACAAAAATCCCTGACCTTGAGGATATCAAAAATATGAGAAAGCTAAAGAGCGACTCGCTCTTTGGCGAGAATGTTATCAGAATCTGCCAGAGTGCTGACATATGCTTTTTAGCTCTTCACGGCGGTGTAGGCGAAAATGGTCAGCTACAGGCAGCCCTTGATATGTTGGGCATCAAATACACAGGCGCTGACTATCTCGGCTCGGCACTTGCTATGGATAAAGGTGTAACTAAGGCAATATTCTTAAATTCATCAGTACCAACACCTATGTCAAAGCTGTATCACAAAGAGTCACTATATAATGGCGAGCTTGACACATGGGAGCATTTTCCGTGTGTTGTAAAGCCGTGCTCAGCAGGCAGCTCTGTGGGTGTATCTATAGTAGAGAGCAAAGATAGCTTTGAAAAAGCTATGACAGATGCATTTAAATACGAGGGTCAGGTACTCGTTGAGCAATTTGTCAAAGGCAGAGAGTTCTCTATCGGTGTACTTAATGGCAAAGCTCTGCCTGTTATTGAGATTATACCTAAGACAGGCTTCTATGATTATGAAAACAAATATCAGGCAGGCAACACTATAGAGATATGCCCTGCTAATATTACAGAAAGCCAGAAAGAAAAGCTCTCTCGTGGTGCTGAGCTTGCGTTTAAAGAGCTCAAGCTGAAAAGCTACGCAAGAATCGACTTTTTGCTTGACGAAAATGATGACATCTACTGTCTTGAGGCTAACACTCTGCCAGGTATGACACCGATGAGTCTGTTGCCTCAGGAGGCTAAGGCAGACGGTATGGATTTTGAAGACCTGTGCGAAAAAATCGTAGAGCTGTCTATGCTAAAATATAACTAACCAAAAGGTGTTTTTATGAAAAAAATCACTCTCAACGAAATAGCCAATTCGTGTAACGGTACACTCTTTGGCGACAAAAACATAGAGATATCCTCGATAGTCACCGACAGCCGAAAGGTAACTTCGGGCTCGCTGTTTGGTGCTATCAAGGGTGAGCGTGTAGACGGTCACGACTATATAGGTCAATGTGTTGAAAACGGTGCGTGTATCCTGTGTGAAAAAGCTCCCGATGTAGAGTGTAACTATATACTTGTAGAGTCAACACTTAATGCACTCAAGGATATTGCAAGATACTATCGTTGTACATTTTCTATACCTTTTATCGGAATCACCGGCTCTGTGGGCAAGACATCGACCAAAGAAATGATAAGCTCTGTGCTGTCACAAAAATTCTCTGTGCACAAAACCAAGGGCAACTTCAACAATGAGCTGGGTGTACCGCTGACGCTGTTTGAGCTTGAAGAGCATCACGAAATCGCTGTTATCGAGATGGGTATCTCGGACTTTTCTGAGATGAGCAGACTCTCAAAGATGGTGTGTCCTGATATATCGGTTATCACTAATATAGGTTGCTGTCATCTTGAGAACCTGATAGACCGTGACGGTGTGCTCAAAGCCAAGACTGAGATGCTACAATATCTGAGAGAAGACGGCGAGATGTTCTTTTGCGGTGATGACGACAAGCTCTACACAGTAAAAGAACACAAGAATAAAAAAGTCACCTACTACGGCTTTAACGAGTACAACGACTACAAGGCACAGATACTGAGCGCTGACACACAGACAGGTATGCACTCAAAGCTTTACTTAAAAAACGGCGTCTTAGAAGTAGTAGTCCCTGCACTCGGTGAGCATATGGTGTCAAACGCTCTGTGTGCAGCCGCTATAGGCGAGCACTTTGGTATGACAATTGATGAGATAAAACAAGGTATTATGTCATACAAAACTGTTGGCGCACGCAGTAACATAATCAGAAAAGAAAGCATCACTATAATTGATGACTGCTACAACGCAAACCCTACATCTGTCAGAGCGTCTGTATCGACGCTAAAACAATTTGACGGCAGAAGGGTAGCACTTATTGGCGATATGAAGGAGCTTGGCGTTGATGAAAACGCACTCCACTATGATACAGGCAAGTTCATCAAGGACGCAGGTATTGATATGGTGATAGCCGTAGGACCTTTGTGTAAGCATCTGTTTGACGGTGCCGACCAAAAAGGCTACTACTACAAAACCGTAGAAGAATGCAAAGATGCTCTGCCATCTATAATTAAAGAAGGCGACACTGTCCTTGTAAAAGCAAGTCACAGTATGGGCTTTGATGTGCTGACTAAAACACTTGTCGATAACTTTCAATAAGAGGTAAATATGAGATTTGTTTCATGGAATGTAAACGGACTTAGAGCTATAATGAAAAAAGGCTTTGAGGATATTTTCAATAATTTTGATGCAGATATATTCTGTCTGCAGGAGACTAAACTGCAAGAAGGTCAGATAGACTTTGCGCCTTGTGGATATCACTGCTACTGGAACTATGCCGAAAAAAAAGGATACTCAGGCACAGCTATCTTCACTAAGGAAGAGCCTGTATCTGTAAGCTACGGTATAGGAGTAGATGAACACGACCACGAGGGCAGAGTCATAACACTTGAGTATGACAACTTTTACTTTGTGACTGTATACACTCCTAACTCTCAGGACGGACTAAAGCGACTACAGTACCGTATGAAGTGGGAGGATGATTTCTTAATCTATATCAAATCGCTTGATAAGACAAAACCTGTCATATACTGTGGCGACCTCAATGTAGCCCACAATGAGATAGACCTCAAAAATCCTAAAACTAACCGAAAAAATGCCGGCTTTACTGACGAAGAAAGAGGCAAAATCTCAACAGTTCTATCAAGCGGTTTTACTGACACCTTCCGCTACCTGTATCCTCAAAAAGAGCAGGTTTACTCGTGGTGGTCATATAGATTTCACGCAAGAGAGAACAACTCGGGATGGAGAATCGACTACTTTATATGCTCAGAGAGGCTAAATGATAAAATAAACGATGCAAAAATACACACAGATGTGTTTGGCTCGGACCACTGTCCTGTGGAGCTTGACATCAATATATAAAGCAAAAAGGCACCCGATATAATCGGGTGCCTTAGTTTTTTGTCTTTTATTCTACAACTACTGTGCCGTCTTCTTTGATGGTTACTGTCATACCTGTCTTGACATAGCTTAGAAACTCATCGCCCAAGCTGTCGATAACAGGCATTGTGATGTCATCGAGCCACACATCTGCAAGTACTGCACCTGCACACGCAAGTGAGTCGATGTGATTTGCAAACAACATACAAGCCGGCTGACGCTTCATAGCGCAGGCACAATACAGCACCATACCACCTGTTGTTGAGCCAATGGTCTGTGGCAGACACAGAGCGTTGCCCGCAAGCTGCTCGCCGTAGATATCAGCGTTATTCTGGTCGTTACAGGTTGCTTTTTCGTCACCGAACTGCAATGCTTTTTGAAGTGATGCGAGGGTGTTGAAGCCCTGTCTTGTGACAACTGCCTTTGCAGTTACTGTGCCGGGAGTTATTACTCTACCTTTGAATTCTTTCATATCACTTACCTCCCTTTGTAATCTGCACTAAAATCTCGTCATCTGTATAGTAACGAGCTGTTGTGTATGTTCTAAGTTTGTTGGAAGATGTGATAACAGGCATCTTCGCACACAGAGGGTTGTTCATATACATAAGCGGACATATGTATGATGTAATAACACCGGTATTCTTGAGTCTTTCTGCATATTCAGTCTTGTTAAACTCCTCAAGCACTGCAGGAGCTGCTGTGAAAACTGTAGGGATGACTACCTTTTTATTGCCATACTCTTTGAGTGCAGACTCTACCTTATCTGTCCAGTCCTTGAGCTGTTGTAATGACATATGAGGACAGCCCATAAAGCAAAGCTTTGGTTTAGCGTCTTTGTTCTTCCAGATAACAGGGTAGTTGTTCTTGACACGCTCAAGCTCAGCATCATCGATTACATATTCAAGCGCACCCTCTGCTACAAGGTCCTTGCCCTGCTCTACAGCCTCAGGGGTCAGGTTCTCGATATGATAAAGTCCTACAGCACCGTTTGACGCAGTAGCTGCACCAAAGTCCTTTAAGTATGTGCAGGTAGCATCATCAAGCTCTGTGCCGAGCCACTTGTCAAGACCTACGATATATGGTACATCTTCCATAACCTTCATGCCTATAGCAGAGCCCAAAAGCTGTGCCTCTGGCTTCTTTGTTGTCTGTATCTTTACGACCCAGGTAGCCTTTCTGCCCTCGTCTGTGAGCAAACCAAAGTATGGTACACAGCCTGCGACTGAGCCCATAATATCCATAATACCTGAGTTGCGGTTACATCTTGCACCGAGTACGGAGTTAGCATATACAACGGCTGAGCTCTCTGCCCAGGAGAGTATATCGCCCTTCTTAGGCTTGTTGCCTACTTCGTCCATATAACAAGCACAAGTGAATGCGTCTTTCTCCATAAGGCCTAAGGAATTGAGCTGTCCCTCGTAGAAGTCCTGCTTTGAATACATAAACTTGTTGAAGATAAGATTCTGCAGGAAATTTGCAGGAACGTTCTTATCGAGTGGTCGTGGGTCAACCGAGAACTTCTGCTGTGATACAGCGCCCGCCTCAATAAGCTGATTCATCAAATCATATACAGGGCCTATCATCTTAAGACCAAATGAAGTAACAAGGTGATTATACTCACCTGTGACATCTATCATCTTCTGTGCACCAAATGCCTCGCCATACATAACAAGAGTTTTCATAACCTTTGCCATAGTCTCGCCTTGTGCGCCACTTAGCATCTGCTGTTGTTTTTCGTTAAGTTGCATCATCTATGTCGTCTCCTTTTGCTTAAAGTTTCATACATACATCCCAAGCACCCCAGATTACTGTACGGAGGTTTCCGACCTTGTCAGCATCGCCGATAATGTGGACATGCTTGGATTTCTTTGCGATAGGTGCCTCGTTGTAACCTACAGACAGGATAACAGAGTCAGCCTTTACATCAAACTCTTTGCCGTCTTTGTCCTTGACCTTGACACCTGTGTCTGTAATCTCGCTAAGACTTGTCTCGAGATATACAGGTACGTTGTTTGTCTTGAAAAAGTCACGCAGGTAGCTTGTGTTAGCAAGGCATACGCCCTTTGTGGTAATCAAATCATCCTGCATTTCAATAACAGTAGGCTTCTTGCCCTGAAGATAAAGCTCGTAAGCGATTTCGCAACCTGTGAGTCCGCCACCGATAACTACGACATTCTCTTTGACCTGTGCGTTACCTAACAGGAAGTCGATAGCCTCTATAGCAGTATCAGCGCCCTTTATCGGAAGCTGCTTTGCAACTGCACCGGTAGCAACGATAACCTCGTCTGCATCGAGCGACTTAACATCTGTAACGGTTGTGTTCATCTTAATATCTATAGGGTATTTTGAGAGCTCTCTGATGTACCATGTGATTAAGTCACGGTCTTTCTCCTTAAACGATGGAGCCGCAGCGGCAATAAACACACCACCTAACTTATCGCTCTTCTCATAAAGTGTGACTGAGTGTCCACGCTTTGCACAGAGGATAGCTGCCTCCATACCGCCGATACCGCCACCGATAACAGCGATTTTCTTTGACTTTTTGGCAGGAATTACGCTGTACTTCTTTGACTGCATAGTCTCAGGGTTCAGTGCACAACGGGACAGTCCCATAGTATCTGTCAAATCCTGTGTATTAGCGTGGCCCTTTGATGATGAGAAGTTAAAGCAACCGCTGTGACAACAAATGCATGGCTTGATATCCTCGAGTCTGTCCTCGATAAGCTTTGTCACCCACTGAGGATCAGTAAGGAACTGACGTGCAACACCTACTGCGTCTATTCTGCCCTCTTCTACAGCCTTGGCACCTGTATCTACATCCATTCTGCCTGCACAAACTACAGGAATGTCAACAAACTTTTTGATGTGTGCAACATCTTCGAGGTTGCAATTTTGTGGCATATACATCGGCGGATGTGCCCAATACCAAGAGTCGTATGTACCATTGTCAGCGTTGAGCATATCGTAGCCGCAATCCTGAAGATACTTAGCGGCTTTCTCGGATTCTTCCATATTTCTGCCGACTTCCACATAATCTTCATCAGGCATAGCACCCTCGCAGAAGCCCTTCATCTTACTCTCTACAGAGTAACGCAGAGAAACAGGATAGTCATCGCCACAAGCCTCTTTGATAGCTGTAACAACTTCTTTTGCAAAGCGATAGCGGTTCTCAAAGCTTCCGCCATACTCGTCATCACGCTTATTAAAGAACTCAATAGCAAACTGGTCGAGCAAATAACCCTCGTGCACAGCGTGCACCTCAACACCGTCTACGCCTGCATCTTTGCAGAGCTTTGCTGTCTTTGCAAATGCCTCGATAATCTCGTGAATCTGCTCTACTGTCATCTGTGGACACTCAATATCGTGTGCCCAACGTGAAGGCTGTGGGCTTGGACATGCCAGCTCGTGAGATGTATCGATAACAGGCTTAATCAAAGCACGTGTAAATTTATTCTTATGCAAGGGTGCTACAAGCTCGGTGATAGCCCATGAGCGACCCATACCTGCAGTAAGCTGAACAAAGAGCTTTGCTCCTGTCTTGTGAATCTCATCCATAAACTCCTTAAGCTCTGAGAACATCTTAGGGTTCTGCCACAGCCACTTGCCCCAGAAGGTATCTCTAAGCGGTGCGATACCCGGAATGATAAGACCTACGTTGTTGTTTGCTCGCTCCAAAAACAGCTTTGCTGCCTCTTTGTCAAAGTGACAACCGCCTAACTCAAACCATCCGAAAAGCGAGGTTCCACCCATTGGACACATAACAATTCGATTTTTAATCTCGACATTGCCGATTTTCCACGGTGTGAACAAAGCATCGTATTTTTTGTTCATAATTACACTCCTTATACTTTAATTTTACCTTTATATTATATAGTAAATTTGTTAAAAATTCAACAAATCATACATCTATGCTATACAGCCTCTTCGCATTGTCACAGGTGATATCAAGCAACTGCTGTATACCTATGCTCTTAATTTCTGCAATGCGTGTAGCTGTGTACAATATATTAGACGAGTCGTTTCGCTTGCCCCTGAATGGTACGGGCGACAGATACGGTGCATCTGTCTCAAGCAGTAATCTGTCAAGCGGTACAGCCTGTGCCACCTCTACAGGCACACGAGCGTTTTTGAATGTAACAGTACCACCGAGTGATATGCTTAGCCCGAGCTTTAACACTTCGTTTAACATCTCGACACTACCAGAGAAACAATGCAACAGACCCTTTGGCTGATATTTTCTAATGTATTCCATTATGTCGCCGTGGGCCTCTCTGTCATGAATTACAACGGGCACATCAAGCTCTTTTGCAAGTATAAGCTGTTGTTCAAATACTTTATGTTGCAACTGTCTATCTATATCCCAATGATAGTCAAGCCCTATCTCGCCCAAGGCTACTGCTTTTTTATCTTCGAGCAGTTTTGCTATCTGAGTTAGGTAATCATCAGGCATATCGTCAAGGTTCTCGGGATGAAAGCCTACTGTTGCGTACATATAATCGTAGCGTTTTGAAAAATCGAGCGCTGTCTTGGCTGTTTTTAAATCAACCGATGCGTTGACTATACCACACACGCCCTTTGATGGTAATGATGACAAAAGCTCGTCTCTGTCATCATCAAACCAACTATCATCATAATGTGCATGTGCATCAAAAATATTGTTCATAACTTCACCTGTATACAGTAAAGGGACGGATTATACCCGTCCCTTAAATTCAATTAGCTGATGCGACTGCCAACCTCTGTAGAATCATCCACAAAGATAACCTTGACATCGTCACCACTGCTTGCAGCAAGAATCATACCGTGACTCTCAACACCGCACAGTTTTGCAGGTTTTAGGTTAGCAACGAGTATGACCTTCTTGCCTATAAGCTCTTCAGGCTTATAGTAGTTTGAAATACCGCTCGCAACGATACGCTCACCCTCGCCATCAAGTAGTGTAAGTTTCAAAAGCTTCTTTGACTTCTTGACAGGCTCGCAGTCTTTGACCTGAGCAACTCTGAGCTCTACCTTGCAGAAATCATCGATACCTATCTGTGCAAGACCTTCGATTTTCTTTTCTTCTTTCTGAGCCTGCTGTTCGTTATTCTTGATAATTGCGTTTAGCTCTTCGATTTCTTTGTCTACATCAATGCGTGGGAAGAGCGCCTCGCCACGATTAACAGTAGTATCAAGTGGCAGTACTCCCCACTTGTCAGCATTATTGTATGTTGCATAATCTACAGCACCTATCTGCTCAAAAACCTTAGGCATGGTTGTGGGCATAAATGCAGACAAAAGTGTAGTAGCAATACGAACGCTCTCGAGCAGATTATAGAGCACAGTAGCCAAACGTGCACGCTTTGACTCATCCTTGCCAAGCACCCAAGGAGTAGTCTCATCAATATACTTATTAGCACGGGATACGAGCTTGAAAATCTCAGCAAGTGCGTTGTTAATCTGTGTCTGCTCTATATATCCATCTACTGACTCCTTGAGCCCAAGTGCAGTAGCCTTTAAATCATCATCAAATTCGCCATCCTCACGCTCTACAGGCAATGTACCACCAAAGTACTTGTCTATCATAGCTACAGTACGGGACACGAGGTTGCCAAGACCATTAGCAAGATCCGAATTGATACGGTTAATCATAATCTCGTTAGAGAATGAGCTGTCAGCGCCAAGTGCCATCTCTCTGAGTATATGATAACGTATAGCGTCAGCACCGTAGCGCTTACCAAGTACAAATGGATCAACAACGTTTCCAAGCGACTTGCTCATCTTCTGTCCGTTAAAAGTTATCCAACCGTGAACCGCAAGATGCTTAGGCATTGGAAGGTCGAGTGCCATCAAAATAGCAGGCCAGATAATAGCGTGAAAACGCATGATATCCTTGGCTACCATATGAGTATCAGCAGGCCAGTACTTGTCAAAATCAGCATAGGCATCGTTAGCATAACCCAAGGCTGAGATATAGTTAGACAAAGCATCTACCCAAACATAAACCACGTGTTTCTCATCAAAAGTAACAGGCACACCCCAAGTAAAACTTGTACGGGATACGCACAAGTCCTCGAGTCCGGGCTTGATAAAGTTATTGACAAGTTCTACTGCTCTGGTCTTTGGACGCAGGTAGTCTGTCTCTGTGAGCAACTTCTCAATTCTGTCAGCAAAGGCTGAAATCTTGAAGAAATACGCCTCTTCTTTTGCCTCTATTACGTCTCTGCCACACTCAGGGCATTTGCCGTCTACAAGCTGACTATCAGTCCAGAAGCTCTCGCATGGTGTGCAGTACTTGCCACTATACTCACCCTTATAGATATAACCCTTATCATAGAGTTCCTTGAATATCTTTTGTACGGTCTCAATATGATAATCGTCTGTTGTACGGATGTATCTGTCGTAGTCGATGTTCATATAGTCCCATAACTTCTTAAAAATCTCGACAATTTCATCAACATACTGCTTAGGAGTAATGCCCTTCTCCTTAGCTTTCTGCTCAATCTTCTGACCATGCTCGTCAGTACCTGTCAAAAACATTACGTCATAACCCTGCATTCGCTTGTATCGAGCAATCGAATCACAGGCAACTGTAGTATAGCAGTGCCCTATATGTGGATTTCCTGATGGATAATAAATCGGTGTAGTGATGTAAAAAGGTTTCTTCTCACACATACTTGTCACTCCTCTGATAATTTTTGCATATAAAAATATTATAGCATAAAAGGAAGAAATTGCAATATAATAGTTATATATCACCTATGTATTTTGAGCATTGTTTTGGTTTATTATCCCAAAGGCTTGACAAATGATAAGATTAGTGATAATATAATGTGGCTGACAAACAGTATATATCGCGGAGTAGAGCAGTCTGGTAGCTCGTCGGGCTCATAACCCGGAGGTCGTAGGTTCAAATCCTGCCTCCGCAACCACGTCGTCGCAAACGTTCACTCGTTTGCGACATTTTTTTGCAAAAATTTCGCACAACTCGTTTTGTTGCTCCTCCTCTCCCCAAAATCTCAGATTTCGGGGACCCCGAATTTTACTTCTATACAATCGTGTCAATAGCGATTTCGTCGTTTTATCGTTAATTTATAGCGAGAATCTTAGTATTTAAGCAGAGGATAAAAAACAAGCGTTGCAGTTTGAAGAAGTAAATTGATGTTATACCTCATCCGCAACGCTTTTTTGTTGTGTAAAAATATGAAGTTTTGCAATTAAGCCGGTAAAAGCCCTAAACCTATCGTTAAATTATAGGGCTATCGTTAAATCGTTGATTTTTCTTTATAGATCAATAATACCATGAAGCATACTCTACTTCCATCTTAGCGAATTTTTCATCTGTACTAAACTCAAATCGAGATGTTTCGCCTGCATCCCAATTTTGTACATTTGCGCTAGCAGTAGTTAAAGTTACACCATCTTTATCTATCAAATCAACCTCAAATGAAAAATACTCAAAATCAACTGTAGTTGAATTTTTCACTACCGCCTGATATGTTTTCCAGCCATACTCGTCTTCGACCTTTTTAAACTTTACAGTCTTGAGAAGATCTCTTACCATCTTAGTAACTTCACCATCAGTCAATAATCCACGTAAGCTTTCTTTATTTTCTTCACTTACAGGTATTGGCTTAATGGCATTAATCTCATATAAGGTTTCCACTCTATCGTTATATACTCCGTTAGTGTATTTAGTCTCCCATTTATTAGTCCCTACATAAGGTAGACATTCCTTAGATTGAACAATACATTCAACATATTGCTTTGCTAATTTTGTCATTGTTTTATCTTCAAAATCAGCATCCGCATATTTACTAATAGCATCATATTCCGCATCAAAGAAGCTTTCCCAATCTTTAGCAGTATCGGTTTTATTCGCTTCTTCATTTGCAGTTGTTAACACCCATCGCGCTTCAAGACCTGAAGCTAAATCCTTCAGAAAATCATCTTCTGTTAAAGATGTACCCTCAGTCAATCCACAAACAACACAAGTCTTAGGTTCTGTACATGTAGCCTCTTTCCATTCATGAGGCAATGCTTCGCCTTCTGTAGCACCACATTTAGCACAAGTTATAGGAGCGGTACAAGTCGCATCCTGCCAATCATGGAAACATACTAATGTAAACACTAAAACCGCAGCAATAACCAATACTCCTACTACAATCCCAATAAAAATCAATAACTTTTTATTTGTTCCTTTTGAATCATTAACTTGTGTGACTGTTTCTTTCTCACTCATATTTTACCTCCTAAAACAATAAAACATTTATTTATAAGATATATTTTATATCTTGATTTCAGTTTAGCATACTAAAAAATCTATTTCAAGTACAAACCATCAAATCCTACAAATCCTCACTTCACTACCATTTTTATTTAGTATCTCAAGCCCACTCAATGCAAAAAGAAAGGCACTCAGAGTATCTGCCTGATAGAGTCTGCGTTCTCGCTTCCCCGATAAACTTTCATATCGGCTGTAAACTGCTTATAGTACACAGGTATTTTAAATTTGATTTGTAGTAAACTACTCAAGAGGAGGAGTATATGAGATTTGTATTTCTTGCCGCAATCGGTGTCGGTACCGCTACGGTGTTTGGTTCTTTGCTGGGGTTCTTTTTCAAAAACATATCACATAAGTTTTCTGATATTGTTCTGTCTTTTGCTGCGGGAGTTATGCTTTCAGCTTCAATTTTGGGGCTGATATTGCCTTCACTTGAGTATGGTGGTAAATACGGAATTCTTATAACTATAACAGGTATTTTTGTTGGAGCGATATGTCTTAATCTGATAGACAAACTGGTTCCTCATCTGCACACGCTCACAGGAATAAGTACAGAATATAGACCAAATTCAAACACCAACAAAGTATTGTTGTTTGTTATTGCTATTGCTATTCACAATCTTCCTGAAGGTATCGCAGCAGGTGTGGGATTTGGTTCTGGGGATTTATCTCAGGCACTTATAATTGCAGGAGGTATTGCTCTACAAAACATCCCTGAAGGTATGGTTATCATCGGTCCTATGCTATCAGCAAAAATCAAACCATCAAGAACCTTCATACTTGCATCTATTACGGGTTTTGTAGAAGTTATCGGGACACTAATCGGATACTTTGCGGTTAGCATTTCCACTGCAATACTTCCGTTTGCTCTGAGTTTTGCCGGAGGAACAATGCTCTATATTATCAGCGATGAAATGATACCCGAAACTCATGCTCATGGCAACGAGAGAGCTTCTACGTATGCCTTGCTAATTGGCTTTTGTTTAATGCTTTTAACGGATACTATCTTAAGTTGAATATAAAAAACAAGCGTTGCAGTTTGAAGGAGTAAGTTTATACTCTCCCTCATCCGCAACGCTTTTTTGTTGTTATTTTTAATGTAGTTTTGTAATGAAGCTGGTGAAATCCCCAAACCTATCGTTAAATTATAGGGGTATCGTTAAACGGCTGAATTTTTGTTTCAGCTCGACAAATTGGAATTTACTTAATAGATAACTGTTTATCTCTTATCTTCAAACATGCCTCAATATGCATAATCCAGTGTCTTGAAAACGGCATCTGTATCAATCCTCTTACATCTTTTCCACACCAGTAATCTATTAACCAATAGGCGTTTTCATCATCACTTACTACATTGAGTGTCTCTAAGTGTTTTCTTCTTTCATCGGATATTTTCTCTTTCATATCGCTATATGTCAGTGCCTTTAAAATCTCTTTTGTAGATTTTGAGACATCACCAATATAATTATACAATTCTTCAACAGACAACTTCTTTGAGAACTCTCCGATTTCTTCTTTTACAAGTTCATTTGCAGTTGTAATAATCGGAGATTTTATGCGGTTTTGATAATCGCCCACAAACAAAATTTGTTCATCATTTGCAATAAGCGAATGTGCTACAATATCCTCAATACGAAAGATATGCCATAAGGAATATGCAATCGTTTTGTTATGATAACCTTTAGCATTCAAATAAGGCATGGCACAAAAATCAGCATCTGACAATTCAGCCTTAAACTGCATAATTTGTTCCATAAGAGCCTTGCGAAGCTCTAACAATGTATCTATGCCAGCTGCAAAAGTATCTTTCTTCTTAATTTGTAACTGTAAGGTCTTATTCATTTCTGCCCATTCTTTATTCATAAATTAGCACCTCGCTAAATTCAAGTTTATCGAGTTGATTATATCACAAACCTGAAAATAAAATTATTTACATAAAAATCCGTTTGTGATTCAATGTTCTCTCAGACACCAAAAGACTTGTGTTAACAAGGCTTTTGCTTGTGTCGTGAGGTTATTATATCACATAAAATAAAATTATAGCAATATAAACTTAATATCTTTCACACCTCTACCTCACTCCCATTCTTGAAACTGTATACAGCACATATGCTGAAACCATCAATGCGCCTACTGCACTGCCTAATTTTTTACGACTGAGTACAGACAGCAAAATCTTTTGGTATAACCCACGCTCCCGAAAACTTGTGAGCACCCTGTATTTTTCCCTGTTTTGCCCATTTCTGAATAACGCGCTCGGTTACATTGAGTTTTTGTGCGGCTTCTCTTACAGATATGTATTCCACCGTAGTCACCTCGATTACACCTTACGTTATACTACTCAAAAATAATAAATCAATGACTAAATAAATAACCGTTATTAAGTAGCAACTATCTGTTGACTTTTGTGTCTACAGGTGATAGACTATAAGTGTCTACAAGATGTAGAAAAGGAGAATCAAAATGAACAAATCAAAACTCGGGGCTATAGAATCAAAATTTGCTGATATTATATGGGAAAACGAGCCGTTATCTACTGCTCAGCTTGTAAAATTGTGTGAGAGTGAATTTAGCTGGAAACGCACCACCACCTACACGGTGCTCAAAAGGCTGAGCGACTACGGACTTTTTGTCAACAACAACGGTGAGGTCACCTCGATTGTATCAAAAGAGGAGTTTTACTCTAATCAGTGCAAAACCTTTGTGAGCGAGAACTTTGACGGTTCTCTGCCTGCTTTTCTGGCAGCATTTACAAAGAGCAAGGCGCTGTCACAAAACGACATAGACGAAATCAAAAAAATGATAGACAGCTATGAGGAGGAGAAAAAATGACAGAGATCTTCCTTAGCGTTCTAAACTCAAGCATAGTTACATCTTTTTTGATTATAGCTGTGCTTGTTGCAAGACTCTTGCTGAAAAACGCTCCAAAAAAAGTCAGATATATCATATGGGCTATGGTGGGTCTGAGGTTGACTGTGCCATTCTCCTTTGAGAGCAGGCTAAGCCTGATACCAAATGCTCAGAAAATTAACAGCACTAACACCTCTACCACTACATATATAGAGAGCTCTGCTGTAGCTAAAGTCGGACAAACTACAAACTCAATAAACATTGAGGATATACTGAGCTACCTGTGGCTTATAGGTATTGCTGCTATGGTGTGCTATATGATAGTGAGCTATATCAAGGTATACAGAGCTGTCAGAGAAAGTGTACACCACAAAGACAACATATGGCTATGCGACCATATATCGAGCCCATTTGTATTAGGAGTAATCAAACCGAAGATTTTTATCCACTCAGATATGAACGACCACGAGCAAGAATACATCATAGCACACGAGCAGGCTCACATTAATCACCACGATAATATTTTTAAGCCACTCGCCTTTGTGCTGCTAAGTATTCATTGGTTTAATCCGCTGTGTCATTTAGCATATCGTTTGTTTGTAAAAGACATTGAGCTATACTGTGATGAAAGCGTCATCAAAACACTCGACTCCAACGGTAAGAAAGAGTACTCGTCAACTCTGCTTTTGTGGAGCATAAACTCTACAGCTATATCGAGATGCCCGCTTGCTTTTTCTGAAGATAACATCAAAGACAGAGTAAAGAGCATCCTCAGCTACAAAAAGCCAACTATCTACATAGCCATAGGCTCTATGATGCTTTGTGTAGCTGTATACCTACTATTTATGACTAACCCTGTGGGCGCTGTAGACAAAACCAAAGCTGTTGAGCAGACAACTACGGAAAGTGTAACTGTAGCGTCTACGCAAGTAGAAACCGAACAGCCTACAGAAAAGCCGACTCAGGCACCTACCGAAAAGCCTACACAGGCAGAAACACAGGCACCTACTCAGGCACCACAGCCAGAATACTACGAAGAGTATTATTACGATAACAGCTATGACAGCAACTACGAATACGATTACCTGTCACAAAATTCTATTCCTTATGATTTATTAGAGCCTACATCAATTTTCGATAGTGACGATCAACGCGACACTGCGCCTTTAGAACGCCCTAACCATGTCCCCGACGCTATTGCTATGAAGGAAAAATTTGATACAAGTCCACCATCACCACAAAACCCACAAAACATCTACATTTGGTAAGATAATAAAACTTAACACTGGAGGTATGATTATGAAAATCACAAAACAAATTTTATCAATATTTTTATGTACAACAATTTTGTTATCAGTGTTTATATGTGTTCCACTAAGTACAAGTGCGATGACTATAGACAACATATCAGTAGCAAACAATATACCAATATCTAAATGTAATGAGAATATTGAAACAAAAAACAAGAAAAACGATATAGCTAACACATCGTATAATACTATGATAGAAGATGAATATGAAAAAATCGTACAAGACGGTGTTGTATACGCTATTGATGAGTACAATGATTTGTACCTTGTAGGCTACATAAGCAACGAATTGCCTGAACATCTTGTTATTCCAAAAGAGGTAAATGGCTATCCTGTAGAAGTTATTCTAAGTGATGCATTCAAAGGTGCACAAAATCTCAAAAGTGTATTTATCCCTAATACCCTCAAAAGTAGGCTATCTGATTATGTGTTTGAGAATTGTGTAAATCTCGAGAATGTTGTATTCGAAAACGGTATACAAATCAAAATTATTGGTGAGCGCACTTTTGCTGGATGTACTAGTTTAGAGCGTATTTATATTCCTGCTAGTGTAGAAACCATTGCTTATTATACATTTGATAATTGTATAAATCTTAAACAAGTAATTTTTGAAGAGAACTCAAAGCTGATTTCCATTGGTATGGGTGCTTTTTATAATTGCGAAGCACTACAGTCAATAGATATTCCATCTGGCTGTAAAAGAATCTACGATGATGCATTTATGAACTGTTATTCTCTTAGCGAAGTTATTCTCAGAGAAGGTCTAATTGAAATATGTGAAGCAGCGTTCTTAAACTGTTACAATCTCCCGCAGATTTATATTCCTAAAACAGTAGAAAGTATCGAAGGTGTTGCTATCGGCTGTGTTTATGATTCAGACAACTACTACAGTTTTGGTGAGTTTACAGTTATTGGCTATCCTGAGTCTCTTGCTGACGAATATGCAAAAGCATACAGTATGAAATATGCACTTCCTGCACCAACTATTTCTTCTGTAAAGAACACAGAAAATGGAATTAAAGTGAGCTTTAAAAAAATATCGGGAGTATCCGGTGGTAACTACAGAGTATACCGCAAAACATCCGGTAAATCCTGGACAAAACTTGCTGATGTAACAGGAACAACCTACACCGACAAAACCGCAGAAGCAGGTAAAAAATACACCTACACCGTTAAATATATTGGCAAACCTGCAAATTCAATTTACGACAAGACAGGTCTGAGTATTACAAGACTATTAAGCCCTAAAGTAACAAAAATAGAAAACACCTACACAGGTCCAAAGGTAACTTGGAGCAAGGTAGCGGGTGCTAAAAAATACAGAGTATATGTAAAGACTGCTGACGGCTGGAAAAACAAAGGCTTTGTAACAGGCACAAGCTATACTCACACCTCTGCAATAAAGGGCAAGACCTACTCTTACACAGTAAGACCATATGCAAGCGATACAGACTACGGTCTGTATAACTCAACAGGTTGGAGCAACAAATACATACCTGCACCTGAGATTTCTTCTGTTACAAACACCACCTCGGGTGTTAAAGTCAAGTGGAACAAAGTAGACGGTGCTAAAAAATACCGTGTATATGTCAAGGGTGGCTCAGCTACCTCGTGGAAGAAAAAGTGCGACACAACCTCGCTTAGCTACACACATACTACAGCATCATCAGGCACTACCTACACTTATACTGTGAGATGCCTCGATGCAAGTGGTAATATAATCAGCGGCTATAACCCTGACGGTGTAACAAAAACCTACTACAAAGCTCCAAAAATCTCAAAGCTTAGTAACACAGCACAGGGTGTGTCTCTTGCTTGGGACAAGATAGCAGGCGCAACATACTACAGAGTATATGTAAAGGTAGACGGAGAGTATCAGACTCTCACAGACACTACCGACACAAGCTATCTGCATACAGACGTGATATCAGGCTCTACCTACACCTATACAGTTCGCTGTATAAGCAGTGACGGCACACACCTGAGCACCTACTACACAGACGGATGGAGCAAAAAATACATTGCACAGCCTGAAATAAAATCAGCAGAGAACACTGAGTCAGGTGTTACACTCAGTTGGGATGCTGTACAGGGTGCAGAAAAATACCGTGTGTTTGTCAAAGGTGGCTCAGCTACCTCGTGGAAAAAGCTGACAGACACAACCTCGCTATGCTTTACTCACAAAACAGGCAAGGCGGGCACTACCTACACCTATACAGTCAGATGTGTCTCTGCAGACTCAAAGTCATACACAAGCTCATACAATACAGAAGGTGTAGTTGTGGAAAACTACAAGCTACCATAAAGCAAAAAAGTGCACCCAAAATTATGGGTGCACTTTTATTATGATTTTTCACATTATCCTTTTATTACTAAATATACTGTATACAGCACATATGCTGACACCATCAAGGCGCCTACTACTCTGCCTAATTTTTTACGACTGAGTACACACAGCAAATATACAACAACTGTCATAATCAGTAAGAATATGCAGTTTGCTATCGCCTGAGAGTCAACCGCTATCGGTGACACCGTGCTTGAAAGTCCCAATATAAATAAAATATTGAAAATATTAGAGCCGACCACGTTGCCGAGTGCTAAGCCACTCTCGCCCTTTTTGGCTGCCACTATGCTTGTGACAAGCTCAGGCAAGCTGGTGCCGATAGCCACAATAGTCAGACCGATAAATGTCTCTGACCAACCAACAGCTCTTGCTATAGCTGTCGCATTGTCTACTACCAAATCGCCACCGAATATTATAGCCGCTATGCCCAAGACGATATATACAATACTGACTACAGGTGACAAAGTCTTGATTTCGTCCTCTGTCTGCACACGACTTTTGAGTGCAGATACAACCAAGAATGTCAGATATACTATCAGAATCAACAGTAATATTGCTCCATTTAGTCTGCTTATCATACCGCCTATGAGCATCAACCCTAAGAGTATGAGATTTGCGCCGATATTAACGGGAAAATCTCGTCTTAAGATATTTTTGTCCAAATCAAAGGGCCTTATGAGTGCACACATACCAACTACAACGAGCATATTGAAGATATTAGAGCCGACTACGTTGCTGATAGCTATCTCGTTGCTACCTGCAATGCCCGCTGTAATACTGACAGCGGCCTCAGGTGCGCTTGTGCCCATAGCAACTATAGTCAGTCCGATAACAACTGACGGAATCTTTAACAGCTTTGCTATTGATGAGCTACCGTCTACAAAGAAATCTGCACCTTTAATCAACAGTACAAAGCCAACTACAAGTAATAATATATTGAGTAAAATCATAATATCTGTCCTCACAAAACAAACGAATTGTCTACCATTATTATACAAAAATCAGTATAAAACTATGCACTATAAAAGTCAAGAAAGGCACCCTACTCAAAGGGTGCCTTTGTCATATAGTATTATTCTTTTGCTTCATTCTCCCACTGGGCTACGAGCTCTTCTATCTCGCTGTAGTGACCATCCCACTGTGAGTATTTATCATCGCCACGGTGGTCTTTGAGGTCATAATTTTCGACAAGATACTGAGCAAAGTAGTCTGTAAATTTCTGCGCTCCGTAGAAGTTAACATGACCACTGTTGTAGAAATCCTCTGTCATAGAGTAGGTCTCATCTATAGGACACACGAGATAATCATGACCACGCTGTGATACGATATCACACACGGTGTTGACACGCATAACCTCTTCTTCTGACCTGCCCTGTGGAGTATCAAGGAACAGCACCTTGTAGTTCTTTGTATCAAGATAATCGAGAATTTTGCCCAAATTCTCCTCTACCATAGGGTGAAGCTCGCCCTTGTCCTCTATCTTGCCTGTATAGTCCTCAAACTCGTCTGTTGTAACTATAGTACGGGTAGGTGACATATAGAAGCCAAGCTTAGAATAAGCTTTTTCTTCTACAAATCTATCTATGCTTGCCCAAGCACTGTGATGCTTGATAAGCGGGAAATAGAATGTAAGCTTGTCAAACTCCTCTTCAGGACCCAGCACCCTCAGTGCATCAAGCGAGTTGTTGATAGCATCTACTCGGTTTGCTCCTGTAAGAGAGCCGTTGTCTGTCAGATAGCGTGATGCTGCCTCTAACGAGCCTATCTTCTTAGAATACATTGTTGTAAAACAACGGATATCCAAAATAAGAAGCTGTGGTGTCTGATGCTTTTCCATCTCTTCTAAAACATTGATGGTAAGCCACGTAGGCTGAGCATCTGATGACAGCGGATATGCTGTGATACCATACTCCTCAAAGCCAAGTGCCGGAATATAATATCTGTCGATTCCGCTTGTGCCCACAAACACAGCATCTACTGTGTCCGCTTTGAAGCTTCGGTAAGTATCAAATCTCTCTTCGCTCTGGTGAAAATCCGGCTGTAAGAGTACAAGCTCGGTAAGTCCCCACAGCACCAAGACGATAACAAGCAAAAATGATATTAAAGCTATTAGATGTTTCTTCATTTAAAAATTACTCCTATCAATATGCCTGATAGATAAAATCTACTGCGTTATAATCAGGACCATACACACCAAACACGACTACTATTACAAACAGCGATATAAACAATGCCCAACGAACAATAAGGTGTTTTTTGGATATAGAGTCCCTGATTTTTACACCGCTCTCCTGCAACACGCTCACTACAAAGAGCAGTAGGCACGCAAGTAAAAATACAACAAAATTCTTAGTATCTATGCTAAATTTGTCAAAGTTGTTCCATAAAAATGTCGGCTGAAAATCAACAAATACGCTCTTGAGCATATGACCTGCCGCTGTAAATCCCGGTGCTCTGACAAAAATCTTTGACACACCGAGCACCATAAAGGTGCGAACAATTCGAAAAACTCTGAAATAAAAAGCGTCCTCTTTGATATGAAGAGCTTTGTTAGTCTTTTTAAATAACGGGTCAAGTGCCACGCTTGATGCTACTATAATCGCATTGTAAAGACCAAAAGCTATATAGTTAAAGGTAGCTCCGTGCCAGATACCGATAAGAAAGAACACCACAAACGGTGTAATAACTGACGGCACCAGCTTTGCAAGCTTTGCCTTGCCCTTCTTACGAAAATGCTTGCTTATCTTTGTGACCGGCTTTGACAGCATAACAGGATAGAACACATAGTCTCTCATCCATCCGCCGAGTGTTATGTGCCATCTTCTCCAGTACTCAGCTACAGACAGCGAGAAGTACGGTCTCTCAAAGTTCTGTGGCAAGTCTATGCCTAATATCTGAGCAGCGCCTCGTGCTATATCGATACCACCGGAGAAATCTCCGTAAATCTGCATAGCATATACAAACATACCGAACAGCACCGCAGAACCCGGAAACTCTACGTATCTGCTTGAGAAAATATCTCCTACAACAGGAGCAATTCTGTCTGCGATAACAAGCTTTTTGAAGAAACCCCACAATATAAGCTGTGCGCCATATGTAAGGTTATTGTACTCAAAGCTGTGTTCCTTCTTAAACTGTGCTGACAAGTCTGCGTATCTGTTGATAGGTCCCTGGATAATAGACGGGAAGAACGACACAAACAGCGCAAAACGGCCGAGGTGTCTCTCTGCCTCGTACTTGCCTCTGCCGATATCAATGAGGTATCCGACAGACATAAAGGTATAAAACGATATACCAAGCGGTACTATCAAATCAAACGGCTCTATATGAGTGCTTGAGTTAAACAAAGCAAAAATAGTGTTCAGGTTCTCGATACCAAAGTTCAGATATTTGACAACCGCAAGTATGCCCAAGTTAAACAATACAGACAGCACCTGAATGCTGTGTATCTTCTTAGCGGTAGCTGCTTTGAGCTCTTTTAGTGTATCTTTTGAGTCAGCAAGCTCATAAGCTTTTTGCTTATAATTATCTCTTACCTTCTGCATATAAAGTCCTGCGCAGAAAGTCACAACAGTAGTGGCTACAATAAACACAACCTGCTTTATACCGCTTGTAAGATAAAAAGCATAGCTCGCTACAAGAAGCACTGCCCACTGAAAGCGCTTTGGCACTACATAGTAAACAAGCGTTACTACCGCCAGAAACGCAAGAAATCCTAATGATGCATAGGACATAAAATCACCAACTTAATCAGATTCTGTCTTTTGCTCTCTCTATCATATCAAGCATAGCCTCAACGCTGTTGAAGTTCTCTGCTGTGATATCATCGATAGTAATATCAACATCGTATTCCATAGAAATCTCGCTGACAATACCTACAACATCAAAAGAATCAAGTACTCCGTCATCGATCATATTCTTCTCGTTCTCATAATCAATGTCGTCTCTGATACCGTTTAAAAGTTCAAGTAATTTTTCCATAACTTACACCCCAAAAAATAAATTTTATATTTTAAGTATTAACTTACTTCAAGTTCTTTCTGTCGATTTTTCCGTTTGATGTCTTTGGAATTTCTTCGACAATTTCTACAATCTTTGGAATTTTGAAGGCTTCGAGATACTTAGCCATAAAAATCTTGAGCTGTGCTGTATCAACAGATGCACCCTTTTGCAAAACGATGTTGAGCTTAGGCACGCAACCGCCCATTCTGTCCTGTACTCCAAGACACGCACACTCTGCTATGCCGTCATACTGAAGCACAACATTCTCTACCTCAGTAGGTGCAATCTTGAGGCCACCGATGCTGATTACATCACCACGTCTGCCAAGCATATATACAAAGCCGTTTTCGTCAATATAGCCGATGTCGTTAGTGTACACCGCACCATCAACTAAAACTTCCTTTGTAAGCTCAGGCTCGTTGAAGTAACCGTTCATTACTACATCGCCTCTGATAGCGATAAGTCCCTGATTCTCAGAGGAAGATTGTATCTCGTTTCTGTCATCATCAACAATGAAGATGTCAGCATTTCTGTTAGGTTTGCCTACACAACTTATAAGACCTCTGTGCTGTGAATAGTCAAACATAGACACACAGCCTGCTTCAGACGAGCCATACGCAAAGTAGAGCTTAGTGTTAGGCAATATCTCACACAGACGCTGCTTGTCCGCCTCAGGAAAAGCCGCCGAGCCTGTGTGCAAATGATGGAGCTGGTCTGAATATTTTGCGAGCTGTTTCGCTGACAAAACAAGCAACATCCTGACAGCCGCAGGTGGCATCAATATGGATGTAACACCGTAATCTTCGATATATCGATAGAATTTTCTGATATCCTTGAAACCATCGAGCAGAACAAGTGTAGTACCTGTGATAAAGCTTACGTATAGCTTGCGCAGTGCAGATGCGTGATTAATCGGTGCCGCAACAAGATAAACGTTGTCATCGATAATACCTGCACCGTACTTGACGTTCTCTGCTACTGCAAACACAGCCTTGTGTGACAGTATTACGCCCTTTGACTTACCTGTAGTGCCTGTGGTGAAAAGCATATCGCAGATATCGTCATCCTGTGGAAAATCAAACTGCACATTCTCATCATAGTGCTCCTGACCCAAGGTGCGCACATTAGCACTATCAACCAACACGAAGTCACCACAAGCCTGTATGTCGCTTATTACCATCTTAGCTGACAGCTCGCTTGCTATCTGCTCAAGTCCTGCGATGCCTATAGTCTTCTCAAGCGGAATATGAACATTGCCCGACAGGTGTATAGCCATACACGCAACAGCAAACCAGATGTCTGAGTCAGCCTTTATGATAATTCTTGAGCCTTTCTCAAAGTTAAAGCTCTTGATATAATTTGCAAGACCTGCTACCTCGCTCCATAACTGTTTGTAAGTAATCTTCTCGTCATTTGCTATAACTGCAAAACGAGTTGGTCTCTCAACTGCAAATTTCTGAACATATGATACGATACTCAAGCAACAAATCCTCCTCATAATAAATACAGAAATTCAGCTTTTTTGAGGAATATCCCACAAAAGCCCATTATCTTTATAATTATATCACTTTTTTATAAATAACGCAAGACATATCCTATCGTTATAATACCCAAAAAGTAAGGCACCCTGAACTTCGGGTGCCTTGGTATATATTATTTTGTATCTGCTTTTTCTTTCTTCGGTTTTTTGGTGCCTGCTGTAAGTGCAAGCTCGCCCTTTATCTCCATTCTAATCCAACCGATTATAACAAGAACAGAAGAAGCAACGATGATATATGGGAAGAACACTTCGTACAAGAATACTGCGATACTTGTGCCAACTGTACCGCCGATGATAAGCGCTACAACAAAGCCTAATACTGTAGCACCACCTAAAAATGTAAGTACAAATGCGCCGATGCCCCAAATTTTAGTAATAAAATTACAAATTTTTTCTTTCATTATTAGCTCCTCCTTCTTTTAGAATATAAATGCTGATGCAATTAATATAGCAACAGATAACAAATAGTGTAGTCCTACCCAGATAAAGCAGTTGGTCATAGTAGGTTTCATCTCTGACTCTGCAATACTCATAGCTGTAAGTGTACATACAGCAACAGGTGGAATCATACCGCTCATAGCACCGCATACACATGGTAGCATAGCTGCTGCTATAACAGGATTGATGCCACAAGATACCATCAGCACTACAAGTGCCTCGCCAAATACGGCTATCTGTGCAGAACCCGGGAATATCATTCCGAGGAACGCTGTGAGCAGCGGAACAATAATCGCAATAGCTACTACATTAAGATTAAATGAACCGACAAAAGTAGCTATATCCTCACCTGCGCCTATAACGTCGAGTATCTCACCGATAGCATAAGCAAAGATAAGTGTAACAAGTGTTGGTACTATCTTAGTAAGTGACTTCTCTAACAGCTCAAGCAAGCCCTTGGTGGTTCTGAGCTTCTTGTTGTGTGAGATAAGCACAGAGTAAATAGCCGCCATACCAGGTATGAAGAGGAGCAGACTCTTTGACAGAGCTGTAGCACCTGCCTCTGAGATGCGAGCTGCATAGAAGGTATCTGTAAACAAATAGTCAAATATAAAAGGTACTAAAATGATAAGAGGAAGCAATAAGCTCTTCCAGCCCTTTTTGACTGACTGTCTAAGAGATGGTATCTCTGACTTATCCATTGGCTTTATATTATAGCGCTTGCAGAATACCATGAGTGTAACTATACGCTGTAATACAAATATAATTGCGATAGCCCAGAGTATAAGCCAGAACTCGCCGATAGACATAAAGTCATCGCCCATAAACGCTGTCAGACAGCCAAATGATGCAACGATAACACCTGATGGTGGTATCATATTACCAAGTGTACTTGCAGATGCTTCTACGTTAGCTGCAAGGTGTGCAGGATAACCCGAGCGCTTCATAGACGGAATTGTGATAACACCTGTGGCTGCAACGTTTCCGGGACCTGAGCCTGAGATAGCGCCCATAAACGCTGAAGAAATAATAGCTACATAGCCCGCACCGCCCGGTACTCTACCGATAAGTGCTAAGATAACATTGATACAGTCGTTGATTACACCGGTCTTGTCAAGAATCTGGCTGAGTGCCAGAAAAGCAAAGATAGTGTAAAGCAGAGATGTCTCAAATGTTGCTGTGATAAAGCTCCACAACTGACTCCATGTATTAGTCAGAGCGAGCATCAGCACAAAGCCAACCGCCATAATCTCGTATAGTGGTCTTTTTGTTGTCAAAAATGCAATGAAGATAAATGCAAAGAGAATCAATAGATAAACTAATGATATCGGCATTTTTTACTACCCCTTTCGTTTTCTTTGTTATTTTGAGTGCTAAGCTTTAGCACATATATCCTTACAACAGGTAACTAAATCCCTGTGTGCATCTGATAGAAATCTGTCTTTTCTGTAAAACATACATACCTTGCGATTTAAAGTCTGCTGTATTTTTGAATCGTTCTGACAGAAAAGCTCATAAAACTCCATGTTGCCGTCAGGATCGCTGTAATCATAATCACAGATATATGACGGTACCAAGGTTACTCCTATACCCATCTTTGAGAGTGCAAGTGCCGACTCTATATACTGGCATTCATATTCAGGTACTACCTGTTCTCCTAACAATAAACCAAGTGCGTTTCTTAAGTACTGTCCCTCTTGAACTGATATAAACGGAACGTCTCTTAGCTTTCGCAAATCAACCTCACTGTTATTCTCGAGTGCTGTCTGCACCTTGTGTACAAGAGATTTCGGAACAGCCAGAAGCACTCTCTCTTCAAACAGCACCACATTCTCAAACTGACGAGTCTTCTCATCGAGCAGGCTGATTGCCATATCGAGCTTGCCCTGTGTAAGCGACTCGCTTATCTGAGAGGTTGTCCCCTCTTTAATAAGCACTCTGTTCTTAGGATTGGTTTTACTGTACTGTGATAAAATAAGTGGCATCAGATACTTAGACCTCGATACACTCATACCCAAAGTAATCTCAAGGCTGTCATTGTTCTTTAGTGCCTCAAGTCTTGTGCCAAGTTGCGAGTCCAAATCAAGCATCTTCTGTCCTGTCTGCAAAAAAGCCTCTCCCGCACGGGTTAACTCAAGCGGTGTCTTAGTCCTGTCAAAAAGCTCACACTCAAGCTCTTGCTCAAGATTAGAGAGATACTTGCTGAGTGTCGGCTGGGATATAGATAGCTTGTTTGCTGCCTTTGAGATACTGCCACATTCATTGATTATCATAACATATTCAAATCGTTTCAGGTAATTCATAAAATCTACACCTTTGTGATATTTTGCTATGACCTATTGATTTTTTGCTATACCAAAAGCATAATAAAAAAGGGGCGTGCCCCTTGCGTACTAACGTAGTATATCACAGAAGTACTCAAATTGCAAGTGGTATTTTTGCACAATATTTTGCATTAATCGGCACATTATGCTACAATTGTAACAAATCAGATTATGGAGGGATACCGTGCATATCTATCCTGACTATTATAAAAATTTCAAGTGTATAGCAGACAAATGCAAACACAACTGCTGTATCGGCTGGGAGATAGACATAGATAAAAACACCCTGTCTCGCTATCAAACCCTTGACACACCGCTTAAAGACAAGTTTGAAAAGTTTATATCACTTGAAGATGCTCCACACTTTATACTTCAAAAAGACGAGCGATGCCCGTTTTTAGATCAAAACAATCTGTGCGAAATCATCTCTACCTTGGGAGAGCACCAGCTGTGTGAGATATGCGCCGAGCACCCACGGTTTCACAATGAATACGGCGACAGAACAGAGAGCGGTCTGGGGCTATGCTGTGAGCATGCGTGCAGGATGATTCTCTCAAAAAATGACCCTGTCACCTTAATCGGTGATGCCCCTTGCGATGACGAGCTGCTAAAATTCAGGTCACATCTATTTGACATCTTACAAGACAGCACAAAACCTTTTGAGCAGAGAATCTCAGATATAGAGTCTATACTTAAACTGTCTGTTGACTCTATCGACTATCAAAAAACATATGACCTGCTGATAAGTTTTGAGCGTATGGATGAGAGCTGGAGTTTTGTGCTGAATTTTGCAAAAAGCTGTGATATCAACGCACAAGATATTGATAAATTTAGCTGTCATATGTCAGCACGTATGAACGAATATGAACAGCTGACTGTATACCTTATTTACCGCCACCTTATAAACGCCTACGATATGTACGAGGCATACGTCTATGCTTTGTTTGCTGTGCTATCATACAGGCTAATACACCGCATAGGCTGTTGCATACTAAAGCACACCGGAGATTTCACCTTTGAAAATCAGATTGAGCTTGTCAGATTATACTCAAGCGAGATAGAGTACTCAGACGAAAATTTGGACAAGCTGTTGCTCTTCTTGTCTGAGTAATATGTAAACATGTGTAAATTGACTAAATTTTATTGACAACACTCTGTGTATTTGTTATAATTTTTATGTAAATATATTTATTTACATAATTTTTAAGGGGGTAAAACAATGGATAACCAAGTAAATGTACAACCAAACGTAGCACCAGTAGGTCAGCTCAAAACTAACCGTGGCTTACTCAAGGTGATTTTGCTGTCAATCATCACTTTAGGCATCTATGGTCTTGTGTTTATGTCATCACTTTCTAACGATGTAAACGCAGTTTGTAGTCGCTATGATGGCAAGAAGACTATGCACTACTGCTTGCTTTTCTTCCTCATCGGCCCTATCACTTTTGGCATTGCTTACATAGTATGGCAGCACAAGATTTCTAACAGAATCGGCAACGAACTCAAACGCAGAAACATCGCTTACAGCTTCAGTGCATCTGACTATTGGCTTTGGAACGTACTGGGAGCTCTCATCGTTGTTGGTCCATTCGTTTATATGCACAAGCTTTGCAAAGCAATGAACCTTATGTGCGAAAGCTACAACGTAAACGGCTGATAGCACTACCGTAAAAAACATTAATTTACACAAAAACTACCCGTGAATATCACGGGTAGTTTCTTTTTATATCTTATTCAATTATGTCACACTTTGTAATGCCATAATACTTGAGTGACTTGATGACTTCTTCGTCTATAATCTCACCACAGCACACAACAGGTACTGCAGGCGGACAACCTATGGACATCATACCAGCGACACAGTTAAGAGCGCTGTCAACATCGACCGTCTTAGTCACAGACATTATAGCCTCTCTGACTGTCATCGCCCTCTTTGGTAACACGCACAAAGGCGGTGCGATATCTATCCTGTCACGCTTTTTTATGCTGAGCATTACGCTGTGTAGCTTTTGTATATCAACATCGCTTATCCGCTCGTTTAGCATCAGTACTACATAATCATTGTCACAAAACTCGCACTCAATAAAATTATCTCTGAGTATCTGTGCAAATTCAATACCCGTATAGCCGTAAGCCTTGGTGGATAGTGTGATTTTGAGTGGTTCGTTACCCCCTAACACATAGCCGTGCAAAAGCAACGCCCACTTTAATTTATCAACACGCTCAACTGTGTCGTGCAACTTCTGTCTATAGTTATCTGACAGATAGCGGTTGCACATATCAAGCGACTGCAACATAAGATATGATGGACTTGTAGATGCAAACAGCGACAGCGCTCTCTTGCAGTTATCTGCAAACAACCTGTCGGCATCCTGTGCAATATGCAGATATGCACCACCTGTGAGCACAGGCAAAGTCTTGTGTGCAGAGTCAACGCACATTGTGGCACCCAAATCTACAGGGTGCTGTGACTCTTTCAAAAACTTGAGATATGCACCGTGAGCGTTATCTACAAGCAGTAACACGCCGTGCTTTTTGCACACAGCAGATATCGCCTCTATATCAAGCATATTACCAAGATAATCAGGACTTGTCACATATAGTGCTACAGGCTTTTTGCTCATACTTTGCAGATATACATCAAGCCTTTTGCTATCAAGCTCACAGCTTAGATATGAATCACCAACAGGTTGCAGAAACTCGACATCAATATCGAGCAACGAAACCGCCGACAAAAAGATCTTGTGTACATTGCGTGTAGCAAGCACCTTGTTATCTACACCCTTTTTCTTTGCATAAAGTGTGCACAGATACAGCATAGCCCTGATGCAAAGTGACGAGCCCTCTGTAGAATAATAGGTATCACAGCCAAAGAGTGTGCTTGCGTTTTGCTCGCTCTGTTTTATTATAGAGTCCGCCTCAAACAAGCTGTCGGCACCTTTTATCTCAGTTATATCGAGCTTTTCAAAGCCTAAGATACTCTTGCCCTTGTGTCCGGGCATATGTAGTCTGAGGGTCTCTTTTTTACAATACTCTTTTACAAAATCACAGATAGGCGTATTCATCAGCTATTACCGTTTAGTGCTCTGTAAAGTGCTACCATAATTGCACACTCCATACGTTTTTTGAACAGTTTACAGCCATACTCATATATACCCTTGACAGAGCCTGTTGCGTGATATGCGTTAGCCGCACATCCGCCCGAGCAGTATAGTCTTGCCCAGCAATCTCTGCACTCTTGTCTTGCATAGACATTGCAAGACATAAACTCGTCTACGATAGCTGTATTTTTAACACCATCAAAAATATTACCAAGCAGATACTTCTCGTCACCCACAAACTGATGACAAGGGTAGAGGTCTCCCCACGGAGTAACCGCCATATACTCAGTACCCGAGCCACAGCCCGAGATACGCTTGTATATACATGGTCCTGAGAACAGGTCTATCATATAGTGATAGAATGTAAACGGCTTGCCCTTTTTGTCATGCTCTATCATAAGCGATGCCAACTGCTCGTACTGCTCAAGTACTATCGGAAGGTCGTTGTCAGTGAGCTCTGACGGGTCGCCCTTGCTACACACTACAGGCTCCATAGACAGCTCTGTAAAGCCTAAGTCGAGCATGGTTTTGATATCGTTTAAGAAATCAGGATTTGCATGAGTGAAGGTGCCACGCATATAGTAGTTCTTATTACCACGTGCCTGTACTAATTTCTGGAATTTCGGCACTATTTTATCGTAACTGCCAACACCATTGTAATCTACTCTGAATCTGTCGTGGATTTCTTTTCTGCCATCGAGCGAGAGCACGACATTGCTCATCTCTTTGTTACAGAATTCTATCACATCATCATCTATGAGCACACCGTTTGTAGTGAGGGTGAATCTGAAATTCTTGTTTTTTTCTTCTTCGATACTGCGTGCATACTGCACAAGCTGTTTTACAACATCAAAGTTCATCAGCGGTTCGCCACCGAAGAAGTCAACCTCTAAGTTGTGTCTGCTGCCACTGTTCTCAACCAAGAAGTCAAGAGCTCTCTTGCCGACTTCAAAGCTCATCATAGCACGCTCACCGCTGTACTTGCCCTGACTTGCAAAGCAGTACGAGCAGTTGAGGTTACAGGTATGTGCTATGTGCAGGCACAGCGCCTTGACAACACCTGCTGTCTTTTTCTTTAAGACATCCGCCATAGGCTCAAAGGTATCCTCAGTAAACAGCTTGCCGTTGTCCTTAAGGCTTTTGACCTGAGCGTAACATTCTACTATATCATTCTGTGTTATGCTTTCTGTGTCCCCATACTTACTGCTCACAGTAGCAATAACCGTATCTTTGTCGTTGTTCTCAAAAAGCTCTATAATATCATACGCAATATCATCCACGCAGTGCACAGCACCTGAGCATATATCAAGCACGATATTGTACCCACCTAATTTATACTGATGAATCATACTATCCCTCTATCATAAAAAATGCCGCCATACACGGCGGCATTTTTCGTTTTAATTACTTACTCTCTTTAGTGCTCTCACACTTCTGATTAGCAATACCGCAGCTTGTCTTGCAAGCAGACTGACATGATGTCTGGCACTCGCCACAGCCGCCGTTCTTAGCGCTCTCGCAAAGATTACGAGTCTCAATAGTCTTGATATGTTCCATAGTAGTAACCTCCAAAATTTTCTGCATTTATTTTATCGCATTTATCACTCAAAGTCAATACGCAGATATAACTAATTTGTAATTGATAAACCTTCTATACATATGATACAATAATAGTGTAATCAAAGGAGGGATAGTATGAAGATAGCATACGCAGGCTTTGACCTTTTCTACAACGCTATACAGGCACTCATAGACAACGGCTGTACTGTTGCTAAAATATTCTCCTGCAAGGCTGATAATGTATCCGAATTTAATAAAAAAATAACCGCACTCGCTAAGGAAAAGTCTATCCCCATAACCTATGACAGAATAACAAGAGACGACCTGATAGATTTAAAGGCTCAGGGTGTGCAGGCGCTGTTTTGTGCAGGGTACTACTACCTCATACCTATTGTTGATGATATGATTATGCTCAATATACACCCATCGCTGTTGCCTATGGGACGTGGTGCATGGCCTATGCCTGTAGCCATACTCAACGGCGACCAAAAAAGCGGTGTCACTATTCATAAGATGGATAAGTCGTTTGACACAGGCGACATCGTTATGCAAGAAGAGTTTTCTCTCTCAGACAGCGATAACCTTGACACCTTTATGCAAAAGGCAAATTCTACAGTAAGCGATATGATTTGCAGACTACTGTCTGACTTTGACAGCTACTATAACAATGCCAAAAAGCAGGGCAAGGGCGAATATTTGGAAGAACCGAACATAAGCGACTACATCATCACGAAGGACACGTCCTTTTGTGATGCAGACAGGATACTCAGGGCATTCTACGGCTTTCCTGTCATATACTATGATGGTAAAAATGAGCATAAACTAATAAGAGCAAAAGCCGCAAAAGGCACCGCCGACACCCCTATGCTAAAAATCTTGGGCGGATATATCACGGAAGGTGAAATATGAAATACTACATTGATGACATTAACTATCAAATCAGAAACAATCCTCAGAAATTCGTAAATTTCTGCGAAGAGCAATACACAGACCAGATCGTACAGGTTGCGCAGGATATAATCGAGCACTCCAAAGATGTGCCTGTTGTGCTCCTCTCTGGCCCCTCAGGCTCAGGCAAAACAACTACCGCTCTGCTACTTGAGCGCTACCTTGACTCTCACGGACATGAAACCCACGTCATTTCCTTAGATAACTATTTTCGTGATTTGTCCGATGAAGAAATAGAAATATCAAGGCAGGGCGGGCTCGACCTTGAGTCACCCTCTCGTCTTGACTCAGACTATCTCAATATGCAGATAGAAAAGCTCCTCAAGTGCGAGACCATACCTGTGCCAAGATATAACTTTGTCACAGCAAAGAGAGAATTTTCGGGCTGGAACCTAAAGCGCAAAGAAGGCGAAATCATCATATTTGAGGGCACTCACGCACTAAATCCTGATGTCATAACCGTCAGCGATGAAAATACAGCAAAGCTGTATGTCAGCATCCGCTCGTGCTACACCTTAGATGATGACGAGCTTCGCTCAAAGGTCATACGTCTTGGCAGAAGGATGCTCAGAGACACGCAGACCCGTGACAGAAACCCTGAGGAAACACTCTCTATGTTTAACAGCGTAAATATAGGCGAAGACAAGTACATCAAGCCGTTTATGAACAGATGCACCTATTCTATCGACACCTTAATACCATATGAAATTAATATATACAAAACTCTGCTGTATAAGAATCTTGAAAACGTCACACAGACTGAGGCAGTAAAAGCCCTTACGCATTTTCTTGATAATACCGAGAGCCTTTGTACAGATATGGTACCTCATAGCTCGTTAATCAGAGAGTTCATCGGAGACAGCGAGTTGAAATACTAACACTTTTAAAATATAGAGTTTATGAGGTGATATTATGAAAATACAATTTATCGGAGCTGCACACGAAGTAACCGGAAGCTGTACCTATCTGAATGTTAACGGCAAGCATATTCTTGTTGACTGCGGTATGGAGCAGGGCTTCAACGTGTTTGAAAATGCCCCCATACCTGTGCCCGAGAGCGAGCTTGACTTTGTGTTTCTGACTCATGCCCATGTGGACCACTCAGGTCACCTGCCACTACTGTACAAAAACGGTTTCAGAGGTATGATACTATCTACAAACGAAACCGCAAATCTATGCAACATAATGCTCAGAGATTGTGCACATATTCAAGAGAGCGAGGCAAAGTATAAATCACGCAAACAAAAACGTGCCGGCAAAAAGTTGATAGAACCTCTCTACACTTTGCTTGATGCCCAAGAAGTGTGCAAGCTGTTTCGCCGTTGTGAATATCAACGTGTTATAACAATAGATGAGGGCATATCGGTACGTTTTACTGATATTGGTCATCTGCTTGGTAGTGCGTGTGTTGAGTTGTGGCTAACAGAAGATAATATAACAAAGAAGATAGTGTTCTCAGGTGATGTAGGAAACACCGACCAGCCTATCATCAAAGACCCATCTACAATAGACAGCGCAGACTATGTTGTCATAGAGTCAACCTACGGCGACAGAGTGCATGAGCAGCGCCGTAACGATACCATAGAGGTGCTTGCACAACACATTGAGCGCACGCTTTGCCGTGGCGGCAACCTGATTATACCATCGTTTGCTGTTGGCAGGACACAAGAGATACTTTACTTTATACGAGAGATAAAAAACTCAAAGATGATAGAACAAAGTGTCGGAGATTTTCCTGTGTATGTTGACTCTCCTCTTGCAAACGAGGCAACAAGCATATACCAACAATGCGATATGGACTGTCTTGACGAAGATATACTAAATGTTATGAGGGAAGGTATAAACCCTCTTGTGTTCTCTAATCTGCATACCTATATCTCAACCGCTGACTCAATGAAGTTAAACTCTGACAAAACACCAAAGGTCATCATCTCCGCCTCAGGTATGTGCGAGGCAGGCAGGGTGTGCCATCATCTGAAATACAACCTGTGGCGCAAAGAGTGCACAGTGCTATTTGTCGGATATCAGGCACAGGGTACTCTCGGAAGACTCATATATGACGGTGCAAAAAAGGTCAGACTCTTCGGTGACGAAATTGCAGTCAATGCCGAAATCTGCACTCTACAAGGTGTCAGCGGACACGCAGACAGAGACGGTCTTATCAAGTGGCTGTCAAGCTTTGAAGCAAAACCTGAAATGGTATTTGTAAATCACGGTGACGAAAACTGTGCAGACAACTTCACAAAAACTCTCTGCGACTTGGGCTACAACGCCTTTGCACCGTTTAGCGGCACTGAATTTGACCTGAAAAATAATAAGTTCACAAACGTCACCGAAGGCATACGCATACAACGCAATCACTTCAATAACTCTAAAGGATATATGCTATATCAAAGCTTGCTCGACTCTACCAGACGTCTGAGCACTGTAGCCAAAGGACTAAACGATATTCCTAACAAAGATATTGAAAAATTCACAGAAGAGATAAATGCTCTGATTGAGAGATGGCAGGACTACAAAAATATTTAGCACCCAAATATTACAAATACCGCTATTTTTCTTAAAAAAGGTTGACTATACAAACAAATTTGATATAATTTGAGCATAAACAAAAATAGAGGCGCGGTGCTTATCAGTAGCACACATATGGCACGGAAATCCCGTGTGCGAAAGGAATCACCGCCGAAGTCCTACAAAACTTTTCCGAGCGAGTAGGGCTGGTGTGATGCAAAATATGTATTACACTGTCACCAGTCAGGTGGAGTGCTATTTTGGTTGTGCGTATTGACCGTGGCACTTGTGCCGCGGTTTTTTGTTTTTGTTTAAATTTTATTAAGGGGGACATATAATGTCAAAAACTAACAAAATCGTATTAGCGATTGCTTCGGTTGTTATCGTTGGTTTGCTTGTCTTTGTTGCTATCAACGGCGGACACACAAACACAGTACCATGTGTAGAGTGTTCAGGCACAGGCTTAGTAAGCGATGCTCCATGTGACAACTGTGACGGCGTGGGTAATCCTCAGGGCTCACTGTGGGCACTGCTTCCACCAATCATCGCTATCGGACTTGCACTTATCACAAAAGAGGTATATTCATCACTTCTTATCGGTATAGTTGCAGGTGGACTCATTTACTCAAACTTCAATTTCCTGGGCACAGTAGATACCGTGGTTAACGATGGTATTATCAGTGCTGTTTCAGGCACAGCAGGTATCTTTGTATTCCTTGTAGAGCTTGGTATACTCGTTGCCCTTGTCAACAAGGCCGGTGGCTCTGCTGCATTTGGTAGATGGGCTGCTAAGCACATCAAAACAAAGGCAGGCGCTTTGATCTCTACATTTATACTCGGCGTACTCATCTTTATCGATGACTACTTCAACTGTCTGACAGTTGGCTCAGTTATGCGCCCTGTAACAGACGCTCACAAGATTTCTCGCTCAAAGCTTGCTTACATCATCGATGCTACTGCTGCTCCTGTATGTATGATAGCTCCTATCTCATCATGGGCTGCTGCTGTGTCAAAGTATGCGGCTGACGGCAAGGGTCTCAACCTGTTTATCGCAGCTATCCCTTACAACTTCTACTCACTGTTAACCTTTGTGTTCATCATCGCAATAGTTGCTATGAACTTTGACTATGGCAAGATGGCTCTGCACGAGTACAACGCAAGAGAAAAGGGCGACCTCTTCTCAGGTGAGGCTCAGATTACACAGGAGGAAGAGGCTAACCCTAAGGGCAGAGTTATTGACCTTATCCTTCCTATAGTTGTTCTTGTAGTTATCTGCATATTTGCACTTGTATACAACGGCGGTATCTTAGACGGTGCTTCTTTTGTAGATGCATTTGCTAACACAGACGCAACTGTTGGCTTGCCATGGGGCGGTCTCATTGCTCTTGTTATTGCTATCGCTTACTTTATGCTCAGAGGCATTATCAGCTTCAAAGAGGCTATGGACGCTGTACCAAAGGGCTTTATCGCTATGGTACCTGCTATCCTCATCCTCACCTTTGCTACTGCTCTTAAAGAGATGACAGGTTTACTCGGTGCTAAGTACTATGTAGGCTATATCATGGAAAATGCTGCTCCACTGCTCCAGAACTTCCTGCCTGCTATCATCTTCTTGGTAGCTTGTGTGCTTGCTTTTGCTACAGGTACATCTTGGGGTACATTCGGTATTCTTATCCCTATCGTTTACAACCTGTTCCCAGACGGCGACCCACTGTTAATCATCTGTATGTCAGCTTGTCTTGCAGGTGCTGTATGTGGCGACCACTGTTCACCTATCTCTGATACAACTATCATGTCATCTGCAGGTGCTCAGTGCGACCACCTAAACCACGTATCTACACAGATTCCTTACGCTCTGACAGTTGCAGGCATCTCATTTGTAACATACATTTTAGCTGGTTTTGTAAAGTCTTGGTACATCGCACTTCCTGTAGGTGCTGTACTCACAGTAGCTACACTCTTTGTTATCAAAGCTATAACAAAGAACAAGAAGTACGAGGCATAAGCCTACGCTACAATTACATAACCTCGGTATAACAAAAAGCGGTTGCAATCTTGCAGCCGCTTTTTTTGTGTATCAGATACCAGTTTTTTCGCATATTTATGGCGATAATTTATCCAAAAAACCTGCTATGGCTGTTTTTTGCATATGTAAATTTTAGTTTACAAAATCTATTGCAAAACATCAACAATATATGTATAATATATTTACTAATATACGGAGGTAAAACCATGAAAGCAAAAACCTTTTTAACAAAAGTTGTTTCAGTTGTCATGATACTTGCACTTTTGTGCGTATCGCTTCTGTCTTTAGGTTTTTCTGCATCTGCAGCTACAACCTACTACTTAAGAGGCTCGATGAACGGCTGGGGCACATCAAGCGAGTATATGCTGACAAACAATGGTGACGGTACTCACTCTATCACCGTTTCTCTTGAAGCAGGTACTTACACTTACAAGATTGCAAACGAAGACTGGTCAATGCAAATGCCTAAGGCAGACGCAACCTTGACACTTGCATCAAAAAGTTTAGTTAAGTTTACAATCGATGATAACGCTACAACCTACAGTGCTACTCCTGTCAATGCTCCTACTGCTGATGTATATGTCAGAGGAACATTCTCAGACTGGGAAGTTGACACACCTATGACTGCACTTGGCAACAACTGCTTCTATCAGACAGTTACTCTTCCTGCAGGTACTCACGAGTACAAAATAGCTACAGAGGACTGGGGCTGGTCTGTACCGGACGGCTCTGCAAACGCTAAGTTGACTCTTGATAAGGAGAGTCAGGTGTTGTTTGAAGTCAGCACTATGAACGGCTCATTCAGTGCTACACCACTTACAGGTGACACTAACTTCTATCCTAACACAAAGACACACGAGGATGTTACTATATACAGCGCATGGGGCGATCACGCTGACCAGGTACTGTGCGAAAAAGACGGCAAGCTCGCTTATGTAAGCACAAAGGATGCAAATTATTCATCTGCTGCTACAAAGTGGGATTTTGTTCCTACTACACTTGATGGTGTAGACACACCTGTATTCTTCATTCAGAACGCTACAACAGGCAACTACCTCTACCTGCCAGAATCTAAGGCTGGTGCTGATGTTCTTGCTTCTGCTACAGGCAACGCAGACTCTAACGGCAAGTGGATTGTAGACACAACCACAGGCAACTATCGTTTCTTCTGCGCAGGCTCAACACTTCTGTCTCTCAACACAGAGGACCAGAGCGGTGCAGTACAGTGCGACCACTACCCTGCATTCTACCTTAGCTCACAGTTCAAGACAGACCTTGAGATGCTGTACGACTATGACTACACTCTCTATCCTGACAGAGTAGAAGACACAAAGGGTACAGCTAAGGCTACATCTACAAAGTCTATCACTTCTAACACATCAGGCTCAAACAAGACATGGGCTATGACTAAGGACACATCAGCTTCTCCTGTATTCAGAGCTCCTAACACTCCACTTGCAGAGGCTGTTTATAACCTCTCTATGGAGGAGACATACATCAATATGTTCCAGTCTGAATTTGGCACAGCATTCTATACAGGCGAAACATGGCTCAAGGTATGGACTCGTGACACAGCTATGGCTTGTCACTTCTCGCTTGCTAACCTCTTCCCTGACATTTCATTAAACTGTGCTAAAGAAAAGGTAGTTACCTCAGCAGACGGCTTTGCAGTATTTGAAGAAGACACAGGTACAGGCGGCTCTTACCCTGTATCTACAGACAAGATTATCACATATCTCTCAGTATGGGAGATTTATCTCACAACAGGTGACGAGTCTGTGCTTGACTACTTCTACGATATCTGTATGAACAACATCAAGCAGGACTACAACACAGCATTTGACACAGAGGCAGGCCTTATGAGAGGCGAGACCTGCGGTCTTGACTGGCGTTCACAGACATATCCTGACTGGATGGGTAACGAGGTTGAGAAGTCACTCTCTAACATCGCAGAGGGCAAGGCTGCATCTGTTAACCTTATCTACTTGGGCGTACTCCAGAGAATGATTGAGACTGCTGATATCCTTGACAAGTCAGACAGCGACAAGGCTTACTTGCAGGCTAAGTACGATGCACTCTACAAAGCTGTTACAGAGAGACTGTGGCACGAGGAGCTTGGCTGCTACGCATCTTGGGAGTATCCAAGCTACATGGGTTCACCTCTTGCTTACAAAATTGACTGTATTGCTAACGGCTATGCTCTGATGTATGGTATCGGCTCACAGGAACAGCTCGATTCTATCGCAGAGAACTATCCGCTCGTAACCTACGGTGCAAACGTTGTATATCCTAACAAACAAGGTACACTCGAGCACAAAGACAGAATCTATCACAACCGTGGCGTATGGCCGGGCTGGGAGGCTCAGCTGATGCTCGCGGGCGCTGAGTTTGGCTATGACACACTGTCAGAAGAAATCTGGAATTCTTGTATCACTGCTGCCGCTACATCTCTTACTAACAAAGAGGTTGTAGATTTTACAACAGGCGAAGGTATCCATGTTAACAGACAGCTATGGTCTATCGCTGCTACACTCGCAGGCTACCACAAGGTGCTCTTTGGTATGATCTATAGCTTAGATGGTCTTACATTTGAGCCTTACGTTCCTGAGTGGATGGAGGGTCCGTTCTATATTGATAACTTCAAATATATGGATGCTACCCTCAATTTAACACTTGAGGGTGAGGGCTCAGTTGTAGAGTCTATCACAGTCAACGGCGAGAATGTTGGCACAACATACACTATCCCAATGAACGCTACAGGCACATATGATATCGTTATCAAGGTTGTTGATACTGATACAGAGGTAGAGTCAGTTAACCTTGACGATGCTCAGAACCACGTTATCTGCCCATCACTGCCGGATGTTAAGCTTACAGGCACAACTCTTAGTTGGAACGCTCAGCCTGGTTGCACATACAAGGTTTGGGACGGCGACAAGTACACAGACACAACTGAGACTTCTATGACAGTTGATACTACACAGTATCATCCATACTCTGTAGTAGCTGTTGCAAAAGACGGCACATGGAGCGAGATGAGCAGACCTGTTATCACAAGCCCTGACCGTATCAAGATAGAGGCAGAAAACTGCACACTCAAGGGTCTGTATGCTTCAAACAACGCTCAGGCATCAGGCGGCAAATTAGTAACTGATACATACAGCGCAACAACTGAGAAGTCAGTTGCAATGTCAGTAACTGTTGACGAAGCTGGTCAGTACCTGCTCTCAGCTTGCTACAACGACTACAGCAATAACGACCCTAACTCTTGCTCTAACGCCGCTATCCGTTCAGTATATGTAGATGGCAAAGACGCAGGCACTCTGGTATTCCCTGTAGTTAACTATGACTACGAGATAAGCACACACGCACTGCTGACTCTCACAAAGGGCACACACGAGATCAAGGTGTTCTTCGACAAGTCAAACCCATATGACAGGAATATGACTTTCGACACAGCTTCATCTATCGACAGCTCTGTTCAGTATGATTACTTCACTATCGACAAGGCTACAAATCTGTTTGCTGATACAATGAGTAACTCCTACATTCTTGGTGATGCTAACGCAGACGGCGTTGTAAACATCTACGATGCTACTACTATTCAGAGAGCTATTGTAGGCCTTGATAACAATTCTTACAACGAAGATGCTGCTGATGTAGATTCTAACGATATCGTTAACATCTACGATGCTACATTTATCCAGAGATATCTTGTTGATATCAATGACAATCTTGGCATCAACACAACAATTGCTCTGTAATATACTCTAACAATTACAGCCGACCAAGAGTTTTGGTCGGCTGTTTTATTTTGTCTGAATATATGGACTTTTGTAGCTTATGAGTGTATAATCTAATAGAATTTATATATTGTAGGAGATAGTATGAAACAGAAGCTAACCAAGTATATTCAACCATCTATTATCATATCAGCCTGTGTACTTCTTGTAGTAATAATTGCACTTGTGGTATCTATGTTTTTATTTACCGCTACAGAGCACGGCACATGGAGGCTGAGCACAGAAGATTATGACTGCTACTACACCTTTGACAGCGACTCTGATCTTTGCACAGTCACTATCGGCACCACCACCTACTATGGCGGAAACTATCAGAAAGGCACCAAAAACGGCGATGCTACAATGACGCTTGTAACAAGCGAGGGCATACTGCAGGGCACTTACTCTTACAAGATATTTGACAGCAAGACCTCAGAGAACGACACTCTCACTCTCACCGATTCACAAGGTAAGGAGTACACCTTGTATGGCTGTGAGCTCCCAAGAGCCATAGACCTTGCAAAAAATAACAAAGACTTTGTCGAGAATAAAGAGCTCACAGGTACATGGCAGACAAGCTTTGGTGAATTAGAGGATATGAAGCAGACCGTGACCTTCAACTCAGACGGCACTATGACCTTGAATCAGTCGGATATCATCGAATACGACTGTGTGTACAGCGTTACTGATGATACTGTCACATCTACCTATTATCACGAGGATGCTGTGACCTCAAGTGATTTCTATCTAATAGAAAACGGTGTTCTCAAATACAAAGATTTGAGCTGGACAAAGATACAGTAAAATATACACAAAAAAACAACTACCCGAAGGGCATACCCTCGGGTAGTTTTTGTTATCATTAATCTACATCATAGTATAGCTTTGTATCGTCTTTTCTTTCTCTTATATGTACTGTGCGCTCTCTTTGAGGCTTTTGATGAATAGGCTCGTGCTTTTTCTCTTTTATTTCAAAGCTATCAAAGCTATAGTAGCTGTCGTCATCTTCTTCGTCTTGTACTATGTTCTTCTTTCGTGCCTGACGCTTGGCATCTGTTGCAGTATATGCCGCTGTGCTGAGCACCACAGTAAAGAATATCGCTATAACTGCCAAAAACGCAAGCAGACAGAAAATCCACCATGCAATAGACACAAGCAATATGAAGAATGATGCGAGTATCACATCTGCTACACATATAGCACCCATAATCAGATACGCATACATATCATCAGATACTTTCTCCATATTATCAAAGACAGGATGTATAGACGTAGCGAGCACACACACCATAGCCACCAACAAACACACAGCTATAGACAACGTGTGGTAGATAAACATATCGAGTATCATAGGTACACAGAAGAACACCGCAGGAACAACCGCGTGGCGCTTGTCAAAGCGTCTCCACGAAAGCACCAGAAACTCTGCTCCCACACAGGCAACCAACGCCGTACCGACAGCGCCCTGAAACAGCGGAGCAAAAAACAGAAGTACAAATATTAAGACCGCAATCAAAAATAAGTTTCTGCCCTTTTTAGTTTGAATAAAGCCTTTTATCGTAGAGCATCGTCTGACAAAAATCTCCAACAATCTATTGATATTCAAGTTTTATCCCTCCTATCTCTGCTATTTTACCATATATTGTAAATTTTTTCAAATCGCCTGTTTTTTCACCAATAATCTACTTAAAATATACGATTAGACATCTGTGGCTTTATATGATATAATTATAGGGTAAACTAACTGTATACTAACGGAGGTGCACTATGTCCGATAAATTCAGAGATTATGACCTTGATAATTTTGATGATAACAAAAGAGCTTCACGCTATGGCGATGACTTTGACGATTTGTTCAGCTACAGCGATAATACTGCGGGCAACGACAGCATTGATAATCTGCTCAAAGAGGAACCTGTACCTACAAAAAGCAACGACTACGGCGATGATTTCTATTCAGACGCAGACAGCTTTAAGAACGAGAATAACTCAGACGCTTATGATGACTCTGACAGCACAAGAGTATTCTCAAAGATAGAGCCTGATACACATGACTATCATCACTATGACTCAAAGCACACTACCTCTGCTGACAACAGTTCTAAGAAAAAGAATGTCGCTATCATAGTGCTCGCTATACTTTTGGCTGTTGTTATCTTTGCGTTTTCGCTGATACTCTTTGTAAGAGCTGACAAAGCAGACAACACAAAAGAGACCACAGCTACACAAGAGACGGTCGAATCTACAGTAGCACAAACCGAGGCTCCTACCGATGCACCTACACAAGCTCCTACCCAAATAGTGACAGAGGCTCCAACCGATGCTCCGACCGAGGCTCCGACCGAGCCACCAACAGAAGCCCCAACCGAAGCTCCTACCGTGGCACCTGTGCAAGAAATTACAGAAATTGTAGAAGAAATTATTTAAACTAAAAGCCTGATTTTTACATCAGGCTTTTGCTATTATTTTGAATTTTTTGTGACGTTTTCTCTTTTTTGTGGAATTTCTCTGAAAATTTAACTATAATCATAATATACTGACTTAAGGATGTTCATATGAAAACAAAAAACAACAAAAACATCATAAAACAAATATTTTTTATATTTATAGGTGTTGTTATTGTGGGTCTTGTTTTTGCTGCAGCGTACACCTACTTCTACATCGAATCATCTCACACGATAACCTTGGGAATAGAAGAAAGCTACACCCTAAGCCTCAGTGACGATAGCTACAGCATTTACACAACAAATAAAAACATAGTTTCTGTTGATGGCGATACAATAACCGCCCGCAACACAGGTGACGCCTACCTATATATCAGGTATAACAACAAAAGCATAGAAATCTATAAAATCAAGGTCGTCTCTGCGCCAAAAGAGATAAACCTATCAGAGCACACCGCTACTCTTGGACTGAATGAAACATTATCAATTACTGCAAGCTGTAAAAGCAAAGCAAAAGATTTTGATATCATATATTCCACATCAGATGCTAAGGTGGCTACTATAGACCATGATGGTATGATAACCGCCACAGGAATAGGTGAATGTGACATTACGGCAACCCTGTATAACGGCACAAGCGATGTGTGCCATATCACGGTAATGAACGAGCCAACTGATTTTATATTAAATCACGAGACACTTGAGCTGTGTGTAGGTCAAGAGCACGAAGTAGCCCTCACCTTTGCAGGTGGCGAGTACAGCAACAGCGTGGATATAGCGTCTTCTGATGATAACGTAGTCGAGGTTGACGGCTATACCCTATGTGCTAAATCTCAAGGCAAGTGCACAGTAAATATAGCGCTATACAACGGATTATCAAAGAGAATAGACATCACTGTGCTTAATATGACAAAGTCGCTGTCTTTGCTATCGCTTGATTACTATGATGTAGGCTGTAGCTTTGAGCTAATACCTATCAAAGACAAAAACACCTCTTACTATGATATGTCTATTACTGTGTCTGACCCCTCTGTTATAAAGCAAAGCGATGATAACCCTCTGATGTTTGAGTGTCTGAAAAAAGGCAGCGCTACTATAACTGCAACACTCCCTAACAACACATCTGCAAAGAAAACTGTAAATGTTACAAACATCAAAAGCAAGAAAATAAACTTTGATGTGCTAAATCAATGGTCTGCACTACCCACTGGCTGTGAGGTTGCCTCTCTGACTTCTGTGCTTAACCATTTAGGCTTTGATGTATCTATGACCACTATGGCTGACAAGTATCTGCCCAAATACAGCGGTCCGTACTATGAGGTAAGTCCCAACGACTATTTCCTGGGCGACCCGTACTCAAAAGACGGTTTTGGATGTTTCTCAGGGTGTATAGTCAAAACCGCAGAGAACTTTTTTGACGATTTTGATAAAGAAAATGAATATGTAGCTATTGACATTACAAACTGCACAGCGGATAATATATATTGTTATCTATACAACGATGTACCTGTCATCACCTGGGTGACCTCAGGGTTTAGTGAGACCAAGATTGACGGAACCTGGGAGGTAGATGGCGAAGAAATCGTTTGGATGGAATACGAGCATTGCCTCGTGACATCAGGCTTTGACAAAGCATCCGGCACCGTCACCGTATCTGATGTCAGCGGCGGCTACAGCTATAGCGTATCTATGGATAGATACGAAAGAATTTTTGAAGCAATGGGGTCACAGGCGGTTGTGATTCTGAAAAAATAAGGAAGTGTAACTATGAAAAATTTTAAAAAACTATTATGTCTTTTGCTCGCAGTTATAATGTGTCTGAGCGTCACTGCGTGCGGCTCAAAAAATCCTCAAGTCACAACTGAAGAAGTTTATCAGGGCTGTACTGAGCACGATATCCGTGTGCTCATTGAGGGTAACCTCGACTGCATCTACTGCTTCTTTTTGCTGGGCACTTTAGGTACAACAGGTGAAGCAGACAAAAAAGGCTACTATCAGGCAGACGATGCTTTCTTTGCAGATTACGCAGGATTTGAGAGCTTTGTCAAAAGTATCTACACAGAAGATACAACCAACACTCTGTTAACTGAATATCCAAGCAAGGATGCTCCTATCTACAAAAAAGACGGCGACAACATTCTTGTTAACCCTAAAAATATAAAAAGCGTTGACCAGTATAACGTAGTATGGAATGATGACTATACTGTCAACCTCTATGAAAATGAGACAGATAACACAAGATGTGACTTCGAATGTATCACATACGAGCTCACAGACGAGGGCGAAAAGGAGTACATAGCAAGAGGTACCGCTATATACGAAAACGACCTGTGGAAGCTTGAGGCACTTGTATACTAAAAGGTAATGATATGAGCAAAAAACCTAATAGAAAAACTGCAGTAAAAGCACATTTCAAGAGAAAGAGCGTTGTAGAGATTATTCTCAGCGTTATGGTAGTGTTGGTATTAGTCGCACGTTTTCTGAGAGCTGACTACTACTCTGTGTTTTTGTGTCTGCTAACACTACTGCTGTTTAATATACCTGCATTTGTAGACAAAAAACTGAACATTTCGCTCCCAAAAGAGCTCGAAATTATAATTTTGCTATTCATATTCTCGGCAGAAATTTTAGGCGAAATAGGTAGCTTCTACACTCATATTCATTGGTGGGATACAATGCTACATACCGTCAACGGATTTTTGATGGCAGCTATCGGATTTGCGCTGATAGACATACTCAACAACTCGCCGAAATTTCACTTTAATTTGTCTCCGCTGTTTGTAGCGTTTGTGGCATTTTGCTTTTCTATGACAGTAGGTGTTGTATGGGAATTCTTTGAGTTTTCTGCGGATATGCTCACATCTACGGATATGCAAAAAGACTGGATGATGACAGAAATATCATCAGTTATGCTCAATCCAAGTGGGCTCAACGACGAGGTTGTGCTCAAAGACATCACGAGCACAGTAGTGCACTACGCTGATGGCTCTACATATGTAATCGAGGGCGGTTATCTGGATGTCGGAGTGGTGGATACGATGAAGGATCTGATAGTCAACTGTATAGGTGCAGTGGTGTTTTCGATAATCGGTTATTTCTATATTATCGGCAGGAACAAAGGTGTTTTTGCAAAGAAGTTTATACCTCAGCTTAAAGAAACTGATAAAGAAAAAGAATGTATGATAAAATAAGAGAAAAAGCGGGAGAAAACCTCTCGCTTTTTTCTTTTTTTATATTGAAATATCATTTGTTTAATGATAATATGAGACTGTGATTTTTTTGACAGAAGTTGTATGGTTTGATTCAATCAAGCTCAAATGATACAAACAAATCAGGAGGAAATATATGAGAACTAATGCAAACAAAACCGTAAGACTATCCGCTATTATCATGGCAGTATTGATGCTTGCTACAAGCCTGTGTGCCTGTGGCAAAGCTGTGACTATCGACATAAAGGATATGAATGAAACAACACAGATAGAAACAAAGACCGGAAAAACAGTAGAGAAGGTTCTGACCGATGCTGAGATTGTCCTCGGCGAAAAAGATAAAACAGAGCCTGCTCTTGATGAAAAAATAACCGAGCATACCAAATCTATAACTATCAAACGCTACGCTAAGGTAACTATCATAAACAAAGATGTAAAAACCGAGGTAGAGCTTGTCGGCGGCACAGTAGAGGATGCACTCAAAGAGGCTAAAATAGAGCTAAAAGATAAAGAGACTACCGATATAGATGCCAAGGAATACCTCACAGACGGTATGACTATCAATATATTAATGGCAAAGTCAGTAACTCTTGTATGTGACGGCAAGACTTCCAAAATTGACACTACAGCACAAACTGTAGAAGAATTGTTAGCTCAGCAAAAAGTTACTCTCTCAGATGATGATGAAGTAAGCGAGAAGCTCGACACAAAAATCAAAGACGGTATGAAGGTAGTTGTTAAGAGAGTTACATACAAAGAAGAGACCGTTACTGAGACCATCGACTACGAAACAGAAGCGCAGTACAGCGACTCTATGGCAGAGGGCACCAGCGAAGTAAAACAAAGCGGTGTACAGGGCAAAAAAGAAGTTACATATAAGGTTAAATACGTTGACGGCAAAAAGAATGCAAAAGAAGTGCTCAGCGAAAAGATAATCAAAGAGGCTCAAAACGAGATTGTAGTATATGGCACACAGAGCAGTTCATCAGGCTCGTCAGACTCAGGCTCATCTAACACAGGCAGATACGAAACACACCGTGTCAGAGTAGACGACTGTGACGGCTCAGGTCACGGCTACTATGAGATATATTACTCAGATGGTTCTGTAGAATACGAAGCATATTGATAAAAAAACATCCATCTGCATAACAGATGGATGTTTTTATTATTTTATATTTTACTTTTCATCTTTATTATTGACAACCGTTCTAACTCTATACTGTTGCATATTGCTGACAGTCATATAAATTCTGCCTATGTATTCTCCGATAAAACCCAATGCCAACAGAACAATTCCACCGAGAAACAGCATAACAGCCATTATAGATGCATAACCTGCTGCAAGAGCCGGATTTATAAACTTGCTGATAACAATACTCAAACCAAAAATAAAACCTAAAACAGCAATAGCTACACCCAAAACGGCAATAGCTCTGAGCGGAACAATAGAGAAATTAGTAAAACCGTTGAGCCACAGCATTAAAAGCTTTTTGAGAGTATAATTAGACTTGCCCTCAAGCCTTGCTCTGTGTGGCATTTCTATCTCTGTTACTCTGCCGGCAACCTTGTTCAAGTATCCCATTATAGATGGGAAAGGGCTGTTATAATCGGCATATGATTCATACGCAAATTTGCTGATTGCATAAAAGCTTGAAACATGTACACCTTTTACTCTGGTGCCATTAATCTCAGCTATTTTGGCATTTATTTTGCTTGTAAAACGCTTGAAAAAGCTGTGCTTCTTTTCTCTAAAATATGCGTAAACTACATCATAGCCCTCTGTAATCTTATTTGCAAGCGGAATAATGCCCTCTGCAGGATGCTGTCCATCATCATCCATAAAAACTAAAACATCACCCTTAACATATGGTATTGCCGCCATTTTAGCAGCAGACTGACCATAGTTTCGTGACAGGTTAACACCTGTAATTTTTGAATCCTCTTTACAAAGCTTCTCGATAACAGAAAACGTTTCGTCAAAAGGATAATCGTTAACTAAAACAAGCTGGTAGTCGTGCTCAGGATGTGCTTTGAAAACATCACGAATCTCATCAACAACAGCAGTTATGGTGTTTTTAGATTTGTAACAAGGTATCGCAATAGAAATAAGCAACACAAATCACCTCTAATATACTTATATTATTATAATACAATACTTTTCTACATAAAGCAACTTTTTATTTTTCTACTTTGCTCGCGTTATTAGATTCTTTTGCTGTTATTTGTACTTGTATTTTACTGTCCATATGATATAATCAAACTATATAATGCAGAAAATCACGACACAAAAAGGAGAATAGCGATGAATGTTAAAGGTAAAAAATTATTAGTATTGGGCGGTGGCACAGCATCGCTCGATTTAGTTATTAATGCTAAAGAGATGGGCGTGTACACTATTGTTACAGATTACCTTAAATCAGGCGTTGCTAAAGACATTGCTGACGAAAGTCTGCTAATAAGTACCGCAGATATTGACAGCTTAGAAGCTGTTATCAAAGAAAAATCTATAGACGGTGTTTTTTGCGGTCCGAGCGAATTCAATCTCAGAAATGTAATAAAGCTTTGTGAAAAGACCGGACTCCCGTGTTACACAGATATGGCTACATGGAACCGCTGTGCAAACAAAGACGAATTTAAAAGTTTCTGCATAAAAAACAATGTCGATTGTCCAAGACCGTTCTTAGTTGATGAGAACTCCTCTGATGAAGAGTTAGATAAAATCGACTACCCTGTAATAGTAAAGCCTGTTGATGGTTCGAGCTCAAGAGGCATTACTGTGTGCTATGATAAAACCACAGTACGAAATGCGTGCCTTTTTGCAAAAGAAAACTCTACTTCAAAAAAAATAATAGTAGAAAAATATATTGAAAATGCAGGCGAAATATTCGGTGTGCGCTATATCGTTGATAACGGCGAGGCTTATCCGTATCTTTTATTAGACTCATATATACTTGACCCTAACGACAAAAACGGTCTGATAAGCAACTGTCTGTACACACCGTCAAAATACAGCGATTACTATATGACTAATATGGACAGTGCTGTCAGAGAAATGATTAAAGATTTAGGAATCAAAAACGGTACTGCGTTTTTCCAGGCTCTTCCTTATGACGGAAAAATTTACATTCACGAGATGGGATATCGTCTGAGTGGCGGAATGCTCTTTAAATTTACGGTTCCTCTGATAGGAATAAACGATATGAAAATGATGATTCGCTTTGCACTTGGTGACACAATGTGTACCAAAGATGAAGTGAAACTACTAAAAGCAGACAGCTCACAAAAGACAGGCGTTCAATATATATTGCCACTTTCAACAGGCAAAATAGCCTCTATTGAAGGTCTTGAGGATATACTATCCATCCCTTGTCTGCAAGATTTTATCCAATACTATCATATCGGCGATGAAATCACCGAAGAGTACCTTGGCACTTTGTCACAGCATTTCGGTCGTTTTACCTTTGTTGCTGATGATGTACAGGCCTTACATGATGCTATAACAAAAATCGACAGCACCTTAAAAATCAAAAACGATGCAGGAGAGCTTATGAATATTTATAAGTTTGATTTGAATCGCATCAGATAACTTTAATAATAAAAGAAGGCAGTTGTTACACTGCCTTCTTTTTATTTCTGCTTTATTGTTGTATTTCTTTCTTAGGCTTGCAGGTAATTATCAAACACACAAGCACCACCAGAAGCTTTAATATATTCATTATCGTTGTGATTATTGCGAGTCCCCATATCTGATACATAGATATAAAGAAATACGCTGCAACTATATAAACAACTCCGTATACGCACTCAATAGCTGTATATATTGCTGTCTTTTGCTGAGACAAAAGCAATGCCATGAACATAGTTGCTATAAATCCCAGTATAAGCCCTAAATTAACTATAAAGTTATACTGAATTACCGTATCATAAAGTGACGGGTAGAACAGCCTTATATATATTGGTGTGCCGACTACGCACACTCCATAGAAAACTGTGCCGAACAAAAGTGACGCTACTATAAACTTAGTGAGGGTTTTTCGTGACAATACAGCGTCTTTTACTGTGAGATAGGATAATATCAACGTGTTGATAGGATGCACCAGCATCTGCATTGTCTTTGCAATTAGCGATACCACGTGATACTGTGTTACCACATTTGCGCTGATAGACTTAAGTATAACCTTGTCAAACTGGATAACCGCATCTCTCATCAGCGTTGAGAGAATCATCATAACGATGACTTTATTGATTTGGCCTCTGTGTCCGCTGAGACTGTCTTTCTTAAAAATAGTACCAAATATAAAGGAGTATGCAAGTGCTAAGCCCTCGCCCACAATGAAGATAAACAGCCACACATCAGTGAGCATAAACAAACCAAAACCGAGCAGATAGCCTACGCTGATGATGCAATAGTAAATGAAATACTCCTTGAATTTCAAGTTGAGTCTGAAATCAACCTGAGCGTACATTCTGAGCATATAAATAATAGAGAACAAGCCGTACAATATAGCAAACGCCAGATCAAATTTATCAATAAATCCAATAGCACCACAACTGACTGCACTAAGTGCTGATGTAATTACAATAATTCTGTTAAAATCAGCGTTTGTTACATCGCTTGTCTTGCGGGTAACAAGACGCGCATTGCTCAAGGATGACCCCAAAGCCTGCGGAATTATGTAAATAAAGCCGATAAAATACAATATAGTTCCTGTAACCTCGTCACCGTAAAAGCGTGTTACAAGAGGATAGATAATGATTTGCAAGGCAACATTCATAACGACAGTCGCCATTATGGTGTAGACTAAGTCACCTGCAACCTTGAGCGATTTTTTCTTCTCCATTTACAAACTCCCAATCCTTTGAATAGCACTAAAATTTTAACACTTGTTGACATATATGTCAACAAACAGCGCTCTATAACACGACTCGGATAATTGTTTTTCGAAAGTCTTGACATTACCCGTGATAAATGGTAGAATAAGTTCCGCACGAAAAGTAAATATTTAGGGGTATAGCTCAGTTGGTAGAGCAGCGGTCTCCAAAACCGCGTGCCGAGGGTTCGAGTCCTTCTGCCCCTGCCATATAAGGAGTAGAGTATTGATACAATGCTTTACTCCTTAATTTTTCGCATTGCGAAACAACAACCCCTGTAAAAAGAGCGTTTTTCACTCTGATTACAGGGGTTTCTTCTTTTTTACCTAAACCCTATCGTTGCGGTTTTAGTAGCCAGCCTATTATAGGTTAGGAATTAACTGTGCAAGAAATCTTTGAATCTGTGTTGCATCTATAATTGTTACTTTACCGTCTTTGTCTGTATCTGCACAAGGGAGCCTATCATCAATTATTGTTGTCAGTTGTGCTAAATGACGCTGAATTTCTGTTGCGTCCAAGATGGTGACTTTTCCGTCACCATCTACATCGCCGAGGATATAGCCTGTAGTCTCAGCGGGTATCGTGAAGGTATAGCTGATGAGATAGCAGGATGTCGCACGCTCGATCGTCGCCGGATTACCGTTCACGGTCACCGTCATATCCGATGTATCCGCATACTTGAACTGAGGCTCCCACGTTGGATTAACGGCGATACACACATCATATTCTCTGCCCGCGGTGAAGAAGTAGCTCTTGTTCGCCTGCAGTCTCACGCCGTTTTCCCACCAACTCATACCGTTTCTCCAATATTCGTCGTCGCTGTCGAATGTATAGTCGGAGAGTTCAAATCCGCATTCGTCAGGCAGAGTGGATTTGTAGGTGATCGGACCGCCCTTTATCGGTGTGGGTATCGTGATGTCGAGTCGGTCGATCAGGTTTTTTGCGGTGAAGGTATAAGAGATCAGATAATCGGTTTCGGAATAGACGCCGCTCACCCCTGCCGGGTTGCCGTTCACGGTAACGGGCATATCTTCTCCGGAAAATACATGACCGTTCGTAGCCTTGATACGAATCGTCACCTTGTAGGTCTCCATGGCTTCGAACTGCTGCTTTTTGCCGGGGGTGATCGCCGTCGTCCCCTTATACCACATCACACCGTTTGACATGAGTCCGCTCGATTGATTTGCTACCGCGTAGTCGGCGCCCTCGGGAGCCGATGCCGTCCACTCAAGCTGAGCGCCTGCCCTCGGCTCGGGGATCGTAAGATCAACGCCGCCAATGACATTTGTCAGATTGAAGGAATAGATAATGGCATATCCAAACTGCCCGTAATCAACGACGTTATCCGCGACGCGGTTGTTCACCACCGCGGTCAGCTCATCGGGCTGCGGGAACACATACCCTTCAGCGGGCTCAAGCAAAACAATAGCCTCATATCTGTTACCGAATTCAAATTTTCCTGGGTTCGAGGGCGACAGCGGATCGCCGTTTTTGCTCCACAGGACGCCGTTTCGGGTACTGTACGCGGTATAGTTGTTCACCGCGTAGTTCGCTCCGCTCGGCACGTTGACATTATAAGAGATCTCGCCTCCCACTACCGGCTCGGGGACCAATACCTGAACGAAGTTGACCACGTTCGAGACAACGAAATCACAGCTCACGGTAAGGGTACCGTCGAGGTTCTCGGTGACCTTGGCGGTATTGCCGTTGATGGTTGCGGAAAGCTCGTCGAGATCGGCGAATTGCGCGATATATTGATCCTTCAAGCCGACCCGGATTCGGATGTTGTATTTCACGCTCGGTCTGAAGCGGTTGGTCGTACTGCTGTCGAGCACCAGTGAAAGAGTGTCGGTCGGATAGTTGAAATAGCTCCAGCTCACGCCGTTCTTCCAAGCCGTGCCATAGTCATAATCCTCGACCTGATAGGGAGAGCGGGAGGGAGTGGAAGCGGCGTAGGCGATCACGTTTCCGCCCTGCGGATCGTCGATATCGAACTGCAGCTTGCTCACGGTATCGAGCGGCGTGATGACATAGCTGTCCCTGAACAGCGGTCCGGTCAGAGCGCCGATGCCGTTATAAAGGATACCGTAGTTGCCCTTGGGCTGCTTTGTCCCGTTGATGAAGGCGTAGGTATCGGGCGAGACGATGCTGTTCCAGATCGCGAACGCGTCGGCGGAGGTGTGGCTCTCGGAAAAGTCTTTTTCGAGGTTGAGGTTAAAAGCAACTACCTTCTCGTTGCCGGAGGCGTTCTCGATCTTGCACCGCTCGATCACAGGATGATGATCGGGCAGGATGCTGCCCTCGTACGCTAAGATGGCGACCTGTCTGTTGACGCGGAGCGTGCCATCGTGGATTACGCATTTTTTGAGTTTGCCAAAGCTGATGAGATAGATCGGATAGTCCGCCTCCAGCGTACCGCCGTACACTTCTATGTTTTCACCAGAGTAAACGCAATCGCGCCGTTCGGAGGAATGGTTGTTGTTTTTGATGATTCCGCCCTTGATGATGATCTCTCCCAGCAAGACGTCAGTCTCCCAATAGGCCATATTTTTTGTTTTACATTCGAACTCCAGACGTCCGTCAATCCACTGCTTTTTTGAGGAGTCATAGCGCCTTGAGTCTTCGATCGTAACCTTTCCGATGGCACCGTTGATCAGCGATAAGGATTGATTTGATGTAATGCCCATCGTGTAGCCTGCGAGGTCGAGCACAACGTCCGCGCCGTTTGTTGTCAATATTGCCCGAGAAACATCGGTATCTATTGTACTGAAGATATCTTTGGCGAGCTTGATGTAGACGGTAGTGCCCTTCGGGCGCTCCTGTTCAAAAACCGCCTTCAGGCTGTCAAAGTCTGTCGCCATATAGGGGTTGTCCGGGTCGGTGTAGTCGTAGTCACCGGTCGCGGCGAGGTCATCGGCTCCCTTTCCCAAGGATGCCGACTGAGAGGTTTCGGCGGCAAAAGCCGTCGCCGCACTCGCAGGGATCAGCCCGACGAGCAGAGCCATACACAGCAATAGACTTAGCAATCTTTTCTTCATGATGATCTCTCCTTTATCATTGGATAGATTTACCCATTAAAATTATACATGAGTCTTGATGAATTGTCAAACTAAGTGCAACACTTTTTGATATTCAGCTCAAACAAATCCACTGGTTTTAGAAAACCTAATACTTTCTTGGGCCTGGCGTTAATTAACGCCAGGTTCTTTTTTAGTGTGGTGGGACTAACCCTTGATAAGTTTCTGCCTTTGGGATAAAACTCACGCAAAAGTCCGTTAAGATTTTCGTTTGTTCCTTTCTGCCAGGCACAGTAAGGGTCAGCAAAGTATACATTACAATGAAGTTCATTCTCTATTGTTTGCCAATTAGCAAACTCTGTGCCTCTATCACAGGTAATGGATTTCACTGCACTGTCTGGAAATTCGGATAATGCTCCTATGATGGCTTTTGCCATTGTATCTGCATTTCGATTAGACATTTTAATTGCTATGTAAAATCTTGTTTTTCTTTACTCAAATCTCGAAATTGTCCGTTATCCCTATGAGCCTTGAGTTATCTCTTTTCACATAATACATCTCAGTTATCTGTGAGGTACTGCGACTGAGGATCTCTCCCCCTGTTTATAAAAAAGAGAAACAGTTACAAAAAAGGGCCAATAAATCAATGGGTCCTTTTGTATCAAAACAATACACCTTTGCCAAAATAAAGATGACCATCCAAAAGGATGGTCATTTTTGTTATGATTCGTCGCAGTATACTACCAGTCGAGTTTTTCCACCGTAGGTGCAGGTGACAAGCGCTAGAGCGGAATCGCCTGCGACAACCTCTTTTTCGGAGGTGGGCGGTACAACATCAATATATGTTACTTTATAGGCGGTAATGTCATCGTTTACATCTGTGAAACGGACCTCGTCATCGGGCTCCAGTTGATCGAGGGTACCAAAATGGCTATAGTAGTTGTGGGCAATCACAACCATATTTTTCTCGGTTACGGTGCCGCTGTATCTGCAAGGTGCTATCTGTAGCCTTTGATAGTCCCACTGTGACATCACAGGCAGTTCCAGGTTAATGGAAGGGATACTAAGGTATCCGACGTAGTTGTAGCCATCAATCTCAATTTCGCGCATCTGCTTTTTCGCTGATGAATCGGATTTTGAGTCAATGGACTGATTCTCACCGTCAGCGATTTCTTCTTTGAGCAGTGAAACTGCATCTACACTGTATTGTTTCGCGCGGTTTGCCTGAGCGTGATTGTATATAAACAGTGCTAAGGCGCTAAGCATCAACAAAATGCCAACAACCATACAAGCCGTACCGAGTTTTTTCCTCATATTCCCCTCCGTTTTGCTTTTGAGTACAAACTCCAGCCAATTAAGAATACGGCAAAACCGAGAACAGCCAGCACAGGCACAGGCCAGTTGAGTTGTCCTGTCTGTGGCAGATATGAATCTTCCACAGGCTGAGTAGGCTCTGTTACTTGTGTCGGTTGGGTAGGTGATGGTTTAACAGAAACTTTTGGGAAGGCAGTTACATCGTAGATATATTCGTCTTCTTTCCATTGTGGCAGAGATACTAAAAAAGCATTGATTGCACAATAGCCCTGAGTTTCTTCGCCCGGACGCTGACTAACCACATACACGCCTGTCTTTAAGTCGGAGAACACCGCCTTACCTGAAACAATGGGGGCGCTGTGGGCACTGAGGTTATGCTCGATAGCAAGAACGCTGAGCGTTTCAGCGAGTTTAGGATCTTCTAAACTATCAAGGCTCACCTCGCCTTGCGGTAAAGTATCCACCAAAACAAATTTGTCGCCATCGGGACTGATTTGTCCCACACGATACAAAGTGACTTTACCGCCATCAAGAAATGTGCCGTCAAACTCCATCAAAAAAGTGATAGAACACTGTTTGTCAGGGTCCGCACCTTGTACAGCACCAACCTGAGCGCACAATCCGAAAATCAGCAACGGCAGGAGCAGTAAAACTATTAACTTTTTTTGCATGAATCAACCCTCCTGTTTTTATGAGGTTTCGGAAGCATCAGTAGTATGAACAGTACAAGCAGAATAGGCGCAGCCACAAACGGAGCCACCACTATCGGGTCAATGACAGACGCATCTGCGGTAACACGGATATTTAAAAGTTGTTTTTCGTTTTCTATTCTGGTACCGCGAATAAGCATACGGTGAGAATTAACGCCGTAAGGAGTGCAGGTTACCAGCGTGCAGTAGTCCTCACCCTCTTTAACATATAGTGGCTCTATATCATCAGGCTCAACAGTCAGAATCTGGTCCACCTGATAAGTCAGAACTCTATCAATAACAGTCAGTGTGAATACATCACCTATCTCCAGTTTATCCAAGTCTGTGAACAAACGGGCACTTGGAAGTCCTCTGTGGGCTGAAAGTGCACAGTGGGTGCTTTCGCCGCCTGTGGGCAGGCTTGTACCTACGATATGCCCCACGGCAACCTGTAGCACTGTTTCGTCAATGCCGTGATATATAGGCAGTTCTACACCTATCTTTTCTATGCTGATATAACCCATAATGCCGTTTGAACCAACATTGAGCAAGTTATCATAGCCAGGGACATCATCGTAATACATTAACGGAAATCTTATACTGCGCAGAGCCTCGTTATACTCTGCAGCATCTTCAAACAGATAAGTACAATCTTCTTTTGACATATCCGCTACTACACAATTGTAATCAGCGATTGCTTTTGTCTGATGTAAATCATTCCAGTAGTTACTGAACGAGGGATACAACAACAAGGACAATCCCGCAACCAGTATCGATATTAAAATTATGGTTGAAAAGGAACTTTTTTTCAATGCGGAACTCTCCTTATGGTTGTACTGGGGGAAGGCTGAGCCTTCCCCCTATGACAGTACTTAATAAATATTATTTACTAAGGCGTTTTTTAACAACAAGCAGCACTACTGCGCCGATGAGTAAAACAGAACCCAGTACATAGAACAGAACTGTACCTATACCACCTGTTACAGGGAGTGTAGAACCTGATGAGTTGCGTACACCAACAGTATTGCTGTCCTGCTCTTTATCGTCAACCTTGTAGTTAACAGTTACGCTAACCTCGTCGCCTGACTCTGTATAAACAGGAATAATCTCAATCTTAACAGGAGTCTCCATCAGGTTGTAGCCTGCAGGAGCCTTTGTCTCCTTGAGGTAGTAGATTCCTTCGTCAAGACCACGAAGAGAGATAGCACCCTTTGAGTCAGTATCGAGTACGCTTGCTGCGCTCTCGTCTGTGGTCCAACCGTATACAACACCGAGGTCGTCTGCGTCAACAGCAGTACCGTTTAAAACGGTGCCTGCGGAAATCATCTCTTCGGTGATAACCTGTGCATAGTATTTAACTACAACGTCGTTTTCTGTGCGCTCGTAGTACAGCACGAATTCTGCACCTTCAAGTTTCTTGTCCTTATTGTCAGCATCGTACTTGTCTATGTTAATCTGGAATGTAAATGCGTGTGCTACATCTTTAGGAGTTGTACCCTTTGAGCCATCACCCTCAGCGTTAGGGTCGTTACTGAACTCAACATAAACGCTGTTGGTCATAGGCTCAGCAATTAAAGCATCTCTTGTAACACGTGCGGAATACTTAACGATGATCTTGTGAGTAGGTAAGATGCTAGGATAAAGTGTCCATAAATCTTCAAACTCAAGTTCTACATTTTTGCCGTTAATTGTTGCGTTGATACCAGCAGGCATCTGGGTGCTTGTCTTAGCATCATAGAAAGAATGTACAACATTGCCGTCATGGCCCTCAAGGTAGATCTGCTCAAACTGCACATACTCAATACCTGTTGGGAGTTTATCGTAGAACTTGTAGTAGTATGTTTCGTAGTCTTTCAGGTTAGATGGAAGTTTACCTGTCCACTTGTAGTAAGCGGTGTCGTTGATATCGAAGTCCTCATGCTCGCCAAAAGTACCGTCGATGGTATCGTTGATAGTTTTATCAACTGATGGGATACTGCTCTTTGGAGAAACAGTCTCGTCCTTGATAACACGGAGAATGAATTTTGTGTAAGAATCATACTCGCCAGCGAGTGAGTTGTCCTGATCTTTTACTAAATAATAACCAGGTGTTAATCCTGAAATAGTGTAGTAACTCTTGTCAGTAGCCTTGCCATCCTCACCTGTAACAATATTCTCTGTGTAAGTCTGTGTACCGATGTTTTTGCCTGTTTCAATGTGCTTAGCAAAAATAGCAGCAAGAGCATCTAAAGTCTCAGAGTCTGTTGTTATGTTATCAGCCATAGCTTCTGCCAGAGTAGCAGCATCTTTAACACCGAGAAGTTTCTTCATTGGTGAATCGTCAGCAGCAGCAGTAGCAGCGTCATGAATGTCATTAAGCAGGGCAGCAGAATTGTCATAGCCTTCGCCTACAATAGCTGAGCCCCAGACGATGTTTGTAAGCACCTGAGTGTCTGTACCGCTGATATTCTCGAGAGTACCGCTAAAGATCTGGTAAGCCTCATAGGTGTGACCTTCGGTTGGATTGTTGATTGTCAGAGTGTAGGTTTCAGCAGCAAATACGGTTGTGCTCATACCCAGCATCATAACAAGACATAAAATGATAGCAATCGTTTTTTTCATGGTTTTTTCTTCCTTTCAGTTTTATATATATTGGTGGATACAACCCCGACGTAAAATGATATTTGCCGAGGCAGGTGACGTTTACGACCAGCCCCCCTTTTTGCGTCTGTAAAAATGGATGTATCCGTAAATCAGCGTAACTATAGCGATAATGCCTAAGCCGCTGAGTGTGTACATATATGTGCCTGCCCCGCCCGTAGAAGGCAAGGTTACGGCTGCGTGGTTTGTCACCGTGTGTGCACCGGTAGTTTCGTCAATCTCATAGGTAACGAGATACTGTCTGTTTGAAAGAGTGATAAGTTCTTCCTCTCCAATGACCGACTGATAGTAAAGTACAGTTGTGCCGTCGTTTTCCAAGATGGCAGACTGTCTGTCATCAGCGGTAGAGCCGATACCGCTTACCTCCCGAACAAAATAGCCCAGTTGTTCTACCGGGGCGCCTTTTTCAGGTAGTGGCACTCTGAACGTACCTTTGAAGCCGTTATTGGCATCAAGCCTCAGAAGTCGTGCATTTCCTGCTTCATCAAATACCAACTGGTCGCCAGCTTCGGTGCTTTGGTAAAGAACAACGAATACTGTTTTATCATCACCTTCGGTATCAGCACCACTCCATTGTTTAATTACAGGAATTTCTCCGTAGTGAACTATCTTTTCGTTAGTAACCTTTGCGGCACCAAAAACACCGTTAGGAGCACCTGTGTAATCAGTATATCGGGCAGTCGCTGGTTTCCCTATAACGTTAAGATTAAAAGGATCATAGCCCATATGGAATGTTGCGGTAGGGACCTGTTTAGTAGCGTAGCAGTTGGTATCACTTTCAATTGTGATATCACGAACAGAGTAGATTTCGCTCGGTTGTTCTGTCAGCGTATAAGTGCCACGCTTGAGGTTGTCTACCTGTACTGTGCCTGTGGTCTGCCCTGCTTTTACCACAACCTCCAAAGCAATATCTTCTGAGTGTTCATTTCCGTCCTCGCTACGGTGGAGGGTAAATAGGAAAACCTGGTCTTCATTCGAGATAAGATCTTTTGTTATTTCCTTAGTTACACGGATGCTGCCACTTATGACATTGACGATGTGAACGTTGTCCTTGTCTACGATGCCGTAGCCGTCCTCCAGACGCTTACTGTTAATCTGGTCGCTGACCTCAGTACCCGCACCATTTGGTCCGTTGTGGACATTTGTACCAGGTCGTTTGACACCACTATCAAGCACTGATGCTTCTGACAGTTCGTAAGCCGTGTAGGTTACATGAAGTGTATAGTCTTCCACACGCTGACCTGCTGCGGTAGCCTTGTGAGAATCAAAGTCAGCAGTTTCGCCGTTTTTAGTCAAGCGGAAGGTGAAATATCCTACCGGACCATGGCTACTGTTATCGTCATAGGTATAGTCAACAACAACGGTGTTATCCTGTGACTCCATCAAATGTTTCCACTGTTCGTCAGTCAGGTCCTTGCCCATTGCGTATTTCAGGAGGAAGGTGTTGTTTTGAAGACCGTCATCGGCGTAGGCGTCAGGATCCAGAGCATTTTGTATAGGTCCGAAATCAACGCCGTTTCGGTTTTCGATATCTGAATGTATTTTGGTAAATTCAGTGTTGTTGTAAAAATATTTAAGGCTGTCCAGCGGGCTGTCACCCGGCTCGTTTATTGTATCTCCCAGATAAACTGTTACCTCACTGTTATTCTGATTAAGATTCAGCAGACGGACGTTAACGGTAGGTACAGGCAACTCAAAAGCCGTGCCACCCACATCAATGGCGGCGTACTTGTTGGTATCAATAGCGTTGCCTCCGATGAAATCCTCCTTAGCCTTTACATAAAAGCGTGTGGTCCATCTGACATTATCAGAAATCGTTCGATCTTTCCAACTGATACGCATGTCGCCGTTTGCGTCCTTTGTGAGTTGTCCGTGACCTCTTGTTCCTTGTCGTGCGCCTACAAACTCACCATTTAAGGTAATCCAGTCACCGGGCTCTAAAATAACCCAATCACGAGTATCGTCACTATACAGAACAGTCCGACCTGTGTAGGTTCCTTTATTAACCCAAGCAATAGGATAGAACGAATCGCTGATTACGTCCTCCACATCGCCACTGATATCCTGAGTCTCTTTTGGAGTCAGACTAGAGAACAGCAAATCGTGAAGAACCTCGGTCAAATCTGATGCGTCTTCCAGCATATTTGCATACTGAGGAAGAGATGCGATATCCTGAAGCACCTGTTTACCACCTTCAACATTGTTCATGCCCAATCCAATGGTAACAAGAGTCGATTCCCGTCTGACCTGAGCACCGAAGCTTCTTATCTGGGAATATATGGTGTCCAGAGGCGGTGCGCTGTTATCACTACGTACCGGCGCACCGTCAGTAATGAGGATAGTAAATGTGTATTTCGGGTCTTTAGTAAATTTATCGTTTGATGAGCCATCTTTGTAGGTTATGTTACCTCTCAGATGATTATAAGCGTGTTCTAACGCAAGATCCTGACGAGTACCACCGCTTGTATTGATGGAATTCACAGCATCTACAAGAATATCTGCATTGTCAGGAGTAAGTTCCATAGGTCCCATACAGTGGGCCTCATCTACGGTCTTGGTAAATCTAATCAGAGTTGCTGTGTTTTCTACGTTAGCGTCCGAGAGTTGGTAAACTGCTCTTGAAATAGATTCCTCCAGATAATGCAGACGGTTGTACTGATCGACAGCGGTATAAACCTGATAGGTCTTTCTGCCTTCGGTTCCTATATCGTTGCCTAGCGTACCCGCAATAGTCATACCGAGATCGCCACCGTTGGCACGAACTTTCTGACCCTGACTGTTTGTTGTAGGTTGGTCGCTAAAGCTAACATTAGACTCAGGGAAAATCGCAACCTCACCTTCCTGACGATAGCCGTCGGCGTTGTCGTGCCAAGCCTTTGCGTAGTAGGAAGCGTCCTGATACATCCAGCGTTCTCCGTTGTGCCACACAGCAAATACTGTGGACGTACCGCTAGGATCAGCAATTATATAGTAAAGCTTACTTTTATCCAGCTTGTCCATCTGGTTCAGGTTTTGATTTCCCGACCACCAACTCTCAGTTGGATCCTGATAGAGGGTTATGGTGGTTCCCGTTTCTCTGAGTCCCGATGGGAACAACATGGAGTTTGATTGGTCAACCACGAATAACACATCTATAGGGTTCATTTGGTATAGACGGATACTTGATTCAGCCTGAAGTACAATTTCATATGTACGGTTGTTGTAATCCTCAACCTCGGCATACTTGCCGGCATCCAGATCTTCCAGCGTATGGTTTAGAAAACTGCCGATAGTTTTTGCATCACTAAAGGTTTTCTCACCTACTGTATGGTTATAAGTAACACCAAATTCTCGGGTATGATTGCTGTCACGCATATAACCCTCTGGGGTAGATACTTCCCTAATCGTATAGTTACCTGTCGGTATGTCATCAGGTAACTGAATCTCCAGAGTATCGTCGCTGTAGATAGTTGCTGAGTACGGCTTGTTATCGTCTGTGGTGCCTGTAATCAGAAATTCACAGCCTGGCAGAGGCTTAATGCCACTGTCGGTAGCAGCAAAGTTGTAGAAATACAGGGTGTCAACCGAGGACTTGCCTGTCTTAACAGCGGTTGGATAACCTGGACGCACCACCTCAGGTTCAGTAGGTGGCTCAGTTTGAGGTGGATTAGTAGGGCTAATCGGATTAGTTGGTGTAACGGTTTCAGAAGGCGCGGTAGTTTCTGTGGTGGTTGAACCTGAGATAACTACGCTGTTGCCTTCCTTTGGCCAGTCGTAACCACCCACTTGACATTCAATGCGCGCAGTATTTTGCGTGATGCGTAATACAATTTCGTGTCGCATACCGCAGTTGCTCCAGCCATTGTGAGAAGTATGTCCCTGATCACAAGTACAGCTAACAGAAACTACTGTACAACCCGACACAGTGATATCGGGTTCGTTGTAAGAAACTCCTCGGTTTAAGTAGTCGTCCAAGGTGATGGTGACTTCTGAGCCTACCTCACAGGTGTAGGTGTTACCCTGTGGAAATTCAATTGAATTCCAAGGACCCCAACTGGTAAAATCTAGAGTCAGAGTTGCCGTACTGCCTGCTCCCACAGAAGCCGGAGAAGATTTTTCAGTTCTGCTTTTGTACGGATGACAGTCTTCATTGTGCTGATGTTCTATCTGTCCGCAAATGAGTTTGGGGGAGTTTTCCTCTAGCATACCATTTTGTGCATAGCAACTTTCAGTATGGATATGCTCTTGTAGCTTACAGGTGTAATTCTGTTCCAGCGTAATAACAGGAAGGATGAGTGCGTAGGTTGTGCAGAATACAACCAAGCACGCCATAATCCGGACAAACATATTTAAGATGCTACGGTTTTTATTAACTTTTAAATATTTTCGGATCATATTTGTATCTTTGATCCGCATCCAGATTGCCTCCTTCCTGAAAAAATTATCTAATGTTAAGGTTAGGTGATAGGTCCGATTCGTTTTAACGGCCAGACTCGGAAAATAATCTTTCCAATGACCTGTTCATCAGACACACATCCCACCGAAGTATGTCTGGAGTCAGCCGAAGTGACTCGGTTGTCACCCATAACGAAGTACCTGCCGTCAGGCACTTGATATGGTAGTTCGATATCCACCTCTCCCAGAGATTTTTCTGACAGATAGGGTTCCTGTAGTAATTGCTCATTGACATAGACAGCTCCGTCTGCGTCAATATCCACAACATCCCCTGAACCTGCGATCACTCTTTTAACTAATACCTTATTATTATAGTAAAAAGCGATGATGTCACCTTGCTCTAAGTTCTTTGTCTTTACAGAAAAAATAATCTCTCCATCGCTGAGTGTCGGTGTCATAGAATTTCCGTAGGTCTGCATGACAGGCAACCATAAGGTCGCAATCAAAACAGCCACCGCTGCAACGGTAATCAAGGCATATATCGTGCTCTTAAGTACCGTTTTGAAACGCCTTTTATAATTATTGCGAAGGACTTCCGCTTCTAAAAGCTCAATGGAAGGCCGTTCTATTGTTTTCTTTTGTTCGTTCAAATATATACCCCTTCCGTTTGCTTTTGTTACTTTGTGATTTTTAATCGGTGCTCTTGTGATTACTTTGATGCATCACATCTTCACATTTGCGTCTTGTTTCGTCCTCAAGCTGCTCACAGCGTAAACGGACATTGTGCTCATACTGCTCACAAGCCGCCTGAGCGTCCTCGAAAATGCGGTTGAGCCGCAACGCCGCCTCTGCCAAAGAGCCTGACTCTTCAATCAATATCTGTCTGTCGTTAAGTTTTTGCTGAGCGTCATGTAATTGCTCGCGCAGTTGCTCATTCTCTTTGCTGAGCTCCAACAATATTTCCATAAGATCACTGCGCCGCAGATGTTTTAGTTCTTTTGCTGTCATATGCTTGGCTCCTTGGTGAAATTCAATAAACATGCGTCAAGTTACACAGGTAATATATATAAAATTTTACCAATATAGACTTTACTTGTCAATATATTACACTAATATTAGTGTGATATTTTTTATCTATAATTTGTGTTTAAAACTCCTATATTTATGACAAAAGAGCAAACAAAACCGGTGCAAACTAAAGTGTCTGCACCGGTCTGTTATTACCTAATTATTATAATTGTAGCATAGTCTATTTTTAAATCGTGGAGTATAATAGAAAAGTTAAATAAAAAATAAATTCACTCCGCACACAACGGACATGCTTATCACGCATCCGCCTTAAATTTTATGTATCAAAATGATATTACTGAGCTGCTAACTCTGCTTCAACAGATGCAACCCAATCATTAACTTCGCCATACCAAGCAATCATCTCGTCGAGTTTTTCCTGGCTGATCTCTTCATCACCCTCAAGGAGTTCCTTGTGCTGTATCATTACATCTGCCATCTCGTTGAGTGTGTCAAAAACTTCCTGTGAGTATGCATCAGGATTAGTGTTAACCTCGTTTGCTAAAGCATCAAACGCAGTACTAGCTTCATTGAATGCATCAATTGCAGGCTGTCTGTCAGGACCACCACAAGCTACCAGAGCAAAACACATAATAACAGCGAGTAAAAGAGCAACTAATTTTTTCATTTAGTTCATCCTCCTAAAAAATATTTTAGCCTTTTAGCTTGTTAAAATTATACGCTTATTTGTCATAAAAAGGATTTGCACTGTCTAAACCATACCGAAAACGTACTGAATCGACAGTGTGATAAATAAAGTACTTTTCTGAGTTTTTTATTATTTTATAAAGAAAAAAATATAGTGGCTGAGTTTTTTAATCAGCCACTACATATATACATATTAATTATACTTAAAACACTCTGAGTAGATATTACTCTGTGATCCAAGGTGTGCCGTCTTTTTTCGCAAATTTGCCTGTGCAAACCTGGATAAGATCGATTAACCAGCCAATACCGAAGCAACCGCCTGTCAGAAGCCATACAATACCTGTACCTGCTTTGCCAGCCATGAAACGATGAACACCTAATCCACCCAAGAAGAATGTGATAAGAATAGCTACTGTTTTAGTCATAATTTTACCCTCCGTTTTAATATGTAGTCATTGACTTTTTACACTATCATATGACTTAAATGTATTATAAAACATTTATACTAAAAGTGAAGATAATCGACCTAAATCGCACGCATACTGCACCGAATCGACAGTTTGCTACACAGAAACACGAAAAACAAACTTTCCTTCCTGCAATGTGAAGGTATATACGCCTTTGTAGCGTTTCACAATGGCACAAATACTTTGTACTCCGATGCCATGATCCAGGTGCTCTGACACAGGAATACCTTTGTAAAATTGTATTTCTTCGCCATAAGGATTTATCACCTGTAAAAAGAGTTTTTCATCCTTTTCATAAAATTGAACATCAATAACGCAATCTGTATCTTTTGCAACAAGAGGCTTACAGGCGTTGATTGCATTTTCCAGTGCATTTGAAAGCAGCACGCACAAATCGTTATCCGATACGATAATCTTTTCAGGAAGTCTGCCTGTAATCGTCATTGTAACACCAAGCTTTTGTGCGCGTCCGGCAAAAGCCGATAAAATCAGATTTGCCGCCTCGTTTTCACAGTAGCGTTGCACCTTTTGCGCATCGATTTGTTCACATATAGTAGCAATATACTGTTGAGCCTGTTCCTGACAACCATCTTCTATACACTGAAAAATATATTGCAGATGATGACGAAAATCGTGTCTGTACTGTCGTGTCAACTCCTGTGATTCCCGCAATGTGTTTATTTCGCGAGTTGACTGATTCAGTTGGATACTGAGAGTATTTTGTACCTGCTGGTGCTGTACTTCTTTTTGTTGCTGATTGTGGTAGTATACCAAAAACAGCAAATATGCTAAACAAAATACAAAAGGCATAAATTCAGCTGCCACAGGGTTACCGCTATGTAAAAAATCGGTATATATTACAGTTGAATAATCGAAAACATAATACAAAGCAGGAATAATTGCAAAAAGTCCACAAAGCTTTAATGGTTGGTCCATAAGCTTTCTCACCGATGGTACTACCAAATATATCACAAGCACTAAAAGCGGCAAAGTAATAATAAGCTGGATAGCACTCTGTAACTTTTCATCCCCTGAGAGTATGGTGGTAATTAACAGTGCAATCCACCTTCTCAACTGACAGCACAGATATGCTAAAAGCACTGATACCAAAGACCATAAAAATTTTTTGCTCAGCATATACAGTAACAGTATCAACGGCAGATGAACAACATACGGATAAAGCAATCGCAACAAATCAAATCCGTAGAAAAAGCTAATCAACCCCTGCAACAACAAAGTCACAATCATATAGCAGTAAAGCAACAAACGCTTTCGTCGTAAGCTCAGACAATCACAAAACGACGCCGACAACACGCTACCGAAAACACTCACAACAATTCCATCGAATAAAAACAACCAGTTGCTCATATCATCACCTGATTCTTTTTAAACATATATTCAAGATAAGCATCTTTTACTTCGTGGTATTTTCCTCTTGGAACAGGAAGCTGTACGGAACTCGCCATTGTGACAGATTTGTAGGAAAGTTGCCTGATATGTTCCAGGCTCACCAGATAGGAGCGATGAAAACGAAGAAATCCACCGTGAGATTCAAGTTGCCTGCTCAACTCATCCAGACTTCCGCTACACTCCAGAACTTCTTTATTTACCAGATGCATCAATAAAGTCCGGTGGATAACCTCACAATATTCCAGATGCTGTAACTTTATGCGTGTGATTCCGCCTTTGCAACGCAGAATTATACTGTCAGCCTGCTCTTTTTCACAAGAGAGCATAGTGGAATCCATCAGATTGAAAAAGGCTTTATCGCTGATAGGTTTGAGTTGATAAAAACATGCCCCTACTCTATATGATTCCACCGCATAATCAGCAGAAGAGGTCAAAAGTATAATTTTGACTTCCTTATCAAAATTCCGTATCTCTGCCGCCACATCAATTCCATTCTCGCCGGGCATAATGATATCAAGAAAAATAATATCAAATCGTGTGCCTTTTTCAATCTCAAACAACAGGTCGAAAGGGCTACGAAAAGAAAGATATTCAATTTCACGGTTACACTGCTGTCGGTATTTTTCAGTATATCCGGCAAGTTTCTCTAAAACAGAAACTTCATCATCACAAATTGCCATTTTAATCATATTTCCCCACCTCCGACCATCAACCCGATATCAGATATATTATTCAGATAAGTAGCATAACTATTTTAGCATGAAGGGTATAAAAACACAATACACTTATATTTTTATGCGATTTGTAAACTTACGCAACAGACCAAGCCGAACGCGAAAGTGCAAACCTGCTTGAGAATATACTCAACAAGAAGGCAAAAATGTAAACGAGAAAGCCATTTACATTTTGTATCAAAACCATACACCTTTGCCATCGTCGTCGCGGACTACACAGGTCTGCGACGATTTTTTATTTTAAAATGTCGCCTGACCTGACCGTCGCTCCTCCTCTCCCCAAAATCTCAGATTTTGGGGTCCCCTAAAAGAGTATTGATACAATGCTTTACTCCTTAATTTTTCGCATAACAAAGCCGTTTTCGAGCATTTTTATAAAATAATAATCCCTGTAAAAAGAGTGTTTAAGCTCTGATTACAGGGATTTTTTCTTTTTTACCTAAAACCTATCGTTGCGGTTATCGGGGTTATCGTTGTGGTTTATGGGTAATCGTTGCGGTTTGTGGGTAACCGTTGTGGCTTTTGGATAGCCGTTGCGGTTTTAGTCACTAATTGTTTGTGCTATTAAAAACAAGCTAACCCCATAGACTAAAGCGATAGCCGTATATCAAATGAAAACCCCTGCAAAGAGATACACTCCTTACAGGGATTTATTAACACCCATTAAATGCTATTCATATTACTTGTCCATCTTAATAATGTCTTCCCAATTTTCTGGAAACCCCATTCTATCTAATACCAGCTTTGCATAATTATCACCAAGCGTAACAAAAAGAGACTTAATAATTTCTTGTAAAGCTATTGTAAATGCCATAAAATCGCTTTCTTCTGATAAATATTTAAGGCTTATAAGTACATTAAACAAATCATTTTTACTTTTGCGATTATAGCCATTCAACTTTTTATGTATAGGAAGGTCAACAATTGATTTTTTAGTAGTATAATTATACAGACGTTCGCTATGTGCACAAACATTTCTAAATTTTGAAAGTACATTCAACATAGAAATTAAATGGTGACCGTATATACCTGTAAATTCTCTCGCTACTCTTGATTGAAGCTCTTGCTTTGAAAATTCAAACATTTTAGACAGACTTCCAAAAGTGAGAGTGTGTATTAATACCCACAAAGGAACCGTACCATAAGTTGTAACATTATAGTTTATGTTTGGATACTTCTCAGGTTTGTCTAACACATCTTGTATTCTTCCTGTCAAATCATTAATCTCATTCTGGTATTTATTATAATTATAGTTTGTAACATTCAAGTAATCATTTTGTTTATCACCATATAATTCACAAAAAGAGTACGAATAAAGAGATTTTACTTTTTTCTCTATTCTTATAATCTCGTGCAAAAACATATATCTAAGATGGTCATCAAATTCATATAATGTAACCAAATGATTAAACGAAGCGTCCTCCTTATAATAACCATTTTTCTTAATCTTAAATATATCTTTATATCCACACACAAGAGAATAATAACTATACTTTTTTAGTTTGTTTACAGCTATATCTTTATCTTGGATGGTTAATTTTTTACTTGTTAATAAATCAATTTGTTCTTGATAACTCAAAAACTTTTTTCTAGGTTTGTTTTTCATAAAACAAAAAGCTCCCTGCACTATTTGTACAGAGAGCTTAATGGGTTGCGGCCCCGCAGGATACCACAACGCGTTCACTGCTCAAATTATAATGCCAAAAAAATTTTTTGTCAATATATAATTCTTGCCAGCAATAAAATTTTATGCTTTCTGCACAAAAATATTCATAATTATTGTAAAAAGTTAAATGTTAATCTAAGATTATTTATTTACAAATAAGATTTGAGCAACAACTCTACAGTTGATATTATACACAAAACATATACAAATAACAAGCATTATCTAGAAACATTATATTTTTTACTTATATACAACTTAAGTTATCGTTTGTTCTTCTATTTTTGTAGTCATATTGAAAAGAACAAAAAATCAGACTATAATACATATTAGCACCACGTTTTTTTAGGAGTGATATTATGAAATTTTTAATCACAGGTGGCACAACTTTTGTCAGTAAATATGCAGCACAGTATTTCGTAGAAAAAGGTAATGATGTGACTGTACTCAACCGAGGAAGTCGAGATCAAGTTAAAGGAGTAACACTAATTAACTGTGATCGTACACAGTTATGTGATATTTTAAACGGTATGCATTTTGACTTGGTTCTTGACATTACCGCATACACAAAAGAGCATGTTAAATCTCTTGTTGAATCAGGTGTAACTTTTAATGATTATATTTTTATTAGCTCTAGTGCTGTATATCCTGAAACAAATTCACAGCCGTTTTCTGAAGAACAGCAGTGTGGCTATAATTCTGTTTGGGGCGATTATGGAATAAACAAACTCGAAGCAGAGCAATATTTGCAAGCACATGTGCCAAATGCATATATTCTCCGCCCACCTTATTTTTATGGTATTTATGATAATTTATATCGTGAAGCGTTTCCGTTTGACTGTGCTATGTTAGACAGAGTATTCTATCTTCCACAAAATGGAGAGATGAAGCTTCAATTTTTCAATGTTGCTGATCTGTGTCGTTTTATAGAAACACTCGTTAATACACACCCTGATAATCACATTTTCAATGTCGGCAACATGGACATTGTCACTGTAAAAGAATGGGTACAATTGTGCTACAATGCGGTAGGAAAAGAGGCTTCTTTCATTAGCGTAGACAAAACCTTTCCTCAGAGAGATTATTTCTGCTTTTATGATTATGAGTACATATTGGATGTATCAAAACAGAACGAGTTAATGCCTGACACAGTTCCACTTGAGCATGGATTGAAAGAAGAATTTGAGTGGTATAAAGATAATATCGACAGTGTTTATAACCGTAAACCTTATTTAGAATTTATTGATAATAATTTATAAATAAATATTTACACGGAGCTTGCTATGACACCAATGAACAAAAAAGTAAAAGAAATCTTTTCAAAAAGTTGGGAAAATATTACCCGCACAGATTTAGAATATATTTATTTAGAACTAGATTACTTAAAATCTCATATAGCAACGCAATTTGGCGTTAACAAATCGCAAGTGAGTTACAAATTAAAAAAGCTAGGAATCAATAAACAAAGTTATTTACTTAAAAAGTCTCTTGAACAAGCTACAAAAACTGCAGGAAATCAATCTCTAGAGCGACATATTTTTTCTAGATTTGATATTTTAACAGACTCCGATGACTCATTGTATTTTGGTCCAGTAAAGGTTATAAAGGGCGAGCACAAAGGGCGCATAGGACTTTATGACGATGAAGACGGGAATTACGGATATGTCTACTGGGGTAATATGGTAGGAACTATTGATGCTTGTTCTACTATAAAACTATCCTATCTTAGTAATAATATTACAACATATGACCTATTTAATAGAGTAGAAAAGCTTGGTAATCAAATCTCACAGCAACGAGCAAAAAAATCCTTGGGAGAAACATATTTTGGGGACAATACACTTGTTGAATTATATGGAGAGTATATATTTGCTTTAAACTTATTAAACAATATTTATATTAGCACAAACTATTTACAAGGAGAAGGAACAAAAAAAGTATTTATTTCTCATTCATCCGCAAATAAAGATATTGCTTTATTTATAGCCAGCGATCTCAAACAAGCTAAATATAATGTTTGGTTTGACAAGTGGGATATTAAACTGGGTCATAGTATCCCTCAATCAATTTCTGATGGGCTTGATTCTGCAGATGCACTCCTTATATTATTATCAAATGATTATTTAAACTCAGCTTTTTGCCGAGATGAATGGCAAGGCTTCTATATGAAATTCAATACCCAAAACAAGCCTATTATTACTATCGTGATTGATGATAGCGAGCCGCCAACTATCTTATCGTCTCGTAAATATTACAGAATGAATGATTGGAATGATTATAACAATATGCTTGATGAATTAAAATTATCTCTGTCTGATATATAGAGTTAGCAGACTTATATGCATAATTTAGGGGGAATAATGCAAACTTGAAAGACAAAACGCAAACAAAAAGACGTTTCTATTTTGTATCAAAACCCTACACCCTTGCCATAAAAATGAAAGCACTCACCGATAAGGTGGGTGCTTTTCGTTTTATCGTAAAGTTTACTCTAATGATATTGAAGTTTATAATTACTGTGATATAATTAATCTGATAACTATGGGGCTGAAACTACTTAATAAGGAGAGGCAGTATGGCTGATAAAAATGAAAACATAAATACTAATACTAATGAAAATAACGATTCAAACTACAGTGATGGATTTGACCTTTTCAAACAAATTGACGATAAAAGCACCGAAGACATCAGAAAAGAACCTAAAACAGTCAGGGTTTCTACTCTTGTTTTAGTTGTAGCGCTGACTATAGCTGTGGTGTTAGTGATAGTTTTTGCTGTGCTGTACTTTAACTCTTCACGCACAGAAGCTGTTGTTCAAAGCACTATACAAACACAGCAAGAAACAATTGTCGAAACAAATGTTGAAACTGAAAAACCAACAAAACCTCCAAAAGAAACCCAAGCTCCTAAAAAGACCAGTTCTAAGGTTGAACAAAAAACTTTTAACTCATATCTTGTTACTCTGTATCCACCTACATACATTTATGCCGGTCCAGGTTATAACTACAACTATGTGATGACTCTTGATGAACAGGGTGTGTATACTATAGTGGACGAATGCTACGACACGGGTACTTATTCGACCTGGGGAAAACTAAAATCAGGAGTAGGTTGGGTAAATCTGACTTATACTAACGAATACTATAGCCCTCCTGCTACAAAACAATTTGAACCATATATCGTTACTACTTATCCGCCCACATACATATATTCAGGTCCCGGTTATAACTACGACTGCGTGATGACTCTCGATGAGCAGGGTGCGTATACCATAGTGGAAGAATATTATAACACAAGCACCCAATCAACCTGGGGCAAGTTGAAGTCAGGAGTCGGCTGGATAAATCTCAATTAAACTAAAACACTACCTGTCAAATAAATTTCTGTTCAAAAAGAGCTGTCCAATCTTCGATATATAAATCGAATACCCCTCATATCAAAAAATCTACATAACAAAAACTCCCCTTGAGAAGGCTTGTCGGTCAGGACGGCCTTGTTCAGGGGAGTTTTTTTGTTGTGATAACCATACCTCTGCGTGACTTTGTGCACGCAGAGTGTTATCTCGATGATGGAACTGCTGTTTTTCGGTGATGTCCCAAACAATAAGCAAATACATCAATATGTCCGCAAAACAACAGGCGTGACTTTGCTATCTTACGCATACATACCATGTAATCGTTATCGTTCAGGTTGTAAATTGTCAAAGACTATACAGTCTGTCTGGAATCATACGCTGACCACTGATGATACCAGATGTGCTGACAGACAAAGGTCTGCAACACCACAAGAGTGCAAGCTTCTTCAATAACGTCATATGTATGGTCGCCATATCTGACGACACACCTATGAGATACAACCCGCCGACAGCCATACAGCAAACTTAAAGCTGTACAACAAACGATAGGATAGCACCGACAACATCAGCTACATCATAAGGTGTATATCAAGGATAAAATCCTGATAAGTCAATTTTGTAAGCTGCTGTCGTCCTGACACACAAGTGCCAAGACGATAGCACTTTTATGTTAATTACTGACCGTATGCAAGGTAAAGCTGAACGCCTGTAGCGTCAAGAACAGTTACCTTGGTATCAAGGTCAAAGTCTGCAAGGTCTTGTTCAAGCTCTGTGAGCTCTGCCTTCTTAACAAGTGCAAGCTGAGTCTTTGTTGCATCAAGGATAGTAACCTTGCCGTCAGAGTCTGTGTCGCCCATCTTGTAGATAGTGCCGTTTATCTGTGTTGTAGCTGTGCCTGCAGCATACGGATCGTTATCTACCATATGTGTAGCAGACTTGACGAAGTTTCTGATGTTTTCATTGTAATCTGTAAGGTCAACAACCTTAGAGCCGTTGTTGAGGTTATCACAACCGAAGTAGTAAGTACCCTCAGCAGCAGAAGCTATTGTTATTGTTGCACGCATACTGTACTGGTTAGTAAACAGAAGTGTCTGAGTTGTTGTCTCCTCAACAGTTACAGTAGCTGTGTACCAGTAGTACTTCTGAGTCTGGCTTGAGTTTGTAGCTATAGCCTTGCCTGTCTTTTCCATCTGATACTCTGTATCGCCTACTGTGAGTGTAGGAATGTAACGATAAGAGCTGGATGACTTGAACATAATAGTCATTTCTATATCAGGCATTACGCCATATAGGAATGTCTGTGACTCAGACTGGAGTGTAGCCTTTGCGTCCTCGATAACTGAAACTACGATGTATATCTCGCTCTTCTGACCATATGGAAGTTTAACGTCTACAGATGGTGTCTCAAATGTTATAGGATCTGTAACAGCCTCGCCGTTTACATAAACTGTATAGGTGTACTCTGATGGATCCATAGGAACATCATCCTCAACAACCTGTGCACTTGGTGTGATAGTTACTGTAGAGTTATCATCGCTCTGAAGAGCATCAAAGGTAGCAGAGAGCACCTCGCATGTGATGAGGAGATCCTCGTTGTAGAGGTTGCCACCGTTTGTGCCTGACTTAGACATATAATCTCTACGCTTAACCAGCCAGTCGTTTAAGTAATGAACTGTGTTAGCGTATGTCTTGGCCTGTGAGCCTGAAGATGCTGTGCTTGTGTAGTTGAAGCTATATGAATATGGCTTGTAGTTAGATGTTACCTTGGTGCCCCAAGTGTCGCCTGTGAATGTATATACACCCCAACGAGCGTTGTTTGACTCCATAGCTGACTCAAACTGTGGCATCATATCATCAATGATGATACCTGCATCGCTCTCGTTATCTTTGACATACTCAAAGAGCTTGGTTGACATCTTGTTAGTCCAGATGCTCTGACATACCTCGAAGAATTCATCATTCTGCGCGAGCTTAGCCTCGAAGCAATAGTTGCTCTTCTTGGTGTTATCACTATAATCTGTCTTTAATGCCTTGTTCTTGACAAACATCTGCTCCGGGTTTGACATATATCCACTGCCTGATACAGTAGAGCCGTTAAATACATACTTATTAGCTAAGCCATATGAACCCATTGACCAGTCGTAGTCCCAAACAGGACCTGCTACAAATTTGCTTGAGCCGTCCTCAGCGAACTCGTTGTGTACATAGTATGATGTAGCACTTGAGTCAAGGTTTATTGTAAGCTCCTGAATGAGATACATCTTTGCAAATGATTCAACATCGATGAGATCTGAATATTTTTCAAAGTCGTTTGCGTAAACCGCAGTCTCTACTTTATCCCACTCTTCGATAATCCACTGCATAACTGCCTTGGATGCAGTCTCAGGATACTTAACAACTACAGCCTGACCTGTGTGCGGTGATACAAACCAACAACACTCGTTCTTGTATCTGTTGTAAAGCTCGAACTCGAGCAGATAGTTGTATTCTCTGTAATTTTCAGGCTCGAGATAAGTGATAGGGTTACCGTTGTTATCTACTGTGCCCTCTTTGAAATCTGTGTATGAATATTCGTACTCGTTACCGCTTGAGGTTGTGTAAGTCTCAGAGCTTACCTGCTCAATCTCATCCATAATGTCTTCGCCATAAGGAGTTGTTGTCTCGTAAGCCTCAAGGTTAGCGTCCTCGATACCGTCATCAAGGTTCTCTAAATCACCCATAAGAGTGTTTTCGCCGCCGTACTCAACCTTCTCTGTAAGAACATAAGCACCAAGGTACTTACCGTTATCATAAACCTCAGCCAGACGAGTCTCAGGACCATAGCCAAGACCTAAGTCATCAGAGAGCTGATAGATAAAGCTGTTACGCATCATAGTGTGGTCAACGTTGTTAGCAAGCATACACCACTTCTTAGACTTGGTAGCGCCTTCTACAAGCTGTACCTTCTCGTTAAAGTTGATGTTGTATGCATACTTACCGTAAATCAGCATTGAAGCCTCAAATGATGAGTTACCACGACCCTTGATCTTCTTGATCTTGTTGTCTTTACCTACTACCTGGTCGCCCTCTTCATCATACATAAAGTAGGTACCCTTGGTCTCAATACCGTCTTTGTACTCAGCAACGTAATTATCAGCGTTGATGCCTGAACCCTTTGGCCAAGCGTCAGCGTTGGCGTTACCTGCTGTTGTACCAGTGAAGAGCTCCTCGTCAGTAGTCATCAGCATAGCTGCTGTGCTTTCTGACTGATATACTGTGAAGTTTACTGTAGAAGTGCCGTGTGTAAGAGTATGTGAACCTTCAGTAAGGCTTATAGCCTGACCGTTAGTATAAGCTGTGTTATCGATAGAGAATGAATCCCAGCTTGTGTATACGTTGACATTGTTGAGATCAACATATGATGGTACATAGAGGTGATAAGCAGAACCTGTTTTGTGCCATCTGATAGCGTGCTGAGCGTTACCGTCACCTATTGAGTCTATCCACAAGCCGTATGAGAAGTTGTTTATATCCTCTGAGTCTGACTCGGCAAAGCCTGTAGATGCCCATGTACCTGTTGTGCTACCTGTAGCACCAAACAAGGTGTTTGTGCCACGGCTCTTTGCAACCCAGATATTCCATGCACCGTAGTCTGCGTCCTTTTCTTTGAAGTAATATGATGTTCTGTAGAAGATGTATGCTGTATTCTCCTTAACATCAGCATACCACATAACGTTGCCTGTAACAGTATCTACGATCTCTTTCATCTCTGTTACGCTGTCGCCGTCATTTACAAACATCTTAGCATCGTCCAAGGTGATCCAATCTGTAGATGTATCATCTCTGAAGTAGATGCGTGTTGTTGTATCAGAAGGCTCAGGTAACTCGTAAGGTGTGAAAGTATTCAAGAAGTTATGATATGTATTGCTGTACTCAAACACCAATATAATCTTGCCGTCTGCGTAATTTGTAATATCCTCATTAGACCAGCAACTGTTGTCCTCAGCTTTGAAGGTCTTCATAGAGGTAGCTTCTATCGGAATCTCTGCCTTGTAAATTGTGAAGTTCTGTTTAGCGTTATTCCAATAGCCTGTGCCGAGTGCAAACTGTGCAGTCTCGCCTGTCTTGACAAGAGTTGCATCACCTGCAAGACCCTTGCTGTTCCAATAGTGAAGTGTTGGTGTAAATTCTGTGATATGCTCAATAACGCCGACATAAACCATCTTAGTTGTAGGAGCCTCTGTTGGTTCCTCTGTAGGAGCTTCTGTAGGAGCCTCTGTAGGTGGCTCTGTAGGGTCTTGTGGAGCATCTACATAGATGTACTCATACTCCCAAGATGCGTTTGCATCAGGTGAGAAATAGATAGTACAATCGCCATCAGTAGCCTCTGTGATAACATAGCCGTCACCTGTGTCTTTGTACCAAGTCTTTATCTCATAACCGTCTGTATAAACGACCTTGATTTCGTCACCTGCATAAAGTGTGTAATCAAGTGTATATGTACCATCAGAGCTCTCTGTAAACATTCTGTCTTCAGAGATGTTCTCAATAGACCACAGCTCATCTGAGTTTAAAGTACCTACAAGATAATAGCCTGCCTCACAGTACTTTGTAGGAGCTTGTGTCGGAGCCTGTGTTGGTGCAGCAGTCGGAGCCTGTGTCGGAGCTTCTGTTGGCTTTTCTGTAGGCTCTTCTGTAGGCTCTTCTGTAGGAGTTACTACTTCGTCTTCTGAGTATGTACCTGTAAAGTTATGATATACATTACTATACTCAAAGAGGAGGATAATCTGACCGTCTGCATATGCTACATCTTCATTAGCCCAGTTAGTGTTGCCGTCTGCCTTGAAGGTCTTCATCTCGGTTGCACCAACAGGAACCTCTGTCTTGTAAACCTTGAAGTTCTGCTTAGCGTTATCCCAATAGCTTGAGCCGAGTGCATACTGTGCTGTATCGCCTGTAGCTGTGAGGGTTGCATCGCCTGCAAGACCGGTTGCATCGTTCCAGTAATGGAGTGTAGGAACAAAGTCTGTGATGTACTCGATAACGCCGACATATACTGTCTTTGTTGTAGGAGTTGCTACTGCATCTGTCTGAGCATGATATACAGAAAGCTTGTTTGTAGAAATCTCGTACTTGAATTCGTATGTGCCACCTGTAGCGACAAGTGTACAGTCGTCAGATGAATCCATAGTCCAACGGTTAGCAGTGTCGGTTATTGTGCCACTGTTGCCGTACCATGTATCTGCACCTGCGTTATGTACCTTAAAGGTATATGTGCCGGCTTCGATTTCCTTGATAACTGTAAGAATATCATCGTTATCTGTCTTTACAAAGGCATCTGTTGCTTCCCAGTTATTGAATGTGCCCTTGAGATAATAAGATGATGCTGTAAGTGTGAGTGTATTACCGGTGTTGTATGTAACAGTATATGTACCATCGCCACCGTTAACAATTGTCATTGTTCTGTAAGAGCCGCTACCATCAGATGCGCCGATAACAGCAGTAGCACCTGCTTTTACAGTTGGGTCAACGGTAACAGTTGTACCACTTACTGTAACAAAGCCAGCGTCAGTAGTGTCACCCATAACGATGTCACCACCAAGGTCTGCTGTAAATGTTGTTACAGTATCGCTCATTGTAATAACTGCGCCATCAAGAGATGCATTACCGTTAGAGCCTGATGTTGTGTTGGCTGCAAGAGTAGGAGTTACACTACCAAATGTATCCGCTGTTAAGTCTACCATGTTCTTATCAGGCAAGTTTGCGTTAGATGAGAAACGAGCATAGACTGCTGTAACATTATTATTTCTATTAAGAGTAAATGAGCTGTTTACGCCCAATGCTTCTACAAATGCAATAAAGTCAGCATAGGTGTTTGTATCAAGAACCACTGACTGTGTAGCAGAACCATCATAATAATAGAGTGTAGCTGTTGAAGAATCATAGTAGATTTTTCCTGTGCCGTTAGCATAAGAAGCAGAAGCAGCTATACGATATGTAGTCTGCTTAGTAACCTGTAAAACTGTTGGAATAGTATCACCACTCGGCAAGCTAACTGTATTGTCAACAGGAGTAATGTAATGCTCGCTGAGAGGTTTGTAAACAATACTGATAACCATGCTCTCAAGAAGGTTATCCCAAGTTGCACTGTCAAGCTGAATTTCTTTGCTGACAGAAACACCGCCCGGCATAACCTGAGTCTTGTTTCGAGACTCATCGCCCTGGATAACGATGTCTGTGTTACCCTTGGTCATAGTTGCAACTGTGTCGATATTAGCGTATGTAATACCGTTCATCCAAGCCGGTGAAGCAGTAAGCTTTGCATCTTCAAGAGTGTTTGCTTTGAGCTCTTCATATACATCAGAGAAAGACTTTGATAATGCGCCACCTGTGTTTGCATAGTAATAAGCGTATGTACGCATCCAAAGTGGACGACGAGCGTTCTCTACGAGAGCGCTTTCGAGCGATTCTTTGCTCTTATACTTTTTAGCCAAAGCCTGAGCTACAGAAGGAGTAATCAGTATAGTACGCTTTGCATCAGCATTTTCCTGTGATGATTTGCCACCCAGACCACCGAGGTTTTTCTCGGTGATATCCCATGCCATAACCTTCATAATCTCTTCAGGAAGGTCAGTAGCAGGAGTGATATTGTTACCCCACATGGAGAATGATGTCGCTGTGATAACGTTGTCGTTTAAGTCATAGCCCTGCTCAACATGATGTGGATCCCAACCAATGTTGATACAGTTCTGCTCGTCTTCTGAGAAAACGAGTGGCTGAACATTACCAAATGAGTGTGTACGCTCTAAACCTGCGAGGTTTATCAGTGCAAGTTCCATAAATCGAGCGATAGCGATGTTGCACTCCTCTGTTGTCATACCCTGAGCATTATCAATGCCGAGCTGACGAGCGATAGGACCATTGACATACATCATAGGTGTGAGCTCGCCTGAGCGCAAAGAATCAAGGTAAGCTGTATCGCCCAGAGCTTCTACAAAAGCGATACAAACAGGCAAGTATTCAGCAGAACAACCTGACATAATAGCGTTGGCTGCTACCTGATAAGCAGTAACAGTTCTACCGTTTACAGTAGCTACTGTGTCGTTGTCTGAATATGGAGTATATCTCATGAACTTTTCTGCCTTGATCCATGTAGGTGGAACAATCGGCAGACCATCTGTCCATCCTTGTTCATCAAAATACTTTTGTACGTTCTGATATGTGTCGACTAAAATATAGTCATCATATGTATTATTCAAACTGCTTGGCGAAACAACCGCAAATTTGTTGTTTTCAGGCTCTAAGCAGTCACAGTCGTCTTCACGACAGTTAAGATCGTCATAAGAAATCTTGTTTTCTATATCTGCATCTGTGTATCTTGCGCTGGCTTGAAGTGGAATTGACATAATGCTGATAACAGTCATCAAACTAAGCAATAACGCAATAACACGATTTAAAACTTTTGACTTCATGGTACCATCCTTTCTCTTAATTAATGGCAAAACTGAAATAGTTTATAAATACAATAGGTTAATACTTAGTTAAGATAATAAGAATCTAAACTGTTATATCCGAGCTCGCTTGTGAGTCTGTTCCAATTTGTAGATGATGGCAGATATGCCTCATATGAGCAACAATCGCCACCAGGCATAACCTGGAACTCTGAAGTTTTGCTACCGCCTGTTACAACAAAGCCTGTAGTAACAACCTTCTGTCTCTTGAGAGTGTCGGTGTTTTCGTTGATAGTCTGTGTAGTATCTATAGTATCGTATGGCACAACACCCTGTAACCACTGTGGCACAGCTGTTGTTGCAACCTTGTCAGCGGCTACGTTCTCTGTTGACGCACCGCTCTTGATGTCTGCATAATGCTCATCAAAGGTTGTATTCATATGAATCTTACTACCTGTGTTTGCCCAGTAATGAGCGTAAGTACGCATCCAAAGAGGTCTGCGAGCAGTAGCAATAAGAGCATCTTCTAATAAGTCTCTTGAGCTATAACCATTTGCAATAGTAGTAGCTGCGTCCTTGGTAAGCCAGATAGTACGTGACTCAACAGGGTTTGTGTTACCAAGACCGTTCTGCTGTTTTTCGGTACATTCCCAAGCAAGAAGCTGCATAGCTTTTTCCGAGTCAGTTGTACCAACTGTAACAGGGTTGCCCCATGTAAGAGTAGAACCGCAAGTGATAACGCTGTCGTTTAAATCAAAGCCGTTATTTACATGATATGGGTTCCAGCCGATGTTTACAGCTGTCTGCTCATCCTCTGCAAAGCAGAAAGGCTGCATATATCCGAAAGTACCCATACGGTTTTCTTTAATCTTGTAACCTGCAAGGTTAAGCATAGCAAGAGAAATGAAACGACCGATAAGCTTGTTAGCCTCTTCGTTAATCATTCCGTCCTCGTATGAAATGCCGAGCTGACGTGCAAGCGGACCACTTACGAGAACATATGGTGTCCAACCATGTGTACTTGCAAGAGATTTGTAGAAGTTACCGTTTGCAAAACAACGTGTAATAGCCATACAAATTGGCATATACTCTGCAGGACAACCGGACATAATAGCATTTGCAGCTACGTGATAAGCGTATATTATCTTGTTAGCAGGTGGAACACCCTCTGCCACAACATCAGTAGCCGCCATGTTTGTAAACTGTAGGTAGTACTCAATCTTCTCCTGTGTAGGTGGTACAACAGGAAGACCGTCACTCATTTCGCTTACTTCGTAGAACTCCTGTACACGCTGATAAGAACCTGTGAAGATTACGTCATCATATGATGCACTACCTGCAGTACCTGCAATAGCATCAATCTCAGTCTGTGTAATCTGTGTTGTAAGACCTGTTACAACCTGGTCGTAAAGAATATCACGAGCCTTCTGCTGTTGAACTGCTGTTTCGTCATTAGCAAAAGCACCCGGATAAGCCGCTGTTCTGACTACAGGAACACCGTTGTTATAACCGGTTGACTGAATCTGAGGGATAAAAGTCTCAGCACCTACAACTACTGCCGGTATACCAACATATTCAGCAGCAAGTGCGTTACCTGTCTCCTTAACAGTACAGATACCGCAACCGCAGTTACCTGAGATAACAGCGTCTACGCCATAATCTATGAGCTTCTGCTGAAACTCTTTAGATTTTGCACTTGGGTTTGTAGGGTTATATGTGCCACTCTTACCGATTTCTTCCATAAAGTAGATGCTGCAACCATACTCCTCTATGAGCATATCCGCAAGCACCCTGTGTGTAACAGAAGCAGAGAAGCTTCCGCCTACAAGTGCGATAGTAGCACCATTCAAAGCGTCCTCTCCATCAAGACGTGCAGGCTGTGTGATATTAGGGATAGACGAGCCTGTCGGAACGGGAGACACTATCTGATATTCGTTTTTGGTTGGAGCCTCGTTTGACGCTTCAGCCGTTTGTGCTGTGTCTGTATCAGCTGCTGAAATTGATGCTATGCCTGCGGTGAGTGTACCGACAACACACATCAAAGCAAGCAGCAATGATAACGCACGCTTTAAGATGTTTGATTTCATAAAACCATCCTCTCAAGAATTTTTAATATGAAACACTGAACAAAACATCGTCCTTGTTCAGCAGTTATATATTACTGACTAATAAATCACTCCATTGTATATAGGAGCTCGTCTGCTGTAGCCTGTGAAGGCTGTGGCAGATTCTCAGGTGTGTAGAAAGTGAAATCACCGAAGAATGCATCTGCAAACAACGACTCTGTTGTAGTATCGTCTACAAACTTGAGGTTTGAGTCTTTGTCAAACTCATAGCCTACGGTGTACTTTGTTTCTTTGTCAGTTACCAGACTGAATGTAAGCTCTCCGTCTTTGGCTGTATATGCATAGTAGATATATCTGTCAAGTCCGAGGTCTTCGCTCTGATAGCGGATAACCATCACACCATTTTTGTTAAACTGCACTGTCTGTACATACGAGAGCGAGTAGAAGTAATACTCAAGTGTTCTCTCGTTTGATACCCATTCTCCAATAAGTGCATCGTCTGTTTCATAGTCGCTATACGACTCTTTGTCATATCTTGGTTTTCGTGCTTGTTCAAATATATACACAGATTCTTCTACAGTCTGTCCTGTAGACTCGTCCGTATACTCAGGATATGTAAGTGTAATCTTAGCATTGCCAAGCAGCTTTGAACCTGTAATCTTGTACTCAAGGTCCGCAGAGCCCAAGTTAATCTTGTTTACAGAACCCTCCTGCATAAGCTCGTAGCTGTAATGCTCTACCGAGCCGGCGTAGAAGATGCTCCACTCGCCCTTGCCGTAGCGGTCGGGCTTTTCGAATATGTAATAAACTCTGTCTGAGTCTTCTATCTGGTCATCAGTCGCCTCTTGCGTAATCTCGGGGTTTACTGTGAGCTCCCACGTACCGGTAAACGATTTAGGAGCAACAAAAGAAATACCGATAACAAGCAGAGCAATTATCAAGACCATAACCACTATAGAGAGTGTCAGCTTCTTTTTGTCATTGACGATTGACTTTATCATCCTGATAAATTTATTATCTTTGCTTTCTTCTGCTATTTCTGTCGAAGTCTCTGATGTCACTTCTTCTACTGTTTCTGTAGAAGTCTCCGGTATAACTTCTTCATTTTCTTCTTTAGTTTTCTCTACTACTTCCTGTTCAATTTTATTTTCATCCATTAACAGTATCCTCACTTATGCCATCTTTTCTTTACACAAACGCTCATATACAGTATAATATAACCATTAAATTTTGATACAAATGTGTTAATTTATCATTTTTCTATCAAATTTTGTGATATAATATAGGTAAACAATGGTGTGGAGGCAATAAAATATGAACAAAAACATAAAAATCCTCTTGGTTGAAGATGACGACAAGCTTCGCAACACAATTCAGGATTATCTGCAAATGAATAATTTCATAGTCACAGCCAACGCAGATGGCAACTCTGCACTTAAGAGCTTCAAAAGCGAGTCTTGCTTTGATCTTGTGCTCCTCGATGGAATGCTACCGGATATTGACGGCTTTGATGTCCTCAAAAAAATAAGAGAAACCTCCGATGTGCCTGTCATCGTTCTGTCCGCACGTGAATCTGAGAGAGATCAGCTCAGTGGTTTTCGCCTTGGTGCGGATAATTATATCACCAAGCCGTTCTTGCTCAGCGTTCTGAAGGAACACATCAACGCTCTTCTCGCACGTTCAGGCAGTATGGTAGAAAAAGAAAAGTATCTACTAAAAGGTGCACTACGACTAAACACCATTGAGCGAAAGGTATATCTTGATAACGAGCTAATCATCACAACCCCTCGTGAATACGATCTGCTTCTGTATTTGATGCAAAACGAGCGCATTGTACTAAGTCGTAACACAATACTCGACAGAGTTTGGGGTAGTAACTATTTTGGGGACCTTCGCACAGTAGACACTATCGTTAAACAGCTGAGAAAAAAGCTACACAAATACAGCGACTACATTATATCTGTCTATGGAGTAGGGTATAAATTCGAGGTGGATTATGAAGAATAAGCTTACTTTTAAATTAATTATCATAATTGTTGTTTCCATTACACTGTTGGTGGGCATTATGGCACCTATCTACTTTTATCTCCAACCTAAAATGTACATAGAACAACAAATAGGCTATGTAAGCGAGTTTTCTGATAAACTTAAAGCGGTCGAACCTTTTGACAAAGAACATCTTGACGAATTTGTAACAAATTCACGCGAAAATTATCGAGTATACATATTTGATAAAGACTTTGAGCCACTATACACCTCGTATGAGTTCGGTAATAACAAAAAGTTTTTGACAAAGCTTTTTGAAAATAAAATGGAAAACTTCAAGGAAGATTCAAAGCCTTTTTATACTGATATCGATAACGACCCTTCTGTAAGATTATACACATCCTGCGAGAAAAACGGACAAACTTACTACATTTATATCAAAGACAGTCACAGTGGGGTTGCGTTGGTTTTTGATTTTTCAAACAGGGTGTTAAGCTATGTTGTTCTGGGCTACGTCATCATATGCTCTATCGTACTGTTTCTTGCAATTTCTCCATCGGTTAAAGCCATAAGAAAAGTAACCGAAGTTGCAAAGAACATCTCTGAAAACAATCTTTCGGTTCGTTATCAAGGTAAAACACGCAAAAATGAAATAGGAGATTTAGCAATCAGCGTCAACAAGATGGCAGATACTATTCAGGAAAATATAAACAATCTGGAGAACTACAACTTTATTCTGCGTGAGGATAACCGCTATCTTACAGAATATGAGCAGTCTCGCCGTATGCTACTGTGCAATATCACTCATGACCTGAAAACTCCACTTGCTGTTATCAGCAGTCAGGTGGAAATGATCAGCACTTGCAAGGAGCAAGAAAAGAAAGATTATTATTATCAGTCTGCTATGGAAGAAATCAACAAAATGAGCAAGATGATCAGCGAAGTTCTGCAAATGACCGTAGATGAACATCGTATAGTCTCCAAAAAATCACAGCTAATTGACATCAGCGCACTTATCACACAGCTTTGCGATAGTCACAACGCCTATGTCAAATCACGCAATCTGAAACTAAAGAAGGACATCACTCCTGACCTGCAGCTGAACACTATCAAAGAATATATGGAATTTGTATTCAGAAACTACATCTCTAATGCGATTCAGAATGCAGAGGAAAACTCAGAAATCACAGTATCACTCAAAGAGTGTGCTGTCGGAATACGCCTGTCTGTTGAAAACAGCGGTCGTCATATCCCTGATGAGATGAAAGACAAAATCTGGACAGAAACTTTTTCTACTTTGCCCGATGGAAAGAGCAACACAGGCTTGGGGCTCTTTATAGTCAAAGAAATATCTTTGATAGAACACACCAGCTGTGGTTTCATCAACACCGAAACCGGTGTACAGTTCTGGTTTGATTTTACCGATTATTCAAACAAAAACACCGAAATACAATAGACAGATAACTAAAAAAAGAAGGCACTCTAAACTGAGCGCCTTCTTTTTTTATGCATAAATTTATATATATCTTGTCTTTTCTATAAAGCTGTCTATGTTGCTATAATTTTCGAGATAATCAAGCACAGCACACTCGTCATCGCTGACAAAGAACAGCTCAAGGTTCTCTTTTTTCATAAAGTTTTCGTCTACACACTTGTGCATAAAACTGAACAAATCATCGTAAAAGCCGTTTGTGTTGAATATTGCGATAGGCTTATGATGTCTGTCAAGCGACCTAAGTGTCATAATCTCTAAGAATTCCTCAAAAGTACCGATACCGCCTGCCGATACTATAAAGGCATCGCTGTGCTCTTCCATCAGAGCCTTTCGCTCTCTCATGGTGTCTGTGGTGATAAACTGAGTACACTTGTCATACAGCACTCCGTCAACATTGAAAAATGACGGTGCTATGCCTATGATTTCGCCACCTTTGTCGGTGACTCCTCGAGCTACTGCTCCCATCATACCGTTAGCACCACCGCCGAATACAAGGCTGTGGCCACGTTGTGCCATCGCCCTGCCAAGGCGCTCGCCTGCTTGTATATATGACTTGTCTATCTGATTGGACGCTGCTCCGTAAACACAAATTTTCATATTATCCTCCATTAGTCAATGTCAAACTGACTATTATAAAGCTCTGCGTAGAATCCACCCTGTGATATCAATTGCTCGTGAGTACCGCTTGCGATAATATCGCCGTCTTTGAGCACCAAAATCAAATCTGCATTTCTGATAGTTGAGAGTCTGTGTGCTATTACAAATGAGGTTCTACCCTTTGTCAGCTCATCCATAGCACTCTGAATTATCCTCTCTGTGCGGGTGTCTACCGATGATGTAGCCTCATCCAAGATGAGCATAGGTGCGTTCTCTACCATAGCACGAGCTATAGTGAGCTGCTGTTTCTGTCCTGATGACAGCGAGGTTTTCTCATCGAGTACGGTGTCGTAACCGTTTGGCAAAGTGCTGATAAAGTGATGTATACCCACAGCCTTGCACGCACTCACTATCTCGTCATCGAGAGCATCAGCCTTTGAGTATGCCAGATTCTCTCTGATACTACCTTCAAACAACCACGTATCCTGAAGCACCATACAGAACAGGCTGTGCACGTTCTCTCTTGTGAGAGAATCAAGCGGTACACCATCTATAAAAATCTTACCTGAGTTAAGCTCATAGAAACGCATCAGCAGGTTAACTATAGTAGTCTTGCCTGCACCTGTCGGTCCGACAATAGCTACCTTTTGTCCTGCCTTAATCTTGGCAGAAAAATCTTTGATTATAATTTTATCCTGACTATAGCCAAAGCGCACGTTCTTAAACTCTACATCGCCCTTGACAGTATCAAGGTGTGTGGTCTTGTGGCTTTCGTCAATGAGCTCTTCTTCTGCTAAATATTCAAACACACGCTCGCTTGCTGCTGCAGTTGACTGCATACTTGTGAACGCCTGTGCTATCTGTGTCAGAGGGTTGGTGAACATTCTGACATATACCATAAACGCTACTATAACGCCAAAGGTGATGTGTCCTGACTGTGCAAGCAACGCACCGACAACGCACACCGCTACATAGCCCAAGTTTCCGATAAAGCCCATCAGCGGTTGCATCAGTCCTGATAGCGACATCGACTTGAATACGCTGTCACGCAGGTGGCGGTTGATACGCTCAAACTCCTGCATTGAGCTTTCCTGTGCGTTATAGGTTTTCACTATTATCTGTCCTGAGAAAATCTCCTCTACATGACCGCCCATAGCACCCAAGTGGCGTTGCTGTCGTGAGAAGTGCTTTTGCGAGTGTTTCATAATGACGCTTATCAGCAGAAAGCCTATAACAGACGATACTATAGCTGTCAGTGCCATAATGTAGTTTGTGACAAACATCATAACGAGCGAGCCCATAAACAGAGTGATAGAGGTCACAAGCTGACCAATGCTCTGGTTAAGCGTCATACCTATAGTATCTATATCATTTGTTATTCGTGAGAGAACGTCACCGTAAGCAGTCGAGTCAAAGTATTTAAGCGGCATACGGTTAGTCTTCTCTACTATGTCTTTTCTCAGCTTGAACGATAGCTTCTGAGTAACTGTTGACATTATATAGTTCTGCGAGAATACAAGCACCCAGCTGATACCATATAATACAAACATTATTATACACAGGCGTACTACCGAGCTCTCGTCAATACCTGTCAGCAGTCCTGAGGTTATGATATCTGTGATTTTGCTTAGTATGCTCGGACCTGCAAGTGAGATGAAGGTAGCAAGCACGGCACACACAAGTGCAATTACAACAGGCTTTATGAACCTCTTTGAGTAGCGTATGAGCTTAGCCCAGGTTTTCTTGAAATCTTTTGGCTTCTCCCCTACAAACTTGCCCCCCGGTCCTGCGCCTTTGTGACGAATTGGTCCTTTGATATTTGCACCAACATCTGTCTTTTTCTTTTCTATCATTTTGACAGCTCCTCCTTTGACAACTGAGATAGAGCTATCTCGTTATAGACTGAACAATTCTCAAGCAAATCGCTGTGCTTGCCCATACCGACTATCCTGCCCTCATCAAGAACAATGATTATATCGGCATCCTTTATGGTACCGATACGCTGTGCAACTATAATGTTGGTTGTTCCTTTGGTTTCTTCTTTCAGGGTTTTTCTGAGGATTTTGTCGGTCTTGTAGTCAAGTGCCGAGAAAGAATCGTCAAAGATAAGTATCTCGGGGTCTTTGCATATAGCTCGTGCAATACTCAGGCGTTGCTTCTGTCCGCCTGATACGTTAGTGCCTCCCTGAGCTATATCAGAGTCGTAGGAAAACGGCATTTTTGTGACAAAGTCCTCTGCCTGTGCAATACGCACCGCACGTTTTACATCCTGCTGTGTATAGTCGTCTCTGCCATTTGTGCCAAAGGCTACGTTTGTATTGACAGTACCCGAGAAAAGCACGGCTTTCTGTGGGATATAGCCTATCTTGTTGTTGAGAGCCTGTAGTGTATATTCCTTGACATTGACTCCTGACACGAGCACTTCGCCCTGTGTTGCATCGTAGAGTCGTACTATTAAGTTTACAAGCGTGCTCTTGCCACAGCCTGTCGAGCCGATGATAGCAAGCGTCTGTCCTCTGTCTACCTTAAAGCTGATGTTTTCGAGTACATCGCCTGCGGCATCTTTGTATCTGAAGCTTACGTTTCTGAACTCTACTGTGCCCGCCTTGTCTTTTACGCCCTCTGTCTTGTCTCCGTCAATTATAGACGGCTTGGTGTCAACAACCTCATTCACACGTTTCGCAGCAACTATAGCACGAGGTGCCATAATAAATATCATATTGAGCACCATAAACGACATGATAACCTGCATAGCATAAGATGAAAAAACCACCATCTCTGAGAAAACCGTTAGTCTGTCCTGAACATCAGATGCGTTAATAATAAACGTGCCGATAAGATATATCACAACAGTAAGCGAATTCATAATAAACATCATAGACGGGTTCATTATAGCCATTATCCTGTGAGCACGCAGGTTGTTATCTGTTATCTCTGTATTAGCTGTAGCAAACTTATCCTGCTGAAAGTCCTCTGCGTTATACGCACGGATAACTCTCAGTCCTGTCAGGTTCTCACGCATAATGCGGTTTATGTTATCAGTAAGACCCTGTATTCGCTTGAATTTCGGCAAAGCAAAGAAGTAGCATATCATAAGTACTATACAAACAAGCACGACCGCTACAGCAGTAGCCATAGTCCAAGAGATGTTCTTGCTGTATATCTTTGTAACAGCGAGCACGCTCATAACAGGTGCTTTGATTATAGCAAGCATACCGAAAACAATAACCATCTGTATCTGGGTGATGTCGTTTGTTGCTCTGGTAATCAGACTTGCAGGAGAAAACCTGTTGAGCTCAGCAAGCGAGAATTTCTGCACACTGCTGTAAAATTTGAGTCTTACGTCAGCAGAGTAATCAGCCGCTACCTTAGCAGAAATAACCGTAATAAGTATGGCGGTTATCAGGCTGCCGAGTGCACACGACAGCATCTTTGAGCCGGCAAGCAAGATATCGGACATAGCACTGCCTTGTGTCTGCACAAGGGTAGTTATCTGCGCCATATAGTCCGGCATCTTAAGCTCGAGGTATACCTGTATAAGCACAAAGACCGTGTTTATAAACACAAAGCCCCAGCTTCTCTTTGAAAAATGTCTGACAATTTGTTTCATATAATATCCTCTGATAGATAGTTTTCGTATACATAATTTACCTAAACATTATATATCTATATATTTTAAATGTAAATAAACTATTTGTTAACACGCTCAAAGTGTGACAAAAAAATAAATTTGTGCCACAGAATAATTTTTAACACTATTATACATTATAGACATTTACACCGCAAAAAACTCAAAAAAAACCATACTGTCGTTATTTTTTTAACCATTTTTGGACAAATTGACAAATGTGTGTACACTTTATTGACTTTAACAATTCAGTAAGGTAAAATTTATACACATTAAAAGGAGGATTGTCTTTGTATGGATAATATCTTAATAATTGCTACCTTTGCGGGCTCTATACTTGCTCTTGTGTTTGCTCTTGTTATGGCAAAGAGAGTGCTGAGCTTTGACGAAGGTACAGAAAAAATGAAGAAAATCTCACAGTCTATCAGAGAAGGCGCAAATGCATATCTCAAAAGACAGTATACAATTGTTTCTGTTTTCTTTGCGTTTATGTTTGTTGTTCTTCTTGTGATGTCAATATTCGGACTGCTGACACCTTATGTTCCGTTTGCATTTGTAACAGGTGGTCTGTTCTCAGGACTTTCGGGCTTTATCGGAATGAAGATAGCAACACTTGCTAATGCTCGTACTGCTAACGCTTGCCGTACAGGTCTCAACAAGGGACTGAGGGTTGCATTCTCTGCAGGTTCTGTTATGGGCTTTACAGTAGTAGGACTTGGTCTGCTCGACATTTCCATCTGGTTTGCACTTCTCAAGTATGCATTCGGTTGTACTCCTACAGAGATTACATCTGCTATGCTTACCTTTGGTATGGGTGCTTCATCTATGGCGCTGTTTGCCCGTGTAGGTGGCGGTATCTTTACAAAGGCTGCTGACGTTGGTGCTGACCTTGTAGGTAAGGTTGAGGCAGGTATTCCTGAGGATGACCCGAGAAACCCTGCTTGTATCGCTGACAACGTAGGCGACAACGTAGGTGACGTAGCAGGTATGGGTGCTGACCTTTACGAGTCTTATGTCGGCTCTATCATCTCTGCATCTGCATTGGGTGTTGCAGCTTTTTCGGGCGACATAAAGGCTATGGCTATCCCTATGCTTATGGCTGCTATCGGTATTATATGCTCAATTATCGGTACATTCCTTGTTCGTACAGGTGAGAAAACCGAGCAGAAAACTCTGCTCAAGGCACTCTCTCGTGGTACTAACTTCTCTGCAATTGCTATCGCTGTTATAGCGTTCCCACTTATCTGGTTCATACTTGGCAAAGAGAACATCGGCTTCTACTTTGCTGTTATCGCAGGACTTTTGGCAGGTACACTTATTGGTAAGGCTACAGAGTACTTTACCTCTGATTCGTTCAAGCCTACCAAGAACTTGGCTGAAAAGTCAGAGACAGGCTCTGCTACTATCATCATCGGTGGTGTAGGTCTTGGTATGATGTCAACCGTACTTCCTATTATTATAGTAGGTGTGTGCGTACTTATAGCGTTCTTTGCATCAACAGGCTTTGCAGACATCAGCGTAACCCGCGGTCTGTACGGTATAGCACTCGCAGCAGTTGGTATGCTCTCAACCTTGGGCATCACTTTGGCTACAGACGCTTACGGTCCTGTTGCTGATAACGCAGGCGGTATTGCTGAGATGTCAGGTCTTGAAAAAGAGGTCAGAGAGCGTACAGATGCGCTTGACTCTCTCGGTAACACAACTGCTGCTACAGGCAAAGGCTTTGCTATCGGCTCTGCTGCACTCACAGCGCTTGCACTTATCGCATCATATATCGAGAAGATTCAAGAGGTACAGAGAGCTAACGGTGCAGAGAGTATCGTGGACTTTAGCTCATTCAGCATTATGGACCCACTCGTACTTGTCGGTTTGTTCATTGGTGCATGTCTGCCGTTTGTATTTGCAGCGCTGACTATGAACTCTGTCGGACGAGCTGCTCAGTCAGTTGTTATCGAAGTAAGACGCCAGTTCAAAGAAATCGCAGGTCTTATAGACGGCAAGGCTGACGCAGACTACGCTAAGTGTGTTGACCTGTGTACAAAGTCAAGTCTCAAAGAGATGATTCTGCCTACACTTATCGCTATCGTAACACCTGTTGTTGTAGGTCTTGTACTCGGTGTTAACGGTGTTGTAGGTATGCTCGCAGGTGCTACTGTTACAGGCTTCTTGCTCGCAGTATTTATGTCCAACTCAGGCGGCGCCTGGGATAACGCTAAGAAGTACATCGAGTCAGGTGTACACGGTGGCAAGGGCTCAGATCAGCACAAGGCTGCCGTAGTCGGCGACACCGTCGGCGATCCGTTCAAGGATACATCAGGTCCATCTATCAACATTCTCATCAAGCTGTTGTCTATGGTTTCTATCGTATTTGCAGCACTTGTTGTTAATTTCTCTATCCTTGGATAAACAATTTTATATCAAATTTTACGTAGCACGTCTGTTTTTTCGAACAGATGTGCTATTTTTTCTTTATAGAATTAACAATTACCCGTCTGACATTTTATTATCTTATTGAGAATTAACGATTAACAAACTGTAAGTGAGATACCCGCATTGTAACTGGAACACTGAAGCGGTATCTGCTAAAATATAATTGTAAGATGAAGTATAACACAATTTATATAGATAAAATTTTTGTTAGGAGTTGATTATATGCGTATCAATGTTTTAGGCGAAAAGGTATCGGACAATATCGTTAATATGTACGTCAATGAGTACGTAAAAGCTCACCCTGAGAAGAACATAGCTTCTCTTGATATCATAGTGGAGGGTGACTTCATCAAGATAAGATGTGAGCACTACAGATACGACAATATTGCGTAAAGAACAGCCCGAGTTTATACTCGGGCGTTTTTTTGTCATAATCACACAAATATATTACATATATTGTATATAAAAATGCCCTTGATTTTCTTTGTGCAAAGGTATAATATATGAGTTATTGATGACAACATTATATTACCGAATGAAGCCGGCAGGAAATTAGAGCGCAGTACGCACTCTTTCCGAAGGAGTAAAACTCTCAGGGGTCAATTGACCAAGACTGCAGGTGGACGGGTTTTCCGGAGAAGTTCTGGTGCGACCAGAATGCCGAAGGTGCAAAAGCGCTATGCTTAATCTCTCAGGCAAAAGGACGGATTTCTGCTTTAATATATTTTGAGTAGGGTTTGACTTTTATGAGAGTATTGCGTGTGCAATGCTCTTTTTTGTTGTCAGCAGAAAGGGGTACAAATATGAACAACTTTTTTGAGAGGCTGTCCGAAGTAAACAGCGCAATCTACTCGGTTGTGTGGGGACCTTATGCGTTGGTACTTTTAGTCGGTACCGGTATATTGATGACATTACTGACAAAGTTCTTTCAGATAACACACATTGGTCATTGGTTCAAGCAGACTATCGGCAGTGTGTTCAAGAAAAGCGTTTCGGGTCATACCGAAAAGTCAGACAAGTCTATCTCTCAGTTTCAGTCTATGTGTACAGCACTTGCTGCAACAGTCGGTGTAGGTAACATTGCAGGTGTTGCGTCTGCTATCGCAACAGGCGGTGCAGGTGCAGTGTTCTGGATGTGGATTGCGGCTTTCTTTGGAATGATGACAGGTTTTTCTGAGAACGTGCTCGGTATTTTTTATCGCCGCAAGAACGCTCAGGGTGAGTGGTCAGGCGGTGCTATGTATTATCTTAGAGACGGTCTTGGCTCCAAAAAAGGCTTTAAGTGGGTAGGCAAAGTTTTAGCGGCACTTTTTGCTGTATTTACTGTGCTTGCGGCATTCGGCATTGGAAACATGGGCCAGGTCAACAAGATAGTTGCCAACATTCAGGCTGCATTTAAAATTAAAAGTCTGTCAAGGGTGGTTTTATACACCGATGGTGAGTCATCAGTCACTCTTTATTCAGCGCTTATAGGTGCTGTTGTTCTGATTTTAGCAGGACTTATCATTTTAGGTGGAGTAAAGCGTATCGGCGCTGTTGCTGAAAAAGTTGTTCCTTTTATGGTTGTTCTTTATGTTATAGGTTCGCTGATTGTTATCGGTGTAAACTATGATATGATAGGCACAGCTTTCTACAACATCTTCAAAACCGCTTTTTCTCCTGTTGCGGCTGCCGGCGGTACCTTTGGTTATCTTGTCAGCGTTGTTATCACTCAGGGCTTTAAACGAGGAGTTTTCTCTAACGAGGCAGGTCTGGGCTCATCTGTAATGGTTCACTGCTCAGGCAAGGTGAAAGAACCTGTGCATCAGGGTATGTGGAGCATCTTTGAGATTTTTGTAGATACCATTGTTGTATGTACTATGACAGCCTTAGTTATTCTTACATCGGGCGTGTTCGACTTTACCACAGGTGCTGTTAAAGTGGGTGCAGGCAGTGAGGCTACTTTAGTTGCTAACGCATTTGACACAGTGTTCACTTTCGGAACAGTAAATGTAGGCTCTAAATTCATCGCTGTAGCTATTTTCCTGTTTGCATTCACAACAATTTTAGGTTGGTCACATTATGGTGCAAAGGCGTTTGAATATCTCTTTGGCACAAAAGCAACCATTGTATACAAGGTCATCTTCGTGCTTATGATTATGTCAGGTGCATTGCTCACATCGTCACTTGCGTGGGATATCTCTGATACCTTCAATGGTCTGATGATGATACCTAACCTTATTGGTGTTATCGCTCTTAGTGGCTTAGTTGTAAAAATCACAAAGAACTACATAGACAGAAAGTTCAAAGGCAAGAAGATAAAGCCTCTGCTCTCAGCAATTCCTGCAATTCAGGCAGAAATGGAGCAGACAGAGGACTAATCAGACTCTGAATATAAAGCAAGCGGACACTAAATTTTAGTGTCCGCTTTTTGATTTGTTAAGGTGTAAGTCTTTAAAACCCTCTGATTTGCTCGTTACTATACTAAAAACAGACAAATAAGCAGATTTCAAAATAGTTGTTGAAATTTCTTTCAAGGTGTGTTATTATACTGTGGTACGAAAACTTGCATTGATGCTGTAGTCATCTCGCAAAACAGATTGTTAAAGCACGCTGATATGGCTCAGGAGGCAGAGCACGTCCTTGGTAAGGACGAGGTCACCGGTTCGAATCCGGTTATCAGCTCCAAAAAAGCAGACATCTCGTTTAGGGGTGTCTGCTTTTTGTGTGTCTGTAAAAACGGATTCGATTTTTAGCAAGTGTTACGAGCAGGGCTCCCGAAAAGGTGCAACCTTTTTGGGAGCCCTTTTACGTGATGAGGTTAGAAATTCGATATTATGTTTTCAGTTGTAGCGGTTTAATCTATATTGCCTGACAGCGTTTCGCACATCAGCCTACCACCGAGTCTGAATCCGTAAGCGAAGGTTTCTCGCTCGATGATGCAGTACATTTCGTTCAGGCAGTCGTCGTATTTTTCGAGTATCAGCTTTTGCCTTTCGTCGAGGGTAGCACACAGGTCGTCGCGATTTTTGCTCATGAGCTTTAGCAGATGCTTGACCTGGCGATTGTTCTCCACACACTGCTCCTGCGGATTGATATTGCAGTACCACAGTTTTTCTAATGTTTCGCTCATCTTGCACCCTCCTTTATCACACGGCAACTGTCCTCGCCATAAGCAATGCCGAGCGACGAACCACAATCCCACCGTACATGAATCGTGCCCATATCGTCTACCGCTACAACAGTGCCTTTCTCACCTGCTTTGAGAGTCTTATTATACGGGTCGTCCATACTAATAAGCTTCACCCTAGCTCTGGCTGGATAATCCGCTCTTAATCTCTCTAAAGTTTTCTTGCTGATGCTATACATAACAACACCTCCTTGTTTTTCGGTATGCTATATATCACTCTGAAGAGAGTAAAAGTCAAGAGAAATATGTATATATCTATTTTACACGAGGGAATGTATTTTTATTGTATTTTTTGTATATATTTGCTATACTTAGGGCAAGAATATGAAGGTGTGAGGGGATAATAATGAGGAAAATCAGTTTATTGTTAATTTTATGTATCTTTATGTTAACTGTAGTCGGCTGTTCTGCTGATACTGCGGAAAATCATGAAATTGCAGATGAGGTAATGGTTAAATACAAAATTATAAAGGCCTGTGACTTTTATGATGGAAACGCTAGTATTTTGCTAGAAGAAACTTTATCTGAAAGACAGGTTTTTGCAATTATTGATACTGAAGGAAATGTAATAACAAGTGATCTCAATGGATTCACTAGATGGGATGGAGAAGTTTTTTATGCGAACACAGATGAAGCTGAATGTTCAGATGGATTTTTCCTTATACCAACCATAAGCGATTCGGATGAGAGATACTTTTCATTAATCAATTCAAGTGGAAAAGTTATATACGATTATCACTTAAAGGAAGATGAATATTTTCCTGATTTTGATGTTGTCTGTATTGGAAAGGGGTGTTTTGAGTTTTATAACTCAAGCACGGGTGAGACTATATATTTGAGTGGTCACAATGGTGGAAAGTATAACTTTATTTATAATGAAGATTCGGAAAGTGAATTTGTGTCGATAGGTGATGGATATATCATTCAAAAATCACACGTTAAAAATTTCTCTGAAGATTCTATATATTATTATATCTACAATTATACAGGAAAGGAAATTAAAACAGAACTTACCCCTCAGGAGTTGCAGGATTTATACGAACTCTACGATAGATATATGGGTTGTGGTGTAGTTTCTTGGTCTAAAGATAATACATGGTTTTTTTATAATATAGAGAATCCATGTAAATTCGAAATTGATGAGTATACATATCTTAATGAGCGAAAATATGATACCAGATCTTTCAGAAGACGTTTATATGGTGGCTATGATGAGACTGGACATTTATTGCTTTGCGAGTCATTCGTAGATTATGAAAATCGCGACAGCAATACTATGGAGGTGTTTTCGGTAGATACCAAAGGTGATAAGAGCTCTATTGTCAAAATTTCTTTTGACGGATCCGTTTTTACAAACTATGGCGAATATTTTATTAATGAGTTTGATGGTGCTATTGTCGGTAATGATGATTATACTGCCTTTTCGTATTGTCATTTTGATACAGGAGAAATAGTAGATTTATGCAAAAATTATCCGGGAAAAGAAGCGAATCAGATTTGGTGTATTAACAAAAGCTTAATAGGCTTTCGTGTTGAGGGAAGTGATGAAGAACAGTATGGAGCTTTGGTGGACTTGTTTGGAAATCCTGTAGTAGAACCTACAAAGGACGCAGACTTTAAAGAAATTGGTCCGTGGATTGGAGTGCGTTTCGATTCCAATACTGTATATAAGTATTACGATGAAAACGGAACAATGGTGTATGATGACGATTATTTGTTGGGCTATGGAGATGAAAGATTTACTACGAGTGACAATTATGTAATGTTGGATGGTAATTATCTGTTTTCTCTAGATTGTTACTATGATGAAAATCTAGTTTTAAAGAATTGATTTTTTAGGAGGGTTCGATTTGAATAAAACTAAAAAAAGAACTCTGATTATTATAGGAGTATTGTTAATAATGGCTACTATTATTGCGTGTTTAGTAATAGTTGGTAACTCAAAAGCAAAATATGCGGATTTGATTTCTGAAATTGACACAGTCTGGATGAGTGCGATTTCAGAAGATCAACCTGAATATCTAACTAAAATCGACGAGAGGTCAAGTTACACAATTAAGAAAATTGAAAAAGAAGACGAAGAATACATAATTAGTGTTGAAGTTGATGCTCCGGATTTAGGTGGACAGTTGTCACAACTTGATTTTGAGGATCTGCCACAAACAAAAGATATTAATGAGCTAAATAAATTTTTATGCACTCAAATTGATTGTTCGAGTAACATTAAGACGGACACTGAAATTTATGCAACTGAATTAGACGGAGTATATAAAATCACCTTCTCTGATGAATTTGTGGATGCAATGAGTGGTAACATTTATTCATATTCAAATAATGTTTTGATTGATATGCTTCAATCCTATGAGGGTGGTGGGTTAGAATGAAAAAAGCAACAGCTGTCGTAATGTGTTTCATAATATTACTTTCAATTATTGCAATTCCTGCTTGCGCAGAAGAAAATCACAAATTTTATTTGGTAAGTATCACAGCTGCAGATACTATTTATAATGAAAAAGCACTTATATACAATGATGAAATTTATATTCCCGCGGAAAGCTTTTCAAAATATACTCGCTATGAGTATGATGCTGGAGGTCACTGTTTTACTATAAAGGGTCAAAGCAGAGATAAAGCATTCAAGTTTATTTTTATTGCTCCTGATAAAAAACAAATTTGTGTTAGTTCAACTGGGTTACACTGGTACGATCTTTCTGACTATTTTGTGGTAGATGACGTAGAGTATCTGCCGTTTTGTCAGATGCTTCCTTTTCTAAATGCAGAAATATATGATGTAAAAGATGGAACTATTTATGTAGCAAATAACAAGATTTCTTTAGCAGAAGTTTTATATGATTTTGATATAGCTGACTATGAATTCAATATGGCAAATGAATTTATGGATAGCGGTTTGTTGGCATCAGCGTTCATTCTTCCTAGTTATTTGCTGGATACAGTTGTTAATACAAGATTTGGCAGATTGGATATAGTTACTCATTCCGGCGAGTATAACGATTACAAAGATATATTTTCAGAATTTGTTGCAGAGGATAATTTGTATTTAAAAGCGAAAGCAGAAAAGCCTGAGTCTTTAGGTTCATTCTTGGACGTATTCAATAATACGGGTGATATTGCAGAGAATATGAACAGTGTATATGAATGGATAGAGAAAGCAGGTAAAACCAACATTTCGTCTGAAACAGGAGGAGCATTATTAGATTCACTAAAAGAATACTATGATTCTGGAGAACTCGACACAGACAGTGTAAAAGGCGTTACAGATTTCTTTACTGATAAAGATTGGTCAAAAGAGAATGTATCCTTTACTGATTGTTTAAAAACTGCTGAATACATATATAACTACTGTAATCTTATAGAGGATAACAGAGATATGTTGGATGCTGTTTATGATGTAGGAACACCTGCAAAACTTAAAAATGCAGAAAAAAGAGCTGCTATCCATGTTTATGATTTATATAGCGATAATGTAATTCCTGCTGTTTTGCAGGAAATAGTAAGTAAATATTCACAGGATGTACTCAAAGAATATCTGAGTCCAATTGCTGTTTACACTAGTACCGCAAAAGTAGCGGGTGTTATACTCAAGGAGGTTATGCCGTTTAGCTACGGTGATGTTTCAAAGCTTTCGCTTTACTCAAGTGTAGTTAATAAATCTTCATCAAAATATCGTAAATATAAAACATCTGAAGAAGGTGAAACTGAAAAAATGCGACTTTCATTGCTGTTGTGTTTAACAGCAAGTAAAAAGTGTTTTGAAATTATGCAGGACACCTCTTCAGGTTATAATATGGATGAATCTTACTATAAGGATAAAGTTGAAAAAATAGAGCAAATGATTATAGCTCTATATGCAGTAGCTGAAAACAAAAAGTTCGATGAGCTTGATAATATGCAGACTTTCAGAGATGAGAACATCAAAAAGGTGAAGTCGTTAGTTGAAGATCCACGCAAATATGATGATTCTACTCTTAACAATCAGGGCTTGTATATTTCTGACGTTGAGTATATGACTATGGCTGACGCAAACTATATTCAGCTCAATGAAGATAAAACTGTAGTTATGCAAATCAATTTGTTGGAAGGTATCATTCAAGTGACAGGAACATATTCGGAAGTCAAAGGAATAATCACCTTCAGCGAGATGGTTGACACCGCTGGTAATATAGTTATTCGAGAGGGCGCTGAATTCCATAAGTATGTAGAAGGTTTGATGATAATTTATGGTGTTGCTGATAGATTTGCTCTCAAAGGTTGGTATGCTCCGCCAGCTTATCGTGATGGAGGATTCTTTAGGAGTCCTGACTTGCCAAAATCGGAAGAATCCGAGTTAACGAAAGATAATAAAGATATACTTGAAACTGGAGTGTGGGTTTGTTACTCACCACAGGACACTGTATTTGATATGTATGACTTCAGTGATGGGATTGTTGTAGATAAATCATACAGATATGCAGATGGAATTGTAGAGAAACACGGAATTTCTGATATATATATGACGTATGAAATTCAAGGAGATAAAATAGTTATTCTTGATGAATACGGCTATGAACGAATATGGAAATTCACAGATAATCCAGATATTGTTACGTACTCCTGGCAGGATTATTATGGACCTGAACCGGGGCCCGTTGTAACGCAGAAGGTTTTTCATCACGATACTCTCCCTACTTATCAGCAGGCGGTTGAAGAAAGTAGCAATGGGTGAATAATATGAAGAAATATTTAGTTATATTAATTGTGATTGTGATGTGTTTGAGCATGGCTTCGTGTTCAGACAAGGAAGACAAACTGATTCAGTCAGCAACACAGCCACAAAGCACACAGGCTCCTCAAACTCAGCAGGAAACAGTAGCAACTCAAGCACCAACGCAGCCACCAACCGAGGCACCCACACAAGATGACAGTTGGAAGAAACTGTATATAAATCAACTTAATTCACTTAATAAAGATGAGTTTGCAGGATTTCTTCTTGTTCAGGTCGATGGTGACGATATTCCAGAATTATTGGCGGAAAGCAACTCTCGCATAACAAGTAGTTATTTGTACTGGGTGTATAATAATCAACTGTGTGAATATGCAACTCACATTAATGGTTTTAGTTATGTGAACAAAGGCAATCTGTTTATGAGTGTTGGCGGATTTCAGGGTTGTTGCTTTGAAGAGATATTGTCAATCGACGGTAATACAACAAAACTGAGGTCAAAAGGTGAATATGTTATTCCAGAAATAACGGGTTACGAATCGTATAAATGGAATGATACCGAGATGGCACAAATCGAGTATGAAACGGCAAAACTCGCACTTTTTGATAAAAGTACGTCTATTACACCGACTACGTATTATTCATATTCTGACATTTGTCAGCAGATAACTCAGTGGTAAATATTATTAGTTACGATCAGATGAATTAAATGCAAATAGGCTGTACTCTAAATAAGAGTACAGCCTTTTTGTTTATATGAGATTTTGAAGAACATACTCGGTGTCACTCCGATCTGCCGTGCAAATTCGGTTTATCACTTCTTGTTTGATAAGCGGTAGTTGTTCACAAGGACTGCAAGCTCCATACGGCTGTGAACATCAAGCGTAATATAAATATCCTTCACGTAACCCTTAACGGTATGTTCCGAGAGATAGAGGGTAGTTGCAATATCTTTGTTAGTA
>JAZQBV010000010.1:0-15152 GCA_045545935.1 Ruminococcus sp. | reverse complement strand
CTTTGCCTGTCCGTCACGCTCGGCACGGGATACCACCATCTTAGCTCCTAATTCCTTGAGCGAGCAGGTGGTTTCAAGGGAGCTTTGGAAATCGCCTCCAATGGCAACGATACAGACGTCGTAGTTATCAATACCGAGAGAGCGTAGAAACTCCACGTTGGTACTGTCACCGATCTGAGCATTGGTCACGATGTCGATCGCATCGTTCACACGGTCTTCATTATGATCAACAGCCATTACCTGATGGCCAAGCTGATTGAGTTGTAAGGCAATGTGCTTTCCGAAATTTCCAAGTCCGATAAGTAATATAGATTTCATAATGTTTTCTCCTTTAGCCTACAGTGATTTTTTCCTGCGGTAGCTTGGATAGCTTCTTGCCGGTTCCGGACAGTGCCGCATAAATAAGTGTCAGACCGCCGACTCTGCCAAAGAACATCAGCACCATCAGTACGCATTGGGACAGTATTCCCAGCTGCGGTGTAATTCCCAAGGTCAGGCCGACCGTACCGATTGCCGAGGTCGTTTCATAAAGGCAGGTGCTAAACGGAAGTCCCTCCGCAACGCTGATCACCACGGCACCGCCGAAAAACAGGACGATATACATCATCAAAATGGTCGCCGCATTTCGCACCACGCTATGGTCTACTCTGCGTTTGAATATCTGTGTGTCTTCCTTGCGACGGAAGGTAGAAAACGCAGTAGCAAGCAATACGGCAAAGGTCGTGGTCTTCATACCGCCTGCGGTAGAACCGGGGGAACCACCGATCAGCATCAGCACGATTATGATTGCTTGTCCGGCACCGGTCATGGCAGTAAGATCCGCCGTATTAAAACCTGCTGTCCTCGGTGTTACTGACTGAAACAGCGAACTGAGCACACGTTCTTTCATAGGCATATCTGCAAAATCCACAAAGAAAAAGAATACGGCGGGAAGCAGAATCAGCAGAGCAGACGTAACGAGGATGACCTTGCTTTGCATACGATACCTCTTAAAGTGAAGTTTGTTGGTGCAGATATCTTCCCACGTGAGAAAGCCTATGCCACCGATCACAATAAGCAGCATCACGGTGACGTTGATAACCGGGTTTCCGAGATATGAGGTGATCGAAGCAAACTTCGCATCTTCCGTTCCCATAATATCAAAGCCGGCATTACAAAAAGCCGAGATAGAATGAAAGAAGGACATCCAAATACCCTTTGCACCAAAGTCACCGATAAACGTCGGCATCATAACCAAGGCACCGAGCAGCTCAATCAGGAAAGTGACCTTCAACACAAAGAACGTCAGTCTTACGATGCCGCCTACCTTTGGTGCGGCAATAGCTTCCTGCATCGTGCTTCGTTGCATCAAGGATATCTTCCTTCCGGAAAGCAAAGCAAAGGATGCAGCAACCGTAATGACGCCAAGACCACCGATCTGAATCAGCACCAAAATTACGCTCTGCCCAAACGCCGACCAATAGGTTGCGGTATCTTGAACTACCAGTCCCGTTACACATACTGCCGAGGTTGAGGTGAACAGTGCCTGGTTAAACGGTGTTACAACACCACTCTTTGTTGATATGGGGAGCATCAGCAATAACGCACCCACAAGTATAACTCCCGCAAAACCGAGTATGATGATTTGAAACGAGGTAAGTCCTCTCTTTTTATGTATCAGATCCGCCATAATGCTTCTCCTTAGCTCCCTTTTGTTGCCTTAATTATACATTTTTTCAATTTAAGGCAGTGTTAGAGGATTTTTTCTCGCATTAAGATTGCATAAAGAAAACCGAACGAGTTTTAATACCCATTCGGCTTTTACTTGTGACAGTTTGAATATTCAATTTTGGCTGCTCAGTTCAATGGATTTCTGACGCATATTTAGAATGTTGCTATGCTCCTTTCCAAAATCGCCCAAAACCCATAAAATTAGGGGCTTGTGTTCAATAGGGCAAACCAGCGAAAACCTTAGTGTTCATGCGGGCTTCAGGTGGTTTGCCCTATTGAACACAAGCCTCTATTCTACGAACTATTCCTGTTGCTTTCATATATACAAAATCTCCTTATCGCATTACTGTAGGGGAGGGGCTCTGTCTCCTCCCAAAAAAAGAAAGATAAGAGCTTGATGGGAGGGCGTGGAAACCCTACCCTACACAATTTTTAAAATCGTGATACTATTATCTGTCAACAAAGGAGTTTTATACTTTAAATAGTTTTTAATTGTTTGTACAAATGCAAAAACAGCGGGGTGATTTCACTCCGCTGTTTTGTGTTTAACTATATTGTGTGATTATCAGATGAGTTTTAAGCCTTTTGCTCTGAATTCTTTGGCTTGTTCTACAGTAGGCCAAGTGAAGTAACGGCCCTCGGATGTGTTGTTAGGTCTTGACTGTTGTTCACCATTTTGGATTTCTGATATAGTCTTGACGATAAGATTTCCGCCCAAGGTTTTAGTCTTTTCCATAAGCTGAAACATAGATTTGCAGTCAGAAATATCTACTGTTCCTTGGTTGAGGATAGCACCGTCATCAATTGCGGCGCTCATATAGTGTACAGTTGCTCCGCCGATCTTTTCTTCGTTGAAAATATACCAGAAAGACGGGAGACAACCACGGTAATCAGGTAGAAGTGAACCGTGCACATTGATGATGCCGTGACGAGGAACTGAGAGCAGAGGCTCTCTGATAATCTGTGGTGCTGAGAAAGATACTATTAAATCAGGCTGAAGCTGACGGATGTGCTCTACATACTCTGTATCGTTGCTGTTGGTTATAACCTTGTGTGAGACTTTCATAGCTTTTGCGACATCTTTGACTGAGCAAAAACCGTTATATAATTTGTAGCCAAACAGCCTGTCCAGATATTTTTGGAATTCTCTGAAAATTGTTTTGACGCCCATTTTTGCACATTGCCACAAACCAAACCATTTGTAGTAATCGCCGAGCTTGTTATCCATAGAAGACTTGCACTGTACTTCTACAATTTCGAGTAAATCGCAAACCTTAGAGGCTTTATAAATATTTTTTGGGATAAAAAATCTGTCGTTTTGTGTCATAATTACAACTTTTAATTTATCATTCATATTAAACAAAGACCTCTCTTTCTTTCTGTTCGCTGATATTCTCCTGCTGTGCATAAGCAAGCAGTTCGTTTAATATTTTGCTTGGTTGTTTCTTGAATAGAGTGTAAATGATGCAAACAAAGGTGTACCATATCAGCTTTATATCCAGCCAAAAGCTCATATGGTTTATATAATATAAGTCAAGCGAAAGTCGGGTAGGCAAAACTGATTTTGTGTACTCTTCTTCGTCTAAAACTGTGTCGCCGTATATGTAGTCGTAAATAGCAGCAGTACCGGTGAGCCCTGCGGCCTCGTTTGATAATGCGCTGAATCTTCCGCCACGGGTGATGGACTTTTGATCTACAGCCGCAGGTCGTGGTCCGACAACGCTCATATCGCCGAGCAGAATGTTAATAAGCTGTGGTAATTCATCAATTTTAGTTGAACGGATAAATGCGCCAAAAGGAAAGATTCTGTCTTCATCGCCTCTGAAAACCGCCTCGTTGGCTTTGCCTACACGCATGGAGCGGAACTTGTACATTTTGAAAACAGTATCGTTCTTGCCGACACGATTAGCCATATAAAAAATCGGACCGGGTGCGGACACTTTGATTCCGATAATTGCAACTAACCAAAATGGTGAGGAAATCAGAATACACAAGAGCGCAAATAAAATATCAAAGATACGTTTTAAGATTCGATACATTTATTCCCTCCAAAAAACACACTCAAAAGCTTCTGCGTAGTTCTGTCCTGCCTGTGCACCACGGTAGGCAGAAAGGCCCTTGATAGCCTCTTCGCTTCGAGGGTGAGGGTAAGGTCGCATAACACCTTTGTACTTTTCTAATGCCTGCAGCTTGAGTGCCAAGCCGTCCTCGCCGATTTCAACAAAGTAGTTTGGAGTGAAACGGTTAGCGGAACAATCCAGCGACCACTCTGTGCTGGATAAGACTTCCATATACATAAGGCGTTTTAGTGGGGGGATATTTGCTCTGCGCTGATATAATCTTGACGCTGCCTGAGCCGCACTGCTTGTTACACGATGGTCATCGTTTGTACAAGCGGGGTGGTGTGTAATAATTGCATCGGCAGAAAAGTCCTCGATGCAACGCTCGATAAATTGCACTAAATCCAGATGAGCAACAGTATTCATCTTGATATTAGGGAAATCGGCATGGTATACCTTTTTTACACCTAAAAGCTCCATAGCTGATTTTTCATCTTCGCTTAAAGTGTCAGAAAGGTCTTTTCTGGCACCGGCCTGGCTTACCATAACGCAAACTGCTACTTGGTGATTCTGTTGTATTAACTTGCGGATGGTTGCGCCTGCACCCAGTACCTCATCGTCCGGATGCGCTACGATTACTAAATAATTCATTTTACTTCCCCTTATATTTCATTATTATGAAAATATATCTACATACCCACTTAATAATATCACATTAATTTCTAAATAGCAATAGAAAAATCAGTCTGACACAGGGGTGAAAACAAGGTTTTTGAGTGCTGTTTGTGCAGGTGATATATAATTGACATCGGGTGGGTTTTAATGTAGAATTGTAGCAGTAGAAACGAATTTTTTGATTGGTAGTGACGGGTTATGAAGAAGATACTTATTACCGGTGCGAATAGCTATATCGGCACCTCATTTGAAAGTTATGTGACAGACAATTTTGCAACTGATTATACTGTTGATACGCTTGATATGTTAGACCCAAAGTGGCAAGAGTATGACTTCTCTAAATATGACGTTGTGTTTCATGTTGCGGCAATTGTACACAAGAAAGAGACAGAAGAGATAAAGGACCTGTACTATAAGGTCAACAGAGACTTGGTACTTGAGGTCGCAAACAAGGCAAAGAAAGCACAAGTAGGGCAGTTTGTGTTTTTGAGCACGGTGAATGTCTACGGTATGAAAACAGGTACTATAAATAAGAACACAAAGCCTTGTCCTAACAGTCATTACGGCATATCAAAATATCAGGCTGAGCAGGGGCTTGGTCAACTTGCAGACGATGATTTTACAGTATCTATAGTAAGACCGCCGATGGTATACGGCAAAGGATGCAAGGGTAATTTTCAGACCGTGGTCAAGCTTGTCAGAAAGCTACCGTTCTTTCCACTTGTCAAGAATGAGAGAAGCCTTATATACATAGACAACCTCTCGTCTTTTGTAAAGATGGTAATCGACAGAAAGCTTTCGGGAGTGTTCCTGCCACAAAACACAGAGTATATGAACACAAGCAAGATGGCAAAATACATAGCACAGGCACTACCTAAAAAGCTGTACTTGTCACGAGTGCTTGGTGCACTTGTTGTGATAGCAAGACCTTTTGTGAGTATGCTACAGAAGAGTTTTGGGAATCTTGTATTTGTAGATACAGGACTTGACGACAGCGAGTACTGTGTTGAGGCGACAGAAGAATCTGTAAAGAAGAGTGTATAAAAAAAGATACGCCCGACCAAAAGTGGTCGGGCGTTTTGTATTGTGATAGTTAGTTTTGCTTTGCACACGCTTTGAGATTCAGGCAGTATTCGTACGGTACTTTGAGCTCACCTTTGCCTGTGCCGAGTTTTATATCGGGCTTGTTGTCTGAGTGAAAATCGCTACCGCCACTTGTGAGCAGGTTTGCACGCTTTGATATGCTGATAGCTCTTTTTGTTTGCTTTTTGTCAAAGAGTGAGTAGTTTGTCTCGATAGCACACAGACCGTGTGACTTTGCTTTGGTCAGAAAATCGTAGAGCTGTGTTTCGTCTAAGTTTAAGAATGGATGTGCAAGCACAGGCACAGCACCGATAGATGATAGCATTGATATGACATCAAATGCATCGCAACGCTTAGCGGGAGTGTAGTAGTTGCCGTTTTCTTTGAGCAGGGTGTCAAAGCACTCGCTGATGCTTTGTGCGTAATTGCAACGCACGAGCTCCTGTGCGAAATGCACTCGGTTGATAGAGCCTGTTTTGGCTTGCTTGAAGATGTTATCATAGGATATATCATAGCCGTCTTGTGTGAGCTTTTTGTACAGCTCGTTATAGGAGATAAGCTTTCTCTCTTTGATTTTATCAAGAAAATCATTGAGTATGTCGTACTTGTCAGGGTCTATGAAAAGCCCTAAGATATGAACCTCGTGCTCTGAGTACTCTGCGGTTATCTCGACACCCGGCACAGCCTCAACATCGTAGTCCTTCGAATTCTCTAAAAACTCGGGAATACCTGCTATAGTGTTGTGGTCACACAAGGCAACAGCACCAAGACCTATAGACTGTGCCTGCTCTAATATCTCCTTTGGAGTGCAGGTGCCGTCAGAGTAGATAGAGTGGGTATGAAGGTCGCATAGCTTGTAGTTGCCAAGCGCTTTCTTAAACTGAAAGACAAACAGCACCGCAGTAAAGGTAACAGCTAATATATCTGCAACCGGCTCTGCTGTATATACAGCCATGGTCTTGTCGCTCATAAAATTAGGCATAATATAAATCAGCGGTATGAGTAGTATGAATTTTCTCATAACTGCGACTAAGATAGACGACTTTGCGTTGCCTAAAGCGACAAAGGTCATCTGGCAGGCTATCTGTATGCCGAATACACACAGTACTGCGCAGTACACACGCAATGCGTTCATTGTAAAGTCGAGCAGTATAGCGTCTGTTGTGAATATTGATGCGAAAGCGCGAGGGAACAGCATAATGAATGCCCACAAAACTGTGGAGTAGGTAAGGCTTGAGATAAGCAGTAGCCTAAAGGTGCCTTTGACACGGGATATTCTCTGAGCACCGAAGTTGTAGCTGAGGATAGGCTGTGCTCCTTGAGAGAGTCCCTGTAGGGGCATCATAGCAAATTGCATAACGCTTGTGAGAATTGTCATAGCACCTACTGCAACGTCACCGCCATAGTTAAGTAATGACGAGTTGAAACACGCTGAGATGATGCTCTCGCTTGACTGCATTATAAACGGAGCGAGTCCTAAGGCAAGACAAGGGATGGCGAGATTTGCATGGAATCTGAGCTTTTTCAGATTGAGTCTGAGTACGGTTTTTTTGCCTGTCAAAAAGTACAGTACCCATATACAAGAGATACCCTGAGATATGATAGTAGCAAGTGCTGCTCCACGAACACCCATATTAAAAGCGAAGATAAAGATAGGGTCGAGTACGATGTTGCATACAGCACCGATAGTTACGGTGAGCATACCTTCTTTTGCAAAGCCCTGTGCGGTTATGTATGCACTCATACCCAAGGTGAGCTGTACAAAGATAGTACCGATAGCGTAAATCTTGATGTAGCTTGTAGCAAAGTCGATGGTATTCTCGCTTGCGCCAAACATCATGAGCAGGTCTTCGTGCCATATCAGAAGGACTATTGTCAGAACAACAGACATAATCACCTGCATAATAAAGCAACTGGACAGAGTCTTCTCTGCTGAGTCTATGTCGTCTTTACCCATAAATATCGAGGCACGTGGTGCACCGCCCGAGCTGATAAATGCGGCAAACGCTGACACAATCAGTATGATAGGCATACATACACCCACGCCTGTCAGAGCGAGGTCACCGTCTACCGGCATATGACCAATGTAGATTCTGTCGACTATGTTATAAAGCATATTGATTAGCTGTGCGGCAATGGTAGGTATTGCTAATCTCAGTAGCAGTTTGCCTACCGGATCAGTACCCAAAAAAGCGTTGTCTTTTTTCATAGTGCACCCTCTGTCTGTTGTAATTTACAAAATCTGATGTTATAATCAATTATATCACAAAATTATGACCTTTCAAGAGGAAGTGACTATATGAAAAAACTCAGAATGCTCAAGAAAATACTTGTCAGGACCAAGGCTCATACGATATTGTTAGGCTATCTGATTTTTATTTTGTGTGCAGCACTTGTTATACAGATATTTGAGTCGGGTATTTCTACCTATACAGATGCTCTGTGGTACTGCTATGCAGTTATATCTACTACAGGTTTTGGCGATGTGCTTGTTACAAGCTTTGTAGCTAAGGTGATATCGGTGCTTCTCACGGCATACTCGCTTATTGTTATCGCTATTGTCACGGGTGTTGTGGTCAATTTTTATAATCAGATTATCGAGCTGCAGCACAAGGACAGTGTAGCAAATTTTGTGGACAAGCTTGAGAATCTTGACAAATTGTCTTTGGAAGAGCTCAGAGAGATATCGGACAAAGCTAAGAAGTTTAATGACAATGTTATGAAATGATATATTGAATATATGAAAACAACCGCTGTGGGCTATTCTACAGCGGTTGTTTTGTGTGTTGAATTCTGATGTAATTGATACATATTTGTATCAGGCATAATATACAATGGAGGTATATTAAATATATGTAATTTGACAATTGAAGACATATATTATTATGTGGTATAATAAATATACACTCTAAATAAGGAGGAATATTTATGAAAAAGTTAACTTCGGTTATTTTAGTATTTTCGCTTATGCTTGCTATGCTTGTTGTTTCAACTGTTAGCATAGGTGCTGAAAATAACAATGAGCTTGTAAGAGCGACATCTGCACAGTATTTATTAAGCAAATTTGATAAAGCAAATCAAGGTTATATTAATGGTAAAATTCATGGATATATGGGCGATGCTGACGGTGACGGAAAAACTACTGTGATGGACGCTACCGAAATTCAGCTTGCACTCGCTCAGTTTAGTACCATCAGCGAGATTTCAACTATGCTTGCTGATGTTGATCGTGATGGCAAAGTAACAGTTATGGACGCAACTGAAATTCAGTTGTTCTTGGCTAAGATGATAGATACTGTGGTTATCAACCATGCTCTGTATACTCCTGCCGGTGATGCTGAGGATGTATTCTTGCACTTTGATGCTTCAACTACAGGTTGGAGTAACTTTAAGTACATTCGTTTTCATATCTGGGAGTATGGTAAAGATTATTTTTATGCTTGGGGTTCAAAGAATGAAAACGCTACTGATAACGGTGACGGTATCTGGTCATATAACCTTACTAAAAAGGGTATTACAATAGAACCGGGTAAAATTTACTGCGTGATTTTTGTTACTGATACATGCATGCAGACGTATGACCTTATGTTTGATTCGACAGTACTTGGAGATACAGCTTATTGTAATAGCGATATATATGAGAATCCATGGGATAATATTAAAACTCTACAGGCTGCTGTATGGAAAAATCAGGACGCAAGTAAATTCGGACCTGTTCTTGCTGTTACATCTATAGGTAATGTGGTTGGTACTTGTTGTCCACCTGAAACATCGCCACAGGAGATATTTGAGGAGTTTCTTGTTGAGAAGCTCATGAATGCAAGAGTGTTCTCAGGTAAGGATGATCAGACAATTCTTGATGATACTGCTAAGGCTCTCGGACTAAATGCAAATGATGTGCAGTCAGCTATTGATAGTACAGGTGTTAGCGTTAAATGGAACAAGAGAAATACAACCTTAACTATTATTTATGATGATATACCAGAGGAAGATTATGAAGGGCTTGGTACTGAAGAGACAAGATATACTCTGCTTGGGTTGCTTTTGTCCTAAACAATCTATATAGTAGTAAATAGCGTGATAGAGTATACTCTTTGACATTTTTATCTACATTGATTTGAATATTTCAGTTTTATCTGTGAGATAAAATGTGGTTGCAAAAACTCCCTGAGAATGTGCGTAGTAGCATCTTCTCAGGGAGTGGTTTTTTGTGTATGGTAGCTTAGGGTTATGAATAAGTCAAGTTTTATTTTTATAAATAGTTGATTTTATAGCAAAAAAACAAAGGTGTCCTCTGCTCACATACAAATAAGTATGGTTAATGGTGCAGAGAACACCTACGCTGACATAGTATCATCTGATAAAACACTTGTCAACACCATTTTATACAGTGTTTAGTTTAGCTTTTAATTATTTTTGATATTTTTACCTTCATGCCAAATTGTGAATTCATCGTATAACGAAAAACCTGTCAGTTCAGTTCCTTTTGCAGTCCTTTCTTTTCCTTTACAATATTTATTAATGCTGTTTTGAAAAGGAGTGTAATCTGATTTTTCATCGAAATTGCTCCAAGATTTTTTGATTGCTAAATTTTCAACAGTATTGAAATAATCAATTATATAAGAGTCAATCGGCATATGGCATTGCTTGAAAATTTCTTCATATTTTTGTGCGTTATCAAATAACATAAGATACTTGAAAGTCATATTCACAATTTTTTGAGCTTTTCCGAAATGGATTTTCGAGGTGTCAATGGTATGACTGCTTTCGTCAACCTGTCTTGCGATATTTATCTCTCGTATACTTTTGTTGATTTTATCTATTGCGTTATTAAATTTTTCAAGAAATTCTTCGCAAAGTTTAGTGTGCTCAAATTTTCTTTCACCTTTGAAAATTTTTGCTATTTCTTCAGCTAACCAACTCTTTACTTCCAGGATTTCATTTTCTTTTGTTTCTATGCAGTTATTAATCTTATCTTTGAGAAATTTTTTATCCTCTTTTTTTATGTTGTCGATAAAACTCAAACCCAACCCATCAATTGTGCGTACAGTCATATCTATATAAGCTTTGCGAATAGCAAGAATTACATCATCTTTTTTTGTAACGTCCAATGCAAGATTATCTACTCTATATTCATCCCATAGCATATAAAAACGAAATTCGCTTGTTATTATATCAAAGGTTTTTGCCACATAATCACTCCGTAAACAGTTTATGTGAAAAGTTTAGCTTAGTGAGTATTTATTGTCAAGTCAAAATCTGACCTGCTATAATCAAAGAATAGGGATTGAGAAAGCACAGAAAAGTTTGTATAATAAAAGTATTGACTCTGACGTTGCGTTATACTTTATACTCTACAGCAGAGAGGTGATTCTATGAAAATGCATATTAAAGAATTCTCTGAGCTTTGTGGAGTTAGCGTGCGTACACTCCATTATTACGATGAAATAGATCTGCTGAAACCTGCCTTTGTTGACGAACAAAACGGATATCGGTTTTATGATGAAAAATCTCTTGAGCGTATACAGGAGATATTGTTTTTCAAAGAGCTCGATTTCTCGCTTAAAAGCATTTCAGAGATTTTATCCTCTCCCGATTACGATAAGCAAAAAGCACTCAAAGAGCAGAGAAAACTCTTGATTCTCAAAAAGCAACGTCTTGAGAGAATCATAGATGCTCTTGATGATGCCGAGAAAGGAAAGATTACGATGAACGTGTTTGATAACAACAAATTTTATACCGCTCGTAAACAGTATGAAGCTGAAGCAAAAGAACGCTGGGGCAAAACAGATGCATATAAAGAACACGAACTAAAAACTGTTGACTATAGCAGGGACAAATGGCAACAGGTGAATGACGGACTAAGTGCAGTATTAGCTGAATTTGCAGTTTGTTTGCAAAGCGGACAAACACCCGACTCAGACAAAGCACAAGCTCTTGTAAAAGAACTGCAAAGCTACATAACAGAGAATTACTACACCTGTGAGAACGATATTCTCAAAGGTCTCGGTCAGATGTATGTTGGTGATGAACGCTTCAAAGAAAACATCGATAAACACGCAACAGGCACTGCTCAGTTTATAAGCGAAGCTATAGAAATCTACTGCGAATAAAAATGTAACAACCGATGAGGAAACGGTTCTTCATCGGCTTTTTTATTTCCAAATGTGCAGATATATCAGCACACATAGATATGACTGTTCAAAATCTACATTATTGTAAGCAAATAATAGAGAGGAAAATAAAGAAATGTTTGTATAATAAAAGTGTTGACAAAGAAGTTGTATTATACTTTATACTTGAGCGGTAACTAACGCTCAAAGCCTTCTTAAGCTTCAAGTCCTGTGTTGTATCTAAACGCAAAAAGAGCAGACACTCTAATGAGTATCTGCTCTTTTATGGTCGAGGTGACAGGACTTGAACCTGCGGCATCCTGGTCCCAAAGACGGAAAGAACAATATATTCCGTTTATTTCTAACGCTAACCACTACATATAGTGGTGTTTGCTACACGAAAGCATACTCTTTAGCACTCTTATCTACACTGTTTCCATGTACTCCAGTTTTGTAAGTGGGACAAACTGTGGTCGTAAAAACTGCCGGAGAAAGTGTTCAAAAAACACCTTCTCAGGGGGTACTTTTGTTTGTTATTTGTAGTAAAGCAATGAATCAAAAACTTTCTAATAGTGGTACGAGTTGGAATGTTGCACTACCTGCACCAGAAGGGAATTCTTCTCTTAAAATCAATTTTACTTTAATTAAGAATACATCGGTGTACACATTGTTTTGTATATCTCGATATTTTGCTGTTAGTAACAAAGGTGGAAAGTCCTCATTATATGCATTTGATTTGATAATTTCCTGAATTAAGATATAGTATGCAGAAGGAAGAGGTAATTGATATTCTTTACTTGCCTCTGGTAACATATACATAAGAGTTGTGCTTTCGGGAAATGAAGTTGCTACGATTTTTTCGTTAGAACTAAAAACACAGCTTTGATTTGACGACATAAAGGATTTTTTAGATGGATCAAATTCAATTAAGTAAGTATTTAGCTTTTCAAGGTTTGATGAATTCCAATCGAATGTAATATCTTTTGCAGTTCCAACTCCTACATTAACAATAGAAAACTGTTGTATACCGTCTCCTATTATGTTAACAGGAATTTTTAATGTGGCCGTAATAGAGCCATCTTCTTTGTATTTATATGTGGTATCAGCCTCGTCAGGTGTTGATATAGCAAACAATTCGGAATTTCCGTTTTCATCCCATGAAAATTCATACTGAGCAGGATTAAAAAGAAGCGTAGGTTTATATGCTACTTTCCTGTCAATTTTCATTTCTGTTAATGTACCAATGGAAATCAAAATAGAAAAAATAGCAACTATTGACGCGATTAAATCAAATATAAATCTCCAATATGATGTTTTTTCTTCATTAAGTATCTTAGAATTTTTTGTTCTACTGTTTGGATGCCTTTTGTTCTTTTTGTTGCCCATATAGATACCTCAACACAACATTATTTAATAAAAGTGTAACTTAGAATATAGCTGAAGTCAAGCAATTTACCGTATCAAATTCTGACCTACAGTAATCAAAGAATACAACAAAATACTTGCGTGAGAAAAATCATAGTACTATAATAAAATCATCGATAAACTGCGGTTTCGATTAAATCGGTTTTGATACTCTAAGTTTAAGGAGGATTATATGAACGGTATAACTATTATGCTTATATCCCTTGTCGTGTTGTTCTTAGCTTATGTGCTTTACGGCAGATGGATTGCAAAGAAGTGGGGAATAGACCCTAGTAGAAAAACTCCTGCTTACGAGCAGAGAGATGGTGTTGACTATGAACCTGCTCCAAGGAGCGTTGTTTTCGGTCATCAGTTTGCATCTATTGCGGGTGCAGGTCCTATCAATGGCCCTATTCAGGCGGCTATTTTTGGTTGGGTTCCTGTGCTCTTGTGGGTGCTTATCGGTGGTGTGTTCTTCGGTGCTGTACAGGACTTTGTTTCTATGTACGCTTCTGTCAGAAACAAGGGCAGAAGTATCGGATACATAATCGAAAAGTACATCGGTAAAACAGGAAAGAAAATGTTCCTGCTGTTTGTATGGCTATTCTGTATTCTTGTTGTAGCAGCTTTTGCAGATATTGTTGCAGGCACATTTATGGGATACACAGTAACTGACGGAGTAAAAAGTGCGAATATCGTAGCAAACGGAGCTGTTGCAACTACTTCTATTATGTTCATCGTATTCGCTGTCTTGCTTGGACTTTTGCTTAGATACACAAAACTCCCAACTATAGTGAACACAGTTATCGCTATCGCATTGCTTGTTTTAGCTATTGTAATCGGTCTGCAGTTTCCTGTGTTTCTTCCGCTCAACGCTTGGCACGGCTTTGTTTTTGTCTATATCTTTATTGCGTCTGTTGTGCCTGTGTGGCTTCTTTTACAGCCTAGAGATTACCTCAACAGCTACCTGCTAGTTGCTATGATTGTAGCGGCTGTTGTTGGTGTTTTTGTGGCAAATCCGCAGATTAACTTGCCTGCTTTCACTAGCTTTAATGTTGACGGAAATTATCTTTTTCCTATACTTTTCGTAACTATCGCTTGCGGTGCGGTTTCAGGATTCCATTCACTCGTATCATCAGGCACAGCATCAAAGCAGATTAAAAACGAAAAAGATATGTTGCCTGTATCTTTCGGTTCAATGCTTTTAGAAAGCATGCTCGCTGTTGTTGCACTTATTGCAGTTGCATCATTTGCAACCGGTGAAGCATCAGCACAGGGACTTGAAACACCTGCTCAGATTTTCGCAGGTGCAGTGGCAGGCTTCCTCACAAAGATGGGACTACCAAACGACGTTGTATTTACACTTATCACACTTTCTATTTCAGCCTTTGCACTCACATCACTTGACTCTGTTGCAAGAGTCGGAAGACTTTCATTCCAGGAGCTTTTCCTCGATGATTCTATAAGCGATGAGAATATGGGCGTTGTGAGAAAGGTTCTGACAAATAAATACTTCGCAACAGTTATCACACTCGCTCTTTCATTCGGTCTGACACTTGTTGGTTACAAGAATATATGGGCATTGTTCGGTGCATCAAATCAGCTTTTGTCTGTGTTTGCTTTCCTTGCTTGTGCGGTGTTCCTCAAGAGAAAGAAGAAAGTTCGCTGGTTCTTATACGTTCCAATGGGCGTGATGATGGCAGTAACCTTCACTGCACTTTCTATGACAATATTCTCAAAAGCAAAAGCACTCTTCACAGCTGCAAGTGCTGACATCTTCGGTGATGTTTTACAGCTCACTTTTGCAACTCTTATCATCATTCTCGGTGTCTGCGTTGTTATTGACGGCATCAAGAAACTTACTTCAAAAGTTGATGAAGTAGATGAAACAGAAGAGCTAACCGAGAAAGTAAATTCATAATATCTAACCTCTGTATATCCCAAAAGGATTGCAGAGGTTATCTTTTTGTGCGATAGAGAAAAGAAAACAGCATATATGAGTATAATTATAAAGCCGATGAGAAATTGAAATCTCATCGGCTGTTTCTTTGAATGTAAAGCTATATTTTCGTTTTCATCAGACCGTGTTTGTTGCAGTAAACGTACA
>JAZQBV010000009.1:0-26932 GCA_045545935.1 Ruminococcus sp. | reverse complement strand
ACTAAATTTGTTACGTCTAAAGTCTTAAAGAAAGTAACCATCGGATTCGGCGCTTTCATCCAAAGTTCATATGCCATATTCCTTGTTGTGTCTTTTGGTTGAATTTCTCTCGCCATAATATCCTCCTAAATTTATTTTCTTGACAGCAGACAGACGCACTCAACATGTGCTGTACGTGGAAACAAATCTACCGGCGTTATTTCTTTTACAGAATAATTATTCTCTGTAAATTGCTTTAAGTCCCTTGCAAGTGTAGCAGGGTCACACGACACATACACTACCCTGTCAGGTGACATCTGTGTGATAGTATCCACAAGCTTTTGTGTCAGCCCTTTTCTTGGCGGGTCAACTACAACTACAGTCGGCTTTGTTCCGTCTTGTTTTAGCTTTTCTGCAGCATTTGTCGCATCCGAGCAGATAAACTGAGCGTTGTCTATACCATTGTTCTCTGCATTCTGACGAGCGTTTTTGACAGCGTCCTCTATAATCTCAACACCTATAAGTTGCTTGCAAAAACTTGCCATAGTAAGTCCTATTGTACCTGTACCGCAGTACAAATCAAGCAGTACATCGTCACTTGAAAGCTGTGCATACTCCCGTGCTTTTTCGTATAGTCGCTGAGCCTGAAGCCTGTTAACCTGATAAAACGACAACGGTGACAGCTCAAACTTAAGACCACACAGCACATCAGTTATCTTATCCTTGCCGTATACTGTTATGTTTTTATTGCCTAATATTACATTAGTATCCTTTGTATTAACGTTTATTATGATGCTTTTTACCTCAGGGTATTTTTCTAAAATAGAATTAAAAATCTCATCCTGATGCTCAAAGCTCTCACCATTCACTACAAAGCAGACCATAACCTCACCTGTTAATTCACCAATACGCAGGTACAGATGCCTCAGTTTTCCGCTATGACTCTGCTCGTCATATATAAGGTGTGGATATTTTGAGATAAACTCTTTGACCAATAGCGAAATCTGTCCGAAAATTTCAGACGAAATTTTACAATCCATACAGTCAACCACCTTGTGACTGTGTCTGCTGTAAAATCCCATAACAGCCTCACCGTTTGCATCTCTTTGCATAGGTATCTGTGCTTTGTTTCTGTATCTGTCTACTCTGTCAGAAGCGCCGATTATGTCCTTCACCAAAGATTTATCAAGTCCGCCTATTCTGCACACAGCGTCACAGACTTTCTTCTGCTTTATATTGAGCTCGCTATCATAGCTTATGTGCCTGTACACACAGCCACCGCAACGAGCAGATATCTCGCAGTCGCTATCTACCCTATCTGCAGATTTACTTATAATTTTCTCTATCTTGCCGTATGACAGATTCTTCTTGACTTTGAGTATTCTTATGTCACAGACATCCGACACAGCGCTGTCTTTTACAAAAACAACCTCGCCATTTTCGGTCTTTGCGACACCGCTACCATCAGCAGTCATATCAACTATCTGCATACGCACAATATCGTTCTTTTTCAAAGGAATAACCTCCCAAAAAAGCCTTACTTTCAACTTAAAATTATACAGTAACAGCGATACTTATTTTTCTATATAATAAAAATAAATCAAAAAGTAGTAACAAAATTGACACAGATGTTTATTTTTACGCAAATAACCACTATAATAAGTATATATCTGTATTGTGAGGGGCAATAGATTATGAACTACGACCATCTACTTGATAATATCAAAAAGATTCATTTCATCGGCATTGGCGGTAGCGGTATGTGTCCGCTTGCTGAGATTTTACATAGCGAGGGCTTTGAGCTCACAGGCTCCGACTGCAATGAGAGCGACACCCTACAGCGCATCAGAAGCTACAACATCCCGGTGTTTATGGGACACAAGGCAGAGAACGTAACAGGCACACAGCTTGTTGTATACACAGCCGCTGTCAAAGACGACAATCCTGAGCTTATATCTGCAAGACAGCAGGGAATCCCGTGCATAGAGCGTAGCATAATGCTCGGCATAGTCACCAGACGCTACAACCGCTCTATCGCAGTATCAGGTACTCACGGCAAAACCTCCACCACAGCTATGCTCTCACAAGTACTTATCGGTAGCGGTTTTGACCCATCTGCGATAATCGGTGGCAAACTGCCATTTATCGGTGGCAACTCATATGTTGGTCAGAGCGACATCATCGTATGTGAGGCATGCGAGTATGTCGACACCTTCCTTGAGCTCACACCATACATCTCTATTATCTTAAATGTTGACGCTGACCATCTTGATTATTTCAAAAATCTCGACAATATCAAAAAATCATTCAATAAATTTGCTCGCCAGACCAGTGGTCTGCTTGTGATAAACGGTGATGACGAGAACACCGTAGACGCTGTCAAGGATGTCGATATACAGAAGATAACCTTCGGCTTTAACAGCACCAACGACTACTATGCCGAGAATGTAACAACAGTACATGGCGCTTTCTCAAAATTTGACTTTATGTCAAAGGGCGAGAAACTATGCGAAATCGAGCTCACAGTACCTGGCAAGCACAACACCTACAACGCACTCGCTGCAGCCGCAACCGCTGCTTATTTGGGTGCAACCCCTAAGGAAATCTCAGAGCACCTTCACAAATTCTCAGGTGTGCACCGCCGTTTCGAAGTCTTAGGCAAGCCACAGGGCATCACCGTAGCCGATGACTTTGCTCACCATCCTACAGAGCTCACTGCAACATTAACTGCTGCTATGGATATGGGCTTTAACAAAGTATGGGCAATTTTCCAGCCTCACACTTACTCCCGTACATCAATGCTACTCGACGATTTTGCAACCGCCTTATCTATACCTGATGTAGCTATCATCTCTGAGATATTAGCTGTCAGAGAGACCAACACCTATGACATATACAATACCGATTTAGGTGCAAAAATAGAAGGCAGCGTGTGCATTGACAGCTTTGAGGATATCACAGACTATATCGTCAAGAATGCAAAGGACGGCGACCTCGTGCTCACTATGGGCGGTGGCAATGTCTATATGTGCGCCAATATGATACTCAAAGCACTCTCAACAGAAGAATAACCGTAATATATAACAAAAAGGCAGTTCGTATGAACTGCCTTTTTTCTTTACATATAAAGTTTAAAAACCAAACTGTTCAAACAAATCTACATCGCTTTGCTCAGCACTACTTCTTGTAGTAGGAACATACTCCTCAAGCTCAAGCTCTGTAGTGGCTGTCTGTCCGAGTCTCTCAATTTCTATAGTAATAACATCACCAACCGATGCATCCTTCAAAATTGTATCTACATCAGCCTTTGCCGTAATCTCTGTAGAATTGACAGATACAATTCTATCGCCCTGCTTAATGCCCACAGCCTCTGCGTTAGAGCCACGCTCAACTGTGTACACATAACAGCCCGGCTTTGAATTACCGAAGTAATACATAGAGTACATCTCGTTAGACAGATCCATCAGGTCCATACCAAGCGACACCCTACCTCTTACATAGCCGTACTCCTTGAGGTCATCGATAATATCGATTACATCATTTACAGGTATAGCAAAGCCCAAGCCTTCTATCTCCTCACCTGACGACTTTGCAACAACTACACCTATCAGAGAGCCCTGACCGTCAAACAGTCCACCGCCTGAGTTACCGGGGTTTATAGCAGTATCTGTCTGTAACAGATTCATAGTCTCCTCGTCAATTACAACATCTCTGTCAAGCGCAGATATTATACCGTCTGTTACCGTTCCTCCGAGCTGACCCAGCGGGTTACCGATAGCCACAGCTTTATCTCCTACCTTGAGTTTATCAGAGTCACCAAAGGTAGCAGCTTTGAGTCCTGTTGCTTCAATTTTCAGCAACGCTATATCAACTATACTGTCAGTACCCACAAGCACAGCCGAGTAGCTTGTCCTGTCCCTAAGCGTAACAGTAACCGAGGTAGCACCCTCTATAACATGGTTATTGGTGACGATATATCCATCTGTAGATATAATAACACCCGAGCCTGCACCCTGAGAAACATACTGACCATAAAAGTTATTGGTAGTCATAACCTCTGTTGTTATCTCCACCACGCTGTCAGCAACTTCTTCTGTAATTTGTGCAGTTGATTTATCCGCCAGCTTCTGTGCAGTCTGCTCATCAATCTCAACCTTGTTTATTACCATAGCGCCGTTTGTAGATATCTGTACATTTTCTGCCTTCTTCTGTGTATAGTACATAGCACCTGCAACACCCGCTACAGCTGATACAACAACACAGACAACAAGCATAACCGCTACAAAGCCTATCGGCAGTCTACGCTTTTCTTTCTTAGGCTTTCTTCTTTGAATTTGGGTCTGTTGCGCATAATCAGCACCATGCTGATAAGGATTAGCCTGTGCAAAGTTTGCGTTTGCATTATACGCATTCCACCTTGCGTTTGCATCATTTACAGGCTCATTGTTACCAAACTGCTGTACATATGTCCCCTGCTCTTGTTGAACATATGGTTTAGCAAAAGCAGTATCATAAGATGAACTGTTGACACTATCCTGAGTATCTTCAGATACACCGTTGCCTACACTCTCTACCAAATTATCTGACGAGTACACCTGAGCGCTCTCATCTTTAAACAGGTCGTCAAATCTATTGTCCGACATATATTACACCTCCAAATAACATATCAACAAAATCACTACAAATATATTATTACACAAATAATTTATTTGATGGAAAAATTATATTTCATTATTATGTTAGAAATTTGAAGAAAAGTTGAACATTTCTTGAATTTTTTACGATTTTAAACTCAGTTTATACAAACGATAAAATAAATACGATAACAATGATAAATGGCAGAACATATGTCATATATGGTCTTAGCCACTTAGGCACAGTCATACCCTTGCCCTGATTTACCTCTACATAGAATTTATCCCAACCCCAACCATATCTGGTTGTACAGAAGATAACATAGCACAGACTACCCAAAGGCAACAATATTTTTGATACAATAGTATCCTCGAGGTCCATAAAGTTAAGACCGAACACCTTGATTTCTGACCATATACTCTGCGAGAAAATACACGGCAAAGTAAGCACAAGCATCAGTCCTACGTTTATAAGGCAAACTAATTTACGGCTTAGCTTTGTCTTTTCAAGCCAGAAAGAAACTATATTCTCAAACACGGCAATTACAGTAGACATTGCGGCAAACAGCATAAACAGGAAGAACAAGGTTCCTATAAGCTGACCGCCCTTCATCTCGTTAAAAATAGAAGTAAGAGTATTAAACAAGAACTTGGCATTTGCATCAGCCTCAGTAAGCGGCTTGCCATTGTATGTAAAATATGCAGGAAAAACTACAAGTCCTGCCATCAATGCAACAAAAGTATCCAGCGAGATAATTGTAACAGCCTCACCCATAAGCTTTCTGTCCTTATCTATATAGCTACCAAAAATAGCTATAGAGCCGATACCAAGCGACAGCGTAAAGCACGCCTGTCCCATTGCGGCAGACACAACCGTCATAACACCTGCTTCTTTCATGCTCTTAAAGTCAGGAACAAGATAAAACTTAAGTCCCTCCAACGCATTTGACAACGTGCACGAATATACCGCAAGTCCTACAAGCAGAACAAGCAGAGCTATCATCATTACCTTTGTAATACGCTCAACACCGTTTTGTAGTCCGAGTGCACACACCAAAAGACCTATAATACAAACTGCGTAACAAGCCAGAATATTAGTGCCGGTATTGGTTGCAATTGCACCAAAAGTCTCTTCGAGTGCCTGTGTTCCCTGTATAGACGCCATCGAACCACTTAGATATTTAACAAAATATATAAACATCCAACCTGAAATAAGTGTGTACATCATCATAAGCAGGTAATTTCCCGCTACACCTACATATTTCATAAAGCCCCATTTACCGTTAGGCTTTTGTAACACTTCAAACGATGATGCTATACTGCGCTGACTACCCCTGCCTACCGACAGCTCTGTAAGCATAACAGGCAAGCCAAGCAAAATCAAAAACGCTATGTAAATGAGTACAAACGCCGCACCGCCATAAGCACCTGTGATAATAGGAAAACGGTATACATTACCAAGTCCTATTGCACAGCCTGCTGATATAAGAATAAAACCAAGTCTTGAACCAAATTTTTCTCTCTGCATAAAATACCCCTCTATATAATTATCTTTTTATTATTACCATATCATAAATATCACTATACGCATCAGATAACACTACTTCTCCTACACCTGCTGTATAGTAAACAGTAGACAGCTTGTCATCCAATATAAGAAACTCAGGTGCGTCTTCGTTTGATTTATAATACTCTATAACCTTATCTATACCCATAACATAATAAGCGGTTGACCACGCATCAGTGTTATACTTATCCATCCCAACTACCGACACAGACGAGATGTCGCTGTCACACGGTGTGCCTGTTTTTGTATCAATAATATGGTGATATGTCTCAGACCCTACCGTAAAATTACGCTGATATGCGCCTGTTGTAGATATAGTTGTGTTTTCTGTGAATATACTCGCAAAGCAGTCCGAATTTTGTGGCGACTGCACACCAACCTCCCACAGCTCACCTGTAGGGTTTTTGCCATACAACACCACGTTACCACCTACATTGATAACAGCAGCCGTAACATTGAGATCCTGCATCAATGCATACAGCCTACTCGAGATATACCCCTTTGCTATACCGCCCAAGTCAAGCGACATACCATCCTTTAGAGTTACCACATTATCATCGCTTATATCTATATTCTTGTAGTCTACATACTCAAGTGCTGTCTTGATGTCAGCGCTATCAGGCACCTTGTAGTCCTTTGTATCAAAGCCCCATAGTTTCATAATTGGATACACAGATATATCGAATGCTCCGTCTGTCTTGCTCGACACTTCATTTGCATATCTGATGATAGACGCTGTCTCATCACTTACCTTGACACCGTTTTTTCCACTCTCGTTTATCTTGTATATATCAGAGCTTTCCTTGCTTACGCTTAGGAGATTCTCGCATCTTGTTATCTCTTGCTTAGCTTTATCTATAGCAGACTTTGCTTGCTCTTGTGTTTTATCATACACCGTAAAGCTTATGATAGTATCAAGAGCGAACATCTCATCAGTTGCTTTATTTGCACCCTCAAGATTATATGCACACGAGCACAGCATCACGCACACAAACACCACGCACAGTACAAAAGACGTCAGCTTCTTCATACTTTATCCTCTTGGCACTCTTTGTTGTGCTTGTCTATAACCATCTGAATATACGGCAAAACCTCAAACCCCATACGCTCATAAAGTCGCATAGCCTTTTCGTTGTCAGTTTCTACCTCTATTCTGTATCTTGCAGCAGGAATATCACGCTTCATATATTCAAAGAACTCTGTCGCAAGTCCTCTGCCTCTGTATTCTTCTTCAATATAAATCTCCTCAACCGTGACAGATATACCTCCTGCCTCCTGGGAGAAGGTTTTGCTCAGCATAGCAAAGCCCACAGGCTTGTTATCAAGTTCAAATATATAGCACCACACATAGTCATCACTACGCATAAACTCATCAAAGGTTATTTTATAGTTTTCTTTTGGCACAGGTGCATTGACAACGTCTGAATTGTAGAACAAATCAGCGTATTTATAGTATAATTCTCTATCTTCGCTTGTTATTTTTCGAAACATTTCATCACGCTCCAAATGATATTTTAGCACAGACATATCAAAAATAAAAGAACTATCTGTCAGATTTTAAATTTATTTGTTAATATCTTCGATATTGTCTTGTTAAGAGGTATTAATTGTGCTAATATAAATATGTATATGAATTTTTTTGCAAGGAGTCTGAGTATGAACAAAAAGAACACCACTACACCTTCTGCTCTGCTTGATAAACTCAAGAACGCAAACCTGACGCCCGAGCGTATTTTTGCGGCATTCATGTCATCATTTATGCTTTCTTACATATTTCAGATGTTAAGAAACAAAGCGTTTTATGACCTCAACCAATACTACAACTCCATTAACTTTTTGCTGTTCTTTGCTATAGTAATTATCGCTATGACAGCACTGTGCTGTGCGACGTACTATCTCAAGCTCAGCTCGCTGATACCATATGCGTTGCTGATAACTACCGTCACACTGTCGTGTATGTTTGCAGTAGGCAACAACGAGATTAATATATATTTTCTCATAGGTATCGCAATTGTTGACCTGATAGTAGTGCTATGGCTGACAAAAGACGACAAGCTCGAGCTGTCAAAGCTCAAATTATCCTACAAGATATGTCTGATATCAGCAGGTGCCTTGTTTGTTTTCTGTACACTTTATTTTGGCTATTACACTTCGCTTAGATATCAGAGCTTTCAGAATGCAACCTTTGATTTTGGTATCTTCTGCCAGATGTTTGAGAATATGGTTGCCACAGGCGCTCCTATCACAACTCTTGAGCGCAGTGTAGAGATGAGCCACTTCGGCGTGCATTTCTCACCTATATTCTATCTGCTGTTACCGGGCTATCTTATTTTCAGGTCGCCGGTATACCTGATATACGCACAGAGCTTTTGTGTAGCACTTGGCATTTTTGCAGTCTATCTTATCTGCAAAAAGCTCGAGCTTTCTCCAAAAGCAACACTTGCTTTTGAACTTATATACGCATTTTATCCTTGTCTTTTCAATGGTTGTTTCTATGACTTCCACGAGAACAAGCTACTGACTACAATCATTCTGTTTTTATTCTACTTCATCATAAGCGAGAAAAAGATAGCCATGTTAGTATGCTCGCTTTTGCTGCTTATGGTCAAAGAAGACGCGGCCATCTATCTTATAGTAATAGCACTATATGTCTTAATCTCACGCAAAAGCTACATATACGGCACTATAATGCTTTCTATGGCTGTGCTTTACTTTATTATAGCTAACAAAGTAGTCGCATCCCTCGGTACCGAGGGCGTTATGATGTGGAGATTATCCGACTACTTCATAAACGGCGATGAGACGTACTCATCAGTACTCAAGAGCATCATCTTCGACCTTGGTTATCTAATCAAGATGATGTTTACCGCAGACAAATTCCCGTTTTTAATCTGGATGTTCCTACCTGTTTTGTTCACTCCGTTTGCAAGTGGCAAAATCTCAGACCTCGTGCTCTTACTGCCTATGATTCCTATTAACCTTATGCAAAGCTGGCAGTATCAGTACAACATCGACTATCAGTACACCTACGGTGTTGCGGCTATGGTTATCTTCCTGGCTATTTTAGGCATCAAAAACCTAAGCGGCAACAAGAGAAGAATTGCTTTGATGATGTCAGTTATTATGTGTCTGGTACTCGCATCTTCTACCCTTGCTCCTAAAATCCGCAACAACGCTATATACGAGAGCAACATAGGCCACAACAGCGAGAAAATAGACGAAATGCTCAGCAAAATCCCAAAAGACAAAAGCGTTACCGCAGGACATTTCATAACCCCACACCTCTATTTTGTTTCAGAGCTTTACTCTGTGCCGGACTATTACAAAGACATAAAGCAGACTGACTACTTTGTCATTGATACAAGGTCATCAGAGCAAGAAGAACAGATGAAAGCCGTTATGGGCTCAGACTATGTTCTCATAGATTCAGTTGACTTTGTCAATATATATCAACACAAATAATCTTATGGTGATAATATGAAGAAGATTTCAATTTTTTTATTAATAACAACTATACTTTCTATCTGCATACTCTGCTGTGCCTGCGGTGAGCAACCAACAGAAGAGACACAAGCACCTACTATTCACACTATGCCACCGACCACAAGCCTTACTATAGAACCCGAGTGGTGCGAGATAGACTGTAACCTAAGCCTTATCGATACAGACTCAAACGAAGTTATATCAGAAAACGACTTTGATACCTTTGCTCTATGTGGTAGCGATGACACAAACAGCTACATAACCATCAAGCTCTCAGAGCAAGGCACACAGATAATCAATTCTCTGTCAGCGCCCACAGAGCTTTCACTTATCGTAGAGAACACCGTACTCACAAAAGTCACCCTTGACCCTGCTACATTTGACGGCGAATTCGACTTTGGTGACGACAAGAGTTTTGAGACCTTGTGCGAATATGCTAACACCATCAGAGGTTTATTTTAATTAACAAGAAGGACTATTCATGAGCGAATCCATAACAAAAAACGAAATTAAACATTCATACAATATGCGCAACTCGATAGTCAGCTACTATCTGCTTGCTATGTTTACATTCTTTGAGCTTTTTCTGTCAAACCAATACGCCAAAGCCCGCACAGATAAATTCATTCTTTTTATCTGTCTGACAAGTGCTCTGACTATTGCCGTCTTAGCTATTTCGCTGACATATTATCTTGACAAAGAAGCTCCCATAGAATCACGAGTAGTCGAAGCAGTCCCAATATTCAGGCTGTCAGCTACTGATTACTCGTTCTTAGCATTTTTCCTGTTTGCAGTGCTTAGCACACTTTTCTCAGAGCACAAGCTCGACTCACTGCTTGGTAGTGCAGGCAGAGACAACGGACTGCTGCTTATAGCCTTGTACCTGTTTATGTACCTAATAGTCTCAAGATTTTATATCTTCAAGGAGTATGTGCTCATAGCATTTCTTGTCACAGGCTGCATCATATCGTTGCTTGCAGTAATAAACTTCTTCTACATCGACCCTCTGCATATTATGGTCGGCTACGGCGACAGCGTAGTTGCTGACTTTGGCACAACTATCGGCAACAAAAATACAATAGCAAGCTATATGTGTATTTTCCTGCCGTTTGCTATGATGATGTTCACCCTGACAAACAAAAAGTACATAGAGGTAACCTGCGCTGTAGCAATAGCTTGTGGTTACACAGGTTTGCTATGTGCTAACTCAAGCAGTGCATACTTAGGCTTTGCCGCTATGGTTTACCTGATGCTTTTTATATGTGTCAGAAATTTCGAGCGTCTAAAAAAATTAGCGCTTGGCTTTACTATAATGTTCGCATCAGGTGTGTTACTCAGAATATTCTCAAAGCTTATGAATGACAACAGCAAGGGCTTTGAGTCAATAGCGCAAAAGCTCATCTACTCAAAGCTCAGCTACATCTTAGTTGCTGTATTTCTTATCATCTACCTGATACTTTACGCAATAAAAGTCAGTAACATAGACATTAATAACTGGCCAAAAAAGCAACTGACAATTATAGTCGCAGTACTTGGCACAGTTGTTATCGCAGTTGTCGGTGCAATGTTTGTACACTATACCTTCATCGACAAAACCTCCGACATCGGCAGTTTGTCACATCTATTGCGTTTTGATGAGAGATGGGGTACCCACAGAGGCTACTTCTGGATAAAAGGTTTAGAGGCATACTCTCAGTTTGACTTTGTACACAAGCTGTTTGGTAGCGGTTGCGACACCTTCTTCCATGTCTTCTCACCGTATTTTGATGAACTTTCAGCACGATTCCACAACAGCTCAACTGACTGTGCGCATAATGAATACCTAAACTACCTTGTGACTCAGGGACTACTCGGACTCACAGCCTACTTGTCCATTTTAGTCACAACTGTCTCAAGAGCATTCAAAACCGCTAAGAGCAACAAGCTTATACTCATATTCATAGCACCGGTAATATGCTACTGTGCTCAGGCTGTCGTCAACATCTATCAGCCTATCACAACACCGTTTCTGTTCATATTCATAGCGCTGTGCGAGTGCTTATCAAGAGGCTCTCACCCTGCTAACAAACTGACTGATTAATTAAAAACAACCCCTGTAAGCTTTCATAGCCTACAGGGGTTTTCTCATATATTTAATGAAAGGTCAATATCTGCCACAAAAAAGAGAGCACACAACAAGCAAAACTACTTTTCAGGCTTTGTTTGCACAACAGACCAAACCCTGCTACACAAACAAGCACCACCACAGCCACACACACCTGCACAACCTTGCTCCTTCTTTATGACCTGATATATCATATGCAATATGCTTTTATTATGTTACTGCTTATTTTTCTTAGCAGAATCTCTGAGCGACACAACCGTGCCGTCAGGATATTTGACATCTACATTATCAAGCTGCTTTTTAAAATTACTGCGAAACTGTGCAAGATACTCCTTGTACAGCTCTTTCTGTAGCTTCTGTTCTTCTTCACTCAGACCCTGCTCACGCTTTTTCTTAGCAAGCATATTTATCTTTTCTATCAGATTCTCTGTCATAGTGCACCTCTGTTTTTATCCAAATAATCTTGTAATATAATCGAAGCCGCCACTATATCAACTGCGGCTTTTCTCTTTTTTCCACGCACATCTCGCTCACTGAGGTATCCGTGAGCAGTCAGCGTTGTGCCACGCTCATCCTGCATAACTGTTTTTATACCCGACAGCTCACTTAGCTTATCAGCAAATTCACGGGCATTTCTCGCACTTTCGCCCTCTGTGCCGTCCATATTCTTTGGCAGTCCGACTACCACAAGCTCAGCCTTGTTTTGTGTGACAACCTCTGAGACCTTTGACAACAACGCCTTTGGACTTTTCTCCTCTATCATAGTTAGTGGCGATGCCAAAAAGCCCGTCTTGTCACATATAGCAAGTCCTGTTCTCGCCTTGCCCAAATCAACAGAAATAATAACCATACAAATCTCCTATATATACTCCAGAAAAACCGTAATCACATTCAGATGCTCTTTCTCCACAATAGAGAGATTATACATATCTATAGCATAATCAGGTATCTTCCAGTTAACCTCTTCTGCATAGTTGAAGAAATACTGAGGATAAGAGAAGAACAGACTATCCACAGCATAGTCGTATGTCAACTTGTCAGGTTCTATATAAATATGAAAGAACTCATCTTTATCAAGTGTTGCCTCATACAACCTGTCAGTTACCTCTCCACCGTCATAGTCAGTAAGATGCGGTGCACTTCTGACATAGTAGTTAAACGAAGTCTGTGTACACTGAGGTATCACAAAATTAGCAGTAGTCGCATTGATCTTTGAATCACCGCAGATTTGTTCATCAGTAAGCTCATCAAAAGTAGGCGAAAAATCGTGGTCTTCTTTTAACTGCTTTTCGTTGATATTAAAGTAATCATATCTGCAAGAAGCATCAGGATTATCATCCCATGTAGTGTCCACATAGTACCAGTCCGAATCAAGCTTTACAGCATTCCACATATGAAGCTCATCCTGGCTATCGCCTATGATATTGATGCACTCAATACCAACTCCGCTCATAAGCATCTGAAATGTCCTTGCATAACCCTCACAGACAGCCTTGTTCAAAACCATAACCCCATATGGGTCAAAAGCATTTAGCTTATCTCTTTGTATATCATCGAGCACGACCTCTTCGTCATATTCACACATATCAACAATCTCATCGTGAATATACAGCTCAAGCTCATACTCGGTCATTGAGTCCTCAAGCGATGCAAAAAAGTCGTTAACCTTAGTGTTCAGCTCCTCTTGCATAGCGCCCACCTTCTCAGGAGAGAAGTGTGAGTACAACTGTACTGCTGTATAGTTTAGGTCTGTTGACATCAGATATCCAAATGTAGTCGATAGCCAGAACACCTGCGGATGATCATCAGTCAACGCCTTGATTACAACTCGCACATCCGCTTCACTCAACAACACATCCTCATAGACTACCTGTTTAGTTTTGTGCTCTGAGCCTGATGTCGCCTGCGGATATATATAGTAAATATTTTCGAGCAACATATCATACAGCGTACGCAAATTATCATTTTCGAGGAGATCGTATGAATTAGTGCATTTTTTAGGAGTATAATGCGGACTGTATATAAAGTCCGAGTTATCTATCTGGGTATAGCCCAATGACGTATCCTCTACAATACCCTTAGGTCTGATAATCGACTCGATAGTCTCAAACAGCACACTACAACCGCTGAAAGCTATGCAAATCACAACACATAGCAAGGCAGACAACACCCTTATCAACTTGTTCTTCATACAATCACCTCCCTTATGTATATTATAAAACCAATTACTCTCTGTAGTCTATCGGCAGAGTAGCCACAGCGTTGAGATCAAGCTGTGCTATATTACCCGACAGATATTCATAGTATGCCTGTGAGCCTACCATAGCGGCATTATCACCACACAGAGAAAGCTGTGGCATATAGAGCTTGAGTCCTCTTTGCTCACACAACTGTGTCAGCTCTCTGCGAAGTAGCGAGTTAGCCGATACACCGCCTGCTACCACCAAGGTATCAACGCCCAAATCTTCTTGTGCTCTCATAAAGTTATCGCACAAGCACGAGACTACAGCCTTTCTGAAACTTGCACAAACGTCTTCTGTGGGGATTTTCTCTCCCTTTTGCTCAAGATTATGAATTATATTGATAACCGCTGTCTTTAATCCCGAGAACGAGAAGTCATACGGTGCATCGTCAACCTTAGGATGTGGCAGAGTATACGCTGTATCATTGCCCTTCTCTGCTATTTTATCAAGCATTACACCACCCGGATATGGTATACCCATAGTGCGTGCTGCCTTATCAAATGCTTCACCTGCCGCATCATCTCGTGTCCGTCCGACTATGCGCATCTTTGTATAGCTCTCTACCATAACAATATGGCTGTGACCACCCGATACCACAAGGCACAGAAACGGCGGTTTTAATTCTTTGTTAGAAATATAATTAGCCGCTATGTGTGAACGCAAATGATGCACAGGTATGAGCGGTTTTTTAGTAGCAAGCGACAAGCCTTTGGCAAAATTAACACCAACAAGCAATGCACCTATAAGTCCCGGTGCATGAGTTACCGCTATAGCATCTATATCATCAAGCGTAGTATTTGCAACCTTCAGTGCTTCATCAACCACACCGGTTATCGCTTCAGCGTGGCGGCGTGATGCTATCTCAGGCACAACACCACCATAGAGCTTGTGCTCCTCTACCTGCGATGCGATTATCGATGACAGCACATCGGTACCGTTTTCTACTACAGCAGCGGCTGTCTCATCACAGCTACTCTCTATTGCTAAAATTTTCATATATTATCCTCTTAAAAATATTTTGTCATAAGCACAGCATTCTCTACAGGCTTTGAATAATACGCCTTTCGTACAGCTACTGTCTCAAAGCCGAGCTTTGCATACAAACTGCGTGCAGGTATATTAGACTCTCTGACCTCTAATGTTACAAACGCAAGCTTTAAAGATACAGCTGTGTCAAACAATGCATTCACAAGCTTTTGTGCTATACCCTGCTTTCTATACTCGCTATCAACACATAGCATCGTAAGGTTCCCCTCATCAAGCACGGTCTCAAGCCCTATATAGCCGACAACCTTGTCGCCATCACAAGCAACAAAGAAATATGCACTATCGTTATCTATTGCAGACTCAAAGCTACTCTTTGTCCACGGATGAGTAAAACTTCGTCTTTCAATATCAAGCACAGCATCTATGTGCTCTTTAGTCATACGCTGTATAATCATAGTGTTTTAATCAGCTCGCTTATAGCCTCACGCAAATCTTGTGCGCATTTTTTGTATCCGTTTATGTCAGAGCCAAACGGGTCAGCAATACCAACACCCAAATCATATTTGTCTTCAGAGGGTTTTTCTAACACAACAACCATATTCTCAGGCACTCCCAAGCTTTTGACAAGGGTTGCGTGGTCATAGCTCATACACACAAACAAGTCGTAATTATTAAGCTTGAGGTTAGGCAAAAATCTTGTCTTATGCTCACTTATATCAAGTCCAAGCGCTCTCATAGCCTCAATAGCGTTTTTGTGGGCACCAAGTCCATCAACAGTAGCAACCCCCGCAGAGCTTGCGTGTATATCCTTGTTTTCTTTCAGACAGATATCATTACATATCGCCTGTGCCATCGGACTACGACAGGTATTACCTGTGCAGACAAAAAGTATATTTTTCATAAGTTTCTCCCAAATTATCCCTTGGCATCATACCAAGTCTTGCCGACAGATGCCTGTGCCACAAGCGGTACTGATAGCTTTGCGGCATTCTCCATTTCTTCCTGCAGTAGCATAGCAACTCTCATCGACTCATACGCAGGTGCCTCTACTATAAGCTCATCGTGCACCTGAAGTATCAGCCTTGCCGACAAGCCTTCGTCCTTGAGTCGCTTGTCAACACGCACCATAGCTATCTTGATAATATCAGCCGCGGTGCCCTGAATCGGCGCATTTCGTGCTACTCTCTCACCAAACGCTCGAGTCATATGGTTAGTAGCCTTCAGCTCAGGCAGATATCTGCGTCTGCCAAATGCCGTCTCAACATAGCCGTCTGCCTTTGCCTTCTCTATAATATTCTTCATATACATATCAATACTGCTGTAATGCTCAAGATATGATTTGATATAGTTAGCGGCCTCTTTATTAGTGACGCCGATATCCTTTGACAGAGAGAATGCACCAATACCGTAGACGATTCCAAAGTTTACAGCCTTGGCTCTGCTACGCATCAGCGGTGTCACCATCTCAAGCGGCATATTAAACACCTGTGATGCTGTTATACTGTGAATATCTTCGTTATTCTTAAAAGCATCACACATATTCTTATCCCCTGATATATGTGCGAGCACTCTTAGCTCAATCTGAGAATAGTCCGCGTCTATCAGCACACAGTCATCTTTAGCCACAAAGAAGCGTCTTAACTCCCTGCCAAGTTCCGTACGAACAGGAATGTTCTGCAGGTTAGGCTCTGTCGAGCTGATACGACCTGTGCGAGTCTCTGTCTGATTAAATGACGAATGTATTCTGTTATCACTCGACACAACTTTTACAAGAGAGTCGCAGTAGGTAGATTTAAGCTTTGCAAGTGTGCGATACTGCAAAATCATCGATATAACAGGATGATAGTTTATCAGACTCTCAAGCACGTCCGCATTGGTAGAGTAGCCGCTCTTTGTCTTTTTCTTTGCAGGCAGACCCAAATCTTCAAACAACGCTACAGCCAACTGCTTAGGCGAATTGATATTGAACTCATAGCCTATCTGCTCATAAATCTCACGCTCAAGCTCGTCTACCTGAGCACTTATCTGCTCGCCATAGGCTTTGATACCCTCAACATCTACCATAAACCCGATGTTCTCCATCTTAGCCAGAACATTAGCAAGCTCTATCTCAATATCGTGTAGCAGACTACTCTGCGAATGTTCATCGATTTTTTCAATAAGCACCTCGCACAAGCTATTCATACCACACAAATGCTCATACTGCTTGTGCTCTTCATCAATCGCATAACCCGCTACACCATACTGTGCCAACAACTGCTCCAAATCATACGAAGAAGCCGATGGGTTGAGCAGATACGCAGCCAAAGTTATATCAAAGTCAAGATTATTTATCTCAAAGTTGTTTCTGTCAGCATAAGCGAATAATTCTTTAGAAGAAAATACACGCTTCTTGATATCCTTATTTTTCAGAATATCACACAAAAGCTCAGCACTATCGCACACAACAATGCTGTCAGCGAGCACATACGCAGTCTTCTCTATATCTTTTTCGTCAAAATACGGATATAGCGCTATAGTGTTATCACTTGCCTTAAGGTAAGCTCTGATTTTTTCATCAGCTTGCGACTTGTCACAAACACAAACTCCAAAGACCGTATTCTCACTCTCAATAGTGTCTATCTCCTGTGTATTAGCTACATCAAGATTGAGCTTTGGAATAAGCGAGAAAAGCTCAAGCTTTGACATCAGGTAAGACGCCTTCTGTCTGTCCCCCTGTGTTACAACATAGCTGTTGATATCCGTATCAACAGGTGCACTCAGGCAAATCTCACCGAGCATACGGCTGATAAGTGCATTTTCCTTGCTGTCTATGAGCTTTTTTCTCATATTATCCTTGATATCAAGGGTGTCTATATTTTCATAGATATATTCAACTGTGCCGAATTTCTGTATAAGCTCGGTCGCACCCTTTGGACCAATTCCTGCAACACCCGGAATATTATCCGAGCTATCCCCCTGTATCGCCTTAATCTCAATAAGCGCCTTAGGTGTCACTCCGTATTCTTCCATAACGGTCTGAGGAGTATATATCATAGTGCCATTTAGGTTCTTTGCAAGACGCACCGACACCTTGTCACTTACAAGCTGAAGACTGTCTCTGTCTCCTGTTGCTATCACACACTCGTTGCCGCTATTCTCACACTCTTTTGCAAGTGTACCGAGAATATCATCAGCCTCATAGCCCTTGCAGGTCACTATCTTGTATCCAAGGTACGACAACAGCTCCTTGAGCGGTGCCATCTGCATATGCAGTTCTTCAGGCATACCCTTACGGTTAGCCTTATATAGTGTATACGCCTCATGTCTGAAGGTCTTATCCTTGAGGTCAAACGCAATAGCTACAGCGTCAGGTATGACATCAGACTTAATCTTTTCAAGCATAGTCAAAAAGCCGTATATAGCATTTGTAAACATTCCGTCTTTAGTTGTCAGAGGTCTGATTCCATAAAACGCACGGTTTAATATTGAGTTTCCGTCTACTACTAATAGTTTCATATCTTATACATCACTTCCACGGTCACGCCGTCTCGTCTATAAAGTCTGGGTACACGCTTGCTTACTGCGCACACTATCTCATAATTTATAGTATCGCCCCAACAGGCAACATCATCAGGAGTAGGCTCGCCACCCTTGCCGTTGCCAAACAGAACGACCACATCGCCTATCTTTACGTCTTCTATATCTGTTACATCAAGCATAGTCTGGTCCATGCAGATTCGTCCTATTATCTTGACTCGCTTGCCTTTGATATACATATATCCGTCTTTTGCAAAAGCTCTGATATATCCATCCGCATAGCCCACAGGCACAGTAGCTACCTTCATATCTCTGTCTGCCGTATAGGTTCTGCCATAGCTGAGTGTTGTGCCTGCCTTAATCTCTTTGACATGCGACACCATAGTCTTGAGTCGCATAATAGGCTCAAGCTCAAGCTTATCTCTGAGCTTTTCTGACGGTGACAATCCATACAGAATAATACCCGCACGCACCATATCCATCTTCTTATCACTATGGTCAAGTATAGCACCGCTGTTTGAACAGTGTCTGAGCTCAAACTCAACACCTCTGCTTTTTAGCGTATCAACAACATACATAAAGCTATCGTACTGCTTGTCTGTATATTCTCTACCGTTATCCATCTCATCAGCTACAGCAAAATGAGTGAATATACCCTCGCTGATAAGCTTAGGCAAAGAGCACGCACTTTGTATCTCATCAATGCTCTCATTATCACGAGGAAAATCCTGACACATAAAGCCGATTCTGCTCATACCTGTATCGACCTTGATATGAATCTTACACTCAACGTCTGCCTTTACACATTCGTCAGACAGCATCTGCGCATACTCAAGCGAGTACACAGCCTGAGAAACATTGTATCTGCACAGGTCACTTGCTCTGTTTGCAGGAGTATATCCGAGTATGAGCATAGGCTCCTTAATACCCGCATCTCTTATCTCTATAGCCTCGTCAAGATTAGACACCGCAAAAAAATCTGCCTTCAGCTCGCTGTATAATTTCGCAAGCTCTACCGCACCGTGACCATAGCCGTCCGCCTTGATAACACAGCAGATTTTAGTGTCCTCACCGATTGTATTCTTAATCAGATTATAATTGTTAATCGCTGCATCCATATTGATTTCAGCCCATAATCTACGAGTAAATATCAAACTTATCACCTCATTTGACATATTCCTTTATATTATAATATATTTGTTTAATTATTACAATAATATTTAGAAATTTATGATATTTCTGCATAATACTTTATTTATTTAAAGTTTTAATGCATTACATCTTGATTTTGCTAAAGTTTTCTGCTAAAATGTTTTGCATATAGTTTCTTTTTTATGATTCAAATAAACTGAAAAGGGGATTTATTAATGGAACAGAAACAAATCATCATTCTTGTTGCCTTTGGTGTTTATATGCTACTGATGATATTAATCGGCGCTCTCAACTCAAAGAACAAGAACAACGAAGACTACTTCTTGGCAGGCAGAGGACTCGGTAGCTGGACAGCAGCTCTCTCTGCACAGGCATCCGATATGAGCGGATGGCTTCTCATGGGCTTGCCGGGCGCTATCTACATTGCCGGTACAGGCGAAGTATGGATCGCTATCGGTCTGCTTATCGGTACAATTCTTAACTGGTACATAGTAGCACGCAGACTTCGAAAGTACACAATAGTTGCTAACAACTCGCTTACTATACCAAGCTTTTTTGAGAACCGCTTCCACGATAAAAAAGGCATACTCAAGGTAGTTGCTTCTCTTATCATCATCATATTCTTTGCTGTATATACAGCATCAGCGTTCTCATCAGGTGCTAAGCTTTTCGCTAATGTTTTCGGCTCTTCTAACAACTCCGAGCAGATGTACCTTATCGGCCTTTCTATCGCCGCTGTAGTTATCCTTGTCTACACTCTGCTTGGCGGTTTCAAGGCTGTATGCTACACAGACTTTGTACAGGGTATGCTTATGCTCGTAGCTATACTTGCAGTTCCGATTATTGCATATGTTGGCATTACAGGCGAGTTTGGCAACCTCACAAGTTCACTCTCAGCAAACGGTGTTGCTGACCCTGCAGGCTACCTAAGCCTCACAAAGGACGCAAACGGCGACCCTATCACAGCAGTATCAGTTATCTCTAACTTAGGTTGGGCGCTTGGCTACTTTGGTATGCCACACATTCTTATCAGATTTATGGCTATCAAGTCAGACGCTGAGGTTAAAAAATCAAGAGTCATCGCTATCGTTTGGGTTATTCTCTCACTCGGCGCTGCTTCACTTCTTGGTATCTTGGCAAGAGGCTTCCTCAACAATCCACTTGATGCAAACACATCTGAGACAGTATTCATCAAGACTATTCTTCAGATATTTGACGGCAACTTCGTGCTTATCTTTATCGGTGGCGTCTTCCTGTGTGGTATTTTGGCAGCTATTATGTCTACTGCTGATTCACAGCTTCTCGTTACGGCATCTGCTGTATCAGAGGATATGTACAAGGGTGTTATCAACAAGAAGGCATCAGACAAAAACGCTCTGCTTGTCGGCAAGATAGCAGTTATCGTAGTTGCAGTATTTGCATACATCATCGCACTTGATCCTAACTCATCAGTTATGGGTCTTGTATCTAACGCATGGGCAGGCTTTGGTGCTGCATTTGGTCCTATCATCCTGCTTTCACTATTCTGGAAGAGATTCAACCTCTCAGGCGCAGTTGCAGGTATGGCAACAGGTGCAGCTCTCGTTATTGTTTGGGAGTACATCAAGTTTGGTGGCGAGACACTCGCAAGCTCTACAGGTCTGTATTCACTCGTTGTAGGCTTTGCACTTGCTTTGGTAGTTTCTGTAGTAGTTACACTCATAACAAAAGCTCCATCCAAAGAAATAGTAGAAGATTTCGACAAAGTAAACTCAGTAGAAATCTAAACATAAATGACAAAAGCCCGTATCGCTTTGATACGGGCTTTTTATTTTGCATTTTTCTTACTTAAGTAGCCTATGTGCCACATCTGCTATTTCACAGAAATTGTCGATTTTCTCAGCATAGTGGGTACATTGAGCAAAGCCATAGCTTGCATATACAAACGGTATATCCGCATCCTTTGCTGCCTTTTGGTCGCTTAGTGTATCACCCACATAGATAGCACTTTTTATATTATTTCTATCCATAACAAGTCGTATATTCTCACCCTTTGATAGTCCGGTGTTACCCGCACTCTCATAGTCAACAAGTACATCTTTAAGTCCATAATAGTCAAGAAATGCGTCAAGATACCCACTTTGACAGTTGCTCACTATCGCAAGCTTGTACTCATCTTTTAATGCACAGAGAGTATCCATAACACCGCTATACATCTTAGCGCCGTTTTTTCTCAGATACACCTGCTCATGAGCAAATATCTCCTTAATAAGTATATCTGCCTGTTCTTTTTCAAGACCTGCAAAAAACTCATCAACAAACTGCGCTTGGTTCTTACCCATAAGTGACGACATAATTTCCTTAGTCATCACATACTGCGGGCATTTAACGCTGAGCACCTCGTTCCATATGTCAACCACAGCGTCACTTGTATCCCACAATGTACCGTCAAGATCAAAAATTATCGCTTTCATTAAAATCACCATACTGATTATACACCAATACAGCAAGTAATAAAAGTACAAATCTCACTTTATACTCCGTCATTTTTCACATAATACTGTCAAAATATTTGTGTAGTATTAAAGTCAATAATATGATAAAATGAATATATATGTAACATCGAAAGGGTGCATTTTGTTATGGTAATAAAAGACATAATCGAAATCTTACAGGGCGAGGTTATCTGCGAGGGTGATCTCAATCAGGAAATCAAGACTGCCTGCGGTAGCGATATGATGAGCGATGTACTCGCTTTTGTCAAGGATCAGTCTGTACTTCTGACAGGTCTTGTCAATCCACAGGTTGTCAGAACTGCCGAAATGATGGATATGGCATGCATCGTATTCGTCAGAGGCAAACAGCCCGACCAGTCTATCATCGACCTTGCCAAAAGTCGTGACATCACTCTCATCAAGACAAGATTTAGAATGTTCACAGCCTGCGGATTACTGTATTCTAACGGCTTGTCCGGAGGATGCAACATATGAGTAACGCTATACATCTTACCTACGAGGTACCGGGTGACGACTTCACACGTGCAGGTGAAGCAAGCGGTGCCGTAAAAAAACGCCTCAAGGTACTCGGATACAACCCTGACGCTATCAGACGTGTTGCTATCGCTATGTACGAGGCAGAAATCAATATGGTCATCCACGCTAACGGCGGATACTGTGATGTAGATATTTATCCCGACAAGGTCGAGGTACTGCTCGCCGATTCAGGCCCAGGTATCCCCGATGTCGAGAAGGCTATGCAGGCAGGTTACTCTACCGCTCCTGACAATGTACGAAACTTAGGCTTTGGTGCAGGTATGGGTCTGCCAAATATCAAGAAATACACCGATGATATGCGTATAGAGACCGAGCTCGGTGTCGGTACCAAGCTCTACCTTACTGTAAACGTCAACGAATAATTAACTAACTTTTTTACATAAGAGGTAATACAAATGCAGAAGTATTTTCACTCGGTAGAATTAGACAAAGATAAATGTTGCGGTTGCACCAACTGTCTCAAGCGTTGTCCTACCGAAGCTATCCGAGTTCATGATGGCAAAGCGAGAATTCTGCCTGAGCGTTGTATTGACTGCGGAGAGTGCATCCGTGTTTGCCCTCATCGTGCCAAGCGCGCTCATTCATCAAAACTCGAAGAACTCGAGAATTTCAAAATAAAGGTAGCTGTCCCTGCTCCCGCACTTTTCGGACAGTTCTCTAACCTTGACGATATAGATATAGTCCTCAACGGACTTCGTGCTATCGGCTTTGACTATATATTTGAGGTAGCTCGAGCAGCTGAGCTTGTGTCCGAAGCTACCCGCAAGCTCATACGAGAGGGCAAGCTCCAGAAACCTATCATCAGCTCTGCGTGTCCTGCAGTAGTGCGACTCATCAAGATTCGTTTTCCTGACTTGTGCGACAACGTTTTGCCTATGCTCTCACCTATGGAAGTAGCAGCAAAAATCGCACGCAACGAAGTCAAAAAGCAGACAGGCCTGCCTGATAGTGAAATAGGTGTGTTCTTCATCACACCCTGTGCCGCCAAGGTCACAGAGATTCAGTCCCCGACAACAGGCGAAAAATCTGCATGCAACGGCGCTATCGCAATATCAAAGATTTACCCTATGCTCACTCAGGCTATGGAGAAGCTAAAGGGTTTAGAGCCTATTGCTAACTCAGGACTTATCGGTGTCGGTTGGGCAACAAGCGGTGGTGAAAGTGCCGCTATGCTTGGCGACAAGTACCTTGCTGCTGACGGTATCGAAAACGTTATCCGTGTACTTGAAGAGCTTGAGGACGAACATATCAGAGATGTAGATTTTGTCGAGCTCAACGCCTGCTCAGGCGGATGTGTCGGTGGCGTTTTAACTGTAGAGAACCCATATGTCGCACAGGCTCGTATTCATAACCTGAGAAAATATCTGCCGGTTTCTCTCAACCATCTTGAGAGCGATGACATCTCAGATATGCTCTGGAGTGGCGAGCTCAAATATAACGACGAGGGCTTCAAGCTTGATGATGATATATTCAAAGCTATGGATATGATGGAAGAGATGGAGAGAATCTGCAAGGGCTTGCCTGGTCTTGACTGTGGCTCCTGCGGCGCTCCCACCTGTCGTGCTATGGCAGAAGATATCGTCAAAGGCAAAGCAAGAGAAACCGACTGTATCTTCAAACTGAAAGAACAGATTCAGCACGTTTATGATCAGCTCAAAAACACATTGTAATTTTCGGAGTTAATATGAACACAAGAGAACTTATCGACAGTTTAAATCTTAATATACTCGTAGAAGGCGATGACCTTAATAGAGAGGTTAGTGATGTTTACATCGGCGATTTGCTCAGCTGGGTTATGGGCAGAGCACCTGCAGACTGTGCATGGCTCACCGTTATGGGCAACATAAACTCAATCGCCGTAGCCTCTTTAGCAGATGTTTCTTGCATTATTCTTGTTGAAGACTCAGCTCTTGATAATGACGCTAAGGCAAAAGCCGAGCTTCAGGGCATCACAATATTATCCACATCACTTAACAGCTATCGCCTGGCTTTAGCTATATCAGATTTACTGAGAAAATGAAGTACTACTACGACTTACACCTACATTCATGTCTCTCACCCTGCGGTGATAACGATATGACACCCAACAACATAGTCGGTATGGCTAAGCTTTTGGGACTTAATATCATTGCGTTGACAGACCACAACAGCGTGCTTAACTGCGAGGCTACTATGGCTGTAGGCAAGGCTTTTGGCATCTGTGTCATTCCGGGTATGGAGCTTACCACCTGCGAAGAAATCCACGCAGTATGTCTCTTCCCTACACTCGAATGTGCGCTCAAATTCAACGACTATGTCGCACAACACCAGATGAATATAAAAAATCGCAAGGACATCTACGGAGAGCAACTGATACTCAACGAAGATGACGAGGTTATAGGCGAGGTTGATAACCTGCTGATTATGGCAACAGATATCAGCATATCAAACGCCAAGGAGCTCGTAGAGAGCTTCGGTGGTATCTGCTATCCTGCACATATTGACAGAGACAGTATGTCTATCCTGTCTGTGCTTGGCGAGATTCCACCTGAGTGTAACTTTGACATCGCAGAGCTCAGCTCTGACGGCGACCTCGAAAAGCTTAGTGCATTACACCCTATACTCAGCAGTATGAAAACTCTCAAAAACTCAGACGCCCATTATCTTGAGAATATGAGAGAAGCACTGAACTTTCTGCAGCTTGATACCCTCAGTACAGACAGCGTCCTTTCTGCACTTAAAAACAAATAATTCATCACATCAAAACACCACTCCACACATATTTGGAGTGGTGTTTATTTTATCTGTTATATTTCTAATTTAGAATTAAAATTGCAGGATTTTTTCTCCAACTTTCATCATTGTTAAAATGCACCAAAAAACTTTGATAAATTTTTGACAATTTTCTTGTTTTTGAGTGCACAAAACACATTTTTCATATAGACAAAGGTGTACTTTCGTGATATAATTTATCTGTATGTATAGATGAATTTTTTTGCTACAATTCAGGTACATAATTTTCTAATCAGGGAGGAAAAACGATGCAAAAGAAAATCAGCAGTATCCCTTTCAAGGGAACACCTGAGCAGGAAGCACAGCTCAAGGCTGTTATCGAGAAACACCTTGACGATCCGGGCGCAGTAATGCCTGTTCTTCAAGAGGCACAGGATATCTACGGATATCTTCCAATCGAAGTACAGACTATGATTGCAGAGGGTCTGTCCGTACCGCTCGAAGAAGTATACGGAGTATCAACTTTCTACTCACAGTTTGCGCTGTCACCAAAGGGCAAGTACAACATCTCTGTTTGTATGGGTACAGCATGTTATGTTAAGGGTTCAGGCGAAGTACTTGACAAGCTCTCAGAGCTTTTAGGTATCGAAGCCGAAGAGTGTACTCTTGACGGTAAGTTCTCACTTACAGCATGTCGTTGCATTGGTGCTTGTGGTCTTGCTCCTGTTATAACCATCAACGATGATGTTTATGGCAGACTCACAGCAGATCAGGTTGAGGGCATCCTTGCAAAATACAAGGACTAATTTATGAGAGAGTTATCTCTTAATGTTATGGACGTTGCACAAAACTGCATCACAGCCAAAGCGACACTCGTCACTATTACAGTCAACGAGTCCGACACAGACGACTACCTTGACATCTATGTAGAAGACAACGGTTGCGGTATGACTGAGGAGCAGGTGCAAAGCGTCATTGATCCATTCTTCACCACCCGCACTACCAGAAAGGTAGGCTTGGGTGTACCACTGTTCAAGCTCGCTGCTGAGCAGACAGGTGGCTCTTTCTCTGTTACATCACAGATAAATGTAGGCACCACACTCTATGCGCACTTTATAAAGTCAAGTATCGATATGACCCCGCTTGGTGATATCAACTCGACCATAAAGATTCTCATCCAGTGTAACCCGAATATCGACTTTCTATTTGTGCACAAGACAGACTTAGGTCAGTTTCATCTTGATACACGAGAGCTCAGAGAAATTTTAGGTGAAGATGTACCGCTTGATATGCCTGACGTTCTGGCATGGATAGCACAGTTTCTTTCAGAACAAACAACTATTATATACGGAGGTGCAAATGATGAAATCATTAGCTGAATTACAAGCAATCAGAGACAAAGCAAAGTTCGAGCTCAATATGAGACACGAGAACCCTAACGCTATTCGTGTTCTGGTTGGTATGGCTACTTGTGGTATTGCTGCAGGCGCAAGACCAGTACTCAACGCATTTACTGAGGA
>JAZQBV010000008.1:0-45795 GCA_045545935.1 Ruminococcus sp. | reverse complement strand
GTGATTTCGTGTGCTTTGTCGATGTCTTCCGCTTCAAGAGGTGGAAGCATTATACCGCAACAACTAATAACCGCATCACCCATAGTGTGTATTGCATTTCCGCACACAGGACAAACATAGAATTTTGACCTCAGAACATTGGAAGAAATGTTTTTGTTTATAACAGTATCACCCGACATAAGCTCTAAAACTGACACACCTAGAGCAGAACTAAGTGGTTCGATCAATGATATATCAGGCAGTCCTTTTCCTGTTTCCCATTTGGAAACAGCTTTACTGCTGACTCCTATCTTTTCTGCAAGCTGAGTTTGTGTTAAGTTTTTTGTCTCACGCAGACGTTTAATCACTGCACCTGTAACATAAGTATTCATACCAATTCTCCTTTGAACTTAGTATAATACTTGATTATCAAAACCTCAACCTACTTTGCGTGGAATTAAAGCTGTAGGTCAGAATTTGATATGCAGTAAGCAAAGAATAGGGCTTTACTTGTTTTCGAATTAAATTGCATCAAAAGCTATGTGTATGTTGCACACTTTGCGTACCACAAAAATATGAAAAATGCTGAAATCTCAGTATTTCTGCTGAAATAAGTTGAGAATTGTAATGCGTAATGATATACTTTATAAGTATTAAAATTTACTTTTGTAAGAGATTATGAGGTGGGATTATGGCAGCAAGCTATAAAAAGTTATTTAAACTCTTGATTGACCGCGACATGAAGAAAAAAGAGCTCGCAGAAAAAGCAGGCATCAGCATCGCAACAATCACTAAAATGGGCAAAGACGGTGCAGTTGTATCTAGCGATGTGCTCGTCAAAATCTGCACAGCACTTAACTGCACAATGGATGATATTGTGGAGATAGTGCCTTGACTAAATGTTAGTGTTATATAGAAATGATATATTTAAGGGAAGTGTCTATTAATGTTAGTTGAAAAATACAATCCGAATTCATTAAGCGTAGGTGCAATCTTAGGTTTGATTTCATCTGGAGATATCGCCATACCAGAAATACAGAGACCGTTTGTATGGAAAAAGAAACAAGTAAGAGATTTATTAGATTCCTTGTACAAAGGTTATCCAACAGGATACTTGATCATCTGGAAAAACCCAAACGTAAAACTGAAGGATGGTTCAGTTTCTACCGGCAAGAAGATTCTTATTGATGGACAGCAGAGAGTAACTGCTCTTATGACTGCAATTGCAGGTATTCCAGTAATTAATAAAGATTATAAAAAAGACAGAATCAAAATTGCATTTAATCCATTTGAAGCTTTATCAGAAGACAAAGATGCTGAAATTTTTGCGGTTCAAGACCAGAGTCACTTGAAGGGCAAAAAATGGATTCCTGATGTAGCAGAAATTTTCAAAAATGATTTTTCTGTATTTACATTTATCCGCAAATATTGTGAAGATAATCCAGAAATGGATCCAGAGACTTTGGATAAAATACTTACTAACCTCCGTTCTATAGGCAACAGACTCATAGGTGTTATTGAGTTATCTGAAAGTCTGGATATTGATATAGTTACTGATATTTTCATCCGCATAAACTCCAAGGGTTCTGCACTTAGTCAGGGTGATTTTGTAATGTCGAAGATTGCTGCAGATGAAACCTATGGTGGTAATATGCTTCGTAAGTCTATTGACTACTTTGCACATCTTTGTGTCGAGCCGTCTTTCTATGATTTTATTAAGGAAAACGATAAAGACTTTGCGTCTTCTGAATATATGAGCAAACTTACTTGGCTTAAGGATGATAAAGAAACAGTTTATGATCCAGAATGCGATGATATCCTCCGAGTTGCATTTATGCATATGTATCCTAGAGCTAAACTTGCAGATCTTGTAAGTTTGTTGTCAGGTAGAGATTTTGAAACAAGAGAATTCAAAATTGAAATTACAGAAGACACATATACGAAATTAAGACAAGGTGTACTTAATGTTATCAATAAAAATAACTTTACACAATTTATGCTTGCGATTCGCGGAGCAGGTTTTGTATCAAGCAAGCTAATCAATTCTTATATGGCGCTCGATTTTTCTTATGCACTATATTTGAGACTATCCATGACAAAAGAGGTGTCTGTAAGTGAAATCAAGAGAATAGTTCAGAAGTGGTATGTCCTTTCGGTTTTAACAGGCCGATACAGTTCTTCTCCTGAATCTGCTTTTTATAGAGATATACGCAGAATCAATGAGGTAGGAGTAGTTAAAACATTAGAAGATATTGAGGCGGCTATTCTGTCTGATAATTTCTGGGAAGTAAAGGTAGTTCAGGACCTGGCATATACCTCGACTATCAATCCTACATATCTTGTGTATTTGGCAGCTCAGGTAGCGGGAAATGATATGTCGTTGTTGTCTAATAACATAACAGTTAAAGACTTGATAGAGATATCAGGCGATGTTCACCACATATTCCCAAAAGAGTATTTAAAATCAAATGGATATAGCAAGAATCTTTATAATCAGGATGCAAACTATGCATATCTTGATACACAGGTAAATAAGTCCATTGGTAAAAAGGCCCCTTGTGAGTACTTGGGTGAAGCAATAAAACAGTGTGAAACAAAGGTAATCACATGTGGTTCTATTACAGATTTAGAGCAATTGAAAGATAACTTAGCTACTAACTGTATTCCTTTTGAAACATGCAATATGACACATGTAGACTATGAAACATTTCTTGAAAAGCGTAGAATACTGATGGCTAAAAAAATCAGAGATTTTTATTATAGTTTATAATCTAAAAATACTTATTTTTCTGATCAAGTTGTTTTGGTAATTAATATTTACCAAAAACTAAGAGGAGGTCTCGCTGTGATTCTTGATAAAAAACAGATGACTGAAGAAGATATCAAATTAAAATATATCACTCCTGCTATACAAGAAAAGTGGGGTCTTGACCATATCACTATGGAAACTCGCATAACAGATGGTCGTATCAACCTCAAAGGTAATCTTGTTGCCAGAGAAAAGCCGAAGAAGGCTGACTATGTTCTTTATCTTAACAAGGGCAAAGCGATAGCTATTGTTGAAGCTAAAGACAACAATCATACAATATCTGCTGGTATGCAACAAGCGATGACTTATGCAATGATGCAGGATATCCCGTTCGCTTATAGCTCTAACGGTGATGGTTTTCAGGAGCATGACTTTTTAACTGGTAAAGAACGCACCTTAGCTATGGATGAGTTTCCAACTCTCGACGAATTGAAAGCTAGATGGGAAGCAGGTGCTAATGAAGGTAATGGTATCTCAGAAGATGAGATGAAAGTCATAGAACAACCTTACTATTCAAGCCAGAACACTTATGATCCACGTTATTATCAGCGTAATGCAATTAACAGAACTGTAGAAGCTGTTGCAAGAGGACAAGAAAGACTTTTACTTGTTATGGCTACAGGAACAGGTAAGACTTATACAGCCTTTCAGATTGTATATCGTCTCCTCAAAAGCGGTATGAAACGAAAAGTTTTATATCTTGCTGACAGAAATATCCTTGTTGACCAATCAATTCAGCAGGACTTCGCTCCACTTGAAAAAACAATTCATAAAATCAACTTTGCAAAAGATGACCCTGTGACTATAACCTCTCACGAGGTTTATTTCTCCTTATACCAGCAGTTAGCAGGTGGTGAAGACAAAGACGATGAAGACAGTGCTGAGGAAACCGTATCTCGTTTTGAGAAATTATTTAGCAAGGATTTCTTTGATTTAATCATTGTTGATGAGTGTCACAGAGGCTCAGCTAAAAAAGATAGTAACTGGAGAAAGATACTCGAATACTTCTCATCGGCTACGCAAATTGGTATGACAGCAACGCCAAAGGAAACAAAGTACATTTCTAATATCGATTACTTCGGTGAGCCTGTTTATACATACAGCCTTAAAGAGGGTATCGAGGATGGCTTCCTTGCACCATTTAAGGTTATTAATGTTCAAACTGATATTTCTGAAGGTTGGAGACCAAGAAAAGGTCAGCTAGATAAATTCGGTAATGAAATCGAAGACAGAATATACACAAACAGTGACTTCGACTACAACATAGTTATCGAAGATCGCATCTACGAAGTTGCAAAGGAGATAACAGACTATCTGAAATGTACTGACAGAATGCAGAAAACTATTGTGTTCTGTGCGAATGAAGCACATGCAGAGAATATGCGTGTAGCTCTGAATAATCTTAATGCAGATATGTGCAAGGATAATCCCGATTATGTTGTACGCATAACGGGCTCAGATGCTTATGGTAAGAGTAAGCTTGATTATTTTATCTCGGTTAGTGCTCCGTATCCTGTTATTGCAACTACATCAAAACTCCTTTCAACAGGAGCAGATTGCAAAATGACAAAACTTATCGTTCTCGACGAGATGATAAGCTCAATGACCGAGTTTAAACAGATTATCGGTCGTGGAACTCGTCTCAGAGAAAGAGAAGGTAAAACCCATTTTGTGGTTATGGATTTCCGTAATGTTACAAGACTTTTCGCTGACCCTGATTGGGATGGACCGATTGAAATGGACGAAGGTTTTGACCCAAATCATACACCTACACCAAAACCACCGACTGGTCCAGGCGGTGGGGACGATCCTGAAAAACCACCAAGACCAGAAAAATGTTATGTAGACAAAAACGGTTGTGATGTTCATATAATCGGAAAACGTGTCGAAGTATACGATATTGACGGAAAACTTCTCAGACAAGAAAGTATTGTTGATTATACTAAATCTAATATTTTAGGTACATATGCATCTCTCGATAATTTCATTCTCCAGTGGACATCAGAAGAAAAGAAAGAAGCTATACGAGAGATTCTGAGAGGACAAGGCATCGATCTCGAGCAAATGAAAGTTGACCTCAATATGAGTGATGTTGATGACTTTGATTTCATTTGCCATGTAGCTTTTGATAAAAAGCCTCTCACTCGTAAAGAACGAGCAAATAATGTTAAAAAGCGTGATTTCTTAAGTAAATACAGCGGTGTGGCTCGTGAGGTGCTCGAAGCTCTACTCGACAAATATATGAACACCGGTATTTACGAAATCGAAAAAACAGAGATATTACAGTTAGACCCATTTAAAAAGTTTGGCAAGCCGGCAAGAATAGCTTCTTACTTTGGTGGTAAAAACGGATATCTGAAAGCAGTTAAAGAACTCGAAATAGAACTGTATAAAGTTAGCTGATAAAATCAGCAAGGTGGTTTGATGGAACATAAACATATTTGCGATCTAGCGCCAACAGAGTTTGAAAAATATTGTTGCGATTTTTTAAAAGCATACGCTGAAAAAGAAAAGTTACAAGACTTTAAGATAACGCACAATAAAAAAATTAAAGCTACCGATGGAAAATATCAGATAGATGTTTATGCTGAGTTTACTGCTATGGGCTCCCAATTTAAAGTTTTGTGTGAATGTAAAAAATACAAATACAGAGTAAACAGAGATAAAGTGGCTCTTCTGCATCGCAAACTTGAGAGCATCGGTGCTCAAAAAGGTGTCTTAATTTCGACAAGTGATTTCCAAAGCGGTGCGATTAAGTATGCCCAAGCTCATGGTATTGCTTTGATTAAGGTGAAGGATTATTGTTTTGAATATCTTTGCCATTCAGATGGTAAACAAGAAAATGTTGAAGATAGTCCTTTTTTCTATGCTGAAACGCATATGCCACCTTATGTCGCATTTGAGTGTACAGCAGATTTAGATGGGCCTATAAAAATTTATCCTACAAAGGATATAATAAAACAACTGTACATAGAGCAGAACAAAATAATCAAAGAAGTATTAGGTATTGATATACCTCTTGATTTATCCGAAATATAAGAAAGTGAATGGTAATTAAAATGAGTAATCTATCAGGATTTGTAAAAAGACTTCGTGATATTATGCGTAATGACGCAGGTATCAATGGTGATGCACAGCGTATTGAGCAGATAGCATGGATGCTTTTTCTTAAAGTATATGATGCAAAAGAACAGGATTGGGAGTTCAATGAGGATGACTATACCTCTATCATTCCAGAAGAGTGCCGTTGGTACAACTGGGCTGTTGATGATAAATCCGGTTCTGCAATGACAGGTGATAGATTGCTTGACTTTGTTAATAATACGCTATTTCCTACACTTAAGACTTTACCTGTAACAGCAACAACACCTATCAAAAAAGCAATTGTGCAGACAACTTTTGCTGATGCTAACCAGTATATGAAAGATGGTGTTTTGCTCCGTCAGGTTATCAATGTTATCGATGAGCTTGACCTCAGTGATTATGAGGAAAGCTACGCATTCGGAGATATTTATGAATCTATCTTAAAAGAGCTGCAAAGTGCAGGTTCAGCAGGTGAATTCTACACTCCTCGTGCGGTAACTGACTTTATGGCTATGATGATAGCTCCAAAGCTCGGCGAAACTATGGCTGATTTTGCTTGCGGTACAGGTGGCTTTATTACAAGTTGGCTCAAAGAACTGCAAAAGCAGGTCCGTAGTACCGCTGATGCAGAAAAATATGGAAACTCTGTATATGGAATCGAGAAAAAGCAGTTCCCGTATATGCTTTGTATCACTAACCTCTTGCTTCACGGATTAGATATTCCTCAGGTGTATCACGATAACTCACTTTTAAAGGATGTTCTGGACTATACAGAAAAAGACCAGTTCAACGTTATTCTTATGAACCCACCTTATGGTGGTTCTGAAAAAGCAGATGTAAAGAATCATTTTCCTGATGACCTAGCAAGCAGTGAGACAGCAGACCTCTTTATGTCTGTAATTATGTATCGACTCAAAAAGAATGGTCGTGCGGCTGTCATTTTGCCTGACGGATTCCTTTTTGGTACAGATAATGCAAAGGTGAATATCAAGAAAAAGCTTTTGAAAGAATTCAATCTTCATACAGTTATCCGTATGCCAAGTAGTGTCTTTGCACCGTATACATCTATTACAACTAACATTCTCTTTTTTGACCGCACAAAGGCAACAGAAGAAACTTGGTTTTATCGTCTTGATATGCCTGATGACCGCAAGCATTTTTCAAAGACAAAACCTATGGAGCTAAAGCATTTTGTCCCTGTTGTAGAGTGGTGGAACAACCGTCAGGAAATCTCCATAGATGGTTTTGATAAGGCAAAGAAGTTCACAGTAAAAGAACTGACCGAGGATTTAGCATACAATCTCGACCAGTGTGGCTACCCACATATTGAAGAAGTTATCCTTGACCCTATGGATTTAATCAATCGTTATCAGGAAGAACGTGATTCTCTGAATGCCGAGATTGACCGAGTGCTTGCAGAAATCACATCTATTATCGGAGGTACTCAGGAATGACACCACAGGAATTAAAAGCAAGTGTTTTACAACTTGCTATACAAGGTAAGTTAGTAGAACAGCGCCCTGAAGAAGGTACAGGAGAAGAACTCTTTCAACAGATACAGTCGGAAAAGAACTCTCTAATAAAAGCTGAAAAAATAAAAAAGAGTAAGATGTTGCCAGTTATTTCGGATGACGAGAAACCTTTTGATCTTCCTGATGGTTGGTGCTGGGTGAGGTTGGAAAATCTGTGTTCGTTGATTACCGATGGAACACATAAAACACCTTCCTATACTACTGATGGTGTTCGGTTCTTGTCCGTTAAGGACATTTCAAACGGCTATTTTGATTTATCTAACACAAAATACATTTCGCAGGCCGAACACGATGTACTTACTCAACGTTGCAAACCTGAACAAGGCGATGTTCTAATATGCCGAATCGGTACATTAGGCAAAGCTCTTACGGTTGATATTGATCTTAAGTTTAGCATTTTCGTTAGTTTAGGCCTTATTAAGCCTATAAAAAAGGAATTAGCAAAATACATCGAAACAGTTATCAACTCTGGCTATGGATTTTCTTGGATTCAAAAAGTTAAAGTTGGTGGCGGAACACATACGTTTAAAATCAATTTAGATGATTTGAGATTGTTTCCTATCCCACTACCTCCTCTCGATGAGCAGAAACGCATTGTAGCTAGGATTGAGGAACTGCTACCTTATGTTGAACGTTATGAGCAAGCGTGGAATAAACTTGAGGAATTTAATAAGAAATTCCCTGTGGATATGCAGAAATCTGTTCTCCAGATGGCCATTCAGGGAAGATTGGTTCCGCAACTCCCCGAAGAAGGCACCGGCGAAGAATTGTTCCAGCAGATTCAGGCAGAAAAGCAGGCGCTCATCAGAGCTGGCACAATCAAAAAAGAAAAACCTTTGCCGGAGATTGCAGTGGAGGAAACCCCATTCGATATCCCAGAGAGTTGGAGATGGGTGAGATTGGGCGAAATCGCAAGCATAAATGGTGGTTTTGCTTTTAAAAGCACGAATTACACTACAAACGGTGTTCGCGTAATACGAATTTCTGATTTTAACGAATTGGGATTTGTGGATGATAAAATTGTTCGGCATCCCTATGATGAATCGCTGTGTCAATATGTCTTGTATGAAAAAAACATATTGTTATGTATGACGGGTGGAACGGTTGGAAAAAGTTTATTTGTTACTCAAGTAAATGAAACGATGGTTGTAAATCAACGTGTTGCAACTATTAAGGTAGAAACAGTTTTACCAGAGTATGTATATCAAGTAATCTTAGCTCCTATCACCCAAAAAGTGATACAGCATAGCAAAAATTCTACAAACGATAATATATCGATGAATACAATTAAAGACTTTTTAATTCCGCTCCCGCCTCTTGCCGAGCAAAAGCGCATCGTCCAAAAACTCGAAGAAATCTTACCATTATGCGAAAAACTGAAGTGAGGGGAATTAATATTGGATTTTATAAAAACAATTAATAGCGATTATGCAGGAGTGTTATCGTTGCTTTCCTCTTTGATTATGGTTGTTGTTACTATTATTTATGTTGGTTACACAAAACGCCAAGCAGATTATGCAAAGGATTCTGCAGAATTAGTAGCGAAGCAAATAAAAACTGATAAACAACCGTGTATTGTTCCTTTAGTGATAGACTCAAATGGATCTGCTTGGGATGCAACGGACTACACCCGAATGCAGTTGGATTTTGAAATCAATATTAAGAATGTTGGTAATTCACCTGCTATTAATATTTATACATTAGCTGATATCGAGTTGCAATTAACAAATGATTCTGACGGGAATAAGAAATTACTTAACGCTTCTTTGTTACCAAATTTTGTACAGGCATTAGCTGCTGGGGAAGATAAAGAAATACACATTCATTTTGAAACTGCTGAAATAGAAAGATTGACACAAGAACTATCTAAGGCACTTGATATGAACTGGGAGAGACTTAGGATTAACCCCACCAAAAATCATTATGTTGGAGCAAAACTTATTGTTCGTGTGCTTTTTAAGAATTTAATGGGACAGTGGTGTGAGAGTATTGTATCACACGAAATTGCTTGGTTAGTGTATAAGGATCCACCTGCAAATAAAACGCACAATCTAAATGAGAATACAATTCCGCCAAACCAAATTCGTGAGGGAGACCAATTCAAAGCTGTACTTACTTCATGTAACATTGCGCCATTTACATATAAAATGATAACAGAGGAATATGTGAATAGTGTGCTTAAAAACTATACAGAAGAAAGCCCATGGTTATCGGATTTGCTAATGAATGGTGATAAGTAAGGCTTGATGTGTGTTAATAACTTAGATGAATGTATTTTTGTTGCTCATGATCATATTGTCCAAAAACTCGAAGAAATCTTACCATTATGCGAAAAACTGAAATGAGGTAAAAATGACTGAATTTGAAAATCTTAAAAGTAGTTATACACTTACTATTCAATTTGGATTAGCTAATGGTGCGAGTCACAGCGAGTCCAAGCGAGGAAATGAAACTCTTCATAAATTTTGCGAAAGTTTGATTGATAACAGCAATTATCAGGACTCAGCAAAAGAAGCAATGAAACATGAACTGGAACTGCTAAAAGAGGCACTTTCAAAAGAAATAGAGAACCATTATTAAACGTGGGGATGAACAGGGGGCAAATATGGCTCGCAAAAATATATTTGACATAATGTCAGAAAGATTTGATTTAGATCAGGAGTTACAACGATTACAAAGACTGTTTGAAGATGAATGCATCATATATGTTCTCAGTACTAAAAAAAGATATTCTGTTTTAGAGTATGTAAAACGTTTTTCTTTTGACGACTGGAGTAATCGTGGCAGATGTATAGATGCAGAAGATTTTTTGGAAGTTATAGAGTATGATCGATTGTGGTATACAGCAAGAGATAATGTTTTAGATTTTTTACAATTATTGGAAATCTTGTATAATTTTTATTGCATGGTGCGAGTGGCAAGTGATGATTTTGGTATTTGGGTAAATAGAGGCGACGAAAAGAAATTTGATTTATTAAGAAAAATTATAGATGACTGTTTAGCTCATTTTAACTATAAAGGTGAGTATTTCCCTGAGTTAGAACAATTAATAGTGGTTGAGGATAAACCTGAAATTACTGCAGTAGCTGAGATAGTCGAAAAAGAACTAGCCGTAGAAATAATTCGCTACAATCACTATGCGTTGAAAGGCGATCTGCAAAATAAAAAGGCTATTTTGTTAAGATTAGCTTCTGATTTAGAACCTAAGCGACCTGATATTAAAAACATTAATGGTCCTTTAGAAGATGGAATATTCTACATTCTTAACAACCTGAATTTACGTCACAATAATACGATCGCAGGAGACAGATATTATAGACAAGCTGTTGTTGATATGGATGAATTAACCTTGGAAGAATGGTATGATGAACTCTATCAGATGATGCTACTCGCTTATTTGCAGTTGGATAATGTTGAAAGAAACCGCAAGGTAAAAGATTTAAAGAAACTAATAACACCATAAATAGTTATTTGCACAAAAGTTAGATGTTATGTGATATCTACAATGAGGGTAATATTATGTCTAAAAAAGTGAAAAATTTATTTATCGATGCTAATATTTGGCTTTCGTTGTTTCATTATACTAATGATGATTTGGAGCAGTTCATGAAACTTAAAGAACTGTTAGGAACTGAAATTAAGATTTTTGTACCTGAGCAAATATATAATGAAGTCTATCGGAACAGAGAGAATAAAATCAAAGATGCCTTGGATAGATTCGAGAAATTTAGTCTTTCTTTTCCTGTGTTTATTAAAAACTATGAGGAGTATGACGATTTTTATGAGTTGTATTCAAAGCTTAAGTCTAGGCATAAAGATTGGATTAAAAAAGTAAAGAAAGATATTGTAGAGCAAAGCTCTCCAGCTGATTTAGTTTTAAAAGATTTCTTTGGTAGTATTGAATTGATACCTTCTATTGAAGGTATAGTTAACAGAGCAGTTTTGAGATTCGATGTTGGTAACCCACCGGGAAAAGACAGGAAATACGGTGATGCAATAAATTGGGAAACGCTATTAGAGAGTGTTCCGAATGGAGAAGATTTATTTTTTGTATCTGCAGACAAAGACTATGCATCTGTCTATGATGATAATAGTTTTCATCCTTTTTTATTACAGGAATGGAAAAACAAGAAAAATTCAAATTTGGTTTTCTTTAAATCATTGAATGAATTCTTGAAAAAGCATGTTAAAGATATCGAATTGAAAGCGGCGAGTGAAAAAGAAGAACTTATTGAAGAACTTTCAACAAGTGGTTGTTTCACAACCACACATAGGGTAATCAAAGAGTTATCTACTTACTCTGATTGGACAGAAGAACAAGTGCATGATATGTGTATTGCGGCTATAAATAATAACCAGATAAATTGGATATTAAGCGATTCAGATGTGTATGAGTTTTATAGCGGTTTGTTGAGTGCGAAAAGCATCGACGAGTCTGAAGATGATGCTATAAAAATAATTAAGAATGATATAAAAAGGATAAAAGAGAAGTATTATAATTCCCAAAATGATACCGATATGATTTTGTGATTTTACAATGATTATTAAGACCCAAATTTGGAGATATAAATGATTAAACAAGTTATTCATGAACCGCTGTTTTTAAGCGGGAAGTCAGAAAAAGCAACAAAAGAAGATTTACCGGTAGCACAGGATTTGCTTGATACGCTGATAGCAAACAGGGCTGGCTGTGTCGGTATGGCGGCTAATATGATAGGTGTACGAAAACGCATCATCGCTTTTGATGATAATGGTAGGTACATCATTATGTTCAATCCTGAAATCATCAAATGTAGCGGTGAGTATGATACCGAAGAAGGCTGTCTGTCATTGCTTGGTGATCCTCGACCATGCAAGCGTTATCAAAATATAAAAGTTCGCTACCAAAACGAGAAATTCCAACAGTTGATTAAAACATACGTGGGATTCACCGCTCAGATTATCCAACATGAAATTGACCACTGCAACGGAATACTAATTTAAGGAGAAAGTCAAATGAAAGAAAAACTCTTAATGATGAAAAACAAAGATTTTATTTACAAATGTCTCGAAATATTAATCAGAGATGAACGAGAAGATGATATAAATAAACTAACCGATCCTTGTTTTTGCAAAGATAAGTTTGATATGTACTATGCGATTATTCAAGAAGTTTCATTGTATGGTGAAATTCCTGAAAAGGATTTTCGAGATAACTGTTTGAATCGACGATACTATCCTCAGCCTGTTATTGCTTTTGGAAAGAGATATATTGTTTGCAATGATTGGTATTATAAAACTAAGGCAAATAACAGAGATACTAGAACAAATTTTGTGAATTGGGTATTAAGATAACAGTTGATATTAACATATATAAGGAGAATGGATATGAGTGTTTCTGAGATTTTGGCGGAGAATCTAACCACTGAACAATATGATGCCGTAATAGATTCAAGTAAAAATATATTATGCTTGGCATGTGCGGGGTCGGGCAAGTCACGTACATTAGCTTATAAAATAGCTTATTTAGTATCCCAAGGCGCTAATCCAAGCAGTATTGTTGCATTTACATTTACTGAAAAAGCAGCTGAATCAATTAAAAGACGTGTTGCAGAAGCATTACATAAATTTGGTTTCCCTGAAAACTATATTGGAGCAATGTTTATTGGTACTATTGACTCGTTTTGTCAAAAGTTACTAGGTAATATTAATGCCTCTTACCGGCAATATGATATTTTGGATACAAATGGCCTAATTCTGTTTGTTATGTCCCGATACAAAAGACTTGGTTTAGCTAATGGTTCTGGTTATTTTAACCGTATTAAAGCTTTAACTTCTGCTTGGCAAACTGTGAACAACGAAAACATAGATTATGATTCGATTGCAGTAGAAGATTCCAATCTTTATAATTCACTGTTTCGACTAAAAGGTACTCTTGAACATGATGGTTATATGGATTTCTCATATGCTATCCGAGTTGCAGTGGAAGAATTAAATAAGATTACCGATAAAAAGGGAACTGACATTGAGAAGTACCAGTATCTTTTTGTAGATGAATATCAGGATATCAATCCTATACAGGAAGCGTTTATAAATTCTTTTTCGAGATTTTTAGACTCCCTTTTTGTTGTTGGGGATGATGATCAAGCCATATATGGATGGCGTGGTGCCAATGTTCAAAATATCCTAACATTTGAGGAACGTTATGAGAATGTATCTGTACATAAACTTCTTGTTAATTTCAGAAGTACCAAAGCTATTGTAGAGACTGCTAACAGTTTTGTACAGACTACTTTGAATTATGAGAGATTAGCAAAAGACATCTCTTCCCATTCAGATGGCAATATTCAGGATATGAGAAAACTATGGTTTGAAAGTCGAGAAGATGAAGCAAAATGGATTGCTGAAAGAATACAATCTTTGGTTGGTACAACATATATTGAATATAATTCTGACGGTAGTGAAAAATCTCGTCGAGGATTGACATATAGCGATTTCGCAATTTTATTGCGCGGTATTCGTACGAGCAATGGTGAGAATCGAGACGTTCAATATGTTAATGCTCTTAAAGAGTGTGGTATTCCTGTCAAGACAACTGGAGAGGGTGGTATTTTCGATAGACCTTATGCACGAACTGTGCTTGATACGATGGAATTATTACGGGATCCGAATAATACTCGAGAAAATGCGGAACTTCATTTTAAAAACTCTGTATCGCTTGCATTCCCATGTGCTGACAAGTCTAAATATTTTGCCGTCCTTCAAAAATGGCATCAACAAATACATGCTCCGCGAACTATTGGAACTAGAAGAAAGGTTTATCCACAACAATTTCTCCATGATCTGCTTGATGCATTTATGATTCGAGATATGGACGACGAGATTGCCCTAAGAGATATGGGCCTATTTAGTAAAATAATACTTGATATAGAGCAAACCTATATAAGTATAGATGATGTTTGGAGATATAGAGAGATGCTGAATTATTTTCAGCAAATAGCAATAAACAGTTATGAATTAGAACCTATAGATTATATAGCTAGGGATAATGCTGTTAATATTTCAACTATTCATAAAGTAAAAGGTTTAGAATTCCCAGTTGTTTTTGTTGCTGATTTAGTTAGTAGGAGATTTCCTAAGGATAATTCGCGATATGATGGACTTGTTCCAGCATCACTTATGAACGATGCGATAGCCCGAGGTGCTTATGGTAATCGCGTTGAAGACGAAGCTAGACTGTTTTATACCGCGATAACCCGAGCAGAGAGAATACTTTATTTAACTGGAAGTGCACGCCATCCTGGTTTAAAAAAAGATAAATCACCGTCAAGATTTACTGCTAATCTTACTCATAAAGATATGCGAGTTGATTGTGACATAGATCAATTGTATTCAAAGATGGAGCCTGCACCTCGTTTTGATGAAGGTGAATTTCCTACTGATTACTCTTCTGTAAAAAGTTATTTAACTTGTCCGTATTCTTATAAACTTTCTACTATATACGGGTACAACGCTTCTGTACCTGAACTTTTCGGTTTTGGAAAAACAAGTCATACCACACTAGAAAGATTACATCAATGTTTTAAGCACAGAGCTCCTACGCTGGATGAGGTTCTTGAAGTTATAGAAGATACCTTTATGTTAAAACATGTCTTCCCTAGTAAAGATCCCATTAATCGGCCTGGATCTTATGAGAGAGCAAAAAACTTGTTACAAAGGATATTGAAAGAGTATTCTGTTCAATATGCTTCTGATTTTGGAAGATTACGACAAGATGAAGCTCGATTTGAACTTTCAGTAAAAGATGCACTGATAACGGGTGCCATAGATTTATTACTCAAAGAAGAACCAGAACGTGGTATAACAACGGCTGATGTAATAGATTTTAAGACGATGGAATTACCAGACGATTCTCTTGATTACGATTGGCGCGATATGTCTATACAAGTTCAACTTTATTCAAAAGCAGCTAAAGAAATAATGAGTGAAAATGTAGAGACAGGATATATTCATACACTCAAAGATAACATAAGAACTGCTATTCCAGTTGATGATGTTTCTGTTGGAAAGGCAATTAGCGCAATAGAATGGGCTGTCAGTGGAATTTTATCTAACGATTTTCCGATGCGCCCTTGTAAAACCCATTGTGATAAATGTGATTTCAAGGCTATGTGTGCACAGAAAAAGCAATCTTTCGCTCGCACAGGTGAACCACCCACTATTTTTACTCCTAATGGTGAAAGAATTATCGCAGCATTTGATATGGTGGAGGAATACAATGGAAATTAAAGCGATTGACCTCTTTTCAGGATGCGGCGGAGTTTCTTGTGGTCTTGCTCGTGCTGGATTTACGGTGAAAGCTGCAGTTGAAATAGAAAGAGTAGCAGTTGAAACATATTTAAGTTATCCTCCTTTGTCTGGGGTGAGCGTTCTACAAAAGGATATTCGTAATGTGAGTGGTAAAGAATTACTCAAGACTGCAGAAATCCGCAGAAATGAGATATACCTTCTTGCTGGATGTCCACCATGTCAGAACTTTTCAATGCAAAATCCCAAAAACAAAAATAAAAGTGAGGAAGATAGAAAAGAACTTCTTTTTGAATTTTTAAGAATAATTGAAGAGCTATACCCTCCTTTTATATTAATGGAGAACGTTCCTGGAATTACAACAAAATTTAATTCGAGTATTTTGAATGAGTTTATAAAACGATTGGAAAATGCTGATGGAGATTTAACAAAACAATATAAAATATTTAAAGATGTTTTAAATGCAGCTAATTTTGGTGTGCCACAGTCCAGAAAAAGATTTGTTTTACACGCAGTAAGAAAGGATATATATGAGCGAATGCAAAAGTTAGGATTATCCTTTGGGTTACCACAATCAACTCATCATAAAAGTGGGTTAAATGGTTTGAAGCCATGGGTTACTGTTAGGGAGGCCATTGGTGATTTGCCAGAGATTTCTGCTGGGCAAGCATATAGAGGAGAGGAACACATTTGTAATCATAAATGTGCGAATCTTAGTAAGAAAAACCTGGAGCGAATTAAGTACATTCGAGCACATGGTGGTTCACGTGATTCGTTGCCTGAAAGTATGGTTTTAGCATGTCACAAAAAAAAGAATGAGAATGGAGAGGTCTTTTCGGGGCATAAAGATGTTTACGGAATTATGAGCCCAGATAAACCATCACCTACAATTACTGGTGGTTGTCTTTGTTATAGCAAAGGTAGATATGGACACTATTCTCAGGATCGTGCGATTTCTATTCGTGAAGCAGCAAGATTACAAACATTTCCTGATGATTTTATATTTAGTGATTCTTTGACGCAAGCAGCACTGCAAATTGGTAATGCTGTACCCGTAAAACTTGTGGAAGCTAGTGCAGAAGTATTCCTGAGCTCAATTAAAGTGTTAAAAAGCCGAAAAAGAATACGAAATAAATCGGTCAAGGAGACAATAGTACTAGTATAAGATGACTAATCGATGTTTGCTATTTATCATTGTATTGGTATTTATAGCATACTAAAACATAACAATTTGTCGAACAAACTCTATAAAAATAATTTTCCTGGACTTATTAAAACCTTTGTGATATATGTTGTGTTACGAAGGAGGCGCTGAGATGGCACGGAAAGTCAAAGACAAGCTAAAAAAGAATAAGATTATTAATCCGAGAGCGATTCTCTATCGATTAAATTCGAAGAGGGTCGCTCTCTTGTTATGTGGGGTGATGAAATGAGTATACTAGAAGATTTATACTACGGAAATGTGAGTCCATGTGACAGAGATGTCAGACGAGGTTCGAAAGTTGATGAACTTCAAAATCTAGTCTGTCAATATGAAGAAGAGCTGAATCCAACACTCACTCAAAAGCAAAAAGAAACCTTAGAAAAATTCAAAGATGCTTACAACGAACTATACTGTTGCTTTGAGCGAGATATGTTCGCACAAGGTTTCATACTGGCAACAAAAATAATGATAGAAGTTCAAAATTATAAGGGAGACGAAATATGAAAAAGAGAATTCTATGCACACTATTATTCAGCTTACTCGTGCTTACAGCATGCAGTAGCGAAACACCAAACACTACACCAGATGAAATCACACCGACGGCAATCGTTGAAACGCAAGCAGAAGAAACTGTCAGAGAAACAATAGCACCAACAAACGGAGATATGAACAGAACCATTCACGAAAGTGCATCCTGCACAGCTCATTATCGCTTTTTATATAAGAAGAAAGTGTTGTGCGATTCCGTCAGCGAAAAAGCCAGCTTTGAATTGGAGTATCCTGATTAAGACCTAATTTGAAAACTAGCTTCAAATTAGACGGCTACTCCCAAACGGCAAACGCAAGAAATTCAATATCTACGCTCCCACAAAAGAGGAGTGCGAAGTGAAACTCAAAGAGTTGATAGCAAAGGTGAAAGAGGAGATAGCGGAAGAAAAGGTTAAAATTTGAATCACAGCAAGCAAAAATTCAGTGCTTTTGATAATCATAGAGTTTGCTTAATAGCTTTTGTCTTGTTGCGTTTTTTCTTGGCACATTCGGGACAACCAGAACCTTTTGAGCGATTCGCGATTATAGCTTGCCAAACATTAGAGCATGACGGACATTTCCACCATACTTTTTTACCTGAAGAGGCAGTTACATTATAGGGTGTCAATTCACCGTTCAACGATGGATGCCATTGATTGGCAAGGTCTGGCACTGTAGTAGACAAATCATTGAATCCTGGTAAAACTCGGCGGTTTGAGCAATATGGACAACATGTTCCATGTGCGCGGTTTGATATAGACGCTTCCCATTCATGTCCTTTTTTACATTTCCACCATACTTTTTTACTTGATGAGGAGGTTACCATATCAGGTGTTAAGGGACTGTTTTTTGTTGGGTGCCATTCGGTAGCAATATTAGGAAATTGCATTGAAAAAGATCCGTTTTGCCTTAGCAATGTTTGTATACATGTGTTTACGCGAATTGCTTTAGCGCACTCTGGACACACATTACCTTGAATTCGATCACAAATTGTTGCTTGCCATTCGTGTCCCTCTTTGCAAACCCACCAAACCTTTTTGTTAGAACCTCCCATAACTTCTGTAGGCGAGATAGTAGTATTCTTATTAAAGTTCCACTCTGTAACTAGTGATGGATGTGTGGTTGCTAAATCGTTATGTCCAATAATTGCTCTTTGTCCAGCACAATACGGACAACCGCTACCTTTGGCACGATTAGAGATGTATGCTTCCCACTCGTGGCCATTAGGACATCTCCACCATACTTTTTTACCTGAAGCAGGTGTGACCATATCTGGTGAAAGTAAACCATTCTTTGTTGGATGCCATTCTCTTGCTAATGCGGGATTCTGTTCTAGTAAAGTGCCTGTTTTCAAAAGAATTGTCGCATTTCTTTTCTTAGTCCTAACACTTATTGAACAAGTAGGACATCCGCTACCGTATATGCGGTTTGCTACGCTTGATTGCCATTCTTTCCCGCACACTTTACAACGCCACCATAGTTTTTGCGAAGAATGTGCACTTACGCAAGTCAAATCTATATTTCCATTTTTTGTTGGATGAAGTTCTTCCTGAAGTTCAGGGTTGATACTATTTGCACTATGTTTCTTTTCAAATTGCAGTAGCTGACTTCTTATTGCGATTTGATCTCGTTGTACATTTACATCAAGATTATGAAAATCTAAATCTGTTATTACCGACAAGCGATCGGCTAACAGTTTTATCGTATGATTCATATGTGAGTTCCCAAAGGTAGGTACGCAATAAATAATTTTTTCATTGTTATTGTTTTCTAGTTTCCAAGTTTCTTTTATGCGAATAACTGTGATGCCTTTAGATGATAGTGCGACTTCTTTTCTTTGTTCGCGTTGAAATGATTTTTCTCCCTTGTGGTAGTAAATACCGTCGTACTCAATTCCTATATGATACATCGGCAAATAGACATCTATTTCAAAGCCATCATATATATATCGATGTTTAACATGTGTGTACGGCTTTAGATAATAAAGAATTGCCTGTTCTGGAAAGCTTGATTGAGTAATTTTTGCACATATTGGGCAACCAACACCTAAAACTCTGTGGGAAATCCTAGCTTCCCAGCTATGACCGTTACGGCATATCCACCAAACCTTTTTTGTGGATCCGCATAAGACATTATTAGGTGTTAAATCACCATTTTTGGTTTGATCCCATTCTTTGACTAAATCTGGATAATTTGTTGCTAATGAACCTTTGACTTTGATTTGATTATATGTATTGGTTTTGACTCTTGTTAATTTGGTGCACGATGGGCAACCTGATCCCTTTGCTCGAGTATATATAGATGCCTGCCATTCGTGTCCCTTTTCGCATTTCCACCAAACTTTCTTATTGCTTCCGAGTGTTAGCTTTATAGGATTTATATCAACGTTTTTGTTCCAATTCCACTCTTTCATAAGTTGAGCATTATCGCTCACATATTTCTTTGGCTTTTCATCAGCCACAACGCCCACCTCCGCAGAAAAACTTTATCTAAGTAAATTATATTGAATCTTTATGCTAAAATCAATATTTTTTGGTATAGCTCATCAAGCATAATGATAGATTAAATTGCAATACAAAATCTGATCTACAGTAAACAAAGATAAAGCACTGAAGTTTTACGCTTCAGTGCTTTTGCGCATCTGGGAATATTTTTATCAAAAAGTTTCTAATGAAGTTTTTATCTCAAAATTAAACTTAATTTATTCTAAGTTTATTTTGACTTTATTAAATTACTCAAAATAAGTATTAAAAATGCTCTTACGAATTTCTTGATAAAATTCTGGAAGTGGGACAAACTGTGGTCGTCCTAGCTTTTTCAGCAAATATGTGCTGTGTGTTTTCTAGTGAAAAATTGAGAGCTTTTTAAAACAAAAATGCCCGAAAATGGCTTTGTTAAGCCGTTTTTGGGCAAACAAAAAACCGACCTATAAAGGTCGGTTTGTGGTCGAGGTGACAGGACAAAGCTTTCACTTCGTAAAATCTTTACTGCTTGTCGACCCAATGCTGACGCATTCGGTACCCGACTTCGCACCTTTTCGCTACAAAACAGTAATCCATACTGTTTTGCTTAACGCTCAAAGCCTTCTTAAGGTTCAAGCCCTGTGTTATATCTAAACGCAAAAAGAGCAGACACTCTAATGAGTATCTGTAATAACAGGGCCCCAGAAAAGCCTGCTTTTTTGGGAGAGGAGGAGCGACGGTTAGGTCGTGCGACTATTTTAAAATAAAAAATCGTCGCAGACCTATGTAGTCCGCGACGACGTGGTCGAGGTGACATATGTTTAGTAGAAATATACACAGTTACCTCGTCTTACCCCCATTGTCTAAATAGATAACTACATCTTCGCTCTTCCTAAAAACGCCATACTATGGCGTTTTCTTAACGGTCGCCTTCAAGTCACTGTCACCTCTCGAGATAAATAGAAAAGCGGATACCCAAACGGGTATCCGCTATTTCTATGGTCGAGGTGACAGGACTTGAACCTGCGGCATCCTGGTCCCAAACCAGGCACTCTACCAAACTGAGTTACACCTCGAAATGCTATTTTGTTGACAGCCTTGTCATTATAACTCAAAAAATTCTGCTTGTCAATACTAAAAATGCGTTATTTCTACTTGTCTTTTGTAAAAAAAGCATTTATAATGATACTTGGATGAATATGTTTTATTATAACATTATTTTTTGTCTATATATATAGGAGGAGTTTTGATGCACAAAAAATGCGTCACATCCTGTGTATCAGTTCTTGTGTGTATTGTACTTATGATGCTGAGCGTGCTACCTGCTGTAGCACTCGACAACAAGTACGAGATGGACGAACTGGGGATGTCTATAAAAATTCCAAAAGAATACTATGTTATCACCAGAGAGTCAACTGAGCAGGATGCTGTTTTTGCTGATTTGGGGCTTGATTATAATGACACGATGACGGCTTTTTCGGCGGCTGATATATATCTTCAGGCTATCTCAGAGGACAGACTGCTTAAGGTTACGCTGTCGATGAACAGTAACGAAAACTCTAAGGCGATTAACAACTACTCTCAGCTTACTGAGGCTCAGCGCCAGACAGCGCTGGATACATTTTTGTCTGACAGTACATATACATCAGGCAAGATGATTAAGCACAATGGGATAATTTTCTTTGATTTGGAGCTTGTGCAGAAGTCTCAGGATATGACTATATACGGGTATCAATGTCACACAGTTGTTAACGGTATGGATATCAACCTGACCTTGCAAAAAGGTGATGAGCAGTTGACGGCTGATGAGATTAAAGTAGTTACGAATATTGCAAATTCCATAGATTTTGACAAGATTATTGACAACAAGGGTATTGAGCTTGACTGGTGGCGTATCTTGTTGTGGATAGTGATTATTGTTGCACTTGCGTTTGCTACACAGTATCTGTATAAGCAGTATGCAAAAAGCAGTCAGGAAAAGCTGTTAAAGTACAGAGAGCGCAGAGCACAGAGGGATATAAGCAAGATGAGCGATGAAGAAGTGATTCTTGCAAGCGTCAAGGATGACGCTCCCCCTGAAAAAAGCAAGGATGCGCTGATGCACGAGCTTGGGTTTGATACTGATGATGACATAACGGCAGAGGGCTTTGACAGGCTGCTTGGTTATGATACCACTGAGTATAGTGCACGCACAAGTACTGATGTGGACAGCTTTGATGTCAGCGTCAAGGAGAAGGATCTGTCTCATGGTGTTAAGTACTTTGAGGATAGTGGAGATTCTATTAACGACAGACCCGACTACTTTGATAGCTACTTCTCTGAGCAAGAGGAGAAGCGCAGTATTATCACTAAGGTGCTCAGTGCTATCAAGATGTATGCAAAGCATGCGGTGATTCATATCGGGTATTTTGTGACAAATCTCGGCAGAATGCTTAGAAAAAGCGGTAAAAATAAAAACAATAGAAGATAAAACTTTATTTTTTGCAAAATGTATAAAAATATCACAAATTGGAACAAAATTTGTAGTATTTCGATACGTTGTTTGTTATTGATTTAACAAATGAATAGGTCTATAATATATATGTAATATGTTGGTGTTTCAATATACCGATAAACTATACAAGTAAGGAGATATAAAAATGAGTAGAGTTTACAATTTTTCTGCAGGTCCATCAATGTTACCTGAGGCAGTGCTCAAGAGAGCAGCTGACGAAATGCTTGATTATCAGGGCAGTGGTCAGTCCGTAATGGAGATGTCACACAGAAGTAAGGTTTATGATTCAATCATCAAAGAGGCAGAGGCACTTCTTAGAGAGGTTATGAATATTCCTGATAACTACAAGGTGCTTTTCCTTCAGGGTGGTGCATCATCTCAGTTCGCTATGATTCCGCTTAACCTTATGACAAAGAGCGGTAAGGCTGACTATGTTGTTACAGGTCAGTGGGCTAAAAAGGCATACAAAGAGGCTGCTCGCTATGGTGAGTGCAAGGTTGTGGCTTCTTCTGAGGATAAGACCTTCTCTTATATTCCAAAGCTTGACAAGTCAACATTCACACCTGATGCTGACTACTTCCACATCTGCATGAATAACACTATCTACGGTACAGTTTATCACGAGCTTCCTGATACAGGCGATGTTCCGCTCGTTGCTGATATTTCATCATGCATTCTGTCTGAGCCTATCGATGTATCTAAGTTCGGCGTTTTATACGCAGGTGCTCAGAAGAATATGGCACCGGCTGGTGTGACTATCGTAATTATCCGTGAGGACCTTATCGGTAATGCTCAGGAGATTACTCCTACAATGTTCAACTACAAGACACACGCTGATAACGACTCTATGTTCAACACACCACCATGCTATACTATCTACATGGCAAAGCTCGTACTCGAGTGGGTGAAAAATGAAATCGGCGGTCTTGAGAAGATGAAGGAATTAAACGAGAAGAAAGCAAAGCTTCTGTATGATTTCCTTGATAATTCAAAGCTCTTTAAGGGTACAGTAGTACCTGAGGACCGTTCACTTATGAACGTACCTTTTGTTACTGGTGATGCTGATCTTGACGCTAAGTTTGTCAAAGAGTCTGTTGAGGCAGGCTTTGTTAACCTCAAGGGTCACCGCTCAGTTGGTGGTATGCGTGCTTCTATCTACAACGCTATGCCATACGAGGGTGTTGAGGCTCTTGTTGAGTTTATGAAGAAGTTTGAAGCAGAGAACGTTTAATCAGAAAAACTTTTTGATGAGGTAATGTAATGTATAATGTACTTAAATTAAACAAAATCGCACAGATAGGCACAAACCGTCTGGGTGATAACTATAACTGTGTAGACGAATGTGCTACACCAGATGCGGTTCTTGTACGTTCTGCATCAATGCACGATATGGAACTGCCACAGAGCCTGCTTGCTATAGCAAGAGCAGGTGCGGGTGTCAACAACATTCCACTTGACAAGTGCTCACAACAGGGTATCTGTGTGTTCAACACTCCTGGCGCTAACGCTAACGCTGTTAAGGAGCTTGTTATTGCAGGTCTTCTGATGGCTTCAAGAAAAGTTGTTCAGGGTATTGCTTGGGCAAAGACACTCAAGGGTAACGGCCCTGAGGTGCTCAAGATGGTAGAAAAAGGCAAGAGCCAGTTTGCAGGTCCTGAGATTCTCGGTAAGACTCTGGGTGTTGTAGGCTTGGGTGCTATCGGTATATTGGTAGCACAGGCTGCATCTGCACTTGGTATGGATATCGTAGGCTATGACCCATATCTGAGCGAGGCAGGAAAGGCAAAGCTCCCTGCTAACGCTAAGGTTGTAGAGACACTTGACGAAGTATATGCAGTAGCTGACTATATCACAGTTCATGTGCCACTCAATGACGGTACAAGAGGTATGATTAACACTGAGACTATCGCTAAGATGAAAGACGGTGTTCGTATTCTTAACTACTCAAGAGACGGTCTTGTGGTATCTGCTGATATTATCAAGGGTCTTGGGAGTGGCAAAATTGCAGCTTATGTATCTGACTTTGCAACTGACGATTTGCTCGATGTTGAGGGCGTTGTACCTATGCCACACCTTGGTGCTTCAACTCCTGAGAGTGAGGATAACTGTGCTATTATGGCTGCTGACGAGGTTAAGAATTATCTCGAAAACGGTAATGTTGTTAACTCTGTTAACTTCCCATGTGTATCACTTGAGAAGTCAGGTGACAAGAGATTCTGTGTATTCTATAAGGGCACAGATATGACAGCAATACTGTCAGCTATCGGTGGTACAGCTACAGGTATGGAAAACAAAACCCGTGGCGACTATGCGTACGCTATTGTTGACACAACAGGCGCTGACGCAGACGCTGAGGCTAAGCTTTTGGCACTTGATGGTGTAATCAAGGTAAGAGTTATCTAAAGATTAGAATTTATAAAGACCGCAGAGGATAATCTCTGCGTTCTTTTTTTATATTTATCCTACAAAGCAAAAAGTAAATAAAGTGTTAATTGGTTGATGTTTTATTGCAAAATATGACACAATATGATATTATCTTGATAATAAATTCAGGAGGTAATAATATGCAGAATTCAAAGAAAATAACAAAAATAGTCATCATAGCATTAATAGTACTTGCTGTGGTGGTTGTAATAGCTAATTCTTTCACTATTGTTGAGGCTGGTCATACAGGTGTTGTTGTCACTCTTGGTAAAGTTAATGAAGGTGTGTTGCAGGAGGGTATGCATCTGAAAGCACCATTTGTACAAAAGGTTGTAAAAATTGATAACCGTATCGTCAAGCTTGAGGTTGATACAGAGGCTTTTTCAAAGGACCTGCAGACCGTATCTACAACCTTGGCAATTAACTATCGTGTTGATACATCAAAGTCGTACAGCATCTATAAAAATATTGGTGCAAATTATGAAGAAGTGCTGGTGACTCCTGCTGTGAATGAGGTGCTCAAGGCGATAACTGCAAAGTATACAGCAGAAGAGAGTGTTACAAACAGAACACTCATTTCTGATGGACTTATAAAAGGACTCAATGAAAAACTAAACGACAGCGGACTGTATGTAACAGATGTCAATATCATAAATTTTGATTTTTCTGAAGCGTTCATTACTGCTATTGAGGAGAAGCAGGTAGCACAGCAACAGCTACTTAAGGCTGAGACAGAGAAGCAGACAGCTATAACAAACGCAGAGGCTGATGCAGAAGCTACTATTATAAGAGCTGAGGCAGAGGCAGAGGCTAACAATAAGATAAAGGCATCACTTAACGATAATGTTATTCGTTCAAAGTTCTATGATAAATGGAACGGCGAGCTGCCACAGGCAATGGGTAGTGACTCTGTTATTACTAATATCGATGGTGGAAGTGCTGAATAATAAATGCAAAAGACCGCAGAGGATAATCTCTGCGGTCTTTTTTTGTTTGTATGTTTTAGTTATACAGTGAATTAAGGTATGTTATGAAATCATCTGTCAATATCGCTTCGATATCGCTTGGGCTGTCGGGCAGAGCGATTATGGTCTGCTTGTTGTACTTGATGATATAGCCGTCTGTGGTGTCGCCCTTGAGCTTGCGGGTATTGCTGAGTGTCAGCCCTGAGTTAGACATAGCACGTGACAGCACGGTGATGAGGTTCTCGTTATCGTTCTTTGAGAAGCCACCGATAATGACAACGCAGTTGCACAGCGTCAGACTCTGGCACAGTATCTCGCCCAAATTCTCGGGTTTGACGGATGCGATTATTCTATTTGCACTCATTAAAGCATTGCTAAGTTTTGCTTTGAGAGCTTTTTCGCAGTTAGCGGTTTTTCGTGATTTGTAGAACAGCAGATCGTATTTCATAAGTATATTCCTTGCGTTTATTTTGGAGTAGCTGAAAAGTCAGGATAGATAACCATACCATAGTGTACGGAGTTCAGGTCGAGACCGTCTATCTTCCAGCCTGTGAAGCTGTAGTTGTAGTAATCGTCTGACGGCAGTCCCGGTGTACCACTTGGCAGTGAGACAGAGTCGCCCTCTTTGACAGACACGCTGTAGTATTCGGAGCCGTCCCAGTTTACAAATTTGACCTCATAATAGGTGGTTACCTCAGGGGTTGATGAGGACTTGTTCTTCTTTGATTTCTTTTCGGTCGGTGCTTCTGTAGGGTTAGCAGCTACAGTAGCTGTCAGAGTCTCGCTACCCTCAAGCTTGCCCTCGCCGTCATACCAGTTGATAAGTCCCTTAGCGTTAGCCTTTTTGAATGTGAGCAGCTTAGGCTTGTTGGCGTTATGTCCCTGGTAGTATACATCAGGAAACAGAGGGGATGAGTTGAGAGTTGCTATCTCGATATTGACCTGAGGCTTTTCGCCTTCTCTTAATTTTCGTGCTACTACTACGGTTCTGAAGTTTGAGTACTCGTAACTACAGGTTGAGAGTGTGAGTAGCTGGTCGTCTTCGTTGACCATAACAGGAGTGTTGATAAGTGAGCGCATCTTGCAGTTGTACACAAAGTTCATAAACTCTGCATCTGACAAAAAGTCAGCCTGCATATAGTTGAAGAACTCGCCGTGTGCGTACAAGGTGTTAGTCTTGAAGACAGAGATAATCTTGTACTTTGCGTCACCCTCAGGAGTGTTGAACTCGATGATAGGGTGCTTCTTGTAGAAATCAAGGTCACCCTTTAAGTCACCATAGCCCATAAGCGGTCTAAACATTGTGCCGTCTTGCATATTGTGACCGTGGAGGATGAGGTTCTTTGAGTTTACTGAGTCTGTACAACGATAGTCAACAAAGATGCTACCGTATACGGAGTAAGATTTTTTGTATGTATGATTGAGGTAGTACTGGCTGTACTGGTCATCACCGATGTGCTCGAGTACAGGGTAGTCGATGACGGTATCGTCAAGCTTTATCCAGCCTACTATCTCTTTGTTAATCTTCTTGAGAGCGTCCCAGTTCTGAGCAGGCAGGTCGTCATCTTCACCTGTGTTTTCAGATTGGTTGTATGCTACCTCGTGAATCTCAGAGGTTATCTGAGAGTTGAGGAATGGAGCGATAATATACTCGTTGACAACATAACCTAAGGCAACAAAAAATGCAAGTAATGCTACAAGCACTACCCATTTCTTTATTTTTTGTTTCTTGGAATCTGTCTTTCTTGGAATGAAGCTTTGGAAGAAGCCTTCTTTTTTGACTTTTGAATTACTTTCTATGTATGTAAAGCCTTTGTGGAGAGTTTCTGAGTTTTTCTTAAAAATTTCTTCAGCCTTGTCTACGGCTTTCTCTATGAGGTCAACAAGCGGACAGCCTGTAAGACTTGCTTGTGGCAATACGACATAGTAGCGGTCATAAATCTGGAAGCAATATCCGCAGTAGCCAACACCTAAGTCGCCAAGTGAAGAAATCTTGACCTTTGGTCGTTTGTTCTCGCTTGCTTTGTTTAAGACAAAGCTCTGCTCGTTGTCCTTGATGTAGTTGTAGAATAGTGACTTGAAACTCGATGCATCCTTGGTGTCAAGCGCATTGATAAAAATGTAATAGTCAGGTGAATCAATGGCTTTTTGGGATGAATACAGCGCACGTGTCAGCTCTTTTGGATCGGGTGTAATGTCGGTGTTGTACAATACACGAATGCCTTTTTTGTAGAGCATTGTGGCGATATCATCGATGGAGTTTTCAAACTCAACAATATCGTAGTCATCTGTTTGTACTGAATACAGTTCGCAATTAAACATTTGTTAAAAACATCCTTTGGTTTCTGAATAATTTATGGGTTTATAACAGTAACTCGTAGGTTTTCTACTGCTTCTTGTATCATACTCGAAAGCTCTGCTTCTTCTTCGGCGAGCTTTACAAACTTTAGGATAGGGCGTGTGCGTGGGTGCTTAGGGGTGAATACTGTGCAACAGTCCTCGTATGGCTCGATAGAGGTTTCGAAGGTACCGATTCTGCGTGAGATTTTGATAATCTCTTCCTTGTCCATACCGATAAGAGGTCGGAAGGTTAGCATAGAGGTAGCCTCGTCTGTGCATGCCATAGCGTGTATGGTCTGGCTTGCGACCTGTCCCAAGCTCTCACCTGTAATCAGAGCAGAGCAATCGTTTTGCTTTGCTATAATCTCTGAGATTTGCATCATCAGTCTGCGCATTATGATAGTGAAAAGCTCCTCGGGGCATTTGTCTCTGATAGCCTCTTGAATCTTTGTGAAAGGTACGGTGTACATGGTGATGCTACCACTGTAGCGACTGACCTGCTGTAGAAGTTTCTCGACCTTGAGGTGAGCACGCTCGCTTGTGTATGGTGGTGATGCAAAGTGGATGGCGGTGAGTCTCATACCTCGTTTGGCCATCATATATGCGGCTACAGGTGAGTCGATACCACCGCTTATGAGTATAGCAGCGTTGCCACCTGTGCCCACGGGAATACCGCCCTGACCACGTAGGGTCTTGCATCTGATGTATGCTCCGAAATCTCTGATTTCTACTGTGACGGTAATCTCAGGGTTTTTGACGTCTACCTTCAGATGTGGAAAATGCTCGAGCAACTTGCCACCGACAGTAGCGGAAATCTCGGGAGATTTGAGAGGAAAGCGCTTGTCACTTCGCTTGGATTCTACCTTGAAGGTAGAGGCTACGGAGAGTTCATCGTATAGATACTCGGGTGCTTTTTCTAAGATATCATCCATAGATTTGTCACAGACAAGTGCACGAGAGAAGGTGACTATACCAAAGACCTGCGATACTCTGTCGCAGACATCATCGAGGTCGATAAGCTCTGACAGAGGCTCGATATATATGGTTGACTGAGCACAGGAAACCTTGAACTGTCCCAAGTCTTTGATTCTGTGCTTTATATTCTTGATGAGTACATCCTCAAAAGTACGGCGGTTGAGTCCTTTGAGGGCTATTTCGCCGACCTTGATAAGTATAATTTCTTTCATAGTTCTTCCTTAATGTCAGTTAGTTTTTGCAAGGGTAGAGATACCCATTTCAAGCGTAGAAACAAAGGCGTCAATATCGTCCTTTGTGTTGTACTTTGAAAAGCTTATTCTAAGAGAAGTGTCAATGAGCTTGTCGTCTAAGCCCATAGCTTTGAGCACGTAGCTTTTCTTGCCTTTTGCACAGGCACTTGAGCTTGAGACAAAGATGTCTTGTTGTTCTAAGTAGTGGAGCATAGTCTCGCTTTTGATGCCTTTTACTGAGATGTTTGTGATATATGGCAGTGCAGAGTCTGAGCTGTTTATTGTGACAGAATCAATACTGCTCAGCTTGTCTTTCAGATATGCCGAGAGCTCTGTGATGTAGCTGTGGTTGCCTTGTATATCGAACTGCTCTACAGCACACCCGAAGCCTGCGATACATGGTGCGCTCTCGGTGCCCGGGCGGATTCTCTTTTGTTGCTCTCCGCCATAAAGCTGAGGGATGAGTCGCACTCCTTTTGATATATATAAAGCGCCGACACCTTTGGGGCCGTGAACCTTGTGAGAGCTGACGCTCAGTAGGTCAACACCCCATTTCTTAGGCTTTAGCACAAGCTTGCCGTAGGCTTGTACTGCATCGCAGTGGAAGGTTGCATTTTTGGCTTTTCTCTTGATTATAGCACCTATTTTGTCAACAGGCTGTATGGCACCTGTCTCGTTGTTGACAGCCATACAGGATACCAAAATGGTGTCTGAGTCTATTGCGTTATCAAATGCAGATATAGGCACTACGCCGTTCTTGTCAGGGGCGAGGTAGACTATATCAAATCCCTCTGACTCTAATCTTTTGCAAGAATCTATCACAGAGCTGTGCTCAATAGCCGTTGTGACTATCTTTTTGCCGAGTCTGTGCTTAGCCTGTGCTGTGCCGAAAATAACGAGGTTGTTTGACTCTGTAGAGCCTGATGTGAAGAATATCTCGTCATCGTTTACTGATAGTGACTTTGAGATAATGCTTTTTGCTTTGCTTATCTCGAGCTCTGCCTCTAAGCCTTTTTTGTGCAGGGAAGAGGGGTTGCCGTATTTAGTTGTCAAAAGACTCAGCACCTTGTCAGCGGCATAATCGCAACACTTAGTGGTGGCGCTGTTATCAAGATAATGTTCACACATAATTGTACCTATTATAATTATATTATTACATTATATATTATATAATTTCAGGTGACTAAAAGCAAATACAGTTTTGTAATAAATATATGAACAAATTATGGCAACACTAAGCACGGTGATATGATGATAAGTAAGAAAAGCTATAAGAAATTAGTAGAAGAAAAATCAAAGAACAGTCCGTGTCTGAAAAATTGTGTGAAAGCATTTGTTTTTGGAGGGGCTATATGCACATTGGGACAGGCGCTCACCGATATGTATATGAATATCGGTATGGAACAAAAGCAAGCGCAGACCTTGTGTTCGGTTAGTCTTGTATTCTTGGGAGTACTACTGACAGCCGTGCATCTGTATGAGAAGATAGCAAAGCACGCAGGAGCAGGCACGTTGGTGCCTATAACGGGCTTTGCAAATTCTGTGTGCTCGCCTGCGATCGAATTTAAGTCCGAGGGATTTATCCTGGGCGTTGGAGCGAGTATGTTCAAGATAGCAGGTCCTGTTATTGTATACGGAACCATAGCGAGTGTGATATACGGAGTTATTTATTGGGTATATACGATTTTATAATGTAGGGGCGGCAATCTGCCGCCCGCAAAAACCTAAAACAAAAACGGGCGGCTAATAGCCGCCCCTACAATTATTCCTACAATTACATATTCTCAAAATCCGGCATATCATATGCCGTGTCCAATTTGATGGGATTGTTTTCAATATATTCCCACACGCAACGATATCCCTTGTCGTTTCGTATCACTCGGTCAATAAATGATTTTTGCCAAATAGAGTGACCAATTTGCATAGAAACCCATCGTTTCATATGTCCGATCACCGTCGAAACCGTAGGGGCGGCAATCTGCCGCCCGTCCTCGTCGGTATTGATGGACAGAATCATATGGATATGGTCAGGCATAACACAATATTTATCTACGGAAATCATAGGGTAATGTTCCGAGATTTGCAGAATTGCCGTTTCCACAACCGAGCCGATTTTTGACAGGCTCGGACGGCAGGTTGCCGCCCCTACATTCCAGAGAATCGGTTTTCTATCAGAAATACAAACCGTAATGAAATATGCCCCAGGTGTGGAATAATCGTAATCTTCAATACGGATGACTTTTCGCTTTGGTAGCTTATTCATAATTTTATACACCACCAGTGAATGCAACCGTTAATATCAATGCAGCAAAATAAAAAAATGTGGCAATAACTGGCCAAATAAAAATCCAAATCCATTTCTTTCCGATTAATTGCTTGTTCTCAGGTTGTTTTCGCTCAATTAGAAAAAATATGATACAAATAATAAACGAAATCGGTGCAACAGGATTAGCTACCCAGCCGTAAATTAAAATGTTTGCAACGCCAAAGGGTGTTCTCCAATCAGAATTGTGTGTCATTGCATAATTCGAAATTGCAAAACAAACGGTGGAGGCAACGCAGAAAAGGCAAAAGATAATTTGCAAAACAGATGTGATTTTCAAAACTTTCAATGTTTTCATAGAATCACTCCTTTTATTTTATTATATCACACCGCCGATTTAATGTAAATTTTTTTGCAAACTACTGTGTCCTATATTGACAGCAGCAGAGGGATTTATCCTGGGCGTTGGAGCGAGTATGTTCAAGATAGCAGGTCCTGTTATCGTATACGGAACCATAGCGAGTGTGATATACGGAGTTATTTATTGGGTTAGTACGCTGATATAAAGAACACGGCACCAGTAGTTAGGTGCCGTGTTTTGCTTTTTGTTATTTTAATCTGACAGTAATCTCGCCGGAATTGAGAGTCAAAATTGTAGAGCCCTCGTCTTTGATTACTAAGCCACCGTTGTTGTCTATGTCTATTGCTGTGGCGGTTTTTGTTATACCGTTATGAGTGTAGGTTATCTCTTTGTTTAGTACAAGAGAGAGGTCCTTGTAGCTGTTTAGTACATTGCAGTCACCAAAGGTTATATAGTCAATTAGCTTGTCGGTGATGTATGCACACAGGAGGCTTTTGTCAATTGATACATCAAGCGATGTTGCTATATCTTCTAAATCTGCAGGGAAAGCTGTAGTTGAGATATTGATTCCTATGCCGATGATTACGGCTTTGATTTCGTTATTGTTATCGGTAATGCTCTCGCATAGGATACCGCAGACCTTTTTGTTATCAATATAGACATCGTTGACCCACTTGATTTGTGGACAAAGGGCAGTAAGCTTTGATATTGCTTGACATACATATACTGCTGTAGCTGATGTAAGGCTCAGGGTGTTTGCGCTACCTATGTCTGTGTTTATGAGCAAAGACATATACAGACCGGTATCTTTTGGTGAGTAAAATGTGCGTCCGAGTCTGCCTCTGCCGGCGGTTTGGTGTTTAGCTACGAAGAGGGTAGGGGTGACTTTTGTGTTCTTTGCTATACGCTTTGCCTCGTTGTTGGTGGAATCTATGCTGTCAAAGCAGAGAATATCTACTTTGTTTTTCAGATGTTTGCTTATATTCTCTTTGGATAAAGCATTGTCCGTACTGCTTTGCATCAAAATCACCAACTTTCTCTGTACATATTAGCACATATCAGGGGCTTTTTCAAATAATTATGGGGTGTAGGCAAGGACAGTTTACAGGCTTGTAGTAAAGATTTGACACGAAAGTCTAAACTGAGCCGAGTGTTTCGAAAACTGCAAAAATAAAAAATCAACCTTATAATTCTATACAAGAAAAATAGAAAAATATTTTGAAAAATTTTTCCAAAATCGGTTGACTTATTTCTTTTTTAGATATATGATAGTATACTGTACCATAATGGGGTACAAGCTCATATTTTGCAAAAGAATTATTGAGCGAAAATGTATCTTAGCACACTTGATATTAATTTGTCAAGCATTATTTTTGATACAATTTTGTTATTTTTTTGATGAGCAAAGACGGATGTTTCGCGACAATATCCGATAGAATTTTCAAAGGAGTGATACGCCTATGGTAAACGTTAAACCGGTTAAGTTAGGCAACAGCGAGCGATACAGCTTTGGCAAGATTAATGATGTCATTGATATGCCAAATCTTATCGAGGTGCAGAAGAAGTCTTACCAGTGGTTCTTGGACGAGGGCTTAAAGGAAGTATTCAAGGATGTATCAGGTATCACAGATTACCAGAACAACCTTGTGCTCGACTTTATTGACTATACTCTCGATGTAGACCATCCGAACTATTCTGTAATTGAATGTAAGGAGAGAGATGCTACTTATTCAGCAGCGCTGAGAGTTACTGCACGCCTGCTCAATAAGGAGACAGGTGAGATTAAGGAGTCAAACGTATTTATGGGAGACTTCCCGCTTATGACACCATCAGGTACTTTTGTTATCAATGGTGCAGGGCGTGTTATTGTATCTCAGCTTGTTCGTTCTCCGGGTGTTTACTACAAGATGGACCATGACAAGACAGGTAAGGAGCTGTTCTCAAGTACAGTTATTCCTAACCGTGGTGCTTGGCTTGAGTATGAGAACGACGTAAACGATGTCGTATATGTTCGTATCGATAAGAACCGTAAGGTTCCGATTACTGTGTTCCTTCGAGCACTTGGTCTCGGTACAAACGCAGAGATTCTTGACAAGTTTGGTGACGATGCAAGAATCAAGGCTACTTTTGAGAAGGATACTGCAAGCTCTGTGGAAGAGGGTCTTATTGAGGTCTATAGAAAATTAAGACCAAGTGAGCCTCCTACAGTAGAGAGTGCACAGACTCATATCAACAACTTATTCTTCGACCCACGCCGTTATGATATGTCAAGGGTCGGCAGATATAAATATAATAAAAAGCTCGGTATCTCTAACAGACTTTGTGGTCAGACAATTACTGAGCATATCGTAAACCCAAGAACAGGTGAAATCCTTGCTAAGCGTGGCGATACTATCTCAAGGCAGTTAGCGCTCGAGATAGAAAACGCTGGTGTTAAGGAAGCGTTTGTATCAGGCGAAGAGGGAAAGGTCGTAAAGATTCTGTCTAACGGTATGGTTGACATCAACGCTTATGTTGACTTTGACTGTGAGCAGCTTGGTATCAAAGAGAAGGTTTGTTTTGATGTGCTTTGTGAGATTCTTGACTCATGCTCTAATGAGCAGGAGCTTAAGGATGCTATTGCTTCTCGTGCTCATGAGCTTGTTCCAAATCACATCACAACTGACGATATCTTTGCGACAGTCAGCTATATGAACTGTCTTGCTGAGCATATCGGTACTACCGATGATATCGACCACCTGGGCAACAGACGCATCCGTTGTGTAGGTGAGCTGTTACAGAATCAGTTCAGAATTGGTTTTTCAAGACTTGAGAGAGTTATCCGTGAGCGCATGACACTCCAGGCGCAGGATCCGGAGGCTCTTTCTCCAAGCTCACTTATAAATATCCGTCCTGTTACAGCGGCTATCAAGGAGTTCTTTGGTAGTTCACCACTGTCACAGTTTATGGATCAGACTAACCCGCTGTCAGAGCTCACTCATAAGAGAAGACTCTCAGCACTTGGTCCTGGTGGTCTGTCGCGAGACCGTGCAGGATTTGAGGTTCGAGACGTACACTACACTCACTATGGTCGTATGTGTCCTATCGAGACTCCTGAAGGCCCTAACATCGGTCTTATCTCTTATCTTGCTACTTTTGCAAGAATCAACGACTATGGTTTTGTTGAGGCACCTTTCAGAAAAATTGATAAAGAAACAGGCGTTGTTACTGACGAAGTTATATATATGACTGCTGATATGGAGGACGAGTTCAGGGTAGCTCAGGCTAATGAGCCGCTTGATGAAGAAGGTCGCTTCAAAAACTCAAAGGTTGTCGGTCGTTATAAGGATGAGTTCGTGGAGCTTGACCCATCACAGTTTGACTTTATGGATGTATCTCCAAGAATGGTTGTATCAGTAGCTACTGCTATGATTCCGTTCCTCGAAAACGATGACGCAAACCGTGCGTTGATGGGCTCTAACATGCAGAGACAGGCTGTTCCGCTCATGGTAACTGAGTCACCTATCGTTGGTACAGGTATGGAGTACAAGGCCGGTACTGACTCAGGCATCTGTGTTCTCTCTGAAGAGGATGGTATCGTTATGAGCGTAGATGCTGACCACATCCGTGTTCAGTATGACTCAGGCAGAGTTCAGGACTTTGAGGTTATCAAGTTCCTGCGTTCTAACCAGGGCACCTGTGTAAACCAGATTCCTGTAGTAGAGCGTGGCCAGAGAGTTAAGGCAGGCGAGGTGCTTGCTGATGGTCCTGCTACAAAGAACGGTGAGATTTCACTCGGTAAGAATGCACTCATCGGCTTTATGACCTGGGAGGGTTATAACTACGAGGACGCTGTTCTTATCAATGAGAAAATCGTAAGAGACGATGTATACACATCTATCCATATAGAAGAATACGAGACAGAGGCAAGAGATACTAAGCTTGGCCCTGAGGACATCACAAGAGATATTCCAAACGTTGGTGAGGATATGCTCAAAGACCTCGATGAGAACGGTATTATCCATATCGGTGCTGAGGTTCATGCAGGTGATATCCTTGTTGGTAAGGTAACTCCTAAGGGTGAGACTGAGCTGACTGCTGAAGAAAGACTGCTCAGAGCTATCTTTGGTGAGAAGGCAAGAGAAGTAAGAGATACATCTCTCAGAGTTCCACACGGCGAGTCAGGTATCGTAGTTGATGTCAAGGTATTTACAAGAGAAGACAGCAGAGATGAGCTTCAGCCTGGTGTTAACAAGGTTGTACGCTGTTATCTCGCTCAGAAACGTAAGATTTCTGTCGGCGATAAGATGGCTGGTCGTCACGGTAACAAGGGCGTTGTATCCCGTATTTTACCTGTTGAGGATATGCCATTCTTGCCTGATGGTACACCGCTTGATATCGTACTTAACCCATTGGGCGTACCTTCACGTATGAACATCGGTCAGGTGCTTGAGGTTCATCTGGGTTATGCTGCTAAGGCACTTGGCTGGAAGATTATGACCCCTGTATTTGACGGTGCACACGAGCAGGATATCTTTGAGCTGTTCGAGCGCATTAAAGACAAGGAAGACTATCCTGATATGCGTGAGGTTACAGGTATTGACTTTGGCGAGTGCTTCAAGCACAACGGCATTTCAATGGAATGTAAGACACAGCTTCGTGACGGCCGTACAGGTGAGCTCTTTGACAACCCTGTTACTGTCGGTTATATGTATTATCTCAAGCTACATCACCTCGTTGATGATAAGATTCACGCAAGATCTACAGGTCCTTACTCACTCGTTACTCAGCAGCCACTTGGCGGTAAAGCTCAGTTTGGTGGCCAGCGTTTTGGTGAGATGGAAGTTTGGGCACTTGAGGCATATGGTGCAGCTTATACACTTCAGGAGATACTGACTGTTAAGTCGGATGACGTTGTTGGTCGTGTGAAGACTTATGAGTCTATCGTTAAGGGTCAGAACATCCCGACCCCTGGTATCCCTGAGTCATTCAAGGTTCTTATCAAAGAGCTTCAGTCATTGTCACTTGATGTACGAGTTCTTGATAAGGATGGAGACGAAATAGACTTAAAGCAGAAGTTCGATGAGGACGATGAGGTTGCAGTAGTAGTTACTGACGAAGAGCCAACCTTTGATGAGACAGAGGTTATGACCTCTATGGACGGATTTTTGCTTGATGAAGATTCAGAAGAGGGCAATATGTTTGATGAGTCATCTATCTTTGAGGACCACGATGATATGCTCGATTTTGATGATTATGGCAATGATGAAATGTAAGGAGGAGCAGAATTATGGATAATAACGTATTTGATTCAATTAAAATCGGTCTTGCTTCCCCTGATCAGATCAGAGAATGGTCATATGGCGAGGTTAAGAAACCCGAAACTATAAACTACCGTACCCTAAAGCCTGAGCGTGACGGTCTTTTCTGTGAGAAGGTTTTCGGTCCTACTAAGGACTGGGAGTGCCACTGCGGAAAGTACAAGAGAATCAGATTTAAGGGCAAGGTTTGTGACCGTTGTGGTGTAGAGGTTACACGTGCAAAGGTCAGAAGAGAGCGTATGGGACACATCGAGCTTGCTGCTCCTGTATCTCATATATGGTACTTCAAGGGTATTCCATCAAGAATCTCTTTGATGCTTGATATTTCACCAAGACAGTTAGAGAAGGTGCTGTACTTTGCAGCATATATCGTAACCGACCCTGGTGATGCGAGAGAGCTCTCTAAATATCAGCTTCTCTCAGAGCAGGAATACCGTGATATGTACGAGAAGTATGAGGATGACTTTAAGGCATCTATGGGTGCTGAGGCTATCAAAGAGCTGCTTGCTGAGATAGACCTTGAGAGCCTGTCAGTTGAGCTCAAGGAAGAGTTGGAGACAGCTACAGGTCAGAAGAAGGTAAGACTTCAGAAGCGTCTTGAGGTAGTAGAGGCATTCAGAATTTCAGGTAACCGTCCTGAGTGGATGATACTTGATGTTGTTCCTGTTATCCCACCTGATATCAGACCTATGGTACAGCTTGATGGTGGTCGTTTTGCTACATCTGACCTAAATGATTTGTATCGTAGAGTTATCAATAGAAACAACCGACTCAGAAGACTGCTTGAGCTTGAGGCTCCTGATATTATTATCAGAAACGAGAAGCGTATGCTACAGGAGGCTGTAGATGCACTTATCGATAACGGCAGACGTGGCAGACCTGTTACAGGTCCTAACAACCGTGCACTTAAGTCTCTGTCAGATATGCTCAAGGGTAAGCAGGGTAGATTCCGTCAGAACTTGCTCGGTAAGCGTGTTGACTACTCCGGTCGTTCAGTTATCGTTGTAGGTCCTGAGCTCAAGATGTATCAGTGTGGTCTTCCTAAGGAGATGGCACTTGAGCTGTTCAAGCCATTTGTTATGAAGCGTCTTGTAGAGACTAAGGCTGTACAGAATATCAAGGCTGCAAGAAAGGCAGTAGAGCGTGCTAAGCCTGAGGTTTGGGACGCACTCGAGGTTGTAATCAAGGGACATCCTGTTTTATTAAACCGTGCTCCTACACTTCACCGTCTTGGTATTCAGGCATTTGAGCCAGTACTCGTAGAGGGTAGAGCGCTCAAGCTTCATCCACTTGTATGTACAGCGTACAACGCTGACTTTGATGGCGACCAGATGGCTGTTCACGTACCTCTTTCAGCAGAGGCACAGGCAGAGGCAAGATTCCTTATGCTCGCTGCCGGCAACCTCTTGAAGCCTTCAGACGGTAGACCTGTTGCTGTTCCTACTCAGGATATGGTACTTGGTTCTTACTATCTCACACTTGACAAAGATGGCGAGATAGGCGAGGGCAAGGCGTTCAAGGATATAGACGAAGCTATGATGGCTTATCAGGCAGGCGTAGTAACTCTGCACTCTAAGATCAAGGTAAGAAGAACCATAACTGTTGATGGTGTTGAGAAGACAGGTATTGTTGACACAACAGTTGGTAAGATTATATTTAACCGTCCTATTCCACAGGATCTGGGCTTTGTAGACAGAACAGACCCTGAGAATATGTTTAAATTTGAGATTGACTTCCTTGTTGGCAAGAAACAGCTCGGCAAGATTATTGATGCTTGTATCAAAAATCACGGCACAGAGGTTACTGCTGAGGTGCTCGATGAGGTTAAGGCACAGGGCTACAAGTACTCTACTCGTGGTGCTATCACTGTTGCTGTATGTGACGCTAAGATTCCACCTGAGAAGAAGGATATCATCGCAAAGGCTGAGGCTGATGTTGATGCTATTAGAGAAGAGTATATGATGGGTCTGCGTTCTGACGAAGAGCGTTATGAGGAAGTACTCAAAATCTGGGAGAAAGCTACTAACGATGTTACTGCTAAGCTTCAGGGTAACCTCGATAAGTACAACCCAATCTTTATGATGGCTGACTCAGGTGCTCGAGGCAGTATGAGCCAGATCCGTCAGCTCGCAGGTATGCGTGGTCTTATCGCTAACACATCAGGTAAGACTATCGAAATTCCTATTCGTGCTAACTACCGTGAAGGTCTTAATATCTTGGAATACTTTATTTCATCCCGTGGTGCTCGTAAGGGTCTTGCTGATACAGCGCTTAGAACTGCTGACTCAGGTTACCTTACTCGTCGTCTTGTTGACGTATCTCAGGATGTTATCATTCGTGAGGATGACTGTGGCTCTACAGAGGGTCTTGAGGTGTTCGATATCAAGGCAGGTAAGCAGACAATTGAGGGCTTGCACGAGAGACTTATCGGCAGATATCTGGTCAAAGATTTCTGTGATGATAAGGGTAACGTACTTGTATCTAAGGATACAATGATGGGCGACAAAGAGGCAGATATTATCTGCGCAAGCGGTGTAGAGAGAATTGAGATTCGCTCAATACTCGGCTGTCACTCTAAGCATGGCGTATGTAAGAAGTGCTACGGCTCTAACCTTGCAAACGGTCAGCCTGTAACAGTTGGTGAGGCAGTTGGTATTATCGCTGCTCAGTCTATCGGTGAGCCTGGTACTCAGCTTACAATGAGAACCTTCCATACCGGTGGTGTTGCGTCAGCAGAGGATATCACACAGGGTCTTCCACGAGTTGAAGAGCTGTTTGAGTCTCGTAAGCCTAAGAGCCTTGCTATCATCAGTGAGATTGACGGTGAAGTCAGATTTGAAGACATCAAGAACAACCGCCACGCTGTTGTATACAATAAGGAAACAAGTGAAGAAAAGGCATACCTCATTCCATTTGGATTCAGAGTTGCTGTTGCTGAGGGTCAGCAGATCAAAAAGGGTGACAAGATTACTGACGGTGCTGTTAATCCTCACGATATTCTTGACATTCTTGGCGCTAAGGCTGTTCAGGACTACCTCATCTCAGAGGTACAGAGCACCTATCGTCTGCAGGGTGTTGATATCAACGATAAGCACATCGAGGTTATTGTCAGACAGATGCTCAGAAAGGTTAAGGTTGACGATCCTGGTTCAACAGACTTTATGCCTGGTCAGATGTACAACCGTAACGAAGTTATCCATGCTAACAAGCAGATTCAAAAGCGTATCGCAAACGGCGAAGAGGGTCTGCAGGAGGCTACATGGACTCAGCTTCTGCTTGGTATTACCAAGGCTTCTCTTGCAACAGACAGCTTCTTGTCTGCAGCTTCGTTCCAGGAGACAACAAGAGTTCTCACCGATGCTGCTATCAAGGGCAAGGTTGACCCACTTGTTGGTCTTAAGGAGAACGTTCTTATCGGTAAGCTTGTTCCTGCCGGTACAGGTATGGGCAAGTACAACAATGTTGAGCTCGAGGAAAATTACATTCCAACAGCGCCAACAGCTCCGATAGAATAAATAAAACAAACAAACGGCTTAGGGTAACACCTAAGCCGTTTTTATATTTACATTATAATATTGCTGTATGAAATTTTACTCTATCTTTTCGAACACTTCTGCTCCGTGCTTGCACAGTGGGCAGATGAAGTCATCGGGGAGCTCGTCACTTTCGTGGATATAACCGCAGATTTTGCATACCCAGCCTTTTGGTTTTTTTACGGGCTTTGGCTTGACGCTTGCGTGATAATATGCGTAGGTCATGCTCGCTTTGTCATTTAGCACCTTTGCTTCTGTTACCTCACAGATGAACATAGTGTGGGTGTCCAAATCGACCTCTTGCTCGACTTTTAGTGAGAAGTAAGCATTGGAGTAGTCAGGCAGAACAACAAGATCGTTTTCGCTACGATTCAGGTTAGGTGATACGAACTTGTCTGTATCCCTGCCACTTTGAAAACCAAAGTACTCAAATATCGCAAACGGAGTTTCTTCTGTCAGGCAGTTTACATTCATTATGCCTGTGTCTTTTATCATATCGTGGGTTAGGTTTTGTTTATTTATAGTTACAGAAACTCTGAGCTTGTTGTCGGTAAGCTGAGTAACGGTGTTGACAACACAACCGTTGTCTTTATCGTTTTGTTTTGCTGTGACTACGTACAAGCCATAGCCGATTTTAAACATAGCGTTGCGGTTTATTTCAGCGTTCATATTATAACTCCTTTAACCTTTTATACTATTATTATATATATTTGTGGGATGATACACAAGCAATTTTTTTGATATTTTCAGGAGATTAAAAATTCTAAAAAGCATTGACAAAAAGGGTCTGTTTGTGGTATTATCGATAATTGTGGGAAAGGGCGCTTTTTGGGCTTTTTGCTTTGTTCAAAAGCCTCAAAAAACATAGATAAAACCTACGTTTTTAGTGCATTTCCAACAATATACATATTGTGTGTTTTTTGAACCATAATAATATGAGTTCACTTAACATAGAGCAAAAGCTTGACTTTTGCAGTTTCAATTTCTCATAACTTTGGAAAGGAGGAAAAACATGCCAACCTTTAATCAATTGGTTCGTAAGGGCAGAGAGGTAGCTGAAAAGAAGTCAACCGCTCCTGCACTCTTGAAGGGCTGGAACTCTCAGAAAAACAGAGCTATCAACCAGAAATCCCCTCAGAAGCGTGGCGTTTGTACTGCAGTAAAGACTGCTACACCAAAGAAGCCTAACTCAGCGCTCAGAAAGATCGCCAGAGTAAGACTTTCAAACGGTATCGAAGTCAGTTCCTACATCCCGGGCGTTGGTCACAATCTTCAGGAGCACTCAGTTGTTCTTATTCGTGGTGGCCGTGTTAAGGACTTACCTGGTGTACGTTACCATATTATTCGTGGTACACTCGATACACAGGGTGTTACAGGTCGTAATCAGGCTAGATCAAAGTATGGCGCAAAGCGTCCAAAGAAGTAAGGAATTGACAACTCTCAGTTAAATTAACTGTTACTGTATAGCTACAGTGGTTATATATTGACCTCTGTGTGCATATACGGGGGTTAGTCACTTTCGAGTACCTAAGATTTCTCAATATTTGTGAAGGAGGGAAGTAAAGATGCCAAGAAGAGGTCAAATCGCAAAACGTGACGTTTTGCCAGATCCGGTTTATAACTCAAAGCTCGTTACTCGTCTTATCAACAACATCATGCTCGATGGCAAAAAGGGTGTTGCTCAGAAAATTGTATATGGTGCATTCGATATCATTGCAGACAAGACAGGTAAGGATGCTCTCGAGGTATTTGAGCAGGCTATGGAAAATGTAATGCCAGAGCTTGAGGTCAAGGCTAGACGTGTCGGTGGTGCAACTTATCAGGTTCCTATCAAGGTAAGAGATGCAAGAAAGCAGACACTCGGTCTTAGATGGCTCACAACATACTCAAGAGCAAGAAGCGAGAGAACAATGAAAGAGAGACTTGCCGGTGAGATCCTTGATGCTATCAATGGTGCTGGTGGCGCTTTCAAGAAGCGTGAAGACACACACAAGATGGCTGAAGCTAACAAGGCGTTTGCTCACTACAGCTGGTAATCTCTATTGCAAGATACAAAGGAGGATATTATGCCAAGGCAGGTATCACTTGAAAATACCAGAAACATCGGTATCATGGCTCATATTGATGCCGGTAAAACAACTACAACAGAAAGAATCCTTTACTACACAGGTGTTAACCACAAGATAGGTGTGACACATGACGGCGGTGCTACCATGGACTGGATGGAGCAGGAGCAGGAGCGTGGTATCACTATCACATCAGCGGCTACTACTTGTTTTTGGAGGGATAACAGAATTAACATCATCGATACTCCTGGACACGTTGACTTTACAGTAGAGGTTGAGCGTTCTCTGAGAGTTCTTGACGGCTCTGTTACAGTACTTTGTGCTAAGGGCGGTGTTGAGCCTCAGTCAGAGACAGTTTGGCGTCAGGCTGATAACTATCGTGTACCAAGAATGGTATATGTTAATAAGATGGACATCATGGGTGCTGACTTCTACAGAGTTGTACAGATGATGAAGGACAGACTTAAGTGTAATGCTGTTCCGATTCAGTTACCTATCGGTGTTGAGGATACCTTCAACGGTATCATAGACCTTGTTACTATGACTGCTGAATCATACGGCGGCAAAAACGGCGAGGAGAGAATATCTATTGATATCCCAGAGGATATGATGGACAAGGCTAACGAGTACCATGAGGCTCTGATCGAGGCTGTTGCTGAGACATCAGAGGAGCTTATGGAGAAGTACTTTGGTGGCGAGGAAATCACTATCCCTGAGATCAAGGAAGCTATTCGTAAGGCTACTATTGCTAACGAGATGGTTCCTGTATGCTGCGGTACATCATATCGTAACAAGGGCGTACAGAAGCTCCTCGATGCAGTAATTGACTATATGCCAGCTCCAACAGACATCCCTGCTATCAAGGGTGTTGACTGTGAGACAGGCGAAGAGTGTGAGAGACATTCTTCTGACACAGAGCCATTTGCAGCTCTTGCGTTCAAGATTGCTACAGACCCATATGTTGGTAAGCTTTGCTTCTTCAGAGTTTACTCAGGTAAGGTTGACAAGGGTACAGCAGTATTCAACTCAACTAAGGGCAAGACAGAGCGTATCGGTCGTATTCTTCAGATGCACGCTAACGACAGAAAAGATATTGACTGCTGCTATGCAGGTGATATCGCTGCTGCAGTAGGTCTCAAGAATACAACAACAGGTGACACTCTCTGTGACGAGGATCACGCAGTTATCCTTGAGTCTATGGAGTTCCCAGAGCCTGTTATCAAGGTTGCTATCGAGCCTAAGACTAAGGCAGGTCAGGAGAAGATGGGTATTGCTCTTGCAAAGCTTGCAGAAGAGGACCCAACTTTCAAGGCTTATACTGATGAAGAAACAGGACAGACTATCATCGCAGGTATGGGTGAGCTTCACCTTGAGATTATCGTTGATAGACTTCTCCGTGAATTTAAGGTAGAGGCTAACATCGGTAAGCCACAGGTTGCTTACAAAGAGACTATCCGCACTGAAGCTGATGTAGACCAGAAATATGCTCGTCAGTCAGGTGGTAAGGGTCAGTACGGTCACGTTAAGATGAGAATTGCTCCTAACCCAACTAACGGTTATGAGTTTGTAAACTCAGTAGTCGGCGGTGCTATCCCTAAGGAGTATATCCCTGCTGTTGACGCAGGTGTACAGGGCGCTATGCTCTCAGGTATACTTGCAGGCTACAACGTAGTTGATGTCAAGGTTGAGGTATACGATGGTTCATACCACGAGGTTGACTCATCTGAAATGGCATTTAAGATTGCTGGTTCTATGGCATTCAAAGAGGCTATGAGAAAGGCAGACCCTGTACTGCTTGAGCCAATCATGAAGGTATCAGTTGTTGTACCTGAGGAGTATGCAGGTACAGTATTCGGCGACTTCAACTCTCGTCGTGGCGCTGTAACAGGTCAGGAAATCGAGAACGGCACAGCTCGTATCACAGCTAACGTTCCACTTTCTAACATGTTCGGCTATGCTACAGACCTGCGTTCTAAGACACAGGGCCGTGGCCAGTACGTAATGGAGCCTTCACATCATGCTGAAGTTCCTAAGAATGTCGGCGAAGAGATTATGTCTGCTCGTGCAAAGAAAGACTAATCTTAACCATTATTTGCACAAAATTAAAAAAGCTATTGCAATTCTGATTTAGAATTGTTAAAATATGCTCAACAAGTTAAAAAATATTTTTACCTATAAGGGAGGAATTTCCAATGGCAAGAGAAAAGTTTGAAAGAAATAAACCGCATGTTAACATCGGTACTATCGGTCACGTTGACCACGGTAAAACAACACTTACAGCTGCTATCACAAAGGTATTGAACCTCGGTGGTGACGCTGAGTTCGTTGATTATGCAAACATCGATAAGGCTCCAGAAGAGAGAGAGCGTGGTATCACAATCAACACAGCTCACGTTGAGTACGAGACAGCTAACCGTCACTATGCTCACGTTGACTGCCCAGGACATGCTGACTACGTTAAGAACATGATCACTGGTGCTGCTCAGATGGACGGCGCTATCCTCGTTGTTTCTGCTGCTGACGGCCCAATGCCACAGACAAGAGAGCACATCCTGCTTTCACGTCAGGTTGGCGTTCCATACATCGTAGTATTCATGAACAAGTGCGACCAGGTTGATGACGAAGAGCTTCTCGAGCTCGTAGAGATGGAGATCCGTGATCTTCTTAACGAGTACGAGTTCCCAGGTGATGATACACCTATCGTTAAGGGTTCAGCTTATGTTGCTCTTACAAGCGCTTCTTCAGATCCATCAGCTCCTGAGTTTGCTTGCATCCACGAGCTTATGGCTGCTGTAGATGAGTTTATCCCAACACCTGAGAGAAAGGCTGACCAGCCATTCCTTATGCCTGTTGAGGACGTATTCACAATCACAGGCCGTGGTACAGTTGCTACTGGTAGAGTTGAGCGTGGTCAGATCAACACTTCTGAGGAAGTTGAAATCGTTGGTCTTACAGAC
>JAZQBV010000007.1:0-35861 GCA_045545935.1 Ruminococcus sp. | reverse complement strand
CCTGATAAGGAAGTAATTTAGAAACTACATCTAATGCATTGAATTATCCGGTATTAGCAAAGACAAGTCCCAAAAGATGAATACCGAGAAGAACTGTAAAAGGTTTTTCTCGGTATTTTTCTGTTTATAGCGGTACATTCGACTATTGAAATAATGCTCGATTATACTACCGGGCGCACTGTAAAGCTCGGCGAGATAACACCCGAATGGTGGCTTCAGTAAATCGAGAGTTTAATGCTTTTTTATTACCGATGAGACACTGAAAACGACCGAATAGGCAAAAAAACAACATTTCCTCTTTTTTATTTGCTATTATGGTACTGCAAACGAAAAAGGAGGATGACATATATGCAAGAAATAAAAACTACCCAGCTTGTCAAGCAGTATAAGAATCTGACTGCTGTAGACAAGCTGGGTTTAGAAATTCGGCAAGGTGAATTGTTTTCGCTGCTCGGAGTGAACGGTGCCGGAAAGACTACGGTTATTAAAATGCTTTCTTGCCTGACAAAACCTACGAGTGGAGATGCTATTGTAGGTGGATATAGCATTACAAACGAACCCGTACAGGTAAAGCGCTTGATTGGTGTATCTCCGCAAGAAACCGCAGTTGCTCCTAACCTTTCCGTCAAGGAAAACTTAGAGTTAATATGCGGTATTCACGGTTTTTCAAAAGAAAAAACGAAAGCAAAGATACAGGAACTGTCCAAGCAGTTTTCCCTTGACAGTGTTCTTCGGAGGAAAGCCGGCAAGCTATCCGGTGGCTGGCAACGGCGTGTCAGCATTGCTATGGCACTGATCAGCGAACCCCAAATTCTATTCTTGGACGAACCCACGCTTGGTTTGGATGTCCTTGCAAGGCACGATCTATGGGAAGTGATTCGCTCTTTGAAAGGCAAGATCACGATCATTCTTACTACGCATTATATGGAAGAAGCAGAAGCGCTCTCTGATCGCATCGGTATTATGAAAAGCGGCAGACTTCTTGCAGTAGGAACAGTAGAAGAATTGAACGCAGCGGCTGGAACAAACGATTTTGAAACAGCCTTCGTTTCGATTGTAAAGGAGGGTGCGTAATGAAAATGATGACTTTTGCCAAAAGATGTGCCAAAGAGATTTTGCGAGATCCAATCAACCTTGGCTTCGGTCTGGGATTTCCTTTGGTCTTATTAGTGCTTTTAAGCGCTATTCAAGCGAATATTCCGGTGAACTTGTTTGAGATTAACACACTGACTCCAGGTATTACCGTGTTCGGATTGTCGTTTATGACACTTTTTTCAGCAACTTTGATTTCTAAAGATCGGGAAAGCGCTCTTCTGCAGAGATTGTACACTACCCCACTTACGGGATTTGACTTTATTATGGGCTATATGCTTCCGATTCTACCCATTGCAATCGGTCAAACCGTGATCTGCTATTTGTTTGCGATTCCTTTGGGACTCGAAATTAGTGTAAACATTATTTATGCCGTTATTGGTATCATCCCCATGGCAATATTTAATATTGCGCTCGGACTTTTATGCGGCAGTGTTTTGGGTGTGAAGCAGGTTGGCGGTATTTGCGGAGCACTACTTACCAATCTTTCTGCTTGGTTTTCGGGCGTTTGGTTTGATTTGAATCTTGTGGGAGGTGCTTTCAAGAAGATAGCAAATACACTTCCGTTTGTTCACGCAGCAGAACTGGAAAAAGCGTTATTTAACGGAAGTTTTGAGGGCATAGCTTCACACATTCTGCCGATTATTCTGTATAGTGTAGTAATAACGGCGGTGGCTGTGTTCTGCTTCCTCAGGCAAATGAAAAAACAGTAAGGATTTGAGGCGATGAAATACAAACTTATTATTGACAAAAACGCAGACGAGGAAATCATAGCAATTGTTCATGCGCCATCATCTTTGACACAGCGGATAGAAGATCTTGTCTGCGGTTATTCCGGTGCGGACAGTATTATGGGATACAGTGATGACGAGATGCGGAAACTCACATTTCAAGAAATCGAATGTGTTACCATAATTGACAGAAAAGTGATTGCCATTGATACTGACGGCAACCGCTATTCGATCAAAGACAGACTTCGTGATTTGGAGGATGTTTTGCCCTCTTATTTTATCCGCATTAACAAGTCTTCTCTTGCCAATGAACATCGCATTCAGAGATTTGACGCAGTATTCAGCGGTGGCGTAGATGCCGTGTTTCGGTGCGGTTATCGGGAATATGTTTCGAGGCGTTGTTTCGCGGAAATCAAAAGGAGGTTTGACAGAGTATGAAAAAATTTGTGTTAGAATTTTTGCGCCGTGGCTTGATTGCTTCCTGTATTGGTCCGATTGTTTTGGCTATTGTATATCTAATATTGCAGCAGACTGCCGCTGTTGAAACGCTATCTGTAAATCAGGTTTGCATTGGTATCTTTTCAATCACTGCACTTGCCTTTATTGCAGGCGGTATGAATGCTATTTATCAAATCGAACGGTTGCCATTGATGGTGGCAATTTTGATTCACGGCGGAGTTTTATATATCAGTTACCTCATCACCTATCTAATCAACGATTGGCTTAACTTTTGTGCACTACCGATTATAGTCTTCTCAGCAGTTTTTGTTGTAGGCTATATCGTTATTTGGGCAATCATTTATTCCATAAGCAAAAGGAATACGGATAAGCTTAATAAAATGCTAAAGCAAAAACAGCTAAGCATAAAAGATGATTTATCATACAGGTAATTCGGGTATATAAACCTGCGTTTTTTTGCAATAATATCGCAACTATTCGGTACTATCCCGTAGGCGATTTTGCAACATTATCTGCAACAAGAATTTTGATAAATGAAATAATGGGTAGAAAATCGGTGTCAAAATTGCCGTTTGGGATAACATTTAGATCATAAATAAGTCAAAGAAGAAACTCAAAAAAGAGTGGGAATAATACCAACTTAATACAGTTTATCTTCAGTAGCAGACAGTGGTTTTCATTGTCTGCTACTATTTTATTATAATTTTATATAAACTTATTTATTTAAATCAGATAACAGAAATCGCAACCATCGACATAATTTATAACTAACCGAGAACGGCGGCAGGGTGATTAACACCTCTCTGCCATCTTTTTTCTTTGGTGTTTTATTGTCTTTTTGAATTTTTTATTTTCAATCTTTCTTCAATGTAACTATGTATAATGATGTATCGTAGGATGAAATTCCGAGAAAGGAAAATGATTATGTACATTATAAAAAATGCTTTAAGATGTATTGGCAGATCAAAAGGGCGTAATGTTTTAATCAGCATTATTGCACTTGTAATTGCTGTTTCTGCCTGTCTTGGTTTGTCTATTAGACAAGCCGCTGAAAGTGCTAAAGAAAGCACCCTTGCAGAATTGAGCATTACAGCTACCATATCGTATGACAGAAGTTCTATGATGAACAATATGATGGGTGGAGGTAATGACCAAGGCGATGAAGGTTTTGACCGTGACCAATTTAAAGATATGATGGGGAATGCGTCTTCGCTGACCCTTGAAGAATATCAAACATACGCAGATGCTGAGTCGGTGCAGGATTTTTATTATACACTTACGGCAGCTTTTAACGGCAATGATGATTTGTTGCCTGTAACAGATGAAACCGAGGATGAAGAAACCGATTCGAGTTCCGGTCAAGGTGGCTTCGGCGGTTCAATGGGAGTTCCCGGCGGTGATCGTGGCGGCAAAGGAATGTTCAGCTCGTCTGACTTCTCTGTTATCGGTTACAGCAGCGACAGTTCAATGACCGCTTTTATCGACGGAACGGCTTCCGTTTTGGAAGGCGGCACTATGTTCGAAGAAGGGACAACCGAGAAAGAATGTGTTATCTCTGAAGAGCTTGCAATTTTCAATGAGTTGTCTGTAGGCGATACGATTGTTCTTACCAACCCGTCTGTAGAGACCGAAACCTATGAACTCAAAATCGTAGGACTTTATACAAGTTCTTCGAACAACGACTTTTCTATGTCAATGTTCGGCAAGAGCCAAGACCCAGCTAACCAAATTTATATGAGTGCAGCAGCATTGCAGGCTGTTCTCGATGCTTCGGATGAGGTTTCCACAACCATTACCGATGAGAATACCGGCAGAGAAAATGACAGCGCAGTTACCGGCTCTATCTCGGCGACCTATGTATTTGCTAATACCGATAAGTATTATGCATTTGAGGAAGAAGTGCGCACACTCGGTCTTGATGATTCCTATACCGTATCTTCTGCAGACCTTACTGCTTTTGAGAATAGCTTGACTCCGCTGAACACTCTCAGCACAATGGCGGGTTGGTTCCTTATTGTCATCCTTACTATCGGTGCAATCATTCTCATTGTTCTCAATATTTTTAACGTGCGTGAGCGCAAATACGAGGTTGGCGTGCTGACTGCAATGGGTATGAAGAAATGGAAGGTTGCCGCACAGTTTATGTGTGAAATTCTTGTTGTGACTATGATTGCCGTCATTATCGGCGCAGGTATCGGTGCGGTAAGCTCTGTCCCGGTTACCAATGCACTTTTGGCAGGTCAGGTAGAAAGCCAAAATTCACAGCAGACACAGATGGATGAAAACTTTGGACGCCCCGGTAACTTCGGCGACGGAATGTCCGGTATGCCCGGCGGAGATATGCCTGCGGATGTTCCCGATAATATCGGCGGCGGTAACAATCCCTTTGAAAATATGTTTGGCGGTGCTGTAGATTATGTAACAGAGGTAAACTCCGCTATGAATCTGACCGTTGTACTTCAAATGCTCGGTGTGGGATTGCTTTTGACACTCGTGGCAAGTATGGCATCGATATCGTTCATTATGCGATACGATCCGCTAAAAATTCTTGCAAATAGAGATTAAGAAAGGAGAAAAAGTATGTCTATATTATCACTTCAAAATATCTGCTTTTCGTATGACAGAACACCTGTATTGCAGAATATATCATACGAGTTTGAAAAAGGCAAAATGTACTGCATCGCAGGTAAATCCGGCGCCGGTAAAACCACACTTTTATCGCTCCTTTCCGGTCTCACATCGCCCAGTAGCGGTGAGATCATCTATGACAATAAAAACGTTGCAAAGATTGATAAATACACCTTCCGTTCTAAATATATCGGCGTTGTATTTCAGAGCTTCAATTTAATTACGAAATACACAGCACTTGAAAACGTTATTCTTTCAATGGACGTTGCGGGATATAAAACCAAGAATAAAAAGCAAAGAGCCATCGAACTGCTCCATAGCGTTGGGCTTGACGAGGATGAAGCAAACCGCCGTGTACTTAAATTATCAGGCGGTCAGCAACAGCGTCTCGCCATCGCCCGTGCTCTTTCCTATAACCCGGATATCATCCTTGCAGATGAGCCGACAGGAAACCTCGATACCGAAACGCAAAATGAAATTATGAATATCTTCCGTGAACTTACCAATCAAGGAAAATGCGTTATTTTGGTAAGCCACTCGCCCGATGTTGCGGCGATGTGCGATGAACGATATGAACTTGTAAAGCTCGGTCGTACAAATAAATAGTTTAAAAGTCGACAGTGAATATCGCTGTCGATTTTTAATTTTTCAATGATTTTTCAATCTTTTATGGTATAATGGTTGTATGTGGAGGTGTCCCTATGAGGATTTTACTCGTTGAAGATGAAAAAAGAATGGCGCAGGCGCTTTGTGAAATCCTGCGTCTTGAAAAATATGAAGTTGATCATTATGCCAATGGGTTAGATGGTTTAGCCGCAATTGAAAGCAATATTTATGACATTGTTATTCTTGACGTTATGCTCCCCGGTATGAGTGGCTTTGAAATTGCAAAAAGAGTTCGCAGTAAAGGTATTGCAACACCAATATTGATGCTTACTGCCAAGGCAGAGCTTGATGATAAGGTGACGGGGCTTGACAGCGGCGCAGACGATTATTTGACAAAGCCGTTTATGACAAAAGAATTACTTGCCCGCCTTCGTGTGCTCGGCAGACGAACTCTTGGTACTACGGACGGAGTTTTATCCTTTGCAGATATTACTCTTGATACAAGCACCTTTGCTTTATCCTGTACTACTAATGGTCAGAGTGTACGGCTCAGCGAAAAAGAATACCGCATCCTTGAATATTTAATTGCAAATAGCGGTCAGATCCTTACCCGTGAACAGTTGGCTGTGAAGATTTGGGGATTTGAGAGCGAAGCCGAGTATAATAATGTGGAAGTATATATGTCTTTTACACGCAAAAAGCTCTCCTATGTGGAAGCGAAAACCGAAATCAAAGCGGTGCGTGGTATCGGATACGAACTGAGGTGTGTCGATGTTTAAAAAATCGAGAAGAAAAATCGTTGCCGCCATTATGTCGATTCTTGTGCTTTTGTGGGTGGGAACGCTTGGCGTTATTTACGCATCAAGTTATTTTGAAATGACAAAACAAAATGAGCAGATGCTTAAAATGCACGCTGAGATGTATACATTGTCCGGCTCGTTTGACGGAATGAAACCGCCAAACAGACCTTTCCCCGGAGGAAAACCCGGATTTGATGCCGGCTTTGCCGAGTCGCCGATGTTTCAGTTATCCACCTTTTACACGGTCGCTGTTTCATACGAGGGAGATATTCTCGAAATTGAAAATGAACCGCCGACGGTACATACCGATGACGATCTTGAAAGATTAGCACAAAGTATTATAAAAGGCGATAGAGATAACGGTACGGAAAACAATCTTGCGTTTTATAAGACCGATAAAGAAGGATATACTCTCGTTACGTTTATGGATAATACTATCGTAAACGAAAACGCTATGACTCTTTTCCGTTATACGCTGATTTTCGGCGGCGTTGCCCTTGTGATATTTTTCTTCCTGTCGGTGTTCCTTGCAAGAAAGATTGTGAATCCTCTTGAAGAAAGCTACCAAAAACAGAAGCAGTTTATCTCCGATGCGGGTCACGAACTGAAAACTCCTGTGTCTGTGATAAGCGCCAATGCCGAACTGCTGTCCCGTGAGTTAGGTGATAACCAATGGCTACAAAATATTCAGTACGAAAACGAGCGTATGGGAATGTTGGTCGGTAAGCTCCTTGATCTTGCACGAACCGAGGATACGACACCGCAGATGGAACATATCAATTTAAGTCGCTTAGTTGATGGCGAAGCATTACCGTTTGAAAGTGTTGCTTTTGAAAAAGGTCTTGTGCTGAATACCAATATTACAAGCAATATCGGTGTGGTTGGAAACAGTACACAGCTCAAACAGATAGTATCTATACTGCTTGATAACGCTATCCGCCATAGTAAAGAGCAAGGTGAAGTGTGGCTGACCTTAACCAAGGAACACGGTTTTGCAAAACTCTCGGTAATAAATAAGGGTGATGAAATCCCCGAAGAACAACGCACAAAGATCTTTGAGCGTTTTTACCGTGTAGATACCGCCCGTAACAGCGAGGACAAGCACTACGGTTTGGGGCTTGCGATTGCAAAAGCAATCGCCACCTCTCATAAAGGTCATATTGAGGTTGGGTGCTTTAATGGATTTGTAGAGTTCAGAGTACAAATTCCTGTGTTGTAATGACGGAATTATTACAGAATTCTTGATTTTTAAGATAAAAACGTTTATAATACTCTCGTCAGCGTGACAACACGCTGACAACAAAAGTCTTGATAGTCCGTATTTTACGGATAATTTAGAGATATTGGATACCACGAGCTAAATTTATCTATATATAATTGTTTGGTTTATAATCTCAAGAGTGAGTAGGGATAATTTTGTAATATTATTAATGGCAGACAGTATACGTTACTGTCTGCTTTTTTATTAAAGTCATTGACAAATTACATACCTCGTGATATGATGTATTACATAAAAGGAGGTATGATATGGATATTCAACTTAAAAGAGGTCTATTGGATGTCTGCGTTTTAGCAGCGATAAAGAGTGAAGATTCGTACGGCTACAAAATTATCAAGGATATGAAGCCATATATTGAGCTTTCGGAATCGACTTTATATACCATTTTAAAACGCTTGGAAACAGCAGATATGCTGACAGTTCGTACCGCAGAACATGGCGGCAGACTTCGCAAATATTACCATATCACCGATGTGGGACTAAAACGTATTGATGATTTTAAGGACGAGTGGAATGAAATTTTATCTATATACAGATTTGTAACTAAGGAGGATGAGGCAGATGAATAAAAAAGAATTTCTTTCAGATTTGCGTAAAGGTTTGTCAGGTTTACCAAAGGATGATATTGAGGAACGCTTGACTTTTTATAGTGAAATGATAGATGACAGAATAGAAGAAGGCTTTTTGGAGGAAGAAGCGATTTCGGCAGTAGGCTCTGTCGATGAAATTGTTGCACAGATTATAGCAGATACTCCTCTTACAAAAATCGCTAAGGAAAGAATAAGACCTAAGAGACGACTAAGTGCTGTAGAAATTGTATTTTTGGTGCTTGGCTCACCAATATGGATTTCGTTAGTTATCGCTGGATTTGCAGTGATTCTCTCGCTTTACATATCCTTGTGGTCTGTTATTATCTCTTTGTGGGCAATCTTTGCTTCTTTTATTACTTGTTCTGTTGGCGGTGTTCTGGCGTGTGTCGTATTTTGCTCAAGCGGTAGTTGTGCGTCAGGTCTTGTTATTCTCGCCGCAGGTATTGTATGTGCAGGACTTGCTATCTTTATGTTTTATGCATGCAAGGCAGCAGCAAAGGGTGCTTTGATACTCACAAAGAAAATGGCAATATGGATTAAGAATTGTTTTATCAAGAAGGAGGTTGCATAATGAGAAAGACAACAAAAATATGGCTTATTATAGCGTCTTCTCTTGTGTTGATTGGCTGTGCCCTCTTTACATGTGTAATGACAACGCTTAACTGGGATTATATGAAACTTTCAACAGTTAAGTATAAGACAAATTCTTATGAGATTAGCGAAGCGTTTGACAGTATATCTATGAACACATATACAGCAGACATCGTATTTGCATTGTCCGATAACGGAAAATGCATAGTGGAGTGTCACGAGGAAGATAGTGCAAAACATTCCGTTACAGTTCAAAACGGTACACTTTATGTAGAAGTAATTAACAACAAACATTGGTATGACTATATCGGACTAAACTTTGGTTTACCAAAGATAACAGTATATCTTCCAAAAACCGAATACGCATCACTTCTCATTAACGAAAGTACCGGAGATATTGATATTTCGAAAGGCTTCAATTTTAATAATGTCGAAATTTTACTAAGTACTGGTGACGTTACATTTAACGCTTCTGCTTCTGAAACGATTAAAATTAAAACAAGCACCGGAGATATTTGTGTAGATAATATCTCTACCGGCTCGCTTGACCTTTCGGTTTCGACAGGCAACATAACAGCTTCGTGTGTAAACTGCGAGGGCGATTTTACGGTCGGTGTGTCAACAGGCAAAGCAAAGCTTACCGATATTGAGTGCAAAAGCTTTATATCAAGCGGAAATACGGGCGATATTTCTTTGGATAATGTTATTGCCACAGAAATGTTTTCTATTGAGAGAAGTACAGGTGATGTGAAGCTTAACAGCTCAGATGCAGCTGAGATATATGTGAAAACTGATACAGGTGATGTTACAGGTAGTTTGCTTTCTGATAAGCTGTTTATCACTCAAACTGATACAGGTAACGTTGTTGTTCCAAAAACATCCTCAGGTGGCAAATGTGAGATAGCAACTAATACAGGAGATATTAATGTAACAATCGCAGAATTATCACTAGATGCTTGAAAAATTTTGTAGTTTTTAGTATTATTAGAGTTGTTGTTTAACACCCTGATTATAAATTAGTCACGAAAGAAGTGTGTGAGCATATGACTCAGACAGCGAGTGTTTTGCTTAGCTTATCAGTAGCTTTGCTTGCCGGATTATTATTATCAAGACTTGTTAAGAGGGTACATCTTCCGGCTGTTACCGCTTATCTGATATCTGGTATCCTTGTTGGACCTTTTGTATTAGGCTCGCTTGGTATCAACGGTATTGGTATAACATCTGAACAAATCGATAGTTTTGGTATTATATCTGATTTAGCGCTCGGTTTCATTGCTTTTGCAATGGGTAACGAGTTTCGATTGGCACAGCTAAAAAAGATCGGAAAACAAGCCACGATAATTGGTGTATTTCAGGCTATATTTACTACAGTAGTTGTTGATGTGTTTCTTATCTCGTTGCATTATATAATGCCTGAAAAATTATCATTATCTGCAGCTGTTGTACTTGGAGCAGTAGCTACCGCAACAGCTCCCGCAGCAACTCTAATGGTAGTAAAACAGTACAAAGCAAAGGGACCTGTAACAGACATTTTGTTACCTGTTGTTGCTCTCGATGATGCTGTAGGTCTTGTAGTGTTTGCTATTTCTTTTGGTGTTGCTAAGTCGTTGACTGCAGGTTCAGTTGATGTCTTGTCGGTTGTTCTTGAACCTTTACTTGAAGTAATACTCTCGTTGTTGCTTGGTTTGGTTATGGGCTTACTATTCACACTTTGCGAACAGTATTTTCATTCACGTTCAAAGCGTATGGCAGTGTCTGTAACATTTGTAATGATGACAGTTGCAGTTTCTTGTCTGAAATTTGACATCGGTTCTATACATATTAGTTTTTCATCTTTGCTGGCTTGTATGATGCTTGGTACAGTATTTTGTAATATCTGCGATGTATCTGAAGAATTAATGGAGAGGGCAGACAGATGGACTACTCCGATATTGATTTTATTCTTCGTTATTAGCGGCGCAGAGCTTGAGTTTTCTGTGTTTACTGATATCGCTGTAGTTGTTATTGGTGTGGTTTATATTATTGCACGCTCTATCGGTAAGTATTTTGGCGCAGAAATCAGCGCAAAAATGACCAAGTGCAACCCAAATATCGTCAAATATCTTGGTATAACCTTGTTGCCACAAGCAGGTGTAGCCTTAGGTATGGCTATAAAGGCATCAGAGCTTGGTAGTGATGGAGTAATTATAAGAAATATTGTTTTATTTGCAGTCCTGATATACGAGATTTTTGGACCGTTCCTTACAAAAACCGCTCTAACCAAAGCTGGCGATATTCGTACAGAAGGTAGATTAAGTGCCCGAGACGAGTATCTTACAAATAAAAATATTCATTAGTTTTATATAGCATAGACGTCTCAAAATTACTATATTATATTTGAGAATAAACATTAAAGCCGTTACAGTTTTCTGCAACGGCTTTAATTTATATGTTGCTTTTTAAAAGATAGTAGAGTTAAATGTATTTCTGACACAGCAGGTAGAAAAGCTGTCTGAAACAAACAAAAGCCTTGCTCAGAAGATAAAGAAGTTCTTGTCTGACCTTTTAGCAAAGGTAAAAGTCTTCTATATCTATTAATAAAATGATATTATTATCACAAACTAATTATCATCTTATTTAAATCTAATTCATGAAAATTATATTATTTTTCTTTGAGAAAATATTAAATTGTTACTTTTCACAATGTTTCAATAAGTAGTCAAATTAATTTAGATAATTTTGAGAAAACATAAGTTATTATTGAAAAAACAGGGGTATTTTGTTGACACTTATACCAGTTGGTGATATAATAATACCGATCTTTAAAGCGACACAGAGAGGTCGGTAAGATGCTAAAATTAAACTAACCTAAGCATAGCGTAACTATGCTCTGTTTTTGTTTTAAGTCTTACCGTTTTTGTGTAAGACTTTATTTATTTTATAAGGAGGACTAATAATATGATAATCAACACAAAAGCAAAAATCTTTGGTAGTTCTTCTTTTGTAGCGCATATGGATAAGTGCCTGTCAAACGATAGTTCTTTTATCGAATTTAACAATTCAAAATACACTATTTTACCCGGCTTTTGTGATGTGCATGTGCATTTTCGCGAGCCGGGCTTTTCTTATAAAGAGACCATTCGCACAGGTTCGTTAGCGGCAGCAAGAGGTGGCTATACAGACGTTTGTACTATGCCTAATCTTAACCCTGTACCCGATAATCTCAACAATCTCAAACTTCAGCTTGATATAATCAGTGAAGATGCAGTCATTAATGTCCATCCTTACGCTTCAATTACAGTTGGACAAAAGGGCGAGGAGCTATCAGATATGTCAGCAATGTCAGATTACGCAATAGCATTTTCTGATGACGGCAGGGGAGTGCAAAGTGATGATATGATGAGAGAAGCTATGATTAAAGCGAAGTCTCTTGATAAACTCATCGTAGCTCATTGCGAGGTTAATGAATTGCTTAACGGTGGATATATCCACGATGGTGACTACGCAAGAAAGCATAATCACAAAGGTATCTGTAGCGAGAGCGAATATCTGCAGATTGCACGAGATATAGAACTTGCAAAAGAGACAGGTTGCAAATACCACGTTTGCCATATATCAACAAAAGAGAGCGTTGATATTATTCGTAAGGCAAAATCCGAGGGTGTTGATATTACCTGCGAAACAGCTCCGCACTACCTTGTTCTTGATGATGGCGATCTGAAAGAGGACGGAAAGTTTAAGATGAACCCTCCACTAAGAAGCTATGAAGATAAATTGGCGCTGATTAAAGGTGTGCAAGATGGAACAATAGATATGATAGCAACTGACCACGCACCACATTCTGACATAGAAAAGTCTAAGGGGCTTAAGGACAGTTTGTTTGGTATAGTTGGTCTTGAAACAGCTTTTGCTACTCTTTATACGTACCTTGTCAAGAAAGATATTATCACTATCGAAAAGCTTATCAAACTGCTATGTATAAACCCAAGACAGAGATTTAACATCGAACATAACGACAGCTTTACTGTTTGGGACCTTAACGAAGAGTATGTGGTAAATCCCGATGATTTCGCATCAATGGGCAGAGCTACTCCATTTGAAGGAACTGTGCTATTCGGTAAATGCATAGCAACTGTCAATAATTCAAAAATTGTATATAAAGGCTAAACCTTTGAATAAATAGTGTCGATTTACGACTGGTTAGGAGATTTTTATGGCAAAGAGAACAGACATTAAGAAAGTATTGATTATCGGTTCAGGCCCTATAGTTATCGGTCAGGCTGCTGAGTTTGACTATGCAGGCACACAGGCTTGTCTCGCACTTAAAGAAGAGGGTTACGAGGTAGTTCTTGTAAACTCTAACCCTGCTACTATTATGACTGATACCACTATTGCAGATAAAGTTTATATGGAGCCACTTACCCTTGAGTATGTAGCTAAGATTTTAAGATATGAGCGTCCTGATGCTATTGTTCCTGGTATCGGTGGACAGACAGGTCTCAACCTTGCAATGCAGCTTGAGAAGAAAGGCGTACTTAAAGAATGCGGTGTAGAGCTCTTAGGCACAAGTAGCGAGAGTATCGAGCGTGCCGAAGACAGAGATATGTTCAAGAAGCTGTGCGAATCTATCGGTGAGCCTGTTATTCCGTCAGAGATAACTTATAGCATAGAAGAAGCAAAAGAAGCTGCTAACAGAATTGGCTATCCCGTTGTATTGCGTCCTGCTTTTACTCTTGGCGGTACAGGTGGCGGTTTTGCTTATAACGACAAAGACCTCGAAGATATTGGTCTGAATGCTTTCAAGCTTTCTCCTGTACATCAGGTTCTTATCGAGAAGAGTGTTAAGGGTTACAAAGAAATTGAGTTTGAGGTAATGCGTGACTCTGAGGACACAGCCATTACTATTTGTGGTATGGAGAATATCGACCCTGTTGGTGTTCATACAGGTGACTCTATAGTTGTAGCTCCTATTATGACTCTCAACGAACACGATTATAAGATGCTCAATGATAGTGCTATCAAGATAATCAGAGAATTAAAGATTGAGGGTGGATGTAATGTTCAGTTTGCACTCAACCCTTATTCAAGCGAGTACTTTCTTATCGAAGTTAACCCTCGTGTTTCTCGTTCTTCAGCGCTTGCGTCTAAGGCAAGCGGCTATCCTATCGCAAGAGTAACAGCGAAGATTGCACTTGGTATGTCACTCTCAGAAATTGAGATTGCTAACACAAACGCTGCTTTTGAGCCACTTCTTGATTATGTTGTTGCCAAACTCCCAAGATTTCCATTCGATAAGTTCACAACAGCCAACAACACACTTGATACTCAGATGAAAGCAACAGGCGAAGTAATGGGTATCGGCTCTAATTTAGAGGAATGTCTGCTCAAATCAGTTCGTTCACTTGAAACAGGTGTATGTCACTATTATATGGCTAAATTTGACACTATGTCTATTGATGAGCTTTATGATTACATCAAGGTGTTCAAAGACGATAACATCTTTGCTGTAACTGAGCTTTTGCGCAGAGGCGAGTCTATAGAGAGCCTCCACAAAGCTACTATGATTACTCCATATTTTCTTGATGCCTTCAAGAACATTGTTGATATAGAGAACGCTCTCAAAGAGAATGTATCTGACATAGAAACACTTGCTAATGCAAAGAGGATGGGCTTTTGTGATAAATTTATCGCTGCTCTTTGGGGTATGGATGAGCTTGATGTATATAACCTTAGAAAAGAAAACAGCTTAAGGCCAAACTTCAAGATGGTTGATACATGTCACACAAACGCATACATCCCATATTTCTACTCATCATATACAGGCGATAACGCATCTATCCTTACAGATAAGAAGAAAATTGTAGTACTTGGAGCAGGCCCTATCAGAATCGGTCAGGGTGTAGAGTTCGACTATTCAACAGTTCATGCTGTAACTACTATCAAGCGTTCAGGTTATGAAGCTATAATTATCAATAATAACCCTGAGACTGTATCAACTGATTATACAACAGCAGATAAACTATATTTTGAGCCACTAACACCAGAAGATGTTATGAACATCATAGAATTTGAGAAACCTGAGGGTGTTATCGTTTCACTTGGTGGACAGACAGCTATCAATCTTGCAGAGCCACTTATGAAGCGTGGTGTTAAGATTATTGGTACTGACTGTGAGGCTATAGATAAGGCGGAGGATAGAGGTTCGTTTGAGAAGATTCTCAAAGAGCTTAACATTCCACAGCCTAAGGGTGTTGCAGTAACTAACATCGAAGACGGCTTAAAGGCTGCATCAGATATCGGCTATCCTGTTTTAGTTAGACCAAGTTTTGTTCTTGGCGGCAGAGCTATGCAGATTGTAGCAAATGATGAACAGCTCAAGCATTACCTTAAAACAGCAGTTGAAATAGATGTTGACAAGCCGGTTCTTGTTGATAAATACTTACAGGGCAGAGAGGTAGAGGTTGATGCTATCTGCGATGGCAGAGATGTGTTTGTACCAGGTATTATGGAGCTTGTTGAGCGAACAGGTATCCATAGCGGTGACTCTATCAGCGTTTATCCTGCACTCAGTATCTCTAACAAAGTCAAGGGTACAATTCTCAGATATACAAAGATGCTTGGTTTAGGCATCGGTATTATTGGCTTGTACAATATTCAGTTTATCGTTGATGATAACGATAATGTGTTTATTATTGAGGTTAACCCTCGTTCTTCTCGAACAGTTCCATTCTTATCCAAGGCTACAGGTTACTCTTTGGCTGATATCGCTACAGAAGTTATTCTCGGCATGAGCCTTAAGGAGCTTGGTATTTTTGATCTGTATCCTGAGGAGAAGAAGCGTTACTACGTAAAAGTTCCTGTGTTCTCTTTTAACAAAATCAAAGGTCTTGATGCTTATCTTTCACCTGAGATGAAGTCAACAGGTGAAGCTATCGGCTATGACGACAAACTCCATCGTGCTATGAGCAAGGCTTTGATTGCATCAGGTATGAATTTACAGAACTATGGTACTATACTTGTTACACTCGCTGATGAGGACAAGCAGGAGGCTCTGCCACTTGTACGCAGATTCTATGATATGGGCTTTAATATTGAGGCTACTGCAGGTACAGCTAAGTTTTTGAAAGATAATGGCATCAGAACTCGTGTCAGAGGTAAGATTTCTGAAGGAAGCGAAGAGATACTTGATTCTATCAGAGCAGGTTATGTGAGCTGTGTAATTAACTCTCGTGCTGTTATGTCAGGAGTTCATAGCGATGACGGTTCTGTTATACGCCGTTGCGCTGTAGAAAACGGTGTTGCACTGTTCACTTCTCTCGATACTGTCAAGATTGTACTCGATGTAATGGAAGAGATTACTAACAAAGTTTCCACAATTGATGCGAAATAAGGAGATATAATGAAGCAGAGTATTTTTGAAATAGTACAAAATATTCCACTTACTGATAATGTTTATAAAATGACACTCAAAGGTGATGTTTCTGATATCACAAATTCCGGTCAGTTTATTAATATCAAGCTTGATGGCTTATTTTTAAGACGCCCGATTTCTGTCTTTGACTGTGACCACAAGGATACAGTAACTATTATATATAAGGTAGTAGGCAAAGGCACAGAACAAATGAGCAAGATGCTTTGTGGCGAACAGCTTGACATTCTGACAGGTCTTGGTAATGGTTACGATACATCATTGTGTAAAGAAAAAGCTTTGCTCTTTGGTGGCGGTGTTGGCGTGCCTCCTCTTTATATGTTAGCTAAAAACCTCATAAGCGAGGGCAAGAAGGTAACCGCCATACTCGGTTTTAATACTAAGGACGAGATTTTTGGCGAAGATGATTTCAAAGCTATTGGCTGTGATGTTACAGTAACTACAGTAGACGGTAGTTACGGCACAAAAGGCTTTGTAACTGATGCCATTGATTGCGAATATGACCATTTCTTTACTTGTGGTCCTGAACCAATGCTCAAGGCTGTTTATAGAGCTACTGACACATCAGGTCAGTTTAGCTTTGAAGAGCGTATGGGATGCGGCTTTGGTGCATGTATGGGTTGCTCCTGTAAGACTATCACAGGTTATAAACGAATCTGCAAAGACGGTCCTGTTATGTTAAAGGAGGAGATTTTGTGGGAAGACTAAATGTTTCTTTATGTGGTATAGAACTTGATAATCCGATCATTCCTGCAAGCGGTACCTTTGGATACGGATATGAATATGCAGAGCTTTTTGATATTAATGTACTCGGAACATTTTCGTTTAAAGGCACTACCAAAGACCCTCGTTTTGGTAACCCTGCACCTCGCATAGCAGAGTGTTATAGTGGTATGATTAATGCTGTTGGTCTTCAGAATCCCGGCGTTGATAAGGTGATATCCGAGGAGCTTCCAAAGCTTAACAGATGCTTTAATAAGAAAGTTATGGCAAATGTGGGGGGCTTTTCTGTAGAAGAATATGTATATACAGCTAAAAAGCTTGATGCTTGTGATCAGGTTGGTTGGCTCGAGATAAACATCAGTTGTCCTAATGTTCATGGTGGTGGAATGAGCTTTGGAACTTCACCCGAGGCTGCCGCTGCGGTTACTAAGGCAGTAAAGGCTGTTGTCAATAAGCCTGTTATCATCAAGCTTTCTCCAAATGTAACTGACATTGTAGCTATAGCTAAAGCTTGTGAAGAAGCAGGTGCAGATGGTATCAGTCTGATTAACACAATGCTCGGTATGAGAATTAACCTTAATAACAGAAAACCTGTTATTGCTAACAAAATGGGTGGTTTCTCAGGCCCTGCGATTTTCCCCGTAGCTGTCAGAATGGTATATCAGGTTGCTCAGGCGGTTAATATACCGGTTATCGGTATGGGCGGTGTATCTACAGCTGAAGATGTTATCGAGATGATGCTTGCAGGTGCTACTGCTGTTCAGATAGGTGCGGCTAATCTGATTGACCCTTGTATATGCAAAGATATTATCCAAAAACTCCCAGAAGTTATGGATAAGTATAATATAAATAATTTGAATGAAATTATAGGAGGCGTAAGATAATGGGTAAGGACGTAATTATTGCTTGTGATTTTCCGAATGCTCAGCAGGTGCTCAGTTTTCTTGATAAGTTCACTGACACAAAACCTTTTGTAAAAATCGGTATGGAGCTTTTTTATGGAGCAGGCCCTGAGATTGTTAAGGAGATTAAGAGTAGAGGTCACAAAATCTTTCTTGATTTAAAACTTCACGACATTCCTAATACAGTTAAGAAATCTATGGCTGTATTGTCTGGACTTGATGTAGATATGACTAATCTGCATGCAGGCGGTACCTGCAGAATGATGGAAGCTGCGCTTGAGGGATTAACAAGAGAAGATGGCACACGACCACTTCTTATAGCTGTTACTCAGCTTACTTCAACAGATCAGGAAAGCATGGAACAAGATTTGCTGATTAACGAACCTATCGATAAAGTTGTTATGCATTACGCTTCTAATGCTAAAAAGTCAGGACTTGACGGTGTTGTATGTTCACCGCTTGAGGCATCTAAGGTGCACGCTACTTGTGGTGATAACTTCCTTACTGTTACTCCTGGTGTCCGTTTTGCAGATGGTGACATTGGTGATCAAAAGCGAGTTATGACTCCTGCGCAGGCTAAAGAAATCGGTTCTGACTACATAGTAGTTGGTAGACCGATAACAGCAGCAGATGACCCTGTTGCCGCTTATAAGCGTTGTGTCGCTGAATTTGTTGATTAATGATAATTAATATATAAAGTATAAAGGAGATGTCATTATGCAGAAATTAATTGCTAAAGATTTGCTCAAGATTAAAGCAGTGTTCTTCAGACCTAACGAGCCTTTCACATGGGCTTCAGGTATCAAGAGTCCTGTTTACTGCGACAACCGACTCACTCTTTCTGACCATAGTGTCAGATCAGATGTTGAGAACGGTCTCGCAACACTTATTAAAGAGAATTATCCTGATGTAGAAGTACTTATGGGAACATCTACAGCAGGTATTGCGCACGCTGCTATTACAGCTCAGATTATGGAGCTTCCTATGGGCTATGTTCGCTCAGGTGCTAAAGACCACGGTAGACAGAATCAGATCGAGGGAAGACTTGAGAAGGGTCAGAAGGTAGTTGTAGTAGAAGATTTGATTTCTACAGGCGGTAGCGTATTAGAGGTTGTTAATGTACTCAGAGAAGCAGGTGCAGAAGTGCTTGGTATCGTAAGCATATTCACATACGGCATGAAAAAAGGTCTTGAGAGACTTGCTGCTGCTGATGTTAAGAATGTTTCTCTTACAAATTTTGATGTAATTGCTGAGGTAGCTGCAGAAGAAGGTTACATTGAGAAAGAAGACATACAGAAACTCATTTCTTTCAGAAATAATCCATCAGACGAAAGTTGGATTAATGCGGGGGTTTAAATATGAGAAGCTTAATAGATATCGTTGACCTTACTCCACAAGAGATTGAGGATATGATTAGCACAGCTTGCGATATTATTGAGAATCCTGATAAATATTCAAAGGCCTGTAACGGTAAGAAGTTAGCCACACTGTTCTTTGAACCATCAACACGTACAAGACTCAGCTTTGAGGCTGCAATGTACGAGCTTGGCGGTAATGTTATAGGATTTTCTGAGGCTAACAGTTCTTCTGCCGCTAAAGGCGAGAGTGTTGCTGATACAGCTAAAACTATCAGTTGTTATGCTGACATTATTGCTATGCGTCACCCAAAGGAAGGCGCACCGTATGTTGCGTCTCTCAATGCAACCATACCTGTAATCAACGCAGGTGACGGCGGTCATAATCATCCGACACAGACACTCGCCGACTTACTTACTATTTATAGAGAAAAAGGCGGCTTTGACAATCTGACAGTAGGTTTTTGTGGCGACCTTAAATTTGGTAGAACTGTACACTCACTTATAAATGCTTTATCAAGATATACTGGTATTAAAGTTGTGCTTATTTCTCCAGAAGAATTAAAAGTACCAAGCTATATCAAAAAGAACGTCAAGATTGCTAATAATATACCTTATGTTCAAACTACTAATCTTGATGAAGTTATGCCTCAGCTTGATGTTTTGTATATGACACGAGTTCAAAGAGAGCGTTTCTTTAACGAAGAAGATTACCTCAGACTCAAGGATAGTTATATACTTGATTTGAAAAAGCTTGAAAATGCAAAAGACGACCTTTGCATTATGCATCCGTTGCCACGAGTTAACGAGATTAGCGTAGCTGTCGATAGTGACCCTCGTGCTTGTTACTTCAAACAGGTGCTAAATGGCAAATATATGCGTATGGCTCTAATATTAAAACTGCTTGAGGAGGCTTCAAAATGAATGTAGATTCAATCCAAAATGGCATTGTTATTGACCATATCAGCGCAGGCTCAGCCTTTCGTTTATATAACCTTTTAGGTTTAGATAATGTTAATTGTCCTGTTGCTATTATCACTAATGTTAACAGCAAGAAAATAGGCAAGAAGGATATCATAAAAATTGATTCTGAAATCAAAGTTAATTTTGATGTAATCGGCTTTGTTGACCCAAGAGCCACAATTAACGTTATCAAAGACGGGGTACTGGTTGAAAAACTATCTATAGAAATGCCTAAGAAACTTGTTAACGTTATCAAATGTAAGAATCCTCGTTGTATTTCATCTGTTGAACAAGAGCTCGACCATGTTTTTGAATTGACAGATGCCGACAACAAGATATACAGATGTCTTTATTGCGAGACAAAGGCAGATATTTAATGGAGGATATAATGAAAAAAGTTGGAATTATAATGGGAAGTGACAGTGATTTACCTGTTATTTCAAAAGCAACAGCTGTTTTAGATGAACTATCAGTTCCTTATGAAGTTCATGTATATTCAGCTCACAGAACACCACTACAGGCACATGATTTTTCTATCAACGCAAGAGATAACGGCTTTGGTGTGCTTATCTGCGCAGCAGGTATGGCGGCTCACCTTGCAGGCGTTGTAGCTGCAAATACTACATTACCTGTTATCGGTATTCCTTGCAAATCATCAGTTCTTGATGGTATGGACGCGTTGCTCTCTACAGTTATGATGCCACCGGGTGTCCCGGTAGCTACCGTTGCTATTAATGGCGGTGCCAACGCTGCGTTACTTGCTGCCCAGATTATCGCTGTAGAAGACAAAGATTTGGCTGATAAACTCAGCGCTAAAAGAGAAAAAGATGCTAATGTAGTCCTTGAAAAAGACGCTAGCATTATGGAAAGACTTTAAACTACATTTATACATAAAAAGGAGATATCAAAATGGAAAAGAAATTAGTTTACACAGGTAAAACAAAAGATGTATTTGCACTTGAGAACGGCAACTGCCTTCTCAAATTCAAGGATGATTGCACAGGCAAAGACGGCGTATTTGACCCAGGTGAGAACGCTGTAGGTCTAACAATAGACGGTGTAGGTGATGTAAACCTTCGTATGTCTATTTACTTTTTCGAGAAACTTAATGCTGCAGGTATCAAGACTCACTATGTATCAGCAAATTTAGATGATACAACTATGGAAGTTTTGAATGCTAAGGTGTTTGGACACGGTCTCGTGGTTATCTGCCGTCATAAAGCTGTAGGTAGCTTTATTCGCCGTTATGGTGATTATATTGAGAATGGTGCAGACCTTCCTGATTATGTTGAGATGACATTCAAAGATGATGCCAAGGGTGATCCACTTGTTACCAAGGATGCTCTTGTAGCACTTAACATTATGACAGATAAGCAGTATGATGATATCAAAGCAATGACTCAGAAAATCACAAGAATTGTTGCTGATGATCTCAAAGAAAAGGGTCTCGTACTTTATGATATCAAATTTGAGTTTGGTTATGACTCAAACGGCGATGTTATGCTCATCGATGAGATTGCATCGGGTAATATGCGTGTTTATAAAGACGGCGAGTATATTGATCCAATGACTCTCTCTGAGCTTTTCTTTGCTTAATATATTTCAAAATCCCTATATAAAGGAGTAATTTAATGGGTGGATTTTTCGGAATATCCTCAAAAAACGACTGCATGGCTGAGGTGTTCTTTGGTGTCGATTATCATTCGCACTTAGGAACACGCCGTGGCGGTGTTGCCGCTTATGATAAAGAAATCGGTCTGCAGCGTGTAATCCATAACATAGAGAACTCACCTTTCAGATCAAAGTTTGAGCACATTCTTGATGATATGAAGGGCACATCAGCTATCGGTTGTATAAGTAGCTCTACACCACAGCCTATGCTTATTCGTTCAAAGCTCGGAACTTATGCAATTTGTATGATAGGTATTATCAATAATTCTGACGAATTGATAGATAACTGCCTTGAGAACAGTTGTGGTCATTTCGATGCTATGACTGGTGGTGCAGTGAATACAACTGAGCTGTTAGCCGCCCTTATTAATCAAAAAGACAGCTTTGTTGAAGGTATTAAGTACGCACAGAATAAAATTGACGGTACTGCATCAATTCTTATTCTAAAAGACGATGGTACAATTATTGCTGCCAGAGATAAGTTCGGTAGATTACCGGTTCTTATCGGCAAAAACGATGACGGCTATAGCGTTTCTTTTGAGTCGTTTGCATATCAGAAATTCGGATATGTTAACGAAAAAGAGCTTGGCCCCGGCGAGATAGTTGAGATTACGCCTAATTCTCTTACTCAGTTGTCACCACCGGGTGACAAGATGCGTATATGTGCGTTTCTTTGGAGCTATTATGGCTTTCCTAATTCTACATACGAAGGTGTATCTGTAGAAGTAATGAGATATATCAACGGTAAGATTATGGCTAAGAACGACAAGAAGAATGGCACTTGTCAGGATGTTGATTATATCGGTGGTGTTCCTGATTCAGGTACTCCGCACGCTATTGGATATGCAAACGAGAGTGGTCAGCAATTTGCTCGAGCTTTTATAAAGTACACACCTACTTGGGCTCGTAGTTTTATGCCGGGTAATCAGGCTATTCGTAACATGATAGCTAAGATGAAGCAGATTCCTGTACCTGAACTTATTAAGGATAAGAAATTGCTCTTTGTTGATGATTCTATTGTACGTGGAACACAGCTCAAAGAAACAGTAGATTTTCTGTACGAAAACGGTGCAAAAGAGGTTCATATGCGCTCTGCTTGTCCACCTATTATGTTTAGCTGTAAATATCTTAATTTCTCTCGTGCAACAAGCGAGATGGAGCTTATAGCTCGTAAGGTAATATATGAGCTTGAGGGTGAAGAGGGCAACAAGTACATTGATGAATACAGCGATGCTACTACAGAGCGTGGCAAGAAGTTAAGAAAAGTTATTTGTGATCAGCTCAATTTTGCCTCACTTGAATTTCAGTCTTTAGAAGGTATTATTGAAGCTATCGGCTTGCCGACTGACTCACTTTGCACTTATTGTTGGAACGGAAAGGGTTAATTATTATGAATATTCAATCTAAATCAGACAGTTACGCTGCTGCCGGCGTTGATATTACCGCAGGATATAAGGCTGTTGAACTGATGAAAAAGCATATAGCAAAAACAGTTACCCAGCCAAAATCAGAGGATATCGGTGGTTTTGGTGGCTTGTTCGAGCTTGATTTAACAGGTATCACACAACCTGTTTTAGTTGGCGGTACTGACGGTGTCGGTACAAAGCTAAAGCTTGCTTTTATTATGGATAAACACGATACAGTTGGTATCGACTGCGTTGCAATGTGCGTAAATGATATTATTTGCTGTGGTGCTAAGCCGTTATTCTTCCTTGACTATATAGCTTGCGGAAAGAATGTTCCTGAGCGTATCGAACAGATAGTCAAGGGCGTTTGTGACGGTTGCGTACAGTCAGGTTGCGAGCTTATTGGTGGAGAAACTGCTGAGATGCCAGGTTTTTATCCTGTTGATGAATATGACCTTGCAGGTTATTCAACAGGTGTTGTTGATAAGAAGAATATTATCGATAACAAGACTATGGCAGCAGGCGATGTTGTTATAGCACTGCCTTCAAGTGGTGTACACTCAAATGGCTTTTCTCTTGTTAGAAAAGTTTTTGATGTAGAGAACAACGATATAAAAACTCCTGTAGAAGAGCTTTCTGGAAAATCAGTTGGCGAGACACTACTTACACCTACTAAGATATATGTAAAGCCTGTACTTGCTTTGTTAGAGCAGATTAAAGTAAAAGGTATTTCACATATTACAGGTGGTGGCTTCTATGAGAATATTCCAAGAAGCATCCCTGATGGCCTTGGTGCAAAGATAAACAGAGCATCTGTAAAGGTGTTACCAATCTTTGATTTAATTGCAAAAACAGGTAATATATCTGAGCGTGATATGTTCAACACATTTAATATGGGTGTTGGTATGAGTATTGTAGTTGCACCTGAAGATGTTGACAAAGCGCTTGAGATTTTATCAGAACAGGGTGAAGAGCCTTATGTAATCGGTGAGATTATAGAGTCTGATAACAAAATTACTATTTGCTGATAACTTTTGATATTAACAGATAAGGGTATTATTATGAACAAAAAAGCCAAAATTGCCGTACTTGTTTCAGGTGGTGGAACAAACCTGCAAGCTCTTATAGATGCTCAAAATAATGGCATAATTAACAGTGGAGAGATTTCACTTGTAATAGCTAACAACAAGGATGCTTATGCTCTTACAAGAGCGCACAACGCTGAGATTAATACAGCTTGCGTACTGAAAAAAGAATGTTCTTCTCAACGTGAGTTTGAAGATAGAATAATCAAGCTCTTAAGCGACAATGATATTGATCTTATTGTACTTGCTGGTTTTATGTCGATATTAAGCGAGTATTTCACATCTCAATATACTAACAGAATTCTCAATATACATCCTTCACTTATACCGTCTTTCTGTGGAAAAGGCTTTTATGGACTAAAAGTCCACGAGGCAGCATTAGAAAAAGGTGTAAAAGTGACAGGTGCAACTGTTCATTTTGTTAACGAGATTCCTGACGGTGGCGAAATTATCCTGCAAAAAGCTGTTAATATCAGAGACAACGATACACCTGAAACTCTGCAAAAAAGAGTTATGAGATTAGCAGAGTGGAAGATACTACCACAAGCGGTTGAGCTTGTAAGCAATAAAATAATTTCAGATAGGAAAGGTGACACAAATGGCACTTTATGATTTAAATAAACTACTTAGTGAGAATACATATCCTGGACGCGGTATAGTAATGGGAAAGTCAGCAGACGGCAAAAGTGCAATGTTTGCATATTTCATCATGGGCAGAAGTGAGAATAGCCGTAATCGTGTATTTGAAGCATTCGATGGCGGTATGCGTACTAAGGCGTTTGATGAGTCTAAGCTTACTGACCCAAGCCTTATTATCTATAATCCATACCTTGCAATAGATAATATTGATATCATCACTAACGGTGATCAGACAAATACTATCTATGACTTTATTAAAGACGGTAAGAGCTTTGAGGATGCACTTATGACTCGTGAGTTTGAGCCGGACTGCCCTAACTACACACCGCGTATTTCAGGTATAGCAAAGTATGATTTTGATAACTCAAGCTTTACATATAAGCTTTCTATCTTAAAAAGTGCTAACGGTGACCCACAGGCGTGCAACAGATATTTCTATAACTATATGCCAATTGATGGTATCGGTCATTTTATTCATACATATCGTTGCGATGGTAATCCAATTCCATCTTTCTATGGTGAACCTGAAGAAGTGTCGCTACCTAATACTGCAGAAGAACTTGCAGATTTAGTATGGTCTAATTTGAACACAGATAATAAAGTTTCGCTTTTTGTCAGAGTTGTTCCACTTGACGGCTCTGATGCTAAAGAAATTATCATTAATAAGAATGTTTAAGGAGAATATCAAATGAAAGAATTTGAATTGAAATATGGTTGCAACCCTAATCAAAAGCCATCTAAGATTTTTATGGAAGACGGCAGCAAGCTTCCTATAGAGATTCTTAACGGCAGACCTGGATACATCAACTTTCTTGACGCATTCAACTCATGGCAGTTAGTTAAAGAGCTCAAAGAAGCTTTAGGTATGCCTGCGGTTACATCTTTCAAGCATGTAAGTCCTACATCTGCTGCTGTTGGAATCAAGCTGTCAGATACTCTCAAAAAAGCTTGTTTTGTTGATGATATAGAGGGATTAGATGATTCACCGCTTGCTTGTGCATATGCAAGAGCAAGAGGAACAGACCGTATGTGTTCATTTGGTGACTGGGTAGCACTCTCAGATGTATGTGATGTTACTACAGCAAAAATGATTCAGAGAGAAGTTTCTGATGGTATTATCGCACCTGGCTACGAGCCCGAGGCTCTTGAGATTCTTAAATCAAAGCGTAAGGGTTCTTACAATATCGTAAAAATTGACCCTGACTTTGTACCTGCTGCTGTAGAGAGAAAACAGGTATATGGTATTACTTTTGAGCAGGGTAGAAACAACTTTGAAATCAACAAAGAGTTGTTGTCTAACCTTGTTACAAAGAACAAAGAGTTACCTGATTCAGCTGTCAGAGACCTTATAGTTGCTTTAATAACTCTCAAGTACACTCAGTCAAATTCAGTATGTTATGCAGTTGACGGACAGGCTATCGGCGTTGGTGCTGGTCAACAGTCAAGAATTCACTGTACAAGACTAGCTGGTACTAAGGCTGACACCTGGTTCTTGCGTCAGCACGAAAAAGTTTTGAACTTGCCATTTATTGATTCTATTGGTAGACCAACAAGAGATAACGTAATTGATGGCTATATTAACAAGAACGAAGAAGATGTATGTGCAGACGGCAACTGGCAGAAGTACTTTACTACTCAGCCACAGCCTCTGACTGATGAAGATATCAAAGAATATCTTGCTACAAAAACAGATGTAGCACTTGGTTCAGATGCATTCTTCCCATTTGATGATAATATCGAGAGAGCATACAGAAGCGGTGTTAAATATATTGCTGAGCCGGGTGGTTCTATCCGTGACGATGTAGTTATCGAGTGCTGTGATAAGTATGGCATAGCTATGGCGTTTACAGGAATGCGTTTGTTCCATCATTAATTTACGAAAGTAGGATAACATGAAAATTTTGGTTGTAGGCGGCGGTGGCCGTGAACATGCTATCATTAAAAAGATAAAAGAAAATAAAGAGGTAACAGAGATATTTGCATTGCCTGGCAATGGTGGTATCGCACAAGATGCTACTTGTGTTGCTATTGGCGCAAAGGATATTGATGCTATTGTTGATTTTGCTGTAACTAATAGTATTGATTATGCAATCGTTGCGCCTGATGATCCGTTGGTTCTCGGTTGTGTAGATGCTCTTAATGCTAAAGGGATTCCTTGCTTCGGTCCTGACAGCAAGGCTGCTATTATTGAGGGTAGTAAGGTTTTCTCAAAAGACCTGATGAAAAAATACAATATACCGACTGCACAATACGAAGTCTTTGATAATATGGACAAGGCACTCGAATATCTTGAGAGTGCACCAGTTCCAACTGTTATCAAAGCAGATGGTCTTGCACTTGGCAAGGGTGTTATTATCGCTAACACACGTGATGAAGCCAAGGACGCTGTGCATTCTATGATGCAGGATAAAGTGTTTGGTTCAAGTGGTGACCACATTGTTATTGAGGAATTCTTGACAGGACCTGAGGTTTCTGTGCTTTCATTCACAGACGGCAAAACTGTTGTGCCTATGATTTCTTCTATGGATCACAAGAGAGCTCTTGATAACGATATGGGCTTAAATACTGGCGGTATGGGCACTGTTGCACCTAATCCATACTATACTGATTCTGTAGCTAAAGAATGTATGGATACTATTTTTATCCCAACTATGAATGCGATGAACGCAGAGGGAAGAACTTTCAAAGGTTGTTTGTATTTTGGTTTGATGCTTACTCCTAACGGACCAAAGGTTATTGAGTATAACTGTCGTTTCGGAGACCCTGAGACACAGGTAGTCTTACCTTTGCTTGATAGTGATTTACTCACTATTATGCAGGCAGTAACTAACGAGAAGCTCTCAGAAGTCGAAGTGAAATTCAAGAAAGATAACGCATGTTGCGTTATCATGGCTTCAGATGGCTATCCAAAATCATACGATAAAGGCTTTGAAATCACTATTCCTGTTGAGTTATCTGATAACGTATTTGTAGCAGGTGCAAAGTTGAGTGAAGATAAGCTGTTAACAGACGGTGGACGAGTACTTGGCGTTACAGCTATTGCTGATGATTTGGGTAGCGCTATTGATAAATCGTACAAAATGGTTGAGAATATAAAATTTGAAAATGCATACTATCGTAAAGATATCGGCCAAAGAGCACTGAAGGCAAAGGAGGCATAAGAGTGGTATATCGTGTATTTGTAGAAAAAAAGAAAGAATTAGCTTACGAAGCTAAAGCTTTATATAATGATGCGGTTACACTTCTTGGTATCAAAAACTTGACAGATGTTAGAGTGCTTAACCGATACGATGCAGAAAATATTACTGAGGATTTGTTTAATTACGCGTGCGGTACTGTTTTCTCTGAGCCACAGCTTGATGTAGTTTCTGACAAAGCTGAGCTTGATAATGCAACTGTGTTTGCTGTCGAATATCTTCCTGGTCAGTTTGATCAGAGAGCTGATTCAGCAGCTCAGTGTATTCAGATTATATCTCAGGGTGAACGTCCACTTATTCGTTCTGCTAAGGTTTACGCATTATATGGTAGTTTAACTGAGGCTGAAATCAACGAAATAAAAAAGTACGTTATCAACCCTGTAGAAGCGAGAGAGGCATCACTTGATAAGCCTGAAACTCTTAACGCTGTGTTTGATATACCTACAGAGGTAGAGACCTTAGATGGCTTTACTTCACTTGACCGCAACGGACTCGAGCAGTTTGTTAGAGATTACGGTCTTGCTATGGATGCTGATGATATTGCTTTTTGTCAGCAGTATTTTTTGTCAGAAAAGCGTGACCCGACAATAACAGAAATCAGAATGATCGATACATATTGGTCAGACCATTGTCGTCACACCACATTCTTGACAGTTATTGATAGCGTTAAGTTTGAGGATAAGCTTTTACAGGATGCCTACGATGAGTATTTAGCTGTCAGAGAAGAGTTAGGTCGTACTAAACCTATTTGTCTTATGGACTTAGCTACTGTTGCTGTTAAATACCTCAGAGTTAATGGCAAGCTTGATAAGTTTGATGAAAGTGAAGAAATCAACGCTTGCACTGTAAAAATTGATGTAGAAGTTGACGGCGTAACTGAGCCTTGGCTTTTGCTCTTTAAAAACGAAACTCACAACCACCCAACAGAAATCGAGCCTTTTGGTGGTGCTGCTACATGTATTGGCGGTGCCATAAGAGACCCGCTTTCTGGTAGAGCATATGTATATGGAGCTATGCGTGTTACAGGTGCAGCTGATCCGCTTAAGCCAGTATCAGAGACTATCGAAGGCAAGCTTCCACAGAGAAAGATAGTTACGACAGCTGCTGCAGGATACTCATCTTATGGTAATCAGATAGGTCTTGCTACAGGTATTGTAGATGAGATTTATCATGACGGCTATGCAGCTAAGAGAATGGAAATTGGTGCAGTTATAGCTGCAGCTCCTGAGAAGAACGTAAGACGCGAAGTCCCATCACCGGGTGATGTTGTTGTATATCTCGGTGGTTCTACTGGTCGTGACGGTATCGGTGGTGCTACTGGTTCTTCAAAAGCTCACGATACTCATTCTGTAGAAACTTGTGGAGCAGAAGTACAGAAGGGTAATGCACCTGAAGAGCGCAAGTTACAGAGATTATTCAGAAATCCTGATGCCACTATTCTAATTAAGCGTTGTCACGACTTTGGCGCAGGTGGTGTTTCTGTTGCCATAGGTGAGCTTGCAGACGGTCTTGAAATCGACCTTAATGCTGTACCTAAGAAATATGAGGGCCTTGATGGTACAGAAATTGCTATTTCTGAGTCACAGGAGCGTATGGCAGTTGTAATAGAGCCCGAAAATGTAGACAAATTCATTGCACTTGCCAAAGAAGAGAATCTTCAGGCTTGTCCTGTTGCTGTTGTAACTGAGTCACCAAGACTTGTTATGAACTGGAACGGCAAGAAGATAGTAGATATCAGCAGAGAGTTCCTTAACTCAAATGGCGCTGATAAGCATATCGATATTGCTCCTGCAAAAATCGAGTCTTTTGACAAAAAAATTGAGGGTTCATTTACAGATAATCTTTATGCTATAGCACAAGATTTAAATATCTGTTCAAAACGTGGCCTTTCTGAGAGATTCGACTCAACTATCGGTGCAGGTACTGTTCTTATGCCGTTTGGTGGCAAAAATCAGCTCACACCAATTCAGAGTATGGTTCAAAAAATTTCAGTAGAGAAGAAGCATACAGATGACTGCTCGTTTATGTCATGGGGATATAATCCATTTATTATGGAGAAGAGTCCATACCATGGAGCTTACCTTGCTGTTGTTGAATCTGTTTGCAAACTTATTGCTACAGGTGCAACTTTTGAGGATGTGTATCTGACATTCCAAGAGTACTTTGAGAGACCAAATAAAGACGCAAAGAGATGGGGCAAACCACTCGCTGCACTTTTAGGTGCTTTCAAAGCTCAGAAAGAGTTACAGATAGGCTCTATTGGTGGCAAAGACTCAATGAGTGGTACTTTTGAGAATATCGATGTACCTCCGACACTTGTATCTTTTGCTGTAACTACAGGCAAAACAGATGATGTTGTATCTCCTGAATTTAAGAGCGCAGGTAACCAGTTAGTACTTTTAAAGCCTGAGTTTGACGAGAACGGTTTACCAATAACAGATTCTTTACTAAAACTCTTTGATAAAGTAACAACTCTTATGAAGAGCAAAAAAGCAGTTTCTTGTTATACTCCAGGTATCGGTGGTGTTGCTGAGGCTGTAATGAAGATGTCATTTGGTAACGATTTAGGATTTGAGTTTAACGACAAACTTACAGTATCGGACATCTTTTCTTACAATTATGCATCTTTCTTGCTTGAAGTACCTGTTGGTATAGAGGATGAATACTCTATCGGTATGATTACTGAAAACAAGTCAATCTCTTATGACAACGAAAGCGTTGATCTTAATAAACTGCTCAGTTTATATGAAGATAAGCTTGAAAGTGTATATATCTGTAATATAGAGCACGAAAATAATGTTGTTAACAATGTTAGTTTTGAAGTAAAGCAAAGAGTAGCACCTGCTATCAAGGTGGCTAAACCTAAGGTTCTTATTCCTGCTTTCCCTGGAACTAACTGCGAGTTCGACAGTGCTAAGGCTGTCAGAGACGCTGGTGCAGAGCCTGAGATTATTGTAATTAACAATCTAACAGCTTGTGGTATTCAAAGTAGTGTTGAAAAATTTGCAACAGCTTTAAAAGATGTACAGATGGTATTTATACCGGGTGGCTTCTCAGGTGGTGATGAGCCTGACGGTAGTGGTAAGTTTATTACTGCATTCTTCAGAAACGAAGCTATAAAAGATGGAGTAACTGACCTTCTTGATAACCGTGACGGTCTTATGTGTGGTATCTGTAACGGCTTCCAGGCACTCATCAAACTTGGTCTTGTGCCGTATGGTAAGATTATTGATACTGACGAGAATTGCCCAACCTTGACCTTCAATACTATTTCACGACATCAGTCGAGAATTGTGAGAACTCGAGTTGCATCCAATATGTCTCCTTGGCTCTCACTTACAAACGTTGGCGATGTATACAATGTACCTATATCACATGGTGAGGGCAGATTCTTAGCTAACGATGAGCTGATAGCTCAGCTTGTAAAGAATGGTCAGGTAGCTACACAATATGTTGATTTGAGTGGTAACGCTACTTCTGATGTTCATTTTAACCCTAACAACTCAATGCTCGCTATTGAGGGTATAACCTCTCCCGATGGTAGAGTGTTCGGTAAAATGGGCCACTCTGAACGAATTGGCAACGGACTTTACAAGAATGTCATTGGAGATTATGACATTCGTATGTTTGAGGCTGCAGTCAAATACTTCAAATAATTTTTTGAGCCGGGAGGATTACTCTCGGCTCTTTTATTGAATATTTATATATAAATCTTTTCTTGAAGATACAACTTTTCTATGTTATACTTATCACATGTGGTTAAAGGGGAGGGAATTATGAAGAAAAACAGAGTATTTTGGAAATTACTACGTCCGCTTGTTATCATCTTTTTGTATATAAAATTTGGATATACATTTAAGAAAGCAAAGAATTTACCGAGTAATTATATCGTTTTGTCTAATCATAATACCGACTTTGACCCCTTATTTGTTGGTGTAAGTTTTGATAGCTTTCTGCATTTTGTAGCGAGTGAACATATATCTCGATGGAAGAATGCTTATAAATTCGTTAATTATATTTTTAAACCTATTTTAAGACCAAAGGGTACTGTCGCATCATCTACTGTAAAAGAAATTCTCAGAACTCTCAGAAGTGGCAATAATGTCTGTATGTTTGCTGAGGGTGCAAGGTCTTGGAACGGTGTTACGGCACCATTTCTACCATCTACAGGAAAGCTAGTAAAAAATTCAAAGAGCGCATTGGTTACCTATAAAATCAGAGGTGGATATTTTGTCAGCCCGCTTTGGAGCAAAGGCGGTACACGCAGAGGTAAGATTTCAGGTAGCGTTGTTAATATTTATACTGCAGAGCAGATAAGCAACATGTCCGTTGATGAGATAAACGAGATTATCAGAATCGACTTGCACGAAGATGCTTATGAAACTCAGGCGTTAGAACACAATGCTTACAAATGTAAGCACCTTGCGGAGCAGTTAGAAAGCCTTGTGTATTGTTGTCCAGAGTGCAATTCTATTGATACTCTGCATTCAAATAAACATACCGTTACTTGTGATTTTTGTAAAAAATCTTTTGTATTAGATGTGTTCGGTAACATTAACGGCAGTAAATATAAAAACATTAAAGAGATTTTTCTATTCTTAAGAGACAAGGCGCTGAGTGACGCAACGTCTAATATAACATATACATCAAATTACGCTCAGATAATAACTGTCAAAAATCATATTGAGTCAGTTGTGTCAACAGGAAAGCTAACGTTATCAAAAGATCATCTTCGTTGTGGCGATTTTTGTTTGTGCTTAGACGATATTGCGGATATGTCTATGCACGGCAAACATGCCATTGTATTATCAACAAAAGATACATACTACGAAATATTAGTATCTGATGATAGCAATACTTTAAAATTTTATATGCTATATCAGGCGTATAAGTTCAATGATATTGTAAAATTCAATTTTTGAGGAGGTAGGATATGGATTTTTCAGCTTCTAATTCAGGTTTATGGAATCCTATAATTCAGGTTGGTATTGTTGCAGCAGTTATTTTAATTGCAAATATTTTAAGACGCAAGATTCCATTTATCAACAAGACTATGTTGCCTACAGCTGTGCTTGGTGGCTTTATTCTTTTGTTATTCAAGTCTCTAAATCTTGTGCCATTTATAACAGATACTTTTTTAGAGTCTATCACATATCATGCACTTGCTTTTGGCTTTATCGCTATGAGTTTGCGTACCCCAGATAAAACTGTCGAAAAAGAAAAGTTAATCGGCAGTAAATCAGGTGCTTTGATAGTCAGCACCTATCTTATACAGGTAATTACAGGTTTAGCAATATCTTTGTTACTTGCATTAACTGTTAAGCCTGATTTATTCAAAGCAAGTGGTATTTTACTTGCTATGGCATATGGACAGGGTCCTGGACAAGCTAATAATATCGGAACTTCTTACGAAGATTTAGGTTTTACTGGTGGACAAAGTTTTGGTCTCTCACTTGCGGCTGCAGGTTATCTGTGTGCTTGTATTGTTGGTGTGATTTTTATCAATGTTTATAATAAAAAAGGCAGACTAAAGAGAGTAAACGAGAAAAAGAATATATCAGGTTCAGTCACTATAGATACATTTCAGGATAACAACGAAATCCCTATAGCCGAGTCCATCGATAAACTCAGCGTACAGGTAGCTTTGATTTGCTTATTGTATTTACTTACATTTTTACTCACACTTGGTATCACAGAACTACTTGCTTTAGTTTCACCGGGCCTTGCAAGCACCGTTTCTACTTTACTTTGGGGATTTAACTTTATTGTTGGCTCACTTGTAGCTATGGGATGTCGCTCTCTTTTCACGGGACTTAGAAAAGTCAAGGTTATGAATCGTCAGTATCAGAACAACTATCTGTTAAGCAGAATTTCTGGCTTTGCTTTTGATGTTATGATTGTTTGTGGTATTGCAAGCATTAACATAAGCGACCTCAAGGGTAACTGGTTACCGTTCATACTTATGGCTGTTGCAGGTGGTATCACTACATTCCTATACCTGCTATTTATGTCAAAGAAGCTTTATCCGAATTATCCATACGAAGGCTTCTTCTCAATGTACGGTATGCTAACAGGTACAATCAGTAGTGGTGTGTTACTCCTCAGAGAGATAGACCCTAATATGGAAACACCTGCTGCCAATAACTTAGTAACAGGTAGTTCATTTGCTATAGCGTTTGGTGCTCCTTTGCTTGCTCTTGTAGGCTTAGCTGCTCAAAATGATACTATGACTTATGTAGTATTAGGCATTGTGTTTGTATACTTAGCTGCTTTATTATTGTTTATTTTTAAAGCTGGTAAGAAGAAAAAGAATAAATAGGTATTTTAACAAAGAAGTACACTTTATTTTAAGGTGTACTTCTTGTTGCTTTTTGGGTAATTATATTTTATAATTAATTTATCGATATATTTTTTAGAGTATAACGATAGAAAGAAGTGATTTTGTGAAGAGAGCTGTGTCGTTTATTATGTTATTTTTGCTTGCTATACTATGTTTATCTGGATGCAGTAGCGTAAAAGAAGACAAGAAGACAGAGCTCTATGTATATGCAGCAACATCGATGACAGAAACACTCACTGAGTTATCGACAATATATGAAACACAAAACCCTGATATTAAATTAATATTTAACTTTGACTCTTCCGGCACACTAAAAAAGCAGATTGAAGAAGGCGCTACATGCGATGTTTTTATATCAGCAAGTCAGAGGCCAATGAATCAACTCGATATAACTTGTACAGCTGATAATAAAGACGGTCTTGATTTTGTGTTAAAAGATAGCAGATATGATATACTTGAGAACAAAGTAGTTTTAGTTGTACCTGACGATAATCCTTCAAATATCAATAGCTTTGAAGATATGACAGCTTGTTTGAAATCTGGCGATATCCTGATGTCTATAGGCAATAAAGATGTTCCTGTCGGAGAATATACGTTGTCCATATTTGATTATTATGATATAATCGAAGAGGAACTTAACGATATCGGATGCTTGACATACGGTATTAATGTTAAAGAAGTCGTCACACAAGTTTCAAGCAATGTAGCAGACTGCGGTATAGTATATCAGACTGATGCGTATTCTTCTAAGCTGAAAATAGTCGATACTGCAACTGTTGATATGTGTGGTCGGGTTATTTATCCTGCTTGTGTTATTAAGACATCAGACAACATAACTAAAGCAAACGAATTTATTGATTTTCTCAGGTCGGCTGATGCATCGACCGTTTTTGAGAGATTTGGTTTTACACCTATATTTTGATTATTCTGGAGGCTGTTATGGATTTATATCCACTGTATAATTCCATAAGAATATCTTTGATTTCTACCGTTGCGATACTTGTATTAGGCACATTGAGCGCTTATTACATATCAAAGACTAATAGAATCGCTAAGGGCATATTAGATGTTGTTTTTACACTACCACTTGTTTTGCCACCTACTGTTGTAGGATTTTTACTTTTAAAATTATTAGGACCAAACAATTTTATTGGTAGTTTTTTTGAAAATTATTTTGATATTTCTTTGACTATGAATTGGTATTCAGCTGTTTTTGCAACCTGTGTTGTTATATTTCCATTGATGTATCGCACAGCTCGTGGAGCATTTGAATCGTTTGACACAACATATTCATATGCAGGCAAAACATTAGGGTTATCTAATACATACATATTTTGGAAAATAATATTACCTCAATGCAAAACAGGCATTATTGCCGGTGCAATACTTTCTTTTG
>JAZQBV010000006.1:0-91242 GCA_045545935.1 Ruminococcus sp. | reverse complement strand
CGATTCTTCCTCTCTCCAAAATACGTTATTTTACGGGTTACTGTACGAAATCTCTTACGACCATGAGTAAAAAGAAAACCGCCGACTCAAAAAAGTCGGGAGTTTTCTTTTGGCCCGCCCGAAGAGATTTGAACTCCCGTTCTCCGGAATCGGAATCCGTTGCGTTATCCAGCTGCGCCACGGGCGGATATATTATTCAGACAGCTCTGCCCAGTGCTCGTACTCACGCTCTAAGGCAGACTCGCCATCCTCCAATTGCTTTGTGATTTCGGATAGTTTCTCATAGTCTGACATAATACTATCATCATTTAATTTATTATGCAATTGCTCAATAGCACATTCAAGCTCTGCAATTTTTTGCTCGCATTTTTCTATCTGGGTTTTGCGTTTGCGCTCTTGAGACAACAGTTGCTTTTGTATCAAATAGTCGTTTGTTTTCTTCTCTTTTTTGACAGGCTGTGAATCTTGAGCTGATTTTTGCTGTGAGTGTTCAAGTCTGTACAGATAATCATCATAATTGCCCAGATATTCAGTAAAGCCGTCACTACTAAGCACAAGTATGCGTGTAGCTAATTTGTTGATAAAATATCTGTCGTGGCTGATAATAAGCATAGTGCCGTCATAGTCAGAGAGAGTTTTTTCGAGCGATTCTCTCGATGCGGTATCAAGGTGGTTGGTAGGCTCGTCAAGCAGCAACAGATTACCACGCTTGAGCATCAGTTTTAACAGCGATATCCTTGCTCGCTCACCACCGCTCATTTTGTTGAGTGTCTTGAATACATCATCACCCTTGAACATAAAAGATCCCAGCACTGTACGCACCTGCGTTACCGTTAGCTTCGGGTATGCATCCCAAACTTCATCGAGTGCAGTTTTTTCAAGATTCAGGTCGTTTTGCATCTGGTCAAAGTAGCTGATATCTACCTTTGAGCCAAAGGTTATCTCGCCACTGTCCTGAGTGTGCTCACCTGTCAGAAGTCTTAGTAGAGTGCTCTTGCCACATCCGTTTGAACCAATAATAAAAACTCGCTCTTTGCGTCTGATGTGCATGGACAGGTTTTCAAAGACCTTTTTGTTATCAAAGCTTTTTGACAGCTTGTCGCAGATAACTACATCGTTACCGCTGACTTGATTTGGGTTTAGACTAAAAGACAGAGTCTCAAGCTCGCTGTCAGGAGTAACAAGTGCGTCTTTGATTTTGTCAACTTGCTTTTGTTTTGACTGAGCAGTTATTATGTTTTTCTCACGATTCCAACGGCGTTGCTGTTCAATAATACCCTCGATACGTCTGATTTCTTTCATATCGTTTTCATATTTGTTTTTGACAGCCTCTTGTTCGTGCTCTTTTTTCTTGATAAAGGTCGAGTAGTTACCGCTGTAGCATCTGAGTTTTTTGTGCTCAAGCTCAATTGTTTTATTAGTTACAGCATCAAGAAAATATCTGTCATGGCTGATTATGATTATCTCGCCCTTAAAGTCCTTGAGATAGCCCTCAAGCCACGATATAGCCTTGATGTCAAGATGGTTAGTGGGCTCATCAAGCAACAGAAGATTAGCCTGAGATAACAGCAACTTGCACAGGCTGAGCTTTGACAGTTGGCCACCGCTTAATTTGCCTGTCTCAATGCTAAAATCACTCTCAGAAAACCCAAGTCCCAAAAGTGCTGAGCGCACACGACTCTTGTATGTAAGTCCACCCAAGGTTTCATACTTTTCAATTAGTGTAGTCTGCTCTGTAATAAGAGCATCAAGGTCGTTGTGACCATTTTCGATTAGCAAAGAAAGCTCCTCAATACGCTCGTTCATCTCTTTGAGGTGGTCGAAGATATTGAGAACCTCATCGTATATACAACGATTAGGGTGGGTGCATGCGTGCTGTTGCATATAGCCGATTTTAGTGTCTTTTGATACAGACACGCTACCGCTTATCGGACTTATCTCGCCGTTTAAAATGCGAAATATTGTGGTCTTACCGACACCGTTTGCACCGATAAAACCGACCTTGTCGTGAGGCTCAATCTCAAAGCTGACATCAGAAAACAGGTTTCTGTCAATATATGTCATAGATAGATTGTGCACAGACAGCTTAGCCATAAACACCCTCCTTACCTCAGTAGTATAATAAAATTTATGATATGGTCGAGCGTTACCGCAAGATATACAGTAAGACCGAAAGATATCATCATATCCGCTTTTTTGAGTTGTGCAAACTCAAGAATATGCATAAAGCGATTAACAAGAAAAACAAGTACAAACGGAATTATACATTTGATGATTAATCCGAGAGCAATGCTATTGATGAATGTGCGTGCTATTGGGTTAGCCTCAAAGAAACTGCCAGTGCTAAGTAGAGTGACTGTAAGCATCCAGTCTATGACATTCAGAGCATAGACAATGTATAGTTTGTTTCTCAAGTTGTTAAGCAGAATAGTAGTTTGCATAAAAACACCTCAAAGGGTATTTTGCCCAGTGAGGTCAGTAATATAATAAACAACTCAATTTTACAATATGAGTATAAAAAAATCAATATATCTGCTGATTTTTGCAAAAAAACAGTTGACAATGCAGGTGCGTTGTGATATTATATTTAGGCGTTAGAAATTCGCTGGTGTAGCTCAGTTGGTAGAGCAGCTGATTTGTAATCAGCAGGTCGGGGGTTCGAGTCCGTCCACCAGCTCCAAACAAGCCTACTGTAATGGTAGGCTTTATATGTGGGAGAGTTCCCGAGTGGCCAAAGGGGGCAGACTGTAAATCTGTTGTCAGTGACTTCGGTGGTTCGAATCCACCCTCTCCCACCAAAACAAAAAGACACCCAATAGGGTGTCTTTTTGTTTTGGTAGAGGATGGTAAGCAGAGACGCCGTGTGGTTCGTAAAAGAATCAAAAAATCGCGTTAGATTTTTTGTATTCTGACTTTCGAGTACGAACAAGATGTCGGGTACCACCCGCAGTGGTCGACAGCTTGGAGAACGCAGAACATCCACCCAAGGGAATACAGAGCATTGATAAGGGACTAAATAGGGTGTCTTTTTGTTTTGGTAGAGGATGGTAAGCAGAATCGCCGTGTGGTTCGTAAAAGAATCAAAAAAATCGCGTTAGATTATTTGTATTCTGACTTTCGAGTACGAACAAGATGTCGGGTACCACCCGCAGTGGTCGACAGCTTGGAGAACGCAGAACATCCACCCAAGGAAATACAGAGCTAAATTTGACAGTTTATCAAAAATCACTTATTATACTTATAATACGATATTTGTAAAAGAGAGTGTTATCATGAAAGTTTGGAAAAGATTATTTGTACTCATTTTAGCTGTTATATTAAGCTTGTGCCTTGTGGCGTGCGGTGCTAAAACTCCAAAAACCACACAGGAGTTTACACAGTATATGGAGGAAAACGACTTCACTGTGGTTGACTCCACTTTGTTTGCTCAGACAGCAGTAACTGCAAATACTGTATTGTCTGCGCTCAATGATAATTACCAGATAGAGTTCTATGATATTGACTGTGACGCTACAGCAAAACAGTTCTATCAGCTTAATAAAACCGCCTTTGAGCAAGACACAACGGCGGTTACTACAAGCGAGAAAAACTCAGATAATTATGACAGCTATTATATGGTAACAGATACCGACTTTTGCCTTACCTCCCGCATAGATAACACAGTTATTTACTGTTATACAGATGTCGAGTATAAGGATGAGATACTCAAGCTCGTTGAAGATTTAGGTTATTAATAATTTTAAGCAAGCACAGCTTTGGCTATATGTCAAAGCTGTTTTTTTATTGTAAATTAAAACCAAAATGTAAAACAAGCTTGACATTTTTATAACTATAGTATATAATACAGATGTAAAGCAAACTATACATTTCGGGGTGATAATTTGAGAACACATATCAGAGAATTACGAAAAGAGCGTAATATTACGCAGGACGATTTGGCAAGTGCAGTAGGCGTTACCCGTCAGACTATAATCTCTTTAGAAAACGGTAAGTACAACGCATCTTTACAGCTTGCCTATAAAATTGCTAAATATTTTGAAATGAATATTGAGAATGTTTTTATTTTTGAGGAGGATTAACTATGGATTTCAGAAAAAAGCTCAAAATCAGATTATTTGTAGCGATAGGATGTGTTGCCTTAGGCGTTGCAATGATAACTGCGTTTAATATATTGGGAACAGACAACAGCTTTCCGTCATCTTTTGGCTTAGCGCTTATTGTAATCGGTGCAGTGCGTATAAGAAATTATTTTAGAATAACAAAAGATGAAGAAACAATCAAAAAACAACAGATTATAGAGACAGATGAGCGCAATATAGCTATTGCAAGCAAAGCAAAGAGCGTGTCGTTTTTTGTCTATGTTATATCGGCGGGGTTGTCTGTTATTGTGTTAGAATTTTTGAACAAAACAGAATTGGCAGCTATTATCTCTCTGACAGTTTGTGTTCTTATAGTTATATACTGGTTTAGCTATTGGATAATAAGAAAAAGGTCATAACTATAATTTTGTGTTATATTTGTGTCACGGCTTTGTTGTATTATTGCTTCCTATATGATATACTTATCTGCAAGTTGACATATGTTTAGTATCATACAGGAGGAATTGCATGGAGTTTTTAAAGATACTTGAGAGTATGCGCTGTCCGTTTCTGGACACTTTCTTCTCGCTTGTAACACACATGGGCGAGGAGACTGTGCTGATGATAGTTGGACTAGTGTTCTTTTGGTGTATCAGCAAGAGACAGGGCTACTATATACTTTTCGTAGGTTTTCTTGGCACAGTAGTTAATCAGTTTCTCAAGCTGTGGTTCCGTATTCCACGACCTTGGGTCAAAGACCCGTCTTTTACTGTAGTGGAATCTGCTGTGGGCGAAGCTACAGGCTACTCTTTTCCGAGTGGACACACTCAGACATCTGTCGGTGCGTTTGGCTGTATAGCAAGAGCAAGGACAGAGAAATGGGTGCGTGTTGTATCCATCATCATCTGTGTGTTAGTACCGCTGTCACGTATGTATCTGGGAGTACATACACCGCTTGATGTAATAGTATCTTTGGTTATTGCACTTGTTATGGTGTTCTTGTTGTATCCATTAGTTATGAAAGCTGTGGATAAGCTATGCCTTATGCGTACCCTGTTTGCGGTTATGACTTTGCTCACTGTAGGCTATCTGCTTTTTGTAGAGCTTTATAATTTTCCAGCCGAGGTTTTCAGCGCAGAGAATATTCACAACTACGAGAGCGGACTTAAAAACGGCTACAAGATACTCGGTTGTTTTTTGGCGGTATGGATCTCATATGAAATAGATGTCCACTTTGTCCATTTTGATACCAAGGCGCCTGTAGTGGCTCAGATACTCAAGGTGCTGTTGGGTGCGGCAATACTTTTTGTTATCAAGACTTTTTTAAAGCAACCGTTGTATATGATTATCGAAAACACTTATATTGCAGACGGTGTCAGGTATTTTATTATGACCACATTCGGTGCAATAGTTTGGCCACTTACATTTAAATGGTTTGCAAAAATCGGCAACAAAAAATCAGAGTAAAATTTTCAAGAGCCCGCTTATATAGTGGGCTCTTGTTTTAGATTGAGTGAAAATACTTGAAAAAATATATTCATATGATATACTCTTAATAGTTAATGTTTTTCGCGAAGATTACTTATTCTATTGCGAAAAATTATTAAAGGAGACGGTAACGTGAAATTTGATTTAGGAAAACTTGATAAGCAAAAATTAGCAGATGCTACATCAGGTTTTGTAAAGAAGGGTGTAGATGCCAGCAAAAAAGCAGTAGATGTATCAAAAAAGGCGGCAGAGAACACTCAAAAAGGTATTCAGGATATGGTGGAAAAGCAAAAGCAGGATAGTTACGAACGTAGACTAAAAAAGTATAATCCTCTTTTTCCTGAGAAATACAATTCTGATAGCTTTAAAATTCCTAACATAATCACAATAGTTGATGATGCGGTTAGGCGTGGTATAGATGTGTGTGAAGGTTCTATAGGTTGGCTTAGTAAAGATAAAGGTGTAGAAGTTTTATATCTTTATGATGAGGCTGTTGGTATGAGCGGTATTACTTTTATACCATCTGTTACATGTGATGCTACTTATTGCGTTGATAATTTCGATCGCACTAAGTTTATAAGGACCGACTATATATTTGGTAAAGCTCATGAGGAGCGCATGGCTGAGTTAAAGCATATTGCTCACTCACTTGGAGCAAAAAGCTGTACTATAGAAATCACAGAGCTAAGTGCACAAAGTGATAAGAAGTCTACTGCAGTTAAACTTGGTGGTGGTATAGTAGGAAAATCTGTTGGTGGTTCAGAAGAGCATAGTTTTGCATCAAGTAATAGTATTAATCGTAGTGGCAGAATAGAAATATATTTTGAGGGTAATAATGAACCTAAAAGACCCACACTTAAGTGGTTTGCAAACGATGATACTATAAAAAATCTTATAGAAATACGCTGTACTACAGATAATTCTGTAAAATCCGAATTACTTGAACTTTCAGGTGCTACTTCTGCTACTATGTCAAGAAAAACGGCATATAACATTGACTGTGCATTGGGTAATGTCAAAGGCGATATATCAATGGATTCTCAAGCAGCAAAAGAGCATCATAGCAAACTAATGTTTCAAATAGAATTTTAAACAAAAAACGGCAACCGTTATGGTTGCCGTTTTCTATTGCAAAAATCAAATCATTATTTAATTTATGTAGGCATCTATACTGTTCCAAAAATTTCTAACGCTATCTATATAGCCTTCTCTGTCTACAAGATAACTCAGTCCGTGACCTGCGTCTTTGACTAAGAGCAGTTGTTTTCTTGTGCTTATATTGTCATATATTTCGTGTGCCATATAGCAGGGCACAAAGTTATCGCTCTCTCCGTGCACAAGTATCACGGGCACTTTGCAGTTTTTCACCTTTTCTTTTATCTCGGCGTCATTTATATCAAAGCCTCCAAAAATCATACCCGATAATCTAACAAGCGGGTATGCAAGCTTTGCAGGCAAGTGCATATCGTTGCAGACCTTTTTGATTATATCCTTTGCGCTTGAATATCCGCAGTCGGCAAGCACACCAATAACATTTTCGGGCAGACCCTTTGATGCCGCAAGCAATACTGTAGATGCTCCCATAGATATACCACACAGAAGTATCTTTGTGTTTTCACCAAAGTGCTCTGTAATAAAGTTTATCCAGGTGTAGCAGTCTTTGTGCTCTTTTACACCAAAGCTTATGACATTTCCGTCACTTTCGCCTGCACCTCTCTGGTCTACAATGAATGCGCTGTGTCCTAACTCAAAGCATCTCTGTACGCCACCGCACAGGTCACGTTCACCGGTGCCACGATAACCATGAAACATAAGCTCTATCGGTGCACCCTCTTTGTAGCAATAGTATTTAGCTTTCAGGGTCAGACCATCATACGAGGTCACAGAGAAATTTGTGGGGTTGAGCTGTCTTGCTTCTATCATCCAGTTTTTTATCTGCTCTTTGTAGGGCTTGTATTCCTCACCACTTGGTATAGGGTATTTGTTGTCGCTTGGTGCTAATCGCTTTTTTGAGTAAAAAGCTGTGCTAAAGCAGTACACAAGTATCAGCACAAATGCTATAACAAGCACTGAGAGTACAATGAGTATTGTCGCCATAATATTACTTCCTTTGAATTTATATGGTGATTATAACACTTAAAAGCTCTCAATATCAAGTTGTATATGCAAAAATCGGCAGAGGTAATCCTCTGCCGACTTTATTTTTAACTTACATTACTTTTTATATTTTAGCAGCCACAGCCACAGTCGTTAGAGTTGTTGTTACCGCAGCAAGCCCACAAAACAACAAGAAGAATGATTATCCAGCAACAGTTGTTGCCGCCGAAGAAACCGTTAGAACACATGTGATTTTCCTCCTTTCGTTTGTTACATTATATATTATTTTAAAACCCCTTTTTGTGTTACAAAACATTTGCTAAATTTTAGTATTGGTGGTATAATCATAGGGTAATTTTTTAGACGAAAGGAAATCAAAATGATAGATTACGCACAAAGCTTAGCTCAGCATTTTAATGTCAAGCCTGAGTATGCACAGAATGTCATAGATTTGCTTGATGAGGGCAACACAATACCCTTTATAGCACGATACAGAAAAGAAGCCCACGGCAGTATGGATGATCAGACTATCCGTGAGCTGTCTTTACGACTTGAATATCTTAGAAACTTAGACAACCGCAAGCAAGAGGTAAAAGACCTGATAGATGCACAGGAGAAGTTGACAGACGAGATAGTACAGGCACTCGAGAGTGCTACTACCTTGTCAGAGGTAGAGGATATCTACAGACCATACAGACCTAAGAGAAAGACCAGAGCATCTATTGCTAAAGAAAAAGGACTCGAGCCACTTGCGTTGTATATACTTGAGCAAGATGATACAAAGGCTGACCCGCTTACACTTGCACTTGAGTATGTAAATGAAGAAAAAGGTGTCAATACAGAAGAGGATGCACTCAAGGGTGCGCTTGATATTATTGCAGAGATAGTATCTGACAATGCCGAGATACGCAAACGCATTCGTAACCTTATGTGGTACAATGCTACGGTTTGCTCTGTGGCAACAGACGAAAATGCCGAGAGTGTATACACACTTTACTATGAATTTGAAGAAGCAGTCAAGAAGATAGCACCTCACAGAGTGCTTGCTATAGACAGAGGCGAGAGGGAGAAGTTCCTCAAAGTAAGCATCAAGCTTGATGACGAAAAACCGCTTGCATCCATCAGCTCTGTTATGGTCAAGGGCAACTCTATGTGCAGTGATGCGGTATATGAGGCCTGTAAGGATGCGTATACCCGTCTGATTTTCCCGTCTGTTGAGAGAGAAATCAGAAACGAACTTACCGACAGAGCTGTCACAGGAGCTATCAAAGTTTTTGCTACTAATTTAAGACAGCTCTTGATGCAACCACCTGTCAAGGGCAGAGTCGCTATGGGACTTGACCCCGGTTATCGTACAGGTTGCAAGGTAGCAGTAGTTGACAGCACAGGCAAGGTGCTCGATACATCTATTATCTATCCGACTCATTCACAAGCTAAGGTCGAGCAGTCAGCAATGATAATCAAGAATCTCATCAAAAAGCATGGTGTTGAGATTATCGCTATCGGCAACGGTACAGCATCAAAAGAGACCGAGATGTTCACAGCCAAGGTGATAGGCGAGATACCACAGAAGGTATCATATATGGTAGTTAACGAGGCAGGAGCATCGGTGTATTCTGCGTCAAAACTTGCCGCAAAGGAGTTCCCGCAGTTCGACCTTACACTTCGTAGTGCTGTATCTATCGCTAGACGTCTGCAGGATCCGCTTGCAGAGCTCGTAAAAATAGAGCCAAAGGCTATCGGCGTTGGTCAGTATCAGCATGATATGCCTCAAAAACAGCTCGAATCAGCACTTGACGGAATTGTGGAGGAATGTGTTAACAATGTTGGCGCTGACCTCAATACCGCATCGGTATCTCTACTCAAGAGGGTGTCGGGACTGTCCGCTTCAGTTTGTGAGAATATTGTCACTTATAGAGAAGAAAACGGTCAGTTCAGTAGCCGCACCGAACTCAAAAAAGTGCCAAAACTCGGACCAAAAGCTTTTGAGCAGTGTGCAGGTTTCTTGCGAGTAGTCGAGAGCAAGAATCCGCTTGATTCAACAGGTGTTCATCCTGAGAGCTACGATGTAGCTAAGAAGCTTATTGAGCTTTGCGGATGCAAGGCTACAGATATCAAAAACGGCGGCATCGCTGATATTGAGAGCAAGGTTGATGCTTTGGGTGGCATGTCAACTATCGCAAAGAGCCTTGATGTCGGTGTGCCGACTCTTGAGGATATAGTCAAAGAGCTCTCCAAACCGGGTCGTGACCCTCGAGAAGAATTGCCACCACCACTACTCAGAACCGATGTGCTCTCTATGGAGGATCTCAAGGCTGGTATGGTGCTTACAGGTACTGTCAGAAACGTTATCGACTTCGGTGCGTTTGTAGATATTGGCGTTCATCAGGACGGCTTGGTACATATCAGTCGCATATGTAACAAGTTTATCAAACACCCGAGCGAAGTGCTCAAGGTGGGCGATGTAGTCAAGGTACAGGTTATCTCTGTAGACGTTGACAAAAAACGCATAAGTCTCAATATGAGAGATATAGATAAAGAAAGTTAATTTACAGCAGAGCTTGTGCCTTGGTTGGCATAGGCTCTGCTTTTCTTTTTAATGTAGCGGGTGTGACCACAACAATTATGACAAAAGGTTAAGAAAATACTACATTTTGTGCCTGATTTGAGCAGATTTTTTGATTTTCCAAACAAAAAGCAAAAATATTTTTTGTGCAAAATAACTAAAAGAAATAACAAATTTTCTATACTAAAAAATCCCAAAGTCGTTGAAAAATAATCTGTACAAGCGTATAATTAGAACGATAGTGTAGTGTGCTATAGTGGCGCACTGTGCAAATATAAAAACGGAGGAAGTTTTATGACAAAGTTCAAGAGATTTTTAAGCTTTACACTTGCTTTGGTTATGGTTGTTTCTATGACAACTGTAGGTATTGTAAGTGCTTCAGCTGAAGCTGTTGATTACAAGCTCGGCGATGCTAATCTGGACACATATGTAAATATCTACGATGCTACATATATCCAGGCACACTGTGCAGGAATCGAAGAGTATGTAATCGCAGAGGGAACTATCCAGGCTGCAGCAGCAGACGTAAATCAGGACGGTTTTGTTAATATTTACGATGCTACTTTTGTTCAGCGTTATCTTGTTGGATACGAAGATGCTACAGCACCTGATATCGAAAAGACATTCACATTTGGTGAGGACGATCCTACTCAACCAACAGACCCTGAGACACAGGCAACAGAACCTGAGACAGAGGCTCCTACAGCTACACCTGATCAGCCAGAGACTGAGGCTACCGAGCCAGAAACTGAGGCTACTGAGTCACAGGAAGTAACAGCAGGTTACTATATGATGGGCAAACTCAATGGTGTTGAGAATTGGGATGCCACAACTATCACAAACGATAGAAAGCTTTCAGAAAACCCAGCTAATGCCGGTGAGTATACACTCGACTGGACATTCGTAGATGGTGACGAAATCAAGGTAGTATACTTTGACGGCACTGCTATCAAAACATGGTACAATGACGGTGGCGAAAACTACACTCTCACAGACAAGGGTGGCAAGACAGGCGACTGCACACTCTACTTCAGACCAGAGGGTAACGACTCTTGGTCATACTTCTACTTTACAGTACAGCCTAAGACTACTGACGATCCTACACAGGTTGAGACAGAAGAGCCTACACAGGCTGACGATAGCAACAAGCTGTATCTTGATGCTAACGATTGGGATGTAGATGGCGCTTGGTTTGCAGCGTATGTATGGAATGGTAACGGCAACAAGTGGTTGACAGCTACAGAGACTGAAACAGACGGTATCTATGAGGTTGAATTGCCTGATGGTTATTCTGATATCATCTGGGTTCGTATGAACAAGTCTGCTACATCTCCAAATTGGGACGACAAGTGGAATCAGACATCTGACCTTAAGGTTCCAACTGATGGCAAGAATATGTATGTTATCACAGGTTGGGGTGAATCAGACGGCAAATGGGATGTAGCTCCGATTGTACATCCAACAGAAGAAACTGAAGAGCCAACACAGGAAGAGACACAGTCTCAGACAGATGACCCTGCAACAGGTGATCAGGAAGAGACAGAAGAGCCTACAGTAGAAGAAACAGAAGCTCCTGTATTAGTTGAAGCTGGTTACTACATGGTAGGTAACCTCGGTGGCGTAAACCTCTGGGGTGCAGATGCTCTCACAGCAGACAGAAAACTCGCTGAGAACCCAGGTAGTGCAGGCGAGTATATGCTTAAGTATACATTTACAGCAGTAGATGAAATCAAGGTAGTATACTTTGATGGTAAAGAAATCACAAAGTGGTACAGCGATGGCGATAATTACACAGTCGGTGATAAGAAAGTCGGCGCTTGCACACTTTATTTCAGAGCTGAGGGTAATGACTCTTGGTCATACTTCTACTTCACAGTAATCAAGGACACAGTAGAAGAGACAGAAGCTCCAACAGACGCTCCTGCATCAGACGATCAGGAAGAAACAGAAGAGCCTACACAGGCTCCTACAGAGGCATTCTCAAAGACAGCTTACTGTATCAACTCAGCAGGTTGGGACAAGCTCGCTGCTCATTCATGGATTGAGGGTGGTGCCGGTACAACATGGCCGGGTAAGGCTATGACTAAGACAGATATGTCTGTCAACGGTTTTGATGTTTATTCAGTAACATTTGATGTTGATTATGATAACATCATCTTTAATAACAACAACAATGGTTCACAGACTGATAACCTTAAATTTATGGCTGATCAGTATTATGATGTGAAGACAAGCACATGGTATGCATCCCTTGATGATGTACCTGAGGTTGACACATCATCCACAAATGTATATCTCGCAGGCGAGTTTAATGGCTGGAGTACAACAAAGAACGAGTTCAAGATTGCTGAAGCTGACCCAACAGTTGGCTACATCTCACTTGAGCTCGCTGCTAACACAAAATATGAGTTCAAGGTAGTAGACAATGGCACATGGATGGGCAACGGTGGCAAGATCGAAGAGTCTATCACAGGTTGGACATTTACGAACTCAGATGGTTCTAACTGTACAATGACAACAGCAGCTGCTGGCACATATGTGTTTGCATTTGATACAGCTACAGACAAGGTTTCTATCACATATCCTGCAGATCAGACAGAAGCTCCTACACAGGCTGTAGAGCCTGAGACAGAAGCTCCTACAGATGCTCCTGCATCAGACGATCAGGAAGAGACAGAAGAGCCTACAGTAGAAGAGACAGAGGCTCCTGTAGTAGTTGAAGCTGGTTACTACATGGTAGGTAACCTCGGTGGCGTAAACCTCTGGGGTGCAGATACACTTACAGCAGACAGAAAACTCGCTGAGAATCCAGGTAGTGCAGGCGAGTATATGCTTAAGTACACATTTACAGCAGTAGATGAAATCAAGGTAGTATACTTTGATGGTAAAGAAATCACAAAGTGGTACAGCGATGGCGATAACTACACAATAGGTGAGAAGAAAGTTGGCGCTTGCACACTTTATTTCAGAGCTGAGGGTAACGACTCTTGGTCATACTTCTACTTCACAGTAATCAAGGACACAGTAGAAGAGACAGAAGCTCCAACACAGGCTGTAGAGCCTGAGACAGCAGAGCCTACAGAAGAGCCAACTGTAGAAGAAACAGAAGCTGAGACAGAAGAGCCAACTGTTGAAGAGACAGAAGCTGAGACTGCAGAGCCTACAGAAGAGCCTACAGTAGAAGAGACAGAGGCTCCTGTAGTAGTTGAGGCTGGCTACTACATGGTAGGTGAACACGGTGGTGGAAACCTCTGGGGTGCAGATACACTCACAGCAGACAGAAAGCTTGAAGAAAACCCAAGTACCCCTGGTGAATATTTGCTTAAGTACACATTCACAGCAGTTGATCAAATCAAGGTAGTATACTTTGATGGCAAAGAAATCACAAAGTGGTTCAAAGACGGCGATAACTACACAATAGGTGATAAGAAAGTCGGCGCTTGCACACTTTACTTCAGACCAGAGGGCAATGACTCTTGGTCATACTTCTCTTTCACAGTTATTAAGGATACAACAACAGAACCAACAACAGCACCTGAGACACAGGCTCCAACTCAGGCACCTACACAGGCTCCTACACAGGCTCCTACAGAGGAAGAGACAGGTACTGTTCTTTATCTCAACGCTGGTGGCTCATCACTTTGGGATCAGGCAGGTGCATGGTTTGCAGCTTATAGCTGGGGTGGATCAAACGGTTCAACCTGGACAAAGGCTGAGAAGGTATCATCAGGCGTTTACAAGGCAACTCTCCCAGAGGGCGACAAAAATGTTATCTGGGTTCGTATGAGCAGTTCTGCTACATCTCCAAACTGGGATCAGAAGTGGAATCAGACAGTAGACCTCACAATTCCAACAAACGGCAACAATTTGTTTACTATGACAAGCTGGGATAATGGTACTTGGTCAAAATACGCTGGTTAATATAATAAAACTTTCTTTAAAATACGAGCAGAGGCGGACTTTTGTCTGCCTCTGTTTTTTATATATATGTAATCAAATGTTAATAATCTATTCTTTATTTTCTGAAAAATTATGATATAATGATGAAAAAAGGAGGGGTACTATGTTGTTTTATGACATTTCGAGGGATATTTTGGAGACAGCACCATATGGTGATGACCCAAAACCACAGGTGGATAATATCAGCAGTATAGAGAGCGGAGATATGTGCAACATCACTAAGCTTACTATGAGCACTCATAGCGCTACCCATATTGATGCTCCTAAGCATTTTGATGATGACGGTAAGAATATAGGCGAACTCAAACTTGCTCCTTTTTATGGCAAATGCACAGTAGTTACTATTGACGGAGTTCTTACAGGAGAAGATATGGAGGAGCTTCTGCCGCATTGCAAAAAGCGACTTTTGCTTCACGGTGAGGGCAATGCGTATATTTCTCAATCTGCTGCACAAGTTATAGCCACAAGTGGCTTGGTGCTTATAGGTACAGACGCAGTCAGCATTGCGCCACCTTTTGATGAGATGCGTCCACATCTTGAGCTTGCTCGTGCAAATATCTCAGTGCTCGAAAATCTTAACTTAAGCGGAGTCAAAGATGGAACATACACCCTGTCTGCTTTTCCGCTCAAATTGTCACAGTGTGAGGCTGCTCCGTGCAGAGCTGTGCTCATTGATGAGGGCAAGGGTATCTGATACTTTTGCAAACTAAAACAAGAGGTATATTATGAGAAAAACACTTTCGTTAATCACAGCGGTTTTGTTGGTTATTTCAATGCTTACACTTACCGGCTGTACATCGGACAAGATACAGGTTGCATCTGTGCTCAATATTGATTCTGATTTTGTCGGTAACCGAGAGATAACAATTAAATATCCGCTTGATACAAATATAGACGAAATCTCACAGCAACTGCTCAGTGCAAATCCGCTTGAAGATACTAAGACCTCAAGCTTTGAGTATCTTGGTGTTTCAGAGGACGGCTATACCTTTGTTCTTGATGTTGCTTTTTCGTCTCATGATGAATACATTAGTCAGATGAGCACACTCGTTGGCAGAGAGGTCAGCTCAGATATGGCTCAGCCTTCTACTGTTTTTACAAAGGGCACCAGAATGGTCGAGAACTTTGATGTCAGCGATGTGGTACGTTTTGTAGAGAATGTTACTTTAAATAATAAGAAAACAAAGAATTTAGATTTTGACTATTATATCAATACAGTCAACATCAACGGTGTGGTGTTCAACACAGGTTCTACTGTTGATATATCTCAGCGTGAGGGACATAGAGTAAACTCCATAACTGTTGCTACAACTAATCTCAAAGACGGCACCTATGACAGAGAGATAAGCTTCTCTATACCTAATCAGACATATGTTGATTTAAGTGGTAGCATAGAGCAGTATTTTACTACTAATACAAGCCCATCTGCACAGTATTGTGATTTTACAAACCTCGGCAGTAGTTGGGAGTATAAGGTTATATACAAGGGCATCACTCTCGAAGAGCTCAAGGAGTACACGGCTATGTTGCTTGATACCGATAGTGCAAATGTTTTTTACGGTGACAAGGACAACTCCAGCACTCCATTGTCAGAGGGACTCACCTTTGAAGAGACTTTTAATACCTTCAGTTTTATAGGTGCCGATGGTGATGACGTAGAACTTATATATCAGTATGCGTTACCTATTGAGACTACACATTCAGACGGTGCATTGTTTTTAGATGGACAGTGGCAGTCAAAGGGCAAGTGGGAGCAAGGTGTTTATTCTGTCAGCACAGACAGCGATGTAATGAACATCCGCATACCCGATGGTATCCAGTATTCAATTAACGGCATCAATTTTGATTTGAATATTGTAGGCAAGAATTCTTTTGTCCGCACTACAGATTTTCTTTACTCCAAGACTCAGGGCTATGATGGTATGAAGTACGCACAGGCTTTCTTTGAGTCAAAGGGTGCCGATGTCGAGATTACAGAGGACGAGAACAACTTGATTTGTCGTGTTGTTTGCACAGGTGATGCAGAAACAGTAACAGACGAGTTAACAAAGTATTTTGGTAGCGGCAACCTGATAGATTATCATATCAAAGATTCAAGCTTCAAGCTCAGCGCAAAGACCGAATTTGTTGATTACATTAATCTGTCACAAATGCTCAATTCAAACAACGCTAATCGTCCGATGACTTATACTGTTCATTCGTCTTGTGACGAGAATGTCACAAGTCTTGTGTGTGGAGATTCAGGCGCTGAATATGCAGATAGCAGCAACAGTCTTACTGTCCCTATAATAAACGGAAAGGGTACTGTATATTACGAGGGCAATATTCCAAACACCAACACTATTATTGTGTATATCACATTGAGCGTTGTGCTTGTTGCAGGTACTATTGTTGTTATCATTCTTATGCTATTAAGAAGACGCTCAAAGACCAAGCAGACAAACAATTTGGTCGATAGTGAGGTAGTGTCTTTGGAGCAGACCACCACATTCAGCATCACAGAGCTTAATAATCTCTCTGATATGATGAACAAGAAGCTCAAAGAAGAGATAGACAAGGATATCGAGGATAGGATAGAGGCAGACCGACTCGAAAATCTCAAGAAAGAGCTCAAAGCTAAAGAGATAGCCGAGCTTGAGCGTATGATATACGGCACTAAGGATGAGCAAGACTCAGACGATATAGCTGATGCAGATACTACTACAGACACAGAGGATGACGATATATAATGTATAAGCTTGTTGTATTTGACTTTGATGGTACTATAGCAGACACCTTGTGCGATTTGGCTGTAGCCGTCAATACCGCACTTAGTGAGAATAATCTGCCGACTCACCCTGAGCATATGTATAATCAGTTTGTCGGTAACGGCGCAGATAGGCTGATAGCGACAGCTATGGGTGATAGTGCACAGGATAAGCAAAAGTTCTCTAAGGTTAAGCAGAGATTCTCTCAGTATTATGCCGAGCATTCAAACGATTGCACAAAGGCATATGACGGTATCAACGAACTCCTTTCAAAACTAAGTGATTTGGGTATAGTTACAGCGGTACTATCAAACAAACCGCATATCTTTATAAAGCCGATAGCAGACAAGCTGTTTGGAGAGCATGAGTTTTGCTATCTGTGGGGGAATCAGGACAGATTTCCAAAAAAGCCCGACCCAACCGCCCTCAGATATATGATGGCTGAGCTTGGTATCAGCGAGAGAGACACGCTCTATGTTGGCGACAGCGATGTCGATATACATACAGCGCACAATGCAGGCGTCAGAGCCTGCGGTGTAGAGTGGGGTTTTCGCACAAGAGAAGAATTGATTAGTGCAGGAGCTGATTATTTAGCGCCTGATGTAGATGCATTATTTGATATTATCACTAAAGAGGAATAGATGAATCGCAATTATCAGAAAGAGCTTGACGCTCTGATAAGCAAAAACAGAATAGAAGCAAGGCGTCAGACTATTATGCTTCATGCGTGCTGTGCGTGTTGTGCAAGCTACGTGCTCGAGTACTTGTCAGATGATTTTGATATATACCTTTTATATTATAATCCAAACATCACAGAGCCTGACGAGTATAACTACAGGCATAGTGAGCTTGTGCGTCTTGTAGATGAGATGGGACTTAGCGACAGAGTCAGGCTGATAGATGCTGATTATGATACACAGCAGTATCTGGATAACATCTCAGGACTTGAGTCAGCCACAGAGGGTGGCAGCAGATGCAAGGTGTGCTTTGATATGAGACTTGGATACACTGCAAAGAAAGCCCTCGAGTATAACTGTGACTACTTTGCTACAACGCTTACTATTAGTCCGCTCAAAAATGCAACTCTCATTAACGACATAGGTGAGAGAATACAGCAGAGTACGGGAGCAAACTACCTTGCTACTGATTTCAAGAAGAAAAACGGCTACAAACGCTCTATCGAGCTATCTCGTCAGTATGAGCTCTACAGACAGAACTACTGTGGCTGTGTATTCTCTAAGAAAACAGAAGAATAAAAAACCAAAAAGACCGCTTTTATGGGCGGTCTTTTCTTTTTTGCCATATATATGTATATACTATTATATATAGTGAGTTAGCTAATTTGTAAAAATTACTTGTTTCTTGTCGAAAAATAATGTATTATGTATGCATGAGGGTAAAATAAATGAAGGGTAAAAGGAGAAACAGTTATGAGAGCAGATGGCAAGAAGGTCAAGAACATTGATCCTATGTATAAGGTTGCGGCACACATTATGCACAGGCGTTCTGATTCTATGAATATGATAACACTCGATATTCCTGTTGAGCCGATTAACGCATATCTTAACGAAAAGCGCAAAGAGGGCAAACACTACAGCCACCTGTCTGTATTTATTGCGGCATACATACAGACACTTGCTGAGTTTCCTGCACTCAACCGCTTTGTAGTTAACAAGACCATCTATGCACGAAACGAGATAACTATCGGTATGGTAGTGCTAAAGGGTGGCAAGATAGACGCACACGGCACAATGAACAAGATTTACTTTCAGCCTGATTATACTTTGGATCAGGTTGAGGACGCTATACAGACATACATCTCAGAGAACAGAGAAGAAGAAAACGAGAACGGCACAGATAAGATTATCAGAATTCTGCTTTCTGTACCGGGACTGTTGCGTTTTGGTGTCAGCTTCTTGAAGATGCTCGACAAGTATGGTTTGCTTCCAAAGGCTATCATCAAGATGAGCCCGTTCCACATCAGCGCAGTATTTACTAACCTTGCGTCTATCCGCACAAACCATATCTATCATCATATCTATGATTTTGGTACAACAAGCTTGGCACTTGCTATGGGCAACTTAAGAGATGTGCCAAAGCGCACCAAGGGCGAGATAAAGTTTGAGCGTTGTATGCCTATCGGTCTTGTTATGGACGAGCGTATTGCGTCTGGTAGCTACTTCGCACTTGCTTTCCGCAAATACAAGAAGCTTCTCGCAAATCCACAGCTGTTAGAATCACCGCCACAGGTTATCAACAAGGACATCTGATTATATTGATATAAGACTAAGAGGTAATATACGAGTAATTAATATATACATTTACATACATATTAATATATATTTGTACTTTCTTTGATTAATTTCAAAATAATATACTGAATTTTTACGTAAAACGGTTACAACTACCCATTTGTTGTAACCGTTTTCTGCTTAAATCGCATTATAATCACAAAATTAGCATTTTATTTCTGTAATAGAATAATAAAAAATCGCATAAAACCGACATTTTGTGTTTTATTTCTACAGGCGAAATAAAACATTTTCGTTAAAAGAAAATTACAAAAGAAAACTAATTGTTTCTTTTTGTTACAAAAGAAAAATAAAAGTTCGGAAACTGTAATTTTTTTAATTCGTTTGTGACATTATTGTTGGTAGTAATGACTATTTGCTTGACTTATAATGAAGTTGCTTATTAAAGCATTCATTTTAAGGAGGAAACTAAAATGCTTAAGACAAACAGACTTGTCAGCATGATTCTTGCAATAGTAATGGTACTTTCAATGGTTACTGTTGGTATCGTTTCTGCAGCAGCAGCTGACACAATTACAGTTTATTTTGAAAATAACTGGATGTGGCCTGACGCAACAGCACATTATTGGGGCCCAAATGGTGATTACACCACATGGCCAGGTCAGGCTCTAACAGAAATCGTTGGTAAAAACGGCGATGGCACATATGACATTTATAAGTTAGAGATTCCTGCTGATACAACTGGTATCGTATTCCAGGGTACTGGCGGATATGGTCCTGACCAGTCAGCAGATGTAACTGACATCCAGGCAGGTTACTGCTATTATATGACATGGGACGAGGCTACACAGACAAAGCCATGCGGTAGCTATGTTTACGAAGAGGTAGCTCCTCAGCCAACAGATGCACCTCAGCCAACAGATGCAGAACAGCCAACAGATGCAGAACAGCCAACAGCTCCTGATCCAGACGAGAAGACAGAGGTTGTATTAAACGGCGTTTCTTATCCTGTAGTAGTAGACGGCGAGTATGAGTATACATACTTCCTCAACGTTGCTGATGCTACAGCAAGCACATCAAAGCCAGGCTACGTAACAAACGTAGACGCTTCAATGTTCTATGACAGCGCAAAACTCGAGATCACTAACTACGTAGTAGACGATGAAGATCTCTATTCAGATATGTTCCCAGTGCTTTGCACAAAGGCACTCACAGCTAACAGCCTTGAAGATCAGTTCAACTTCAACGCTTCTGTTGCACAGGGCGGCATCAAGTTTGATTCTGACGAGCGTGTACTTATCAAAGTAAGATTCAAGGTTAAGGCAGAGGGTTCATCAGAGCTTTCAACAGTAATCAAGAATATGGGCGACTGCGACATGGGTCATATCGTATTCGAGCAGGTTACAGAGAAAGAGTTCAAGTCTATCGAGACATTCACAACTGTTTCTGAGCCAGAGACAAAGCCAACAGAGACAGAAGAGCAGACTGAGGCTCCAAAGCCAACAGAGACAGAAGAGCAGACAGAAGCTCCAAAGCCAACTCTTCCAGAAGATGGCAACTACATCATGGTTGACGGCGTAAGATACGACGTAACTGTTGGTGATACAATCACATACTATGCTTACCTCAACGTTGCAAATGCAGCAGATAGAGGCAAGATTGCTAACATTGACTGTAAAACATCATATCCTTCAATGCTCAAGTTAGTTGAGCCTGTAGATAGCCGTGGTGATCTTGATCTTCCAGCTATGTTCCCAGAGCTCGGCAAACCAGTATACAACAGCGCAGAAGAAAACGAGATTTTGTTCAACTTCAGCGATGGTAGTGACGGTGGCGGTGTATACTTTGATGCAGATGATATGATTCTTGCTAAGTTTACATTCGAAGTAGTATCAGAGGGCCAGGGCGTTCTCGATACAGAGATCATCTCAATGTGCGATGCTTCAGCTGATGTTAAGAAGCTCGTATGGGATGGCGAGAGACTCGCTGACTTCACATACATTCAGACACTCGAGGGCAACACACAGCCTACAAAACCAACAGAGACAGAGGGCGACGATGATGTAGATGGCCTCTTTGTTAAGGTTGACGGCGTTATGTACCCAGTAGTATCTGGTCAGACATATCAGTATACATACTACATCAAGGCTGACAAGAAGATCGTTGCTGTTGATGCTACAACATGGTACGATGCAGACGGTCTTGAGGCAAAGCCTGTATATGACAAGCGTGGCGATTTAGACCTCGCTACAATGTTCCCTGTAATTCTTTCACCTATCGCAAACTTCGATATCGCTGGTGAAATTCCATGGAACTACTCAAACGGCAGCCAGGGCGGCGGCGTTTGGTTTGATGAGGATGATACAGTTGCATTCACAGTACCATTCTTAGTAACTGCTCAGAAGGGCGTATATGAGATCAACACAGTTCTCAGAACACTTACAGATACAGATATGGATTCTTATGTAAGCGACAGCGTAACTCTCAAGCCTTTCGATCAGAAGCAGATTCTCGAGGGCGATTTTGCTCCTATTCCTACACAGACAGAAGCAACTGAGGCTCCAAAGCCATCAGAAACACAGGAGCCAACAGAGGTTACAAAGCCAACTGAGTCTACAGGTCCTGCTACAGACGATGAGAAGCCAACAGATTCTGCATCAGATGATCAGAAGCCAACAGAAGACGAGGGTCCAGTAATTGATCCTAACAAGGTATATGTAAGAGCTGACGGCAAGCTTTACGAGGTTGAGTCAGGCAAGACATATTCATACAAGTATTACCTCAACGTTGATGACGGTATGACAAAGATCTGCTCTATCGATGCTACAACACTCTATGATACAGAGGGTCTTGATTTTGTACCTGTTACAGACAAGTGGGGCGAGGTAGACGCTACAGCTCACCTCCCACTCTTAGTAGGTCCTGTATTCAATACAACTGTTGACGGTCAGATTATCTTCAACTATTCTAACACTACAGGTGCTCGTTTCGAGACTAACGATACAGTACTCTTACAGGGTGACTTCTTAGTAACTGCTCAGACAGGCGTTTATGATATCAACACAACTATCAAGACTCTTGGCGACAGCAAGAACCAGTTTATCATTGACGAGTGCAAGCTCGTAGGCAACAACAACGTATTTGTTGACGGCGTTCTCTTCGGCGAAGAGGGTCCTTTGGAGACAGTACCTGTTAAGCCAACTGAGGAGCCAACACAGACAGAGGCTACAGAGGCTCCAACACAGACAGAGGCTACAGAGGCTCCAAAGCCAACAGAGATTAAGCCAACAACACCTGTTATCATCCCATCAACACCAGCAACAGACGGTGTTGAGGATGACGATCCAACAGAAGGCAAGGCTGAAGAGACAAAGCCAGCTCCTGCATCACCAGGTCAGTCAGCTTCAAACAACCAGCAGAATGGTGGCAACAGCTCAGCTGTTAAGACAGGTTCTACAGAGGCTGCAATTGCATTCTTCACAGTACTTGTTATGGCTGTAGGCGTTGTAATGTTTGCAAGAAAGAAAAAATTTGATTAATTCTCATTTTGATATTTCCTAACTAAAAATTAATTACGACCCCCCTTCGTAATCGGAGGGGGTTCGTAATATAAGAAAACATACGGACATAATCAAGTTTTGGTTATATTCGGTAGAAACTAATTATTGTTTATAAGGATAGCATTCAGGTGCAACAGCACTTGGGGTGTATGCATTAGTTTCCTATAAAAAGAGAGGGACAGACCATTTTTGTGGTCTGTCCTTTGCTGTTTATATAAAGGTATCCAACCAAATTTTGTTTGATGTTGCAGTTATAATTCTAATTTGTAACAATAAAATGCACCTTAATTACAAAATAGAATAATAACACAAGATGTTGTATAACTAATTTGTTACCTGAGCTTGACTTGTTAACAACTTTAAATATTATGAGTAATACTGAATTACAAAGGTATCAAAAATGTAAATAATTTGTATGATTTTACTATTGCTTTTTTTAAATAGTTGTAATATAATCAATTTGTATGAAAATGTACAAGTGTAATTGTATAGTTTTAGGAGGAAATATTATGAACAAGAAGATTTTAGCTTTCTTGCTTGCATTGGTACTTGTTGTATCTACTGCAGTAGTTGGCATTGTATCTGCTTCTGCAGAGGATTTCGATGCTACTATTACTTACAACGGCAAGGATTACGGTGCTAATATTGGCGATAATGTAACATTCGCTGTTTATTACACATTCCCAACTGCTCGTGTTATTAACACACAGTGCGTACTGTCTTTTGATTCAGCAGTATTAGACGCTCCATCTGAGGATGACCTTCTCGATGACTGTGATGTTTATTTCCCTGTTGTAGAAGACGATATGATTATCGTTCAGACTTTCGATGGTTCTGTTGTTACTTATAACCTCAACTGCTCAAAGAACAATGGTTATAACTTCAAGAGCGAGGCAGGTTTCCTCGTATTTGAAATGCCTGTAATTGCTAAGGGCAAGACAGAACTCAAGTTTGACCTTCAGATAGTTCAGTACAAGGTTGAGACAAATGGCGTATCATCTCTTGAGAACCTCGTAACTAATAATGAGGTTGTCAACGATGACTTCACATTACGCATAGAGTTACTCGGCGCTACTGAGATTGTAGAGAAGCCAACTGAGGCTCCAACAGAAGCACCTACAGAAGCACCTACAGAGGCTCCAACAGAAGCACCTACAGAGGCTCCAACAGAGGCTCCAACTGAGGCTCCAACAGAGGCTCCAACAGAGGCACCTACTGAGGCTCCAACTGAGGCTCCAACAGAGGCTCCAACTGCACCTCCAGAGGCTCCAACAGAGGCTCCAGCTGCACCTACAGAGGAGGCTCCAAAGCCAACAGACGCTCCTGAGGTTCCAACAGACGCTCCTGAGATTCCAACAGACGCTCCTGAGGTTCCAACAGATGCTCCTGAGGTTCCAACAGATGCTCCTGAGGTTCCAACAGATGCTCCTACAGAGGCATCAACAATTGCTCCTGAGGATAATATAAAGTATTATATCTCTATAAACGGTGGCGAGCCTATCGAGCTTAAGAATAACGGCGATGGCACATATTCAGCAGAGTGTGAGATCAATGCAAACGATGACATTGTTATCACTTATGTAGGTAAAAATTCCGGTGGCACAGTGCTTGAGGGTACGGTTATCGACAGCTTCGAAGGTGGCAAGGGTACAGTTGTATTCAATCCGGTAACCGAAGAGCTCGCATTTGACCCAACTCCTGTAGAGACAGAAGCTCCAAACGCACCACAGGATCCTACAAAGGCTGAAGATGACGATGAGACTGACGATGCTACACAGGCTCCTGAGGCTGCTACATCAGCTGATTCTGACACAAACAACAATAGCACAAACGCTAACAACGCTGCTGTTCAGACTGGTTCTACTTCTGTCGTAATGATGTTCTTTGTAGTACTCATTATGGCTGTAGGTGTTGTATTCTTCGCTCGCAAGAAGGCAATGAACAAGTAATTATTGACACTTATTAAATCAAAATGCCCTTTGATTAACTTCAAGGGGCATTAACTTTATATGTTTACAAATTATTTATTGAATTGTGTATTTATTTGATATATAATGTATTAGTAGTTTATTGAAAGGGTGTTTTTTATGAAAAAGCTTATATCTTTATTTATGGTAATGCTACTTTTTGTCGCTTTGGTTGTAGTACCTGCATCAGCAGAGGATTCTGCGCAGACTGTAGTTTCTGTCAACAAGGGTGACGAGGTTACATACACACTTTATCTGTCAGATGTACCAGAGAAGGTAGTCGGCTGTGATTTCTCTTTATATTACGATTCTTCAGAGTATAAACTTGTGTCTTATGCTGATTTTACAGGCAACTATGACCCTGACGAGCATCAGGCATTTATCAATCCTAACCTTCCCGGTGAGCTCAGATGTAACTGGTCAATACTCAGCGGCATCAAGTTTGCTGACAGAAAGCTATTTGCTTCTGTAAAGCTCAAGGCTTTAAAGGATGCAGACACACATCTGTCTTACTATGTACGCTATATGTACCCTGAGTCAATGCAGATGTTCACAGAATACACATTTACATGTGATGTTGTTGTCAACAAAACTACTGTTATCGAGAACGAGGCTCCTGAGCTCAACGTTGACGAGCCACAGGCAGACGGGGACTTTGTCAACTCTGTTACTGGCAAGGGCGAAGATGCAGACATCAACGTAGCTGTCAGCGGTGTACAGGGTGAGTCTGGCGGTTCTAACGGTGGCGAAGCTAACGAGAACACCGTTTCTTCCAAAAAGATTAACCCTAAGAAGAGCGACAAGAATAATGACAAGGATACAGACACAGATGTTGTAGAGGAAACCTCTATCTCTGATGTAGGTGGTGCTGATGGTCCTTCAACTGTTTCTCAGACAACAGACACAACAGCAAGCTCACCTTGGCTTTGGATTATCCTTGCTGTAATCGTGGTTATCGCTGGTGTTGGCGCTTATGTGGTAATCAAAAAGAAGAAAAATTCAGCACAGTAATTGATATATACATACGTGTATTTATTAAGGCAGACGGTTTTACCGCCTGCCTTTTTTTGTTGCAATAGGTGTTATTTAGTAGTATAATGACTGTAGAATGGAGGAGATAAAATGAAGAGATTTGCAAGTCTTATTATGATAGTTCTTGTATTGGTATCGTGTTTTTCTATGCTTAGTGTTAATGCTCAGATGACCGACACAAACTGCATATACTTCAAAGTTCCCGATAACGACAGAGTCTCGTGGAATCATTTCTCTATGGTCTTCTGCCACATCTGGCGAGAGGGCAACGAGGGCGGAGATTTTTACGCTTGGCAGGGCAAAGAAGAGCGATGCACCGACCTCAAAAACGGCTACTGGAGCTATGATTTGTCAGGGCTTGAGTTTGACCCTGACGGTGTGTATTGCGTGATTTTTTCTAACGAAAACGGCAAGCAAACCTACAACCTCACTCTCACATCACAGTGCCTTGGAGATATAGCAGTATGCGATGGCGACACCTGTGTTAATCCGGTAGATGGAGCCAAAACCTGCGATGTAGCCAGATGGCTTCATAGTGGCGACAGCGTGCACCCATGTGCAGCAATTGACAGCACAGGTACCTTGGTTGACCCCGACAATATAGACGGTCAGGATATTGACCGAACATTCGGCGACTTGGTGGGCACATCTGTAGAGCTCGAAGAGGTAGAGTCCTACACTCAAAGTATAGAGCCTACAGAAGCAACAGAGAAAATTATGCCAAAAACTGACGGTTTTAAGTTGCCGCTTTTCTTGATTATCGGTGGTGTTTTTGTCGTGTTGGTTGTGCTTGTAGGACTTTTTGTAGCAAAATCAAAGAAACAGTAAAAATTTTTGCATAATATTCACTTTGTGCAAAATAGAATATAGAATAACAAAAACTTTGTGAAAATTTTTTAAAAGAATTATAGTAAATATATTGAAATTTTAATTCTTTTGCGGTATAATTATCTATGCTAAAGTAGAATTACTTTAGGAATGTATATCATATTTTGGAGGAGATTATTATGTTCAAAAAGATTATGAGCGTTATGCTCGCAGTTGTTATGCTCTTAAGCGTTGCTATGATAGCTACTTCTGCTGCTCAGGTTGAGATCGTTGATAACAACGCTGAGGCTCCTGCAGAGGTTGCTGCTGATGCTTCTGTTGCAGACACAGGCGCTTCTAATGTACTTACATTTGATGCATCAACTACAGGTTGGAATAACTTCAAATACATCCGTTTCCATATCTGGGAGTATGGTCAGGATCCTGTTTATGCTTGGGCTTCAAAGCAGGAGAACGGTACTGATAACGGTGACGGCACATGGTCATACGACCTTGCTAAGAAGGGTGTAACTATCGAATCAGGCAAGACTTACTGTGTAATTTTTGCTGCTGATACAGGTATGCAGACATACGACCTTCTCTTTGACGCATCAGTAGTAGGTGATACTGCTTATTGTAATGGTGAAACACTTGAGAATCCAAAAGATTCTAACAAGACAGGTCAGGTTGCTATCTGGAAGAATCAGGACGTAAACAAATACGGTCCTCTTCTTGCTATCACATCTATCGGTAACGTTGTTGGTTCTTGTTTAGCTCCTACAACCTCAAAACAGGAGATGTTTGAGACCTTCCTTAAGGATACACTTTTGAATGCTAAGACATTCTCAGGCAAGGACGACCAGACTCTTATTGATGATACTGCTAAGGCTCTTGACCTCAAGGTTGACAACGTATCTGAGGCTATCAAGAACACAGGCGTAAAGGTAGAGTGGAAAGCAGAGAAGTCAAGCCTTGCAACAGGTAAGAACGAGTCTGCAAACGAAAAGCCAAGTGGTGGCACTACAGGCGGCAATGATGGCAACAATGGTAACAGTGGCTCAGGCACAGACCAGTCAGGCTCAGGCTCAGGTTCAGGCTCAGGTTCAGGTTCAGGCTCAGGTTCTAACACTAAGACCGGCCAGACATCTACAGCTCTCTTTATTATGCTCGGCATTATGGCAGCAGCAGCTGTTGTTATAGTTGTAGCAAGAAAAAGAGAAAGAGCATAATCTAATCCTGTAAAATTAACAATATTGAGGCTTCGCATATGCGAGGCCTCTTTTTTTCTGCGAAAAATATCGTTTGTTGATTAATATATCAATAAAGAGTTGAATTTTCTTAGCAATTGATGTAGAATATAAAAGGAAATTTTAAAAGAATGGTGGTAATTACTATGAAAGTTATGGTAGAAACATCTGCAAGACATATCCATGTATCAAAGGAGACATTTGAGACTTTGTTTGGATGTGATGCATCACTTACTAAGAAGAAGGATCTCTCTCAGCCGGGTCAGTACGCATGCGAGGAGAGAGTTACAGTTGTTGGTCCAAAGGGCGAGTTCAATATGTCTATCCTTGGTCCATTCAGACCTGCTGACCAGATAGAGATTTCTCTGTCTGATGCAAGAAAGATGGGCGTCAACGCTCCTATCAGAGAGTCAGGCGATGTACTGGGTACACCTGGATGCAAGCTCGTTGGTCCTTGTGGTGAGGTTGAGATTCCTCAGGGCGTTATCGTTGCAAAGCGTCATATCCACCTCACACCTGATGCAGCTCAGGAGTTTGGTGTTGTTGACAAGCAGATAGTATCTGTTGCTGTTGGTGGCGAGGGCAGAAAGCTCACTTTCTCAGATGTAGTAGTAAGAGTTCACGAGAACTTCTATCCTGCTATGCATATTGATACAGATGAGTCTAACGCTGCAGGTATTGTAGGTACAGTAGACGGCGAGATTATCGTATAATTTTTTAGCAAAAACTAAGCACTCTACATTTAGTAGAGTGCTTTTTCTTTTGCTCTTATTTTTTGAGAATAGTTATGTTAAGGAGTGAGTAGTCGGTGCTGATACCGTCATCCTTGTACAGTTCGTATGACTTGCCGTCACCATATAATTTGATAGTGCCGTAGTCTATCTTCTCTGTGTTGCTTGCACTATCGCACAGCGGTATACAGTGTCCTTTCTTGATAAAGAAAACGATTTCATTTAGTGCAATGTCTATATAATGATGACCTTTTTCTATATCACTTGTGCTGATACTGCTATCCGCATTCAGCTTGAGCATAGTCATATCTTGCGGGATGTAGACATATCTGCCTGTTGCGTTTTGAGTATAGACAGGTGCTATCATAATACTTTCGCCCACGAGTAGCTGGTCCTCAGTCTGCCTTGCCATAGGGTCGTCTTCATAATCAAAGCACAGCGGACGGATGTACATATCGTTTCTAAGAGCTGATTTCATAAACTCGCTGTAAATATACGGCAACAATCTGTATCTGAAAGAGACGATGTTTTTGAAGTCATCTGTTTTTGAAAATGCAAAGCACTCCTGATCTCTTGTGCCACATGCGCTGTGGTCACGCATCAGCGGAGTAAATACCCCAAGTGCTAACCATCTCAGTAGTAGGTCGTACGTACAGTTACCGTTAAAACCGCCTATATCAGACCCGCTATACAGAAAACCGCACATATTAAGTGACGGTAGTTGTTTGATACATTGCAGAATATGTGACCACCACGAGTGGTTGTCGCCTGTCCATATTCCACCATAGCGATGCATACCGATATAAGATGCTCGTGAAAACAGCAGTATGCGTTTGTCCGGGTTGTTGCGTGTAAAGCCTTCACCCGTGGCTTTTGTCATAAAGTAGCCGTACATATTATGCACATCGTTGTGCCTGACCTTTGTGCCGTTTATGTTGTGATACATAGAGTCATAGTCAAGCTGTGAGTTTGAGAGCTTTGAGAAAACGTCTCGTGCATCAAAGAAGCTGTTTGCATCGAGCTCTACATCCTTGTATTTGACGATGTTTTCGAATGCCGACTCAAGTCCCTTGTCAGAGTAGAATATCGCAGGCTCGTTCATATCGTTCCAGAATCCGTCAACACCCATATCTGTCAGATATTTGTACTTATCAGCAAACCATCTGCCTGCCTTATCGTTTAGAAAATCAGGGAACACCGTCCTGCCCGGCCATACTCCGACAACATAGTCGTTGCCGTTTATATCCTTTAAAAAGTAGCTGTTTTCTACTCCTTCTTTGTACACATCGTAGCCGTCTTCTACCTTGACACCTGCATCAATGATAGGCACCAAGTGTATGCCTCTGTCTCTCATATATGAGACAAAGTTTTCAAAATCAGGGAACCGCTCGTTGTTAATCGTAAAGTCCTTGTAGCTATCCATATAGTCTATGTCAAGACAGATAGAGTCAAGCGGAATTTCTGCTTGCTCGTAGCTGTCTGCTATATTGGTGACATCTTCTTTGGTAAAGTAGCTCCATCTGCTCTGCATAAAACCAAATGCCCACATAGGAGGTATGTAGCTTTGACCGATTAGTGCTCTGAATTCTCTGACAATATCATGTAGACTATCTGCTTTTATAATGTATACTGTGATATCGTTAGTCTGAGGTTTTACTGTTATTTTCGATATATCACTATAACCTAAGTCGAAGGTGATACGTGTAGGGTAATCAAAGAATACTCCGAATCGCACATCTTTTGAGGACTTGTCATCTATTATCAAAAAGTTGTGTGCACCGTACAGAGAGCGCTTGTCTTCAGTATGAGACGGGTCATCGCTACAGTAGCCCTCGTATATCCAGCCACGCTTGTTGATACCTCTGACACTTTCGCCCAAGCCGTAGATAGCAGTAGAGTCGCTCATATCGTAAGAAAAAACTCCATCATCATACGAGAAGTATGGCATAGGGCTATCTTCATTCTTAATATCAAGAACTACTGCTTGTGTATCGAAAGGAGTATTAAAAACGTACTTTTTAATCATAAAATACACCACGCTTATTGAAATTTTAATATTTGTTGGTATAATAGTAGTATATCATTTTATCCCTGTAATCTCAATAGGGGAAAGAAGGAGAATATTATTATGAGCAACAAAGTAGTACTTATAGCTGATAGCACATGCGACCTTACTCAAGAACTACTTGAGAGATACAGTGTGCATACTGTACCGCTTCATATATCACTGGGTGAGAAGATGTACGATGACTGGGTAACAATAACTCCTGATGAGATATATGACCATTTTGATAAGACTAAGGAGCTACCTCGTACTGCAGCTATGAGCGTTGGCGAGTATGTAGATGTATTTAATCAGTATGTAGACGAGGGCTGTGAGGTTGTACACATCAGCCTTGGTTCAAGCTTATCTGTCACACATCGTTCTGCCTGTCTTGCAGCACAGGAGTTTGAAGATGGCAAGGTAGCTGTCGTAGACTCTTGCAACCTAAGTACAGGTACAGGTCTTATTGTTATCAAGGCTGCCGAGCTTATTGAGCAGGGTCTGTCTGCTGTAGAGGTTGCGAAGGAGCTTGAGACACTTGTTCCTAAGAGCCACGCAAGCTTTGTTATTGATAAGCTCGATTATTTGAGAGCAGGTGGCAGATGCTCTGCTGTAGAAGCTTTTGGCGCTAATTTGCTGGGACTCAAGCCTTGTATCGAGGTTTCTACTGAGGGACATGGTTCAATGAGCGCTACCAAGAAATATAGAGGCAAATTCTCCAAGGTTTGTCTTGATTATCTCGAGGATATTATCGTTAAGTACGGCGAGGTAGACACTGCACGTGCTTTTGTTACACACGCAGGTGTGGATGAGGACATAGTTATGAGCACGAAGGATGCACTTGTAGAAAAGGGCATTTTTGATGAGGTGTTTGTAACTCGTGCGTCATGTACTATTTCAAGCCACTGTGGTCCAGATACCTTGGGCGTACTCTTTATGACAAAATAAGTAGATATTAAAAAACGGCGGTATATTTACCGCCGTTTTTGTTTTGCAAAAATATAGGGTAGATGTATTATTTTACATCTACCCATCAATTTATAGTTCTTTTATAGAATTATACGCTGTATGTACTGCGTCTTCTGAGATGTTACACTCAAGGTTGAATGTATATGCACTCGAGCATAGTTGCTCTAACATATCGAGCAGTTTTTTCATAGAGTTTTTGTTGTCAGGTAGCACTGTCTGGCCGAGTAGCTTGCCTATAGATTCAAACAAATCAGCTCTTGTGCACTTGTTATCTTTGCTTTGTGATAAAAAGTAGATGACTTTTACAGGGGCTTTTATATTGTTTGAGATAGAGTGCTTGCCGTTCCACGGTGTACCATAGATGTAGAACTTGCCGTCAATATATCGTATAATCGGCTTGTCATCATTTATCATAGTGACAGAATCGCCGAATACCTCTCTCCAAAGACGAGCGTGGGTTGATTTGCCTGTGCCGCTGTTTGCAGTAAATATATATGCCTCACCGTCTTTTTCAAGGCACGAGCAATGCAGGAAGAACCCGTTGTATTTTTCGAGTATAGTGTTGCAGATTACTCGAAGTATTGCAGTCAGCTCGTGGTATTCCTTGTTTGCGCCTTCTTGAGCTACCTTCTCTTCATATCTGAGCATTTCCTGTGTGATTTTTACACAGAAGTCGTAGTCTTTGCTATCACAAAGATAATCTCTGAGAGATTCTTTTGTAAAGTCCGAGTCAGTCTCTATGCCGATGTTGAGGTCGGCAATTGTGTATATGTTCATGATATCTCCAAAGTTTTTGATATCTTTATTTTACAGTAAGTATCAAAGCTTTTCAATACTTAATTGAATAATCTGTGTAAATGTGGTATAATCTTTTTATCAATTTTTGAGGGTAATAATATGGACGAGAGATTTTCACGCACCAAGATGTTAATAGGGGACAAGGCTTTGCAGAAGCTCAGAGATAGTCGTGTTATAGTATTCGGTGTTGGCGGAGTAGGTGGCTATGTGGTTGAGGCTCTGGCACGTTCGTTTGTGGGCGGCATCACTGTAGTTGATAACGATGTAGTCTCAGTATCTAACATAAATCGTCAGATTTTAGCTACAGATGCAACTGTCGGCAGACTTAAGGTAGATGTAGCAAAAGAGCGCATACTGTCCATCAACCCCGAGTGCAAGGTCGAGGCAATCAACTGCTTTTTCTTGCCGGAGAATTCCACAGAATTCGACTTTACTCAGTACGATTATATAGTAGACGCTATAGATACAGTAAGTGCAAAGCTTGAGCTGTGCAGGGTCTCGCAAGAGGAAGGAGTACCTATAATTTCGAGTATGGGTACCGGCAACAAGCTTCACCCTGAGCTACTTGAGATTACGGACATATACAAGACTTCTGTCTGTCCGCTTGCACGAGCTATGAGAAATCTCTGCAAGAAAAACGGTATCAAAAAACTCAAGGTTGTATACTCTAAGGAGGAGCCGATAGCACACAGCGAGCCTGTTATCGAAAACAGCAGAGCGGTGCCCGCAAGCTCAGCTTTTGTACCGGCTACGGCAGGTCTTATCCTGGCTTCAGCGGTTGTACGAGACTTGATAGAGTAAAAAAACAACTTATTTTGTAAACTCTACTTTATTGACAAATTGCTCGTTTTGAAGTATTCTTAGTGATGTTTTGAGGAGAGATTTTTATGGCAATGATTTTTGAGAGGAAGCTTCCTATTCCACAGGAGGTCAAAGAAAAATACCCTGTATCGTTGCAGGCTACTCAGAAAAAAGCTGAGATAGATATAGAGGTAGCAAAGGTTTTTTCTGGCGAGTCAAACAAGCTCGTGCTTGTTATCGGTCCATGCTCTGCAGATAGAGAAGACTCTGTGCTTGAGTATGCTCACAGACTTGCAAAAGTACAGGATAAGGTAAAGGACAAGCTCATACTTATTCCACGAGTTTACACCAACAAGCCTCGTACTACAGGTAGTGGCTACAAGGGTATGTTCCATCAGCCTGACCCAAATCAGAAGCCTGATACCTTCAAGGGCATCTTGGCTATCAGAGAGCTACATACACAGGTGCTCACACAGACGGGTATGTCAACTGCTGACGAGATGCTCTATCCTGCTAACTACAGATATCTCGATGACCTGATGTCCTATGTGGCTATTGGTGCTCGCTCGGTTGAGAATCAGGAGCACAGACTTGTATCAAGCGGTGTAACAGTACCTGTAGGTATGAAGAATCCGACAAGTGGAGACTTTTCTGTAATGCTCAACGCTATCGATGCTGCTCAGCACGGTCACACCTTTGTGTTCCGTGGATGGCAGGTCAAGACCACAGGCAATATGCTTACTCATGCGATACTTCGTGGTTATGTCAACAAGCACGGCAAGATGATGCCCAACTATCATTATGAGGATATGGAGCTTCTGTATGAGATGTACAGCGAGCGTGGACTTCAGAATATAGCGCTTGTTGTAGATGCTAACCATTCTAACTCTGCTAAGAACCCACTTGCGCAGGCTCGTATCTGCAAAGAGGTACTGCACTCTGCACGACATAATGATAATATCAAGAAGATGGTCAAAGGCTTTATGATAGAGAGCTATCTTGAGGATGGCGCTCAGGCTGTAGACGGTGGAGTATACGGCAAGAGCATCACCGACCCGTGTCTTGGATGGGAGAAATCTGAGAAGCTTATCTATGATATAGCAGAGCTGATTTAAATAGTAAAACAAAACCCCACAGTTAACTACATGTAACTGTGGGGCGTTTTTTATGATTTTGATTTTTTAATCAGATAGGGGATGTAGCCTATCAGGTCTTTTGCGTTTAATATTATACCAAGTACAAACGGACAGGCTATGATAACATAGCACCATACAGGTTTGAGCTTGTTCATCAGCTTTTGTAGTAGCGCAAAAGGTTTCATAAATATGTTTAGTGATAACACAAGACCGAGCAGCACACCGAATGTGAGCATCACAATTTTGTACAGCGGGTCGCCCAAGTTAAGCATTACAGCAAACAACGGCGTTGTTCTTAGCAGATGCAGTATCGGGTTGTGAAGAAAATACACCGCCAGAGTGTTAGCACCCATATTTGATAGAATCGGTATTTTTATATCAGGAATAATGCTGATAACTGCTATACATAATACAGCAGATATACAAAAGCACAGCAGTCTGTGCTCAAATGAGCAATTCTCAAACGGTAGGGTAGAGAACGGGTTTTTGCCGGTGAACAGGCGTCTTAGCTGATATATTAGGTTGAGTTTCCTGAAACACAGAACAAAGTAAGTAATAAGCACTACAATGCCCGATATTCTGATAGCAATGTGGTCAGTGAACTTCTGCACTTTTTGCGGAGTCAGATAGTACCCTATCAGATACATAGGCAAGAACACAAAGTATCTTGACAGATACAGCGTGTCGTCAATAAAGTCAAAGTACCCCGAAACAAGTGATATAAGAAAACTCACACTCAGCATAATAGCAGGGTTTACCTTGCGACACAGATACGCAGTCACCATAAACATAGCAAGCACAAACAAAAACCACTCTATTGAACTACCGCCAAAGAAGTTGTATTTTGGGCTGTTGCCTTTGTATATGTTTATGCCGTACATAATAGTTTTCAGCGCAAAGCCGAGCGTCAGAAAGTATGCTATTTTATTAATTTTCAGCTTGTTATTGTCATCAAATCTTTTCTGAAACAGGCCGCTGATGAATATAAACAGAGGCATATGAAAAGAGTAAATGAAAATAAACAAACTTTTGAACATATCGGACTCGTCAACGAAATTCTCGATGGTGTGTCCTACGACAACGAGCAGTATAACTAAGAACTTGATGTTATCAAATTTATAGATTCTGCTCTTTAGTGTATTAGACATAATAACCTCATAAATTATTATCTATCGATAAGCTGAACCTTGCCTTTGACCTTGCCAGGTATAGTGAACAGATCAAAAGCTTCCATAGCCTTTTTTAGTGGATACTGAGCAAAAATCATACTGTCAGTAACTTTAAGATCACCCTTTGCAAAATGTTCGTCAGTCAATTTCCATTCATCACCCGGCCAAGGAGCAGAGTATGACATCCATGAGCCTGTCAGATAGAACTCCTTGCGGTTCATATTCTCCCACTCTTTTACTGAGAACGAAAGCTCTTGTGTAGGTGTACCTATAAAGCAGAGTGTAGCCTTGTTTGCAGCTATCTCAAAGGCGGTTTTCATAGCAGCTGTTGAGCCTGTGCTGACAAATACATAGTCAAAGCCTCTGCCATCAGTAAGAGTGTTGAGCTGGTCTTTGTAGTCATCATCGCACAGTGCAACCACTGCATCAGCACCAAGCTCTACAGAGTCCTTGAGTCTTGGCATATCAACATCAATTACTACTACCTTTTTTGCACCGAAGATTTTAATCCACTGCAGTACAAATAGTCCGATGTTACCACCGCCGAGTACAGCTACAGTTTTGCCACTCTCATATTTAGCCTGATACAGTGCATGAATAGCAACAGTAGACGGCTCAAAGAAAGCCGCAACCTCAAACGGTATGTCCTTGCTGATTTTGAGCACATTCTGCTGTGGCAACAGTACATATTCTGCCATACTGCCGTTTTGTCTTGAGCCTACAAAGCTGTAGTGCTTGCATAAAGAGAAGTTGCCTGCCTTGCAGTCTTCACACTCCATGCATGGCACCAGTGGTATACCTACTACGTGGTCGCCTTTTTCAACGGCAGTGACACCCTCGCCAACCTCTTCAACATAACCTGCAAACTCGTGACCTAAAATGATAGGGTAGTTGTGTGCGCCGTGGTCGTGCACTCGTGGCAAATCAGAGCCACAGATACCTGTAGCGACAACCTTTACGAGCACATCACCCTGCGATACTTGTGGTGTAGGGATGTCATCATATCTTAAATCTTTATTAGCATGTAATACAGCAGCTTTCATAATAAAAAACCTTCCTTTATCAGAACATAGAGTTAACCATATAGTTGCACTTTACAGCGTAATTGTAGTCTTCTACTACGCACACAACTGCATCTTTGACCAACTCTCTTGGTGTACAGCTTAGCTTGCCGTCTCTAACTTTAGCATATTGCATAGGCATATACTGGTGGAGCATTGGTAGCGGAATCTCAACTTCTTTGAGATTTTCAAAGAGCTGTTTCTGTGCAGCAAGCACTCTCTCGTTAGTAAAGTAATATCTGCTTCTGTCAGAGAAGCTATACTTTCGAGCGATAGCCTTCTGCTTGTCGTCACCGTGGTAATGCTTTATCCAGTTGGACGGATCCTCAAGCATAACTTCCTCTAACACTTCGATAAAGTTAGCACGCTTTGACTCATCATCAATAAGCTCTTTCTCAATCATAGAGAGTGCAAATATCGCCTCTCTTACTGCGTTAGTAAGTGCAGGACCTACCTTGATGATAGCGATACCGTCTTCTACCATCTCTCTTAGCTTGATAGGTGGCTGATAGTCGGTTGAGTGTCCCTCAAATACTATATCAGGATATTTCTTGAGTCGGTTGCACAGCTTGACTGCATCAAGTCTGTTGTATGAGTGAATGTCTGTGTTACCAAACTCAACACCCGGCTGAACAACGATACCTATGATATGCTGCCATGCGTCCTTGAGTCCTAACTTGTCAAACTTTCTGCGATAAGCCATGATTGTGCTTTCAAAGTCTCTTGGGTTAGTAACCTTGAGGTTGTCCTCCTCTTCCTGAGAGCCACCGGGTATCGGAACTTCGCTACCGATGATATACACAGGGTGAACAGCGTCAGGGTTAGTCTTGAGCAATTCGTTGTATGCTCTGTCACATTCTTTGTAGAGAATAGCGCCACGCTCAGCAATAACCTCGTTAGCAAGCATCTCGTCTACAGGGTCATCACCTAACTTCATACTTGTGTCAAGGTGAACCTTTGTGTAGCCTGCAAGCACACAGTCATAAACGAGCTTTTTAGCGTGCTCCATAGCTTCATCTGCAGGTAGATTACACCATGGCAGAGGACCCAGATGGTCACCGCCTAAGATAATCTTTGATTTATCAAAGCCGATTTTGTCAGCGATTTTGTATACGTATTCTCTGAAGTCAACAGAGGTCATATCCATATAGCCACCGAATTGATTAACCTGATTAGAGGTTGCCTCAATCAATACAGTATCATCAAAACGCTTTGCCTGATCCATAATTGCCTCTATTACAATTTTGTTAGCAGAGCAGAATGACGGAATACCGCAATGGATACCAAGTGTTCTTTTTTCAAGGATTTCAAGTAGCTTGTTTTTCATAGTATGTCTCCTTTAAAAGAAATAGTTATCAACAAGTTTTACAAACAGGTCCATATCATCAGCATATGTGATTTTCAGATTCAGCACGTTTGCACGGACAACTTTCATTTTGATGCCATAGTGCAGAGCGATAGCACCTGCCGATGTCATAGAGTCGAGCTCCTCTTGGGTAGAATTCATATAAATATCATAGATTTTTTTGAAAGTAAATGCCTCAGGAGAAGCACCTGCTACGATGTTGAATCTCGGCTCGATGTTTGTCAGGATATGGTCATCGTCCATTTTGTATACTGTGTCATAGTTAAACTGTGCAAGTGTTGCACCGCCAAACTCCTTGACACCTTCAATAACCTCCTGTGTACCCTTGGCATCTACATATGGGTGGGTAGCATCGTGTATGAGAATAACATCATCATCACAGGAGTATTCGCTTGCACATATAAGACCGTTTTTGACAGATTCACTTCTGCTCGAGCCGCCTGTGACTACCTTGTAGAGCTTGTGGGCATTTATATCCTTAGCTATCTGTTCTACATAGTCAACCCAGTCAGCGTGAGATACTATGATAATCTTATCTACACATTCTAATTTGTTATATCCCTCAAGAATATATGAGAAGATAGGTCTGTCGTTTACTTTGATGTACTGTTTTGGAATATCAGCACCAAATCTTGTGCCACTTCCGCCCATCATTAATAAAACTGTATTCATACTTTACCTCTGGAGTTATTTGTTGTCATAGATGTTGTATTTGTTTGCTATATCTTCATCAATGCTAAAGCGTATCAGGTCATGACCTACACGCTGGTGGAGCATCGGCAGTGACATATAGTCTTTGTACTGCATAGTCAAAAAGCCCTCTATGTCCTTGAGTGCCATAGCTCTTACACCCTCAAAGTCTATATCCTGATAAGGAATCATCTTGTCTACATCTGCGTAGGTGTATGTAGGCACAAAGCTCGCTACAGTAGTCAGCTTCATATCCTTAGCCTTTGAGTTGTAGGTGGTAGCTTTTTTGATATATAGCTTCTGTGTGAGCTTTAGTGGAATAAGATGTACGAGTCTGCGTCTTATCTCGTTGTATACACGAGCCCACCACTCATATACTGTCTTTGGCTTTTTATCATAGATAACCTTTTCTTTGTGACGGTTGATAACTACATGGTGAACATTAGCCCAGAACAGCACCTTGTTCTTGAAGCGTTCTCTCTCGTTTAAAGAGTTTGGAATATAGTCAAACGGGAACAGGTCAAGGCAGATTCCCTTGTGAAAATCTCTGAGCTCGTTATAGTTTGTGATATATTCTGTGCCGTTTAGTCTGATTTTTGAGAACAGATACGGAATCTTCGGGTCTGACTGTCTTGTCTGCAAGAAAAAGTCTTTGTTAAGGTACTTGGCACCTTTTTTGAGGAACTTGTTGTAGTCATCTCTTAGCATACCAACATCGATATCATCGTCCCATGGTATAAATCCGCCGTGACGCTTGTATCCGAGCATTGTACCACCACAAATAAAGTAGCCGACTCCTATCTCTCTGCACACTCTGTCAAACTCTTTTAGCAGTACGAGGTCGATTTTCTGTATGGTACGGGTCTGTTCCATCAGCTTGTCATCAATTTTGACAGTCCATGCATTGCTTGTCTTAGGCGCATTGATCTGCGTATGGTTTAGCTTGATGCGCTGTGTAGGGAAGATGTCGTCTACTTTGACTAACGCACTGCGCTTTGGAACAAGTCGTGTTATATATTTTGTATTCTGGTATTTTTCTACTGTTTTGAGAAGCTTGCGATAGGTTTTCTTAGGGTTTTTAGTGCCGTATAGCAGGGTACCCCAAAATAGCGCAAACGCCTTTCTTGCGCTCAGCGGTACAACCGTAGCAGGAGGTGTGAGGTTGACCATCTTGTTGTATCTTGTGTTGAGCTTTTCAATTTCTCTTAGGTACATCTTTCGCTCAGCTTCAGAATCAGGCACATAGTCAAAAGCGCTGATGATGATTGTAGCTGTGTCTGTAACGCTCAGGTCCTGCTGTTTGATTTCTACATCAACGCCGACAGTCAGCTGAAGTGCTTTTGCTCCGCTTGGGTAGCGGTCTATTATTTTGATACCCAATTTGTCTGCGTTTTTGTACAGAAGGTCCGAAAGCTTTTTGTAGTCATCTCTTAGCAGACCTATCTCTGCGGTTGCCTGCAGTCCTGACGGAATAAAGTCGTTATAGTGTACAGCACCTACAAGCAGGTCGCCAAAGCAAAAGTAGTCAAGACCGTTATCGGTACAGAGCTTGTCTATTATACTTAGGATATCGGCTCTTGTCTTGTTGACTATATCATGATTGTTAAAATGTACTTTCTGAGTTATCGGTTGCATAGTGCCATATTCTCCTTTGCAGATAGTGAAAATAGAACATACCACAAGATGTAGCGCACTTATTCATCATAAACACACTAATTATACAACTTATTATATAAAAAGTCAATTATTACATTGTCAAATATAAGTTTATATATATACTACTATATGGGCAGATTAACAGTTTTTAAAACGCAGGTTTTCTTCTTTTTTGTATTGATAGTTGGTTGATGTGTGGAATTTTCTGACAATTGTGCAAAATACCACAATATCTTGTATTTTATATTGACATAAATACTCGTTATTGGTATAATTATATGGATAATGATACTTGGGGGATTATGTGCATTTTTGCGTTGTAATTTTCAAAAATATTGGGATATTTACTCTGACAGGGAGATGACAATATATGCAGAATAATAACGAAGGTACAGTAAAATTCAGTGACCTTATTTTTATTTTCTGGTCAAAGCTTTGGCTTATGCTTTTAGTTGCTGTTATTGTTTCAGGTGTTATTTTTACTTACAATTTTGCTTTTGTTGAGCCTATGTACAAATCGACCGGCTCTATATATATCTTAAGACAAGATTCTGAGAACGAGAACAGTAACTATAATCAGGACTTTAACCTTGCACTTGATGTGGTTACAGATTGTACCAAGCTTTTGACAAGCAGGTCTGTGCTAAACGAGGTTATCAAGACTAACGATTTGGAGTACACCTACACAGAGCTCTACGATATGATTACTATAACTAATCCTGACAACACTCGTTTTCTTGAGATTTCAGCTATTTGTGATGACCCTAATACCGCTAAGCAGATAGTTGATTCCGTGTGCGAGATTGGCAAGGAGCAGAGTGTCAGCATTATGGGACTTAATCAGCTCAACATTGTGGACAAGGCTACCTTGCCGCTTGAGCCATTTAACTCTAAGTATACATACACCATATTACTTGGTGCTATGGTTGGTTTTATTCTGACATATATCATCTGTGTGCTTGCGTTTATTTTTGACGACAGAATCTCTGACCCAGAGTATATCGAGAAGTACTTAGAGCTTTCGGTGCTCGGAGTTATTCCAAGTATGAACAAAGACAAGACCCAAGGCCCTGCGGTATTGCCTTATCAGAGAAAATCGTCAACCAAAAGACACAGATATTACACACATAAGAAATCGGAGGGCAAATGATGCAAAAGGTTGAATTGAATCTTGCAAATTATGATAACTATTTTGTGACAGAAGCTTTTCGTACACTCAGGACAAATCTACAGTTTTGCGGTATCGAGAACAAGGTCGTAGCCTTGACAAGCTGTGACGAAAGCGAGGGCAAGACCACAGTATCGCTAATGCTCGCAAGGAGTCTTGCTGAGGCTAACAAAAAGGTAGTCTATCTTGATTGTGATTTGAGACGCTCAGTAGTTGCTGTCAAGTTTGCAGGCAACAGACACGCAAACGGTTTGTCTGAGTATCTGTCGGGACTTGTAGAGGTTGACAACATTATTTATTCTACTCAGTATACAGATTTTGATGTTATTTTTTCGGGACCATATTGTCCAAATCCTGTAGAACTTATGATGTCAGAGCGTTTCAAAACATTGATCACAAAGCTTAGAAGCGAGTACGATTATGTTATTGTTGATACACCACCGTTAGGACTTGTCATAGATGGTGCGGTTGTAGCTAAGTATTGCGATGCTGCAGCACTTGTTATCAGCGCAGGCAGAATCAAGTACAAACAGGCACGTAACATCAAGAACCAGCTCGAAAAAAGTGGCTGCAAGATGTTAGGCGTTGTGCTCAACCATTCTGACAAAAGAGGCGAGAGAAGCTACCGCAAGTATTACAAGAAATACTACGGCAAGGGCTATTATGGTCACCCCGTTGAGCAAGAGGCTAACTGATAATAGAATAAGACTACAGCTATCGATATAGTTGTTTTTATAGTATTTTGCATAACAAAAAGTATGATTTAAATTTTTAGTTTTCAGGTGAATTAATGAAGATCTTTTTTATAAACCCACCCTTCAAAGCAGAATATGGCAGGTTCTCGCGTGAATCACGCAGTCCTTGTATCGGTCATAGTATGGTGCTTTACTATCCACTGTGGCTTATTTATGCTGCCGCTTACTGCAGAAAGTGTGGACACGATGTCGAGTTTTTAGATGCTCCGGCAAAAACACTCAATAAAGAGCAATCTCTTGATATTCTCAGAGAAAAAGGAGAGGGCACAGGACTTTTTGTCATCAATACCAGTACTCCGTCTATCTATAGCGACTGTGAGTTTTGCGAGGGTATCAAAGAGCTGTACAAGGACTCTAAGGTAGCGCTCGTAGGTACTCATCCTACTGCTACTGTAGAAGAGACCTTTGGACTTTCTGACAGCGTTGATATGATAGCAAGGCGTGAGTATGACAGTATTATCAAGAATTTAGCCGATGCACTCGACAGTGGCACAGACCTGTCACAAGTCAAGGGTTTGTCTTATCGAGTAGATGGCAAAATATTGCACAACGAGGATGCACCATTTATCACAGATTTGGACGAGATACCGTTTGCATCTGAATTTATAAAAGATTATCTTGATGTTAACGACTATGTCTTTACTGCGTCTGCATTGCCTGAAATTCAGATTTTCACAGGCAGGGGCTGTCCTGCAAGATGTAATTATTGCGTATATCCTCAGACTCTCCACGGTCACAAGTACAGACTCAAAAGTATCGACAATGTTATAGCTGAGTTTGAGTATATTGTTACTAATTTTCCTCAGGTCAAGCAGGTTGTTATCGAGGACGATACCTTTACTGTAAACAAGGATCGTACCATAGAATTCTGCGAAAAAATGATAAGCACAGGTATGAACAAGAAGCTCCCCTGGCTGTGTAACACCCGAGTTAACTTAGACCTTGAAACCATGAAGATGATGAAGAAGGCGGGCTGTACACTTGTTATTCCGGGTATCGAGAGCTTAGACCAGACGATACTCAACAATATCAGAAAAGGCATAACTGTACAGCAGATTGAAGAATATATAAAAAACACCAAGAAGGCCGGACTTATGGTTCATGCTTGCTATATGGTCGGTAATCAGGGCGAGACTAAGGAGACGATGGAGAACACCCTAAAGGCCGCACTGAGATTCAAGACCGACACTATGCAGTTCTTTCCGCTTATTCCTTATCCTGGTACTCAGGCTTATTCGTGGGCTAAAGAAAACGGCTACATACAGGACGGCTACCACCATTATCTCAAAGAGGACGGAACGCTCAACTGCGTTATTAATACAGAGAATTTATCAAGTGAAGAGATGGTGGCATTTTGTGCACATGCCCGCAAGAAGTACTACCTGCGTCCTTGGTATATTCTGCACAGAATAAAGCGTGGACTCATTGATATAGAGGACCTCAAGCGTTCACTAAAGGCTTTCTCAAGATTCAAAAACTCACTTTTTGCAAAGGACGAGTACAATGGCTGATGCAGTTGTTTTTATCAATCCTGTACCAAACAAGGCACCACAGATTTCAGCCTTTAAGTTTATAGATGTTATCTCGCCTTGTTATGATAAGATTACTGTTGTTTCTTCATCACTTGATGATAAACAGGGAGTAAACATACATAATCTCAAGTACAAAAAGCAAAGCAACAAAATACTTCGATTACTTAATTTCTGCTTCTTTCAGATTAAGGCTTTTTTTGAGTCACTTGCTGTCTTGCACAGAGGAGACGATGCGTTTTTCTGGATAGCGGACAATATGTTTTCATCTATGCTTGCGTGCAAGCTAAAGGGTGTCACAACGCACTTTTTCTTGTATGGTATAACCTCGCTTGAGAACACCTCAAAAAAGGCTAAGACTACCGCAAGGTCTCAGGATTTTTTATCCAAAAGGGCAGATTTTGTATGTGCCGAGAGCGAGTCGGTGCTTACAGACAGAGGCATTGCTCTGTCAGACAGGACCAAGCTTATCCACTTGTATGTCGATACAGTGGACTCTGATGTGAAAAAGCAAAACCGAATCGGTATGCTGTGCAGGCTTGCAAGTGGAAAGTGTGTGCTCGAGAGCATAGAATCTTTCTCAAAATTTCACACTACTCATACCGATTATGTGCTCGATATAGTCGGTGACGGCATCTTGTATGATGAATGTCAGAGAAAAATCGCACAGCTTAATGCTGATTCCTTTATCAATATGCACGGTTGGCTTGAGCACGAGCAGCTATATCAACTTATGCCGAGCTGGAAGCTACTCCTTTTTGCAACCAAAACCGAGGGTATGCCAAACTCGGTGCTTGAGTGTATGGGAGTATATGTGCCCCCACTTTGCAGTGCGGTCGGTGGGCTCAAAGACCTTATTGTAGATAAAGAAAACGGCTTCTTTTTACGTAGTGATGACGCACAGACTATCGCAGACGCACTTAGCAAGGTGATAGACAGCGACAGTCTGAGTTTAGTATCAGAAAACGCAAGATTAACAGTAGATAGAAAATTTACTTTGAAATCTGCTCAGGATAATTTTAAATCACAGATGGGATTTTAAATATGAGAATTCACGTGGTCAGTACCATCAACGGTATGCATAACGAGGGTATGCGTAATGTTGCGACTTATCTCTCAAAAGAATTCGAAAAAGAGAATACCGTTACATATTCACCGCTTAAGGATATTTTTGGCATTATCAGAAACGGAAGAAAAGCTGACTGCGTGTTGCTGTTTGCTCGACTTATCAAGCCCGTTTATTTTATGCTCAGATTCATTCGCCCTTTTGTAAAGAACATCTGTGTTGTATGTGTACAGCCTGTAACAGAAGAATTTTCAGAGCTTAATAAAAAACACAGGGTAGTAGATTATTGCCTTGCTATTTCTAAGGACGATGTAAAGTTCGCTTTTGACGATAATATTATTCACACTATAGATGTCGGCATTGATGCCTCAAAATTCCAAAATAGAAATATATCAAAACAAGAGTTATGCAAAAAGCTCGACCTGCCTGATGACAAACTCATAGCTTTGCACGTAGGACATTGTTCTGTAGGCAGAGGGCTTGAGGATATGCTCAGACTTGATTTTGAGCGTTATTATCCTATAGTTGTTGCAAGCGGTATGTTTGATAATGAGAGCACAATTGACACGCTCAGAAAGGGTGGGGTAGATGTGCGATTCGGCTATGTTGAGAATATAGAGGACTACTATAACTGTGCTGATGTCTACTTTTTTCCGACAAAATCAAACGAGTTTGTCATAAGCGTGCCTTTGTCTGTTATGGAGGCGTTGTCCTGTGGTACAGCGGTTGTTGCGTACAACAGCTTTGACGGTCTGTCGCTTATATCTGCAAGCGATGATAACGCACTTGTACTCATAGATTCACCTGATGAGATATCGAGTGCTGTAGATAGAGCTGTACGCTACAAGTCAGACAGCTCATATCTTGATAACCCACAGTCGTGGCAACAGGTGAGCAAGCAGATAACTGATTATCTTGAGAACAAAGTGGAGTAATTATGAGCACAAAAACAATATGTTTTATAGGTCTTGACGGTTCGGGCAAGTCTACCTCGGTAGACTATGCGTATGATACGCTCAAGGCGCGTGGCATCAAGGTCAAAAAGGTGAGAGCGGCATATGTTATCAAGGTTATGTCTTTTTTCATTAAGATGGGCAAAAAGCTTGTGATGAAAAAAGACTCAGACCCGTTCACAACAGACTACAAAACCTATCTTAATAATATGCGCAAGCAGTCACAGAAAAAGGGCGTATACCGCATATTTACTTTTATGACAACCGTAGAGTTTTGGTGCCAGATTTTCTTTAGTATTACTCTTAATAAGCTGTTTGGTTACACCCTGCTTGTTGATAGATATATATACGACAACGCAGTAACATACGCTGCTAATTTAGGCAAAGACGAGGAGTTTTTGCATTTTACTATAGACAAAAAGTGGAAGCACGCTCCAAAACCTGACCTGATTGTTTATATCAAGACACCGGTTGAGGTCTGTTTATCTCGCAAGGACGATATACCTGACCCGCTGTATCTGACAATCAGAGAACCGCTTTATGATGAAATAGCACAGATGTATGGCGCAAAGATAATCAGTGGTGAAGATGACTTAGATGTTATGCTTTCAGAGGTTATAGGAGCAATCGACAGTATCTGATATTGAGGACAATTATATGATAAAGAAGCTTATAGTTATCGGCATAGATGGTATGGATTACGATGTAGTCAGAAAATACGAATCTTTTCTGCCGACTATTTCAAAAATGTTAAGGGACAATTCTTACCCTCGTTTGCGTTCGGTTTTTCCTGCAGATACCACACCTGCGTGGTCAACTATCTATACGGGACTTGACCCCAGCGAGCATGGCATAATCAACTTTGTTAACGTTAAGGATAAGGAGAATTCCTACAAGTCACTTGAGTTTGATGACTCTGTATTCAGAGGTAGAACTTTCTTTGATAAGCTAAACGAGAGAGGCTACTCCACCGCAGTTATTTTGCCTATGAATATTAGTCAGGGTTGGGATATAAACGGCCTTATGATTACTCGCCCACACGATGGTGCTATGCATGTTTTTCCTGAGGGTAAGCAGTCGTTGTACAACCCTGATTTTTCGATTTTAGGCACAGAGGGCAAGTTTACATCCGAGTCACAGCTTTCAGCACTCAAGGACGAGTTTTTCAGAAAATCAGACGAGGAGTTCAGACTCACAAAGTTAGCTATCGAGAACGAGGACTGTGATTTTCTGTTCTCTTATTTTTCTACTACCGATGGTTTGTGCCACGACTTTTGGAGACATTGTGACAGCGAGCATCCCGAGTATCCCGGTGATAATGAGCATATGTATGCTATCCGTGATTTGTATATCAAGATGGATATACATATAGCTCAGATTATCGAGATGTGTCCTGATACACCTGTGCTTCTTATCAGCGATCATGGACACGGTGCACGTCCTGTATATATAGCAAGAGTAAACGAGATGCTTCGCCGTTTTTCATACCTTGCACCTAAGCAGTCAGGCGACAAGAAAAAGAAAAATCCTCTCAAATCTTTCGTCAAAAAAACAGCCTTGTCTTTTGTGGCACGTTTTGGTCTGCCAAAATGGGCTGTAAAGCTCGCACGCAAGGTTCCTGTATGGAAGAACCTTTTTGCATCGAGCAACGATTTTGATTGGGACAAAACAGTTGCATATTTAAGCGACCTGTCTGCGCTCAAGAATTACAGCTATGGTGGCATCAGAGTCATAGCTGACGAGGACAAAAAGGACGCACTGTGCGATGAGATTATCGAGAAGCTCTCAACTGTTATGATAGATGATGACACCAAGGCTTTTATGTGGATAAAGCGTACAAATACCCTTTATCACGGCGAGTATCTCAACCGTTATCCTGAAATTATTTTTCAGCTTGATGAGCGTTACGGTGCTGACTGGAGCTTAGGCGATGAGCTGTTTGAGAAGAAAGGCTTCATGCACAAGCTGTCACCAGGTGCTCACAGATACGAGACAGCAGTTATTGCATCAAAAGGCATTAAGCTCTCAAAAGAGCAGTACGAGATGACAGATATATATGACCTTATTTTAGCTTGTTTTGAGTAAATACGTGGAGATTTTATGAGTAAAATACTGATTTGGGAGACCCTGTCAAAAATCGGTGGCGGACAAGAGATGTCTCTAAAGGTTGCCGACATACTCAAAGAGAATAACGAGCTGCACTTTCTTATACCCACCAAGGGCGAGCTGTCTTGTGAGCTTGACAAGAGAGGCATAGACTACACTCTTATGGGAGACCAGACTATGAGAGAAGGTCGCAAAGGCTTTCTTGGTTTGCTTAGGTTTTTGGGACTTACTATATCAGCAGTCATAAAAGGTAGAAAAATAGTCAGACAGTATTGTCCTGATATTATCTATGCACCCGGACCTGCAGCACTTGTGTGGAGTGCTATGTGTGCAAAGAGAGGTACAGGGGTAGTCTGGCATCTGCATCATATGTTTGAGTCTTCAGCAACACTCAAGCTGATTAACTTTTTCTCTGCAAAGAAATGCATCAAAAAGATAATATCCGTATCTGATTGTGTATCAAAACAGATAAATAATCCAAAAGCTTTGAGCAAGAAGGTTACACTATATAATTTTGTATATCCCGTAGAACAAATACAGCCTAAGAATCTTTTGGCTGAGTATCCTAAATTAAACAAGGACATCAAAATCGCACAGATAGGCTTTGTCACACCTACTAAGAATCACGCACTCTCTCTTGAGGTTGTAAAGAACCTGAAAGTCAGGGGATACAGCACAGCTCTTGCTATAATCGGCAGCGTGTCAGATGATGACAGAGAGTACAGGGCAAGCCTTGATGAATTTATTCAAGCAAACGTCCTTTGTGATAATGTCGTTTTCACAGGATACCGCAGCGATGTATCCGCTATTATAGGTAGCTTTGACCTTGTTTTTGTACCGTCTGTAGAGGGTTTTTCTTTGGTGGCTGTACAGGCTATGCAGCGTGATGTACCGATACTTTGTATTGATAACACAGGGTGTTCTGAGATAGTATTAAAGGCTGATGCGGGTATGGTTTTCTCTATAGACAGCAGTATAGATGTCATAGCTGATACTGTTATCAAGTGTTTAGAAATTGACTTGACCAAAAACAAAAAACACTCGGAGTTTTTATCCGAGTGCTCTTACGATAATTTTAAAGCTGAAATTTTACAGATATTTACTTTGTAAGGTGTTACTTTTATCTGGTGCACCTGAGTACGAGCCTAGGTGCAGTATCATCAAAGCACCAAACCACAGGTAACAGCAGTTTATATCATCAACAGATATAAGAGCTATTAAGGTTGCTAAGTAACCAATACTAAGTGCTACAAACGAGTCGTTGTTCGGCTCGTTTTTTGTTTTTTCAGATATTTTACAAAGTCCATATATAGCTATCCCAATAAAGTATACACAAGCAATAATGCCTACTATAATACCGCATTCACATATAAACTGAAGCCATGTGTTGTGTGTTGCTCTGTGTGTTGATGTGTAGTTTTGCATGTTGTTTATGCCTATGCCAAGCAGTGGGTTTTTCTCCCAATATACCGATATACATTCGTTCCATATGGTGAAACGACCGTACTTGTCTGTCAGCGAAGAACGGACAGAGTAGCTTGACAGTAGTGTTTGTATCAGCCTCTGACCAAACTCTGACATAAATACTATCAGAAAACCTGCACCCGCACTGAGTACAGCAAGAAAACTCAGTATCTTTTTCTTGACACTATCAAAACTGCTGATGCCAACAATACTTGCTATGACAACGCACAAAACGCTGCATATAAGTCCGGTTCTCGAGCTTGACATCAGTACACAAAGCAAAGATATAACAAGGGTGAATAGATAGTAAAAATTGATTTTTTTAAACAAGCGTATTGTACACGCTGATATAGTGAATGCAAATTGTATGAGCAAAGTGTTAGGGTCAAATGCAAAGCCTCGAAGTCTGAAAAACTCTGTATATGAGCCGTTTACCATATCAGCGAGCTTGAGCATCAGTCCGGGGTCACTTCGTGTATCTGCAATTATAGCAGGTATGTCGATACCGCTTTTCATACACACAAAGGCTACTATGTATACAATTGCACACCCAAAGCCCGATGCTATAAATACATCTGCAAGTTGCTCGCTTGGTTTTTTATCAGTTGAAGATACACAGCACTGTGCACATACATAGACCACCATAGCCATCACGGCTGCTTTTACAGAGGATAGATTGTCCGTGTTGATTATGTTTACAGTGACTATCAAAAAGCTTACAAGACCTGCCGCAAGCTCTCTTTTGCTTACACTAAGGTCAAAATTTCTGCCTTTGTTTTTTGCATATGCGACTATAGGCAACAGCAGAGCAAACAGCATATAGGGCTTTATAATAGCACCTGCAACAGACAGTCCGTACGAGTCAATAGGAAGAAGAAGCCAAATATAATACGGCAGCTCTATTTTTTTGTTAATAAGCGGTATAATCGACAGAACAAGCGCAGCAACTATCCATAACCATATCATATGCATCTCTCCTCCTTTGTAAAAATATATTTTTAATATATCATAGTTTTGATTTCTTTACAATAATAAAAAGCGTTGTTGCTTATATTAAGGGGAATGATATTAAATACTAAAGCATAATTTGATTCGATAAATTTTTACATAAATGTAAAAAAATCAAAAGGTCAATTGTTAAATGTAATAAAAATGTAATATTTATTTTGGTAACTTTTACACTATAAATTTTGCCTATTTTATAGTATAATACATTCGAGTAATCGCGGTTTTCCGCTTACGTCAAAATTTTTATGAAAGAGAGAGAAAGAAATGAAAAAAATGTCAAGAGTTATTGCTTTTGTACTTGCAGTATTGATGATGACATCAATGTTCACATTAGCAGGTACAGCTGCAACTGTAGACACAGCAGAGACTGGCGTCACTATGACAGGTGGCGAAGTACTTTATCTTGACCCTAACTCAAACTGGGAACAGGCAAGTGCAAGATTTGCTTGCTACTTCTTCGGTTCAGGTAACAAGTGGGTTGATATGACAGAGTGCGAGCATCCTGATGATGCCGGTATCTATAAGGTAACAGTTCCATCAGGTTCTTGGACAAACGTTATTTTCTGTCGTATGAATCCAAGTTCTACAACTAATAGTTGGGATACAAAGTGGAACCAGTCAGGTGACCTTACATTTGACGGCACAAAGAACCTTTGTAAGATCAACTCAGGTCAGTGGGACTGTGGTACAAACGTTACATGGTCAGTATTTACTGAGACAGTTGACGCAACAGAGCCACCTGCAGAGACAGAAGCTCCTACAGAGGACGAGGTTCCTTCATCAGGTGAGGAAGTTACAGAGCTCGAAACTGTTGTAGAAGAGACAGAGCCTGTTCCTACAGAAGAGCCAACAGACCCTCCTGTAGAGTTCTCAAAGACAGCTTACTGCATCAACTCAGCTAAGTGGGATGCAGTTTCTGCTTACGCTTGGACAGATAACGGTGCCGGTATGTCATGGCCGGGTACTGCTATGACCAAGACAGAAGATACTGTAAACGGCTTTGATGTATATTCAATTACAGTTAATGTTGATTATCAGAAGATTATCTTTAATAACAACGGCAACGGTTCACAGACTGCAGACCTTACATTTGAGGACGGCAAGTATTACGATATAAAATCTGGTGCTTGGTATGCATCCCTTGATGATGTACCTGCAGTTGATACATCATCTACAAACGTGTATCTTGCAGGCGGGTTCAATGGTTGGAATACAACAGCTAACGAGTTCAAGATTGTTGAAGCTGGCTCAACAGTTGGTTATATCTCACTTGAGCTTGAAGCTGCTACATCCTATGAGTTCAAGGTAGTCGACAACGGCACTTGGATGGGCAACGGTGGCAAGATCGCAGAGTCTATCACAGGTTGGACATTTGCGAGCTCAGACAGTTCTAACTGCACAATGACAACAACTGTTGCAGGTACATACGTATTTGCATTTGATACAGCTACAGACAAGCTTTCTATCACATATCCTGTAGTAGTGACAGAAGAGCCAACTGTAGAAGAGACAGTAATTCCTACAGAGGAAGAGCCTGTACCTCCTGCATCAGATGATCAGGAAGAAACAGCTGCTCCAGAAGAGCCAACAGAGACACCTGTAGTAGTTGAAGCTGGTTACTACATGGTAGGTCAGCTCAATGGCGTAAACTGCTGGTTTGTTGATGAAACAGCTGCAAACAGAAAGCTCGTTGAGAACCCTGGTAACGCAGGCGAGTACATGCTCGACTACACATTTGTAGAGGGTGACGAAATCAAGGTAGTACAATTTGACGGCAAAGAAATCACAAAGTGGTTCAAAGACGGCGACAATTATAGCATCGGCGCTGCTAAAGCTGGAGACGCTACATTGTACTTCAGACCAGAGGGTAACTCAGACTGGTCATACTTCAACTTCACAGTACAGCCAAAGACTCCTGTAGAGACAGAAGCTCCAACAGAGGAAGAGACAGTAGTTGCTACAGAGGATGATGATCCTGCAACAGGCGATCAGCCAGAGCCAACAGATGCTCCAGAAGAACCAACAGAAGAGCCTACACCTGTAGAGACAATGACAATCTACTTCCAGAACAACTGGTTGTGGTCAGATGTTAAGCTCTACTACTGGGGTAGCACAGCTGCTGAGAACCCAGAGTGGTCAGGCATTAAGATGGACTTCTATGCTAACGATGGTACATATGACGTTTATGTATTAGAAGTTCCTACAGACATCACAGGTATGGTTATCAATGGTGTTAAGGACGATGGTTCAGGCGAATTAGACCAGACACCTGATATCAAGGACGGTTGGTACGATGGCGTTTGCTACAGCATGGCATGGGATAATGGCAATGCTGTTGTAAGCAACGATATCTCTGTTATCTTACCATCTGTAGACCCAACAGAGGAGCCAACAGAAGAGCCTACTGAAGAGCCAACTGAGCCTGCAACTCCTGATCAGCCTCAGCCTACAGAGCCATCTGAAGAGCCATCTGAGGATCCATCAGAAGAGCCATCAGAGCCTGCAGATAAGGATCTCAACGCAGACGCTAAAGCTACTGCTGGTGTAACAGATATTACTATTACATGGAACGCAATCGAAGGCGCTACTAAGTACTGGATCTATCTCGAGATCGATGGTGAGTATGTACTTTGGGCTTCATCAAAAGAGGCTTCTTACACAGTTACAGGTCTTGATACAGATACAACTTATAACTTCAAGATTACAGGTTTGGTAGATGGTGAAATCACAGACCTTGAGAACGCAGAGGTTTCTGCTACAACCGAGGATAACGATACACTCACACCTGAAATCGTTCTTACAACTGAGTCAAGCATCAAGGTTGCATGGAACGAGTATCCAAACGCTACTAAGTACTGGGTAGAGGTTATTGACGAAGACGGCACATCTATCACATGGGCTACTACTGAGACAGAGTTCACAGTATCTAAGTACATTGTTGCCGGCAAGACATACACAGTACAGGTTATCGCAAGAGAAGAGATTGACGGCGAAGTTGATTGTATCAACTATGTTCCTGTTATCGCTGAGACTTAATCGATAATTTGGATAATTAAATCATACAGTTATCATTAACTGACTAAAAATTTCGGGAGACCCGTCAGGGCCTCCCGATTTTTTATATTGTGTAGTTTTGAACTATATATAAATAATAAATCACAGTTTTGTAATAATGCTTTTCAAGAATTAATATATATATTATAATTTCAGAGTAGAATTATAAATTAGGAGTGGGCATATGCGTTTTGTTAAACCTATGGTAGCTTTTATCCTGCTGTTTTGTATATTGGCAGTTACTGTGGTTTGTTCTGCTGTGGCAGTTGACGATACTACAGCTACGCCATCTCAGATAGCACCAAAAAAGGATACAGATATAGCGCCTCAGGCTGCATCAGAGTATAGCCCACGTCTGAGTGCACCATCAAAATCTAACAAGTACTATTATAGCGATATGAATATCTTTTATAAGACAGGCTGGGGAATGCCCAACTGTACTTGTTACGCATGGGGCAGAGCGTACGAGATTTTAAAGAAAAAACCAGATTTATGTATCTACAGTGCGTACCTATGGTATGATTATAACAAGGAGAACAAGTACTACGCCTATGGCAAAGAGCCAAAGCTCGGCGCTATAGCTTGCTGGGAGTACAGGTCAGGCACAGCGGGTCACGTTGCCGTAGTTGAGAAAATCACCTCTACCACCATTACTTATTCTAACTCTGCTTGGGGTGGAGATAATTTTTATCTCAGTACAACACCTGTAAATGACCCCGCAGCAAATTCAGACTGGATATTCGAGGGCTTTATTTATATAGGAGAGTATTATAACGGCACCAATGCAGAGGACGAGCCTCAGGGCGATGTGTACAAAATCACATCTGACGATGGTGTCAATATCCGCAAAGGTGCAGGGACAAGCTATTCTGTCATAGGTGCAATACCACACGGAGTCAACGTAACAGTCACCAAGACTAAGGTGTCAGGTGGCTATACCTGGGGATATACAACCTATAACTCTATCAGCGGTTGGTTCGTTACAGATTTTGCAGAGCTTATATATACAAAAGATAACGAAAGCGAAGAGCTTCCGACTGATGACGAGAGGGTAGACATTATCGGCGATGTAGATCTTGATAATAAACTCACTGTAATAGATGCAACCCTTATGCAGTGCTTCCTTGCTCAGCTTGAGACACCTACTGAGTATCAGTTAGCTTTGTGCGATGTCGATGGGGATAGCAAGTTCACGATAATAGACCCGACACATATTCAAATGACTTTAGCGTTATTGATATAGATATACATAATAGAAAACACCCGACAAAATTATGTCGGGTGTTTTGTTATATATAAGCTGTTATGTTTTATGCAAATTCATCAACAAACTCGTTGTCCATTATTCCTACAAGCATAAGCTGAATTGATGTAGCATCAAAAATAGTCACAACATCATCGTGGTCATAGTCTGCCAAGAGTTTTTGATCTTCTGTGAACTGATCAATACATGCAAGGTAACGCTGAATGTAGGTTACATCCATAATGCTTACTTTACCGCTATAGTCTACATCTCCGTAGTTTAGGCTACTCTTGCTTACAGCTTTGATAGTAAACAAACCGCCTATATCATCGTTTAAGTAATCTTTATAGAAGTCGAGTACATCAGTCATATAGTTACCGTATGACATATAGCTAAGCCCCTTTTGTGTATTTGGCATATACAGCTTATTAACGCCGTCATTAGTCAGCCATTCGCATACACCAATGGAGTTTTCAGAGCCGTTTGTTTTGGTGATAGAAACACCAATAGCTATCTTGTCTTCATCAGTAATTATATCTTTTATATCAGCACTCTGATAGCCCTGAGTTTCTATAGTACCGCTATACAGATTAATCCAATTGTTTTTATCTTTGTCCGGCACGCCTGTATTTTTGAGCGGTATGTTGTATATAGTATACTCAGCACCAATTGATGTCGATTCAAAGTTAATCTTATCAATTATATTGTAGTAGCCGTTTATGTCAAATACATTTATATAAGTGATGTTGTCAAAGTTACTTATGTAGTTAAATTCATAGGTTGCGCCATCTATGTCATTTTGATACAGATATTTAGTGTTGTTGTACTGCTCATAATCTGTGATAGCATAGTTGTGGCCAAATCGTGTGTCAAACAAGAAGTTGTCTTCATATGACATATAGAAGTAGCCGTTATCACCCCAGTAAGGACCCCAGCTGTTCTTGATAATCCAAGCACCGTTGTTATTTGGTTGAGCATCCGCTACAAAGTTTTCTTTAGCGTAGTCATCATCCCAGCCGACTATAGATATACAGTGGCCGTTAAGCTGAGTAGTTGCAAGGGCTAATATGTTGCAGTAGTAAGCAGATGTTGAGGCATTGTAGAAATTGTCATCTACATGGTAGTTAGCTATTACAGCGCCATGCTTATATATAGCTTCTTTGATTCTGTTTATCATATTTTTATCAGCAGCACCTAAATTTGTAGGGTCAATATAGGTGATAGCGTTGACACCTACCTGAACTTTTGCTTTACTGTCGTATTCCAAAAAGTTCTCAAAAGCAACCCTCTCAGGAAAAGCACTCTCAAGCTTAGGGCCGCTCCACGAGGTGAGGTATCCAAGCGAGATGTAAGAGTAACCACCGTCAGAGTGTGTGCGGTTCCAGCCTGTGCCATCAGCACGCTGTACACCCCAGTAGTTCATATGCATAGGTGACAGTGGCTGTATATCTATACCGTCATTGAGCATAGCTGTCTCGAGTGTTGAAAGTGAGCCGTAAGCCCAGCAGGTATTGCCTAATTGCTGTCTTACTGGTGTGCAGTGTCCCAAGTCATAAGAGCTGTATCTGCTTGGCAGGTCTGTATCGACATCAGTAGCAACACCTTCAATATCAAAGTCAGCCGCAAGAACAGCCGCTTGTGTGTTTGCTTTAGTGTCGATAGAGTCAACCGTTGCTGCTGAAACACTCATAGTGCAACCGCATACGATCACAACAGCCAGCAAAACAGCGAGAATTTTAGAAATTTTCATACGATCATCCTTATTGTTAATAGAATAAAGAGTTACATACCCATACATATACATTATATCAATAAAAGAAAATAAAGTAAATAGTATTAACTACGGCATATTGTACAAATAATATATGTATAACTTGTGCATTTTACGGAGGGATACTATGCAGTTGCGTACAGACCTGGCGCTTGAGGCTCACGAGCTTGCAGGTGAGCATATTCATGGTGTAGAGTATAGCGTTGATAAGGCTGAGAATATTGAGATACAGAAGATGATAGTAAAAACCGAGCGTGCATCAAGATTAATCAACAAGCCAATAGGCACATATATCACAGTTGAGTTGCCACCGCTAAGTGACAATTTCAGAGATACCGACAAGCGTTTGGTCATAATCGGTGAGCAGATAAAGAGCCTGTTGCCGGCATATGGACTTGTGCTTGTTGCAGGACTTGGTAATATCAGAATAACCCCCGATGCATTAGGCCCGAAATCTGCACAGGGAATACTTGCAACAAGGCATATAACAGGCGAGATAGCCAGAAGCACAGGGCTCGACAAGCTTCGTCCTGTAGCGGTTATGTCAACAGGTGTTACAGGTCAGACAGGCATAGAGACCGGCGAGCTTTTATTGAGCGTTGCAAAGCGTATCAAGCCTACTGCGATTGTTGTGATAGATGCGTTGGCATCACGAAGACTCGAGCGACTCGGCTGTACCTTGCAGATATCAGACACAGGTATTTCTCCGGGGGCAGGTGTACAAAATCACAGAGCACAGATAACACAAGAGTCTATGGGTGTACCTGTTATATCAGTAGGTGTACCGACAGTAGTAGATGCTCTTACTTTGGCGACAGATTTGCTTCATATCTCAGGTGAGCGTGATATAGCGGATTTGTACACAAAGGTTTCGCCTAAAGGCAGGGCAATGGTAGTAACCCCAAGCGAAATTGACTTGCTTGTCGACAGAGCCGCAAAGCTTATTTCGCTTGCAATTAATTTTGCGTTGCAGCCTGATTTTGAGATATCTGACCTTATATCTCTGTTGTAGTATAGAATATCCCGCTTGCGTTTTGCATAGAATTGTGTGAGAAGGCAGGTGGGTAAAATGTTCAAAGACAGGCTCAAAGCAGTTGCGTGCATTTTTATTTCAATCAATATTTTGGCTCTTTCTATTGTATCAGTAGTGAGTACGCTCAATAGATGCAGTTATGTTGTAGAGGATTCAGCGTTTATGTCGGTTTTTTCAGTATTTCCTAACGGAAGCGTTGATTACAAAGAGTCTGACACAACTCCCGTTGCCTCTGTACAAAAGCCAAAAAACGATAATAAGTCCGATAATTCTGTCACAAAGATAGATGATAAAATATCAGACAGTGGTCAGACCTATCCTATAGAAGAGCTACAGATAAGCGCACCTCTGAGTTTTGATAATTTCAGCGTCAAAAACTCCACCTCTTATGATTTAGATATAGAGGATATTCTTAGTAGTGAGCTTCCGTTTGATATAGCGGATACCCGACAGGCACAGGTGCTCATAGTTCATACTCACACCTGCGAAAGCTATATGAGCGATGACAATGGCTATTACTATGAGGATTTTTATCCTCGTACCACCGATAATGATAAAAATGTCACAAAGGTGGGAGAGGCGATAGCATCAGCTCTCAAATCACACGGCATAGGTGTAGTTCATTCAAAGGTTCAACACGACAGTCCATCATATGATGGTGCATATGCAAGAAGCTATGACACTATCACAGATTATCTTGATAAGTATAGTGAAATCAAGGTTGTGCTTGATATTCACAGAGACTCTATGACCAAGGATGATTCGACCAAGCTAAAGCCTACCTTTACATATAAGTCAGAGAAAGCCGCACAGATTATGATAATGACAGGTTGCGATGCCACATATACTGAGTTTCCGACATGGGAGGATAATCTTAATTTTGCGCTCAAATTGCAAAGTACAGCAGAGACTATGTATCCGGGGATAACCCGCCCGCTTAACTTTGGCAATTTCACATACAATATGAATGCAAACTCCGGTTCACTTCTGATAGAGGTCGGCACAGACGCCAATACTTTAGATGAGGCAGTACGCACAGGGCAGATGCTCGGCAACGCTTTAGCTCAAGTCTTGCAAAAATAAAATAGATTTGCTATACTGTATAATGGATTAATTTGTGAAAGCTAATTTCTCTATAATACAGGTGAGGATTATGAGCAAGAATAAACGCATTGCAAATTTAATATTCACACTTATGACTTTGTTGACGCTACTGCTTATGTCTACGGTCTCAGCCCTTGCTGTTGCAGAGCCTGACACTCCTATTGATGAGACTGTGGGTTATGTCGAGACTATATACGAGCCTACTGAGCCTCAGATAGTAGTAGAAGAAACCGAGCCCGAGATTGTAGAAGAGCCTGAGTACATAGAAGATGAAACTGAGGCGTTTGAGACATACTACGACATATATTATGAAGAGCTTCCACAGGTTGAGTCTCAAGAGGTAGTAGAGGCTACTACTGTCGTTATTCCTGCAGTAGAGGTTACAGAGACATCTCTTATCGGCGGAGTTATAGCTTGGCTGTGTGTAGCAGTCGGCATTGCGGTTATTGCAGGCGTTTTGGTATCTCAGCGCACCCGACAGACAAGTTCAAAGTCAAGTCGTGACAACAGAAGATGAAGATAGGCAACGTAGAGATTAACGGCTATGCGTGTCTTGCACCTATGGCAGGCTTGTCCGACAGAGCATTTCGAGAGATTTGCTGTGACTTTGGTGCGTGCTACTGCGTGTCTGAGATGGTAAGCTCCAAGGGCATATCATATAACAGCGCAAAGAGCGCACAGCTTATGCAGCTGTCAGACAGCGAGCACCCGTGTGCTGTTCAGATATTCGGCAACGAGCCTGAGACTATGGCACAGGCTGCACAGTTTGCCCTCAGATACAAGCCCGAGGTTATTGATATTAACATGGGTTGCCCTGCACCAAAGATCAGCTCTAACGGTAGCGGTGCGGCACTTATGAGAGACCCAATACTTTGTGGCAGGATAGTATCCGCTGTCTCAAAATCTGTCGATATCCCCGTAACTGTCAAGATTCGCAAGGGCGAGGATGATACCCACATAAATGCATTACAGGTAGCCACTATCTGTGAAGAAAACGGTGCCAAAGCGATAACTATTCACGGCAGGACCAGAGCACAGTATTACGCTCCACCTGTTGACTGGGATATAATCAAACAGCTCAAAGCTCACTTGACTATACCTGTCATCGGCAACGGTGATGTATGCACCCCTGCTGATTGCAAGCGTATGTACGAGCACACAGGCTGTGACCTTGTTATGATAGGCAGAGGAGCGCTTGGAAATCCGTTTTTGTTTGAGAATATTAACGAGTATTTTGCCAAAGGTACTTTTACACACCCGACCTTAGAGGACAAGCTCTCGGTTATGCAACACCACATAGAGAGCCTGTGCAAATACAAGGGCGAGTATATCGGTATGCGAGAGGCTCGTGCTCATATCCCGCATTATCTCAAGGGATTTTCCGGAGCAGCAGCATTTCGAAACGATGCCTGCAGGGTCAGCACACTTGACGATATGTACAAGCTCATAAATCGTATCAAAGACAAACTTATTTAATTTTTAATTATAGTTAATTATCAGCTTTAGCTGGGAAATATAAATACTCTTGAAAGGTGATTAGGAAATGTACAAAGACGCACTTGATTCAATTTCATTTGTAGAGAGCTACGATAGTGACGTAGCAAAGGCAATGAAAGAAGAACTCAACAGACAGAGAAGAAATATCGAGCTTATTGCCAGCGAGAACATCGTTTCTCCTGCAGTAATGGCTGCTATGGGCAGCGTGCTCACTAACAAATATGCAGAGGGTTATCCCGGCAAGCGTTACTACGGCGGTTGCTATGCAGTAGACGTTGTAGAGGATATAGCACGCAAAAGAGCATGCGAGCTTTTCGGTGCTGACCACGCTAACGTTCAGCCACACTCAGGCTCACAGGCTAATTTGGCTGTGTATTTTTCAATGCTCGAGGTTGGCGATACCATTATGGGTATGAATCTCTCAGAGGGTGGACACCTCACTCACGGCTCACCTGTTAATATGTCAGGCAAGTATTTTAACTTTGTCTCATATGGTGTTGACCCTGTTACACATCGCATAGATTATGATAATGTTCTTGAGATTGCAAAAGAGTGCAAACCTAAGATGATAGTTTGCGGTGCTTCTGCATATCCAAGAGAAATAGATTTTGCAAAATTCAGAGCTATCTGTGACGAGGTAGGCGCATATCTTATGGTAGATATGGCACATATCGCAGGTTTGGTAGCTGCAGGCGTACATCAGAACCCTGTACCATATGCAGATATCGTTACTACAACAACCCACAAGACTCTCAGAGGTCCTCGTGGCGGACTCATTCTGTGCAAGGAGCAGTATGCAAAGACTATCGACAAGGCTATGTTCCCGGGTACACAGGGTGGTCCATTAATGCACATTATCGCTGCTAAGGCTGTGTGCTTTGGCGAGGCTTTAAAGCCTGAGTTCAAGGAGTACGGCGCTAAGGTTGTCAGCAACTGCAAGGCTTTGGCAGATGGTCTTGTTAAGCGTGGTCACACACTCATCTCAGGTGGTACAGATAATCACGTTATGTTGCTTGACTTGAGAGAAGAGGGTGTCACAGGTAAAGAGCTCGAGCACAGACTCGACGAGTGCTTCATCACTCTCAATAAGAACACTATTCCTAACGAGCCACTCAGCCCATTTGTCACAAGCGGTGTTCGTATAGGTACAGCAGCAGCTACTACAAGAGGCTTAAACGAAGAGGATATGGACGTAATTGCTGAGTGTATCTCTTTGGTTATCAAAGATTACGAGGGCAACGCAGAGAAGGTTAGACAGATGGTAACTTCTATCTGTGACAAATATCCGCTTTACGAGTAATAATCATCGTTTTTTAAAGCAAGGAGCGACACTATGTCATCACCACTTGCCGACAGATTAAGACCGCAGTCACTTGATGATATTGTAGGTCAGAAACATCTGTTAGCCCCTGACAAACCGCTTTATAAGATTATTCAAAGCGGTAGAATACCAAATTTAATATTTTACGGTCCGTCAGGTGTTGGCAAGACAACCCTTGCATCTTATATTGCCAAGTCTACCAACCGTACATTCAAGAAGCTCAACGGCACTACCGCCTCTACCTCTGATATCAAAGAGATAGTGTCATCACTTGATACTTTCGAGGGTATCAATGGTATACTGCTGTATCTTGATGAGATTCAGTATCTTAACAAAAAGCAGCAGCAGACTCTGCTTGAATTTATAGAGAACGGCAAGATTACTCTCATTGCTTCTACTACAGAGAATCCGTACTTCTATGTTTACAATGCGATTTTAAGCAGAAGCACGGTGTTTGAGTTCAAGTCAGTTGATAAAGCTGAGGTCAAAAAGGCTGTCACAAGAGCCATAGGTGTTTTGAGTGATGAGATGCAAAAGCAGATAGTTATCTCGCCGGATGCTATTGATCACATCAGCGCATCCTGTGGTGGAGATGTACGAAAGGCTATGAACGCAGTCGAGCTCTCAGTGCTTTCGGCTGTGACTGAGGGCGACAAGCTTGTTGTAACAGATGATTCTGTCAGAGAGCTTACGCAGAGAAGTGCCAACAGATACGACCGTGATGGTGACGAACACTACGATATAGTCTCTGCTTATCAGAAGAGTATGCGTGGTTCAGACCCGGATGCTGCTATATATTATCTTGCACGATTACTTGATGCAGGCGATATTATGAGTGCGTGCAGACGACTTTTGGTTTGTGCGTGCGAAGATGTCGGACTTGCGTATCCGCAGATTATGCCTATAGTCAAGTCTTGTGTAGACATAGCACTTCAGGTGGGTTTGCCTGAGGCAAGGCTTCCGCTTGCTGATGCGGTAATTATGGTCGCACTTGCACCTAAATCTAATTCAGGACACAACGCTATCGTAGCCGCTATGGAAGATGTCAGCAACGGGGCAGGTGGCCCGATACCACGACAATTGCAGAATATGCACTATGACGGTGAGGATCAGAAGGTCAAGGGTCAGCACTATATATACCCGCACGATTATCCTAATCACTATACTTATCAGCAGTATCTGCCTGATGCTCTTAAAGACAGAACTTACTATGAGTTTGGAGACAACAAGAACGAGCAGGCGTTCAAAGCATACTGGGATAAAATCAAATAATCTTTTATAAAAACGGCTGTTCTTTCGAATGGTCGTTTTTTTGTTTTTAAGTATGTGCAAATTTTTGAAAGATAAAAAAACGCCATATGCTGGTAAGTTTATATCTTAGTTTTGAAAAAACTGAGATTTATATAGAAATATACAAAATTATGTGCTAAATTTATGTTGTTATAATAGTGTATCTATGCATTGGATACATACATCACTATACTAATAGGGAGGTAATATTATGGTGAACAAAAAACATAACACCAGGCTGGTTGTATGTGTTGTTTTAGTTCTGACTATGTTACTTAGTATGTTTGTTTGTGCATCTGCAGGCACAACACAGCTTAGCAATACTTCGGCTGATACATACTACTTCTACGGACTTAACAACAACGGACCTGATTTTAATTCTATGAGTGGTCCTACAGGTTCATTTACCTATGACAGCTCGCTTGGTTACTACTATTATGACATAGAGAGCTTTTCAGGCGGTGACTACTGCTTTATTATTTCAACAAGCTCTTCATCAGGCTCACAGGCTCTGTCAAATCAGACTGTAAAAGTAGCTGCACAGTCAGGTCCGTACTATCTCCAGTACGGTCAATATGGAGGCAACCAGTGTTATCATATCTGGAATAACAACCGTGAACCTGTTCGTATTTATTTTGCCACAGCTTCTTCAGGTGTTAATGCTATAGCACTCTCATCTGTAGGTGGTGAGGCTACACAGGCTCCTACATCAGCCCCTGCTACACAGGCGCCTACTACACAGACTCCTACTACATCAGGTGGCTCATCATCTGCAGGCGGTACTGTTTATTGCAGAAACAGCGCAGGCTGGTCTACAGTTAACGCATATATGTGGGTAGAGGGTGTGTCAGTAGAGAACAAGTCTTGGCCAGGTGTCAAGATGACCAATATCGGAGATGATGTATGGCAGTACGATGTTCCTTCTGACGCTGCATACAATATGATTATTTTTAACAATGGTTCAACACAGACAAGTAATTTACAGTATCCGGGCAATGGATATATCTTTGATAACAAGACTAACACATGGGAAGTTTACGATGTGTCAGCTATCAAGGTAACAAGCTTTACTACAGACGTAAAGTCTCCACAGTATACTGATATGGATATCGTGCTCTCAGCACAGGCTACAAGCACAGAAGGTGCAGTAAGCTACAAGTTCAGCGTTATAGACAGCAACAAAAAGACTACTGTATTGTCTAACTTTAGCTCGTCAAATACTGCCAAGTGGACTCCTGTTGCTACAGGCACATATACTCTCAAGTTTGAGTTTAAAGACACCAAGGGCAACACTAACGAGAGAACTATGAGCTATACTATAGAGTCAGATGCTTCTCTTAAGACTCCTGTTATCAAGAGAGTCACACCAAACGGCGGACAGATTCTTGTTAACAAGGCACAGACCGTAACTGTTAAGGCAGGCGGCGGCAATGTCGGCACAAGCCTGTTGTTTTACAAGTACACTGTCAAGGACAAAAACGGCGACATAGTCAATGTTCCATATTATACACGCAACTCAAGCTACAGCTTTACACCAAAGGCTGTAGGTACTTATACACTTGTAGTTTCTGTTCAGGCTTCTGATAACTCAGTAGACGAGCGTACATATACACTCAATTGTGTAACATCTATCACAGACCCGACAGACCCTGATGATACACCTGATGTGACCGAGGCTCCTACACAGGAACCAACTAAGATTCCTGACACAGGCTTTACACTCAAGGGTGACTCAGACCTTGACGGCAAGGTAACTATTCTGGATGCAACCCAGATTCAGAGATACCTTGCAAAGATAATTGACGAAACAGAAATTAATCTTGCAAACTCTAAGGTTGATGATGACAACAAGGTAACTATCCTTGATGCAACCCAGATTCAGAGATATCTTGCAAAATTAATAGACGAATCTGAGTGGTAAGGAGGGGACACAATGAATACAATTAAAAGATTAATTTCAGTATTGCTTGTTGCTTTATTTATTGTATCTGTTTGCGTTGTCTCTTCTTACGCAGTAGAAACAGAGGTTTCAGATACACAAGCAACAGACGAAAGTGGTATCACAGTATACTTTAAGTCTGAGGACTGTGTGCCATATGTTTATTATTGGAACGCACTGCCTTCTAATCTTGAGACATCATATCCAGGTGTCAAGATGACTAAGGACAGCACACAGGCAGGCACAAACTGGTACAAGTACACATTCAGCTCTTCTACAAAGGTCAACCTTATGTTCACAGATGGCACTTCTACTCTTGACGGTCAGCTCACACCTGAACTTACAAGAAATACGGGTGAGTGGTGGTACAAAGACGGCAAGTGGAGAAGCAGAAATCCTGAAGAGCCTGATTCTTATGATTCATGCGATATGCGTGAAGATACAATTTACTTTGTAATTACAACTCGTTTTTACGATGGTGATACAGGCAACAACGTTCATTGTTGGGATGACCAGAAGGCAAACAACCCTGACTCAGACCCTGCATGGCGTGGTGACTTTAAGGGCCTCGCTGACAAGCTCGATTACATCAAGGCGCTCGGCTTTAGTGCTATCTGGATTACTCCTGTAGTTACTAATGCATCAGGCTATGACTACCACGGCTATCATGCTATGGACTTCAATACAGTAGATGCAAGATATGAGTCAAGCGATTTTACATATGAGGATCTCATCTCTGCCGCACATGATAAGGGCATGAAGATTATTCAGGACGTTGTATGGAACCACACGGGTAACTTTGGTGAGGCTACTCTCGCTCCTCTCTTTACTAAGAAGTACGATGACATCAAGGACCTCGAGAGCTTAGAGGATTCTATGGTTCCTACAAAGACCTTGCTTGACTACTGTGGTGTCAGCTCTGCGCAAGAGTATTATAATCTCACACCTGCTCAGCAGTACAACTCAAGACTTCAGCTTATGAAGCAGACGGAGGGCTTCAATGACAACGTATCACACGACAGCGTTGCTAACCCTAACAACTATTATCACAACGGTTTCTATGGTAATTTCAACTGGGACGATTATACCAACAAGTACAGCCAGATAGCAGGTGACTGCGTTGACCTTAATACCGAGAATCCGGCAGTTGCTGAGTATACAGTAAACGCTTATTCTAACTATCTTGATATGGGCGTTGACGGCTTCAGAGTCGATACAGTCAGACATATTCCAAGACTTACTCTTAACCTTATGTATAATGATCAGATGAATGATGCCGCAAAGGCAGCAGGCAACGAGAACTTCTATATGTTTGGTGAGATTTGCTGTCGTTACAGTCAGGTATGGTATCGTGATCACGCTGGTGAGTCTGTACAGTTCTATACATGGGACGAGACAGATAATTCATGGGCTAACAAGTGGCAGTGGGGCACAGACCCTGAGTCAATCAAGACTAACCTCGAACTCACTCTCGACCACTGGAACGCATACGATAAGCCTGAAAATCAGCCGACATCTGATAATGCATTCCTAAACGGTATTACATATCATACACCTGATTATTCAAAGAGCTCAGGTATGGGTGCTATCGACTTCCAGATGCACTGGTGCTTTAACTCTGCATCAGGTGCATTTGGTATAGGCAAGGCATCTGACCCGTATTTTAATGACTCTACATGGAACGTTGTTTATGTTGAGTCTCACGACTACTCTCCTGATAACGGTCAGGCTAACAGATTTGCAGGAGGCACTCCGGCATGGGCTGAGAACTTAAACCTTATGTTTACATTCCGTGGTATTCCTTGTCTTTATTACGGTGGCGAGGTTGAGTTCCAGAAGGGCCAGGTTATTGATAAGGGACCTGAGGTTCCATTATCTACTACAGGCCGTGCGTACTTTGGCGACTACCTCGAGGGTACAGTATCGGCTTCTGATTTCTCAGAGTATACAGCAACAGGCAAGGTTGCAGATACTCTCAAATATCCGCTTGCTAAGCATATCACTAAGCTCAATGCTGTAAGACGTGCTATCCCTGCTTTGCAGAAGGGTCAGTACACAGTATCTTCTAACTATGTACAAGGTAATATGGCATATGTTAAGAGATATACAAATGCAACAGAAAAGATAGATTCTCTTGCACTTGTTACTATTACAGATGGTGCTACATTCAAGAACATCCCTAATGGCAAGTATATCGATGCTATTACAGGCGATGTTATGACTGTTACCAATGGTACACTTACTGTACCATCAGTAGGACAGGGTAATATGAGGGTTTATGTTTGCTGTGCATCAGGATTTACAGGTATAGATGGTGCTATCGGCGAGACAGGACTGACATATTTGAAAAAATAAATTAAAATTTTTGGAGCATTCTTTTGTGAATGCACCGATTTTTTTAATATAAGTTCGAAAAGTTTAAAATTTATTTATTTTGTTATAGTGTTGTGCTATAATATATCGAGTGGAATATTTTTTTGAGAAAAAAGTGAATTTTTTAAATTTTTTATAATAATTTTTTACTCACATTTTATTCAGATTTTTACAGAAAGGGTTAATTGCTATGATAACAAGAGAAGATATAGAGAATATCGCTATATTGTCAAAGCTGTTTGTACCTGAAGATGAGCTCGATATATTAACCTGTGATATGCAGAAGATAATAGATTTTGCAGACACTATCAATAATGCCCAACAGAGCACAGAAACCTTTGATAATATCAACAACCTTTCTAATGCTTTCAGAAGTGATGAGGTCAAAGATTCTTACGACCAAAGCGAAATTCTGAGGAACGCTCCAGAGAGCAAAGACCAGCATTTTCTGCTGAGAAAGAAGGCGTAGCTATGAGTATGATTAGAAAAATTCACGCTATGCTTGAGTCGGGCGAGATTACTTGTGTTGAGCTTACAAAGAGGTATATTGAAGAGATTAGTCGTTCAAACAAAGAGCTTAACGCTTATATTACGGTAACCAAGGAGAAAGCACTAAGTCAGGCTAAGGCTGTTGATGAGAAGATAAAAAATGGAGAGAAGATAGGTCTGCTTGAGGGTATTCCTATGACGCTCAAGGATAATATATCTACAAAGGATGTAAGGACAACCTGTGCATCTAAAATGCTCAGTAATTACACTCCTATATATGATGCTACTGTGTGGGAAATACTGAAATCTCAGGGAGCTGTACTGCTCGGCAAAACTAATATGGATGAGTTTGCGATGGGCTCTTCGTCTGAGAACTCGTACTTTGGCGGTAGTGCAAATCCGCACAATACTGAGCATTGTGCAGGCGGTAGCTCGGGCGGTGTTGCATCGGCTGTAGGTGCTGATATAGCTGTGTATGGTCTTGGGTCTGATACGGGTGGCAGTATACGCCAGCCTGCGTCTTTTTGCGGAATAGTAGGACTAAAGCCAACATACGGTGCTGTATCACGATACGGACTGATAGCTTATGCAAGCTCACTTGACCAGATAGGACCAATAGCTAAAAATGTAGAAGATGTAGCTATAGTATATGATGCTATAGCAAAATACGATGAGCATGACAGTACATCGGTAGGTGCTAAGGATAAAACCGCAGAGAGTCTTGGTGACGACATAAAAGGCAAAAAAATCGGTATAGCAAGAGACTATATTGAGATGCTCAGCGATGATGTAAAAGAGGCATTTTGTGACGCTGTGAAGGTGTATGAAAAAATGGGTGCACAGATAATTTACTTTGATATGCCGTCACTTAAATATGCTTTGCCTGTATACTATATTCTTGCGTGTGCTGAGGCATCGTCTAATCTTGGCAGATATGATGGTATCAGATACGGATACAAAACAGAGCACTATAACTCGGTTCACGATATGGTGTGCAAAACACGCTGTGAGGGCTTCTCGAAAGAAGTCAAACGCAGGATACTGCTTGGTACCTATGTGTTATCGTCAGGCTATTATGATGCTTACTATAAAAAAGCACAGAATCTGCGAGGTGCTATAGTCAAAGCATTTGAGCGTGCATTTGAACAGGTTGATGTTATCTTAGCGCCAACTGTGCCTATGACGGCATTTAAAAAAGGCGAGGCGCAGCTTGACCCTGTACAGACATACAACACAGATATATGTACAGTACCCGTCAATATAGCAGGGCTGCCTGCTGTGTCTGTGCCGTGTGGTTTTGGCAGTAACGGCATGCCTATAGGTATGCAGATTATCGGTAATAAATTCTGTGAGAAGGCAATACTGAATATTGCCTATAAGTATGAGCAGGCAACAGATAACTATAAAGATACAAAGTGGGGTGTAAAGCTATGAGATATGAATTAGTAGCAGGCTTTGAGACCCACATTGAACTTGCGACCAAAACCAAGATTTTCTGTTCGTGTACAACACAGTTTGGCGGTGAGCCTAACACACATTGCTGTCCTGTGTGCATAGGTCTGCCGGGTGCTATGCCTAAACTCAACGAGCAGGTGGTAAACTACGCTATCATGGCGGGACTTGCTACAAATTGTACTATTGCAAAGACCTCTATGATGGATAGAAAAAACTACTGCTACCCTGACTTGCCAAAGGCATATCAGATATCTCAGTTTGACAGACCGCTGTGTGAGAATGGATATATAGAGCTGTCAAGCGGTAAAAAAATCAGAATTAACCGTATCCACATAGAAGAAGATGCAGGAAAGCTGATACACAAAGACGGCGACACCTATATAGACTATAATCGTGGTGGTGTACCACTGATAGAGATAGTGTCTGAGCCTGATATACGTTCTGCCGATGAGGCGAGAGAGTATGTTGAGAAGCTCCAGCAGATTATGAGATATATCGGTATATCTGACTGTCGTATGCAGGAGGGCTCGATGCGCTGTGATGTTAACATCTCAGTAAGAGAAGAAGGCTCAGAAGTGTTTGGCACTCGCACAGAGATTAAGAATATGAACTCTATAACCTTTATCACTAAGGCTATGGAATATGAGTATAACCGCCAGATTAATGTGATAGAATCAGGTGGTAAGGTAGTGCAGGAGACCTTGCGCTATGATGATGCAACTAACACAACATCATCTATGAGAGGCAAAGAGGATGCACACGATTACAGATACTTCAGAGAGCCTGATTTGGTAGCTATTGATGTGAGCGAAGAGCAGGTGGATAGAATAAGACAGTCGCTGCCTGAGTTTCCACAGCACAAGCTCAGACGATATGTGTCACAGCTCAATATCCCTGAGAAAGATGCTATGCAACTGACAAAATACAGGAAGATAAGCGAGTATTTTGACAAGGCAATACAGGGACTCAAAAACCCTAAAACAGTAGCTAACTTTATGATAGGACAGATGTTCTCTCGACTTGAGACAGAAACAGATAAAGAAAAATTTGAGGTAAAAGTTACACCACAGAGTCTTAATGAATTAGTATCACTTATTGAAAGCGGCAAGATAAAGAACAACCTTGCAAAATCAACTCTTGATAAGATGCTTGATAGTGGCAAAGGGGTCAAAGACTATATATCCGAAGAGGATATGGCAGGACTTGATGATACAAAGCTTACTGCTCTGTGTCAAAGTGCTATAGACAGTATGCCAAATGCGGTAGCAGACTACAAAGGCGGTAAAGAAAAAGCGCTGATGGCACTGCTGGGTAATGTTATGAAAAATTCTCGTGGCAGGGCGGACGCTGCATTGGTGACACAAAAACTCAAAGAGCTTATCGGATAAAACAAAAAGCGATGCAACGTATAGGTTGCATCGCTTTTTTGTATCATCTTTTATAATTTTGCGTTAGTTTTTTCCATAAAGCGTTCTGATTTTATGAGAAAACGCTCGTGGTATGCTTTGCCTATAATGCCGTGTTTGTCATAGCAGACTATGTCAAAGCACAGTTGTCTGTCGTTTATCTTATTTAGTGTGCTCTCGCAGGTTATTTTCATACCGACAGGGTCAGCAGACAGGTGCTCTACGTTAATCTTTGTGCCGACACTTGTGATATCTGTATCAAGATGAGGCTCAATGCTTTGTGCGGCGGTCTGCTCCATAAGTGCTACCATTGCAGGCGTAGCAAAAACATCGAGTGTACCGCTACCCATAGTCTTGGCTGTTTTGTCTGTGGTTACTGTTATAGTCAGTGTGTTCTTAAGTCCAACGCTCAGCATATTATTACTCCCAGAATATTTATAGATTTACTTTAATATTTAGCTTTTCGTATATTTTACTTTATTTTCTTAATAATTGCAATCGAGATTTGATTTTTTGGTAAGAAAATTGCGACACACACCACATCACTTTTTATGTAGCATTTTCAACACAAAACACCCCCTTAATTGTCTATTATGTATATTTCAGTACGCATATTTTGTATACCTTGTTAATTGAATACATTTTTCTTTTATGGTATTATAAAGATACAAGGAGTATATTATTTATACCCACAAAATTGAGTGTAAACATTATTTATTATATAGGGGAGGTAATATTATGAAAAAATTAATTTGTTTAATACTGATTATAATAATGTGTTTATCAGTTCTAACTATTACTGCTGGCGCTGTGCCTTCACCTCGTTATTACGGAGATGTACACAGAAACGGGCAGACAGATATTCTTGATGCTACCTATATCCAGATGTATCTTGTGAACAATCTTGAATTTGATAAATTGACCAAGGCTATAGCGGATGTAGATGCTGATGGCAGTGTTACTATTTTAGACGCTACATTTGTTCAGAAAAAGTTAGCTAAGCTGATAGACGAATATCCTACCTCAAGCAACTATATTGACCATTATATTTCTATAGTAAATGTTAAGTCTGACTTTTCTTCTTCAAAAGCTATGGCTGGTGTGCCTGTTACCTTTGATGTATGGGCTACTTGTACAGATTCTATACTTGAGTATGAATTTGAGATTTCAAAAGATGGTGTGATAGTGTACACACAATCAAGAGCAGAAAGCAAGGAGTTAAAATATACTTTTGATACACCTGGTATATACGAGTTAACTGTCAGGGTGTACAACACATTTGACGAGTGCGAAGAGTACAAAACAGAATATGAAGTTATTGAGTTTACGGATATCAACACTCCAAAAATCGTTGGTGTAAGTTTAAATCAGTTAGACGTTTGCAGTTATGAGGATGCTGTGATTTCAGCATATGTGTACTATACTGATGGACCTTGTAAATATAAATTTACACTTGATGATATGGCACTTGTACAGGATTACAGCGATTCTAACGAGTTTTCAATGGGTAGACTTAGCGTTGGCGAGCATAAGGTTTTAGTTGAGATTCGTGACAGCGAAAACAATTATGATAGTTATGAGTATGATTTTATAATAACAGAACCTGTAGCTTAGTTATTAGTGTAGACTAACATAAGATATTATATAAATAAGAAAACAGCCTCAGCTTGAATAAAGCTGAGGCTTGATTTTATTAGTGATGTATTAATATATGTCTTCTTTGTCTTTGTCGTAGGATAGAATTGAGCCTGTGAGTGCATCTATTTCGTAGTCGTATTCGTATGAGCCACTATGAAAATCTATCTCGTACCTTAGGATGCCATCATCATAGTCAAGCTCTGTGGTGACGAATTTTGCATCAGAGCTGTTTACTTTTGCGTGCTTGAAGGCAATGTCCTTTGCTTCTTGTTCTGTTATTTTTTCTTTGTTTGTTTCATTGGCAGGTTCTTCGATTTGTGTAGGCTGTGTAGCAGGGGATTCGGTAACAGGTACCTCGACAAGTACGGTTTCGATTACTGTTTCTACTGTAGGTTGACTCTGGGTACAGCCTATAAGGGAAACTGCGAGTAATGCTATTAATGTTAAGCTTATAAGTCTTTTCATATGATGACCTCCAATCTTTTATATTTTATGAACAATATATTGTTTTATGAAAAAAGCAGGGAGTATAGAGCTCCCTGCTAAAGATTAACCAAAGTATCTCTTGAGTAGACCCTTGAAGCCTGCACCGTGTCTTGCCTCGTCCTTAGCCATCTCGTGAACTGTGTCGTGGATAGCATCGAGACCTAAAGCTTTTGCACGAGTTGCAAGGTCAAGCTTGCCCTGACAAGCGCCTGTCTCAGCGTCAACTCTGAGCTCTAAGTTTTTCTTTGTAGAGTCTGTTACTACTTCGCCTAAAAGCTCTGCAAATTTTGCTGCGTGTTCAGCCTCTTCGTATGCTGCCTTCTCCCAGTAGAGACCTATCTCAGGATAACCCTCTCTGTGAGCAACTCTTGCCATAGCAAGATACATACCAACCTCACTGCACTCACCCTCAAAGTTAGCTCTGAGATCCATAATGATATCTTGTGGTGCGTCCTTTGCGATGCCTACAACGTGCTCGCAAGCAAAGCCTGCATCGTCAGCCATCTTGTTGAACTTCTCACCCGGCACCTTACATACTGGACAAACCTCAGGTGCTACATCTCCTTCGTGTACATAACCACATACTGGACAAACCCATTTCATAATAATAACCTCCAAAAAATTTATAAATTAGTTTTGTTTTAAGCAGCATTTCTGACATATGCCATAAAATACTACGTTTTTTCTTTTGATATCAAAGCCCTTGTTGTTGAGCTCTATCTCAAGCGGGCTAAGCTCGGTAGAGTGCAGGTCTAAGACATTGTTGCAACTCTCACAGATGAAGTGAGCGTGGTCGGATGTGTCGGAATCGATACGCTCCTCACCGTTGACGCTTGCTACAGTGATGACTCTGCCTTGCTCTTTGAATAGAGCGATGTTTCTATACACTGTGCCAAGACTCAGATTAGGAATCTCGTCTTTTAGCCTGTCATACACCCACTGAGCACTTGGGTGGCACTTGGTGCTTTGTATTGTACGAAAAATCGCCTCTCTCTTGGAGCTGAAGTTGTGACCTTTCATAAAGCTCCCTCCTCAAAAACAGTAATCATTACTGTTTTCTGTAATTATTATAGCAGGTATCAAATAGTTTGTAAAGAGTTTTTTCGAATATTTTTTAAAAAATTTGAGTATAATTAATTGGTAAAGTTGGGTGATTGCTCCTTTACCTATTATATAGTGACAGGAGATATTGTTATGCCTAATGTTTTTTTGAGCCCATCGTTGCAGGAGTTTAATCCATATGTAAACGGTGGCAATGAGGAGTATTATATGAATCTGATAGCTGATGCGATGGAGCCGTATCTGACGGCATCAGGGATAACCTTTGACAGAAATACTCCAAATCAGACGCTATCGCAAGCTATTGCACAATCAAACTCGGGTGATTACGACCTGCATTTAGCACTTCACTCTAATGCATCGGGACAGGGTAGAGAAGGACAAAACAGAGGAGTAGAGGTATACTATTATCCTGACAGCGATAACGGTGAGAGGTTGGCAGAAATTATTGAGGATAACTATAAGGAAATATATCCGTTATCTGACAGGGTGCGCACGATACCTACTACCTCGCTTGCTGAAGTCAGACGAACTAAAGCACCTGCGGTACTCGTTGAGGTGGCGTATCATGATAATGAACAGGATGCAGATTTTATAAGACAGAACATAGATAATATTGCGAGAAACTTATCGCAGAGCGTGGCGCAGTATCTGGGCGTGCCATTTGTTGATCCAAATGCTTGAAAAATATGTAAATACTTAGTATAATAAAAATCTATAAAGTTTTAGAGGTGTGAATTATGAAAGTAAAGGATATCGAAATAATCAATAAAACTATTAAGAATCTCGAGAGAAATAATATGCTCGGTTTTTACTGCGAGACTAAAGAAGAGGCACTTGAGAAGGTCTTGTCGCTTATGAATGAGTCGGATACAGTAACAAACGGCGGCTCTGAAACTCTAAAACAGGTCGGTGTGATTGATGCTGTAAAAAACGGCAACTATGAATATATAGACCGCTCTGCAGCTAAGGATAAGGACGAGGCAGAACAGCTTATGAGAAAGGCTTACTTTGCTGATGTTTATCTTACAAGCTCAAATGCGGTTACAGAATATGGCGAGCTGTACAATGTTGACGGCAACTCAAACAGAGTGTCTGCTATTCTGTACGGCCCAAAGAGTGTTATAGTTGTATGTGGATATAACAAGATAGTTAAGAATCTTGATGAGGCTGTATACAGAGTCAAGACCAAGGCTGCTCCTCCTAATACAAAGAGACTTCATACCGGCGCATATTGTGAGCAGGCAGGTGAGTGCTTGTCTTGTGGCTCTGACGGTAGCTTTATGTGTGACGGCTGTCGTGGTGACGGCAGAATCTGCTGTAACTATGTTATCTGTGCACAGCAACGCCACAAAGAGAGAATTAAGGTAGTAATTGTCGGCGAAGAATTAGGCTATTAATCTGATGTATGTAAGCAGTCCCCACAAAAATGGGGACTGCAATAATCAGCGACTCTGGTTGTTGTTCTGATTATTAGATTTGTTTTGATTGTTAGAATTATTCTTGCTATTGTTCTGATTATTATTCTGATTGTTCTGGTTATTGTTTGACTTGTAATTCTGATTATTGTTCTGGTTGTTATTCTGATTTCTGTTTTGATTATTGTTCTGGTTGCTCATGTTGACACCTCCCTTTTGTGATAGTGTCTGCAAAGTGTAAGGGATTATTCTTATGAATGAATTTTTGCAAAGAATGAGGGAAATTCTGAAAGATGATTTTGACAATTTTTTGAAATCTATGGATGAAAAACCCTACCGTGGTTTACGAATTAACACCTTGAAATGTGATAAGGACAAGCTGATTGGTAAACTGAATTTTGATATTGAGAAAACGCCGTTTTGTGATGACGGCTATTATATAGACGATGATGTCAGGGTTGGGACTCACCCTCTGCACCACGCAGGTGCGCTGTATGTTCAGGAGCCGTCTGCTATGTCGGCGGTTACGATGCTCTGTGTAAAACCGGGGGATAGGGTGCTTGACTTGTGTGCAGCTCCGGGCTCTAAGACTACGCAGATAGCGCAGAATTTAAAAGGCGAGGGTATGCTGTGGTCTAACGAGATAGTGAGAAACAGAGCGAATATTCTGCTGTCAAATATAGAGAGGATGGGCATCACAAATGCTGTGGTGTCTTCTACATCTCCACAAAAACTGAGCGAGGAGCTCAAGGGGTATTTTGACAAGATACTTGTGGATGCTCCGTGTTCGGGCGAGGGAATGTTTCGTAAAGATAAGGATGCGTACAAAGAGTGGAGTGTTGAGCATGTTATATCATGTGCTGACCGTCAGCTCAGTATATTAAACAGCGCAAAGAGTATGCTCAGAGCAGGCGGTGAGATGGTGTACTCGACCTGTACATACTCGTATGAAGAAAACGAGGGTGTGGTCACAAGGTTTTTGTCACAGAATCCCGAGTTTGAGCTGATAGACAGCGGATGTAGCTTTGGTGTAGATACTTTAAATTTCGCTAAAAGAATTTTCCCGATGAATGGTGGCGAGGGACATTTTGCTGCTAAGTTTAGGAAAAGGGAAGATGCTGAGAGCGATGATATAATTCTAAATAAGAAAAAAGATAAAAGAAATAAGCAAAAGCCGTATATGCAAAAAGCTGACAGCAGAGCGTACGAATTTTTGTCAGAGCTCTTTGTTTTAAATACATACAAGAATCTGTACAAAATGGGAGATAGGGTGTATGCTGTAAATGATGAGTGTGAAAAACTGCTGTCAGGTAAGATAGATATAAGCAAGCTCTCGGTACTGAGAATCGGCGTTGAGGTGCTTATAGATAAGGGCAAGAGATACGAGCCGTTGCACAATGCTTTTACTGCTTGTAAGGTGGAAGACTGTAAAAACATCGTTAATCTGAGTCTTGATGATGATAGGGTGTACAGGTACCTGCATGGTGAGGGTATAGAGTGCGACAGTAGTGTCAAGGGATATGCTTGTGTATGTGTAGAGGGTATACCGCTGGCTTTTGCGAAAGCGGTTGATGGTGTGCTCAAGAATAAATATCCGAAGGGATTACGGAATTTGAATGGAAAAGTTGACTAATATTTCAACAATTAAAGATATATTGTCACGCTATGGGTTTACATTCTCTAAGGCATTGGGACAGAATTTTCTTATAAATCCGTCTGTGTGTCCGAGAATGGCAGAAGAATCGGGTGCAGATAAAGGTGTCGGTGTAATAGAGATAGGACCCGGCATTGGAGTGCTGACACATGAGCTTGCGAAGCGTTGTGACAAGGTGGTGGCGGTAGAGCTTGATACGAGATTGCTGCCGGTGTTACAGGAGACGCTGAGTGACCACAGCAATGTAAAGGTTATAAATGAGGATGTACTCAAGCTTGATCTTAACAAGGTGATAAGAGAAGAATTCTCAGATATGAGGGTAGTAGTGTGTGCTAATCTGCCGTACTATATAACATCTCCTGTTATAATGAAACTGCTTGAGGACAAGCTACCTATAGAGGCAATTACTGTTATGGTGCAAAAAGAAGCCGCACAGCGTATATGTGCAGAGCTTGGTACAAGAGACAGCTCGTCTGTTACGGTAGCGGTCAACTACTATAGTAAGCCGAAACTGCTGTTTAATGTATCGGCAGGGTCGTTTATGCCTGCACCAAAGGTGGACTCGGCGGTTATTAGGCTTGATATAGCAAAGGATAAAAGAGTAGACGTAAAAGACGAGAAAACGTTTTTCAGAGTAGTTAAGGCGGCATTTGCCCAGCGTAGAAAAACCTTGTCAAATACTTTGTGTACTATGGGAGTAAGCAAGGAAGTAGTAAATAATGTATTGACTCAGGCGCAAATAGAGAGTAATATGAGAGCAGAGAGCTTGACTCTGGAGGATTTCGGAAGAATTGCTGATATATTTTTTGAAAGGGGTTGCTGATATGCATAAAAAATTGATATTTATTATGGCACTGCTACTGTTGTGCATTGCGATGATGGTAGTGTCTCTTGTTATCAGCGCAGAGACTTTCGCACAAATCAGCAGTTATTTCTCTATAGCATGCGTACTGATTTCGCTTGTTGGTGTAGTGTTCATAATCAGAGGACACAAAGAGAAAAACAAATAAACAAATATAAAAAAGGCTGTTCGAATTGAACAGCCTTTTACTTTTTTAATATATACTTTTAAAAACATTACATTTTGTCAGGGCAGGTTATGTTGAACATCTTAAGAACGTTGCTGATAACTGTCTTGACACAGACACAAAGCGAGAGTCTTGCCTGAGTCAGACTCTCGTCCTCGCCCTTGACTCTGCAAGCGTTGTAGAACTTGTGGAACAAGGTAGCAAGTGTTGTGACATAACGGGTAATCTTGGTAGGGTCATAGTCGTTTGATGCAGAAATAATCTGTGATTCAAACGATGCAAGATGGTGAATAAGCTCAATCTCCTCACTCTTGTTAAGTAGCTTGAGCTCGTCATCGCTACAAGCTCGCATTGTGATACCGTCTGCCTGCAGAGCTCTTAGAATACTGCAGATACGAGCATGTGCATACTGAACATAGTAGACAGGGTTCTGATTATCCTGAGTAACAGCAAGTCCTAAGTCGAAGTCCATCTGTGTGTTGGCCTGACTTGTGTTGAACAAAAATCTTACGCTGTCTACAGGTACTTCGTCAAGTAGGTCGGATAAGCCAATAGCCTTACCTGTACGCTTGCTCATCTTGACAGCTTCGCCGTTTTTGACGAGTTTGACAAGCTGCATAAGCAGTACATCCAACTTGTCTGAGTCTTCACCTATTGCATCCATAGCACCTTTCATACGCATAACATGACCATGGTGGTCAGCACCCCATACATCGATGCAGGTGTCAAAGCCACGGTCAAATTTGTTTTTGTGATAGGCTATGTCTGCTGTGAAATAGGTTGGGTTGCCGTTTTGTCTTATGAGAACGTCATCCTTGAGCTCGAGGTTATCGATATACTCTTGCGATTTGCCCTGTGAGAGCAGAATATTGGTGCAGACTTCTTTGTTTTTGTACCAGATAGCGCCTTCTTTTTCGTAGGTTAAGCCTTTGTCTGTAAGCAGGTCAACGACACGCTTGACATCACCAGCCTCGTGCAGAGTGCTCTCGAAGAACCACTTGTCGTAGGTGATGCGGTATTTGGCCATATCTGCCTGCATCTTGTCGATGTTCTTAGGTAGGGCATAATCGACTAATACCTTCTTGCGCTTGCTTGAGTCTTTTGATACTAAGAAATCACCGTATTCTTCTGCGTATGCTTTGGCGTGGTCTATGATGTCGCTACCCTGATAGCCGTCTTCAGGAAACTCTACTGAACTGTCAAAAAGCTGTAGGTATCTTGCCTCGAGCGAGCAGGCGAATTTTTCTATCTGATTACCTGCATCGTTGACATAGAACTCTCTGTATACATCGTAGCCTGCCTTTTGCATAACAGAAGCAAGGCAGTCGCCTAATGCACCACCACGGGCATTGCCCATATGCATAGGACCTGTAGGATTGGCTGATACAAACTCTACCATAACCTTTTTGTTCTGTCCGTAGTCGCTCTGTCCGTAGTTTTCACCTTGTGTGAGCACCTCGTTAATAACACAAGCAAAGTAATCGTCACTAAAGAAGAAGTTGATGAATCCAGGACCTGCTGTCTCAAAGCGCTTGAGCATAGTGCCTGATAAATCTATATTCTCTGTGATAGCCTGAGCTATTTTGAAAGGTGGCATACGAAATGCCTTGGCACCTACCATGGCTGCGTTTGTTGCTAAGTCGCCATGACTTTTGTCAGCAGGCTCTTCGATAACAAAGGCAGGTATAGGTGCATCGTTTAGCTGTCCGTTTTCGATAGCTTTTTTGATGGCGTTTTCGATAGCTGTTTTAAGATTTGCTACAGCGTTTATGTATGTGTGTGTCATTGCTTTTCCTCTTTTTCTTTAACATTGATATGAAACTCGTTGTCGCTGACTAAATCAGAGAAGAAGTCGAGCTGGTACTTGACGGTTATGTCACCGCCTGAGTCTTTGAGTGTGTTGTTGATGCGTGAAGTAAAAACACCCATCATAAGCTCACCCATAACGGTGTTGTAGTGACATTGGTGTCTGACGCCGTTTTCGAGTATGAGTCGTGAGGGTCTGTCTCCCATACGAATGATGGAGACCTTTGAGTCGCCTTCGACCTTGACTACTGTGTCAATGGATATGTTAGGGTCATCGTTGTCGTATTCTTTGTACTTTATATAGCGATGACCGTTTTTTAATATATAGTCACCTGTGGTGATTACTTCTATCTTGTCGCTCTCTCCATCGACAAGCTGTGTGCCTGTGATTGAGATTATGTAGTTGTTTTCCATAATTATCCTTTTATCAGAAATCTTCTATGTTTATCTGAGAAACACGGTGCTCCATATTTTGAGAAAGGAACAGACTCGCGATTTTCTCAAAATTGTTAGGAGTGTCGCTGACGAAGAACTTTGCTTCGCCCTTGTCTTTGTTTGTGTTCTCGATGCCGTGTTGTGTCAAAATCTTTTTGGTGTAGATAGCGGTTTCTTTGCCTGAATCTATCAGAGTGACACCTTGTCCCATATACTCACTGATAGCATCAGACAGCATAGGGTAGTGGGTGCAGCCTAAGATGATGGTATCGACACCTGCGTTTTTGAAATTGCTTAAGTATTTCTCGACTATCAGCTTGACAACGGTGTCGTCTTTGTTTATGTAGCCGTTCTCTACAAGCGGCACAAACATAGGACAAGCCTGCTCGAAAACCTGTATGTCGGGGTTCTTTGTGTTGATACGCTTTTTGTAGCTGTGGGAGTTTATTGTAGCTGTTGTGCCGATTACACCGATTCTGCCGTTTTTGGTAGTGTTGAGTGCAGTAAAACACGTTGGCAGGACAACTCCTGTGAAAGGCACGCTTAAAGTATCAGCCATATCGGGTGCTACCGAGCTGACTGTACCGCAGGCTGCGATTATCATCTTGACGTTATGAGAAAGCAGGAAGTTTGCATCCTGAATTGCATAGCGTCTGATAGTGTCGTTGCTTTTGTTTCCATAAGGAACTCTGCCTGTATCTCCAAAGTATATTATGTTTTCGTTTGGCATAACGCTGAGCATTTCTTTGACAGCGGACAAGCCACCAAGACCTGAGTCGAAAACTCCGATTGCGTTTGTGTTCATAAGGTTCATCCTTTAAATAGACATAAAAATACTTATATATAATAACATAAACTATGATGTGTTTCAAGAGTAAAAACCTTTGACAAAGCAGGATAATCAATGTATAATCATACGCATAAGATGAAAAGGAATGATTTTTATGATAAATAAGGCATTTTCTATAGTTTGTGATAAGGTAGCGGCTGTGCTCGAGCCACAGGGCTTTGTGAGAGCTAAGATAACCGGTGCTGATGACAATGAGATAGTAGCACTTTTTACATCTGAGAGCGTTGCATACTCGGTTGTATACTATCGTGATAAGATGCATATGGTAGTACGTACTGCTGCTATGACAGATGACGGTCCTGATGATGAGTGGAAGGTATTAAGCACATGGATGTTTGACCCTGACAACGACACAGAAAAGGACGCTAACTCTATTGGTAATGCGTTTGCTGATGCTATAGGCTCACCTACAGTTGTAAAGCGTGCTAAGCAGATTAAGAAAAAGAAGAAGGATGACGAGGGTAATGCTGACCCTGTGTTCCTTGCTAAGCGTCTTGTTAAGATTTTTCCTGAGCTTAAAGATGAAATCAAAGAGGAAGAGGATCACTACTATCCTTTCAGAGGTGTTACATTTACAAGACAGTCGATACTGCCTAAGGTTGACACAATGCTCAAAAGAGGTAGTAAGGCTGATATAGAGAAGTTTGTACAGATACTTTCTGCACAGTATGTCAACGGTGATAATGATACAAGAGCTATCATTACTATTGTTATACTCAACAGCATAGACCAGAAGTATCGTGAGGTTATTGAGCCAATGATGTCTGCAGACCTTAAGAAAGCGTATGTAAATGCGCTGAAATTTAAGGGTAAGGTTGTGAAACCTGAAAAAATCAAGCAACCTAAGATGTCAACAGGCACAAGACTTTGATGAAAATGTCTAATATCAGCTACAAAAACAGCGTTTTCTCGGCACATTGACCTATCTTTTGTCAGTGTGCCGATTTTTTACAAAATTATTTCAAAATTGCTTGACTGCTTGACTTGCTTATGCTATAATTCTAAGTACCTCGGAAAAGGGGTCTATTTTTTTGTGCCCTTTTGAGGGAGGCTAAATTATTCCGAAAATACCGGGAGGTGCCGTTAAATGAGAGTAAAAATAACATTGGCCTGCACTGAGTGCAAACAGCGTAATTACAACACAATGAAAAACAAAAAGAACAATCCTGATAGGCTTGAGATGAACAAGTATTGCAGATTCTGCAAGAAACATACTCTGCACAAGGAAACAAAGTAATACGGAGGGAATTATAATGGCTGAAAAGAAAGCAAAGAAAAATGTTTTTTCTACAATTGCCTCATTCTTCCGTGCTTGTGTTGGCGAAATCAAGAAGATTACTTGGCCATCTGCTTTGGCAACAACTAAGAACTTCGGTATCGTAGTACTTGTTATTGTTATTGCCGGTCTGTTTATCTTCGCTCTTGACATGGGCTTGTTCAAGCTTCTTGGCTTGGTTATGAATACCGGCTCATCTGTAGTTTCTTAATTGCAGTTCTTCAAATTTCTATAAAAGGAGAAGTTGACTGTAATGAGTGAAGCAAGATGGTATGTAGTTCATACTTATTCAGGATATGAGAACAAGGTTGCGTCTACCTTGATGACTACTGTTGAGAACCGTGGATTGTCTGATATGATTTTGGATGTCAAGGTTCCTACAGAGATAGTTACTGAAATTAAGGATGACTCAACAACTAAGGAAGTAGAGCGCAAGCTCTTTCCTGGTTATGTTTTCGTCAAGATGGTATACACTGACGAGACTTGGTATGTAGTCCGCAATATCCGTGGATGCACAGGTTTTGTCGGTCCGTCATCAAAGCCCGTACCTCTGACAGAAGCTGAGGTATACAGAATGGGCGTGGAATCTCGAGTTGTCGAGGTTTCGTACAATGTTGGTGATCAGGTTCGTATTATCGATGGTCCGCTCGAGGACTTTGTCGGTATTGTTGATGAACTCGATGTTGACAAGAATTACGTTCGCGTTACAATCTCTATGTTTGGACGTGAGACCCCTGTTGAGCTTGAGCTCAATCAGGCAGAATCATTAGAAGAATAAACTGGAATAATTAGCATATCGCTTTTTATATGAGGGACTCAAGTCCCTTGTGGGAGGAGTAAAAACTATGCTACTCCGCCATCTACCACGAATTTAGGAGGAATAACAAATGGCTCAGAAAGTAACTGGATATATTAAGTTACAGATTCCTGCTGGAAAAGCTACTCCAGCACCACCTGTTGGTCCGGCTCTCGGTCAGCACGGTGTAAACATCGTTGCTTTCACTAAGGAATTCAACGAACGTACAAAGAATGACGCAGGACTTATCATTCCTGTAGTAATCACAGTCTATGCAGACCGTTCTTTCTCATTTATTACAAAGACACCACCTGCAGCTGTATTAATCAAGAAGGCTTGTTCTCTTGAGAAGGCATCAGGCGAACCTAATAAGAAGAAGGTTGCTAAGATTACAAGAGATCAGCTCGCACAGATTGCAGAACAGAAGATGAGAGACTTAAACGCTGCTTCACTTGATACTGCTATCTCTATGATCGCAGGTACAGCAAGAAGCATGGGCGTTGAGGTTGTCGACTAATAAATGTCCGGGTGGGAGGAAATATCCGCTTAACCACCTAATAATGGAGGAGAAAAGATGAAACACGGTAAGAAATATGTTGATAGCGCTAAGCTTATCGACAGAACAAAATTATATGATACAAACGAAGCATTGGAGACAGTTATCAAGACTGCTACTGCTAAGTTTGATGAAACAGTTGAGCTCCATGTAAGGCTTGGCGTTGACTCACGTCATGCTGACCAGCAGGTCAGAGGCGCTATCGTACTGCCAAACGGTACAGGTAAGAACGTTAGAGTTCTTGCTATCTGCAAGGGCGAAAACGAGAATCTTGCTAAAGAAGCAGGCGCTGACTTTGTAGGTGCAGAGGATATGACACAGAAGATTCAGACAGAGGGTTGGATGGACTTTGATGTTCTCATCACAACACCTGACTGCATGGGTCTTGTAGGTCGTCTTGGTAAAATCCTCGGTCCTCGTGGTCTTATGCCTAACCCTAAGGCTGGTACTGTAACTCCTGATATCGCTAAGGCTATCAAAGAGGCTAAGGCTGGTAAGATTGAGTACAGACTTGACAAGACTAATATCATCCACTGTCCAATCGGTAAGGTTTCTTTCGGTGCTGAGAAGCTCATTGAGAACCTCGACACACTGATGGGTGCTATCGTTAAGGCTAAGCCTGCTGCTGCTAAGGGTCAGTATATTAAGTCCTGTGCTGTTACATCAACAATGGGACCAAGCGTCAGAATCAACCCTACTAAGTTTGGCGCTTAAGAATCAGATATTTATACCAATTTAGGTATCAATATAACAAATCGCTGTTCTAAAGACAGCAGGTGTCGCAAGACATAATGGATTATCCGCCTGCCGAGGAAGAAGCAATTTACATTTATATATGATGTAATTTACTGCCTCTCCCTCAAAGGAGAGGCTGCTTTTTTAGAAACTGCGTAAATATCATATTTTACGGAGGTGAAACGAATTGCCAAGTGTAAAGGTTTTAGAAGAGAAGAAAGCCATAGTTGCTGCTCTGTCAGAAAGACTTAAGAACTCTGTTACCGGTGTGCTCGTTAGCTACAAGGGTATCAATGTTGCTGATGATACATCACTTCGTAAGGAATTGCGTGAGGCTGGTGTACAGTACACAGTTGTTAAGAACACACTTTTGTCAAGAGCTTGTGATGAGGTTAACCTTCAGGGTCTTCAGGGTAATTTAGAGGGCACTACAGCTTTGGCTACAAGTGACGAGGATTACGCTGCTGCTGCAAGAATTCTCTGCAATTATGCAAAGAAGAGCAAGACTTTTGAGGTTAAGGGTGGTTATCTCGATGGCGAGGTTGTAGATGTTGACACTATCGTTAACTTGTCTAAACTCCCAACAAGAGATGTACTTCTCGCAAACGTACTCGGTGCTTTCCAGGCTCCTATCGCATCATTCGCACGTGCTATCCAGGCTATTGTTGACAAGGGTGGCGTAGAGGCTTGTGATACTAAGGAAGAAGCTACTGAGGAAGTTGCTGCTGAGGCTCCTGCAGAGGAGGCTGCTGCAACTGAGGAGGCTGCTCCTGCAGAAGAAGCTCCTGTAGAGGAAGCTGTTGCAGAAGAAGAGGCACCTGCTGAAGAGCCTGCTGCTGAATAAGCGAATCTCAGCTAATATTTAATTTTAACAAAAACTAACTAAATTATATTTTGGAGGTAATTAAAAATGGCATCTGAGAAGATTACTGCTATTATTGAAGAATTAAAAGGCCTCACAGTTTTAGAGCTTTCTGAGCTTGTACACGCTGTAGAGGATGAGTTTGGTGTATCTGCTGCTGCAGCTGTTGCAGTTGCTGGTCCTGTAGCTGGTGGCGAGGCTGCTGCTGCAGAAGAGAAGACAGAGTTCGATGTTATCCTTGCATCTGCAGGCGGCAACAAGATCGCTGTTATCAAGGCTGTTAGAGAGGCTACTGGTCTTGGTCTTAAAGAGGCTAAGGCTCTCGTTGACGAGGCTCCAAAGCCAGTTAAAGAGGCTGTTTCTAAGGAAGACGCTGACGCTCTTAAGGCTAAGCTTGAAGAGGCTGGCGCAACAGTTGAGGTTAAATAATTTAACTCTACTTAATTTTTCAGAAGATAAGGCACACGAAAACTCGTGTGCCTTTTTTCTTTTTTGTTTCATTTATTTAAATATTTTTTTATCTATGCAACCAAATTTGAGTTTGAATTGTATTATTTATAGAGGAGTACTTAAACAAACACAAATAAAGGAGGAATAAATATGAAAAAGTTATTAGCAATTATTTTAGTTTTTGCTATGATAACATCTGTTGCTGTTGTAAGTGTCAGTGCGCAAATGCCACCTGTGACTATTGGAGATGCTGATGATGACTGGAAGGTAACTATCAATGATGCAACTGAGATACAGCGTTACCTTGCACAGTATATCGAATTTGATAGGTTCAGAGAGTATGCAGCAAATGTAGATAATGATGATAAGGTGAGTATACTTGATGCTACATACATACAGAGATATCTGGCGCAATTAATCGAAGATGACAGGATAAATACTATGGTATCCTACGATATGATGATACACGACTTTTATGCAGATTATGATAGTGGTGTTGCTATGGTAGGTGTGCCTGTGACTTTCACTGTGAACGCATTTAACTCAATGGACGAGGAACGATATGAGTTGTATGTTGATGATATTTTGGTAGAAAGTAGTGATAGCGAGAGTTCGCTTTCTTATACTTTTGATAAGCCTGGTAGCTATAATATTATGATGCTTATAGTGTCGCCACTTTTCAGTACAGAGGCATTTATCTATAACTATGAGGTTGTAGATGCGTATGATTCCTCTGCCTTGCAGATAAAGTCGGTATATTCAACAGGTAAATACTGGGGTGATTATGTTTTTTCTAAGGATGACATGACTATACATGTAGAGGCTATGGGCGGTACACCTGATTATGAATATAAGTTTGTATTGATTAGTGATAATCATTACTATATTGATGAAGAAAAGCTTGTGATAATTACTCAGGATTATTCTGCTGATAATACCTTTGTTTTGCCTGAGGTGGATTATAATGATGCTGTGCATGATTTTAAATTAGAGATTTTTGTTAAAGATGCAAATAAAGATGAGGTAACAGCTATAGAATATATACCCGTTTGTCACAGAAAAGTGGGTTGAGGTTATAGGTAGAACCACAATATATTTCTAAAATAGAATTATAAATTAGTAAATAAATAACTCCTCTGTGGTTAAACTAATAGTACCAAAGAGGAGTTGATATAATGAAAGATGATAAAAAGCCGTACGAATTTCCACAGGAGCTGCCGTTTAAGGATAAGAAAATAGACAAGGGTGTTATTATTGATGTGGTCGAAAACGAAATAAAACCTCGTACACAAGAGCAATCCACTCACGGATACAGTATGTGGGAATATAGAGGAGAGGAGTCCGAGAATTAACGGCTCCTATATGTGACTTTATCTTTAGTTTTCTTATGATTAACCTTGCTCGTAGCTGATGAAAAGGATCGGTTATGATAGCAAGGTTTTTCTCTATTTTATATTCTTTTATAATTCTATTAGAGAATAATATATTCTCGTAAGTACTCTGTGATTTGTCCTCTATAATAAGTCTGTCGGGGGAGATGTCTAAGGCTATAAGCTCGTCATACATACACTGAGCTTCGACCATATAGTCTTTCTTACACTTAGCGCCTGAAAGGATAGAGAGGGTATCAGGGTTATTGTCAAGATAATTTTTGGTAGCGATAATTCTGCCTTTGAGCAGTGGGCTTGGACCGTCTTTAGTTGCACGTATGCCTAAGGTGATGGCGGTTGCATTTTGCTTTGGTTTGATAAGCGAAGCTACAAGCATAGCTATGCTTATAATGACAGCGTAGGCAATAAATAGATAAATCAGGACACTTACTATCAGCCAAATAACACTAAGTGCTTGATGCTCAGCGCAGAAATTATGCAGAGCACTGTGCCACTTGGTTGTGTAAAACAAAGCATATATACACATAAGGATACCGAGCTTGTTGCCGTGATTAAAATACCCTTTGAATATTGGTATGATAAACCATACTAAGAAGATGATAGCAATAATTCTTATAAAGAAAATTAACATAATAACTCCTAATACTTTTTTTATATGATACCACAAACATAAAAATAATGAAAGTATATAAAAAGGGCACCGATTATTCGGTGCCCTTAATGTTATATCAATTTGCTACAATTAATACTTTGGTCTTGCTACATATGATGTGTGTAAGAGCTCGTGTGCCTTGTGTGAACCAGGCTCGCCGAGATACTCATCGTAGATAGCCTTAATCTCAGGGTTCTTGTGTGATTTTCTGTACTCAAGGTTCTTGTCATCATCATAGAGTGCCTGTGATCTGAGAGCCTTGACATCAGTAAAGTTGCGTGTATGACCGTCAACGATAGGCTGACCGCCGCCGTTGATACAACCGCCAGGACAGCACATAACCTCGATGAACTGGTAGTCAGCCTCGCCTGCTTTAACCTTGTCAAGAAGCTTAGCAGCGTTCTTGAGACCTGAGGTTACAGCAACCTTAACCTGCATACCTGCAACATCATAGGTAGCCTCTTTGATGTCGTCCATACCACGAACCTCTGTGTATTCGATATGCTCGAGGTCCTCACCTGTGAGGATATCTGCAACAGTTCTGAGTGCTGCCTCCATAACACCGCCTGATGTACCGAAGATAGTACCAGCACCAGTACCGATGCCCATAATTGGGTCGAAGTCCTCATCAGGAAGTGATGTGAACTGAATACCTGCTGTCTTGATCATCTTAGCAAGCTCTCTTGTTGAAATAACAACATCGTTATCAAGCAGATTATCGTGACCCTGATCGTCACGCTTGATCTCGAACTTCTTAGCAACGCAAGGCATAACTGATACAACGAAGATATCCTTAGGGTCGATGCCCATTTTCTCTGCGTAGTATGACTTGATCATAGCACCCTGCATCTGCTGTGGTGACTTACATGTTGAGAGGTTAGGGATAAGCTCAGGGTAGTAGTGCTCACAGAACTTGATCCAACCAGGTGAACATGATGTGATCATTGGGAGAGTACCGCCGTTCTTTACACGGTTTAAAAACTCTGTGCCCTCCTCCATAATTGTAAGGTCAGCAGCGAAGTTTGTATCGAATACCTTGTCAAAGCCAAGGCGTCTGAGCGCAGCAACCATTTTGCCTGTTACGTTAGTGCCGATAGGCATATCGAAGCACTCGCCGAGTGTTGCACGGATAGATGGAGCTGTGTGAACGATAACTGTCTTTGTAGGATCAGCGATAGCGTCAAATACAATGTCTGTATCGTCACGCTCAACAAGTGCACCTGTAGGACATACAGCAGTACACTGTCCGCAAGCTACACAAGCAACGTCTGCAAGCTCTTTGTTGAATGCACAGCCAATCTCTGTATCAAAACCACGGTTGTTAGCACCGATAACGCCAACGTACTGGTTCTTACAAGCTGCTGAACATCTACGGCAAAGAACACACTTGCTGTTATCACGAACAAGGTGAAGTGTAGATGCGTCATTCTGAGCAGCTGACTTGGCACCATCAAACTTAGTCTCGTCTACACCATACTCAAGGCAGAGTTTCTGGAGCTCACATGAATTTGAACGTGGGCAAGAGAGACACTGCTTGTTGTGGTTAGAGAGGATAAGCTCGAGTGTAGTCTTTCTGTATTTCTGAATCTGTGGTGTGTTTGTAAAAATCTCTGTGCCTTCTCTGTCGATAGGGTATACACAAGCAGCAACTAAAGATCTTGCGCCTTTAACCTCACAAAGACACATACGGCAAGCACCGATTTCGTTGATGTCCTTTAAGTAGCACAGAGTAGGAATCTTGATGCCAAACTGATGGCAAGCTTCAAGAATGGTAGTGTTTTTCTCAACAGAGAAAGGCATACCGTTAATTTTAATATTAAGCATTTCCATTATAATAACTCCTTTCTCTTAGCCTTTGATAATAGCGCCAAACTTACATGTTGGTAAACAAGCACCGCACTTGACGCACTTAGTAGTATCGATTTCAAAAGCAGGCTTCTTCTTGCCAGGAGCAACATAGTCAGTAACTGTGATAGCACCAGCAGGGCACTGCTTAGCACACATAGAACAACCGAAGCACTTGTCCTTGATGATAGAGAACTCGAGCAGGTCTTTACATACGCCTGCAACGCACTTCTTGTCAACAACGTGCTGTACATACTCATCTCTGAAGTAGTGGAGTGTTGAAAGAACAGGGTTAGGAGCTGTCTGTCCAAGACCACAAAGTGAGTTGTCCTTGATGTAGTGACAGAGAGCTTCCATCTCGTCTAACATCTCAAGTGTACCCTGACCCTTAGTGATCTTATCGAGCATCTCAAGAAGTCTCTTTGTGCCGATACGGCATGGTGTACACTTACCGCAAGACTCGTCAACTGTGAAGTCGAGGAAGAACTTAGCGATATCAACCATACAAGTGCTCTCATCCATAACGATGAGACCGCCAGAACCCATCATAGAGCCGATAGCGAGAAGGTTGTCGTAGTCGATAGGAATATCGAGGTGCTCCGGTGGGATACATCCGCCTGAAGGACCACCTGTCTGAGCAGCTTTGAACTTCTTGCCGTTAGGGATACCGCCACCGATTTCCTCAACGATTTCTCTGAGTGTTGTACCCATAGGTACCTCAACAAGTCCTGTGTGCTCAATCTTACCGCCGAGAGCGAATACCTTAGTACCCTTTGACTTTTCGGTACCGATTGTATTGAACCACTCTGCACCGTTTAAGATGATTCGTGGAACGTTAGCGTATGTTTCAACGTTGTTTAAGATAGTTGGCTTCTGATACAGACCCTTGAGTGCAGGGAATGGAGGACGAGGTCTTGGCTCGCCACGCTTGCCTTCGATAGATGTCATGAGTGATGTCTCTTCACCACAAACGAAAGCACCTGCGCCAAGTCTGAGCTGAATGTCAAAGCAGAAGTCTGTGCCGAAGATGTTGTCGCCGAGTAGTCCGTACTCGTGAGCCTGATCGATAGCTATCTGGAGACGGTTAACAGCGATAGGGTACTCAGCACGAACGTAGATGTAACCCTTTGTAGCGCCGATAGCATAGCCTGCGATAGCCATAGCCTCGAGTACTGCGTGTGGGTCACCCTCTAAGATAGAACGGTCCATGAATGCACCAGGGTCACCCTCGTCTGCGTTACAGCATACATATTTCTGATCAGCATCGTTTGCTGCTGCAAACTTCCATTTGAGACCTGTAGGGAAGCCGGCACCGCCACGACCACGCAGACCTGAGTCGAGCATTGTCTGGATAACCTGTTCAGGAGTCATCTCTGTGATAGCCTTACCAAGTGCTGCGTAACCGTCCATAGCGATGTACTCGTCGATCTTCTCAGGGTCGATAACACCGCAGTTGCGAAGTGCGATACGCTGCTGCTTAGCATAGAAAGCAGTCTCGTTTAATGATTTGATAGTATCTTCTACAACTGTCTCCTGATAGAGAAGTCTTGTAACGATTCTACCCTTTAAGAGATGTTCTTCAACAATCTCAGGGATGTCGTCTAACTTTACCATTGAGTAGAAGCTACCCTCCGGATAAATAACAACGATTGGACCTAAAGCACAAAGACCGAAACAGCCGGTTGTGATAACGTTGACCTCTTTTTCGAGACCTTTTGCAGCGATTTCTTCTTTGAGCTTGTCAACAATTTTTAAACTGTCTGAGGAGGTACATCCGGTACCGCCGCAAACAAGCACATTAGAACGATACATTATTTGTCCTCCTTTTATTGATTAGCACCGATAGTATATTCGGTAACAACATTTCTGTTTACAAGATGATCGTTAACAACCTTGAGAGCCTTCTCAGGAGTCATCTTGACATAAGTAACTTTTTCTTCGCCCGGGATTTCGATTTCGACAACAGGCTCGAACTGACAGATGCCGATGCATCCTGTCTGTGTGATAGTAACATCGGATAGGTTGCGCTTAGCAACTTCCTCAGTAAATGCGTTGAGT
>JAZQBV010000005.1:0-285547 GCA_045545935.1 Ruminococcus sp. | reverse complement strand
TCGGGTGATATAACTTATCTCACAACTCGTGCAAGAAAAATGCTTGATGATGCAGGTTTCCCTGATTGTAAGATATGTGCGTCAAACTCTCTTGACGAATATATAATCAAAGATATGCTTCTTCAAGGAGCACAAGTAGACACCTTCGGCGTTGGCGAAAGGCTTATCACCTCTTCCTCACAACCTGTTTTCGGTGGTGTGTACAAGCTCGTAGCTGTTGAAGACGAAAACGGTAATGTTACTCCTAAAATCAAAGTAAGCGAAAACGTTGAAAAAATCACAACACCATGTTTCAAAAAAGTATGGCGTCTGTATGATAAAGACTTAAATAAGGCAATGGCTGATGTTATTACAACTCACGATGAAGTAATTGATGATACAAAGCCATATGAGATATTTGACCCTAACCATACATGGAAGCGAAAAACTATAGAGAACTTTATAGCAATACCTTTGATGAAACAATACTTCAAAAAAGGTCAACTTGTTATTGATATGCCTGAGCTTGAACAAATCAAACATTATTGCAAGGCTCATATAGAAACACTTTGGGATGAGGTAACTCGTTTTGAAAACCCACACACATATTATGTAGACTTATCTCAGAAGCTGTGGGATATAAAAAACGATCTTCTTAAAAAAGCTAATAAAAAATAAAACACCCAACAGGGTGTTTTAATGCGACTAAATCTATAAGCCGGGTTTTGTATTTGGTAGTTATCTATCTTGGCTGAATGTTACCACAACAGCTCAACGCCACCTCCACAAGACATACCGAGCAGGTATTTAGTCTATCCACGGTGTTGCTCCGAATAGGGTTTACATGGCAGTCAGGTCTCCCTGACCCCGGTGAGCTCTTACCTCGCCTTTCCATCCTTACCACATAAATATGGCGGTTTATTTCTGTTGCACTATCCCTAGGGTCGCCCCCGGCGGCCGTTAGCCGTTATTCTTGCTCTATGGAGCCCGGACTTTCCTCGGATATATGCTTTCGCATTATACCCGCAACTACCTGATTTACTCGCACATACATTATATAATATAATTTTTAAAAGTCAAATATTTTACAAGGAGCTATATGAACATTACTGAAAAATCACTACAAAAGCACTACGAATGGAACGGAAAAATTGAAATTAAATCAAGTATTCCTATTAACACAAAAGAAGATTTATACTTAGCATACACTCCCGGAGTTGCTCAGCCCTGTCTTGAGATTCAAAAGGATATTAATAAATCATACGAACTCACAAGACGCAATAATTTAGTTGCTGTAATAACAGACGGTAGCGCAGTGCTCGGACTTGGTGATATTGGACCCGAAGCTGGTATGCCTGTAATGGAAGGAAAATGTGCTCTTTTCAAAGAATTTGCTGATGTAGACGCCTTCCCTATCTGTATAAAAAGCAAAAGTGTTGACGATATTGTCAAGACAATATATATGATAAGCGGCAGTTTCGGAGGAATAAACCTCGAAGATATTTCAGCACCGAGATGTTTTGAGATTGAAAAGAGGCTAAAAGAGCTTTGTGATATACCTGTATTTCATGATGATCAACATGGCACTGCAATTGTGGTTGGTGCTGCACTGATAAACGCTTTAAAGTTAGTTGATAAGAATATATCAAACGTCAGAGTTGTTGTAAACGGTGCTGGTTCTGCGGGAATTGCTATTGCTAAACACTTAATTAATCTTGGAGTTAAAAATCTGATAGCTGTTGATAAAACAGGTATACTCGAAGATAATGACAACTTTAACAAAGCACAAGTAGAATTAGCCAAAAAATCGAATCCTATGAATATAAAAGGAAATTTATCTGATGCTTTGAACAAAGCTGATGTATTCATAGGAGTCTCGGCACCAAACATATTAACAAAAGATATGATTAAATCAATGAATAATCTGCCAATAGTGTTTGCAATGGCCAACCCTACTCCTGAGATTATGCCAGAGCTTGCTTATAAATTCGGCGCTTATATAGTAGGTACAGGTAGAAGCGACTTTCCTAATCAAATAAATAATGTACTTGCATTTCCGGGAATTTTCAGGGGCGCTCTTGATTCAAGAGCAAGTGAAATTAACGAAGAAATGAAAATTGCTGCTACATACGCAATAGCAAACCTTGTAAAAGATAATGAATTAAGCACAGAATACATTTTACCTAATGCACTCGACAAAAGAATAGGAAAAGTTGTAGCGCAAGCGGTAAAAGAAGCTGCTATTAAAACTAATGTTTCACAACTATAAGAAAAGCACCATCTATTAGATGGTGCTTTAAATTTATTCTTCCGTATCTTTCTCTTTTGGGATAAGGTCATATACTTCAGCTACCTTGTCTCTTTGCCATAGCATTGGTGTGACCCTCATAGAAAAACCATAGCCGTTATCACATGACCAATCAAACGGTTTAGCCTGAGGTAGACCATAGATAGATAATAACGTCATAATTATGCCCCCATGAGTAACTATGACGCAATCAGTTGTACCGGTCTTTATAAGACCGTTGACAATATTCTCAAACATAAGGCATATTCTACGAGTAAAATCAGCGTTGCTCTCGCCTTTTGGTGGTTTGATCTCAGGATCTCCTGCTAACCATTTAGAAAAATCAGGGTCTCCTGCTAAATCCTGAGCAGTTTTGCCCTCCCACTGACCAAAATTGCACTCAGTTAATTGATCAACAACAATGGGTTCTAAGTGACTATATATAATCTCGCAAGTTTGTTTGCATCGCTTGAGTGGACTTGTAAACAAAACTTGTCCGTAAGGATATGCCATATTATGATCAAGAAGTCTAAGTTGACGTTTGCCCTCGTCAGATAATTCAATATCAGTTGTACCGATATAGGCACCGCTCAATGTATCAGCTATAGCTCCATGTCTTATAAAATGAATTTTGTAAGATTTCATAAATCCTCCGACTTTACAATTTGTAATATATGTATTATACTATCTGTATAATAATATTGGTGGTGTAAATATGAACAAAGACTTTTGCAGAATTATAACATTACTAAGAAAAGAAAAGAAACTAAGTCAAAAGCAGGTAGCTAATGATCTTGATATTTCTCAAGCATTACTATCACATTATGAAAAAGGAATTAGAGAATGTGGACTTGATTTTTTGGTAAAAATCTCTGATTACTACGAGGTGTCTACCGACTATCTACTCGGCAGAACTCCCCAGAGATATAGTGATATAACCGATATAAACGATGAAAAAAACGAATCAAAGAAAATAACCGCAACTCAAATAGTAAACAAAAGAATCATTCAAAACACCTTAGGTGTATTATATGATTATCTAATAAAAATAGGAAACAGAAAATTATCAAACAATGTGTCAAACTATTTGATGTTAGCTTTATATAATATGTTCAGAAAAATCTACTCAGCAAACGCACAAAACCCTCAGGATATGTTTGCGGTAAATGAAGAAGTGTACAGCGGTTTCTGCGACTCTGCAATGATGATAACATCAACAAGAGTGGCTTCTGCCACTAATATAAACTGTAAAAAAGACTATATCACATCAAGTGGAGAATTAGAACTATCGCCTGAAATAATCGCTAATGAATATCCTCAAATAGCAAGTTCAGTATTTAATCTGATTCAACACGCAGAAAGCAATATGAGATTTAAAAAATAATAATGTAAATATAAAATTCAGGTGGGCATATACCCACCTGATTTTTTTATTCTTCGTCTGTAACTTCTGTTCCTTTGCTTACTCTCAGAGTTATCTCAGATCCTGATTCGACCTTATCGCCTACTTTGAAGTTCACATAGCCCATAACTGTTCCTTCGGAATAGTTACCGCTATACTCAGCTTCCTGTAAAACGATAAATCCAAGTTTATTAAGCTCTTTCGCAGCATCTTCTAAGGACATATCAGAAACATCAGGAAGTTCCTTCATCTCAGGACCTTTGCTTAGAACAATATATAAAACAGATGAATCGTCTTTGATAGGCTCTCCTGCAACAGGTGTCTGTGAAACAACACAGCCTTGTTCAACAGTATCACTGTATTCACCATCTGCAGAAACCTTAAGATTAATTGAACCGTCAGCGTCTACAGCAGCAACAACTTCTTCGTATGTCTTGCCTGTATAATCTGCAACAACAGGACCAGTCCAATCTTCTGTAGAAACCTGAGGCGTTGTTGGCGTGGTCTCTGTTACGAAAAGTCCTTTTAACGGATTAATTGATAGCCAATACAAACCAACTGCCGAAAAAATAAGAATAGCTATTATAGTAGCAACAATACCTACAGCAGTAGGATTAACATTAGATTTACTGTTAGCGCCTTTTTTGATAGGGGTCATACTGGCTGTTCTTGAGATTTCCTCCTGAATAGCTTGTACGGTTGATGCAACAGATAACTGTGATCTTAACTCTTCAAAATCTAAAATTCTCGAATCTCTGCGCATTTGTAAGCCGTTAGCTAATGTTGTAACCACATGAGGTGGTAGTCTCTTAACGGTATTTGTGCTGATAAGCAAACGGGAATCTTTAGCTCTTTCTTTAGCGTTAGCGGGTAAATTGCCTGTCAATGCAAAAAACAAGGTAGCTGTAAAACCATAAACATCTGTAGCAGTATCTAATATATTATCGTTACGATACTGCTCCGGTGCAGCACAGCCATTATACAACTGTGACTTAAGCATTGTGCCACGCTTGCGCTCGTTTTCTGTTGCAAAGCCTGATAATATCAATTTACCATCAGGTGTTACAAATAAATTACTTGGAGAAACAGCGTAATGTCCGATGCCAACCTTATGTAAGGCTTCAAGCAAAGATATGATAGGCATAAACATAGGTCTTGCTGTATCCCAATCTAGCTGACCACCAGACTTCTCTACAAATTCAGAGAAGGATATATTCTTTGTACTATCTTCGATAACATAGCAGGTGTTATTCTCTCTGAAAACATCATATATCACAACCATAGCTGACATATCAGCAAGCGACATAAGCTTTCTGTAATAAGCCTCAAAATCAGCTATAGCTACGCTGTAATTAGTAACATGCTCAGGTATAATTCTGATAATCTTCTCGTTCTTATCTCTATCAAATAGACCAATTGGTAAAAACTCACGAATAGTGATAACCTTACCAGATGTCTTGTCGTAACCTAAATATCGAGTACTCTCACCGTTTGTGCTTAAATCTTTAGCAACAACGTATTTGTTGTTCAAAACAGTGCCAAATGGTAAAAAAGGAGCACATTGCTCTACTGAATTATCGAATCCACAATTATTGCATTTTGATGTAGAATCAGCTATTTCATTCAAACAGCTCATGCATAAAGGCATTATATATCACCCTCAAAGACATAGTTTCACTTTTACTACAACAGTATAGCATATCAAGCATTATAAATACAAGAAACACTACTGATGTATGTATTACATTTTTGTAAATAAGAATTATAATAAAGAATTATAACGGTCTATTTCGAAATCTGCCAATCTTTAATATCCTTGACTTCGTTATACATTCTCACATAACTCTGATGTCGAGATGATGAAATATCACCACTTTCGACAGCGTCTACAATAGCACAACCTTTTTCGCAAGTATGAGAACAAGAGACAAATTTGCATTTGCCAAGATATTGCTCAAATTCAGGAAAACAAAACTGGAGATTCTCTTTTCTGATAAGCTCGTATCTGTCTAAATCCACTGTAGAAAAACCCGGAGTATCAGCGATATATCCATCATAGAACTTAAATAGCTCAACAGTTCTTGTCGTGTGTTTACCTCGCCCTAACTTATCGCTAATCTCGCCTGTTTTAAGCAAAAGCTTAGGGCAAAGAGAATTGAGCAAGGTAGACTTTCCTACTCCACTGTTGCCCGAAAATGCTGAGATTTTGCCTTTTAGAGCTGACTTGATTTCTTCAACACCCTGGCCACTGATGCTTGAATATTCTATAGCTTTGATGCCTGCTTTTTTGTATATATCAAGATATTGAGCACACTTGTGCAAATCAGACTTTGATATTACAACAATAGGCTCAATATCTTTGTCAACTGCAGCACATATCATCTTATCTATAATGTAAGTATTAACTGTCGGTTCAACTATTGAACTAACGATAACAAGAGTGTCAAGATTTGCAAGAGCTGGTCTTACAAGCGAATTCTTGCGCTCATCGATAGATACAACAGAGCTAAAACCATCACCTGTAGGCACATCAATAACAACTCTGTCGCCCACCAAGGGTGTGAAGCCTCTTTTTCTGAAAACGCCTCTCGCCTTACATTCATATGTTGTATCGGAGGCGTTTTCATAATAGAAGCCGCCGGTGATTTTAGTAATAATACCTTTGATTTGTTTCATAATCATGCTGTTGTTTCAGTAGTAACATCTGATGAAGTATCGTTATTAGCAGGTGTATAAGTATAAGCATTCACAGTTGTGACATATCCCTCGTCATAGTCAATGGAATACTCACGATACTGCTTGTCATCAAGCAATACAACTACTGTAACTACACCTTTGCCCTTTACTTTGATTGTATAAGTTGAATTATATAGAGGTATTACAGTCTTACTATACTCAGTATCAACAGCACCATCAATAAGAACTTTAACATCTACCTCGTGATCAACATTAGATGGTAAATCAATATAAATTGTAGCTTCTTTCTCTTCTTCTACACCTTCAGAGCAAGTTAAAACTATATTATAATCAGGCTTAATAGAACTACCACTTACAGGATTCTGGCGAATAACCTGATCTTTTGGGGCTTTGCTCTTATCATCATAAGCAACCTTGACATTTTCAAAGCCAAGTTCTTCGAGCTTTGACTGTGCTTCATAAAGAGTTAAACCAGTTAAATCAGGCATTTCTACACCTTGTGTATTAGTACCTTTAGATACAAACACATATACTGTAGAGCCAATCTTGACCTGAGAACCAACAGGTGGGAACATGCTATCAATAGTCATTGCTTCTTTCTCAGACTCAACATAAAGAACCTGCGGCACTAAATTAAGCTCCTCGAGTTTGGCAACAGTTGTTTCAACATCACCATTAACTCCTGCATACGGAACGGTAATATCTGTATCAGAAGAATTAACAACCAATGAAATTGTAGACCCTTCTTTTACTTTCTTTGAGCCAGCCTCAGGGGTCTGATAGATAATAGCATCTACTTCGAACTCATCGCTGTATCTACTCTCAAATTCAAATTCAAACTGTCCATTAGAAAGAGCTGTTGCCTCAGAAACGGTCATACCAACAAAATTAGGCACATCTACTTCTTTAGGTAAGGAAGATGTATAGCCTTTGTATAAAGCAAGTCCACCAAATACTACAAGCACCAATACCGCCGCTATAATCACTCCTTTGATCGCTGACAAAACAGGTGACTTTACAGGAGAATCATCATAATCATCTCTATCAGAATGTAAATCCGAATGAGATTTTTTACTCTTTTTAATAGCATCGCTGTATCCGCTTTCGCTATCAAAATATTTATATTCAAACCTGATACTTGGGTTTAATCTGAATCTTTCTATATCAGAGAGCATTTCAACAGCGGATAGATATCTGTCCTTTGGATTCTTCTGCATAGCTTTTATGGTTATCTCTTCGAGACCACTCGGAATATCAGAGTTAATCTGTGTTGGACGCTTAGCTGTAGACTGCAATTGCATAAGAGCAACAGATACAGCAGAATCACCATCAAACGGCAATTTGCCAGTAAGCATCTCATACATCATAACACCAACAGAGTAAATATCAGTTTTGCCGTCTGTTTTGTCTCCACGTGCCTGCTCTGGTGCAATATAATGAACCGAACCAATTGCTTGCTCAGTAACGGTACGAGTAGGATTAGAAGAAAAATGTGCAATACCAAAATCAGTTACTTTGATAGTTCCGTCTTGTAACAGCATAATATTCTGAGGCTTTATATCTCTATGAACTATACCGTTCTCGTGAGCGTGCTGTAATGCCTTGAGTATCTGTGTAGTTAGATGCAGAGTTTCTTTCCAATCAAGTACGCCTTGCATCTCTATATATTCTTTCAGAGTAATTCCGTCAATGTATTCCATAACGATATACATAATCATATCACCAAAGCTAACATCGTAAACACGAACAATATTAGGGTGATTAAGTACAGCGATTGCTTTGGACTCGTTTTTGAATCTTCTTATAAAATCATCTTTGTTTAAAAATTCATCCTTGAGTATTTTAATAGCAACTTCACGGTCATCGATAGTGTCATAGCAATGATAAACGTTAGCCATACCTCCAACGCCTATGAGCTCTCTGATTTCATATCTGCCGTCAAGTTTCTTACCTGTATATTTATCCATATTCGTCATTCCTCTCAATATATAACTGTTGCTGTTATATTGTCGGTTCCGCCGCCTATTTTTGCTAATTCTATCAATGTGTCTATCAAGAGAATACCTCTGTTTTCGTGTACGGTTTTAACGATATCTGCAGTAGATACACAATTTGATAATCCGTCAGAACATAACAGCAGTACATCTCCGTAGACAAACTCAGCCTCTATATAGTCAATTCTGATAGAAGGATTAATACCCAAAGCTCTTGTGATGAAATTCTTGTTAGGGTGATTCTGAGCTTGCTCGACAGTGAGCTCGCCTCGTTTAACCATCTCTTGAACAACAGAGTGATCCTCTGTAATTTGAAGAATTTTACCGCCTCTTATTGAATAGGTACGGCTATCGCCAACGTGTACTACATGAATCACAGAATTCCTGACAAAACATAATTCACAGGTAGTACCCATACCGGTGAGTTCTACATCTTCTAATGACTTGTTGTAGATAGCCATATTAGCGCCATCTACAGCATCTACTAATAAAGATGATAACTCCTCATCGCTCAATGTATCTACATAATTCTTTGCGATATACTCAGTAATAAAGTTAACAGCTATAGAGCTGGCAGTTTTGCCACCTCTAACGCCTCCCATACCGTCACAAACCACAGCCCAAACACAGCTGGAAGATATAACCGAAAAGCTACAGCTATCTTGATTTTCTTTTCTTACTAAACCAATATCACTACGTGAAAAAACTTCCAAGTTATATACCTCCTTCCTTGTAAGTTCGCTTGAGTTGTCCGCAGGATGCATTGATGTCGCTACCTAATGTTCTCCTGACAGTAGCAGTAACACCATACTTAGATAACACATCAATGAACATCTGTTGTTTTTTGATATTACTTTTAATATAGTCAGTGCCTTTGACTGAATTAACGGGAATCAGATTAACATGGCACAATATATCTTTAATTTTTTTGCCAAGTTCATTGGCACATTCGATAGAATCATTGACAGAATCAATCATTGCATACTCAAAAGAAATACGCCTGTTTGTCTTATTGACATAATATCTGCAGGCATCAAGTAGCTTGTCGATATTATAGACATTGTTAACGGGCATTGTATTACTTCTGATTTTGTCATTAGGTGCATGAAGCGAAGCTGACAATGTAAGTTGCAAATTAAGATCAGCTAACTCATATATCTTAGGCACAATGCCACAGGTGGATAACGATATATGTCTCATACCAATGTTGAGATTATTGTCGCTGGATACGAGTCTTAAAAATCTGATGACATTATCATAGTTATCTAATGGCTCACCCATACCCATAAGTACTACGTTGGAAATTCTGATATTTAAATCATTCTGTGCAGATTCGATCTGATTTAGCATCTCAGAAGCAGTCAGGTCACGAGAGAACCCACTCTTACCTGTCGCACAAAATGTACAGCCCATCTTGCATCCAACCTGTGTTGAAATACAAATAGTATATCCGTGATGATACTTCATCACGACACTCTCAACGCACTCGTTGTCGTAAAAAGAAAACAGATACTTAACCGTACCATCAAGCTTAGATGTAAGCTTTCGCTCAATACAAGCGCAAGATATGTAACAATTATCTGACAAAAAGGCTATCAGTTCTTTTGGAAGATTAGTCATCTGTGCAAAAGCAGATACTCCCTTAGAAAGCCAGGATACAACTTGTTTTGCTCTGAATTTCTGAAAACCGTTGCTTACTAATAACTCTTCTATCTCGAAATCAAACAGTGACTTTATATCTATCATCATAAACCCACCTTTCGAAACTTCGCTATAAAGAACCCGTCAGTTTTGCCGTCTATCGGTAATAAAGTAATAACATTATCGGGCTCGTCTATATAGCGCTCGATTCCACTTGGCAAATCAAGTGATTCGGGTTGAAACTCAGGGTGCTCAGACAGAAATCGGTTAACTATATCAATATTCTCTTTATCACACAAAGTGCAGGTCGAATACACCAAAACACCACCGATAGATAAACTATCAGCATTATTACACAATATACTGTATTGCAACGAAGGCAAATTGTCAATAATTGTTGCTTTTTTGTAACGAATTTCGGGCTTGCGTCTGATTATGCCAAACCCGGAACACGGTACATCGCACAGCATAATATCGCACAAAGGTGCCTTGGTATCTGTATCCAAAGCATCTCTGACTGACGCTTTGATAATATCAACACCGAGCCTGTCTGCTGATTTTTCTATCAGTTTAATCTTATGCTCGTACAAATCATATGAGTATACAGAACCGTGATTCTTCATTTTGATAGCTGTATATATAGATTTGCCACCCGGTGCGGAGCAAACATCGCACACCGTCATTCCCTCTTGAGCCCCACTAAGCTCACAACAAAGCTGAGATGCGGTGTCCTGCACATAGAACAAGCCTTGATTAAAAGCATCCAACTCATCTATTGCACCTGTGTTAGTGATACTCAAAGCATCGGGTAGGTAATCGATATTCTCCACACAAACTCCCGCTGATTCTAACTTAAGTGCTAACTCATCCTTTGATGTTTTCAACGTATTAACTCTAATATTAAGCGGTGGTCTATCAGCTAAGCTGTCTAATATCTTAACAGTATTATCAAATCCATATTGTTTGCTCCACATCTCAATAAGAAAAGTGGGACAAGAATATTTAATACTAAGATAATCTGTTGATTTTTCATCATATGTAATCGTATATGACAAATTGTTTCGCTCAAAATTTCTAAGCAACGCATTGATATAACCAGATGACTTATAAGCACCGACCTTTTTGGCTAATTTAACGGTTTCGTTAACAGCGGCACTATTCGGTACTTTTTCCATAAATAGCATCTGATAAATGCCTAACTCAAGCAATAACAACGTCTTGTTCTCAAGTTTTTTCAGCTTAATCTTTGAATACTGAGAAATTATGTAATCAACCAGTATCTTTCGCTCAAGAACACCATAGACAAGATTGGTCAAAAAGCCTGAGTCAGTTCTATTCAATTTGTTATCTTTGATTGCTTTGTTGAGCAGAAGTACAGAATAAGCATCATCAAAAAAGACCCTATAAAGTACATCGAAAGCAATTTTTCTGACATCAGGCATAATAAACCTCACATTTTATCTTCTTCTATTAATAATCAATAACAAACGCAATAATTGCGCAATAGAAGTAGCCGCAGCAGCTACATATGTCATAGCAGCAGCGCTAAGAGTTTTCTTGGCGCCTACATACTCATCACCATATAAAAGGTTTGTATCTTGAATTGTCTTTAACGCTCTGCTTGAAGCATTGAGCTCTACAGGAAGCGTAATCAGTGTAAAAATAACTGAAAAAGAAAAGAAAAGTATTCCTAAAACAATAACAAAGTTATACTCTACCGGCAAAAGTAGACCGATCATTATCAATATCCAACTGAATCTTGAACCAAAATTTGTTACAGGTACTATAGCTGTTCTGATTTTATTAGGAACATAGCCCTGTGCATGCTGTACCGCATGTCCTGCCTCGTGAGCAGCAACACCTACAGCAGCTACCGACGTGCTATTGTACACACTCTCTGATAAACGAATGACATTAGTACGTGGATCAAAATGATCAGTAAGATTACCGCTACAAGGTTCTATTCTTACTCCTGTAACGCCATGCGATGACAACACTTGCTGTGCTGCCTGCGCTCCTGTGATTCTACGTGTATTCTCTATTTTTGAATACTTGTTAAAGGTAGAATTAACCTTGGCACTACAATATAGAGAAAGAATCAAACAAGGTAGCATGAATATTAGGTATGAAAAATTATAGTATAAATAACCGCCCATTATTACACCTCAAAAATCTTTGTGTTACATTTTATAGGATGCCCTAATAAAAACGACTTATAATCCATGCGCTTCTTTCCTTCAAGCTGAAGCTCAAAAATTTCTACAGACCCATCACCGCAAGCTACAGTAAGCGGGTCTAAAGAAATAACTGTACCAGCTTTGCCAGATAACTTTGATGGGTTTGATTTGTAAATTTTCATTTTCTTACCATTAAAGAAAGTATGAGCTATTGGCCACTCGTACAAGCCTCGAATCAAGTTGTGTACTTCAAAAGCAGACTTATTCCAATCTATATTGCTGATGTTTTTACCAAGCATAGACGCATAGGTTGCCAAAGAATCATCTTGTGGCTGAGGTGTTATCTCACCTTTTTGTAGCTTATCAAGAGTTTTGAGTATCAAATCGGCTCCGATGCAAGCGAGTCGTTCAAAAACAGATGATGCTGTGTCATCAACTGAAATTTCAGTCTTTTCTATCATTAATATATCGCCTGTATCTAAACCCTCGTTCATTAGCATAGTTGTAATGCCTGTTTCTTTTTCACCGTTAATAACAGCCCACTGTATAGGAGCTGCTCCTCGGTATTTTGGCAAAATAGAGCCATGAATATTGACACAACCATACTTTGGATAGTCAATAATCTCTTTAGGTAGAATCTTGCCATAGGCAGCTACAACTATAACATCAGGGTTATATTCTTTGATAATCTCAAGAGCTTTACCGTCTCTGAGGGTATTTGGCTGAAAAACGGGTATGTTGTTCTCTATAGCACACACCTTGACATCAGGTGGTGTCATAATCATTTTTCTTCCACGGGGTTTATCGGGTTGTGTAAACACCGCACAAACTTCATGCTCTGAAGCGATTAAGGCTTTGAGACTTGAAACAGCGAAATCTGGTGTACCCATAAATATTATTTTCATATTATCACCAAGTATTATTCAGATTGTAATTCATCTTCTGAAAGCATTCTAATTGCCTTTGATTTAAACAAAACACCGTCTAAGTGGTCAAACTCGTGACACATAGCCTGTGCAAACAAGTCCTCTCCCTCAACTGTAAATTCGTTTCCGTCTCTGTCGAAAGCTTTAGCTTTTACTTTAACAGGGCGCTTGACTATGCCAAACTGATTAGGAGAAGAAAGGCAGCCCTCTACTACTTCGTGTTCACCCTCTGTTTCTATTATCTGCGGGTTGATAAACTCTATCAAGCCCTCTCCGATATCTATAACACAGACTCTGCGCATAAGTCCCACCTGTGGTGCAGCTAAGCCTACACCACCTGAATCATATAGGGTCTCGCCCATATCATCGAGCAAATCCCATAGTTTTTTGTCAAATTTTTCTACAGGGCGACATTTTTTGAGCAAAATGTCGTCTCCTTCTGTTACTATTTTTCTAAGTGCCATATTAACACTCCTCAAATATATTTATAAATCATTAGGATTCATATCCACAAAAACAGAAACATCGCTATACTCTCTAATCTTAGAAAAAGTCACAAGCTGCTTTGAGAGCATATCTCTAAAGCGTGCATCGTTTCTGCATTTTAATATAATCTTATATCTGTACTTATTATTCACCTTGCTGACAGACGCAGGTGAAGGCCCCATAATCCTTATAGGTATATCGCTATACTTATTGTTAAGGGTATCTGTAAGGTTATTCATGAATGCATTAGCTGCAAGACTTACTTTTCTACTGTCATCGCAAACAAAGCCTATCAGACACAACTGAGCAAAAGGCGGATAAAGCATGGCTTTTCTGATCTTTATCTCATCGTTGTAAAATGCATCGTAATTCTGAGTTGATGCCAAACGGATGATGGGATTCTCAGGGGTATAAGTCTGAATGATGGCTCTGCCCTTTTGAGCACCTCTACCACTACGACCAACAACCTGAGTGAGCATTGAGAATGCATTTTCGAAACTTCTGTAGTCATCGCTGTATAACATCTGGTCAGCACTTAAGACACCAACCAAGGTTACATTTGGAAAATCAAGCCCTTTAGCGACCATTTGTGTACCTACCAGAATGTCATATTTCCCCTTAGCGAAATCTGAAAGCTTTGTCTCGTGAGAAGACTTGCTCATAGTAGCATCGGTGTCCATTCTGAGAATAGAAGCATCGGGGAAAATCTCGGAAAGTTTTGACTCAGCCTTTTGGGTACCGCTACCACCAAATCGCATTGAATGAGAGTTGCAGGTTGGGCATTTGGCATCATACTTTATAGAATATCCGCAATAATGACACATAAGCCTATCATTTGCACTATGGTATGTCATAGAAATAGAACAGTTAGGGCAAGTAACGGTTTCTCTACAATTGCGACAAGTCACAAAAGTATTGTGTCCACGGCGATTAAGTAACAATATTGTTTGCTTCTTGTTATCTAAATTTTCCTTTATATTCTCTAATAATACATTAGAAAACTCGCTTATATTACCGGATGATACTTCTTCGTTCATATCTGCTAATAAAACATCGGGCAATTGAGCGACACCATATCTATCAGGCAAAACTGCCAAGTTATATGCACCTGTCTTGGCTTTATAATAAGTCTCGATGCTCGGTGTTGCAGAAGCTAAAACAAGCAACGACTTGTTGTAAGCAACTCTGAATTTTGCAAGTTCACGCGCATGGAAACGAGGTTTGGCATCTGACTTATAAGTATGCTCCTGCTCCTCGTCTATTATAATCAAGCCTAAATCTGAAAAAGGCGCAAAAACTGCTGAGCGGGTACCTATAGCAATAGAAGCGATGCCTTTTTTGACACGCTTGTACTCATCAAGACGTTCTCCGAGAGATAAGCCGCTATGAAATACCGCTACCTTATCATTAAAATTAGCTTTGAATATAGAAATGAGTTGGCTGGTGAGCGCTATCTCAGGCACCATAACTATAACCTGTTTGTTATCATCAAGCACACGCTCTATCAATTTCATAAAAACAGATGTTTTGCCTGAACCGGTGACACCGTACAATAAGGATACCTGTCCTTGTTCGCACTTATAATCATTAAACAAGGTATCACAGGCTTTTTGTTGAGAGTCGGTCAGAGCTATTTCTCTCTTCTCAGACAAATTAGTCTTTGGTATACGAAAGACCTCGTCATCAAAATACAGAGCCAAGCCTTTCTTGACCAATGAATCAACTACAGACTGAGTAACTCCTGTATAATAACAAATCTCCTTAACACATACAGAGCCTAAATCAAGCAATAAATCAAAAACTGCCTGTTGCTTAGCTGTTAGCTTAACTGATATATCCTCGGCATTCTCTGATAATCTTACCATCTTGACGCTTTTGTCGGAAATCTTTCTGTAGCTTGACTCGTTTTTAATAAGCAAGCCTTTTTCACACAGAGAGTCAAGAATACTGCTGTCACAAAGTCCGAATGCATCGAGTATCTTCTCTTTTTTAACAGGTGGTTTTTTTCTAAGATATGCAACAATGCGTTGTGTCTCGTCATCGAGTAACTCTGCATCTGCTATGCTATCAGTATTAAGTGAGTATTCAGTAGTTATCTTATAATTAATACCTGCAGGAAGCATAGCTCTGACTGCATCGTAATAAGTACAGAAGTAATGCGACTTCATAAAGCGCACCATCTCTACCATCTCGTCTGTAAGCACGGGCTCGTCATCCAAAACACTATGGATACTCTTGAGAGATGACTCCTGAGAGTTGCTTGACTTAACATCCATAATCAGAGCCTGACGAAGTTTGTCACCTCTGCCGAAAGGCACAAGAACTCTGGCACCTGCAAAAACTTTGTTTTCAAGTTCTACCGGCACCGTATAATCAAATATCTTATCAAAATGGTATACTGTATTCTCAACAGCAACGCCAACGATAAGCATACTCATCACTCGTTATCTTCAGGCTCAAGAATGTTGTATTTGTGATTTTTGAAATCTTCGATAGCTAATAATACAGGCTTCTCATCAGTAATAATATTCTCATCTTTGAAGCCCTGTGCTATCTCTCTTGCTCTTTTTGCAACGCCGATTACAAGTGCGTAACGGCTCTCCTTGCCACTTAGCATATTATCAAGTGATGCTCTTTTCATAATAATTTCTCCTTTTATACTCTATTTGATTTAATATTGTTAATGATGTCTATAATCTCATTCTTTGCTCTGAGGACATCGTCATTAATAACCTGATAGTCAAATTTGTCAGCATAGGTAAGCTCACGCTGTGCTTCAATTAAGCGCTGCTCTATAACCTGTTGTTGCTCTGTACCACGAGACTCAAGTCTGTGTCTGAGCTCCTCGATACTCGGAGGTAATACAAAGATAGTCACGCAGTCGGGATACTGCTTTTTGACCTGTAAGAAGCCTTCGACCTCTATCTCTAAGAAAACATCTATACCTTGCTCAAGCATATCATATACGGGTTTCTTTGGTGTGCCGTAGTAATTATCACAATACTGAGCGTATTCTAAAAATCCGTCTTCTTTGATCATCTGCTTGAATGTATCAACACTGACAAAGCTGTACTCAACTCCGTCTGTCTCGCCCGGTCTTGGTGCACGGGTTGTTGCTGAGACGGATAATCTGAAGTTGCTGTCAGACGCAAGCAGTTGTTTCATGATAGTGCCCTTGCCTACACCTGATGCTCCTGTGTATACAATTAAAAGTCCTTTAGCCATTCTTTAGTTCCTCCTCTAAACGCGAGGTTATAGTCTCAGGAGTAATCGCAGACAAGATAATGTGGTCACTGTCAGTGATGATAACCGCCTTGCACTTTCTGCCATAGGTGGCATCAATAAGAGAGCTGTCTGACTTTGCGCTCTGGATAATTCTCTTGATAGGTGCAGAGTCAGGAGACACTACGGATACGACCTTGGTCGCTGAGACGACATTTCCAAAACCAATGTTAATAAACTTCACAAAACCGCTCCTTACTCAATATTCTGAATCTGCTCACGAATCTTCTCTATCTCTGATTTGATGTCTACAACCTTGTGAGCAAGTACAGAATCAGACACCTTGGAGCCTATTGTGTTAGCCTCTCGGTTCATCTCCTGAACAATAAAGTCGAGTTTTCTGCCAATCGGAACACCTGACTCAAAGAAGGTTTTCATCTGTTCAAAGTGACTGCGCAGACGCACGGTCTCCTCATCGACAGCTACCTTGTCGGCAAAGATAGCTGATTCTGTCAATATTCTCTGCTCATCAATGTTAGTAGATGAAAGCAAATCAGATATACGCTTGTAGAGCTTCTCCTGATATTCTCTGACGGTAACAGGTGAGCGCTGCTCGATCTCTGATACGATAGATATAATGGTCTGTGCACGACTAAGCACGTCGTTTTTAAGCCTCTCACCCTCTGCAAGTCGCATAGCTATAAATCCCTCTAACGCTTTATCAACTGCAACCTTGACATCAGCATATATCTGCTCTTCGTCCTGCTCTTCTTTGTGAATCTGGAAGATATCGCCGTATCGTGTGAGAACTGATACAGATAAGTCATCTAAGATATCGAACTCCTTAGCAAGAGTGTGTATAGCGTTGACATAGCCTGCAGCCAAAGGCTTATTGAGTGTAACGTTAACCTCAGAATCTTCGCTCTCGGTAATAGACACAAACATATCGACCTTACCACGAGCTACCTGCTCTCCTACGTACTTCTTGAGCTTTTCTTCTAAAAAGCTGTAGCCTCTGGTGGTACGACAGGAAAACTCAAAATAACGGTGATTAACGCTCTTAATTTCGACAGTAATCTGTCTGCCGTTAACTGTGGTTTCGCATCTACCAAAGCCTGTCATAGACTTGACCATAATATAAAAACCGCCCTTTCGATATATTAAAAAATATCATATTTTTCTAACAAATTATTATATCACTCGATGCATTACTTCTCAAGAGTTGTGTAACAAAACTGTAATATTTAATTTAGATTTGCAATACTGAAAATTATGTGATATAATTTCATAGAATTTTTTGACAAAGGAATGATTTTAATGTCAGGACATAATAAATGGAGTACTATCAAACAGAAAAAAGGTAAGAACGATGCCGCAAGAGCTAAAGTGTTCACTAAAATCGGCAGAGAGCTTATGGTTGCTATCCGTGATGGTGGCAGTGCAGACCCTGCTGTAAACTCAAAGCTAAAGGACTGTATTGCAAAAGCAAAGGCAGCCAATGTACCTAATGAGAATATCGACAGAATTATCAAAAAAGCTGCATCAGGTAATGACGGTGCTAACTACGAGGCGGTTACATACGAAGGCTATGGCCCATCAGGCGTTGCTGTTATTGTTGAGGCTCTCACAGATAACAGAAACCGTACAGCAGGTGAGGTTAGACATTACTTTGATAAATTTGGCGGAAACATGGGCACACCTGGTTGTGTAGGCTTTATGTTTGAGAAAAAAGGCGTACTCATTATTGAGCGAGAAGAGCTCAATAAAGACGAAGATACTGTTATGGAAGATGCACTCGAAGCTGGTGCTGCTGATTTTGAGGCTGATGATGATATCTTCACAATTTACACAGAGGCTGAGGATCTCGGTGCTATAAGAGATGATCTTACCGAGAAGGGCTATGTATTTGCATCTGCTGAGGTTGAGCAGGTGCCAAGCACATATACTGCTATTGATGACCCGGCTATTCAGGAAAAAATGCAGAAGATGCTCGATATGTTCGAAGATAACGATGATATCCAGAACGTATGGCACAACTGGGAAATGCCACAAAACTGATAATAACAACTATAAAGGCTGTCTGATTGCAGACAGCCTTATTTTTGTGTGATTTTTCCTCACGGTTTTTTCCATTTTCAAAAGCTATACTATATAATCATCAATAAGGGGTGATTATATTGATACGATATGTTAAAAGCATAATATCCACTATACTGATTATTGTGCTGGTTATAAGTAGTAATCTATTAACTGTCAGCGGTTATAGCACAAATACATATGACTTGTACAGTAGCTGTAATAAGATAAAACTGCTAAACAACGCACAGGACATATACTTAATCGGCTCTGCATCAAACACCATTCACCTCGATAGTATTCTACATAACAGCTATATCAAGCTAAGTCTAAACAACTATATTGTTGATTTTGCGCTATGCAATGACAACTTGATTATCGTTTGCAAAGATAATGCCAACAAAAATGAAATCGTTTTGTACAATATACCAAGCGATACATTCAGAAGTATTAAAACAGAATATACCCTAATTAAATACGCACACAATATAACATTTGCTAACAACAGACTATATATCACTAAAGATTCAAACACTATAGAAGAGCTGACAAACACAGGAAAGCTTGTTAACACCTATCGTATAGATGATAGGATAAACTCAGTAATATCAAGCTATAATAATGATGTTTACTTATTAAGCGAGGGAGGTCTGTATAAATTAGAAAGCTCAGGTTTTGATAAAATCAGTAATAATGCTTTTTACGGGACAGCCAGCTTTGTTAATGAAAATACAATAATTGACGGATATAGAAGCATCTATGATATAAAAACAGATAGGTTGTATGATTTTTCTGATATATTAAGCAGCAGCTATCCGTCTTGTGCCGGCAGATATAAAAATCTTTTTGTATTACCCGATGGTAATACTATCTACACTATAGATAAAGACAAGGCTCTAAAATATTCAAGCTATAAGGTCTCCAATCAAATTGAATCGCTCTGCGTAAACGGTAAAAATGTAGCAATATTGTACTATCAAAATGGAAACGTAAACGTGTCATTAGTATCAATAAGCGAATTCACCAAAATTAAAACATCTGACAATAACGCTGATTCTGATACAAACAACTATCAAATATCAAGTGATGTATACACAATTAACTATGACAAGCTTAAAATATATGGGATAAAACCTCAGACTACTGTGTCAAAGTTTAAAAGCAATATGAATTATAACGGATACTCGGTGGCTTTTACAAAATACAACTCACAAAGCTACACAAGCGGTAATGTAGGGACTGCATCTATGGTTAGGTTTTATAACGATAATACAAGCTATGAGTTTGAGTTGTCGGTAGACGGTGATCTTACAGGTGAGGGTAACGCTAACACAAGAGATAGAGATGCTATGTTTGACTATATATTAGGTGAGATGTGTTTTGACGGTGTATACTACATGTCTGCTGACCTTGATGATAACAACACGATAAACACAAAAGATTTAGTACTTTTGCTACGACTTATAAATGAATATAAATAAAAAAATCAGGGAACAAAAACGTTCCCTGATTTTGCTTTTTACGCCTGATCTACAGTAGCCTCTGAAGGTCTTGACCACAAAACATCCATAAATACAAGACCATTGTCCTCGATAGAATATGGAATAGCCTGAGTCTGAAGCTCTGTGTTGAAATAAACTAAGGTGATGTTTTCCTCGTCTACTGTGTATGTACAGTGAATCTCCTGTGTACCGTAAACGTTGTATACTACAGTACCGTCCTTCTTGAAATCAAGAGTATTCTTGAGACCATAGCCTACATATTCGTACTCCCACTCACCTATTATATCCTTATTGACAGTAAAATCTTTGTCAACAGAGATATACTCAGAATCCTTTGGCTTTTTAGCCTGATTTAGAGTATAAGATGTGCCGTCTGAGCTTGTGAGAGTCAGAACCCTCTTGCCAAACAGTCTATTGCCGCTGACTGTGTATGTATAATCGCCATACAGAGGTGCACCGTAATTTGTAATGCTGACAACCTTTGCATCTACAGCATTGCCGTCTACATCGGTTGTTGTTGTAGTAGATAACTGATAAATACCCGGGAAGTAGAATGTGCCTGCACTTGCTGTACACTCGTGCTCGTCACCTGTTGGCTCGTCAGTTATGAAAGCTGACTCTTTGACGGTTTTAAACTCGCTACCGAAATCAAAATAAAAATCAATAGTGCCACCAACGCCATCATCTACAGCATATACCCATGTACCCTCTACAGTAGGAGTAAACAGATAAAGTGCACCAAGCGCAACAACTGCAGCTAATACTACACAAAGAGCAATAACGACAGCTTTGTAAAGCTTGTTCTTCTTAGACTTTTGTTTTTCTTCACTATGCTCTTGCTCAAGCTCAGTGCTTGAGTCTTCAAAAACATCGACATCAGGAGTATTCTCAGAAACATCATCTAATGCATCTACGAGCTTGTCGATATTCTCGATATCTTCTATGGTATTTAAATTTTCTTTATATTCCATTGTATTGCCTCCTTTAAAAAGAACATAACAATATTACTACATTCAAAGTAATAAATCAACATTTTTCTTGTAAATTTTGAGTTAATAATTATGCTATATTCATAAATATTGAATATGATTATTGTAAACCCACAATATTTATGATATAGTGGGGTTGTTAATTTATACCTATTTGTGGTAATTGTATTAATTTTTAGGGTGGGAATTATGAGTCACAAAAAATTATTTGAGCAGTGGTGTCAGTGCGCTACTGATGATAAAGATTTACTGACTGAACTTAACAACATAAAAAACGATGACGAAGAAATCTACGAGAGATTTTATCGTTGTCTTGAATTCGGTACTGCGGGCCTTAGAGGCATTATAGGTGCCGGCACTAACAGAATGAATATCTATGTAGTCAGACAGGCTACTCAGGGTCTTGCAAACTATGTACTCAAAAAATATGGTAAAGGCTCTGTAGCGATATCTCATGACAGCAGAATCAAGGCAGACCTCTTTATGAATGAGGCTGCACGTGTGCTTGCTGCAAATGGCATTAAAGTATATATTACAAGCGAACTACAGCCAACACCTGTACTAAGCTTTTTGGTTAGACACTTCAAGTGTCAGGCAGGTATTATGGTTACTGCAAGCCACAACCCTGCTGCATATAACGGATACAAGGCATATGGCGAAGATGGCTGTCAGATGACGGATGTAGCTGCTAACGCTGTATATGATGAGATACAAAGTATTGACATGTTCTCGGGCGTTAAGCTTGTTGACTTTGATGAGGCTGTAAAAAGTGGTGCTATCGAATATGTTGACGACAGTGTATATACTGAGTATCTTGAGTGTGTTAAATCACGCCAGGTTAATGAGGGTATCTGTAACAACGCTGACCTCAAGGTTGTATATACACCATTAAATGGTACCGGTAATAAGCTTGTGCGCAGAGTGCTCGGCGAAATCGGTGTTAATGATGTTGCTATAGTAAAAGAGCAAGAGATGCCTGACGGCAACTTCACTACCTGTCCTTATCCAAACCCTGAGATAAGAGAAGCACTTCAAAAAGGCCTTGAGCTGTGCGAAATTGAAAAGCCTGACCTGTTGCTTGCAACAGACCCTGATGCTGACCGTGTAGGTATAGCTGTCAAGGACTATGACGGCTCATACAGACTGCTCTCAGGTAATGAAACAGGTGCATTGCTTACAGACTATGTACTGCGCTCGAGAAAGAATGCCGGTACACTGCCAAAGGACCCTATTGTTGTAAAAACTATTGTTACTACTAAGCTTATCAATGCTATATGTGACAAATATGGCGCTGAACTCAAGAATGTTCTGACAGGCTTTAAATATATCGGTGAAGTTATCCTTAACCTTGAGAATAATAACGAAGAAGATAGATTTGTCTTTGGCTTTGAGGAAAGCTACGGCTATCTGTCAGGTTCTTATGTAAGAGATAAGGATGCTGTAGTTGCATCTATGCTTATCTGCGAGATGGCTGCTTACTACAAAAAGCAAGGCAAAACTCTGGCACAGGTTATGGATGATATGTATAAGGAGTACGGCTTCTACAAGAATACTACTCTTAACTTCTCATTCAGCGGTGCTGCAGGTATGCAGAAGATGGCTGATATTATGAACAATCTCAGAGAAAACACACCGAGTGATTTTGCTGGATATAAGGTGCTCAAGGTTGCTGACTATAAAGAAAGCATTGAAAAAGACCTTGTAAGCGGTGAGACCACCACCATTAATCTGCCAAAATCTAATGTTCTCTCCTATTCTCTTGAGAACGAGCATGCTTGTATAATCAGACCATCAGGTACTGAACCGAAAATCAAGCTGTACATCACTGCTGTCGGCAAAGATAGCGATGATGCTCAGGTTATCACAGATAAGCTTGCAAAAAGCGGAGAGTTGTATCTCTCTTAACAATTAAATTTCAGCGGGTCTAAATAACAGGCCCGCTATTTTTATATTGACTTTTTCGAACATCTGTTCTATAATTACAAATAGAATAAAGTAGTTTTGTGAACAGGTGCGTAATATGAGAACGATTTTGCACAGTGACTGCAACGGATTTTTTGCGAGTGTGGAATGTCTGTATAACCCCGAAATCAGAGATAAACCTGTGGCGGTTTGTGGTGATACAGACAAGCGCCACGGAATTATACTGGCAAAAAATGAAATAGCTAAAAAATATAATATAAAAACGGGTGAACCTATATGGCAGGCTCTACAGAAATGTCCTGAACTGGTCACGGCAAAGGCTCACTACGACAGATATGTACGCTTTTCGAGATTGTGTCGAAAAATATACAGTGATTACACTGATAACATAGAGCCGTTCGGACTTGACGAGGCGTGGCTTGATGTAACTGGCAGTACGCTGATATATGGTGACGGAGAGAAAATAGCACAGGAAATCAGGCACAGGATAAAGCACGAGCTCGGAATAACGGTTAGTATAGGTGTAAGCTTTAACAAGATTTTCTCAAAACTTGGAAGTGACTACAAAAAACCTGATGCTGTAACGGTAATTACAAAGGACAACTACAAGGATATTGTGTGGAGCCTAAAAGCAAGCGACCTGCTATATGTCGGTCCTGCTACAGATAAAAAGCTAAAACAGCTCGGGATATTCACTATAGGCGATATCGCTAACTTTCCTCTTGAGTTACTCAGAAAAAACTTTGGCAAATGGGCAGATATACTGCATACCTTTGCAAACGGGCTGGACTCCTCCCCTGTGTGCAAAAGCGATGAGATATCAAGTATGAAGTCCATAGGCAACTCTACCACCGCTATAAGAGACTTAGAAAACAAAGAAGATGCTAAAATCATATTTATGGTACTGTGTGACAGCGTATGCAGAAGGCTGAGAGAACAAGGTTTTCTTGCAAAAACTGTATGTATAAGCATAAGAGACACTGAGCTCAACACTATAACAAGACAGGCTGTGCTTAGCAGACACACTAATCTGACGCAGGATATACTGAACACAAGTATGCAACTATTTGAAGAAAACTGCAATTTTGAAAAAAACATCCGCAGTCTCGGGGTTAGTGTGAGTAATTTTGTGACTGACAATATATCTCAGCAAACCTCTATATTCTCAAGCGAGGCTGACAGAATCAAACAAGAACAGCTTGATGATACGCTTGATATGCTAAAAAACAGATTCGGGTCCTTTGTTGTGAGACCCGCAAAGCTGATGTTTGACAATAATTTGTCGGGGTTTTCTCCGAAAGAAGAACACACAGTACACCCTGTAGGGTACTTCTGAGTGGAGGTGTATATTATGAAACAATATGTATCGGTAACTGCTACCTACGATTCTGACGGTAATGTGCTACCACTTAAAATCAACTGGGATGACGGCAGGAGCTTTGTGATAGACAAGATAACCGATGTGAGATATGCCGCATCGCTGAAAGCCGGAGGCGCCGGAATACGCTATACCTGTAGAATCAAAGGTGCAGAAAAATATCTATACCTTGAAGATAACAGATGGTTTATAAACAATGAAAAGACGCAATAAAAAAACAGCACCGTTTACTCGGTGCTGTTTTTGCTTATGAAAAATAAATATCGTAGTCGCCGTAGTTGACAGCTATATGACTTATAATTGAGCTATCGTTGCGAATAATATCGTACTCTGCGGCTGTGCCGTCATCGTACTCAACATAAATGACATCGTCATACTCAGTATATGTACCATAGATTACATCTGCAGAAAAGCCTGTAAAATAAATCTCGAAAGCTCCATCTGTTGAGAATCGAATATAGTTCTCATACTTGTTGAAGCCTGAACCAAAAACAACTCTTGGCTGTACTATCTCATCGGTAGTATGGTCTACAACTTGTTCTATAGAAAACTCTGTAGTAACGATATCCTCTGTGTTGTCGGACAGTTGCTCGTCAGACGGTGCAAACTGCGTAGAATCTTCAGTATTATCATCAACAAGAGCATCGGTCTGTGATAAATAATCCTCATAATACTCCTGCTCGTCCTCTTGGGACTGAGTTACAGCTACTGTCTCCTGTGACGGTGTAGCTGACAAATCCTTGTCTACATTGTAAAAATAAACGCCTGCAACAGTACCCAAAACCACGAGTACCGATAAAACGGTTATTGTGACTTTTTTAGCCAATTATCACACTTCCTCATCATTGTTTTTCTCTAAACTCTCTTGATATTTGAGAGCTTTTTTGAGCAAGACGCTCTGCTTAATCATCTTGCCCTTGTAGAAAATATAGTCATCACAATCCTTGAGCTGTGAAATATCAACATCGGAATAGTCCTCTACCACTTCTTCTACATAATCGATATCTCGTCTGTTCTTTACATTAGAGATTCTGTTGTCTATCTTATCCTTCTTCTCACTCTTTGAGGTTATAAGCTCGTACATACCATCATAGGTAAAAAAGCATACAAGAAACTGCATAGTTGCAGGCAAAAAGAGTGCAAAAATAACTGCAAGAACGACCAGCAACATAGGAACGCTTGTACAAAAAATAGTCAAAGTTGCAAAAACTGCTAAGGCTACAGCTAAAGAAAGAGTTGCAAAGAAGTTGTTCTTTATCTCACCAAAAGACATAAGAAGGCTATTCTTTATAATATGCTTTAGTGATAAATCAAAGGTAACCTGCATCTGAGGTATATAAAAAAATGCAAAGAAAACGAGCAAAGCTATAACAATGCAGAAGAACAACGCAGCGTAAAACATCCATGACTCTGACAACATCTTGGAGTAAAGATAAATAGAATAGTAGCTAAAAATAACAGCTAATGACAAAATCAAGCCATAAACTGTAAATCTCAAAAAGTTCTCTCTGACACCTCTGATAAAGGTAGAAAATACAGAAATATTATTATCGCCACGTGCTAAATTTCTGCTGTTGACTACAACACCGCTATAAGCACCAAAACAAAGGCTGAATACGACAACACAAAGCAAGTAAAACAAAACACCCTGTGTTAAAAAATCAAAGAGATATACTGCTAAAACAGTAATTGCAAGTGGAACAAAAAATATTAGATTTGTAAGCAAAAGACTCGGAAAATTTGAAAAATATCTGTCAAACAGAACTTCAAACTTCATTTTCTTTCTATCCTGATTCATGCTATACCCCTAAATTAAACATATTTGCAAAAAGCACCCACATAATCATATCTACAAGTGCAGAAAAAACAGCAAAAACTGAGATGATTAAATATCTGAAAAAATAAGGTTTTACATATCTTTTAAGGTCGTTCTTTTCGTTATTAGTGAAAAAACACCTGAGAGTCGAAGCCGATAAAGAAAACGACTCTTTCATAGCCAATAAAAACGCTAATAGAAAAAGTACAGTGCCGGGTAATATAACTAATATATAAAAGCCTAAGCCTGTAATAGAATGCTCGCTAATCAAAAGTGCACAGGATATCCCTACCCCTACTCCCTTGAATACACAAAGAAAAGCAAGAGCAAATACTCCAAAGGCACTAAAACCGAGCATACAAGCTATAAAAACAAAAATAATATACGAAGTAAAGCTTGAGCAAAAAATCTCAAAGGCTTTGAGCTCGAGTCTTGAATTAAGATTTGTTAAAAACAAAAAATCAAGCTTGTTAAGAAAATCAGCAGAAAAATCATCGTATGACAATACACCGAGGATAAATCCCAATAAAAAAACAATGAAAAAAAGTGTACTGATACCATAATATGTAATAAAACGCTTCAGCGAAAAACGAGTACGAAATCTAAAAAAAGATGTAGTACCTTGTCCTGCGTTACGATTCATCGAAAAAACGATGCCTTTCATAATATCCCTCCGATACATTTGATACTATGCAAGGCAAGCTGTTTTTATTCTGATGTTATTTGCCGAGCTCTTGTGCCCTATCTGTACAGGCTTTCATAGCTTTTTGAATAATATCTACAAAATTATTTTCTTCAAAAGAATTAAGTGCTGCGATGGTGGTACCACCGGGTGATGAGACTTTTTTAATCAGAGTGTCGATATTATCACTACTCTCTTTCATCATACAAGCGCTGCCCTCTAAAGTAGCACAGATAAGATTAAGAGCAGAGTCGCTGTCTATTCCACATTCTACTGCATAGTCGAGCATAGCCTTGGTAAAAAGATAGAAAAATGCTGGACTGCTACCGTTAAGCGAGATAATCTCGTTCATATGTTTTTCGTCAATTATCTCGACTACACCTAAAAGGTCAAATATACCCTTTATAATATCAAAATCATCAGCACTAACGTTATCGGATGGCGAAAGTGCTGATGCACCCTTTGATAATAATAGCGGTGTGTTAGGCATAACACGCACTACCATGGCGTCATATCCCAACAGCTCTCTGATATAAGAGATAGATATGCCTGCAGCTATTGAAACAAAAAGCTTGTGACAAGAGCTGTCTGACTTAATCTGTAGTAAAACATCAGGGAAGTTCTGCGGTTTGACAGCTAAAAGTATGATATCGCTGTGTAAAACTACATCGCTGACACTATCGCACAAAGTAGCTCCCTGCAAGACAAAGCTCTGGCACTTTGAGGCATCTAAATCGTAGATATACACAGACTCTGCAGAAATAAAATCGTTGCTGAGCATACCGTTGAGTATTGCAGTAGCCATATTGCCACAACCGATAAAACCAAATTTTTTGTTCATATTACACCTCGTCAGGTATGGAAACTCGAATTAGAAGCACAGGTGAATTTTATGTTGTAATTATAAACACCGTAGTTTCTATCATAATCGTTATAAATGAAAACTTCCATCTCATCTACTCGTCTATATAACAAGCCGTATACACAGCCGTTTGCGTGATGATACTGACAGAATTTGTTGATAAGATTTTGTTGATTGACAAAGTTCAAATCTAAGTCTCCAGATGATGTTCTGCTCGAAATATAGTCAGTACACACATAGCCTTTTGTACCATCGGCAAGCTTTACATAATACCAAGACGAATTTGTTTTCTCAAGAATTGTGAAAGTTGTGCCATAATCAAGCTCTTTGATTATATCATAATCTGTACCCGGACACTTTCGGATACGCACAGCAGAGCCGTTGATATAATACTCCTTGGTGCCTGATGACCCTGAGTTACAGTTAAGCAAAGCGCTTACAAGCTCGTCATCATTAGTCAATACACCTGTGCCTGTGTTATAAACAAAGCAAACGAGAGCATCAAACTGTTGCTGATTAAACTTGACTCCGTTGTTTACTAAGAAGTTGTTAACCTTGGTTGCGTATCCATCGTTGTTAACAGTCTGTACAAGATAAGCATATGCCTCGGTTTTTGTTAGTTCATTATAGAACTGCTGTCCACTGTAAATAACTCTGCCGTAACCGACAGTAGGATCACCTGTCAGCGGATCTGCATAAATAGACGAGATGAAGCCCTCGTAGCACGCTATGAGGTCGATAATCTCATCGCTCGCTCTGCGGTTTGCGCAGACTGTGGTAGTCTTGTCGGTTGTAGAAGTAACAAAGGCTGTAGTTGAGCCATCCGAGCAGGTAGACCACGAGCCGTTGTACTTAGAATAAGCGGTAACATTATATGTACCTGCTGAGCTTAGGTTAATTTTGCCCTTCCAGATATAGTTGTCGCCATCAGAAGTTTTTGATGAAGCTGTGACGCTTTGAGTTGTAGAGCCGACTTTTACGTTAAATTTGACGGCTGTGCGCTTTTTGTCAGTTATAGCTATCAGAGTGATGTCGCTGTTTTTTGGTGCGCAGTTTGGCGAAGTATACGCGAAGCGGACAGGTGCAGGCTCGGTAACTGTAACGAGCATAGTAGAAGCACCGCCTGACTTTGCGACCTTGATGACAGCAGTACCTGCTGAAACGCCGAGAATATATCCGCCCTTGACAGTAGCTACCTCTTCGTTACTACTGCTCCATGTAACTGACGATGTAGATGAATATGCAAGAAATGTCTTGCCTGCAGTAACGGTAGCTGTATCGTGCGACAGGTAAACAGATGTTGTCGGGGCTTTTACAGTAATTTTGCACGAAAGTGACTGAGTAGAAGTCTTAGCGGTAATAGTGGCAGTACCTGCAGACTTTGCGACAACTATGCCATCTGATACAGTAGCTACGGACGAATTTGATGTAGTCCATGTGACGCTTTTGCTACTCTTTGCAATAATCTGATAGTGGTTGCCCGTGTATATAGTAGCTTTAGTAGCTGAGATAGATAAATCATCAGCCTCAGTAGGAGCAACTGTAGGAGCCTGAGTAGGCTTTTGGGTTGGTGCCTGTGTAGGTGCTTGAGTAGGTTTTTGAGTAGGTGCCTGTGTAGGAGCTACAACTGAACCTGTGACGGTAACCGCACACTCAACGCTACACATAGATACTAAATCAGTAACCGTTATAGTCGCTGTGCCAGAGGACACTGCCGATACGACACCGCTATCTGTAACAGAGGCTACAGACGGGTTACTTGATATATAGCTTGTATGCTCTGATACGGGCTTGTCACCTGACATTAGAGGAGCAAGCTTGTAGATATCGTAAGGGTCTAATTTCAGACTTGATTTATTTAGAACAAGTTTTGAAAAAGAGTTATAGTAATTGCCTAAAACAGAGTCTGTATATGAATAAGAATACCAATGTGGTAAGCTCGAATAGCTTGGTGATGGATAAGAATACGAAGGTGTTACAGCCTCGTCTGCTGATAAAGCAAACATAACAGTAAGGTAATCTTTCTTAACATAACCGCTCTTTGAAGAATATGTAACCTTTGCCCAGTCTTCGTCACTGTTGTCGGTTACGGTAACTGTAGTTGAATTTGGAATAACCGCAAGAGAAGAATAGCTTGTACCCTTACCACTACGTAAATTTACGGCATCTGTAGTCTTGCCGCTCATAGTAGCAGTACTACCAGACGGCAGGTTAAGATAAGCGGTAGAGCAGTAGCCTTTGTATGTTGAATAACTGACATACGCCCAGCCGTTAGTAGAATCTGAAAGCAAAGTAACAGATGCACCGCTTGGCAAGGTAGTAAGTACAGAGGCTGATGTAGATGCACTTGAGCGAAGATTTAGACTACAGATAGTGGTGAGCTTGTCTGTAGTAGCAGCACCGACACTCAGACAAAGAGTAGAGAAAGAGCTAATAAGTATCGAGATTACTACCAAAACAGATAGCAATGCTCTTGAAAAGCTAAAATTTAAGTGTTTTTTCATGCTTTCTCTCCCCTTTCAATAAATGTTACTTACCACTCTATATTATACCTTAGCGCTAAGTTGTTTTCAATTTACAGTTTTGTTTTATTTATGAGCAAATTGCGTAGTCTATTAATATAAATTGTAACAATTCGTGATACACAATAATCATAGATAATAAACACGAAATTTCCAAGTATCAGAAAGACCCAAGGCAGATAAACACCGAATAGATTAAAGCTGTCTTTTGGGACGGCTAACACGAAAATTGATACATAGAAAACCGCAACCATACACAAGTTGAATATCGAAAGCTTGAGTACAAACTGAACAACTTTGTGCTTAGACTTTTCTATCAAGCCTTTGATAATCGGATAATAACCTAAAAACAAAGCGTACATTAGTGCCGCCTCTTTGTCTGCTACAAGAAGCATAGACATAACTGCTGTAACAAAATAAACAAGAAAAGCCCAGCCATAGCCGAGCTCTATTACAATACAAATCAAAAATATGCCTGCAAAGGCAGGAAAAGCATAAGTGCCAAAAGGTATGATAGAAGTAAGCAGCATAAGGACTAAGCCTAAGGCTCCTACTACCCCACCAAGTGATACTCTAAAAGATGTTTTCATAAAAATGCTCCTTAACAACAGAGATTGCCACCCATACACTCACAACAACAGTCGGCGCACATAATACCTGTACATATATCACACATTGAGCATCCGCCACCATAGGTGTTGTAGCCCGAAGTGTTGTAGCTTCTGCGATTGTTGATATTATTGAATGCAGCTACAAACTCAGGGTTGTTGGGCTCCATCTGACAAGCTGTCTGAAAGTAAGAGTACGCCTGATCGTTCCAGCCTTTTCGAGAAAAGACCATACCCATCAAAAAATACCACTCTGCGCTACGATTAACTGTAGCTACGCCGTTGAGTATCTGGAGTGCATCATCAAGTCTGCCCTGACTGATGAGTCTTCTGACATCGGGGAATTTGGAGTGAACATAGCCGTTATTAGAATAACCATAATTGCTATGTGGAGTAGAAGATGACGGATTCTTTCGCATTTGATTTATCATATCATATGCTTCGTTAACCTCTTTCATCTTCTGCTCTGCTAAATCAGCGAGCGGGCTATCGGCATAATTATCGGGATGATACTTCTTGGCAAGCTCTCTATATGCTGTTTTTATCTCGGCGTCAGTTGCGTTTTCTGATACGCCTAAAACCTGATATGGATTCATAAATAACTCCGATTAAGATTTTTTGTTTGTATGAAGTGAAAGAACCTGTGCCTGCTTATTTGGTAAACCATGAAGCAGAATGTTCTCTATTATACGCTGAAAATGATTGTGCTCAAACAAGTTATATGAAAACAAAATTTCTGACAGACAATGGTTGAGTGTGCCGGATATACTGTCAAGCTCTGACTTTGGGTTTTTGTATTTTAAAAGCAGAACATTGAAATTATGATGCTTGACATCTGAGTCTATGTCGTTAACGGCATCCATAAGATATATCCATTTTCCAAGGAAATATCCAAAGTTATAATAAACACGCAAAGCGTTTTCATCGCTATCATCAATAAGTGTCATAACAGTAGCAAGCATCTTGGCGGTAGGCTCGCACGCTTTGTCAACACAGCAAGAGCTATCGGCTTCTGCAAGGCTTTGCTGTTGACTCATAGTTAAAACTGCATCTTCTATAGCAGGAAACTTTGACTTTGCCTTTTTTCTCCACGATGATACAAAAGGTAAAAGCAGATAACAAAGTAACCGAGTGAAAAAACCACCGTCAGATATATTGTCGATTATCTTGTAATATGCAGTAATAACAGATAACGCAGCCGCCATAGAAAGTGCACGACTGTCTGTGCATACAAAATTGCATTTTTTTGTAGGGTTAAAGGGACATCTGCCCTGCTTAAAGTTCGGACAGGTATCGCTGACAGACAGGGCAACAACAGCAAAAAAGGTACAATCATAGCTCAAAATGAATTTTGAGAAAATGCCGTACTCTTTGCCAAGTTGCTTGCAAAGGCTACAATAGACAGACCTGTATGACTCGTAGTCTTTGCAAAGCATTTCACTTTTGTCGATAGTTACATAGCCAAACAACACAATACCCCTTATAATTGATACTGATATTTTACCATACATCAGCTATACAATAAATTAACAAAATATTAATTTTGGTTGTATTTGATAGAAAATTGCATTATAATTGTGATATTAATTAGGTTTGTGAGGAAGTATGAACGTTTACGACTTTGATAAAACAATATATAATGGCGACTCAACGGTTGATTTTTATCTGTACTGTCTGAGAAGGCATCCGAAAATGGCTGTTACTCTACCAAGGCTTGTGGTAGCTTTTGTAAAATACTACATCCTATGTATTGGCACAAAAACACAATTCAAGCAAGCTATGTACAGCTTTCTGAAATACTGTGATGCAAAAAGCGATGTTGAAACCTTTTGGAAAACACATAAAAGCAATATTAAAAAATGGTATCTTGATCAAGCAGAAAAGACTGATGTTATAATCTCTGCATCTCCTGAGTTTTTGCTCAAGCCGCTTGAAGAAGATTTTGACTTCTCAATTATTGCATCAAGGGTAGATATGAAAACAGGCGAATATGAGGGTGTAAACTGTTATTATGACGAAAAAGTCAGACGCTTTGCTGAAAAATATCCCGAAGCTCAGATAGAGAACTTCTACTCTGATAGTTACTCTGATGAACCACTTGCTAAAATATCAAATAATGCTTATATTATTGATGGGGATAAAATTCTAAATTGGAATTATAACAAACACATAAAACCTAAAATATAAAAAACGGCGACAATGCAGTCGCCGTTTTTCTTTTATAACCAAGAGGCTATCAGCAAAAATTGTTTCCGCAAGAGCATGACGGTGTCTCGTCACCGCTGAGCTCGCCTACCTTAGGAGGAAAGAACTCGTTGGTAGGAAAATCAAGTCGTGAGAACATTTCGCATGGGTTATCTGAAGAAGTTGTGCAGGCTTTCTCAGGTACACAGAAGTCATATGACGGAACGAGCATCTGCACTCTTCTCTCAAGCTGTACTATTGAGAATACACCGATAGTAACATATACGCTCTTGGAACCATTAGATGTCAGCTCGCCACCAACACAGTTGCATACACAGGATGGCACCTTGCATGGTACAGGACAGACAGAGCACTCGTGCTTAAGCTTTGCGGACAGGGCAATTGGTCTTGCTACTGATACTGTAGCACTTGGTAAATTCTTTGTCGCTTCATTTTGAGTATCAGGTCCGTCACAGCATAGCTCTGATGAAAATACTCTGACGCTACCCTCACTACCATATAAAATCGCCTTTTTTGTATAAACAGAAACACCCTTGATAGTCTCAGGGATACTGCCGGGAGCTAAAAATACATCTAAGCAAACCGAGAAGAAATATGTCATATCTACAGAGTAAAAACCTCTGTGAAACGGCACCGGCTCTATGTTTACAAATACCGTTACTATGTCTACATCTTTAATTCTGACGTTGACAGCTGAATCAATAGTGCATTGTGATTCTTCTGTAAAATAAACCTTGATGTCTGTCAGACAATCCTTGTCTGAACAGCTGTCATATACACGCTGAGCGCTGATGCATACAGGCTCACTGCACCCGCTCTTCTCTACTGTGTCAATAGAATTTTCTGCCATAAATGAACCTCCATAATATATTCTGATGTATGCTATAGCACACCACATCAATACATACTATGGAGGTTTTATAAATTTGTGAAATATCAGCTTAATTTTTCCATTTTACAGAAATTAGCCATTAAGGTCTTTGTGCCAACCTTATCGAAGGCTACCTCGAGCATTGTATCGTTGCCCATAGGCTCACAGGATGTAACCATACCTTTGCCAAAAACCTTATGTAGCACCATATCGCCAACAGAATATGACGCCTTAGCAGATACCTGTGCAGGTTTTTTCTTTGCAAACGGGTCAAAGTTCATCTTATCGTTAGCGTTAGGAGCAAACGCAGGCTTTGATACATACTCTACAGTTCCTGTCTTTTCAAGAAGCTTAGATGGAATCTCGCTTGCAAAGCGAGACTCTCTGTTGTGAGTAGTAGAGCCAAAAAGCATACGCTCTCGGGTTTTCACTATATATAACTTCTCTTTTGCACGAGTTATGCCAACATATGCAAGACGGCGCTCCTCGGACAGCTCTGACGGATTCATAATACAAGATATAGACGGGAACACTCCCTCTTCCATACCAGGTATGAAAACTACAGGAAACTCAAGTCCCTTGGCAGAATGAAGTGTCATCATAACAGCACAATCGGCATCAGGGTCGTAGTTATCAATATCTGTCTGCAAAGATATCTCCTCTAAGAAATTTGACAGGTGAGCCTCTTCCCGATAGTCTTGCTCAAAATTGATGATATTCGACTTAAGCTCTTCTATATTCTCAATACGTGACTCGTGATCTTCTTTCTCGTTTTTGAGATATTCTCTGTAATCAGTATGTTCAATGACAAGTTCATATAATTCCGCTAAAGAATAATCGCCGCTGTTATATGCCTCAATAAAGCCGTCTATCATTGCACAAAAAGCCATAAGCTTTTGAGCTGCACGGGATAAATCGGGATAATCTGACGCATGTTTGATGATGCTGTACAGGCTCTCTCCGAGAGCTGAGGCGATGTCCATTGCTTTGTTTACGGTAGTATCGCCTATTGAGCGCTTAGGCTTGTTGATGATTCGGCGCAAGCGAACATCATCGTGTGGGTTATTGATAACCTGCAGGTATGCTGTCATATCCTTGATTTCTTCTCTGTCATAAAAGCGATGACCACCAATAATTCTATGAGGTACACCTGCTCGAGCTAAAGCGTGCTCGATAGCGTTTGACTGAGCATTCATACGATAAAGGACAGCGTAATCTGAGTATTTTTTGCCGTTTGCTACGCCGTCAGTAATGACGTTTGCGATATACAGAGCCTCTTCTCTCTCGGACGATGTTGTGTGCAGAGTAATCTTGTCCCCTACACCGTTGTTTGTCCATAGAGTCTTACCTTTTCGCTCGGTGTTATTCTTGATGACCTCGTTGGCAGCATCAAGAATAGTGGATGTGCTACGGTAATTCTGCTCAAGTCTGATGACGGTTGCGCCCTTGAACTCATTCTCAAAAGAAAGAATGTTCTCAATTGTCGCTCCTCTGAATTTGTAGATACTCTGGTCATCGTCACCGACAACACAGATATTGTTGTGTTTAGCGGCAAGCATACTGACAAACTGATACTGTACTTTGTTGGTGTCCTGATACTCGTCTACCATAATGTACTTAAACTGATTTTGATATTTCTCGAGTATATCGGGACACTCCAAAAACAGCTTCACGGTATTGCACAGCAAATCATCAAAATCCATAGCATCAGAAGTTTTGAGTCGCTGTTGATACATCTCATAAGCATCCGCAACCATAGATAATCTACTATTATAGACATCTGTACCCTTTAAGTCAGACGGAGATTTCATCTCATCCTTGGCACGTGATATCTCGTTAAGGACAGTGCGATGTGGCAGAATCTTCTCATCAATGCTAAGTTTCTTGAGTATGTCTTTCATCAGTCTGCGCTGGTCATCGGTATCATAAACAGTAAAGTGGCTTGTGTAACCAATTCTGTCACCATAACGTCTGAGGATACGGGCACAGGTAGAGTGGAATGTGGATGCCCAGATATCCTCTGCGCCATAATCTACTACTGCTGATATACGGTCCTTGAGCTCGCCTGCTGCTTTGTTGGTAAAAGTAATGGCGAGTATCTGCCACGGCTGACACAGCTCAAGCTTCAGCATATAAGCAATACGGTTAACAAGTACTGTGGTCTTGCCTGAACCTGCACCTGCCAATATAAGCACAGGACCCTGAGTATGAAACACAGCCTTGCGCTGCATATCGTTCATTTTTGAAAACTGAGACTGAATCTCTTTGATTTCTAAATCTGTCATAACCTAAATCCTTACTAAAAATATTACACTATATTTTAACATAAAAAAACAGATGCCACAATACGTGACACCTGTGTTTTTTCAGAAAATTTTGTTATTCAAAATATGAGTTGTAGACAGCTGACATCTCCTCCGCCTTGTCACCGATGATGAGAGATACATATGTGCCGTTTTGCTGTACTGAGCACTTCTCGAGCATAGATACCTGCTCTGCGTTGTAGCTCTTAGCCTCAGCAAGACGAGTCTGATAATGATTGTTGAGTGCGTTAGCTATCTCTTTAGCAGCGTCCTCGTTGACAGCTTGTATGAGAACTATCTCGGTGAAAACAGAGCTCTCGATAGAAAACTCAGCGGCAAACTGCTCGACCTTGGTCTCGTCAATCTGATAGTAACGATTAAGCTTCTCTGCCTCTTCTATAACTGTAAGGTCAGAAATAGAAAACTGTGTGTTGATGTCATCAAATACTGTCTGTAGATCTACATTCTTCACAGATGAACAGCCAAAAAGCATAGTCATACATATCACAACTGCGAGCATAGATACAATAAATCTCTTCATAATAAATCACCTTTGCAAAAATATTATAGATAAATTGTATCAAACAAAATATGCAAAGTCAACTGAGAAAATTCCCAAAAAAATTATAGAAAAGCTATTGACAAATATATAAATGTTATGTATTCTATAACTGTACTAATTGTAATAGTACAGATAGAAAGGAGGTAGAGATATGCTTCAGATTGACTACAAAAGCGGTGTTACTATCTGCGACCAGATAGTGTCGGGATTTATACGACTAATCGCTATGAAGGCGCTAAACACCGGAGATAGTATGCCGTCTGTCAGAAATATAGCATCGCAACTATCAGTCAACCCAAATACTATTCAGAAAGCATATGGTATCTTAGAAGAAAAAGGAGTTATCTACTCTGTTAAGGGTAAAGGGTCTTTTGTTGCAGATAGCGATAAGACTAAATACGCTATCATCGAACATGAAACAAAGAACCTGAAAAGCGCTATTTGCTCAGCTTATCAGGTAGGTTACAGTAAAGACGAAATTATTAAAATTGTTAACTCTATATATAAAGAAGGAGGAGTGATTAAAGATGATTAAGGGTATTAATCTTACTAAAAAGTTTGATACAGTTACCGCCCTCAACTCAATAAACTTTGAGATAGAAGACGGATGTATATATGGACTTGTCGGCTCAAACGGCTCGGGAAAATCAACACTGCTCAGACTTATATCAGGAGTATATATGCCTGATGGAGGCGAGATACTGGCTGACAACATGACCTGCTTTGATAATCCTGAGGTTAAGTCTCAGATTGCGTTTTTGGGCGACACCCCGTATTTTCTGCCACAGTCAAACCTCAATGATATGAGGAGATTTTACAAGTCACTATACGAAAAGTTTGATGATGAAACCTTTGAGTATCTACTATCGGTCTTCCCTCTTGACAGGAAAATGAGAATAAACACAATGTCAAAAGGTATGCAAAGACAAGCATCGCTGATACTGAATATGTCATGCAAGCCAAAGTATCTGCTACTTGATGAGGCTTTTGACGGACTCGATGTTGTTATGCGAAAGGTGCTTGCGAACATTATTATTGATGGTGTTGAAAAGTACGGTATGACTGTCATAATTGCATCGCATAACCTAAGAGAGCTTGAGGATATAGTAGACCACCTCGCACTGATACACAACGGCGAAATGTTGTTTAACAACAATACAGAAGCACTACAAAATAATATTCAAAAGGTACAATGTGCTTTTGAAAATGTTCCTGATGAGAGCGCTTTTGACAAACTTGACGTAATGAAGATAGAGCGTACAGGCTCTCTGTATCAGCTTGTTGCAAGAGGTTCTAAAGAAGAGGTAATGCGCTACATAGAGAGTCTCTGCCCTGTTTTTTATGAATGTATTGACCCAAGTATTGAGGAAATATTTATCTATGAATTGGAGGTAATCGGTTATGATGTCAAAAACATCCTCCACTAAACTGAACAGAACTTCAAAAATGATGTGGTTTACCACAAGACAGAATATCGGTCTGCTGATACTGTCTGTAATAGCTACGCTGATAGTGTATCCGGGATATCTAAGCGTTGATATATCTACGCTTTCGTACTGGGATAAGCTGTACTTTGATAATGTATTAGAATCTTATTGTATGTTGCTGATATTTGCAAGCTGTGTGCTTGTGGCAATATACAACCTGATTAACTTTATGTACCTGTACAGCAAAAAATCGAGTGATGTGTTCCACGCTGTACCGCTAAAACGAAGCCAGTTGCTGATATCACGAGCTGTGTCTTCGCTGATATGTACTGCGATACCTGTAGTCATCGGCTACAGCGTACTGCTTGGTACAGTAATATTTAACAGCAAAATAAATGCAAGTCTTGAGTTGTTCTTTGTAATGGTGATGTACAACGTGTTGCTTGTGCTAACAACCTGGGCTGTGTCGCTGTTCTTTATGATATGCTCTGGTTCTGTGTTTGACTTTGTTGTATCATGCTCCATTGTTAACATATCTTTGTTAGTAATTCCTGAAATTATTAACAGCTTTTTAGAAAACTATATGTTTGGCTATACATCAAGCATAAGTACACAGATAGCAAAATGGTTATCACCGTTTTATAACTTAGCAATAAGCATGGGCGATTATGTATCAAACGGATATTATGACACAGTCACACAGCAGTATATCAGAGAATATAAATTTGACTTAAGTAATGTTATATCAATTATCTATAGCATTGTTATCATTGGTATAGTAATATTTGCAACAATTATGCTATACAAACGCAGAAAAGCCGAATCGGCAGGCTCTGCACATTCGTTTAAATTCATATATATACTGTCTTCTGTACTGTTGTCGTATGAATTAGCCTTTGTACTTGGTATTATTTTTGATGTAAATTATGGCGTTATATTCTGGATATTTGCTGTTCTGATGGCTCTACTGACAAGTGTAGCATATGGTGCTGTTACTCACCGTAGCTTTAAAACAATAAAGCAGTCGTTGATACTTGGTGGTGTGGGCGTGCTGTGCCTTGCGCTGACTGCAATATGTACAAATGCTGATATAACAAAAGCTGAAACAAGGACACCAAAAGCAGAAAAAGTTGAATCTGTCGAGGTATACGTTAACTCGATGTACAGCAGTTCTATTACACTTGATGGTGAAGATGTAGAGCTTGCTATAGCACTTCACGAGAGTATAATTGACGAATTCAAATCAAACCCAGAAAGATATAATGGTATAGAAGGATATCATATTTATGCTGAAAACAGTATAGCCGGTACAAAGACTCTCTCGAGTTCGGTATACTCTCCTGATATAATGCCAAGTGAGGGCACACATTATATTGATATTGAATATAACCTCAAAAATGGCAACACAATGAGCAGAGCGTATACTGTTAGTGGTGAAAAGTTTGAGAAGCTGTTACTTGATATTCTGAAAACGGTTGATTTATCTGAGCTCAAGGATGCACTAAAGAAAGATAGCCCTAAAAATGTGAGATTTGAGTTCTATGACAATTCTGATTATTACTACACTGCCTATTATCTCTCGTATAAAGATATTAATAAATTTATAGACACCTACCTAAACGACCTTGAAAACGCAAAAGATTTGGGTGTTTACTATACTGATGTTAATATCAGATGGAGTAAAAACGAACAAAAAGAATTTTACATTCAAATAAACGACAGCTTTGCTAATACTATTGAGCTGTTAGAAAGCTATGAAGACGGCTACGCAGACCTAAACGAAGGTGTAGTGTATTATTAATCCAAAAAGCCCCGAGTAAAATCGGGGCTTTCTTTATATTTTACAATATTTTGCTAACACTATAAGCGGAGGTGAGATATATGAGATATGTATGTAACCTGTGCGGATGGGTTTATGATGAAGACGAAGGTATACCTGAGATGGATATTACACCGGGTACAAAATTTGAGGAACTACCGGATACATTCAGGTGTCCGCTGTGCGGTGTAAAAAAGGATGAGTTCTCTAAAGAATAAGGACACAAGGCTACTGATAAGGTAGCCTTTATCTTTTGGTTCAAAAAAAATTAACAGTATATCCCCTATATTACATATATATTTATGCAAATTCACACTTGACTTTATCGCATTAAAGTGATATTATGGTAAAACAACGAAAATAAGAGGTATATGATATGGCTAAATTTAAAAATAAATCTGTGGACAGGCTGTTTCAGAGTATTCTGAATCTTGAAACATTAGAAGAATGTTATGATTACTTTGAGGATATATGTACTATCAAAGAAATTCAGGATATGGCTCAGCGACTTGATACAGCGGTACTGCTAAACGAAGGTAAAAGCTACCAGAAAATTATGGAGCAGGTTGATGTGAGCACTGCTACTATAGGAAGAGTATCAAAGTGCTTAAACTACGGTAGTGGCGGATATAAAAAGGCTATCAAAAAGCTAAAGAAAGCGGAGGGTAAATAATGAATTACGATAATATGTACCTAAGCTTTGACGAAAAGGTAACCTTCACCCTGCGTGACCTGTACAGAAAGAACGGATACACTCAGTACAAAATGAGTAAGTTTGAAGAATACGACCTGTACGCAAAGAACAAGGATTTCCTTGTGTCTGACAGCATAATAACATTTACTGACACTAACGGCAAGCTGATGGCCCTAAAACCTGACGTAACCTTGTCTATCATCAAAAATGTCAGCGATACTGATAAAGATGTACAAAAGGTATTCTACAACGAAAATGTATACAGAATATCAAAAGGCAACAACTCCTATAAAGAAATTATGCAAGCGGGTCTTGAGTGCTTTGGTGAGATCACTGATGAGAATATATGCGAAGTACTGAAGCTCGCTGTAGACAGTCTGAAAACCATCAGCGATAAGTGTGTGCTTGAGATATCTGCACTTGATATGATAACTGATATATTGGACAGATACGACCTGTCAAAAGGCGAGAAAATCAAGGTTCTCAACTGCATTGGTGAGAAAAGCACTCACGAGCTAAGCGCTGTATGCAAAGAACTGTCTATCAATGATAGCGATGAAGATGTTATCAAGGCGCTTATTTCAAGTGTTGGAAAAGCTGAAGATGTACTGCCAGTGCTCATAGATGAGCTAAGTGACAAAACTGACGCAAGGCCACTTGAGAGCTTGTATGATATAATCAGCAGTCTTGATACTGAGACTAAAGAGTACATAAATATAGATTTCTCAGTAATCAGCGACATAAAATACTACAACGGTATAGTATTTCAGGGCTTTGTAGAAAGAGTGCCTGATGCTGTGCTCAGCGGTGGTCAGTATGATAAGCTGATGCAGAGAATGAAACGCAGAAGTCGTGCACTCGGGTTTGCGGTTTATCTTGACTCACTCGACAGAATAGAACAGCTACATAACGAAAGTGATGATTCTTGTAGCGATGACTTTATGCTAAACGTTGCCCTACCAAAAGGCAGACTCGGCGAGAAAGTATACGCTATGTTTGAAAAAGCGGGTTTTGAGTGTCCGTCTATCAAAGAAAACAACAGAAAGCTTATATTTGAAAACAAAGAAAAAGGCGTAAGATACTTCTGGGTTAAGCCAAGCGATGTTGCTATATATGTAGAGAGAGGTGCCGCAGATATTGGTGTTGCGGGCAAGGATATACTGCTCGAGTACTCTCCACAGGTATATGAGCTGTTAGACCTTGATATAGGAAAATGCAAGATGGCAGTAGCTGCTAAGAAAGACTTTGTTGATGATATAAACAAAACGCTCAGAGTTGCTACAAAATTTGCAAATATTGCAAGCAAACACTATATGAGTAAAGGTAGAGATATTGATATCATCCACTTAAACGGCTCTATCGAAATAGCTCCGATACTTGATTTGTCAGATGTCATCGTAGATATAGTCGAGACAGGTACAACACTCAAAGAAAACAATCTTGAGGTTGTAGAAGATATTGTACCAATCAGCGCAAGATTTATTTGCAACAAGACAAGCTATGAGTTTAAATCAGGAAAGATAAACAACATAGTAGAGTCTATTGCAAAACAAGGAGAATAAAATGATTAAAATATTAAAATACAGCGATGTATCTGCAGAGAAAGTCTTTGAGAGAGCACAAAGCTCTGCAAATGTCGAAGACATAGTGGCGCAGATTATCGCAAATGTCAGAGAAAACGGCGACAAAGCTCTATATGAATACTGTGAGAAGTTTGACAAAGCAAAGCTATCTTCCCTACTTGTCACTAAAGAAGAAATAGAAGAGGCTATAAATGCTGTAGAGCCAAAGTTTATCGAGATACTCGAAAACGCCGCTAAAAATATACGAAAGTTCCACGAAAAGCAGGTAAGAAACAGCTTTATCATAAATGACGAGCAAGGTATTGTGACAGGTCAAAAAATCACTCCTGTTGACAGGGCAGGTCTGTATGTGCCCGGTGGCACAGCCGCATATCCGTCAACAGTACTGATGGACTCTATACCTGCTAAAATCGCAGGAGTACCTGAGGTTGTCATGGTAACACCACCTAACGCACAAGGCAAGGTAAACCCTGTGATACTTGCTGCTGCAAAAATTGCGGGTGTTGATAAAATATACAAGGTCGGCGGTGCACAGGCAATTGCAGCCCTTGCATATGGCACAGAAAGTATAAAAAAGGTTGATAAGATAGTAGGCCCGGGTAACGCCTTTGTTGCAGAGGCTAAAAAGCAGGTGTACGGCGTAGTATCTATAGATATGATAGCAGGACCGTCTGAGATACTGATTGTCGCAGACGAGGGCTCTACCCCATCGCATCTTGCGGCAGACCTGCTGTCTCAGGCAGAGCACGACAAAATGGCAAGTGCTGTGCTTGTTACTGACAGCGAAGACTTAGCTATGAAAGTACAAGCAGAGATAGAAAAGCAAATTCCAATGCTACTGCGCAGTGAGATAGCAAGAGAATCAATAGACAACAACGGTAAGATTATAGTTGCTGACAACTTAGCGCAGGCTATTGAGATATCTAACGAGATAGCACCTGAACACTTGGAGCTGTGCGTTGATAATCCGTTTGATTATCTCGATGCTATAAAGCACGCTGGCTCGATATTTATGGGCAGAAATTGTCCCGAGGCACTCGGCGACTATTATGCAGGACCTAACCACACCCTGCCTACAAGCGGTACTGCTAAGTTTTCGTCACCATTGTCTGTTGATGACTTTGTTAAGAAAACTCAGTACACTTACTATACAAAAGATGCGCTAAAAAAGGTCGCTGGTGATGTTGCTTTCTTTGCTACTAAAGAAGGACTCACAGCACACGCAAAAAGCGCTACTATCCGTACAGAGTCGGAGGAGTAATTTTGAGCAAATTTTTCAGCAATAAGTATAGCAGTCTGACACCCTACACTCCCGGTGAACAGCCTAAAGATACTAAGTATGTAAAACTAAATACAAACGAGTCACCCTTTGACCCGTCTCAAAAAGCAATTGCATATGCAAGTAAGGTGATGAACAAGCTACAGCTATACTCTGACCCTGAATGCAAAAAGCTAACAGATGTAGCGAGTGAGTACTTTAATGTAAAAAGCTCTGAGGTTATATTTACTAACGGCTCTGATGAGGTGTTAAACTTTGCATTTATGGCGTTTTGTGACAAAGATACCCCAGCTGTGTTTCCTGATATAACATACGGATTCTATCCTGTGTTTGCACAGCTTAACGGAGTGCCATATGAGACCATACCGCTTAATGAAAATTTTGAGATAAATGTTGACGACTATATAGGCATTAACAAGACGATTTTCATTGCTAACCCAAACGCACCGACAGGCATAGCGCTGAGTCTTGAGGATATTGAAAAAATTGTCAGCTCAAACCCTGATAATGTAGTTGTTATAGACGAAGCATATGTAGACTTTGGTGCTGAGAGTGCTGTGAAACTTATCCACAAATATGATAATCTGCTTGTTACACAGACTTTTTCAAAATCACGCTCGCTTGCTGGTGCAAGACTTGGCTTTGGTATAGCAAACAGCAAGTTAATCGCTGACCTAAACACTATAAGATACTCTACTAACCCATATAACGTAAACTCGGTTACTATGGCACTTGGTGTCGGGTCATTGAGCGATGATGAATATACAAGATGTAACTGTCAGAAAATCATAAAAAATCGTATATATACAGTAGAGAAGCTTAAAGAGCTCGGCTTTGTGATGACGGACTCTAAAGCAAACTTTGTATTTGCCAAACATAAAAAAGCAAACGGAAAAGACATCTACCAAAAGCTAAAGGACAAGGGCGTGCTGGTGCGTCACTTTGATAAAGACAGACTGCACGACTACAACCGAATTACTATCGGTAGCAAAGAACAGATGGACATATTAATCAATACTCTAAAAGCAGTATTGGAGGAAGAAAAATGAGAACTATACAGATAAACAGAAAAACAGCAGAGACAGATATTAAACTATGCTTGAATATTGATGGCTGTGGCAAAAGTAATATAGACTCGGGATGTGGTTTTCTTGACCACATGCTGACACTATTTGCTAAGCACGGTAGATTTGACCTCGAACTAAAATGTGACGGTGACACAAATGTTGATGATCACCACACGGTTGAGGATATTGGTATAGCTCTCGGTCAGGCGTTTGACAAAGTGCTTGCTGACAAAAAGGGTATCAAAAGATATGGTTTTATGATACTGCCTATGGACGAGACGCTGATACTCTCAGCAGTTGATTTGTCTGGCAGAAGCTATCTGAGATTTGACGTTGATATACCTACTCAGAGGGTCGGTAGCTTTGATACTGAGCTTGTTGAGGAATTTTTCCTTGGCTTTGTCAGAAACTGTCTGTGTACTCTGCACATTAAAGAGCTTGAGGGGACGAACTCTCATCACATTATTGAGGGTGTTTTCAAATGTGTAGCAAGAAGTCTTAAAGATGCTGTCAGCATAGACGAAAAATTTGCTGATGATATTATGTCTACTAAAGGTGTTTTATAATGGTATGTATTGTTGACTACGGTGTCGGTAACCTATTCTCGCTGAAAAGCTCACTTCAAAATATTGGCGCTGAGGTTGTTGTGACTGATGATGAAAATGTACTAAGAAAAGCAGACCAGATAATTCTGCCCGGTGTCGGAGCGTTCAGAGATGCGTCTCAAAAGCTAAGAGACAGCGGTCTGCACGAGGTATTAGTAGAGCTTGCAAATAACGGCAAGCCTCTGATGGGTATTTGCCTTGGTATGCAACTACTGTTTGATAAAAGTTACGAATACGGATGTTTTGAGGGTTTGTCACTTATCAGCGGTGATATATGTCCTATCAAAGATGATGTACCTAATGGGGTCAAAATCCCGCATATTGGCTGGAACAAGCTACAAATAACAGACAAGAATAATAAGCTGTTCAAATACATAAACGATGGCGACTGTGTGTACTTTGTTCACTCGTATTATGCAAAAAACTGCAGTAGTAACACAATAGCTACGAGTGAATACTACACAGACATTACCGCCTGTGTAGCTAACAGAAATGTTTATGGATGTCAGTTTCATCCCGAAAAAAGCGGTAGTGTCGGACTTAATATACTAAAAGCATTTGTTGAAATCAAGGAGGAAGTATAATGCTGATTTATCCTGCGATAGACCTATATGATAAAAAAGCAGTCAGGCTGTATAAAGGCGACTACAAGCAGATGACCATATATAGTGACAACCCTCTGTTGATAGCTAAAGATTTTGAAGAAAAAGGTGCTACACACATACATATGGTTGACCTTGAGGGCGCTAAAGAAGGTACTACTCCTAACATTGATATAGTGTGTAATATTAAGAAGAATACCTCGCTGTTTTGCGAAATCGGCGGTGGTATCAGAAACATCGAAACTGTTGATAAATATATAGCTGCCGGCGTTGACAGAGTGATACTCGGCACAGCCGCAGTAACGGACGAAGATTTTCTAAAAAGTGCTATTGAAAAATACGGCTCTAAAATCGCTGTAGGTGTTGATATAAAGGACGGCTATGTAGCAATAAAAGGCTGGACAGAAAAGTCGCAGATTGAGGCTTTTGAGTTCTGTGAAAAGATGCAAAATCTCGGTGTCAAAATAATTATCTGTACAGATATATCTAAAGACGGCGCTATGCAAGGAACTAACCATAATCTATACAGAGAAATGTCAGAAAAATTTGATGTTGATATCATAGCTTCAGGCGGTGTATCGACAATAGATGACATAAGAAAACTCAGAGACATAAACATGTATGGAGCAATTATCGGTAAAGCATACTACACAGGTGCTATAGATATAAGAGAAGCTGTTGAGGTGGCAAAATGATTACAAAAAGAATTATCCCCTGCCTCGATGTCAGAAACGGCAGAGTTGTAAAGGGTGTTAACTTTGAGGGGTTAAATGACGTTGACTCCCCTATTACACTTGCAAAATTTTACAGCGAATGTGGTGCTGACGAGCTTGTGTTCTACGATATAACGGCATCATCAGACGGCAGAAAAATTTTTACTGACATACTGACTCAGACAGCTAAGTCGGTGTTTATTCCGCTGACAGTCGGTGGCGGTATAAATACAGTAGAGGACTTTGACAGAGTGCTCAAGTGCGGTGCTGACAAAGTATCAGTAAACTCGGGTGCTATAAAGAATCCTAAGCTGATATATGAAGCTGCAAAAATATACGGCGACCAATGTGTTGTGCTCTCCGTTGATATTAAAAGAGTTGACGGTGTTTTCAGAGTATTTGCCAAGGGTGGCAGAGAAAACACAAAAATGGAAGCACTAAGCTGGATAAAAAACTGTGTTGATAACGGTGCAGGTGAGGTAGTAGTAAACTCTATAGACACAGATGGTGTTAAGGGTGGATTTGACCTCGAGATGCTACAGAAGGTGTGTGATATTGTCAACGTACCTGTTATAGCATCGGGTGGCGCAGGAAAAATCGAGGACTTCATCACGCTGTTTAATACTATACCAAAAGTAGATGCAGGACTTGCGGCATCTATCTTTCACTTTGGCGAGGTCAGTATAGCTGACCTAAAAAAAGAAATGGCCAAAGCTAACATTCCTGCAAGAATATAAGGAGAAACGATAATGATTAATATTAACGAGCTGAAATTTGACGATAAGGGCCTAATCCCTGCGATAGTACAGGACGCAAAAACAAAGCAGGTGCTCACGCTTGCATATATGAACAAAGAGAGTCTGCAGATTTCTATAGAAAAAGAAATGACCTGCTTTTTCAGCAGATCAAGACAAGAGTTGTGGCACAAAGGTGAAACAAGCGGAAATTTTCAGCATATTGTATCTATAACTGCTGATTGTGACAAAGATGCGCTGACAATACTTGTAGAGCCTATGGGTCCTGCGTGTCACTTAGGTACTACCTCGTGCTTTGAAAACCCGGTATTTAAAAGCGATAACAGAAGTGAATTTTCGCTTGAGATTCTGATGGATATGTTAGAAGGTAGAAAAACCGAGAAAAAAGAAGGCTCATACACTACATATCTGTTTGAAAAAGGACTCGATAAAATACTTAAAAAAGTCGGCGAAGAATGTACAGAAGTAATTATCGCTGCAAAGGCAGAGGATAAAAAAGAGACTATCTATGAGATAGCAGACCTGTGCTATCACATTATGGTGCTGATGCTTGAGCAGGGTATCACACTCGATGATATTCACTCAGAGCTTAAATCAAGACATATAATCGACCACAAGGTTAAACAGGAGAAGATGACATAATGGTGTTTTCTGACCTACATGTACACTCAAACTATAGTGACGGAGCAGATAGTGTAAGAGATATTGTTGAAGCGGCTATAGAAAAAGGACTAAAGAAGCTGTGTATAACCGACCACAGCTATACGAACTTTGACCAAAGCTACTGTATAAAGAAAGAGGCTGTCCCCTCCTATATCTCAGAAATATCTGCACTTAAATACGAGTACAAGGATAAAATAGAGCTAATGTGTGGTATTGAGCTCGACTACCACTCTGACGCTGATACTTCTGACTTTGATTTTGTTATCGGCTCGGTTCATTACATAAAAATCGATGACAATTACATACCGGTAGACGAAAGCGCAGACATTCTCGTAAAAGCTGTTGAAAAGTATTTTGATGGTGATTTTTATTCTTTAATAGAATTATACTATGATACAGTTGCTGATGTAGTAAACAAGACAAAGTGCGACCTTATAGGTCACTTTGATTTGATAACTAAATTCTCTGAAATAAGCGAGCTGTTTGACACATGCAACATCAGGTATATAAACGCTTACAAAAAGGCAGTTGACAAGCTAATAGAGCACAATGTGCCGTTTGAAATAAACACAGGAGCAATCTCAAGAGGTTACAGAACAACACCGTATCCATCAATGGATATAATTGATTATATTAAATCAAAAGGTGGTAAGCTGGTAATATCAAGTGACAGTCACTCAAAAGACACCTTGTGCTACAAATTCAACGAATATGAACATCTGATTTAAACAAAAACAGCACGGAAATATCCGTGCTGTTTTTTTCTGTTTATTTAGATAAAATACTATCGATAAATTGTTTGGCAAGTCGAGCTGAACGTGAGCCTCGCTCAAGCGCAAAGCGCTCTGCGTCCGCCTCTAATCTCTTGGTATCCATTGCAATACAATGAGAATTTGCAAGATGACGAACTATGTGAAGATATGTATTTTTGTCAGGCTTTTGGAATGTAATATGAATACCAAAGCGGTCTGACAAAGACACAAGCTCCTGCATAGTATCATTGCGATGAACATCATCGCCCTCTCTGTCAGAGAACTTCTCTTTGATGATATGTCTTCGATTGCTTGTCGCATAAATCACAACATTCTGAGACTTTGCAGAAACAGAGCCCTCAAGCACTGCTTTGAGTGCGTTGAAATTATCATCGTCCTTTAAGAAAGACAAATCGTCTATGAACAGAATAAACTTGAGTGGATTAAGAGAAAGCTGGTCGAGTAATTTCTGGATAGAACACAACTGATCTTTTCTTACCTCTATAATGCGCAGACCTTGTGAAAACAGCTCATTACAAACCGCCTTGATGGTTGACGACTTGCCAGTACCTGCATCACCTGTGAGTAAGATATTAGCAGCAGGCTTTGAGTTAAGTAGAGCCTTAGTGTTATCAATGATAATATTACGCTCTCGCTCATAATCTACAAGGTCGTTAAATGTGATGCTGTCGGGGTTATTGACAGGGGTTATTCTGCCGTCATCATCAAGGTAGAACATTCTGTTCTTTGCGTATATGCCATAGCCGTACTTCGAGATATTTCGAACTCTGTGCTCTATCGCACCTTTTAAATTGATTTTGCTACACGCATAGGTTGGCAGATAAGGTGCGTTGTTAAGAGGTATGGTGAGTATATCACTGCGTAAATCAGCAACCTCCTGCAGAGTTTCGATTTCGCTCTCTACGGTAGCCTCGATATAAGAAGGTACCTCCTGCTTTTGTCCGATGAGCTCAACATATATATTCTCGTCATTCTCACAGATGTCTCTGATATATTCAGACAGATTACCGCCGTTTGCTCTATATAACTGTGAGACAAACTCTGCGTAATTGCTATTAGTCTGATTATCTATATATGCAAGTAATGAGGACACCACGCTGTCTGTCAGTAACTCTCTGTATACAGAGAGGCTTAGTAGTCGTTCTTTTAAAATACTGAGTTTATCCATATTATTTCAATATTGCGCCTGATGCACCACCTGAAACTAACGATGCATATCTCTTGAGATATCCTGAGAGTTCCTTAGTCTTAGGCACAAAGTTCTTCATTCTTTCTTCCAATATTTTCTCATCAACTAAAAGCTCTATCTTATTCTCAGGAATGTTGATAGAAATGATATCGCCCTCTTCTACAACGCCTATGAGACCGCCTGATGCTGCCTCAGGTGTGATATGACCGACACAAGCACCACGAGTAGCACCTGAGAAACGACCATCAGTGATAAGAGCTACTGAGTTACCAAGTCCCATACCCATAATAGCAGAAGTTGGGTTGAGCATCTCTCTCATACCAGGACCACCCTTTGGTCCTTCGTAACGAATAACTACTACATCGCCTGCAACTATCTTGCCTGCATTTATAGCAGCCTGTGCGTCTTCTTCGCACTCAAACACACGAGCAGGGCCTGAATGTACAAGCATCTCTTCGCATACTGCTGAACGCTTTACAACACAGCCCTCGGTTGCTAAATTACCTCTGAGCACTGCGATACCGCCTGTCTGAGAATATGGATTTTCAACAGGTCTGATAACGCTATGGTCTAAGTTGATACAACCCGCGATATTCTCTCCTACTGTCTTGGTGGTAACTGTCATACAATCGGTGTTCAATAGTCCAATTTTGTTAAGCTCATTCATAACAGCATAGACACCGCCTGCTTCATCGAGCTCTTCGATATATGTTCTGCCTGCAGGCGCAAGATGGCACAGGTTAGGTGTTTTTGCACTAATCTTGTTAGCTATATCAAGATTAATCTCAACGCCGCACTCGTGTGCAATAGCCGGCAGATGCAACATACTGTTAGTAGAACAGCCAAGTGCCATATCTACAGTTAAAGCGTTCATGATAGCATCTTCGGTCATAATATCACGAGGGCGGATATCTTGCTTTACAAGCTCCATAACAGCCATACCTGCGTGTTTAGCAAGCTCAATACGCTGTGAATATACAGCAGGAATTGTGCCGTTGCCCTTAAGTCCCATACCGAGAGCCTCTGTCAAGCAGTTCATAGAATTAGCTGTATACATACCTGAGCAAGAGCCACAGGTTGGGCAGGTCTTGCTCTCATATTCTCTTAATTTCTCTTCTGTTATCTTGCCTGCGTTAAACTCGCCAACAGCCTCAGAAATAGATGAGAAGCTTGTTTTTTGACCATCTACACGACCTGCGAGCATCGGTCCACCTGAAACAAAAACGGTAGGGATATTGAGTCGTGCTGCAGCCATAAGCAGACCGGGCACGTTCTTGTCACAATTTGGCACCATAACAAGAGCATCGAAGCCGTGAGCCATAGCCATAGCCTCGGTAGAATCTGCAATAAGGTCTCGGGTAACAAGTGAGTACTTCATACCATTGTGTCCCATGGCGATACCATCACATACTGCGATAGCAGGGAAAACAATAGGTGTACCACCAGCCATAGCAACACCGAGCTTTACTGCGTCAACTATCTTGTCGATATTCATATGACCCGGAACTATCTCGTTGTATGAGCTGACAATACCAACAAGCGGTCTGTCGATCTCCTCCTGAGTGAGTCCGAGTGCATGATAAAGCGCACGATGTGGTGCGTTTTGCATACCCTTTTTCAGAGAATCACTTTTCATAATACATATCTCCTTTTATATGCGAATTGCCAAGGGAGAGAAAACTCCCTTGGCATCTTATGTATCTTAGTTATTGATGAGCTTATCCTCATCTGACCAGCTGTAGAGCTTGCGGATTTCTTCGCCAACTATCTCAGCAGGATGCTCAGCGGCAATCTTGCGCATAGCGTTGAAGTGTACCTGTGAACCTGCACTTGACATATCAAGCAAGAAGTCCTTAGCAAATGTACCGTCCTGAATATCTGAGAGAACCTTCTTCATAGCTTTCTTGGTCTCTTCTGTGATAATCTTAGGACCTGTGATATAGTCACCGTACTCAGCAGTATTTGATACAGAATATCTCATGCCTGCAAAACCACTCTGATAGATAAGGTCTACAATGAGCTTCATCTCGTGGATACACTCAAAGTATGCATTTCTCTCATCGTAGCCAGCCTCAACAAGAGTCTCAAAACCAGCCTGCATAAGCGCACAAACACCACCGCAAAGTACAGCCTGCTCACCAAAGAGGTCAGTCTCTGTCTCTGTTCTGAATGTTGTCTCGAGTACACCTGCACGAGCACCGCCGATACCCAAAGCATAAGCAAGACCAATCTCAAGAGCATCGCCTGTAGCATCCTGCTCAACAGCGATAAGACATGGAACACCCTTGCCTACCTGATACTCTGAACGAACTGTATGGCCAGGGCCCTTAGGAGCTACCATGATAACGTTTACGTTCTTTGGAGGCTTGATGCAACCATAGTGAATATTGAAACCATGTGCAAAAGCGAGTGTCTTACCCTCTGTGAGATTTGGCTCGATGCTCTCTTTGTAAAGCTTCGCCTGACTCTCGTCATTGATAAGAATCATAATTACATCTGCAGCCTTTGCAGCCTCTTCTGATGTCATAACTGTAAGACCCTGAGCCTCAGCTTTAGCCCATGACTTTGAGCCGTTGTAAAGACCAACGATAACGTTTACACCGCTATCCTTTAAGTTAAGAGCGTGTGCGTGACCCTGTGAACCATAACCGATAATAGCAACTGTCTTGTTGCTTAACTTCTGAAGATCGCAATCCTGCTGATAAAAAATTCTTGCCATAATAATTTACCTCTTTCTGTTTTTTTATTATAAATTCGTAACTTTGCGAATTGTTGAACTACCTTTTTCGAGTGAGACACAGCCTGTACGACATATCTCTAATATCTCGAATTCTCTCATCAGGTTGATGAAATCATCAATCTTTTGTGATTCGTCAGCTAAACGAAAAACCATAGCATCCCTTGCGTAATCTACGATAGAAGCACCGTAAGCCTTAGCTGCTGTAGAAATCTCATCACGGGAATTTGCATCGTTTTTCATTTTTATTAACAAAAGCTCACAGCTGACTGAATTTGTAGAATCAAACTCCTTGATAGAGCAGACATCGGGAAGTTTGTAAAGCTGATTAACAAGCTGCTGCTTGTACAGCTCTTCTCCGTCAAACACAACTGTGATTCGTGAGAACTCGCTTGACTCTGTCTCTGAAACTGTGAGGGCCGCAATATTGAACTGTCTGCGTCTGAACATACTTGTGACACGATTAAGTACACCAAACTGGTTCTTTACAAGTACTGCTACTGTGTATCTGTTCATATCACTCACCCACCTTTACAATTATGTCATCCATAGAACCACCAGGTGGTAACATAGGAAGAACGAACTCATCCTTGTCGATTGCACAATCAACAATATATGGTCCATCACTATTAAAAGCATTTGTGAGAGCTTTGTCAAGCTCATCTACAGTGGATACCTTCTCGCCGTCTGCACCGAAAGCCTGTGCAAGTTTTACGAAATCTGTCTTTCTGTCCAATATTGTATTGGAGTAATGCTTGTCAAAGAACAAGGTCTGCCACTGTCTAACCATACCGAGCACACCGTTGTTGAGTATAAGAATAACAACAGGAACATTGTACTTAACAGCACAAGCAAGCTCGTTTAGGTTCATACCAAAACTACCGTCACCTGTTACAAGCACACTCTTCTCTTTTGTGCCATATGCACATCCGATAGCAGCACCAAGGCCATAGCCCATAGTACCCAAGCCACCTGATGTAGCAAAACGACGTGGTTTTCTGAAATTAAGGGTCTGTGCCGCCCACATCTGATGCTGACCTACATCGGTAGCAACAGCGGTATTCTCGCCCAAATGCTTGTTAAGTGTAAGCAAGGCATTTCGTGGTGTAAGACCCTCTCGGTTATCTGTATAACCGATTTCGTCATACTTTAGAGAATTAATCTTATTCTGCCATGGCAAACGCTCAACCTTGTTAAGCAATGGAATAAGCTTTTGCAAAGTAAGCTTGATATCTCCACGCAAGCCACAAGCGGCGTTGACTGTCTTTGAAAGCTCAGAGCCATCGATATCGATATGTACTATCTTTGCGCCTGTGGCAAATTTAGCACGGTTGCCTGTAACTCTGTCGTTAAAGCGGACACCAAGCGAGATAATCAAATCTGCCTTGTGCATTGCAACTGAAGATGCATAGTGTCCGTGCATGCCCTGCATACCCAAGAATCTCGGATGGTCGGTAGGTATACCTGATATACCCATAAGAGAACAGCCGATAGGTGCGTCTATCTTTTCGGCAAGCTCGAGCATTTCTTGCTGTGCATCTGCTGATACAACACCACCACCAAAATATACAAATGGTCGTGTGCAGGAGTTAATAAGCTCCGCCGCTTCTGTGATTCTGATGTCTTTGGCAGGATTTTTAGTTTCTGCTGAAACAACCTGTGCAGGTGTATACTCTGTGCGAGCTATCTGTACATCCTTTGGTACATCGATAAGTACAGGGCCCGGTCTGCCTGATTTTGCAAGCTTGAACGCCTTGCGAATAGTATCAGCCAAATCCTCTACATTACCGACAAAGTAGTTGTGCTTTGTAATTGGCAATGTAACACCTGTGATATCTATCTCCTGAAAGCTGTCTGTACCTATCTGCGTAGTAGGCACGTTACCGCAAATAGCAACAAGCGGTATAGAATCAAGATAAGCAGTAGCGATGCCTGTGACGAGATTTGTCGCACCGGGACCTGATGTTGACATAACAACACCAACCTTGCCTGTAGCACGGGCATAGCCGTCTGCCGCATGAGCAGCGCCCTGCTCGTGTGCAGTGAGCACGTGCTCAATCTCATCCTGATATTTATATAAGCTGTCATATACGTTGAGTATCTGACCGCCCGGATAACCGAAAATCACTTCGGTACCTTGTTCAATTAATGTTTTTACAATTATATCTGCGCCTGAAAGTAACACTTAATCACCCTTTCTTTAAGTTTTCGATGATAAGTTTTCCACACTCAGAGCAACCAACGAGTGTGCATTTTGAAGCCTCTGCCTCATCTGTTGGCATAATATCTGCTGTTCTGTAGCCCAAATCAAGAACAGCTGAGACTGCGTCCTCGATAGCCTGAGCTTCATCAGCCATATCAAAGCTGAATCTGAGCATCATAGCTGCTGATAAAACTGTACCGATAGGGTTAGCAACGTCCTTGCCGGCAATATCAGGGGCTGAGCCGTGGATAGGCTCGTACAGACCGCATGTGGTTGCACCTAAAGATGATGATGGAATCATACCGATAGAGCCCGTAATCATAGAAGCCTCATCAGATAATATATCGCCAAACATATTCTCGGTGACAACTACATCAAACTGAGCAGGATTTTTGACAATCTGCATAGCACAGTTGTCTACGAGCATATCTGTAAGTTCAACCTCAGGATATTCTGCAGAAAGCTTATGCATAACCTTCTTCCAAAGGCGAGAAGAATCAAGAACGTTAGACTTCTCTACTGAACACAAACGCTTTGAGCGTTTCATAGCTGTTTCAAAGCCGATTCTGCCTATTCGCTCTATCTCATCTTCGTTATATGCCAAGATGTCAGTAGCGTTGAGCATACCGTCAACCTCTTCGGTCTTGTGCTCACCAAAATAAATACCGCCGATAAGCTCTCTGACAATAATGAAGTCGATACCCTTATCTACTATTGATTTTTTGAGTGGTGATGCACAGCTAAGTTGAGGCCATATCTTAGCAGGACGGTTGTTGGAATATACTCCCATACCTGCTCTGAGTCTGAGCAAACCTTTCTCAGGTCTCATATGACCGGGAACATCGTTCCATTTATCTCCACCAACAGCGCCAAGTAGTACGCTGTCTGATGCTAAACATTTATCAAGTTCAGCCTGTGGCAATGGGTCGCCCCACTTGTCAATAGCGCAACCGCCCATATCTACATCTGTGTAATTGAAAGTATGGCTATAAAGCGATGCGACTTTATCAAGCACTAAAAGCGCTTGCTGTACAATCTCAGGACCGATACCGTCACCACGGATAACTGCAATATTCTTATTCATGAGATTTTGCCTCCTTAAGTGATGATAAAAGTCCGCCTGCTTTGATAATATTCTGAATAAACTCCGGGAACGGCTGAGCCATGTAGGTCTTGCCTGTAGTGATGTCTGTGATAACGCCTGTATCAAAGTCCACCTTAACTTCATCGCCTGCATTGATTTCTTCTGCCGCCTGCTCACACTCCAATATAGGTAAACCGATATTGATAGCATTGCGGTAGAAAATTCGAGCAAAGCTCTTGGCAATAACACAGCCTGTCTTGCAGGTTTTGATAACAAGAGGTGCGTGCTCTCTTGATGAGCCACAGCCAAAATTCCAGCCTGCTACCATAACATCGCCCTCTGATACATTCTTGACAAACTCTGTGTCTATATCTTCCATACAATGAAGCGCTAACTCCTGAGCGTTTGGGGTGTTAAGATAACGAGCAGGAATGATAACGTCTGTATCGACATTGTCAGGATATTTGAAAACTTTACCTTGGGTGTTCATCCTTACGCCTCCTTGTACTCTGTGATATAGCCAGTAAGTGCAGATGCTGCAGCTGTGTGTGGTGATGCAAGGTATACCTCGCTGTCAACGTGACCCATTCTGCCGACAAAATTACGGTTTGTAGTAGCGATGCAACGCTCGCCCTCTGCCAAAATACCCATATATCCGCCCAAACAAGGACCACAAGTAGGTGTGGAAACAACCGCACCTGCATCTATAAACGCTGTATAATAGCCACGCTGTACACATTCTCTGAGAATCTGCATAGTGCCCGGTATAATAATACAACGGACACCTTCTGCGATATGCTTGCCGTTTAGTATCTCGTAAGCTGCCTGCATATCCTCCATACGACCGTTAGTACAACTGCCGATAACAACCTGATCTATCTTAATATCAGAAAGCTCTGATGCTGGATGAGTATTCTCAGGTAAGTGTGGACACGCAACAGTTGGCACGATAGCTGACAAGTCAATATCGTATACCTTGTCGTAACAAGCGTCTTCGTCAGCCTCGTACACAACAGGTGTACGCTCGCATCTGTCTTTCATATACTCAACTGTGAGCTCATCTACTGGGAAAATGCCGTTCTTGGCACCAGCCTCTATAGCCATATTGCATATGCAGAGTCTGTCGTCCATAGAAAGATTTTTGACACCCTCGCCCATAAACTCCATGCTCTTGTATAAAGCACCGTCAACACCTATCATGCCGATGATGGTAAGTATGACATCCTTGCCGCTACAGTTAGGTTTTAGTTTGCCTGTGAGATTGAATTTGATAGCTGATGGCACCTTAAACCATGCCATACCTGTAGCCATACCGGCAGCCATATCTGTACTGCCAACACCTGTGGAGAACGCACCAAGCGCTCCGTATGTACAGGTGTGACTATCTGCACCTATAATGCAGTCACCCGCAGTGACTACACCCTGCTCAGGCAAAAGTGCGTGTTCGATACCCATCTTGCCGACATCGTAGAAGTGGCTCACGCAATGTGCGCAGGCAAACTCACGACAGGTCTTTGACTGTTGAGCAGCTTTGATGTCCTTGTTAGGAACAAAGTGGTCAAGCACTATCGCTACCTTATCCTTATCAAAAACTTTGTCAAAGCCTGCTTTTTTGAATTCGTTAACAGCTACAGGAGTTGTGATGTCGTTACCAAGTACGATATCAAGCTTTGCATTAATCAACTGTCCTGCAACAACATTTGTAAGTCCTGCGTGAGCTGCAAGAATCTTTTGTGTCATTGTCATTCCCATAATTAATACCTCCTTATCTGTTATGGTAAGCGTTGTATGCACTCAAAAGTGCATCTGCGCTGGCGTGAATAATATCGGTGTCAGTACCGGCACCCCAGTACATGTTTCCGTCTTTGTCCTTGAGACCGATATAAGCAGCAGCAACTGATTCTGAGCCCTGCTCTCTCATACTGTGCTCCTGATATACCTCGAGAGTATACTGTGAGCCTGTAAACATCTTGAGAGCCTTGTTGATAGCGTTAAGTGAACCGTTACCCTCAGCCTTGACAGTAGTAGTCTCTGAACGCTTGATAAATGTGACCTCAGCCTCAACTCTGTCGCCTTTTCTGAAGAAGTGCATATCGGTGATTCTGATTTTTGTTTCGTTGAGGAAATAGTGCTCTTTGAATATTTCAAGCACCTCTGAAACCTTGAGTTCTCTGTGCTCGTGGTCAGATATGCTCTTGCACAAGTAGCTTAGGTGCTCACGCATACCCGCAGGAAGTGCATAGCCATAGGTCTGCTCAAGCAGATAACCAATTCCGCCCTTGCCACTCTGTGAGTTGACACGGATAACATCGGCATCATAAGTACGATTGATATCGTGTGGGTCAATCGGAATATATGGAACTGACCACTGGTGTAGTGACTTCTCTTGTCTGTATTTCATACCCTTTGCAATAGCATCCTGATGAGAGCCTGAGAATGCTGCAAATACAAGTGAACCTGCATAAGGAGCACGGTCATATACGGTCATACGAGTACATTTCTCGTATTTCTCAACAAGATATGGCATATTTGACAAATCAAGCTTAGGGTCTACACCGTGTGAATACATATTCATAGCGAGTGTGATAATGTCAACATTACCTGTACGCTCACCATTACCAAAGAGTGTGCCCTCGATTCTGTCAGCACCTGCTAACATACCAAGCTCAGCAACTGCTACACCTGTACCTCTGTCGTTGTGTGGATGAAGTGAAAGTGTAACGTGCTCACGGTACTTTAAGTTCTCGCTCATATACTCTACCTGGCTTGCGTAGACATGAGGCAGGCTCATCTCTACAGTAACAGGTAAATTGATAATTACGTTATTGTCTTCGCTTGGCTCTAAAACATCAAGTACTGCGTTACAAACCTCGAGTGCATACTCAGGCTCTGTGCCTGTAAAGCTCTCCGGTGAATATTCAAAGCGGAAGTTGCCCTCGTACTCAGCAGCTAACTTCTTGACAAGCTTTGCACCATCTATAGCGATTTTCTTGATTTCTTCCTTTGATTTTCTGAAAACTTGCTCTCGCTGAGCAACGCTGACAGAGTTGTAAAAATGGATGATAGCAGAAGGTGCGCCCTTGCACGCCTCAAAAGTTCTGCGGATAATGTGCTCTCTGCACTGTGTGAGCACTTGAACAGTAACATCCTGAGGAATCATATCATTGTCTATAAGGGTACGCAGAAACTCAAACTCTGTTTCTGATGCAGCAGGAAATCCAACTTCTATCTCCTTGAATCCAACCTCTAACAGTACCTTGTAGTACTCAAGCTTCTCCTCTAAGCTCATAGGGATAACGAGACTCTGGTTACCATCTCGCATATCTACTGAACACCACACAGGTGGTGTTTCTATGTGGTCTTTTTCGACCCATTTATTGTGAACGCCGGGAGCTCTGTAGTACCCGACATTGTATTTACTTGCATCAAGCATATTCCTTACTCCTTCTCTGCAATTACTTCTACTTCTACAAGTGCACCCTTAGGTAACTCTTTGACAGCTACGCAAGAACGTGCAGGCTTGTTGACAAAATACTGTGCATACACTTCGTTAAACTGAGCAAAATCAGACATATTCTGAAGATAACATACAGTTTTGACAGCGCTCTTAAGTGATGAGCCTGCTGCAGTGAGCACAGCGTCAAGATTCTGACATACTCTGTGTGCCTGCTCGGCAATAGTAGTACCGACCATCTCGCCTGATACAGGGTCAAGTGGAATCTGGCCTGATGTGAATATAAGGTTACCGATAACGATAGCCTGTGAATATGGTCCAATAGCCGCAGGGGCTTTATCTGTTTTTACAGGATTATACATAACTAATCTCCTTACTTAACTATCTTGAAGCCTTCGGCTCTGAGTGTGTTCTTGATAAGTTTTACATGGTCGTAGTCACGAGTTTCCATCTCTATTCTGAGATAACAGCCGGTGACTATCTCGGTGTTGCCCTTCTCATAATGAACTCCTGTAACGTTACCACCACAGTCCGCAATGATACGGGAGATTTCTTTGAGCTGACCCGGTTTATCAACAAGCTCGATAAGCATACTTGTAGAACGACCTGAGTTAAGCAGACCTCTGTCGATTACTCTTGAGAGGCTTGTAACATCGATATTACCACCTGATACGATAGAAACGACTCGCTTGCCCTCGATTAGGAATTTGTTGAACATTGCAGCGGCAACAGCAACAGCGCCCGCACCCTCGGCTATCATCTTCTGCTTTTCAACAAGAGTAAGTATTGCAGACGAAATCTCATCATCTGATACAAGCGCTATATCGTCAACATATTCTCTGATAAGCTCGTATGTGTTATCACCGGGCTGTTTGACTGCGATACCGTCAGCTATAGTCTGAACACTCTTGAGTGTTGTAATCTTGTTGTTCTTGATAGAGTTGTACATACTTGCTGCACCCGCAGCCTGTACACCGTATATCTTGACAGATGGTCTAATCTTCTTAGCCGCATATGCTATACCTGAGATAAGTCCGCCTCCGCCAATAGGTACGATAATAGCATCGATATTATCAAGCTCGTTTAAAATCTCAAGAGCTATAGTGCCCTGTCCTGCAATAACATTTTCATCATCAAAAGGATGTACAAATGTAAGTCCAAGCTCGTCTTTAAGCTGTAGAGCCTTTTCATAAGCATTATCATAACAGCCCTCTACAAGACAGACATCTGCTCCGTAGGACTTAGTAGCCTCTACCTTGGAGATAGGAGCATTATCAGGCAGGCAAATCAACGACTTGATTCCACACTTTGATGCAGCGAGCGCCACACCCTGTGCGTGATTGCCCGCAGAACAAGCGATAACACCTTTCTCTTTTTCTTTGTCTGAGAGAGTTGATATCATATATCCTGAACCTCTGACCTTAAAAGAACCTGTAATCTGTAGATTCTCAGGCTTTAGGTAAAGCTCACACTGAGGCGCAATACCGTAGGCTCTGACCAGAGCTGTTTCACGGATTATGTTTTTCAATACAGTTTGTGCATTAAAAATCTTGTCAAGAGATAGCATAGCACATCTCACCTTTCATATAGATATGAGGATAAAAAACTAAAAAACACCCATCTCAAAGCTATCTATACTTTGAGACGGGTGTAAATATCAAATTACACTCGCGGTACCACTCAAATTGCGAATAATAACTCGCCACTCTTCGGAATCAAACAATCCCTATGCACTAACGTAGCATCCACGAAATACCCTAAACCAAAGTCTCAGGTATTCAGCTCAGAAGTGAGAGGTACACAGGTCACGTCTTATCGGTTTGCACCAAACACCGACTCTCTGAAAAGATACAACCCAGACCGTCTTCGTCATAGCTTTTTGAAATTTTAATCATTTTAGCACTTTGAGTCGCTAAAGTCAAGCAAATAGAATATTTTTGACATTTTACATTGAATTATCTAAAAAACTCAAATATAAGTATATAAAATACACAATTATATATAATACTTATATATAAAATCGCAAAAAATCACGGCGAAAGAAAGCCTTTCGCCGTGAAATTATAGATTATTTTACAGGTTAATTTTGAGAAAACGGTGCAACCTCACAAAAGCAGCATACAAAGCTACTGAATAATCACAGCTTGCTTGCCAAGAAAATCGTATCTGTCTTTAAAATCAGCTCTGTCATAAGCTACTTCATAACCATAGATAGGGTCAGCTACCCATACATACTGTTCATCATATCCTATAAGTACCATACAGTGCTCAGGATGTATCCACGTAAGGTCCTCTCCATCAATGTTCCATGTTGTAGTATACTTTGGTGCTTTACAATCTCTTGTGCCCCAAACGATTACGGGAGTATTGTTGTTGACATAAGTCATCAAAGAATCAAACTCTGTACCAGTTAAGTCTTTTGCGGTCATATTAAAATTATTTGTCTTAAGATAATTGTTAGCTGTATCAACAATTACCGGAGCATAACAACCATATGACGAAGCATCTCTCGGGTCTCCAACAAAAGCTTCTTTAAAATCGACAGTACCTACTTCGCCTTTTTTGAGGTAATTATCTGCAAGGTCGAACTTGTCAGCAGGGATATCGTAATAGTTTAGAGTCATAGTCAAAGAAGTAATTTCACAGCCACTTGGCATTTCTTCACCCTGCGATAGCATAGGAAATGAACTTATCCTAAACGATGTAACTATGCCATTAGAGTTAGTTACAGTATTACTTGTATCTACGGCATTGTTGCGCCACTTAAACAAATACAATGCACCAAAAATGACTATATTAATCACAAGCAGCATACAAACAAGTACAACAATCAGTTTGTTGTTGTGATTTTTCCTCTTTTTGTGTGATTTGTAAGGATAACGATAATTAATATTATTTATTGGCATATCTATCTCCAAAAGTTCAGATTCATTAATACTATCGTTTTTAGTATAATACTATATTTCTTAAAAGTCAAAATAAATAATAAAAAATCAGCTGTGATTATTATAAACCACAGCTGAAAATTGATGATATTTTACTTTATTGTAGGTTTTTTATTGTTCAGCCTTTCTGTAATGCAAGATAAGCTTGCGTACAAGGTCGAAAACAATAACAACAAATGCAAGCAAGAACACACTAACCCACTGCAAGAAATTTAATGGTGTTACACTGCACAACGGTCCTGTAAAGGTGCAAACAAGAATGACTCCGACAAATATTGAAAGTGCTATTCTTACAAACAACTTGTTCTTTGACAAGCCTTTGAAAAGGTTGAGGCTGTCTGTTCGAATATTAAAACCGTTCAGAACTGCCATAAAGCATATCAGAGCAAAGCGTGCAGTAAGCTTTGCTTCTTCTGTTGTGAAAAGATTATACATTGGTGTACAGATTAGTATTGCATAAGCACAGATAAAAGCTATGGTGCTGACGGCAATCTTTGACTTTGCACCACGAACGAACAACCCTGTGCCTTTTTTGATAGGTTTTTCGGACATATACTCATCCTTGGGTGGTTCTGAACCAAAGGACAAAGAATTGAGCGAATCCATTACAATATTGATAATAAGTATCTGTACTGATGCAAGGATAGAGCCTACCATAAATATCGGATAAATCATTGACAACAAAAGCAATGAAATGTTAATAGGCAACTGAAACTCCAAGAACATCATTATGTTATGCATAAAGGTTCTGCCGAGCTTGATACCTTTGACAACAGAGGCAAAGTTATCGTCTGTTAAAATGACATCTGATGCTTCTTTGCAGACATCGCTACCTGTCTGCATACCAAAGCCGACATCGGCTTTTTTGAGTGCAGGTGAGTCATTGACACCATCGCCTGTCATAGCTACTGACATACCGATACTCTGAGCAAGAGTGATGAGCCTGAGCTTTGTATTAGGTGAACAGCGGGATATTACTCTAAGCTTTGGAATAAGCTCGATAACCTCTTCGTCTGACAGTAACTCAAACTGATTATTTGTCAGCGCTACATCTCCATCCTCGTAGATACCGCACTCCTTAGCAACGGCAATTGCGGTCTCAATACAGTCGCCTGTAATCTCGATAACCTGTATACCCGCATCATGTGCCTGTTTGACAGCAAGGGGCACCTCTTCTCTGACAGGGTCAACTACGCCGATAACCCCTAAGAAAGTCATATCGGTAGGCATCTCGTTCTCAACAAGTGGACTCTTTGAAACAGACAAGGCAATACAACGTATAGAGTTAGAATTAAACTCCCTGATTTTATCCTCAAGCACTCTCGGGTCAAAGCTATCGACCACACCGTCCTGAGTCATATATTCTGTACAAGATGCTATGATTTTCTCAGGTGCACCCTTGTAATAGGTGATGCCACCAGTTGTTGAAAAAGCAGAATACTTATTGACGCTACTGAACACCTGCTTATCAAGCTGGGTGTTTGACTTAACAATTGAATTATACTCATCTACTGTGACTAACGACAAAACAGCTCTGTCTATTGAATTACCGCCTGTGATATTGTTCTGAGTATCAAATGACGCACTATTATTGAGTACAATATTATCTTTGATTACGCTGAATAGTTTTGAATCCGAGTCTATACTAACACCTGAGGCATCGACTATCTTCTTGGGTGACATAACGCCTGTGGTCAGGGTACCTGTCTTGTCAGTACAAACAAGGTTGACATATGCAAGCTCGGGGATTTTGCCGGGGTTTTTTGCTAATATATTAGAACGCTCCATAGTCTTGACGTTCTGCTTTGTGACAAGCTTGACGATAAGTGGCAAGCCCTCGGGCACAGCAGCAACGACAATAGTGAGAGCTATAGAGAAATTAGAGGCAATTCTCTGAATAATATTGAGTATATTACCAGAAAAATACTGAGAAAAGCCGAGCTCTGCAACACCTGAAAATGTCAGTACAATAAAAGTAATTACAGCCGCAAGAGTGCCCCACTTGGAAATAAATGAGCTAAGCTTATCGAGCGCTATATCAAGAGCTGTCTTTGGTGCTTCTAAAGTCTGAGTTTTGACTAATGTGTCGCCGTTGACGGTATTGACACCGACATCTGTGACTATCATCTTGCCCTCGCCAGACATAACCGTAGTACCTGAGAAAAGACAATTCTGATTAGTATAGGCATCGGTCGAGGTGGTTTTTTGATGAATATAGTTCTCTATTGGTGACTTTTTGCACTCTACTGTCTCGCCGTTTATGGCTGCGTTATTGACTGTGATTTTACCCTCAATAATGTAACCGTCTGCAAAAATCTCACGACCAAGCTGTACGCATACAATGTCGCCGACCACTATGTCGTCTTTGTTGATTGTAACGAGCTCACCGTCTCTTATCACGTCACAGTATCGCTCGCTCGACTTTCGTCTGAGCTCTGTGGATGACTTCTGAACTGAGAGTCCTGTGCGTATAGCAATAGCTGTGATTATACAAAGCAAAAAGATAATCATAATAGGCTCGAAAAACTCCATAACTCCTAAAAAAGCAAGAACAAGCTGAACCACTGCTATGAATATCAGAATTTTCGTAATATTCTCACTAAGAGCATCAAGTGCAAAATTGTACCAGCGCTTTAGTTTTGGCTCGGGCAGCTTGTTTGAGCCGTACTTTTCTCTGCTCTCTATAACCTGTTGTTTGTTTAATCCTGTCATAATAACCTCCAATAAAAAAACCGAGTATGTCATATACATACCCGGTATCAAAAACTATATAATGATCCCATGTATAGCATATGCACACATGGGTCTCGCAATTTAAAACAAGCCAGACCATTAAGGTCGAGGTTGTTGACTTGCTACGCTATTGCGCTTGCTACTCCCCCATTAAGCTAATATTAACATATCACAACAAAGTATGCAAGTTAATAAATTGTAAATAATGAAAAAGAAAAGGACACAGATAACTGTGTCCTTTAATTAAATAATCTTAGATAATAAATTAATTATTAATATTTAAATGATTATTATACGCTACTTCCTGAAGCCATTTATATATACCCTGTATCTGATATTTCTTTGGAAATTCAAATTTTCTTGAAGATACAGATACTCCGCCAGTAGCTCTATAAAACGGAGATACAATATACTGGATATCAAGTTCACAATCATCTAAACCAAATCCAGCTGTTTCTGCTGATACATTAATAATCGAATCAAGGTATATAGAACTAACCCTTGCTTTTTGACCAGTTGCACCTTGTTTATCAATATCAATAATTCTCTTATCAGTGAAAATAACAATATCTCTAATCAAAACAAAACCTGTCTGTATAGTTTCACCACTCATTAAATACATACCATAATTCTGCATTAAACTTTCGGGTGTTACCTCGGTAAGATTACCCATCAACCCTTGTACAAAATTACTTCCTATTTTGTCCATTAATCCCATTTAAAATTCTCCCTTCATTTAACGACTATAAAATTTAAGTGTACGTTTAAAGCTATCAAACAAAAAAAACAATAACCATAAACGTTGCAATATATCCACACATAAAAAGTACAAAAACAAAGTTTGCGTTATCGGCAAAGTATAATGCACTTTATTATAGTGAAGACGCTGAAGTTTACCACAAAAACATTTTATCACAAAGAAAGCGATTACGCAATACTTTCGGTAAATATTTACTATTTATATAGTTGCATGTATTTAGTAACCGTCATCGCTGTATAGTTCTATTGTAAATTAGAAAAGCATTATTCTCAATCTCGCTAAAAATACTATTCCTTCATAAAAGCAAAAAAGGACACAGATAACTGTGTCCTTTTTTTGGTCGGGGTGACGGGTTTCGAACCCACGACTTCTTCGTCCCGAACGAAGCGCGCTACCAAACTGCGCTACACCCCGATATTAAATTGATAAATACTAAAAAAATATATCTGCGCCGTCTGAAATGTTCATCAAGGATAAGCGTTGATAAGCCCGAACGAAGCTTGAACCAAACTGCGCTACACCCCGATAAATATTTTTAAAAAAACAGCCTCGAATCAATGAAAATTCGAGGCAATATGGCTGCGGAACTAGGATTCGAACCCAGACATACAGAGTCAGAGTCTGCTGTGCTACCCTTACACAATTCCGCAATGCGCACTAACTATTATATCCAAAAAAATGAAGATGTCAAGTGCTAATTTAAAATTTTATTAAAGTCGTGCTCGTATATCTTTGCCAATAAAATCAAGCTGGTCACACGAACCCATGACTCGAGACAGAAAACGCTCTGAGTAAATCTTCTCAAGTTCAGTGTCAGCAAGGTTAGTATTGATAATAACCGGGCGATTAGCCGTAACACGACTATTGAAAATATTGTAAATTGTAGTTGATGCAAACTGTGTGATAAATTCTGTACCCAAGTCATCGAGGATGAGCAGGTCACACTTTAAAAGTGACTGCATAATCTCGTCTTCTCTACTCTTTTCGTAAGAGAAATGCTCTCGCTCGAGTTTTGAGAGAATATCGGGTACTGACACATAAACAACAGAAAAGCCTTTTTTGATAACCTCGTTAGCAATAGCAAGACTAAGATGAGTTTTGCCAAGACCTGTACCACCACTCATAAACAAACCTCGGCTATTTTTCGAAAAAGTTTCTGCGTAGTTCTGACAGTAGTTGTAGATTTTGAGCATACGTTTGTATGGATTCTTGCCGTTTTCGTCCAAGCTATCGCTATAATATGACAAATCAAAGCTGTCAAAGGTAGATAAAGATAAAGGTGAAATCTTGTTGAGCTCATCGCAGGCTGTATCGGACAACAGTTTCTTAAAACAAGAGCATGTAAGTGTCATGTTATCACGCTCTACTACTCCCTTATCACAACAGATATCACAGGTAAACTTAGGCTCTAAGTGGTTTGCAGGGTATCCGTTTGATGTTAAAATCTCGGCAAACTCTTTTTGCAGAGTGCAACTTTTTTCTTTCAAAGAATTAAGCTGTAAAACAACATCTTCTCCAGATAGCACCGCACGAGCAGTTGCGATACCGATAGAATTGAGCTCTGACTCGATTTCTGCTAAGCGTGGAAATTGTAAAAAGAATGTGTTTTTGCGCTGTTCAGCCAAGCTCAGAGCATCGGCTCTGCGCTTGCGCATAGTAGAATTAGCTAAATCGTATATGTGTTGTGAATAAGCCATATAACCACCTGTTAATCATCAAACAAAGATTTGTTTTTGAAGTCGTTTATATCATAAGAAGCCTTGCGTTTGCTTGTGTCATTTTGTTTAGCTGCTTGCTTTTTAGGAGCACCCTTTGAGTCAAGAGCTGTCAAATCGTCTAAGTTAAATACAGATGCGTTGTACCATTTCTGCAAAATAGCGTTAATGTACTTAATATTATACTCACCCTTGGTATCAACACAGCGGTCATACGCTTGCAGTAGCATATCATCTGAAAATTTAAACTTGTTGACCCAAGTGTCTGAAAGCTCAAGCTGAGTTTTGGTAGGATTGCCGACATTTTTGAGTCCGAAAAGTCGTGAAACTTTATCCCACGCACCATTGCTACGGGTGAGCAGTTCTATCTTCTGTTCGGCATAGGCTATGGTGTCAATGCCCTCGCTCGCCCACTGGATGCCCATACGCTCGATAAATCTCATATTATTCTTGCCTATGGAAACGCAATAGTTGATGAGCATAGAGAGCACTTCGTATGGCAAGCCGTCTGTTTCGTGCAACATAACCAAGGTGGACAAGTCGCTGTTTGATAATGGCTTTGCGAGCATAAACTGTACGTCATCTATAAAGTGTCTTAACATCTCGTCATCTTGCAGACGCTGTGCAACAAAGGAAGCATCGGGTCTTTGGACACGAGAAATATTGCGAGGCTTTTTGGATTCAGGCCGGGTCTTTTCGGCTGTATCTGTAGTAACAGTTTGAGCTTGCTTATTGCTACTTGGCTCTAACAGCATATTATCACCAGACATGATAAGCCCACGCTCAAGCCAGAACTGCACGGCGTTAGCCACTTCGCTGCTGTGTACACCGATAGCCTTTGAGATGCTGTCGAGAGTGTTGTCGGCATCGCTGTTTCGCAATATGTACAACAAAACCTTAAGCGCTGATTCTGATGCTAATTTTATATGATTGTCAACAAGCGCAGATGGTACTGCGAACACAGAGCCCCACTCGCCTAAGTTAATTTTGTATGACATATTAGCCTCCCAAATTTTGTAAAACCTGACCTGTTTTTGTAGATGTATCTGTTATTTTATCATACTTTGAATGGCTGTACTTTACTTAAAAGAAATTTAGAAAAAATTAATTAGTTGACTAAATCGACTTATTTTCATATAATTTAGACACAAACTTTGGAGGTATAATATGAAATACAGATATATTCCACGCTCGGTATGCTCAAGAATGATAGAAATCGAGCTTGAAGATGACATTATAAAGGACTGCAAGTTTATGGGCGGTTGCCATGGAAATACTCAGGGTATATGCCGACTTGTGATAGGAATGGACGCAAATGATGCCATAAAAAAGCTAAGCGGTATCGACTGCGGTGGCAGAGGCACATCGTGTCCTGACCAATTGTCTATAGCTCTAAAGGAAGCGCTCGAAAGCTGAAAATATGTAAAGAATAAAAAATCAACACCGTCTGTAGTTGTGCAGACGGTGTTTTTTGTTTCTAATTTAGAATTATTTTGATAATAAGCGTTCCATAATAGTGAAGCCTTGTTCAATATAATTACCTGAAGCTTTTGCTGTTTCTTCTGTGAAAGTATTTACACCACTGTTTGTGTGCTCCTTTGAGCTATACAGCATATAAGGAACAGGGTCTGACGAATGGGTCTTGATGCAAAGCGGTGTAGGATGGTCAGGACAGACAAGCACAGCAAAATCATCGTATGTACGCAGAAACTCAACTACAGGACAAAGAATTTTTTCGTCAATAAGCTCGATAGCTCTGACTTTGTTCTCAGCCTCTCCTCTATGTCCGCACTCATCAGGTGCTTCCACATGGATGTAGACCATATCTGCTCCGTTTTTGAATTCATCAATAGCGGCGTTACACTTGCCCTCAAAGTTTGTGTCTATATAGCCTGTAGCACCATCAACATCAATACTGCGCATGCCTGCACAGATAGCGATGCCTTTGAGCAAATCAACCGCTGAGATAACCGAGCCTTTCTTGCCGTATACATCATAGAAGTTATCGAGTATAGGCTTGGTACCCTCGCCCCATAGCCATATAGAGTTAGCAGGGCGTTTGCCACGCTTTTGTCTCTCTAAATTAACAGGGTGGTCCTTGAGCAAATCGTAGCTTTTCTTCATCATATCATAGAGAAGTGCAGTGTTCTCGCCCTGTGGGATATAGTCTTTGATAGGTCTGCCCGTTATATCGTGAGGCGGTGTGAAGCTCATATTCTCAACAACTGCATTGTCCCACACAAGACAATGTCTGTAGGACACACCTGGATAGTAAGCAAACTGCTCGTTACCCAAATGCTCCTGTACATACTCAATAAGCTCCTTAGCCTCTTGGGTAGAAATATCATCAGCACAGTAATCGACCATAGTTTTGTCACTATACTCTGCCTCATCTGACAAGGTGACAAGGTTGCATCTGAAAGTGACATCTGTAGGCTTTAAGTCGATACCGATACTCGCTGCCTCGAGAGGTGAACGACCTGTGTAGCACTTAAAAGCATCGTATCCCAGCACCGCAAGGTTGGCTACATCTGAGCCGGGTTTCATACCGTCTTGAACAGTTCTAAGTAAGCCTATCTCTGCATTTTGTGCCAGGCTATCCATACAAGGTTTGTTGGCACACTGCATAGGTGTTTTATCTGATAGCGCCGGATATGGCAAATCAGCCATACCGTCACACAGCATAACTAAATATTTCATAGAATCCTCCTGATTAATCCTGCAATTCTCCTAAGCTCAGGCTCTTTAAGTAAGCGTTGATAAAACCATCAAGGTCGCCATCCATAACAGCGTTGATGTTACCTGTCTCAAAGCTTGTTCTGTGGTCTTTGACAAGTGTATATGGCATAAATACATAGGAACGAATCTGGCTACCCCAGGTAATCTCCTTTTGAACGCCCTTGATATCCTCTATCTTGTCGAGGTGCTCTCGCTCTTTTATCTCCATCAATTTTGAAACGAGCATCTTCATAGCTACATCACGGTTCTGATACTGGCTACGCTCTACCTGACACGCAACAACGATACCTGTAGGGATATGAGTAAGACGGACAGCAGAAGAGGTTTTGTTGACCTTCTGGCCACCTGCACCACTTGCTCTGTAAACATCCATCTTGATCTCCTCAGGTGGAATCTCAACCTTGATGTCATCGTTAATCTCAGGCATAACCTCAAGTGATGAGAAGCTTGTGTGGCGTCTGCCTGCTGAGTCAAACGGTGATACACGCACAAGTCTGTGTACACCTGCCTCGCTCTTTAAGTAGCCGTATGCGTTCTCGCCCTCAATAAGCAGTACTGCACTCTTGAGTCCTGCCTCGTCACCGTCAAGATAGTCTACCTCCTTGACATTAAAACCGTGAGCTGCAGCCCAACGGGTATACATACGATACAGCATCTGTGCCCAATCCTGAGCCTCGGTACCGCCTGAACCTGCGTGAAATGTAAGAATAGCGTTGTTCTGGTCATACTCACCTGTGAGCAATGTAGACAGACGCTGTTTCTCAAGCTCTGACTTGATAGTCTCGAACTCAGCAGTTGCATCGTCTAAAAGAGATATATCCTCCTCTTCGTTAGCAAGCTCTATGAGAGTCATAGCGTCATCGTAACGCATATCGAGTTTTTCGTATTGTTCTACCTTAGCTTTTAAGTTACTTGTACGCTGGAGAATTTTCTGAGAATTATCCATATCATCCCAAAAACCAGGCTCTGCGGCACGGTTTTCGAGCTGTTCAATCTCGCTTTTCATAGCGTCAAGTCCTAAGGCGGATCTTAGGTCATCTATCTGAGGACGAATCGCCTCAAGGGATAGTCTGAGTTCATCAAATTGCAGCATTATATTACCTCATTAAATAATTTATCAGAGTAATTATAACGCAACATCTCAAAATTGTAAAGTTATGAAATAATAAATATGTTGCAGTTTTTAATGATATTTGGTATAATAATACAGAAAATACGCTTAGGAGCATCATATGGACTATACCGGATATAATTGCCCTGTGTGTAATGAAGTGTTCAAAAAGGGTGACGACATAGTTGTCTGCCCTGAATGTGGCACTCCGTCACATAGAGAGTGTTATGAATCAAATGGCAAGTGTATTAACCTGCACAAGCATATAGAAAACTATGATTACAGACAGGACATCACAAATAAAAACGATACAGATACAAATCACGACAGCGACAGTATTGTGTGCAATAGGTGTGGCTCTGTCAACGAAAAAGACGCATTGATATGCAAAGTATGCAACCACCCTATTAAAAACGAGCAAGTCACTCCCCACACCCCGACCCCACAGAAGAGACAAATGCTCGAGCCATCACCATTTACTGTTTACGACCCAATGGCAGGCTTTACAAAAGATGATGATATGGGTGACGGTGTGACTGCGGGAGAGCTCGCAAAATATGTAAAAAACAGCACTCCGTACTTTTTGGTTATCTTTTACAACATAAAAAATTATGCTAAATCACGGTTTAATTTTGCAGCTGCGATTTTTGGTGGCGGATACCTTTTGTTCAGAAAAATGTACAAAATCGGTACATTCATTACAATATTACAAGCCGCTATACTGATACTCAGCTCGTTTCTAAACTATTTGATTATAAGCAATCCTGTATATACAGATTTGTTGGAAGCAGCACAGATGTATCAGCTTGACACCTATGAGCAGGCTATGGCTAATCTTACATCGGGTGAGCTTATTGTATTCTTTTTATATTTTGCACTATCCTTTGTTTACCTTGTTATGAGAATAGTTATTGGTGCATGCACCAACAGGATGTACTTTAATCACTGCAAAAAATCAATAGTCAAAATCAAAAGCAACAATTCTGACGAAAACAAAATCGATGAGGAACTCAAATCAAAAGGCGGAGTTAACGTAAAACTCGCTATCTCGCTACTTGTCACATATATGCTGATTCAATATGTACCCTTGTACTTTATGTAACGGAGGACTTTGTTATGAAAATTACTAAAGCTGTTATACCTGCTGCAGGACTTGGAACAAGAGTGTTGCCTGCAACAAAAGCCATGCCAAAAGAAATGATACCTATTGTAGACAAGCCTGCAATTCAGTTCATTGTTGAAGAAGCAGTAAACTCAGGTATTACCGATATTCTGATTATCACAAACCGTGGCAAAGGTGTTATTGAGGACCACTTTGACCGTACACCTATGCTTGAGGAACACCTAAAAAAAGGCAACAAAACAGATTTGCTTGAGAGTATCGAGAACATCCACAATCTTGCAAACATCACATATATAAGACAGATAGACACAAAGGGACTTGGTCACGCTGTGCTCAAAGCTAAAAATTTTGTCGGTGACGAGCCTTTTGCTGTACTGTTTGGCGATGATGTTATAGTTGGCGATGTACCTGCTACTAAGGAGCTTATTGATGCATATGGTGAGCACGGCAAAGGTGTGCTCGGAATCAAAAAGGTCAACAAAGAAGATATACACAAGTACAGCTCACTTATGGTGGAAAATCTCCACGATAACGTGTACAAGTGTACCGATATGATAGAAAAGCCACAGACAGAAGAGGAAGTTATGTCACTATACTCTGTACAAGGCAGATGTGTGCTACCTGCTGAGATTTTTGATATCCTTGAAAAAACTCAGCCGGGTGCCGGTGGTGAAATTCAGCTGACAGACGCTATGAAACAGCTCGCTACTACCTGCGGTATGACCGCTGTGGAGTACTCAGGCAAGCGCTATGATATGGGCAACAAATTAGGCGTTATGAAGGCTGCAATCGAGGTTGGTCTTGAGCACGAGCAGGTTAAAGACGGACTTAGAGAATACATAATCGAGCTTGCAAAAACTCTATGATAAAACCTTGAGTTTATAATAATTTTCAATATAAGAAAAAAGGCAACTGACACGGTTGTCTTTTTCTTTTTTTGTGCCAAAAAATCATCAAAAACTTTGCTAATATAATGACAATATTTGTATATTGTTAGCTTTACTTTTAATATATACAGTAGTATAATTATTACATATATATGTATTGGAGGAAATATAATGAACGCTGTAATTACTGTTATAGGAAAAGACACTGTGGGAATACTTGCGAAAGTATCTACTGCTTGTGCAGAAGAAGGGGTTAACATCATTGAAGTGACTCAAAATGTTATGAAAGATTTGTTCGCAATGATAATGCTCGCTGACATCAAGGAATCAAAAATCCCATTTGCTAAGCTATCGGAGAAGCTCGACAAGCTCGGTGAAGACATGGGACTTAAAATTCACGTTATGCATGAGGACATCTTTAACAGTATGCACAAAATCTGATTTTTTGGAGATAAACTATGATAGAAACAAAAGATATACTTGAAACCATAAATATGATAGACAACGAAAACCTTGATGTGCGTACTGTCACAATGGGGATTTCGTTGCTTGACTGCATTGATTCAGATATAGACAAGGCATGCGACAAGGTGTATGACAAGATATGCCGTTACGCAAAGGACCTTGTCAAAACAGCAGACGATATATCAAATGAATACGGTATACCGATTATCAACAAACGAATAGCTGTCACCCCTATCGCTATGCTTGCGTCCGTGTGTCAGACTCAGAAAATCACAAAGTTTGCAAAAACTTTGGACAAGGCCGCAGATACTCTCGGTGTCAACTTCATCGGTGGTTACTCAGCGCTTGTTGAAAAAGGCTTTGCGTCAGGTGACTATGCGCTTATTGAGAGTATACCTGAGGCGCTAAGCATCACAGAAAAAGTCTGCTCATCTGTAAACATAGGCTCAACAAAAGCCGGCATCAATATGGATGCTGTCAAAATGATGGGCAAAATAGTAAAAGAAAGTGCTAAATTAACTGCAGACAGACAGTGTATAGGCGCTGCAAAGCTTGTAGTATTCTGTAATGCTGTGCAGGATAATCCATTTATGGCGGGTGCTTTTCATGGTGTCGGTGAAGCAGACTGCGTAATCAATGTTGGTGTATCAGGTCCGGGTGTTGTCAGAGCCGCTCTCGCTAAATCTAAGGGACTTGATATTACTGGTGTTGCTGATACTGTCAAGAAAACCGCATTCAAAATAACAAGAATGGGACAGCTCGTAGCACAAGAAGCATCCAAACGCTTATCTGTACCATTTGGCATTGTTGACTTAAGCCTTGCCCCTACCCCTGCGGTTGGCGACAGCGTTGCATATATACTCGAAGAAATGGGACTTGAGGTCTGTGGATGTCACGGTACTACTGCAGCACTTGCACTACTCAACGATGCTGTCAAAAAAGGTGGCGTTATGGCGTCTTCTCATGTTGGCGGACTATCAGGCGCTTTTATCCCTGTGAGTGAGGATGCCGGTATGATTCATGCAGCACAAACAGGCGCACTCGATATAACCAAGCTTGAGGCTATGACTGCTGTGTGCTCGGTAGGTCTTGATATGATAATGGTACCGGGAGATATAACCCCTCAGACTATATCTGCTATTATTGCAGACGAGGCTGCCATCGGTATGGTTAATACAAAGACTACTGCTGTGCGAATTATCCCTGCTATCGGACTCAAAGCAGGAGATGAACTAAACTTTGGCGGTCTGCTCGGGTATGGACCAGTAATGCCTGTACGATATGGCGACCCATCTGTATTTATTGAAAGAGGCGGTAGAATTCCTGCTCCGCTACAAGCACTCAAAAACTAACTACTAAATATACAAATCTTTTTTCGGAGGCGATGCTCTGTGCAAGAGATGCTCAAGAAAATCATCAAAATGGATGAAGAAGCCCGACTTATCAAGGAAAAAGCTATAAAAGACAAATTGGCTGCTGAAAAAGAAATTCTTGAAAGTAAGCAGAAAATCCACGATGACTTTGTACAAAGAGCGAGAATCAGAATAGAAAAAAATCTCGAAATAGACAAACAAAACGCCGAGAACAAATGGTGTGAAACAAAAGAAAAACAAGAAGAAGCTTTGAGACAGCTCGAAAAGCAGGACAAAGAAAACCACTCAAAGTGGGTTGATGATATAGTCAAACGCACTATAGGCTAAGCTCTGCTAAAAACATTAAGGAGGTGAACATATGTCGCTTATCAACTCGTCCTCTGCGGTGATTACTAAAGCAAGAAGTAAATACGGCAGACGTTTGACAAACAAAGACTATAAAGCGCTATCAAAATGCCAGAGTGTCGATGCTGTAGTTAACTACCTGAAAAATCAGACACACTACTCGCAAACACTCAACAAGCTTCAACAAGACAATGTTCACCGCGGCCAGATCGAGACAATGCTCAGACAAAAGCTGTTCTATGACTTTGACTCGCTGTGCAGATATGAAATGAGTGACGGCTCACCTTTCTCGGAATTTATTATCAGGCAATACGAGATATCTCAGCTTGTGCATTTTATGCTGCTGCTGAATTGCTCTAAGGTAGAAGAATATATCTACGCTCTGCCCTCTTACTTTAATAAGCACACGGATATTGACCTTGTAAAGCTGTCAAGATGCAGAAGCTTTGATGAATTTCTCAACACACTCAACAAGGGTGAATACCACAAAATCCTTGAAAAATTCAGACCTACAAGCGACAAAGGGATAGATATTGCAAGCGCTGAAGATGCGCTGAGAATATATGCACAGACTGAGCTTTACACAGCAATATCTAAAAGAAAATCAAAAAAAGAGCGACAGATGCTAATTGAGCTGTTTGACTATATAAATGACTTCAATAATCTGTCTCGAATTCTCAGACTAAAGAAGTACTACTCGCTATCTGCTAAGCAGATAAAGGAACATCTCATACCATTTGGCACATTGAGAAAGGACGCCATAGACAAGATGTGCAATGCAAATGATATTGATGATGTATTCAATATTATGATAACCACACCTGCAGGCAAGCGTCTGCACAATATGAGTATCGAAAAAGAAGAACATCTTGCCATCGAGGGCAGATACAATATGTGCAGAAAAAAGCTGTACTTCTCTCAGTCGCCTGCAGTAGTATTGCTCTCATATATGTATGTCAGCGAGACAGAGCTGCAAAATATAATCACGATAATTGAAGGCGTAAGATACAACTGCTCTGCAGAGTATATCTTGGACCTGTTGATTTACAACTAACATCTACCTATATATACAAAAGAGGTGATTACTTGGCTTTATCAAAAATGAAATTTCTATCAATAATCGGCTTAATGAAGCATCTTGATGAAGTTGTCACAACACTCGGTCAGTCTCAGGTTTTTCACCCTGATGACGCAACGCTGTTTTTCTCTGAAACAGAGAAGTTCTTCCCTGTTATTGCAAAAAACGACTACAACAACTCTCTGAGTTCTCTCAAAAAGATACTAACTCAGGCCAATATAGAGCCTGAGCATATAAGCTGTGAGGACTATGAAGATGTAGATACAAACGAGCTCTACAGCTATGTTGAAGAAATCAGCAACGAGCTTGGTACTGCGATAGCAGAAAAAGAAAATGCAACAAGAGAAATCGAAAGCAGTAAGAGAAAAATCGAAAACAGCAGACACTTCATCGGGCTTGAGCTTGAGATGGAAAAAATAGAGCAATGCGAGTTTGTTAAGGCTAATTTTGGCAGACTACCTAAGGATAGCTTCAACAAACTGTCAGCTTATCACGATAACCCGTTTGTACAGTTCTTTCCGTGTACTAATGATGACAGATATTACTGGGGAGTATACACCGCACCAGTAGACCAGGCTGACGAAATAGACAGCATCTTCTCTGCACTTTACTTTGAGCATTGTGAGGTTGCAGGATACAAGGGTACTCCTGTAGACTTCATAACTCACGAAGAAAACTCAATAAAAGAGCTTGAGAAGAAGGTTTCTGACATCAATAAGAAAATCACCGCTTTTTGTGAAGAAAACAAAGACAAAATGCTCAAGGTGTACTCAAAGCTTAGTGAACTATCTGCATTTAATTCTATCAAGAACCACGCATACAGATATCACAAAAACTTTGTTCTTGCCGGGTGGGTTCCTGCAGAAGACGAAGAAAAACTAACAAAAGCACTTGAGAGCATTGAGAGCATCGATGTAAATGTAAGTGATGCAAAAGATGAAATTAAGCACAAACCACCTGTTAAGTTTAAGAACAACTTCTTTGCAAAGCCATTTGAGTACTACACACAGATGTATGGTACACCTAATTATGGCGAAATAGACCCGTCAGGTTTTATCGCATTCACCTACTCTCTGCTTTTTGGTATTATGTTTGGCGATGTTGGCCATGGTGTGATACTCTTTATCGCAGCGATGTTTATGTACAAAAAAATGAATATGGAGTTAGGCAGACTACTGATACCTTGCTCAATATCTTCTACAATATTTGGCTTTGTGTTTGGCTCGGTGTTCGGCTTTGAACACGTGCTCGACCCTATGTATCAGAAACTATTCAATATGAACGAGAAGCCAATTGAAGTTATGGAGTCACACTGGACTATGACCATAATATACTCGGCAGTAGGCATTGGTGTTATGCTGTTGATAGTGGCTATGGGACTAAACATCTACTCGTCCTTTAAACGCAGAGATATAGGCAATGCAATATTCGGTGTAAACGGAATATGTGGACTTTTGTTCTACACTTCCCTTGTTACGGGACTTGTGTGCTCTATGATACTTGGTATCAAAATCATGAACTGGGCGTATGTACTGTTTCTCATTGTTATTCCGCTGATACTCGTGTTCTTGCGAGAACCGCTGTCAGAAGCGATAGAAGGAAAGAAAGACTTTATGCCAAAGAAAATCGGCTCGTTTATTGTGGATAACTTTTTCGAACTGTTCGAGGTATGTCTGTCTTATGTAACTAATACTATGAGCTTTTTACGTGTGGGTGCATTTGTGCTTGTACACGCCGGTATGATGCAGGTTGTGTTTGTGCTTGCATCGATGTTCTCGGGCACAGGCTACTGGATAACGGTAGTTATAGGCAACCTAATCGTTGCGGCACTCGAAGCGTTGCTCGTAGGTATTCAGGTATTAAGACTTGAGTACTATGAGATGTTCAGCAGATTTTACATTGGTGACGGCAGAGAATACAAGCCTGTCAGAATTAATAATCAAAGTAAAGAAAACTAATTTTTGGAGGGTTTTATTATGTTAGAATATCTATTGTTTTTTATTCCTGCTGCTTTTTTGGCAGTATCAGTTATTCTGTCTATCAGAGCATTTGAAAAAGGCAAAAGCGCTAAGAGAACCGTACTGACTCAGATAGCGTCATTCTGTGGTGTTTTTGCTTTTTGTCTTTTGTGCCCTATCGTTGCAAATGCCGCTGATGTCAATACAGCTACTCAGGCTGCATCTACCGCTACAGGTTGGGGCTATATAGCTGCAGGACTGTCAACTGGTCTTTCTTGCATTGGTGGCGGTATCGCTGTAGGTGGCTCTGCTCCTGCTGCTATCGGTGCTACAAGCGAGGACCCTAAGAACTTTGGTAAATCTATCATTTTTGTTGCTTTGGGTGAGGGCTGTGCACTGTATGGTATGCTCATCTCAATCATGATTATTTCTTCACTGTAATTCAAAGGACAAATATAATGAAAATGTATCTTATCAGCGATAATGTTGACACTCTGATGGGAATGCGACTCGCAGGAATTGAGGGTGAAGTAGTACACTCTGAAAAGCACATCGAAGAAGCTCTTGACAGGGCTATCAGCGATGATGATATAGCAGTTGTACTGATGACAGAAACCTTGATGAAAAAATGTCACGACAAGATTTATGATATTAAGCTCAACTACAAAAAGCCTCTTATCATAGAAATACCTGACAGACACGGACAAGGACGCACCAAGGATAGTATTACACGATATGTTCAGGATGCTATCGGAGTGAAAATGTAACCAGACATTATCTTTTTCAAATAAGAAGGTAAATATATGAACGAAACAAACAAAACAAGCAGTTTTTTGACGGCTATCAATAAATACGCTCAGCAACAGCGTGATGAGATTATGCTTGAGGTCGAAGAATTCAAGAAACAGGAAATAGAAAAAGCTACTCAAGAGGGACTAAAAGACGCCTATGCCCTGTTTCAAAAAGAATACAGTGTAAGAAGAACTCAGATAGTCAGCGATATTGCTATGCGTGAGCAACAGTCAAAGAAACAGCTGTTTGAAAAACGAAACAGTATAGTTGAGCAAGTGTTCAAAGACGCTAAAGAAAAGATTGTTGAATACACTAAGACAGATGCATATAAAGAAAGTCTGAAATCAAGTGTTAAGAAAGTCGCAGATACTCTTGACCACAAAGAGTGCGTGCTCAAAGTCAGAGAAGCTGACAGCGATATTGTTGACACTATAAAAGACATCTATCCTGAGTGCAAAGTAGAATTTGACGGTAATATCGAAATCGGCGGACTCACTGCGCTGTGCGAAACAGAAAGCATACTTATAGACGAAACACTTGACTCAAAACTATATGACCAAAGGGCATATTTTGTTGAGAGCTCAGGACTTAAGGTGGTGTTATGATGGGCAACTGTATATATGGTATTAACGGCCCTGTCGTAACCGTTAAAAACGCAACTGAATTCTCGATGATGGAGATGGTCTATGTCGGCAAAGAAAGGCTTGTCGGCGAGATTATTGGTGTCAACGAAAAATTCACAACAATACAGGTATATGAGGACACAACCGGACTGAAAAAAGGCGACCCTGTAGAAGGCACTAAAGCTCCAATGAACGTACTGCTCGGACCGGGAATACTTGATAATATTTTTGATGGAATCGAGCGACCTCTGCAAAAAATCGAGGAGCTTGAGGGTGCTTTTATCAGCCGAGGTAGTGCTGTATCTGCACTTGATACCGAAAAGCTATGGTATGTCACAGTAACCGCAAAGGTCGGCGACCACCTTGACGGTGGTATGGTATACGCAACTGTGCCTGAAACTCAGATTATCACACACAAGGTGATGGTACCCCCTGCGCTTTGCGGTGAGGTAATCGATGTATCTGCCAATGGTAAATATAAAATTCACGATACTATAATCAGGCTCAAAGACTCAAAAGGAGAAATTCACAACCTTAGTTTGTGTCAGAAATGGCCTATCAGAACTCCACGTCCTGTAAAAGAACGACTTGAGGCATCTGTTCCGCTGATAACAGGTCAGCGTGTAATTGACACCCTGTTCCCTGTTTCTAAGGGCGGTACTGCCGCTATCCCGGGAGGCTTTGGCACAGGCAAAACCATGACTCAGCACCAGATAGCCAAGTGGTGCGATGCTGACATCATCATTTATGTCGGCTGTGGTGAGCGTGGCAACGAGATGAGTCAGGTGCTCACAGAATTCTCTGAGCTTATCGACCCAAAATCTGACAGACCGATGACAGACAGAACTTCGCTCATAGCTAATACATCTAACATGCCTGTTGCGGCTCGTGAGGCATCTATCTACACAGGTATCACGCTTGCTGAATACTACAGAGATATGGGATATTCTGTTGCTATTATGGCTGACTCTACATCAAGATGGGCAGAGGCACTCAGAGAAATCTCCGGCAGACTTGAAGAAATGCCTGCGGAAGAGGGCTTTCCTGCATATCTGCCGTCAAGGCTATCTGAGTTTTATGAGCGTGGATGCAGAGCAATGACACTTGGATGTGGTGAAGGCTCAGTAACTATAATCGGTGCTGTATCACCTCAGGGCTCAGACTTCTCTGAACCTGTAACACAGAACACAAAACGTTTTACAAGATGTTTTTGGGCGCTTGATAAGAGTCTTGCGTACTCTCGCCACTACCCTGCTATAAACTGGACAAACAGCTACAGCGAATACTTCACAGACCTTGACCCGTGGTTTGAGAAAAACTACGGCGAAGATTTCATAAAATACAGAAACAGGATATCTGCCCTTCTCTCAGAAGAAAGCAGACTGATGGAGATAGTAAAGCTCATCGGCTCGGATGTACTGCCTGATGACCAAAAGCTTGTTATCGAAACAGCAAGAGTTATCCGAGTAGGTTTTCTACAGCAGAACGCTTTTCACAAAGAGGACACCTATGTACCACTACAAAAGCAGAAGCTGATGATGAAGGTTATACTGCATCTCTACGACAAGGCCAAGCATCTTGTCAATGCGGCTATTCCTATCTCTAAGGTCACAGAGCTTGGTCTGTTCGATAAACTGACCAAAATGAAGTACGATATTCCTAACGACAGGCTCGATATGTTTGACTCTATCATTGAGGAAATCGACTCAAAGTTTGCATCAATTAAGTAAAGGAGGAAATGCTATGATTATCAATTATGTCGGCGTCAAAGAGATTAACGGACCTTTGATAGTTATTGACTCGGTCAAGGGCGTTTCCTACGAAGAAATTGTTGATATTAAGCTTGAGAACGGCACCACAAGACAAGGTAGAGTTGTACAAATTGATGGCGACAGAATCGTTGTGCAGGTTTTTGAGGGCACAAGAGGACTCAGTCTAAAAAACACACGAACACGACTGACAGGCAAGCCTATGGAGATGCCACTCTCGCCTGAGATTATGGGCAGAGTTTTAAACGGTGCAGGCAAGCCGATAGACAACTTGGGAGAAATATATCCACAGCAAAAGAGGAACATCAACGGCACAGCGATAAACCCTGTGTCACGAATCTACCCAAAGAACTACATCAACACTGGTATATCAACTATAGACACGCTGATGACTCTGATAAGAGGTCAGAAGCTACCGATATTCTCAGGCTCAGGTATGAAACACAACGAGCTTGCTGTGCAGATAGTCAGACAGGCAAAGCTCAGCGGTGCAGAGAGCAGCAACTTCGGCATTGTCTTTGCGGCTATGGGTGTGCAAAATGACGTTGCTCAGTACTTTAAGAAAAGCTTTGAAGAAAGCGGTGTAATGTCAAGGGTTGTAATGCTCTTGAATCTTTCTAACGACCCGATTATCGAGAGAATGCTGACGCCAAAGTGTGCTCTCACCGTAGCTGAATATCTTGCGTTTGAGCTTGATATGCACATACTCGTTATTATGACAGATATGACATCCTACGCTGAGGCGCTCAGAGAGTTCAGCTCTTCAAAGGGCGAAATTCCGGGCAGAAAGGGATATCCGGGATATCTGTACTCTGACCTTGCATCTATATACGAAAGAGCAGGTATGATAAAAGGCTCCAAAGGCTCTGTAACTCAGATACCGATACTGACTATGCCAAATGACGATATCACCCACCCTGTACCTGACCTGACAGGATATATAACAGAGGGTCAGATAGTGCTTGACCGCACTCTGCAGAGTCAGGGTATCTACCCACCTGTCAATGTACTGCCGTCTCTGTCACGACTGATGAAAGACGGTATTGGTGAAGGGTACACAAGAGAGGATCACTCGGCGTGTTCTAACCAGCTCTTTGCTTCATATGCTAAGGTAATAGATGCTCGAAGTCTTGCGTCTGTTATCGGCGAAGAGGAGCTCTCTCCTATCGACAAAAAATACATTGAGTTCGGTAGAAAATTTGAGAGTGCCTTTGTGAATCAAGGCAACAATGAAAACAGAACTATCGAGCAAAGCCTTGATTTGGGATGGAGGTTGCTGTCCACCCTACCAAAGAGCGAGCTTGACAGAGTGGATGACAAGACACTCGAAAAATACTACAAAGAACTTGAATAATATTAAGAAAGGATGAGTTATATGGCACTATCTGTAGTACCTACAAAAGGCAACTTAATGAGCACCAAGAAGTCACTTGAGCTTGCAAAAGTAGGCTTTGAGCTACTTGACAGAAAGCGCAATATACTCATCCGAGAGATGATGATGCTCATTGACAGAGCGAACGCAATACAAAGCAAAATTGATTTAGCATTTGAAATGGCGTATTCTGCACTTCAGAATGCAAACATCACGCTCGGCTACTGCGAAGAAATATCTCAGAGCACACCTGTAGATAAATCGATAAAGCTCGACTACAGGAGTGTTATGGGTGTAGAGATACCGATTTTGACTATAGATAAGGTCGAAAACAACGTGCTATCGTATGGACTTACATCTACAAGCTCAGCACTTGATGAAGCTAAGATGAGATTTTTAAATGTAAAAGAGCTTACAGTAGAGCTTGCTGAAATCGAGAACAGCGTGTACAGACTTGCCGACTCTATCAAAAAAACTCAAAAGCGTGCAAATGCGCTCAAGAACATTATGATTCCGAAATTTGATAGCGAAGTCAAATTCATTACAGATGCTCTCGATGAAAAAGAACGAGAGGAATTCTCGAGACTAAAGGTAATAAAACGACAAAAATCATAAATTAAAACTCAAAAATCTTTTATTTTACAGACTATTTGTACTATTGACAAACGATGTCAGTTACTATATAATAGTAAGGCTGACTGAATTTATTTGGTCATGCATATGAAATGCGCTGATAGCTCAGCTGGATAGAGCAACTGCCTTCTAAGCAGTAGGTCAGGGGTTCGAGTCCCTTTCAGCGCGCCATATGGTGGGTATAGCTTAGTTGGTTAAAGCGCCAGTTTGTGGCACTGGAGACCATCGGTTCGAATCCGATTATCCACCCCACTTGACTCATTAGCTCAGTTGGCAGAGCACTTGACTTTTAATCAAGGTGTCCGGAGTTCGAATCTCCGATGGGTCACCATAAACCACTCAGGGAAAACTGAGTGGTTTTTTGTTTGCTATATATTGACATGCTTTTGCTTATATAGTAATATGTAAAAAACATTTTTTAGGAGATGACCCATGTCGAAGATATTTGAGCAATTTAAACATACTGTTGATGTAACTACACCCGATGCTGACGAACTAACTAACGGCACACACCCAAGAATCGCCTATGTAATATTGTATGTACGCAATTTACTCATTGGTGCTGCTGCGATACTCTTCATTGGCTCGTTCTTTTTGGATAGCGTGTATCATATACTAAAAGCTATTGCGTACTTTTGCGGTGCTGTTGCATATTTGCTCGAACTATTGTTGCTGACAGACTGTTTTAAGAAGAAGGTACCTCACAAAGAAATGTTCATGGTGTATTGTCTTGGACCATTGTATCTGATAATGGGACTAAACTACATATTGCACTAAAACAAAAAGCCATATCAGCTAAGCGCTGATATGGCTTGTATTTTTTTTACTATTTAAAATCGATATTAACATTACCTATGCCACAATTAAGCTCAACAAAATTTGATTCACCCGAAATAGTGTTATTACTAAAAGAACTGTACTTCTCTCCGTCTATGGTAATCTCACCGAGACCTTTAGTTATATCAAATCTATAGTCATCAGCAGTACCTCTCAAAATCAGGTTGCTGTCCCCTACACCGAGGTCTATGGTGCTATTGTCGATGAGTTTTGAATCAAGTGCGAGCGAGCCGACACCCATATCCAAATCAAGCCCTGTAATCTCAGAATTTGTTACTGACAGCTCACCTGCTCCACCATCAATATCTACTGATGAGATAGCGGTGAGATTTCTGATATCTACATCACCTGCACCAAGCTCAAGAGAAAGCAAATTGGTGCTAAGCTCTTCTATTACGAGCTGTCCTGCTCCCATTTCTATAGAAACTTCAGTAAAGAAATAGTCCTTTGGTACAGTAAGTACTACAGTATAGCCTTCCTGTTTAAAAGAAAACGGCTTGTTCTTTTCGGTAATGATTAGCTTATTTCCATCTACTCTGACTTTTTTATTTCTACTATCGTAACTAAGTGACAGAGTGTCTCCGGTCTCTATAATAAACTCGTAGTTTGACAGTTCTACATCAAGCTCATGTATATCAGAAAAAGTCTGAGTGTCACTTGGCTCTACAGACGCCGTCTGAGTATTGTTGTCAAAGATGTATGTAAACACAGAGAAAGCGCTGAAAATTGAAGTGAATATACCTACAATTAAGCATATAGCAAGTGTAAGTGCAATGTATTTGATAATCTTCTGAAGCTCTGTCATTTGATATCAACTCCTCCAAACAGACACATACCCTCAACATAGACTGTAACTGAGTTTGATGCTGAGTTTGTGTGTCTCTTGTTAGAAATACCGCCAAAGAAAGAATTAGAGTTGACCTTTACATTAACATTGTCAGGCAGGAAAATATCAATGCCACCGAATATTGCGCTCACTTTGATTACACAATCTTTTGGTATAATAGCAGAGCGAAGGTCGCAATTGACACCTCCAAAGATAGCATCAAGATTAGTGCCGTAGAACTCATGACCGCTGTAATTTACATCCTGACCTGAGAAAGTTGCACAGGTCTGAGTGCTGTTAACATTAGACTGTGCGTTTTCTTCAATAATCTTTGACGCCTTGGCTGACTTGAATGTACCAAAAATAAGCTTGAGTCCGACAATTACAACAATAGCAGGAACTACGAGCTTAAATATAAGGTCAAATGCAAGTATATCTAAACAACACAAAAGCAAAACTACACCAACAAGAAAGCTGATAATTGACGGCATCTTGTTGCTGTCTGTAAATATTCCTATAAGACTCGGAATGATGATAATCAGAGTCCACCAGCCGTCAAAGAATATATTAATATCCATAATATTAAGACTCTTTAGCGCCAAAATTACACCCAAGAGAATCAAAACAATGCCCCATAAAATTTTTGTTGATTTTTTCATAACTCTCACTCCTCAAATTAAACATTAGTCAATAAGACTATCTGCAACATAATTATAGCATATATTTACACATAAGATAAGAATTTTTTGTTAATTTGTTTAATATATTGCGCCTATGCCCTCTCGGCTTCGAACCCACACCCCAAATAAAAAAACAAGGCACTCAAAAGAGTGCCTTGTTTCTGGCTGGGAAGGCGGGGTTCGAACCCACGAAATGACGGAGTCAAAGTCCGTTGCCTTACCGCTTGGCTACTTCCCAACAACATTGTTTAGTATACCATATTTTCTCTTTATGTCAATATTAACAATATCAAAAATAAAGCTTTATAATATCAATAATATGTGTTATAATTGAATAAAATATTAAAGGAGATATATTTATGGCTATAGTTTCTTTGCAGGGATATAAGGTAGATAAAATAGAATTTGTCGCAACACTTGAGAACGGCACACAGATTAAACTTTCAAACAAATACAGTTATAACGTACAATATGCTAATAACAATATGTGCAAAGGTGAGTTTGATATAGAGGTTGCAGATTCTAACAACCCTGATAAATTTAAAATTCACGTTGTTGCTGTTGGCATCTTTAGTTACAAAGAAGGCGAAAAGAAAGAGCAGATACACACTCAGACATTCAAATCACTGTTCCCGTATGTCAAGGCTATCATTACTACTATTACCGCAAACTGTGGTATAAAACCAGTAATTATTCCTGAGATAGATATAGATAATCAGGAGATTTACAGGATAGGTAATAATATTCAATAATGTTTGACAAACACTTTTGTTTGTGCTAAAATATCACTTGCAATAAAAAAGGCAGGGTCTTGTCCCTGCAATATGCAGATGTAGTTTAGTGGTAGAACTTCAGCCTTCCAAGCTGATCGTGTGGGTTCGATTCCCATCATCTGCTCCAACAAAACGGCACCTTATCGGGTGTCGTTTTTTGTTTGCAGATTGGGAATCGAAGGCGACCGTTAATATAACTCTCCTGTGGAGCGTTTTTAGGGAGAGCGCAGATGAACTTTTATGTGCAACAATGACATAAGACGAGAATTATATAAAATTCATTGTAAGCATACATCATCTGCTCCAACAAAACGGCACCTTATCTGGTGTCGTTTTTTGTTTGCAGATTGGGAATCGAAGGTGATAAAAATTTGTAGCAAACAAATTAACACAAAAGATAGACAAACAACTTGTTTGTAAATAAATAACCCGCAACACTTGTGTGTGCTGCGGGTTTTGTGCTACAATGATTATATTATTTGACACGAATGAGGTGCTGGCAATAAGCATAGACGTTCTGGATTTTCTTAGCCTCTACCCCGTCATCTGCTAAAATAATCGGGTTTGACAATGAAGGAGTTCTGTAAAGCTTGAATACTATAGCCTGCTGACCGACTCTCATATTACGGATGTGCTTGTACTCGAAGCTACGCTTCTCAATCTCGAGCTGTTCAAACATAACAGACTCGATAGCCGGGTCTGAAAAGCACTTGAGATACTCTTTCTCGTCAAAAATCTCGAGCAACATCTTTGCATCTTCAAATGTCATATTTGAGCATTTGAATTCGCCCTCGTTGATTACAGAAATCATAGAACTGTTGTCAAGTAACAATAATGGTAAGCTTTCGTGGTTTGCCATAGTAATGCCTCCTTTAGTATATTTTATAGTCGATACTATGTTTTAAGTACAAAAGATATATTATTATCTTGTTGATATACTACATTATTTTCTATACTATTTCTGTGACTATGGTCACAATAAATACAAAAGGTGAAAACTATGAACAAAGACACTTTCACAATTAAATGTGCAGAGCACTTTCCGTTCTGGGAGGAGCTGTCCGATTATGACAAAGAATACATCTACAAAAACTCGTCTGAAAAAAAGCTAAGAAAAGGTACCACTGTATATGACGGTAGCGATAACGGCGGAGTTATTCTGCTAAACAGCGGTTCGCTGAGAGTGTACATAATGTCAGAAGAATGTAAAGAATTGACGCTGATGAGAATTCATAAAGACGACATCTGCATTCTATCTTCGTCATATATAAATGACCCTATCACCTTTGATATTTTTGTCGATGTTGAAGAAGACTCGAGCTGTTACTACATAAATGATGAGGCGTTTGAGTATATAAACAACAAATATATTGACGCAAAAATGTACGCTCTTGAGAGTACACTCGAAAACTTTACTAATATGATGTGGATAATGCAACAGATATTATTTATGAGTATGGACAAAAGACTTGCGATATTCTTGCTTGATGAGATAACAAGAATCGACACAGACACAGTAATGCTGACACACAGCCTTATAGCAAAATATATGGGCTCTGCACGTGAAGTAGTGTCGAGAATGCTCAAATACTTTGAGAATGAAGGTATTGTGGAGCTGTCAAGACGCGGTGTGAAGATACTTGACAAAAAAAGGCTGAGAGAGCTAACAACATAAACAGAGGGTGCTACACAAGTAGCACCCTCTGTTGTTATGAAATCTTTTTGTTTAGATTTTTTGATGTGGCTTTGATAACTATAAAAACTATGAGCCAAATAACAAGGTAAATAGCCACAAAAATTGCTGTGAATATCAATAAAACCTGTGGCACAAACGGAATCCATGAATTGACGATATAGCAAAGTGCATACGCTAAATACAGGCAAGCAAAATGACACGCAACTGACTTTAGTAGTGGCCAATGATACATCTGATTAAACACAGATACTCCTGCGTGAATAAAAGCAAGCAGATAGGTAGATACTATCGCAATTAAAACCTGTGCTGCTGTTAAAGTAATGCCACCCTCAACAGTCCTTGAAACGATGAAATAGATAATACCGGCAATGATTGGTCCGAAGCCTGAAAACATCAGACCACGATGTAAAAACTCTTTGAAATACTTATTCATATTAAATACCAAACCTTTCTTTAAATTCTTTTAGTTGTCGTCTGGATACACAATCTGTATATCCACACTTGAATTTTACTAATAATGAGCCTGCAAGCGATGCGTCAAAACGAGAGATTTGTCTGATGTTGCCAATACACGATTGGTTGACCTTGATGAAGCTGTGCGGAACTTTGTCCATCAACTGATAGAGTCTTAGCTTGATGATATATTTGTCGTCAGCCGTATAGGCATACACCTTATTATCACTGACAACAAAGCAGTTGATATCTGCAAAATCAAGAATTGATGCTGTCTTATCACTCTTGTAGCCGATAAGCTCGAAAGTATCATTAATTACAAGACGCTCTATCTGCTCTATCAGGGGTGTTTTTTCGTGTGCATTGACAATCACCTCTTCATCTAAAGTCTTGTCAATATTGAGTGTAAATTTCATGGTGCTTCCTCCTTGCAAGCTTATATTAACTAAAAGCGTATGGTATATCAATAAAAAATAAGTATTCGGTCGTTTAGAAAACGTAAGCGGTTAAATATATAAAAAAGCGGTCATTAAAGCTATGACCGCTTTTGGTATATTAAATAGAATCAACTATGAGCCGTGTATCAGATGCTGAGACGCTGATAGCCGCAATAGACGCTGTGCCTGCCTCTATCATCTTGTTTGTAATGATATCCTCGACCTCTTTGCGAATGAGGTTGCGCAAATCACGAGCACCACTCTTGCCACTACAGGACTTTGATGCAAGATACTCACAGGCTTTTTGGTCGTATCTGAACTCGATGCCTTTTTCAGCTAAAGTAGGTATATACTCTGAGAGCATAAGGTCAGCTATAGCTATGAAATTATCTTTTGACAGAGATTTGAACGATATAACCTCGTCAACACGAGCTATGAACTCAGGACGCAAAAACTCTGACAAGGCTTTCATAACCTTTTCACGCTCAGCGTCCTCCTCGCTCTTTGCAAAACCTAAGGCGTTTTCACGCTTATCTGAGCCGGCGTTTGATGTCATAACAATAACTGTGTTCGTAAAATCAACAGACCTGCCGTGCGCATCTGTGAGCTTGCCCTCGTCTAAAATCTGCAACAGGATATTGAGGACATCAGGATGAGCCTTCTCTATCTCGTCAAACAATAAAACAGAGTATGGTCTGCGTCTGACCTTCTCTGTAACCTGACCTGCCTCGTCATATCCGACATAGCCTGGAGGTGAACCGATGATTTTTGAGACAGAGTGCTTCTCCATAAACTCAGACATATCAAGTCTGATGAGTGTCTCCGGAGTATCAAATAGCTCCTGTGACAGCACCTTGACAAGCTCTGTCTTGCCGACACCTGTAGGTCCGACAAAAATGAAAGATGCAGGGCGTCTACGTGGTGAAATCTGTACACGAGAACGGCGGATAGCTGACGACAACGCATCTACAGCCTCGTCCTGACCTATAATCTTCTGTTTGAGTTTAGTATCTATATCTGCGAGTTTTGCAAGCTCGTTCTCTCGAATTCTGCTTGATGGAATACCTGTCCAAAGCTCGATAACCTTAGCCAAATCTTCCTCTGTGACCTGTGCTGTGAGGGAGTCTTCTGATATTTCTGAGAGCTGATTCTCAACCTTTGTGAGTTCGCTCTTTACAGTAAGCAGAGTCTCGTAATCTATCTCTTCTTCGGCGCTTAATTGGTCACGAGTTATTTCGAGAGTCTTTTTGTCGTCAACTAATCTCTCGTAGTTTTCGAGCTCTTTGTTACGCAGTGCTGCACAAGCGCAGGATTCATCGAGCAGGTCTATAGCTTTATCAGGCAAGAATCGGTCTGATATATATCGCTCTGAAAAAACAACTGCTTTTCTGACTATGTCGTCAGAAACCCTGACTCTATGGTGATTCTCGTAATACTCTCGAACACCAGAGATAATCTCTATGGAATCAAGAATTGACGGCTCGTTGATCTTGACAGGCTGAAAACGTCTTTCAAGCGCTGAGTCTTTTTCAATATACTTTCTGTATTCATTGAAGGTAGTAGCACCAATGACCTGAATCTCACCACGTGACAACGCAGGCTTCAAGATGTTTGCGGCGTTCATTGTGCCCTCTGCATCACCTGTACCGACAAGGTTGTGGACTTCGTCAATAAACAAGATGATGTTTCCAGCTTCCTTTACCTCTTGAGTAAGACCTTTGATACGACTCTCAAACTGACCTCTGAACTGTGTTCCTGCAATCAAGGCAGTAAGGTCCAAAAGCTGAATTTCTTTGTTTTTGAGACGTTGTGGGACATTACCTGTAGCAATACGCAATGCTAAGCCCTCGGCTATTGCTGTCTTACCTACACCAGGCTCGCCTATTAAGCAAGGGTTGTTTTTTGAACGGCGAGATAAAATCTGAATAATACGCTCTATCTCCTTGTCTCTGCCGATAACTCTGTCAGTCTTGCCCTCTCTTGCCTTCTTGGTGAGGTCATAGCAATAGAGGCTTATATGCTTGCGATTCTTTTGCTTTTTTTCTTTTTTAGAATTTTTGTCGCCTGAAGAAGCTTTAGAATCTGCAGGCTTATTCTGTGAAAACATATTGAAAATATTAGGAAAGCTCGGTGCGCCACCCACAGAAAAAGAATCATCAGGGTCAGAGTCGTCAACCGACAACTGCTGTGCCATATCTCCCATACCCATAGACTCAATGAGGGAGTTCATATCGCCACTCTCCATAATAGAATCCATCTGCTCCTGTACAGCATCTAACTGGTCAGGTGTGATGCCCATCTTGTTCATAAGGTCCTCTACGGGTTTGATGCCAAGGTCTTTAGCACAAACAAGACAGTAGCCCTTTGGTTTATCGTCTGCGTTGTTTGTTGATACAAACACTACAGCAGGGCGCTTTCCACATTTGGAACAAATCATATATCTTCTCCTTTATATAAATCGTGTATACGAAAACTTACTAACTTATTGGTCGTCTGCGTTGGTAACAGCAGCGCTGATTTCTTCGTTCTCCATATCTTTTGCCTGAGTCATAATCTCTTTGAACATAAAAGTATACATAACAAATGCAAAAATCATAACTGCTGCTGTGATACACAGCATAACCATAGAGATAATAAGGCCGACCTTCTCAGGTATATACACAAGAGGGTCATCGCTGTTTTGCATAATCTCGTTAAATACAATAAATGCAACGCTTACATAAAACATGACCGTGCCGAGCTTGCCGTACCACTTGGATTTTGGGACTAAGATGCCCTTTTTGATAACCTTGGAGCTACCGATAAGCATAAATAAATCTTTGATAAGCAGAATAACCATAATAGGTAAAAACAACGGCTGGATAATAGCAAGGCAGATACCTACTGCCAAAACTGTGAGCTTGTCAGCGAGGGGGTCAAGAATCTTGCCAAGCTCTGACTCCTGATTAAACTTGCGTGCTATAAAGCCATCGAGGCAATCTGAAAGGCCTGAAATGATTATCACCAAGGCTGCATACTCGTACTGTCCATCAAGGAAAAACTCCACAAACGGAGTAATGAGCAGTATACGCACAAGACAAATTATGTTAGGAATAGTAAACGCACGGTTGCTTGCCTGAGACTCGCCTTTGAGTGGAACAGGTGTTTTTTTAGTTTTTTGTTGTTTGGACATTTTAAATCTATCCTTTGAATTTTATATAATTGCACTAAATATATTACCACTATAAAAGTAGTAAAATATGTATGAATTGTAAATTGTTGACTCTGAAAAAACAACAGGCATACTGTCAACATACGGAGTGATAATAGAAAGTAAAAAAGCAAATATAGTGACTGCAAGCAAAGCACACAAGCCACCACATATCGCTCCGAGTAGTGAATTGAGCTGTTTTAAAATAGGAAGAGAAAAGACTCTTCTGAGTAATCTGATGCCTATTGTACGCAGTAAAAAGAAAATAATAATATACAAAAGTATAGTAAGAACAAACGACAGCAAGGCTATGACAGTCGGTTTTAGAGCATCACTAACTGCATTAGCGAGCGCAAGCGGTGCACTGCTGAGTGTGCTGTCAAGTGATGTTGTGATATCTACATCTGAGAGCTTGAGTGCAAGCTGTGCCACAAGCGGCAGGGACTCTACTGTAGATGAAACATCGATACCGCCTGTTACGGAGGATACCTGAGAGCTAACAGCGGTGATTATACTGCTGTGCAGATAGTTATCATACAGCAAAGTTGACAGTGTGTCACCTAATGCAGATGCTATGAAAAAAGCAATAAAAGACAGCAAAAATCCGCTGAACATTCTGATAGCACCGAGTCTCAAACCGATGATTAGAAATACTATAAAAGTTAAAATAACAATTACATCAAGAATCATAAGACACCTTACAGATCAAGCTGTGTAATCTCGCCAACAGAGAGCACGTACGCATCGTTCTTTGAATACAAAACAATGCTGTGAGGGTCAAGTCCTGCCTCTTTGTCGGATAGCATAACACCATCTTTGCTGAACAGATATGCTGTGTTGTCACTTAATACTGCTATGCGGTTCTTGTAAGTAGACAGAGATTTGACCTTGAGCTCAGTGTTAACAGTCGATTTCAGTGTGCCGTTTTGTGAGAAATTGAGTATATCGCACATTCTGCCGTCAGCACTACGGGACAGGGATATCGCAAAAGTGTTAGTGTCGCTATTTACGGTAAACGCTGTCAAAGTTTTGCCATCATACTCGCTGACAGTTACTGCCTTTGAGCGTGTGTTTACTGTATAGGTTGCAGTTTTTCCGATAGCACAAAGGTGGTTCTTGTTGAGATACTTGATATAGTAAATGATATTGTTTTCAAACTCCTCAAACAATACAGGCTCATCCTTGGTGAAATCAAGAACATAGATAGCTGACATCTCGTTGCCATCGTGGCCGGATATGCCGGAGAGTGCACAGGTCTTGCCGCTCTCGTTAATAGAAACTGAGGTTATATAGTAATCTGCAAAGGAGTAAGCAAAAATCTGCTTGTTGTCGGCTGAGTAAACATAGAGTTTGCTCAAATATCCGTCCTTTTGGGTTACTATTGCGTAGGTGCCGTCCTTTGCGATGTCTGCAACAAAGATGTTATCCTCTGCATCGCCCTTGAAGATATTCTCATCAAGGCTGTTAATCTCAAAGCCTGTGCCACCTAAGTTATACAAGATGGACAAATCGCTGTCTGATGATGTAACAAGCACAGGGTTAGAAAAGCTCTGTGATGCGTTGTAGATATGTCGTCCGTAGCTGTTGACTGTGACAAACTGTGTATCTGAAACAAACGCAAGATTGCCATCTATACGAGTGAAGTTGCCATCGCTTATGACAGAATCACCTATATTGATAGGAAACTGCTCTTCGCTTTGCATATTAAGCACGCCGTATTCAAACCAGTTTTTGATATTACTAAAGCTCAGCTTGTCACGATTAGCAAACATAAGAACACATAAAACAAGCAGTACAATGATAATAGTACTGAGCACGATGCTCTTTCGGTTCATTCTAAAAGTTGACTGAACTCTGCCAAATCGTGCACGTGTGCTGTCATCAAGTGGTAGATCCTCGTAGCTTAAGACTTTGCGATCTGTTTTTTTATTAAAAGCTTTTGGAATATCTAAATCTTTGTCAGAGGCTTTCTTTGGTTTTGATATAGTTTTTTTACTCTGCTTGACAATTTTGCGTTTTTCACGCTTTGATTTAGATACACTATCTGCTTTTTTCTCAGCTTTATTATCAGCTTTTTTGGAGAATTTTGGGGCTTTTGTTACCTTCTTATCAACCTTAGCGACAGGATGCTTAGCGTTATCCTCAGCACCTAAACTAAAATCGTCACCGTAGTCTGAACGATTTCTCTTCTTAGGTTTAGGCTCACGCTTTTCTTTAATATTCTTTTTTGAATCGTCCTGTACAAAACGTCTACCTTTTTGTTTCATAACTCACCTGTTAATTAATAAAAAACTTCATCAAGATACAATCCGCACGCAGGTGCCGTAGGTCCTGCGAATTTGCGGTCTTTTTGTTCTAAAATATAAGGGATACTGTCAGGCTGTAGCTTGCCCTGCTGAATTTTCAGCAAGGTGCCAACCATTATGCGCACCATATTATACAGAAAGCCGTCAGCCTGTACGGTCATATATATAAACTTGCCGTCACGTCTAACCTCAAAGCTCTCTACAGTACGGGTAAAGTCTCCCCTGTCTCGCTTATCAAGTGTGCAAAAAGATGTGAAATCGTGTGTGCCTACATAAGCTTGTGCTGCCTTATTAAGCATAGGTACATCGATATCGTATCTATAGTGCATAGCATAACCCTCTGAAAAAGGGTCTCTGACTTCGGAATTGAGAATTTTGTAGACATAACGCTTGCCCTTGCAGGAATATCGAGCATGAAAATCCATATCTACCTCTTTGATATCGAGCACGACTATATTCTTTGGCAAAAAACGATTAAGTGCAGCTTTGAGTCTCTGGGCAGTAATGCTGTGACTCAGCTTCATACTGATAACATACTTATTTGCATGCACACCTGTGTCGGTACGACTGCATCCCTTGATATCGGGAACATCACCGATAACAGAGGCTAACGCCTGCTGAAAATGCTGTTGAACAGTAATCGCATTCTTCTGAATCTGCCAGCCGTGGAGGTCCTTGCCATCATATGAAATTGTAATTTTGAGGTTTCTCATCTCACTGTGTGAGGCAGAAGCACATTGCATAAGATAACTCCTACAACAAGTAAAATTACTAAAACAAAACTGATATAATCACGTCTGCAAAACGTCAGGCGCTTCATTCTTGTTCTGCCCTCTCCGCCACGGTAGCATCTACACTCCATAGCAACAGCCAAATCGTAGGCACGTCTGAAAGCAGACACAAACAGCGGTATAAGCACAGGAATGAGAGCTCTGATACGCTGTGCGAGGTTGCCTGACTCCATATCAGCACCACGCGCCTTCTGCGCTGACATAATCTTGTCTGTTTCTTCGAGCAGTAAAGGTACGAATCTAAGCGCTATGGTCATCATCATAGCTATCTCGTGAACCTTGATGTGAAAAACAGACAGAGGTTTCATCAGGCGTTCGAGTGCGTCTGTCAAATCTGTCGGCGAAGTGGTGAATGTGAGTGCCGAGCTGATGAGTATAAGACAGATAATTCGAACTGCAATAAACACAGCATTATTGATACCTGCTAAGGTAATACTTATAAAGCCCCACTCAAACACAGGCTCACCTGTGCCGTAAAACAGGTTTAAAAGCGATGTGAGTATGATGATAAAAATAATCATCTTAAGGCTCTTGAAATACATTCTGACAGGTACTTTGCTAAGCAAGACTATAGCAAATACCGATAAAATCAATAGTAATAGTGAAAAATAATTGAGGGTGCAAAAGGTAAGCACCAACATAATAATCATAATCAGTATCTTCGCTCTGGGGTCAAGTCTATGCAAGACACCGTTTGAGGGATAATACTGTCCGAAAGCTACATCACGCATCAGAGTCTGCCCTCCTTCTTGAGAAGTTCAGTAATCTCTTCTACAGCTTTGTCTACTGTGAGAATACCTGCAGAGAGGTTTATGCCTTGTTTGCGCAAGGCTTCTGTGACCTTGGTTATCTGCGGTACTCGCAGTCCTATATCTGTCAACATATCAGAATGTGCAAACACTGTGGCGGTATCGTCATACATAACAACCTCGCCTTTGTTCATAACAAGTACCTTGTTTGTCACTCTGGCAACATCCTCCATAGAATGTGACACGAGGATAACGGTATTGTTTCGCTGCTTCTGATACTGAGAAATCTGTGATAGCAAGACATTTCTGCCAACAGGATCAAGACCTGCTGTAGGTTCGTCAAGAATCAGAATATCGGGGTCCATAGCGATAACGCCTGCTATAGCACATCTGCGTTTTTCGCCACCGGACAGGTCAAACGGAGACTTGTACAAGAGCTCTTGTGACAGACCTACAAATTTTGCGGCACTAAGAACTCTGCTATTAATCTCTTGCTGAGAAAGCCCCATATTTGTAGGGCCAAAAGCAATGTCTTTGTATACGGTTTCTTCAAACAACTGATACTCAGGATACTGAAAAACAAGACCTACTTTGAATCTGAGTTTTCGTATCTCTTTAGGCTTTGACCAGATATCCTCTGAGTCAATGTAAACTGCGCCTGAGGTTGGCTTTATGAGTCCGTTGAGCATCTGCACAAGAGTAGATTTGCCACTACCTGTGTGGCCGATAAGTCCGACAAAATCGCCCTGCTGTATCTCAAATGTTACATCTTTGACTGCGTGTTGCTCAAACGGAGTGAACTTTGAATAAATGCAGGATAAATTTTCTACCTTCAGTAAGCTCATGAAAGCACCTCCAGTAGCTTGTCTACACATTCGTCTGAATGCAGACAAAGTTCTTTTATATCAACACCGCAAGCACGAAGCTTGTAAAAAAGCTCTGTGACCTGTGGCACATCGAGTCTGTGACGCTTTAAGAGCTCAACCTGAGAGAATACTTCGTATGGTGTGCCCTCTGTCAAGACCTTGCCGTCATCCATAACGATGACTCTGTCAGCATCAACAGCCTCGTCCATATAATGAGTAATAAGTACAACGGTGATGCCCTTGTCTTTGTTCAGCTTCTTGATAGTGTGCATAACCTCTTCTCTGCCCTTTGGGTCGAGCATAGCGGTAGGCTCATCAAGAACGATGCACTTAGGCTGCATAGCTATGATGCCTGCTATAGCAACACGCTGTTTCTGTCCGCCTGAGAGTTTGTGCGGTGGCTTGTGTCTGTACTCGTACATATCGACAGCCTTGAGTGCATTATCGACACGAGTACGAATTTCAGACGGCTCAACGCCTAAATTCTCTGGGCCAAAAGCGACATCCTCCTCGACAATACTTGCAACAAGCTGGTTGTCGGGATTCTGAAGCACAAGACCTACATTGCGTCTGACAAGAAAATCTTCGCCGTCATCTGCTGTGTCTACAGAGTCTACATAGACCTTGCCACCACATGGCAAGAGCATAGCGTTTAGGTGTTTGGCAACAGTAGATTTACCACAGCCGTTGTGACCAAGCAAAGCGACAAACTCGCCCTCTCTGATACTAAAAGAGACATCAGACAGGACTTCTCTGTCAGAAATATTCGATTGTTCTTCACTATCATAACTAAATGTTAAATTTTGTGCTGTGATAAACTCCATAAAATTACCTGATTATTTAGTCCAGATTGCTGTGCTTCCGCACGGTAAAATCAAATTAGAATCTGTGACAGGCAAGCCAATCTCTGAGGATGTGACCTTGCCGCCAAATCTGCGTGCAATAGTAACGGACAACATATACTCCATAACAGAAGCAGGTAGTCCTGTAGTATAAGAATTAAGAATAAAGAAACGGGCATCTTCGGAAAGTATAGGCAAACATAATTCTAAAAAAGAATAAAGCTGTTCCTCTAACTTCCACACCTCACCGCCAGGTCCACGACCGTAAGACGGAGGGTCCATAATAATGCCGTCATATGTGTTGCCTCTGCGCTGTTCACGAGCTACAAACTTCATACAATCATCAACAAGCCATCTAACAGGTCTGTCAGAAAGATTAGAGGATGCACAGTTCTCCTTAGCCCACTGTACCATACCTTTTGAGGCATCAACGTGGCAAACCTTGGCACCTGCATTAAGACAAGCCAAGGTAGCACAGCCTGTGTAACCAAAGAGGTTGAGCACATTGAGCTGTCTGTCTGCGTTGCGGATGATATCCGATGCAAAATCCCAATTGACAGCCTGCTCAGGAAAGATACCTGTGTGCTTGAACCCCATAGGCTTGACGTTAAATGTAAGGTCTCTGTATTTTAGCGACCACTGCTGTGGAATCTTCTTGAAGACCTGCCATTGTCCACCGCCTGAGTTAGAGCGATGATACTTGGCGTGTGCCTGTCTCCACAGCGGGTTGGTACGCTTTGTATTCCATATAATCTGTGGGTCGGGACGAATGAGGATGATATCTCCCCAGCGCTCAAGTCGCTCGCCACTACTTGCATCTATAAGCTCGTAATCAACCCAGCTATCAGATACTCGCATTATGAAAGTCTCTCCTTGATGATGTCTGCCATCTCGTGTGCTAACTTCTCGATTTCTGCGTAATCCTCGCCCTCGAGCATTACACGCACGAGTGGCTCAGTGCCTGATACACGCACTACGATACGACCACGGTTGCCGAGTAGCTCTGTGATACGCTTCATATTAGCTTTGATTTCCTTGTCAGTATAGAATCTGACCTTGCCCTCGTTAGTAATCTTGACATTAACGAGAATCTGTGGATATCTCTGCATAAGGGTAGCGATAGATGAGAGCTTGGCGTTTCTTCTGTTGATAAGGCTCAGAAGATGTGCACCTGTGAGCTGTCCGTCACCTGTAGTTGCATAGTCAAGATAGATAACGTGACCTGACTGCTCGCCACCGATGTTGTAGCCTTCTCTGAGCATTGCCTCGAGGACATATCTGTCACCTACAGCAGTAGAGATGAAGTTCATACCGTTGTCCTCGCAGAATCTGTTAAAGCCCATATTAGTCATAATAGTGCCTACAACTGCATTTTTCTTTAATTTGCCCTGACTCTTCAGGTCGGCAGCACAAATAGCTATGATGTAGTCGCCGTCTACTAAATCGCCGTTGTTATCAACAGCTAAGCATCTATCTGCATCACCGTCGAAGGCAAGACCTGCGTCAAGCTTGTTGTCCTTTACATACTGCATCAAAGTCTCCATATGAGTAGAACCGCAGTTGGTGTTAATATTGATACCGTCAGGCTTATCGAACAGCATATGAACATTAGCACCTAAGCGGGTAAACAATTTCTCTGCTGTACGAGAAGCTGAACCGTTGGAGCAATCGAGTGCTATATTCATACCCTTAAGGTCATAGTCTATAGTAGATACAACGTGGTCAATATAGTCATCAGCAGCGTTATCGATAACCTCTACTGTACCGATGTGGTTATGGTCAGGCATAGCGTAAGGCTTTGTGTTATCAAGAATGATGCTCTCGATACTCTCCTCTAAATCGTCAGGAAGCTTGTAGCCCTCACCGCTGAAAATCTTGATGCCGTTGAATTCATAAGGGTTGTGAGATGCAGAAATCATAATACCTGCATCTGCGCCATACTTGCCTACAAGATAAGCAACTGCAGGAGTAGGTACAACACCTAAAAGCTTGACATTTGCGCCTACTGAGCACAGACCTGCAATAAGCGCACCCTCGAGCATATCGCCTGAGAGTCGTGTGTCCTTACCAATCAAAAATGTAGGCTGCTCTACTTCATCGCTGATAAGCACCATAGCTGCAGCTTTGCCTATGTTCATAGCGAGCTCACAAGTAAGTTCTGTATTTGCAACGCCTCTGGCGCCGTCTGTACCAAATAATCTTCCCATAATAATTCTCCTTTAATTTATATTGACTAATTGTTTACTGATTATCAAATAGACTGCCCTGAGCAGAAACTGTGGCTGATGGAACATCGTAGCCCAAGTGCTCGTATGCGGCTGCTGTGACACATCTGCCACGAGGTGTGCGGCTCAAAAATCCTATCTGCATAAGATACGGCTCGTAGACATCCTCTATAGTAACTGCCTCCTCGCCAATAGCAGCAGCTAAGGTCTCGAGTCCTACAGGACCACCACGATAGTACTTGATCATAGTATCGAGCATTCGTCTGTCGTTTTGGTCAAGACCAAGCTCGTCTATCTCGAGTCTGTCGAGTGCTGTGCGTGCTACATCGCACGTAATCACACCATCAGACATAACCTCTGAGAAATCTCTGACTCGTTTTAAGAGTCTGTTTGCTATACGAGGTGTGCCTCGGCTACGAGATGCAAGCTCGAGTGCACCGTCATCATCGATAGCTATATCGAGTATGCCTGCGCTACGCTTGATAATATCTGCAAGCTCACGTGGGGTGTACATCTCAAGTCTTAATATAACACCGAATCTGTCTCGAAGAGGTGCTGTGAGCTGTCCGGCACGGGTAGTTGCACCAACCAAAGTAAACTTTGGCAGTGGCAAGTGGTAGGATGCCGCCATCTGACCTTTGCCTGTAATGATATCAATAGCAAAGTCCTCCATAGACGGATACAAAATCTCCTCAACCGCACGGGACAAGCGATGAATCTCATCTATAAAAAGCACATCGCCGGGATTCAAGTTAGTAAGCAAGGCTGCCAAATCGCCGGGTTTCTCGATAGCAGGACCTGAAGTGATGCGGATATTGACACCTAATTCGTTAGCAATAATACCTGCAAGAGTGGTCTTACCAAGTCCCGGTGGGCCATAAAGCAAAACGTGGTCGAGTGCTTCTTTTCTGTTTTTTGCAGCTTCGATAAAAACCTTCAGGTTTTCCTTAGCCTTATCCTGACCGACATACTCAGACAAGGTCTTTGGTCTTAACGGGTTATCGCCCTCGAGTGCATCGGCAGGAATCTCTGAGGTATCAACCAAGCGATCCTCGAAATCCATTTCAAAATCATTAAATTCCATATATAAAATCCTCTCGTAAGAAAGTGAAAAAACAACCTATCAGCCCATCTGTCTGAGTGTTGCAGAAATAAGCTCTTCTACAGATAAAGAACTGTCAAGACGAGAAAGCACAGGAGTGACATCTGCCGCACTGTAGCCAAGCACAGCCAACGCCTGTACAGCCTTGGGGATGTTACCTGTATCGACAATCACACTGCCCTGAGTTACTACACCCTCTGCCCCTTGGGTTGATATGCCCTTGATCTTATCTTTGAGCTCAAGGACGATTCGCTGAGCAAGTTTAGGTCCTACTCCTGATGCACGGGTCAGAGTCTTATAGTCACCTGCTGACACAGCAAGTGCTATCTGCTCTGTAGATAACTCTGACAATATAGCAAGAGCTACCTTTGGTCCTACACCAGAAATAGATATGAGCATCTTAAACGAAGAAAGCTCAGCTCGTGAGTAAAAGCCGAAGAGCTCAACTGCATCTTCTCTGACGTTCATATGAGTAAAAAGCGTGACAGTAGAGTTGAGTTTGAGCTCTCTCTGGGTAGTAACGGTAGTCTGAACTTTGTACCCGATGCCACCACACTCTACAACTGCAAAGCCTAACTCATTGTGGATAAGTGTACCTTTGACTGAATATATCATAATGTCATCTTCCTTTATCTATCAAAATCTGTCGAAGTGGTGAGCCTGCCGCATGGGTGTGACAAATCGCAATAGCGAGCGCATCTGCTGTATCGTCAGGTTTAGGGACATTCTTTAAATGCAGGAGCCTGCGAGTCATCTCCATAACCTGCGGTTTCTTAGCCTTGCCGTAGCCTGTGACAGCGGTCTTGACCTGAAGCGGTGTATACTCATAGACCTTGACTCCTGCCTTCTGTGCTGCTAAGAGGATAACTCCTCTCGCCTGAGCTACTGCTATAGCGGTAGTTACGTTAGTAGTGAAGTACAGCTTCTCGATAGCTAAGGCGTCAGGCTTGCATTTTGACAGAATATCTACCATCTCATCGTAGATAATCTCAAGTCGTCTGTTAAAGTCTGTGCCGGCATCGGTAGTGATAGCTCCAAAGGCTATAGGACGGTAGGTGTTACCCTTGTAATCAATAACTCCCCAGCCGATAATTGCATATCCGGGATCTATGCCTAAGACTATCATCGCCGTGCTCCTCTCTGAAAAAATACCTATTATCCCATAATTAAGTTTTATTATATCATATAATATCTATAATATCAATAAAAATGCACAAAAAAACAGCGAACTTAAAGCACAAGTCCGCTGTTATAATAATGATTGTTTTTTGAGTTATTTACTGTGTTTTATTAATAAATCCATACAAGCTATCCATAAGCTGTGAGTCGGGCTCGTTGATGTGAGCAAAAGGAAACTCAACGCCTAAGGAATCGTACTTGTGCTGACACAGTTTTTTAAACGGCAAAAGCTCTACCCCATCTACACATTTGTGACTGTCTGCAATAAAATTTAAAGCGAGTATAGAGCTCTCGCTATCATTTACAGTCGGGATGATAACCTGTCTTATGGTTGTGCTGATATTGTGCTCATCAAGATAGGCTAAAAAATCGAGCACGGGCGACAGATGACAGCCGACATTATCAACATACTGCTCATCGTTTGTGTACTTTATGTCAAGTAAAACTCTATCGGTAACCTCGAGTAAAAGCTTAACCTTATCGCTGAGAATACAACCTGATGTATCAAGGCAGGTGTTGATGCCGTGTTTATGACACAAAGAGAAAACCTCTGCAACAAACTCAGCCTGCAACAACGGCTCACCACCAGACACGGTGATACCACCCGTTGTACCAAAGTACTCTTTGTATCTTAGCACCTTATTAACTACATCTTCTGCAGTATATAAAGTGCCACCACTCATATCCCATGTGTCAGGGTTATGACAACACTTACACCTGAGGTTACACCCCTGCATAAAAACTACAAAACGCACGCCGGGTCCATCGACAGTGCCTAAACTCATAAAAGAATGGACCTGACCTGTTATCTCTCTACTCATAATGCCATATGGAAGGTACGGCTGATAACCTCACGCTGCTGCTCTCTTGAGAGCTTGTGGAAGTTGACAGCGTAGCCTGATACTCTGATAGTCAGGTTAGGATATGCTGATGGATCCTCGTATGCTTTAATCAGAGTCTCACGGTTGAGCACGTTTACATTGATGTGATGTGCGCCTTTCTTGAAATATCCGTCAAGCACAGATACGAGGTTTGTCACACGCTCTTCATCGCTTCTGCCTAATGCATCAGGAGTGATAGAGAAGGTGTTGGATATACCGTCACGGCAATCATCGTAGGAAATCTTGGCAACTGAATTGAGTGATGCCAGAGCACCGTTATGCTCACGATTGTGCATAGGGTTAGCACCGGGTGCAAATGGTGCACCTGCTTCTCTGCCGTCAGGAGTTGCACCTGTGTTCTTGCCATACATAACGTTAGATGTGATAGTGAGTACTGACAAAGTATGGATAGCGTTGCGATAAGTCGGAGTCTTTCTGAGTTCTACAATAACCTTGTGCGCAAGGTCTTTTGCGATAAGATCTACTCTGTCGTCATCGTTACCGTACATTGGGAACTCGCCTACAGTATCAAAGTCAACTATAAACCCGTCTGAGTCTTTTATTGGTGATACTGATGCGTACTTGATAGCACTCAGCGAATCTGCAACAACAGACAAACCTGCTATACCAAATGCCATAAAACGCTCTACCGAAGTATCGTGTAGCGCCATCTGAGTCTTTTCGTATGCATACTTATCGTGCATATAATGGATGACATTCATAGTGTTTACATAGAGGTTAGACAACCACTCAATATAGATACCAAAACGCTCCTGTACCAAGTCATAATCTAAGTTATCGAGCACATCAAGCTGTGGTCCTATGTGCATCTTACTTGTGGTGTCATAACCGCCGTTTATTGCAATAAGTAAGAGCTTTGCAAGGTTGCATCTTGCGCCAAAGAACTGCATCTGTTTGCCGAGTTTCATCGCAGATACACAGCAGGCTATGGCATAATCATCACCATAGATAGGACGCATAACATCATCGTTTTCGTACTGAATAGAGTCGGTATCCTTGGACACTTTGGCACAGAAACGCTTGAAGTTCTCAGGTAGAGCCTCTGACCACAGAACAGTCAGATTAGGCTCAGGCGAAGAGCCTAAGGTATACAGAGTATTGAGCATTCTGTAGGTGCACTTTGTGACTAAACTTCTGCCGTCCTCTGACACACCGCCCAAAGCCTCTGTGATCCACATAGGGTCACCGCCAAAGAGCTCGTTATACTCAGGTGTACGCAGGTGTCTGGCAATTCTAAGTTTGATAACAAAGTCATCAACAAGCTCCTGAGCCTGTGCTTCACTTAGCACACCTTCTTTAATATCACGCTCGATGTAAATATCAAAGAAAGTGCTGACTCTGCCAAGTGACATAGCAGCGCCGTTTTGCTCCTTAATAGCAGCAAGATAAGCAAAGTAAGTCCACTGGATAGCCTCCTTCGCATCCTTGGCCGGCTGACTGATGTCGTAGCCATACATCTGTGCCATCTCTTTCATATATTCAAGAAAGCTGATCTGCTTGAAAATCTCTTCGTACAGGCGAATCTCGTCATCGCTGAGAGAGCCGTAAGACAGCGCAGATTTGTCCTTCTTTTTCTCTTGTATAAGTCTGTCAACACCATACAACGCTACACGGCGATAATCGCCGATAATACGGCCTCTGCCGTATGCATCAGGCAAACCTGTGATAACGTGACATTTCCTTGCGGCACGCATCTCGTCCGTATAAGCTCTGAATACACCGTCATTGTGAGTAGTGCGATAACGAAACTCGTCCTCTATCTTGTCGCTGAGCTCATAACCATACGCCTTGCACGCCTGACGAGCCATACGGATACCACCAAATGGGTTTACACCACGCTTTAATGGGCGATTAGTCTGCATACCGACAATCAACTCGTTATCCTTGTCAATATATCCGGGTGAGTAGCTTGTCAGCGATGAAACGGTAGATGTATCGATATCGAGCACACCACCATACTGGCGCTCGAGTGTAAAAAGCGACTCAACCTTGCTCATAATATCCTTAGTACGCTCTGTAGCTGATTCTAAGAAGGTATCATCACCTGTGTATTCGGTATAATTGCTCTGTATAAAATCACGGACATTAATCTCCTCTTGCCAGAGTGTGCCCTTAAAACCATTCCAATTATCGTGTTTCATAATATATACCTCCTTACAAACAAAAAAGGACAATTCAATTTTTAGAAAACTGAATTGCCCAGACGGTCGGCTATATGTGCGCTAACACTCCCCCGCAGTGCTCTGCGAAAACCGTCAGTTGTGTCAGCTTCTACGATTATGATACAGTAACATCTTGTATTTGTCAACAAGTACAAAAGAAAAACAACACAAAATATAGTTAATCTGCTTTTTTCTTGAGATTAATTGTGCTATCTGCATAAGTGATGTCTACACTATCAGAATATACTATGTATTCAAAACCGTAGCTTGAGAGAGTTTTTGTGTCGTGTATGACAAAAATACCGTCAGAAATTTCGCACAAGCCGTGTAGTGTGACGGTGTTATCCTCTGACTTTATTTTCATTGTTGCGTTGTATTTAGAAAAAGAAAGCGACAGAGAGTTTCCGTTATCAAATGTTGTGCCATAGCTACTGTTGATAAGCTCTTGAGCGCAATCGTTAATAACAGGTGCACAAGAGCAAAGTGTAAAAGCCACTATAATTATCACAACAAAACAGATGAGCTTTCTCATATAATCACCGATTAAATGTATGAATAAAACGCTGTTTTTATGCAAAAAAAGCGCCCCAAAAGGACGCCTTAATGATGTATCACATTGTATTTTTTGCGTGAACAAGCATACCCTGTACAGTCAAAAACATAATCAAAACATAAAAAAGTAATGTCAGCACCGCACCTATAGCGATAGCTCCTCCTACTGTAAATGTAATGACGGCTACGTTGATTACACAAGTTGCAAAGCTCACCATACCCTTGATGTTCGATTTATCAAGAATATAAAAGAAAAAACATACAACAGGCAACAATATAAGCAAAGCAAAGACAAGTGCTATCTTTACCTCCTGTGTTGTAGCATAACCCTCAGGCTGTATAGCTAACTCAAAAGCTGTCAGCTCTTTGATAGTACCTGTGCCATCATCACCTCTCATAAAAGGAAAGGTAGTAAACAAGGTCTGTATAAAATATAATATAGCTACAAATATACGCAGAGCTTTCTCTCCTTTTGGCTCAATGTAAGTATTAGCTTTGTTAGAGTTTCTCATAATACGCCTCGACCATAAAAATTTACAGTCATTGTATCACATATATACAAATTATTCAACACTTTAATTTGACACAAAAACAAAAATCAGTATACTTAAACAATGAAAAGGAGAATATTATGAATTGGATTAACAACACTGTATTCTACAACATATACCCTCTTGGGTTTTGTGGTGCGCCTAAAGAAAACGACAGAAAACAGACCTACAGGCTCGACAAGATGTATGACTTTATAGAGCACTTCAAAAAGCTCGGTATAAACGCTGTAGTTTTCAACCCTGTTTTTGAAAGCTCACGCCATGGCTATGACACTATAGATTACTACAAAATCGACTGCCGACTGGGCGATAACGAATCGTTCAGAAAAATCTGTGACACCCTGCACAAAAATGGCATCAGAGTATTGCTTGACGGTGTATTCAACCATGTTGGCAGAGAGTTTTTTGCGTTTACTGATGTGCAGAAAAACGGCTCTGCATCAAAATATTGCGGTTGGTTTCACAACATAAGATTTGACCGCCAAAGTCCCAAGGGCGACAACTTCTCATACGAGGGATGGGCAGGTCACTATGACCTTGTAAAGCTCAATCTCCAAAACGAAGATGTAACAAATCACCTGCTTGATGCTGTGAAATTCTGGATAGATGAGTTTGATATTGATGGACTCAGGCTCGATGCTGCCGACTGTGTAGACCTCGAGTTCTTCAAAAAGCTCAAAAGAATATGCAAGGACAAAAAGCCTGATTTTTGGCTATATGGTGAGATAACCAATGGCGACTACAACAGATGGGCAAACAACGAGACGCTTGACTCTGTAACAAACTACGAGGTATTCAAGGCTCTGTACTCGTGCCACAATGACCACAACTACTTTGAGTTTGCTCACTCAATGGAAAGACAGGTTGGTCCATACGGAATTTATAAGAACATCTACATGTACAACTTTGTTGACAACCACGATGTCAATAGAGTTGCAAGCCTGTTAAATGATGAAGCCCTGCTCAAAAACACATACACGCTGATGTTCACTATGCCGGGAGCTCCGTCTATTTACTACGGAAGTGAATTCGGAATAAAAGGCACAAGAACAAAAAGCTGTGACTATGACCTGCGTCCACAGCTTAACCTTGACAGTATAGACAACCCAAACTACGAGCTTCTTGAACACATTACAAAGCTCTCAAAACTAAAGCACTCTCTGCACGCTCTACAGTATGGCAAATACACTAATGAGAACATCCAGCTCGAACAGCTATGCTACTCGCTAAGAAGTGACGAGCAGACGGTCTTTGTGCTACTGAATCAAAGCAACGATACAAAAAGCATCGGCTTTGACAGTAAGTTCTGCGGTGTACTGACAGATGTGCTAAACTCAAACAAAAAGTACAACTGCAACGGCTATATAAGCATTGATGTGATGCCCAAAAGTGCTATGATACTTGTTGCAAATGACGGTAGTTTTGAAATTGATTTTAGTTGTGAAAGAACTGAAAAAAAGCCGATAGAAAAGCGAGAAATCACAGCAACAGAGCTAAAATCCGAAGAGATAACTCTTGGCAGATACAGACACTTTAAAGGCAACGAATACGAAGTGCTGGGCTTTGCAAAAAACAGCGAGACTCAGGAGAATATGGTAATCTACAGAGCTCTGTACGGTGACAAAGAAATATGGGTCAGACCATATGATATGTTCAATGAGATTATTGAAAGAGACGGCAAAAAGCTAAGACGCTTCGAAAAAATAATATAATAAGCAAAAGAAAAACCGCTGTGAAATCACAGCGGTTTTGTTTATATAGCATTAATACTGAGTAGTCTCAGGAAGTGTAGAGCCTACTACAGACTCCTCATAAATAAAGGATGCAAGGTCATATCGAGCCTTATCCCAGTCTGTGATAAGAATAACAGACTGCAAATCGTCAGTTTTAGCGTACTGCCAGGTACCTTCTGTAGGAACAGACAACTGCTGAATGTCGTAACTCAAAAATGTGAGTGACTTTGATACAAGGAAGGTAATGTCGCTCTTCTTGAGGTTAGTTGTAACAAGTGGACCTACAGCATTTACTATCTCTACAATATCGGTGAGTGATGCCTCTTCTTTGAGTGTTGTCATGATAGTAGACAACAGCTTACGCTGACGCTCGGTTCTGTCCCAGTCATCGCCCGAGAAGCTGTAATCAGATACACCACCGAGTGCATCAGCACCACGGTTACGAGCATACCACAAAGCCTGATAGCCGTTTAGGTGAACTATCTGTGTCTCTTCATATGGGTCATATTCGACAAAATCTGTAACCTTCTCCTGATTGTTAACGTCTATCTGCGCATTGATATACTCGCACTCTTCAAGTGAGAGCTCCATATCAATACCGCCCAAAGCCTCGATAATAGCTCTGAAAGAATCAAAGTCAACACAAGCGTACTTGTCAACCTGTATACCAAAGTTGGCTTGAATCATCTCGACAGACAGTGGTACTCCGCCTAAGCTGAATGCAGAGTTTAACTTGCCATCGCCATAGCCCGGTACAGTAACATAGGTATCACGCTGAAAAGAAGTCATCTTGATTTTCTGATGCTTTGTATCAAGAGAGAGCAATATGATGGTATCGCTTCGACCATATGGGTCAGACTCTCCGCTACCGTGTGCATCCTGTCCGAATAGCAGAATATTGAGCACGCTGTCATCGGTAATGAGTGAATCGTCTATCTGAGTATCATCAGGTTTTTGCACGCTCTCAGTAGGTGTCTGAGGGTCTATCTCCTGATAATTAAAACTATCAAGCACAGAATAATATGCAACCAAGCCGGTACCACTCAACAACATAATTATTGACAATACAAGTGATACGGTTCGGGTGATTCTGCCCTTTGAGTTTTTCTTCTTGTAGACATTATTAACTTGGCTTGAGGAATTAATATCAACAAAATCGTTATCGTGATTTGCCATACCATACCGCCCTTTCCGCCTGAGTAAATTGTATAAACATAATTATACATAATAAATCTACTATATTATACATCTTTTAAATGGTTTTATTTTCTAACAAAGAAAAATACGCCAAATTTCATGAAAAATTCACAAGTTGTTGTGAAAATCATCAAAATTCAGCGTATATATTGTGATTAATAACTATCAAAATCAGTCCTGCTCGTCAAGAGTTAACCAATAAGACGGCAAAAACTCGCTCATAAATACATCAAGAGCCGGTAGGTGCATATCAACAAGCGCCTGTTCTATAGAATTATATGCCTTTGAAAATTCCTTGTTGCCCATCTTCTCTTCTTCTATGCACTTGATAAGTGCCGATAGTTTATCTGCCGCTTTGATATACGGGATATACTCGCTATCTTGTTCAGTTATAGTCAACAAACCACTGAAGCTGTCAGTAAGATAATCAGGTAGCATGGACACTAACTTCTCCTCAGCTATATGCTCAACCTGCTTGTAAGCCTCTGATATCTTGGGATTATAGTATTTGATAGGAGTAGGCATATCGCCTGTGATAATCTCAGACGCATCGTGATACATAGCGAGCACGGCAGCGTGTTCAGCATTTAGAGAAGTAGAAAAGCGCTTGTTACTGATAAGTACTAACGCATGGCTGAGCATAGCAACGCACAGGCTGTGCTCACAGATATTCTCGGTCTTTGTATTGTTCATCAGTCCCCAGCGATTTATGTACTTCATTCTTGACATAACTGCAAAAAAATGACTATTCATAATATCCTCCAAATAAAAAGATTAAAAATACAATAATAATGTAAAAATTTATAGTGCAATTTGATAATTTATATGATATACTATATTAGTTATAATATAACATATTATAAAGAACTTTGAAAGACCTATTTTTAAAATAACAAGGAGCAGGCACAGTGACGCTAAAAAATCACCATCAAAAAAGTAAAAATTATGCATTGCGTGCTTTTTTGTACGGACTACTCGTAGCACTTGCTGTAGTTTTGCCTGTTATTATTAAGGGACAGGGGTACTTTCTGTATTATGGTGACTTCAATGTACAGCAAATACCGTTTTACACACTCGCTCACGACAGCATACTAAGCGGTAACACAAGCTGGAGTCACATAACCGATTTGGGCGCTAACTTTGTAGGCAGTTATACCTTTTATGTACTGACAAGCCCTTTCTTTCTTATTACTCTGTTATTTGATACCGCTGTTGTCCCCTATCTGATGGGACCGCTACTGATACTCAAGCTTGCGTTTTGTACACTCAGCGGTTATGTGTATCTGAGAAGATATGTAAGCGACAAGCGATATGCTGTCCTTGGTGGACTGATGTATGCATTCTCAGGCTTTTCGCTGTACAATGTGTTTTTCTTTCACTTTCATGAGGCTATGATCATCTTTCCGCTACTACTGTCTGCGGTGGATGAATTCATATATACAAAGAGAAAAGGTGTATTAGCGCTTGCTGTCTTTGGCGCTTGTGTGCTGAACTACTACTTTTTCTTTGGTCAGGTTGTTTTTGTGGCTATATACTTTTTTGTCAGACTTTTCTCATCGAAGTCTTTCAAGATAAGCTTTAATCACTTTTTGCTGATGGCGTTTGAGTGCATAGTCGGTGTCTGTATGGCGTGTTGTGTGCTGATACCATCGCTTGGCGGTATTATCTCAAACAGCAGGTTAAACGACTTTTTGGTAGGATATGACGCTCTGCTGTACGATACACCACAACGATATCTTCATATTATAGAGAGCATGTTCTTCCCTCCTGATATACCTGCGAGGGCAAACTTCACACCTGACTCTAACTCTAACTGGGCATCTATAGCGCTATGGGTTCCGATGTTCTCTGTCACCTTTGTGATAGGATATCTGATATCTCACAGCAAATCATGGCTTAAGCGTCTTACTGTAATACTGCTTGTCATGGCATTTGTGCCGATACTGAACTCTATGTATCAGGCGTTTAACGACTGCTACTATGCTCGTTGGTTCTATATGCTCGAGTTGATATTCATACTATGTACGGTGATATCACTTGATAACATAACACAGACAGACTATGTCAGAGCTTACAAATGGTGTGCTTTCTTCACGATTATTCTAACTGTATCAGTTGGTCTGATGCCAAGAAAAACCTATGACATCGGCGACACCACAGTGTACAGAGTAGGACTCGAACAGTTTCCTGACAGATTTTGGATATATGTAGGCATTTCACTTGTATCTCTTGTACTTGGCTTTTTAATTATTAAATACGCCAAAAACAAAAAAGAGCTTTTTGTAAGACTTACTGCTATCTCTCTATGTGTAGTTATAATCGGCTACAGCGAGTATATACTCTTTACGGGCAAATCAGAAGCCGATGAGAGCGATGAATTCACTATAAAGCACGCACTCAACTTTGGCGAAGATATAACGATTTCCGACATAGATGATGTAAGATCTGACTTTTACAACTCGATGGATAACATCGGTATGTTCTGGCAAATCCCGAATATTCAGGCGTTCCACAGCATTGTACCTGCATCGACTATGGACTTCTACAACAGTATAGGCAGTGTGAGAGACGTTGCATCCCGACCTGAGTGCGAGTACTACGGGGTCAGGGGTCTGCTCTCTGTCAAATATCTGTTTGACTGTGCGAGTGACGGCGATGACTTCTCTCAAGAGCTTGACTTTAAGAACACCAAGATGCCCGGATACAAATATATCGACACCCAAAACGGCTTTGATATATACGAAAATGAGTACTACGTGCCGATGGGCTTTATGTATGACGACTTCATCTGTAAAGAAGAATACAACAATCTGTCTGACGAAGTAAAACACCTTGTACTGATGAAAGCTATGGTGCTAAGTCAGGACCAGATGAAAAAGTACTGTGACATAACAGGATATACAAACGGTATGTACATCGGACTTAATGCTGACTATACAGAGGACAATCTGCAAAACCTCGTATATCCAATTTACAAAAACTTTGAAAGCAAAACAAGCACTTACTCATATAAATATAACGACTACTACAGCGACTGCGAAAACAGAGCGTCTACCTCGTGCAGTAGCTTTGAATACACAAAAAACGGATTCAGAGCTACCTGTGAAAACAAAGGTGACGACAATCTACTGTTCTTCTCTGTACCGTATGATGAAGGCTTCGAGGCTTTTGTAAACGGACAAAAGGTTGAAATAGAAAAAGTCAACATAGGCTTTATGGCTGTAAAAGTTGATGCCCACAGCACAAGCGAGATAGAGTTTGTATACACAACACCCGGACTTAAAACGGGTATTATAATAAGCTGTATAGGATTTTTAGCCTTTGCTATATATCTTGTAATTTCAAAAGGCTTTATGGCTGAGAAAAAATACAGAAAAATCTACAGAATAAAAAAGTAATACTCTGAAGCAATGCTTCTTAACTTATACTATATCGGAGGTGCCATGTATGAGTTTTGGCGAGAAAATTTTAGAATATAAAGAGGATATTATATCTGACTTATCTGAGCTGATTGCAATCCAGTCGATATCAGGTTTTCAAGACGGCTGCACACAGGCTCTTGAGTGGATGCTAAACAAGGCCGAGAGCTTTGGTCTTGAGACAAAATCATATGAGGGTCTTGCCGGTCACGCACAGCTTGGTGATGGTGGCAAGCTCTGTGGTGTGCTATCTCACCTTGACACAGTACCGGAGGGTAACAACTGGAACTCGCTGCCGTTTGAGTTATCTGTCGGCGATGGATATATGTACGGCAGAGGTATTGCTGACGATAAGGGTGCCGCACTTATCAACCTATACTGCCTCAAGGCGCTCAAAGATAACGGTGTTGTCGGCAAAAACACTCTGCGTGCGATTTACGGCACCTGCGAAGAAACAACTATGAAAGACATGGAGGTTTACTTTGAGAACGAGCCTATACCTGATATGTCGTTCACTCCTGATAGCAGATACGGCATCTGTAAAAGCGAGAAAGGTATACTTCAGCTTGAACTATACGCAGACACTCACACAGGCACTACTCTGACTCAGCTACACTCTGGTAAGGCTGTAAACGCTGTACCCGACACGGCGTATGCTCTGCTTGACTGTACAGAGAACGAAGACCATCAGCTACTTAGACTTGCTGATGCTAAAAAAGGAAACTTTGAATTTTACTATACAATAGACGGTATGATGGTGCTAAGCCGTGGCAAAGCCGCTCACGCATGCGAGCCCGAAAACGGTCACAATGCCGCAGTAGCTCTCATTGACTTGCTCACATCAAACTTCTCTCTACCTTCTCTTGGCAGTATTTGCTCATTTATCGAATCGTGTATAGGACTTGATACAACAGGTATCAAGATGGGACTTAAGATGAGAGACTCGGCATCAGGTGCTCTGTCCGTTAATGTCGGCACAGTACACATTGACGAGGGCTATGCAACCTGTACACTCGATATCCGCTACCCTGCTACAATTAACGGTGACAATGTACTTGAGCTTGTAAAGCGTGCAGCATCTAACGAAAATCTACATGTCAAAGTGCTCAAGCACTCACCTCCGCTTAACTTAAGCGAAGACAGCGAGATAATCAAGCTACTGTCTGCATCATACGAAGATATAATGAACGAAAAGCCTGACCTGTACTCTACAGGCGGTGGTACATATGCAAGAGTTTTAGGTGGCAAGGGTGTTGCTTTTGGACCTGTGTTCAAGGGCGAAGTATCAAACATCCACAACGCTAACGAGTGCATCAATGTTGAAAAATTCTTCAAGCACGCTCAGATTTGTCTTGAAGCTATGTACAGAATGTATACTGCCGACTAAGCTGTGAAAGGTCTATCAATTTATGACTGCTGAAAAAATCATAAAGCAACAAGCAAAAAATCAACTCAAAGACAAAGGACTTGCAAAGGCTGTGTTCTCTGTAGCTATATTGATGTTCTTCTATATGCTTATCGAAAACATCTTTTATCTGCTGATAACAGTACTTGATATGCAAAAGCTTGGCGATATAATATACAGCATATCACTCACAGGTGTTATCATACTTGGTGTTGTAATTACATTTTTAACAAGTCCTGTTATACTCGGCTTTGTAAAAATGTACACAAACAATGTGCAAAAGTATGATCTCTCTGATTTGTTCTACTTCTTTTCAAGTGGCAGGATATATCGCAAAAGCCTTTTGTTTTGCTTTGCGTTTGCTGTACGCTTGTTTTTGCCTTTGGTGTTTGCATCAATACCGATAATCGCACTTGTAATTATCAACGAGTTTTTGCTTGACTCTACGATGAACAGCGCATTATTTCTGATAACAATGATTATTCTTGTGCTGTTGTCTTTGCTGATAATAGTAGCTCTATCCGCAAACTACTATTTGGCTACAATAATGTTCTGCAACAATCAGGAAGACAAGATAAAAAGTTACTTTATAAATTCGAAAAATATGATGACAAACTACAAAAGTGCTCCTATCAAGCTATACACATCATATATTCTATGGTTTGCACTATGTACAACAGCGTTGCCTGTTATTTATATACTGCCCTACTACACACAGGCTGTGTGCAGGTCAGGACAATGGATATTAGAAATCTCAAGGGACGGACAAGAAAATGAATTATTTTAGTACACAAGAGGATCTGAGGGTTTCGCTATGCACTATTGCATACAACGAAGAAGCCGTACTCAACGGACTATTCAGAGATTTTTCTGAACAGAGCTATCCTCATGATAAAATCGAAATCATCCTTGTTGATAATGCTTCAACCGATAATACTAAGAAGATGATGGAAGAATTCAAAAATACAGACTATGGTTTTGAGCGTGTCGTTATAGTTGACAGCACAAACAAAAATCAGGCTACTGCCTGGAACGAGGCTCTGCTGCACGCTACGGGTGATATCATCATAAGAGTAGACGCTCACTCAAAAATACCGAGACACTTTGTGGCAAAAAATGTATTTAACATCAACGAAGGCGAGGACATTGTAGGTGGTGGCAGACCAAACACTACAGACGGAATGTCATCGTGGAAGTTCACTCTGCTTGCGGCAGAAGAGTCGCTGTTTGGCTCATCTGTTGCCGACTACAGACGTGCTCCTGCACAAAAGGAATACCACGACTCGCTGTTTCACGCTGCATACAAGCGTGAGGTTTTTGAAAAAGTCGGTGGATTTAACGAGGACCTTGGCAGAACTGAGGACAACGAGCTTCACTACAGAATGAGAATGGCAGGCTACAAATTCTGCTGTTGTCCAGAAATAATATCTTTTCAGCACACCAGAAACACTCTGCGCAAAATGATAAAGCAGAAATACGGCAACGGATACTGGATAGGACTGACAGTTGGTGTATGTCCTAAGTGTCTGAATTACTTTCACTTTATACCATTCGTGTTTGTAATCGCCCTACTGCTGAGCATACTACTGTGGGTGGTGTGGAACCCTGTGTTCTTTGCTATACTTACAGCTATGTATACTATGTTCAACCTTGTTAACACAGTAGGCTGTCTGGTACTCAAAAAGCCTAATATCAAATTTTTATTGTTACCGTTCATCTTCCCTATACTCCACATTAGCTATGGTATAGGCACATTAGTGGGTCTTATCAAGATGCCGTTTTGGAGAAAAAATCTCGATGACACATCTGAAAGAAGAATACAGATGGTCAAAGATGCTATCAAGAAAAATACCGTAAAAGGTAATTTGGTGTAATATATGGCTGATATTATTAAAATCGATAACGATACTCTAAGAAAATTACAGCTAAAAGAGCTTGAGTCTCTGCTGTTTTTCAAAGAGTTTTGTGAGAAAAACGAGCTTAAGTTTTATCTGCTTGGCGGATGCGTCATTGGTGCTGTAAGAAACAAAGGCTTTATACCGTGGGACGATGACATAGATATAATTATGCCTCGTGCTGACTGGGAGAAAATGCTCGTGCTGTTCAAAGAACAGGTCAAAGACCCACGATTTGTAATGCTAAAGACAGACGAGGGTGAGCTGTTTACGGGCAATACATTTGCAACCCTTGTTGACACGTCTGCAACTATGGTCAAAGAAAACCAAAAAGACATCGATGTACCACACGGCATAGTCACAGATATCTTCCCTATTGATGGCTGTCCTGACTCAAAATTTGCACGTCATATGCAGTATATGTGGGCACTTGTCTACTCGCTGTTTGTCACAGAATGTGTGCCTAAAAAGCACGGCAAGCTAAGAGCCATGATAAGCCGTATGATGCTGTCAATGGTAAAAAGTCGCAAGAGCAGAACTAAGGTGTGGAAATTTGCTGAAAAGCAGCTCAAAAAGTACGACTTTGATGAACACGAGTTTTGCACAGAATTGTATGCAGGTCCATATTATATGAGAAAGAAGTATCCAAAATCTGCATTTGAGTCAGAGACTTACCTTGAATTTGAAGGGCTTATGCTGCCGGTTATGAAAGGATACAAGGAGTATCTGTCGATAGCGTTTGGTGACTATATGAAGCTACCTCCTGTAGAAAAGCGGGTGCCTCACCACGATCTTGTAGCACTCGACCTTGACAAACCGTGCATATAATACTACAATAAAACACAGAACATAATATCTTCGGGGCGGGGCGAAACTCCCCACCGGTGGTATAGTCCACGAGCGAGAGCTGATTCGGTGAAATTCCGAAACCGACGGTATAGTCCGGATGAAAGAAGATGTATACTACATTATACTGTAATATATCATTATACCCCGATGTAACTTTGCATCGGGGTTATACTTTTTTGGGTGATTATATGAACAACAAAATGACTAACACAAGAAAACTCGTAGTGACAGCAATGCTTGCGTCTCTGTCTGCTGTACTGATGCTCATTGAGATACCGCTACCATTTATTGCACCACCGTTTTATAAGCTTGACTTCTCAGAGCTACCTGTGCTGATAGGCTCGTTCTCGTTAGGCCCTGTGAGTGCTGTGATAATTGAAGCGATTAAAATACTGATTAAGCTGATAATTAAAGGTACTTCTACAGGCGGAGTCGGAGAGTTAGCTAACTTTGTAGTAGGCTGTGCGTTTGCAGTACCTGCAGGAATAATCTACAAGTATAAGAAAACTAAGGGCAACGCTATATTTGCCATGGCAATATCTACAATAATAATGGCAGTGCTGTCTGTATTTGTAAACGCATATGTAATGATACCTGCATACTCCGCTTTTATGCCTATTGAACAGATTATTCAGATGGGCAAGGATATTGTACCTGCTATTACAAATACGCTGACCTTCTGCATATTCTGCGTAGCGCCGTTTAACCTAATTAAAGGTATACTTGTGTCTGCTGTCACAACCTTTGTATACAAACCGCTGTCTAAAATAATACATCCGAAAAATTGACATATCATAAAAATGTGATATACTATTAGAAAATACAGAGTAAAAGACTGTGCGTTAAGTGTTTCTTGGACGGGGAGTTGCCAAGAAAACGAAAGAGCAAGCTCTGCGGTGCGGTCTTTGCATCCCGCTGTTGCATACGGACACAACCTCCCTATGTGATAACGAGATAGGGAGGTTATTTTTATGTCTTTTTTTGATGTTTTCAGAAAATCTTCGCAAAATTTATCGAAACTTGTACCGCTGTGTATATGCTCGATGATGCTTGCACTCAGGATTGTGCTCGGAATGTTCTCTAATTTCACGATGTCGTTTCTGCCATTTGTGAAAATCGGCTTTACCTTTCTGCCGATAGTGATAGTAGCATATCTGTACGGACCTGTGTGCGCAGGTATTGTTTCGGGTGTCGGCGATATACTGGCTATAATACTATTAAACCCTACAGCGTTCTCGCTGATGCCGACAATAACTCTGTGCTATATATTTGAGGGAATTATACTGGGTGTTGTATTGTACGAAAAAGAGCTCAAGATATCACGAATTGTCAGTGCCTTTGCGTTAGTACTGATACTGTGCAGACTACCGCTCAATACACTTGCACTATGCTCTGTTATGGGTATCCCCTACTTAGAGCTTCTATACTACAGAGCGCTGGTGCTCGTACCGTTTGCAATAGTAGAAGTTGCACTTAGCTTTGTAATATTAAAGGCGCTTAACAAAATACCAAAGCTTACAAGTAAATAATCAAAAACAAACCCCTGAGCAATATTGCTCAGGGGTTTTTGTGTATATTTAAGCTATCTGTTGTGTTAAGTCAGCATCTGAATATATAGATATCCAAGGAGATGAGCCCGATACCTCGTCATCGTTGATAACTATCCATATCTCATCTGCTGTAAGGTCCTCGTAGTTGGTTGTCTGAGAAGCACCGCCATCGTTAACAATAAGGTTGTAGATAAAACCGACAGGCTTGTCGACAGTACCGTTAAACCAGCCGTTTTCGTCACATTCGGTAAGCTCCTTGCCCGGCCAAGCAGAGAAGCAATCTACTGACTGCGCACCGTCTTCGCTATCTGCCCAAACCCACAAGAACGGATTAAAGGTAAGCTCACCGCTGTGCTTGATATGAACGCTGACGGTATCTGCTGTGTAAACATATCTGTAATCTACAGTTGTATTGCCACTAACAATACCGCTCGCATTTGCAGGTGACTCACCTACTACATAGAATGGATTAGAGCGTGGCTGTGTGGTATATTCATCACCAAGTCTGACCTCTTTTGTAAACGGACTTGCTATTTTCTTATCATTCTCACTATTTAAGTGATTTACTGTAAGAGTACAAACCGCTACATCAAGCTTTGCCAAATATCTCTGCACAAATGTAGCATCGATAATTGTAGTCTTGCTGTCGTAGTTATAATCAGCTTTGCTTAACTGTTCATCGCTTAGTATTGCAAGCTTTGCAAGATGTCGCTGAATAGCTGTGGCATCAAGGATAGAAATCTTTGAGTCACCGTCAACATCACCGTTTTCTACAAGGAAGGATGACGGGATATATCTGTCATAATAGTAGTTTACAGTAATATCATTCTCAGCAAATACACCTGTGCTATCACCCTCGACAGATGACAGCTCGTATTTGAGTGGAATTGTAGAATCAGGCTCAATGCTGTATGTATCACCCACTCTGCCAAGGAGGGTGTTCTGTCTGATGACTTCGCCTGTTTCGCTATAAATATGATTTACAATAACCTTTGAGTACTTAGGCTCTGCTGTATTAGCCTCGTATGTGCTCTTCTCTACAGCTATGATAGCGGAATTTGCAGGCACTCTGAATGTAAGACCGCTTGTCTCGTAGAGCTTCTCGGTTCCTGCTGTGTTTGAGTCAGCAACAACAACCCACTGCATATCTTCTGTCAGAGTCTTGTCTATCTTAGTTGATAATGTAGCGTTTCTATCGACATCAGAGCCATTGAATAGTACAGCGACCTTGTCCCACTCGCCCTGTGTGAAATTATCTACTGTGTACATAATAACATTAGAGCCTGTTGCCATAGATGATGTGAAATAATAATTATAGTTATTATCTTTTGCATCACTAATACTTGCAGTAAATGGAGAGAAAGCCTTTCTGAGCTCTATCATACCCTTGTAATATGAGACCAAATCTGCGTTATTCTGCAGAAGATTCCAGTCTATCATATTGAGGGTTGCAGGAGACTTGTATGAGTTTTCGTCACCGTCTTTTGACCTGCCCATCTCTTCGCCTGCGAGCATCAGGTTGATACCCTGAGATGACAGAGTAATAGCGCTCGAGAACTTATTCTGAGCTATAACATCAGAATAACGCACACGATAGTCAGCTGATGCACCGTAGTTTATGGCAACCAACTTGTCGTATAACGATAGATTATCGTGACAGGATGCATATGTAACACATTGCATAGGAGACTTAGCATCCCAATTACAACCTTTTCCGTATGTATTAGCACGAATACCATAGGATATACCTGTAGAGTACAAAATAGCACCCGACAAGAATCCCGGTGATGATGCCTCGTCAAAAACACCACCCTTTAGGGCATCTCTGAGCTGGTCGTTGAAAAAGCCTATTCTGTCAGAGACCTTGTCGGCATTGCCCTGAATACAAGCTACTACAGGACTATCTGTACAGCTAAGCGGGTCAAAGGCTGTATTGCCTGACCAGCCCTCGCCGTAGATAATAATACGCTCGTCTGTTTCGTCAAGCATATCACGGATAAGATTCATAGTCTCACAGTCGTGTATACCCATAAGGTCAAAACGATAACCGTCTATATGATACTCCTGAGTCCAGTACTCAACCATATCAAGCATAAACTTGCGATACATAGCACGCTCAGAGGCTGTGTCGTTAGAACAACCTGACTGATTAGAATACGAGCCGTCTGCTTTGATTCTGTAGTAATACTCAGGAACAATATAGTTAAACGGTGATGAACGAGAATATGTGTGATTATAAACAACGTCCATAATAACACCGATGCCGGCATTATGGAGTGCCTGAATCATCTGCTTGCACTCGTTGATTCTGACATTACCATCATATGGATTTGACGAGAATGAGCCCTCAGGTACGCCGTAGTTGACCGGGTCATAGCCCCAGTTGAACTGACTGTCGTCACCACACTCGTCTATTGAGCCAAAGTCATAGAACGGGTTAATCTGTACGTGTGTGATACCAAGCTGTTTGAGATAATCAACACAAGTAGAGATAGAACCCTCGTTGTTCAAAGTAGTACCAGTCTCAGTAAACGCAAGATACTTGCCTCGGTTTTCTGAGCTTACACCAGAGCTTGAGCTATATGAAAAGTCCTTGACCTGAAGCTCCCACACTATAGCCTCTGACTGATTATCAACATAGATGTGCTTGTCGTTCTCCCAACCCTTAGGGTCAGTAGAATCAAGGTCAACAACCATAGAGCGATTACTGTTGACACCACAAGCCTTGGAATAGATGTCCTGAGTCTCTCGTGTTGAAGACTTTCCGCCTAAGATGCTCTTTGGAGAAGTGACACGATATGTATAGTAAATGTTCTTTAAGTCAGCCTCTACTGTAGTTGTCCACACACCGGTAAACTCGGACTTATCATCAAGCAGCTTCTTCATAGCAAAGGTACCAAGGTCAGCAGCACCCGTCTCGTCATCACTACCTGTAGCGTAGAGTTTGAGCTCTACCTTAGTAGCAGTAGGTGCCCAAACCTTGAACACAGTACTGTCAGGAGTGTAAAAACTACCGAGCTCGCCTGAATATGCGTACTCATCATCAAGCGCCATAGCTGCCTCGCTGTACTCATTGACAGTAGCTTTTGTATCAGCTGCAAAAGCAGAAGCTACAGATGTGCACAGAATAGAAGCAAGCAGCACAGCAACTAAAAGTATGCTGAATAGTCTCTTTGTAAATTTCATAAAAATCCTCTTTTCTGAAAAAGGTTATTCTTCTATAAATAAATCATCGTCTGATTTTTTGAACACATTGATGCCCTTGCGCTTATATACGAGCACAACAACCGCACAAATGCTAATCAGCACAACAGCCAACACAACCGACAATACAATTATAGTTGTGTAAGAGTTTTTCTCGTAATTTACTATAATATTAGTCTCTGTCGGCGAGAAGGTATACATATCGTTAGAGTCAGAGACATAGGTGTATCCGTCAAACTCAAGATACTCTATCTTAATCTCTGTGTCCCTGTCACCCATGTATGATTTTTTGTCAAGCACGGTGCCGTCACTACCGACATATATGATGTTTGCAATACAGACCTTGTTATCGAGTGCCTCAGGATCTACCGCCTGCTCTTCGGCAGAGACTCTGATACTGTTATACTTGAAAGTAACAGTTATGTCTTCTTTTGTGTATTTGCCTGTGATGTTTGTCGGGAGATTTTCGAGATCTATCATATAGCCATACACACCGGCTATATGAGGTACACAATAATTCTGACCGACACGATTAGTCATAACGATAGAATCGGCAATATCCTCATCGTACTCGTTGACAAAACGAACTGTTACGCTTGAGAAGTCTCCGCCATACTTTGAGAGATTGACTGTAATGTTATTAGACTTGTTATCAAATTCACCCTCAAGCGAGCCCTTGACGCTTGTTATGTCATATGTATATAACAGAGAATTCGGATGCTTTACGCTATAGCTTTCTCCAACAGCACCCTTTAGTAATTGCTGATAAACTACTGTGTTTGTAGCTTTGTCCTTATAATTAACTACTACTGTAGCTCTGTCGTCAATATCATCGTAAGAGAGGAAGCTCTCCATATCTACCAAGATAGCACAGGATGTTGCTTTGACGGTTATTTTGTCATCATCTACTACACCTAAGTTCTTGATACCTGCCCACTTGTCGTTAGCAACAACAACCCAAGAGGAAGTAAGTCCTGATGGCAAGGTAACGGTAGTGTCCTTGTCTGAGCCATTGAATATAACAGCTACTGACTTAGTGTTTTCTCCGTCTTTTAAGGTGTATGCTATAACACCATCAGCTACATCATCTATATAAGCAATAGAGTTTGCTGTATCATCAGTAGGGTCTGTGAATAAATCTACATGCTGTCTGATATCGATAAGACCCTTGTAATAATCAACAAGGTCTGCGTATTGATTGATGTTCTTCCAATCTATCTGATTGAGCTCTACAGGTGACTGGTAGGAGTTTTCATCGCCGTCCTTTGAACGAGCCATCTCCTCACCTGCCATCATAAACGGTGTGCCCTGTGAAGTCAGAACAATAGCGGCAGACAGCTTGTTCATCGAAACCAAATCTTCATATCTGAGTCTGAAGTCGGTCTCCTCAGGATAAACAGAGGTGACAAGCTTGTCGTACAAAGAAAGGTTGTCGTGACAGGATGCGTAGTTTATGCACTGAGTAGGAGCAAGCCCCCACGAGCCTGAGGTGCACTGTCCCTCGATGCCCGACTTAACCTTAGAGCGACCATCGCCACCTTGGACAAAGCCCTTGCCCTTAGGTTCAAAAACATTGCCCTTGATACCATCTCTTATAGTGTCATTGAATGCAGCGATTCTATCAGACAAAAGATGCATATTGCCCTGATTTGCAAGCATAACATCAGGGTCACAATAAGTATCAAGGTTCCACGCTTCACCGTACATCAGAATCTTCTTGCCGTCTTTGAGCTTATCAAGGCTCTCTCTGATGTAGTTCATAGTATCTACATCGTGAAGTCCCATAAGGTCAAATCTAAAGCCGTCTATGTGATACTCATCTGCCCAGTAGACAACTGAGTTCTTCATAAACTCTCTGAACATAATACGCTCTGAGGCTGTATCGTTTCCACAGCCTGAGCCGTTAGACCACTCACCCGACTCGTTGATTCTGTAATAATAGTCAGGAACTATAAGATTAAACCACGACTCTTTGGAAAAGTATGTGTGATTATAAACTACATCCATAATGACGCCGATGCCTGCCTTGTGCAATGCCTGAATCATCTGTTTGCACTCTTTAATTCTCACATTACCGTCATATGGGTCTGATGAATACGAGCCCTCGGGAACATTATAGTTCTTCGGGTCATAACCCCAGTTGTACTGAGAATCAAGCTTGGCGGTCTCGTCTATTGAATGAAAATCATAGAAAGGATTAATCTGTACATAGTTGACTCCCAAATCTTTGAGATAGTCAACACAGGTGGACAGCTCACCCTCAACAGAGTCAACTACTGTGCCCTCCTCTGTAAAGGCTAAAAATTTGCCACGATTCTTCTCGCTTACACCTGAGCTTGCTGATGCAGAGAAATCTCTGACAGATACCTCCCAGATAACAGCGTCTGTGATACTATCAACACGCTCAAATGAGTCTTTGTCCCAATCCTTTGGGTTTGTTGAGTCAAGGTCAACTATCATACCTCTGTCGCCGTTAGCTCCGACAGCCTTGGCATAAGGGTCAACAACCTCGTTTGTTATGCCGTTAACAGTAACTATGTAGGTGTAATACTTGTTTTTATAGTCACCCTTTAAATTGAGTACCCATGTGCCGTACTGCTCTACCAAGTGCATAGAGGTCTTGGATATCATCTGAGCGTTTTCCTCAGAATCTGTACCTGTGGTGTAAATACAGAGCTTGACATCGCTTGCAAGTGGCGACCACAGCTTGAACATAGTCTCTTGCTTTGTATATGTAGCACCGAGGTTGCCCTTATAATACATAGTCTCAAGATAATCTACATAATTAGCATAGCCCATATTAGATGCGTTCTTTGGGGCTTGCGTAGGTTTAGTTTTTGTAGCTAAAGCCTCCGTTTGAGTCTGTGACTGAGGGTCAGCAGTAGCACACACAGACGCACTGCCCAGAGCTCCGAACATGATCATAACAAGCACTCCCGCTAATAGTCGTTTTATTTTCAAGGTAAAATCCCCCTATTTTGTCATTATACATTTATATTATTTTAGCATATATACAGTGCACGCTTAATTCTATAAAAGAAATTACCCGCCGATGTGGCGGTTAATTTTTTGTAATACTTTAAAACTATTTAGAAGCCATAATCGCTGACTGTAGAAAGCTCCTCTTCTATCCTTAAAAGTCGGTTGTACTTTGCTACTCTGTCGCTTCTGCATGGTGCACCACACTTAATCTGGCCGCTGTTGAGTGCTACTGCAATATCTGCGATAGTTGTGTCCTCGGTCTCACCACTACGGTGAGATATAACTGCAGTATAGCCTGCTCTATGTGCACACTGCACTGCATCAAAAGCCTGTGACAAGGTTCCTATCTGATTTACCTTGACCAAGATTGAATTTGCACACCCCTGTGCTATGCCCTGTCTGAGTCGCTTTGTATTAGTGACAAACAAATCATCGCCTACTATCTGCACACGCTTGCCGATACTCTGTGTCAACTTTGAAAAGCCGTCAAAGTCATGCTCTGACAAAGGGTCCTCTACTGATATTATCGGGTAGGACATACACAAATCTTCTACATATGATACAAGCTTGTCAGAGGTCATAGTGACGTTACGCTTAGGCAGATGATAGCAACTGTCGCTATACCACTCGGACGATGCTATGTCAAGTGCTATCTTGATGTCATTAGTGCTGTAGCCTGCTCGCTCTATAGCTTTGATTATATATTCGATAGCCTCTGTGTCACTCTTTAAATCAGGTGCAAAACCGCCCTCATCACCAACAGATGTATTTTTGCCCTCAGCTTTTAGAATACTGCCAAGAGTATGATACACCTCACAGCACATACGCATGGCCGTGCTGAAACTCTGTGCAGATACAGGCATAATCATAAACTCCTGTATATCCACATTATTAGATGCGTGCACTCCACCGTTTAGGATATTCATCATTGGACACGGCAAGGTGTGGGCGTTAACTCCACCAAGGTACCTGTAAAGAGGAAGCCTCAAAGCCTTGCTCGCTGTCTTTGCACAAGCGAGTGATACTGCCAAAATCGCATTCGCACCCAAGTGTGACTTGTTATCTGTAGCATCAAGCTCACACATCTTGCGGTCAATATCAAGCTGATTACAAACATCCATATTAACAAGCGCGGGAGCTATAATATCACGGATATTCTGCACAGCGTTTCTGACACCTTTGCCGTTGTATCTGCTGTCATTGTCCCTTAGCTCTACTGCCTCAAACTGACCTGTCGATGCACCTGAGGGTACTGACGCAAAGGCTGTGATACCGTTTTGCAGTATAACCTGTGCCTCTACTGTCGGATTACCACGAGAGTCTATTACCTCTCGTGCTTGTATTTCTCTAATATTATACATAAAATTCCTCCCAATTTAAGTTTTGACTAAATAAGGAAATTTATTCATTTTCACACCAAGGTAGTGTTCTTAATATTATAAAATGAGAGGAGGAATAATATGGAACCTATCACCTATACAGTTAGACCCGGCAACACCCTGTTTGCTATAGCACAGTTATTTGGTACTACCGCCGTTGATATCGCACGATACAACGGTATTGTATACCCGTACACAATATATCCGGGTCAGACTCTGAGAATCCCTGTAAATGCTGTAACAGCTCCAAAATTCTACTTTGTCAGACCAAACGATACTATATTCTCTATAGCAAGCCGCTACGGTATCGAACCCGAGTATATAATTGCTATCAATAATCTTGAGGATGCAAATACCATCTACCCGGGTCAGAGACTAACACTGTATATATAAAAAAATACCGCCCATAAGGGCGGTACATATAAGCATTTTATTGTAATGAGTCAACATAGTCACAAGCAGCAAGCGCTGATACAGCGCCGTCTGCAACTGCGGTAGCCACCTGTCTGATTTTTTTAGAGCGACAGTCGCCCGCTGTGAATACACCGGCTGTAGCTGTAGTACAAGTCTCGCTTGAATCAACATAACCGTAAGAGTTGAGCTCGAGTACATTTGAGAAAGAATCGTTCTGCGGAATAAGTCCGATAGCTACAAACATACCGTCTAAAGATATATCAGTAAGCGTTTCGGTCTCTGTATTTCTGACAGTAATACCCTCAAAGGCAGAGTCGCCGAGAATCTTATCAACTACAGTTGAGAGAATAACTGTGATGTTATCCTTTGTCTCTAACTGCTCAACAAGCTTGTTCTCACCTGTCAGAAAAGCAAGATTCTGAACAACATAGACGTGCTTGCACAAATCAGAAAGCATAATAGCCTCTTGAAGTGCCGAGTTACCTCCACCGATAACAGCGACAGTTTTGTCCTCATAGAATGCACCGTCACAAACCGCACAGAAGGATATGCCCTCGCCTATGAAGTCCTCTTCTCTTTGGACACCCAAAAGTCGATGCTTGACACCTGTGGCAACTATAACGCTCTTGCCTTCGAAGTCACCGTAATCTGTGTGCACAACCTTGGTATCGCCATCTTCTATAGACAGCACCTGTGCTATCTCTATCTCTGCTCCCTGAGCGAGTACCTGCTCGAGCAGTTGCTGAGCAAACTCGTTGCCTGAGCACTCTAAAAAGCCGGGGATATTCTCAACCTTAGGCGAATGAGTAATCTGACCGCCAAAGGTCTCTTTCTCTATTACAAGTACAGATTTGTTAGCTCTGCGCGCATATAATGCGGCGGTGAGCCCCGCAGGGCCACCGCCAATGATAATTATATCAAACATTTTGGTTTCCTTAATATATTAGTTAAGCATTTTTTTGATTTCTGATACGCCTGCGTATTTTACTGCTTCGCCACCGCTGACAACTACTAATGTAGGTGCCTGCTTGATGCCTAAAGCTGTAGCAAGCTCTGCGTTCTCGTTAGCGAGAAGCTTTGAGTAGTTATAGCCTGCCTTGTCAAGCAATGTGCAAGCTACCTTGCAGTTTGGACAAGTAGCTGTTGTAAACAGATATGCACCGTCAGCAATAGTAGCGCTATCTGCACAATTACAAGTTTCTTCTACAGCTGCGTTGATATCCTTTTTGTTAAGAACAGAACTCTCGATATTATATACCTTTCTGTCCTTATACTCCTGACTCTTACCATCGTTCCAGTTCTGAACAGGACGATAGTAGCCTGTGATACGGCTGTAAACCTCAGTAGTCTCGCCACAATGTGGACAAGTAAACGCCTCACCAGGAATGTAACCGTGTGTCTTACATACTGAGTATGTTGGTGACAAGGTGTAGTATGGCAGACGATAGTTCTCTGCTATCTTCTTGATAAGGTTAGCGGCAGCCTTCCAGTCAGGTAACTTCTCACCCAAGAATGCGTGGAATACTGTACCTGATGTGTAGAGAGTCTGAAGCTCATCCTGAATATCAAGAGCTGAGAAGATGTCCTCTGTATAGCCAACAGGAAGATGTGAGCTGTTTGTATAGTATGGTGTCTGGTCGTCAGTCTTAGCTGCTGTGATGATACCAGGGTAGTGCTTTAAGTCATGCTTAGCAAGACGGAATGCTGTACTCTCAGCAGGAGTAGCCTCAAGGTTGTAGAGGTCGCCGTACTGCTCCTGATAGTCAGACAGACGCTCTCTCATATGATTGAGTACGTCCTTAGTAAACTGCTGAGCCTTTTCGTTTGTGAGGTCGTTTTTGATCCAAGCAGCGTTCAAACAAGCCTCGTTCATACCAACAAGACCAATAGTTGAGAAGTGGTTGTTGAATGTACCGAGATAACGCTTTGTATATGGATACAGACCAGCATCAAGGAGCTTTGTGACAACTGTACGCTTAACCTTGAGTGAACGAGCAGAGATGTCCATCATCTTGTCAAGACGAGCGTAGAACTCCTCTTCTGATTTTGAGAGATATGCGATACGTGGCATATTGATAGTAACAACACCAACAGAACCTGTTGACTCACCACTACCGAAGAAACCACCTGACTTCTTTCTGAGCTCTCTTAGATCAAGACGGAGTCTGCAACACATTGAACGAACGTCACTTGGCTCCATGTCTGAGTTGATGTAGTTTGAGAAATAAGGTGTACCGTACTTGGAGGTCATCTCAAAGAGCAAGCGGTTGTTCTCTGTGTCAGACCAGTCAAAGTCACGAGTAATAGAATATGTTGGGATAGGATACTGGAAGCCTCTGCCGTTAGCATCACCTTCGACCATAATCTCGATGAATGCCTTGTTGACCATATCCATCTCGGTTTTACAATCCTTGTACTTAAAGTCGAGCTCCTTACCACCAACGATACAGTTGAGTTCTGCCAAATCGTTTGGAACTGTCCAGTCAAGAGTAATGTTGGTAAACGGTGACTGTGTACCCCAACGAGATGGAGTGTTAACGCCATAGATAAATGACTGGATGCACTGTTTTACCTCTTTGTATGTGAGGTTGTCAACCTTAACAAATGGTGCAAGATAAGTATCAAATGAAGAGAATGCCTGAGCACCTGCCCACTCGTTCTGCATAATACCGAGGAAGTTTACCATCTGATTACACAAGGTTGAAAGATGCGCAGCAGGAGCAGATGTAATCTTGCCAGCTACACCGCCCAAACCTTCCTGAATGAGCTGTTTGAGTGACCAACCTGCACAGTAGCCTGTAAGCATAGAGAGGTCGTGAATATGGATGTCAGCGTTACGGTGAGCGTTACCAATCTCGTCATCATAAATCTCAGAGAGCCAATAGTTAGCGGTAACTGCACCTGAGTTAGAAAGGATAAGACCACCAACAGAATATGTTACTGTGGAGTTCTCCTTAACACGCCAGTCGCTGATGTTGAGGTAGTTATCAATGATAGCCTTGTAGTCTACCATAGTAGCGTTAAGGTTACGAATCTTCTCTCTCTGACGGCGATAGATAATGTATGCCTTAGCAACATCGTCATAACCGCCCTTAATGAGCACTGACTCTACGCTGTCCTGAATATTCTCGACTGAAATAGCCTCGTTCTCTACCTTTGGTTCAAACTCAGAGGTAACCTTGAGTGCTAAGAAATCAATAATGTCTGTGTTGTACTGTCTGTTACATGCGTCAAACGCCTGAGTGATAGCCTCTGAAATCTTTTTGAGGTCAAAGGAAACTATCTTGCCGTCTCTTTTAATTACGTTATACATAAAATCCTCCTTCTAAACCGCTGAATTTAACATTGATATTTTTCTTTAAAATCATTAAACCTGTTCAATGCCTGTTCGGTTGTGTTGCAGAATTAAATATACAACATATATTGTACGATGTCAACATCAAATACAACATTTTGTGGTTACAATATTTTAACGAATTTTTGCTTTTTTAGCATAATGGGATGCAAAATCAAGCATTTGTGCCGTTTTTTCAGCAGATACGGGGCTTAGAGAGTCACATATTACATCTCCTGAATCCACAAAATTTTGTAAAAAATACGCAGATGCACCCTCTATATATTGTGCTATCTCCTCTATATCCTCCACATTATGTAGCGTGTCAACAACGGTAGTTCTGAACTCATAAGGCACATTACTGCCCATAATGAGCTCTATGCTCTCTTTGATAGGTGCTGTGTCAAAAGAGTCAAGACCCGCTGTCACAGCGTACTTGTCAAAGGTGTTTTTGATATCCATAGCTATATAATCGAGCAGGTTCTCAGATATAAGCTCTCTGAGCATCTCAGGATTAGTGCCGTTGGTGTCAAGCTTTACGCTAAAGCCAAGCGCCTTGACCTCTCTGATAAACTGTGGCAAGTCACTATATAGTGTCGGCTCACCACCGGAGATGACTACCCCATCGAGCATGCCGCTACGCTTTTTAAGATATGAGAAAATCTCATCAGCTTCTATATACGAATCCTCTATATGTGTGACAAGAGAAGCATTGTGGCAGAAAGGACAACGGAAGTTGCACCCTGACACAAACACAATGCACGCTACCTTGTCAGGAAAGTCAAGTAATGTCAATTTTTGAAATCCACTTATTTTCATGTTACACCTCAAAGCTTTTATATACATTTAATTTTATATACACAGTTATATTTAGTCAAGTAAAAAAGAGCAGTATAAAAACTGCTCTTTGTAAAATCAACACACAATATCCGGTTGTTTGGGAATTTTGAAAATCTTTCTAAGTATAAAGGATACAAACTTTGGTTTTTCAATAAGTACAACTTTCATAGCTACCTCCTACAGCTAAGACAAACTATGATGACCGTAAGTGCCGCTACAAGACACGAGAGCTTTGCAGGACACACGCAGGACACAAGTATACCAAGCGAGAACGCAAAGGCGGTTTTGCATTTGTCACGATAGCGGTACATAATCATCACCCACTACCATACTATACATAAAATAAAAAAGTGTTACTTATTAAGTTGCTAAAAGGCTAAATCGCTGATATAATTAAATTGGTGATAATATGCGGACAATTACAATAGGTAAAAACGACAGCAATCAACGACTTGACAAGTTTTTGTCCAAACGGTTCAAGACTATGCCAAAGTCACTGATGCATAAATACATACGCACAAAGTACATCAAACTAAACTCAAAAAAAACTACACCCGAGGTATTTTTAAATGAGGGCGATGTGCTGACCCTATATATAAAGGATGAATTTTTCGAAAGTTCAAAACCTACATATGACTTTATAAAGGCGGGCAAAACACTCGACCTGATATACGAAGACGAGAATCTCCTGCTGATTAATAAAGAAAAAGGCGTAATTGTTCATCAGGACAAAGGCTATGATGCCGACTGTATTGTAAACAGAGTCAAGCGTTATCTATATGAAAAAGGCGAGTACAACCCTGAGTCTGACAAAGCGTTCTCCCCTGCTCTTGTAAACCGCATTGACAGAAACACAAGCGGTATCATAATAGGAGCAAAAAACGCCGAGACTCTGAGAATTCTCAACGAAAAGCTGAGAAACAGAGAAATCAAAAAATACTACCTATGTATAGTCAAAGGCAAACCAAAGAAAGACGAACTGACCCTCAGAGACTATCTGTACAAAAACGAAAAGACAAACACAGTAACAGTCAGCCGTAAAAAAACAGATGATAACAAAGAGATAATAACAAAGTACAAGGTACTAAGCTACGACAAAGAAAAGGACCTATCGCTGTGCGAGGTTGAGCTTCTGACAGGTAGGACTCATCAGATAAGAGCTCATATGGCATATATTGGTCATCCGCTGCTCGGTGATGAAAAATACGGCGACAAAGCCCTGAATAAGAAATTCAAGCAAAAGCACCAACTACTGTGTTCTTACAAACTCAAGTTTGATTTTATAAACAGTACAGGGTTGCTTGACTATCTCAATCAAAGAGAGTACTCTCTGACAAAAATACCGTTCTGCGAAAACACAAAAATTAATTTGTGATTTTCTAATATTATTCTTTTTGATTAACTTATTTCACATTAATATACTTTAATATAATAATATAGGATTATAAGAAATCCGAGGGGGTTAAATATATGAAACGAACAATATCTGTAATGCTTGTTGCTGTTATACTATGTATCAGCCTGTGCTCATGCTCGCTTTTTGGTGCAAAGCTCGACAAAATAGTTCTAAGTGAAACTTCACTTGAGCTTGAAATCGGCAACAGCGTTGCTCTAAGCGCAAGCGCCCAGCCTGAAGACGCAAAGCTTGGCGCACTGACATGGTCAAGTAGCGACACAAACGTTGTAACTGTCAACAACTCTACAGTGATGGCAGTAAAGGCAGGCAAGGCCGTAGTCACTGTTGAAAACGAAGACGGCATAAAGGCACAGTGTAATGTGACAGTAAATGAAATCTCAATAACCGCTATAACTCTCAGCAGTACCTCTACTAAGCTTGACAAAGGTGATACTATTCAACTAATCGCAAACATCACCCCCGCCGCTGCAAATCCTGACACACTTACTTGGAGTTCATCTAACGAAAAAATAGCAGTAGTCAACAGCGATGGCTATGTGACTGGTGTAAAAGCAGGTGTTGTAAGTATCGTATGCAAGGCATCAGACTCGGTACAGGCATCTTGTACAGTAACAGTTGAAGACAAGCAGAAAGCTACCACAAGCGCTAACAATGCAGGTACTACCGTCAATAACTACTACGGACACTATCATCCTGCATATACATACTCAGCGTCTGACTTTGTGTTCCCTAATTCATCATCGCAACAGCTGACAAGAGATGAAATCACCTCAACCCTATACTACATGAGTGGTTACTCTCCTGCAGGCAGCTACGCACAGGATGCTATCAACGAGATTTACGCAAGAAACGGTTATGTGTTCCAGACTGCATCTATACGCAGTTATTATGAATCAAAACCATGGTACTACGCTGACCCGACATTCAGCATAAACGACTTTAACTCTGTAGAAAAATACAACATAGCTCTGCTAAACGAGTACGCATAAGTTTTTTGCCAAGTTGTCCTGTCAGTAATATTCAGCACAGATTTTTATATACAATATTGTGAAAGGATGTTGTGATATGTCTGTAAAAAACGAAACCTATGACGAGAGAATCCAACGCAAAGTGATGAAAAAGCAACATCTCGTAGATGCTGCGATGGGTCGGTGCAAAGCTGACCTTGTACTGAAAAATGCTACATATATCAATGTATTCACAAACGAACTGTGCACCTGTGACATAGCCGTTGCACAAGGGCAGATTGTCGGTATGGGAGACTATCAGGGAGATAAGGAAATAGATGTATCGGGCAAAATCGTGTGTCCGGGCTTCATAGATGCACACATACATCTCGAATCATCTTTGGCTTCGCCCAAGGAATTTGCCCGTGCTGTTGTTCCCCACGGTACAACGACCGTAATTACTGACCCACACGAAATCGCTAATGTTATGGGCACAAACGGAATTGAATATATGCTACAGGCTACTGAAGGTCTGCCAATAGATGTCCGCTTTATGCTGCCGAGCTGTGTCCCTGCGACACCGCTTGACGAATCAGGTGCTAACCTTGACTATCGCTCTATTGACTCCTTCTATAACCACCCTCGTGTACAAGGGCTTGCCGAAGTGATGAACTATGTTGGAGTTACCTGTGCTGACAAAGAGGTGCTCGAAAAAATAATTGCCGCTCAGGCACACCACAAAAAGATTGACGGACACGCTCCTGATATTAGTGGCAAAACTCTATCAGCTTATGTTGCTGTTGGAGTATACTCTGATCACGAGTGTCACGATATTGATGACGCAATGCAAAAAATAAGAAACGGCCAGTTCATTATGTTGCGTGACGGCACTGCCGCAAAGAACCTTGAGGCACTCGTTGACCTGCTGAAAAAGCCGTACTACGACCGCTGTATGTTCTGTACAGATGACAAGCATCCGATTGACCTGCTCGAAAAAGGTCACATTGACTATATTATCAAGAAGGCTATCAACTACGGAGTTGACCCTATAGTAGCCGTAAAGGTCGCAAGCCACAACCCAGCACGCTACTTTGCACTTAACAACCGTGGCGCTATAGCACCGGGGTATCTGGCTGACTTTGCGATCATTGACAACTTTGAAGATTTCAATGTAGAGATGGTGTTCAAAAAAGGTGTGCTGACAGCATCAGATAAAAAAGCTGTTGATTTTGATACACCAACCATTGATGCTAAATTGAGTGCTATGGCACACAACACCTTCCATGTAGCAAAGCTTACTGAAAACGACTTTGTAGACACACGCCCAAGAGGTATCATCGGTATGATAGAGGGCGAGATAGTCACTACAGACAACGGCTACGCTACTGCACCAGATGTTGAGAAAGACATTTTGAAAATTGCAGTTGTTGAACGACACAAAAACACAGGCCATATCGGGCTTGGATACATACAGGGCTATGGCCTCAAAAGCGGTGCTGTTGCCACCTCTATCTCCCACGACTCTCACAACATTATAGTTGTTGGTACAAACGAGACCGATATGGCTTTAGCAGTTAACCGCATAGTAGAAAACCACGGTGGCATAACTGTAGTAGAAAATTCAAATGTACTATGCGATGTTGTACTTGAGATAGCAGGACTAATGACCGATGACAACCTGATAGAAGTCAACAACAAGCTTGAACACGCAAAAGAACAAGCATATAGCTTAGGAGTAAACAAGGGTGTTGACCCGTTTATGACGCTGTCATTTATGTCGTTGCCGGTTATACCAACACTTCGACTTACTACAAGAGGCGTGTTCGATGTCAACAAACAACAGTACATATAATATAAAAGCAAAAGGCACTCAAAAGTTGAGTGCCTTTTTTCTATACTAATTTTCCTTTTGTTTGGTTTTTTTGACTTTCAGTTTGATTCTTCTATTGACATCAGTTGCAAGAAGCTGATACGCAGTTGCAACAATAGGTACCATAATCAACATACCAAGCACACCCATAAGTCCACCACCAACTGTAACTGCGGCAAGAACCCACAACGCAGGTAATCCGATAGAATTGCCCACAACCTTAGGATATATGAGATTCCCCTCTAACTGCTGTAAAATAATGATATAAATAATGAACAGCAACGCTGTTGCTGGCGACTGCGTCAACATCATTACAGCTCCGATAACAGCACCGATATACGCACCGGCTACAGGTATGAGAGCTGTAAAGCCCACAAGTGCTCCTATCATACCGGCATACGGGAATCCGAGTATGAGCATACCAAGCGCACACAACACACCGATAATTACAGCATCAGTGCACTGTCCGACAATGAAGTGATGAAAATTCTTATTGAGAGTGTTAAGCACAAAATATATGCGCAAAACATTTTTATCTGACAGATATCCCCTGATAAAGTGGTCACATTGTGACTTTAATCTTTCTTTGCTCAAGAGCAGATATATCGAGAATATAACAGCAATAAACGCTGTCACAACACCAGATACAACTGATGCTACAGCCGAGATAACTACCTCTACAGCAGTGCCTATACCTGTACCTATAATGCCCAAGAACTTTTTGACATAGCTCATCCAATCAATTGAGTTAAGCGCCAAACGCAATTCGTCCGAAAAGATACGCTCAATATGCCTGTTTGACAGTAATTTCTCAATAAGCTTTGGCACCTCTGCAACAAGAAACTTAACACAAGATACAAGCTCAGGAATAACAAGATAAAACAATGCTGTCACAATGCCCACCAATGTAAGCATAGCAGCGACAAGACAAACAGGACGGCGGGTTTTTAAAACTATTTTTTTGTTACTCTTTTTAAAATAATGGCGCTCATAAAAGCTCATCAGAATATTGAGAACATAAGCAATACAAAAGCCGACTATAATCGGCATCAAAGCCTTAAACAAAACAAGCAAAAAATCAGCTATCTGCTTTGTATATACAAAACACGCTATCAGCGCAAATAATGTAACGAAAATCTTTATGCAATTTTTCCATGTGATTTTCATAAAAATCTCCTTATCTGAGCGTCATAAATGCTGCCATAGTGCCACGCTTGCCCTGTGTTGCACGATGACTCCACAAAAGCTCGCTATTACAACGGGTACAAAGGTCAGACATGGTAATATTCTCCTCTATAACACCGCAGGACATAAGTAGCTGTTTGTTACACTCAAGCAAATCCACCATATATTTTCCGTCACTCTTAGGGAATACAAACTTGCTGTCATCAAGGGATAAAGCGTAAAAATTATCAGCACAGGCTCTATCAACCTCATAACAGCATCGAGATATAGCAGGTCCTACGGCACAGACTAAGTCACAAGGGTCAGTACCGTAATTTTTTATCATTGTATCAATCACACATTTTGCGATATTGCCGACAGTACCTCTCCAGCCTGCATGAGCAAGTCCGATAGCCTTGTTCTTTATATCCACAAAAAACAGCGGTGTACAATCAGCATAATAAGTAACAAGTGTAACTTCAGGGTCATTTGTAACCAACGCGTCTACGCTAAGTAAATCCTTGTCACGATAAATACCAATGCCTCTATCATCCTTTGTACATACTCTAACATAGGTTTGATGAAGCTGAGATGACGCCACAAGCGAGTCAAACTCAAAGCCTGCACCTATGCAAAACCTGTGGTAATTCTCAGTTACATTATCAAAGCTGTCGTGCTCAAAAGACAGGTTCATACTGTCAAATATACCCTTTGACACACCGCCTATGCGAGTAGAAAAAGCATGGTGTATGAAGTCTATATCAGATAGTTTGTTATAAGTAAGATAAGCGACACCGTTGTTATTGTTGAGTGTCATTGTCTTAGATTCAATATTCAAAAAAATCACCTCAAAATTATAAGCAGATTATACTACACTTATGTCACTCTTGCAAGATAAAACTAATCGTGTTATAATGTAAAAAAGGTGACATTTTATCAATTTTGGGAGGAATTATGAGCAAAAGAAAGTTATTTGGAAATAATATTGAAATTAACTGCAGCTACTGTCAGCACTCCAAAATTCAAAACGGCTGTCAATTCTGCGTTGTCAATAAAACTCTCAAAAACGGTAAATGCAGAAAATTTATTTACAACCCTATTATGCGTGTTCCTAAACAAGCTGTTAAACTACAAAAATATTATGAAGAAGATTTTCTGCTATAACTTGCAACAAAACTAAGGCTCCCAAATGGGAGCCTTTTCTTGTTATCAATAATATCGTGATACATTCTTTAGTTTGGACTTAGCTGCACATATATGGCGTGACACAGTAGAGGGCGCCAAACCAAGCTCTGAAGCTATGTCGCACATTTTCTTGTGTTCAAAAAAGTAACGTATTATACACTCACGCTGTCGATTTGTGAGCTCAAACATCATAGCTTTAGCAAGAAAACGCTTCATACTCTCAATATCGTCTTCATTGGTACCATATTTGTAAAAGCTGTTAAACGATATCTTGTCAGCGTTCTTATCGTTAATATGAAAAACACTATGCTGCATAATCATACTCTCCTGCACGCATATTCAAATGTTTTGCTGTCAACATACATTCATAGTAAATGTTGCGAAGCTTGATAATATCCGCACTCAGTGTCTTGCGCTCATCTCTTGTAGCAGACTTCATCATACTCTTCTTATGCTCAATCACCTTCAAAAGCTTTACAGCTTCGTCTATGTATTCCTGTGACCACTTGATATAATCCATAATTTTTCGTCCTTTCCTGCTTACTAAAATATAAAAATCGGGGCGTTTTCGTTGAAGTCTGGGGCTTGGCTTCGTTTATTATTTTAGCAGAAAATTTTACCTTATTCAATAGTTTTTCGAATATTTGTTCGAAATTTACAAACGATTCATAAAATACATACAGCTTACGACAACATACTACAAATATCTCATAAAAAAAGAAAACGCAGAGTCTATGCTCTGCGCTTTAATTCTAATATAGAATTTATTTGACAAACTTATCAAAAATACACTTCTGTTTTGCATCGTTATTTTTGACAGGCTTATCAACCTTTAGTTCAACATTCTTTCTGTCTACCGTAACACCATCGTACCTAAGTCTGAAGAACACCCTACCCTCAAAGTCTCGTTTGCATTTTTTGCATCTGAATATTGCTCTAAAGCTTTTGTTCTTAGTCGTCCACTTAGATTTTCGCCATGCCTTTCTGCCACATTTGTCACAGCAGATATACAGCTCTTTTTTATCTATCAGCGGATTCTTGATGTCATAGATAGTGGTGTTCTTAAAGGTTATCTTGCGATAAAACTCGTCATCAGCAAGCTCAACAAACTTTTCAAACTCATGCTCCTTGTATAGCTTTTTCATACACATAAGGCTGAGCTGAGCATCACTTAAAGCTCTGTGCAGGTTCATATCGTTATCATCTATGCCGAGTAGTCCTGCACATGTGGATAAGCCCATCTGATGCGACTTGTCGTTGTGCTCGAGCATATGCTCACAGTACGCCTGCAAATTACAGTAGTGCGTCATATATGGAAGCTTGTCCTCTGCAAGATAATACCTGTGATTCTCAAGTAGCGTCAGTATATCCGATGTGCCCCAGCTAAGCAGTACGCTGTCCCCCATAAACTTCCTAAACTTAGACAGCACATGGGTAAAAGTGTTATTGACCTCCATCAGCTCCTGCTGTGATATTTGCGTAAGCTGAGCAACACGGGTGTTGAGCTTCTTGCCAATCTGTGGTGTGACAAGCATCGAAAAGCTGTCAACAATATTCAGTTGTTCGTCTACCTTGACTGCTCCGAACTCGATAATCTCGTTTACAAAACGCTTTATCTTCTTGCTATATGCACCGTTCCACTCAAGGTCTAAAATAACATAATTCATAAGCTGATTTTAATTCTAATATAGAAATATAATTATTTGTTCTTGAACATCTTTTTCATTCTCTGCTCTTTAGAGAGAATCTCTTTTCTCATACGGATAGTCTCAGGAGTGACCTCTACAAGCTCATCATCTGCTATAAACTCAAGGCACTGCTCGAGCGACAACACAGACGGTGGTGTGAGCTTGAGCGCATCGTCTGAGCCTGATGCACGGGTATTTGTTATGTGCTTCTTCTTACAGACATTGACAGTAATATCCTCAGCCTTTGGACAAGCACCTACTATCATACCCTCGTATACAGGAACACCTGCACCGACAAACAGCCTGCCACGCTCCTGTGCTGCATACAAACCGTAGGTTACGGTCTCACCTGTCTCAAACGCTATGAGCGAGCCCTGATGACGAGTGACTATCTCGCCCTTGAACGGCTCGTACGAATCAAACACATGATTCATAATACCATTACCGTTAGTATCTGTCAAAAACTCCGGACGATATCCCATAAGTCCACGAGACGGAATACGGAATTCTATATGAGTGATACCACTCTCACGAGTGCCCATATTGATAAGCTCAGCCTTGCGAGAGCCTAACTTCTCCATAATAGCGCCAACATAAGCATCAGGTACTTCTATCATCAGGTATTCTATAGGCTCACACAAAACGCCGTCAATGTGCTTTGTGATAACCTGTGGCCGCGAAACCTGAAACTCGTAGCCCTCTCTACGCATAGTCTCTATGAGTATAGACAGATGTAGCTCACCTCTGCCTGACACCTTGAAAGTATCAGCAGAGTCGGTCTCTTCTACTCTCATAGCCACATTTGTCTCAACTTCTTTGAAAAGTCTGTCCCTTAAATTTCGTGATGTTACGTATTTGCCCTCTCTGCCTGCAAAAGGTGAGTTGTTTACGATAAAATTCATCGAAACAGTAGGCTCGTCTATCTTAACAAAAGGTAGAGGGTCGATATTATCTACAGAGCACAAGGTCTCGCCGATATTAAGGTCAGCAATACCACTGACGCACACAAGGTCACCCATAGAGGCTGAGTCTGCCTCAACTCTCTTGAGGCCCTCAAACTGATATAGCTTTGACACCTTGACTTTGCAGGTAGTGCCATCCTGACGACAAAGCGATACCTGCTGGCCAACCTTGAGCGAGCCTCGCTCTACCCTGCCGACACCGATTCTGCCTACATATTCATCATAATCGATGTTTGAAATAAGCAACTGCAAATCTCCGTCTATATCACCCTGTGGTGCAGGAATCTCGTTGATTATCTGCTCAAACAAAGGCTTCATATCGGTGCCCATATCGCTTGGGTCAAGAGAAGAAACACCGTCTCTGCCCGATGCATATACAACAGGAAACTCAAGCTGGTCATCGTCAGCACCGAGCTCAATGAACAAATCAAGCACCTCGTCCACAACCTCTTCAGGTCGTGCACCGTTACGGTCAATCTTGTTGACAACAACGAGTGGCTTTTTGTGAAGGCCGAGTGCTTTCTTTAACACAAAGCGTGTCTGAGGCATACAACCCTCAAAAGCATCTACAAGCAAAAGCACACCATCTACCATAGTGAGTATTCGCTCTACTTCGCCACCAAAGTCAGCGTGTCCGGGTGTGTCTACTATATTTATCTTGATACCGTTGTACATAACGGCTGTGTTCTTTGACAAAATTGTGATACCACGCTCACGCTCAAGGTCGTTATAATCCATAACTCGCTCTGCAACAGCCTCATTAGCTCTGAAAATTCCGCTCTGCTTAAGCATCTGATCTACAAGCGTTGTCTTGCCATGGTCAACGTGTGCAATAATCGCTATATTGCGTATATCCTCTCTCTGACTCATACTATCCCTCTCATTACATATTCACAATTATAAATTATATCACTTCTGCTATGCAAATACTATGTAAAAAATTACCGAAAAAGAGTAGCTATGTATCTTTATAATTTGCTTTACTTTATAAAGATTTTGTTATATAATTAACATATATTTTCAAAATTTGAATTTCGTATTTGGAGGTAACTATGGGATATTCAATTGCTGAGAAAATTATCAAAGAACATATAGTCAGCGGAGAGATGATCAAAGGCACAGATATCGGCCTTAGAATTGATCAGACTCTTACACAGGATGCTACAGGTACTATGGCGTATCTTGAGTTTGAAGCAATGGGCGTACCGAGAGTCAAGACCGAGCGTAGTGTAGCGTATATAGACCACAATACTCTACAGACAGGCTTTGAGAATGCTGACGACCACAGATTTATTCAGACCGTTTGTAAAAAGCACGGTATATACTTCTCTCGTCCCGGCAATGGTATCTGTCATCAGGTACATTTGGAGCGTTTCTCCCGTCCCGGCAAGACACTCATCGGCTCTGACAGCCATACCCCTACAGGTGGCGGTATCGGTATGCTTGCTATTGGTGCAGGCGGACTCGATGTAGCTGTTGCTATGGGTGGTGGTGCCTACTACATAACAATGCCACAGATAGTCAAGGTAGAGCTCACAGGCGAGCTCAAGCCATGGGTTTCTGCTAAAGATATTATACTTGAAGTTCTGCGCATTATGTCTGTTAAAGGCGGTGTGGGCAAAATTATCGAATACGCAGGCGAAGGTGTTAAATCACTGTCTGTTCCACAGCGTGCTACTATCACTAATATGGGTGCAGAGCTCGGTGCTACTACCTCTATATTCCCAAGTGACGAAACCACAAGAGAATTCTTGAAGGCACAGGGTCGTGAAGAAGACTTTGTTGCGCTCTCTGCTGACGAAGATGCTGTCTATGATGAGCACATTAAGATTAACCTAAATGAACTTGAGCCACTTGCAGCTTGTCCTCACTCACCTGATAATATCAAATCTATCGCTGAGCTTTCGGGACAGAAAATCGATCAGGTATGTATTGGCTCATGTACCAACTCAAGCTATGCTGATTTGATGACAGTTGCACATATCTTAAAGGACAAGACTGTACACCCTGATGTATCTCTGTCTATTGCACCGGGTAGCAAACAAGTGCTGACAATGCTGTCACAAAACGGCGCATTGGCAGATATGATAGCTGCAGGCGCTCGTATACTCGAATCTGCATGCGGACCATGTATCGGTATGGGTCAGTCACCTAACAGCGCAGGTGTGTCTCTTAGAACCTTTAACCGTAACTTCCTTGGTCGTAGTGGTACAAAAGACGGTCAGGTTTACCTTGTATCTCCTGAGACAGCCGCTGTGTCTGCGCTTAGAGGTGTATTCACAGACCCTACAACTCTTGGCGGCAGCTACAAGGTAGAGATGCCTGAGAAATTCTTGATTAACGACAATATGATAGTAGAGCCTGCTGATGAAAAAGATATGGATAACATCAAGGTTCTGCGTGGACCTAATATCAAAGAATTCCCCACCACTAAGGCTATGGAAGACAAGATAGACGCTACCTGCACACTCAAGGTACAGGATAACATAACTACTGACCACATTATGCCTGCAGGCGCTAAGATTCTGCCACTAAGATCAAACATCCCTGCTATATCAGAGCATTGCTTCACAGTATGTGATACAGAATTTCCTACCCGTGCAAAGATGATGGGAAGCTCTATCATCGTTGGTGGTGCTAACTATGGTCAGGGTAGCTCTCGAGAGCACGCTGCGCTTGCACCGCTGTACTTAGGTGTCAAGGCTGTACTTGTCAAGAGCTTTGCTCGTATACACAGAGCTAACCTCATCAACGCAGGTATACTCCCACTTGAGTTTATAGATGAGGCTGACTACGACAAGATTAGCCTGATGGACAAGCTCGAATTGCCAAATGTCAAGGCTGAACTTTTGAGTGGAGATACTATCACCGTCAAGAACACAACTACAGGCGAAACTATCAAAGTCAAGTGCGAGCTTACTGAAAGAGCAAGAGATATCGCTCTTTGTGGCGGTCTGCTCAACTACACTAAGATTAACGGTTAATTCTTTTGTAGAATTATAGAAAGGATACATACTATGGATAAGATTATTATGAAAACACCGCTGGTCGAGATGGACGGCGATGAAATGACCAGAATCATATGGAAGATGATCAAGGATATCCTGCTTCTGCCATATATTGACCTCAAGACAGAGTACTATGACCTCGGTCTGCCATACAGAAACGAGACTAACGATCAGGTTACTATCGACAGCGCTATGGCTACTAAAAAATATGGTGTAGCGGTCAAGTGTGCAACTATCACACCAAATGCTGCAAGAATGCCTGAGTATAACCTCAAAGAGATGTGGAAGTCACCTAACGGTACTATCAGAGCTCTGCTTGACGGCACGGTGTTCCGCTCCCCTATTCTTGTCAAAGGTATCACACCGTATATACCAAGCTGGACCAAGCCTATCTGTATAGCAAGACACGCATACGGCGATGTATACAAAAATACAGAGATGATTGTAGAGAAAGGCTCAAAGGCAGAGCTTACTGTTACTAAGGCTGACGGCACTACAGAGTCAAGTCTTATCTTCGACTTCGAGAAGAGTGACGGTATCATTCAGGGTATGCATAACCTCGACAGCTCAATAGGCTCTTTTGCGAGAGCTTGCTTTAACTACGCTCTCGACCAGAAGCTCGACCTCTGGTTTGCTACAAAGGACACTATCAGCAAGAAGTACGACCATACCTTCAAGGATATCTTCAACGAAATTTACGAGGCAGAATACAAAGAGAAGTTTGAAAGTGCAGGAATCGAATACTTCTATACACTTATAGATGACGCAGTAGCAAGAGTTATCCGTTCAAACGGCGGTTACATCTGGGCTTGCAAAAACTACGATGGTGACGTTATGAGCGATATGATAGCTACAGCATTCGGCTCACTTGCTATGATGACATCTGTACTTGTATCACCAGAGGGCATCTACGAGTACGAGGCAGCTCACGGTACAGTACAGCGTCACTACTACAAGCACCTCAAGGGTGAAGAGACATCTACTAACTCAGTAGCTACACTCTTTGCATGGACAGGCGCTCTGAGAAAGCGTGGCGAGCTCGACGAAACCCCTGAGCTTGTTGACTTTGCTAACAAACTCGAAAAAGCTACTATAGATACTATCGAGTCAGGTATAATGACAGGTGACCTCTATCTTCTGTCTACACTTGAAAACAAAAAGAAGGTTAACACCGAGGACTTTTTGAAAGCTGTTAACGAAACTCTCAAAACTCTGCTTTAATCAAAGTTTTTATTCATAACTACACAAGGAGAGGTTATCATGGCAAAACAAATTTCTATGCCGGTTATTCGCAGACTACCAAGATACCACAGATTCTTAACAGAGCTGGAATCACAGAATATTGACAGAATCTCGTCTAATCAGCTTGCTACTATAATGAGATCTACCGCATCTCAGGTCAGACAAGACCTCAACTGTTTTGGTGGTTTTGGTCAGCAGGGCTACGGCTATCCTGTGTCTCAGCTAAAAGAAGAGATTGGCAAAATACTGGGCATCAACAAAGGCTTCAAGGCGATTTTGCTCGGTGCCGGTAACCTTGGTCGTGCTGTAGCAACACATATGAACTTTGAGCGTGTTGGATTTGAGGTAGCCGCTATCTTCGATACAAACGAAGCTCTCATAGGAACAATGCTCAGAGGCATAGAGATAATGAGCGATGACAAAATCGATGAGTTCTGCGAGAATAATAATATCGATGCGGCTTTCCTGTGTTTGCCAAGAGACTCTGTAAAGAGCATTTTAGACAAGCTATATGCTCTTGGTATCAAAAACTACTGGAACTTCAGCCACTATGATATCAAGAACGACTACTCAGACGCTATTGTTGAGAATGTACATATGAGCGACAGCCTGATGACCCTGTGCTACAGAATCAACGAAAAAAGCTGAGCAAAGCTTGCAAAAAAAAAAAATACGCCGATGGTTAATAACCATCGGCTTTTTTTATTGTTATTCAGTTACTTTGTCGAGAATGAAATCAACATCGTAGAGGTTTCCTACCCCATAGAAAGTCACATTCTTCATAAATTTTTCGAGCATATATAGTGTGTGCTTGGTGCGCTCACCTCTGATACTAAGCGAAACAGCACGCATAAACATTGCGACCAAATCTTTAGGCTCGAGCACCTTGAGCGAATCAAAACGCTCCTTGTCAACAAAAACAACGCTCTTAATCGGTACTTTCGCAGATTTTGCTTTGTCACCGTTATTTCCAAAAGGTGTATCATAAGCATAAAACACCGAGCTGATAAGTCTGACAGCAGGGTTATCTACTACAAAAACCTTTTCCTTTGGAAGATAGTCATAGACTACAGTATCCTCAAAAGGAGCAGAAAACAGCACCGCACTACCCTCGTACTCTACCGCTGTTGAATTAATCGGAAAGCCATTGAAGTCAAACAGCTCACGAGAAAACTGAGTAGCGATATAATTGCTCTCAACAAAATCTGCTGTATAGCCTTCGTACTCCTCCATTAGCTGTAGTAACAAATCATCAGAAAGTGTCAGCGAAAGATTAGGGGCATATTCAAACGAGGTTTCATAAGGCTTTGCGTTTTCTAATAGAGTTTTTGAGTTTGTTTTGATTTCTACATTTAAGTCAGCAATTCTATACTGTTTCATATATGGCACCTGCCTGAAAAAATCATTTAAAAATCAAATGGTAGATTTTTGATAAAAGAATGTGAATATATTTCTTAAAAAGAACTAAGCGAGCATATAGTTGATATGTAAAAGAAGATACAGATGCGTCCTTGCCGTTATGAGTAAAAGCGGTGACAACAGCTAAAATATCGGACTCAGGTACATTCTTATCGACAACGCTCAAAAAGTCGCCGCTGATGTTGTAGGTAGAGTCAGAATTAACCTTTATGATACGGTGAATAATCAGAGTGTTATCACTACGGCGGATAAACATAACGACATCGTGCTTGGAGAGTGTATCAGGCTTTTTGCTAAGAGTTACTGAGTCTGTGCTGCCGTTTAGCATCGGGCGCATACTTTTGCCCTTAGGTACAAACAAAAAGCTCTGTCCCCTGTCAAATGTCTCAAGCATTATAGCGACAAGGTCGTTATCTATAATTGTATTATTCAACAAGGTCGTGCTCCTTAAGTTTAGAGATAAATTTCTCTATATCCTTGAGTGCTGTAGTCTCATCAATATCATACTCCTTGAGCATTGCAGACAGCAGAGTGTCTGTAGTTTGCTCAGATTCAAGCTGTGACCAAAGAAACGCTCCTGAGTCGCTGAGCTTGATTATTGATGAAAAATCGACCACACGCGAATGTAGCGGCACTACAATGTGCTTGTCGCCGACTTGCTTTAGTACAAAGCCTTCCTTAATCTTCATTTACATCACCACAAATATTATATAGCATTATCCTTAGCTTTGCAAGAAATTTATCAGCTATGCAAGAGTTACAAAACAAAAAGGGTACGCAGACAAACTGCGTACCCAAAATAATTCACAATAATTTATTCGTAATAGTAAGTCTCACCAATAGGCAAGCTATTATCAATAAGTGCTAAGTGGAACTGAATAGCTGTAGCGTCCATAATAGACAGTGTATCACGGCTAACGTCACCACGCACTGCGATTTTGCCATCTGTGTCCTCTATAAAGCCAACCAGCAAGAACTGAATATGAGATGCATCAAGCACTGTGACCTTGCCATCGTTATCAGCATCGCCGAGAACATAAGAAATATCATCAAGCAATACATAATCGATAGAGTTAGTCTTTGCATAAGTGTGCGCATATGAATCTCTGTAGCAGTATATAACAACATTTGGAGTGTTGTAGAATGCATCAGTAGCTATAGAAGTAACCTCTGATGGAATCAAAATCTTAGCAAGTTTGTCACAATAAGAGAAAGCTCTACGCTCAATAGATGTGACGGTTGTAGGTAGCGTAACCTCTGTAAGTGCATCACAATTCATAAAAGCTGAAGCCTTGACAGCAGTAATGCTTGTGTCCTCAATGTTGATGCTCGAAAGCTTTGAACAACCTGAGAAAGCATAGCTGTCGATAAGCTCAATATTAGAATTGCACACAACTGTTTCAAGGTTACTTGCATTCACAAAAGCATAGCTCTGAACATACTTGATAGAATCTCTGAGAGTAATGCTTTTCAGTGTTGTGTTTGCGTTAAAGCAATTTTTGCCGATAGAAGTAATCGGTGTATTATTGTGCATAAGTGGAGTATCAAGAATAGCTGAATCCCCGTTGTAGGCATCTATCTCAAACTCCGTATAATCATCGTTATATTCGTAAACCCAGTCACCCACAGGATAAACTGTTTTTGCGCTGACCGAAAGGCACGCAAACGAAGATATCATAACAATAGCAAGTATCAATGATATCCATCTCTTTGAATTTTTCATAAAAAACATCCGCCTTTTGGTAGTTGCTCCCCCACGGATAGCCCGTGGGGGATTTTTGAATATAAATTAAGCAAATGGATCTTCGAATTCTGTACCTACAATAATAACCTCGTCCTCAGTAGGCTGTTCTGTACTTGAGTAGAGAACATCAGAAATCAAAGTAATGTTAACAAGCTCGAAGTCGGGCTCAGTATAAAATTTCTTCATTTTCAATTACCTCCCAACTTAAATCAGTGAACATCTGTTACAGGAGCTGTAGCCTGCTTGTAGAAGTTAACATCTACTGACTCACTCAGAATAACCTCGCCGTCAACAATTATATAAGCAACTGCTGTGAAGTTATAATCCTTGTAGCTGTTCTTGTTGTTGTTGTCGTACTTGAGGAAGTAGTCAAGTCTGTTGAAGATAGTTGTATCTTCGTTAGTGAGGTTGTAGCAATAAGCGTTGTATGTATTACCATCAGCGCCATTTACTCTTGCATGGTTACCACCAAGTGCTACATTCTTAACGTTACCCTCACCTACAGAAGCAACATCAACAAATGTATTGTTAGCACCCTGATTCAGAACAGATGGGTCACGTAAGAGGATGAGACCATACTTGATATTCTCTTCAGCCTTAACGTCATCAAGAACCTTATCCTCTGAGTTAGAGAATGTAAGCAGATAGTCTGTGTAGATGTAGTCTGATGTATCCTGATACTCACGAGTGATTGTTACTGAGTCGATGATTGGCATCCAAGCGTCTTTAATCTCGCCCTCATAAACAGCAACGATATCCTTATCCTCAACGATTCTGTAGTTGTAGAATCTTGAGTAAGAGATGATGTGACCATCAGCATCTGTCCAGTAAGAGAATGCAACACCTGCTGAGTTAGTCTCAGGAGCCTTGATAGAAGCAAGGGTGTTGTACAGACCTGATACAGAAGAAATCTCGCCGTCTATTTCGTAGTTGATTGTATACTCGTTGTCAACCTGGTCAGCAACAAGAGTGATAAGTGACTTCTGATATGTAAGTCTTACGTCAGCGATAGTCCAAGCAACCTGCTCGTCAAATACCTGAGTTACGTTTGGCTTTGGAGCATAGTGCTGAATCTGGTTGAATGAGCCTGACTCTTTATAACCAAGAGCTATAAATGTCTCATAATCGCCCTCACCATATACAACTACGTCATCTTCGCCTTCCTTACTCATTGTGTAAGCAGTCTTGTATGTAGGTACATATGGCTGGCTTTCGTTACCGTCATAACCTAAGCACTCTTCATCTGTAAGGAGAACATCCTGTACAGTGTATGTACGCCACTCGCCGAAACGGTTGATGTACTTGTAGATAAGTGTTGCATAGTTAGAAACTCGAGTTACGTCTGAGTAAATATTGATAACCTTGTCAGAAGTATCTGTGCAAGTATATACAAACTCAGTAGAAACAGTAGTTGTAGAGTCTATATGAGAACCGTCAGTAGCGATTTCCTCATAAGTAGCTGTACCGTCTGCTGTAGTAGAATCTGTGTACCATGCATAGAATGAACCCTGATTCTGTGGTGTTGTGATAATCTTTACAAGAACGCTGTCGCCCTCTGTGATATTAACAGCAGCCTGTGAAAGTGCTGTAGACTCGTCGCCCTTAGCAAGCAGGTCGCCTACTGTCTCGGTCTCTGCATCATAAGCATAAATCTCGATGCCCATAGAAGCGATACCGTTGTGAGAGAGAATCTCAGTATCTGTGTAGTTTACATATGGCTGATGTGTAACGAGCAGTGCATCCTCTGAGAGTGGCTCAAAGATAGCATAGAAGCGTGTGTCGCCCATGATAACTGTTGAGTAGTTATAAGACTCAGAAATAAGCAGATACTCACCGTCATCAGTAATCTGATACCAACCTGTGAAGATGTGGCGTGTGCCGTTAGCATCTACAAGTGGCATAGCAGAAAGGTTAACGATATTGTCAGCATATGTGTAGTCGTATGACTGATAGAAGCCCTCGAGGTAAGCCTTACCATAGTCTTCCTCGTTGTCATCAGCAACTGTAAATGTACCGTTGTCCTTGTCGTCAAGTACAACCTTTACGTCAGCCTTAATGATATCTGACTCAAGGTTTCCGTACCACTGACCGTCAAGTGCAGCGTTACCGTGAGTACATGAGCCCGTAGTATCACATGTAGCGTCATGTAAAGCAGCGTTTGAATACTCGTAAGAAATCTTAACTGTCTTACCTGCTACATCATAGCCCTCAGCAGCAAGAGCACGCTCAAGCTGTGAGCCTTCATCTGTAGAAATGTCATCATACAGAGCACCAGAAACGACCTTAGTGATGTAACTACCGTCTACATCATAGATGTACCAGTCAACAGCCCACTGTGCCTCTAATGTCTCGTCTGTAGCGCAGATAGAAGAATCACTACACTTGTAATCTTCTGTACCAAAGCCAGGGTTCTCGTAAACAATGTCACCCTTAGCTACTACATAGAATGAAGCAGGATCAGTTGCCTTCTGGTTAGGAATATCCTGAGCTCTGAAGTCCATGTGTGTAACGCCATCACGGTTGTACAGATAATCAAAGTCAAACTCTGTAATATCTATAGCCTCGCCTGGCTGTACATTATTTGTGTTGTTTGCGTTGTTTGTTGATGGATAGTCACCGTGGTAACCATCAGTTGTAGTTTTAAGTGTAAATGTAATTGCTGAATAGCCCTGCTCGTACAGATATATAGGCTCTTTGTAGTCATATGTCTGTGGGTTGAGGACCTTGCCATTAAATGATGTGAGCTCAAAGTCAGATGCAAACTGTGCAGGAACTGTACAAGCTCTTGTCATTGTAGTGCCGTTATAATCAGCCTTGATGTTGTTATTGAATGTAACACCGTCGAGCTCCTCGCCCTGTGCAACCTCGAGGATTGTGTAGAACTGTGAACCGTCAGTTGTAGGAATCATCATCTGACCTGTCCAACCGCCAAGGAAGTCGATGTTGTTACCCTGAGCGTCCTGACCCCAAGCATAAGCTGAGATAAATGGACCCCAGATAGAAGTTGGGTTAGTTACTGAAGTATCTGCATAGATGTAAACTCTCTCTACGTTGTTAGCCTTCAGATAAGCATCTGAGTGGAAGTAGATAGGAACAATGTAGCAGTCCTCTGTAACTTCGATAGTACATGAGTATCTACCAAAGCCCATTGATGTGATCTGGTCACCTGTGTATGTCTCGAATGTCTTAGAATCTATATTGTATACAACAAAGGTATCAACATAGTAGTCATCCTTCTTAGTACCTGAGATAGTTGTCTGTACTGTAACAGTGTGCTTCTTAGTCATAGTACCAACAACATACTTCTCTGATACAGCATTCTGGTTAGAAGCATCAGCATAACGAGTGAGAGTCTGCTCAGTAGTTACGCTAAAGTCAGGATCAACAAACATTGAAGAAGTTGAGAACTCCGCAAGGTCTGCTGTCTTGTAGCCCGCTAAGTCTGACTTACCTGATGACAGGTATACAGTAGCACCTACCTGAGTAGCCTGTGCCCATACGTTGAGACCGTACTTAGTAGTACTGCTCTGACCTGTGAGTGGCTCTACATAGATAGTTGTTGGACCCTCAAAGCCTGTCTCAGCCTTTGAGATTACATAGTTACCGCTGTTGTCAGTATCCCAAGCGATTGTAACACCCTCAGAATCCTTGTTGAAGTTAACAGTGAATGAACCTGCAGTGAATGTATGGAAGTCGTTCCAGTTGCCATCGATAGTAGCGTTAGAAGAACCCCATGTGCTGTAAGCGCCATTAGCTACCTTGAAGTCAGCAGCAGTGCCATTAAACTCGAATGTATATGCCTTATCCTTGTAGCTGTATGACATTCTCTGATATGTAGGCTCAACGCCAGCGTTAGCGCCGATTTCCCACTTGCCGCCTGTTACATCACCGATGATGTAGAAAGTCTTAGCATAAAGTGCATAGAGTGTAGTTGCATCTGTTGGGATGTACTCGATCTCTGTGCTTCTTGATACAAGCTTTGTGCAGTCAGCATCTGAGAAGAAGCCGATGAAATCATAGCCGTCATTAGCAGCAGCTGTGTATGTTACTACTGTGCCCTGTGGTACTCTTGTGCCGTTTGCAAGGTCTTCGCCTGCAACTGTCATTGCGATTGTACCACCAACTGCTGTGCTCATTGCACCAACAGTCTTAACATCAGCGTTCATAGCAAATGATGCTGAAATAGCAGGTGTGATAGTGATATTCTCGTCAGGCATTACAGCAATAGTGATTGTGTATGTGCCGTCCTCGTTTGGTGTAATAACAGCAGCATCGTTGTTTGATGTAAGTGACTGAATTACATATGACTCACTTACAGGAGAAACTGTGATTTCGATATTCTCTGTGCCTGGCTTGTAGCCATATGTTTCTCTGTTCTCAATAGTGAGACCTGTCTCTGATGTGAAGTCAACTGTGTGCTTGTCGTCATAAACTGCACCAACAGTGATATCAGACTCAGGCATTGTAAATGTAATTGTATTGAGTGACTCGTCAAGTACGAAGTCGACACCCTCTACGTCAGATGTAGCACCTACAAGGTACATAGTTGAGTCAATATTGAGCTTGATAACAACCTGTGCACCTACAGCATAAGTGTGGTTGCTGTCAGCGCCCTGAAGAGCACCAACTGTACCCTCTGCAAGGTTAACCTCGTATCTTGGCTTAGCAACAGCAGTAGCTGTGAGCTGATATTTGCCTGTGCCACTCATAGAGAGTGTGTATGTTACGTTCTCGCTGTCGTAGTAGTTAACTGTGTCGAGAGCGAATGTGTAAGCGCCATCTGCAGCAGTGATATTACCGCAGTCAGATTTGCCTACAATGAGATCAGCATCTACTGTACCCTGTGCATCTGTTGTTACAGAGAATGCATTCTCAGAGTAAGCTGTGCTGATAGAATAAGAGTTATCCTCTAAGTTATATGTCATTGCTGAGATAGCGCCGTCACCGTCTACATAGTAGTAGTTCTTAGCAAAGAGTGCTACGAGGTGAACGCCGTCAGCAGTCTGTGTTGTGTTGTATGTTGTAGCAGTAGATACAGGTGTTGTGAGCTCTGTATCGCTGTATGCATCGTACCAACCAAGGAAAGTATAGTCATCATTTGCAGCAGCTACAAACTCGAGAGCCTCACCGACAGATGCGTTGAATGTAGCCTCGCCGTTTACTGTAGCGCTACCGCCTGCTGTGCTAACTGACTTGTTGGTGTAAACCTGAGCTGATGCAACCTTTGTCTCAACAACGAGTGGCTCGAACTCTGTGTCAGCAACAAGTGCAGATACAGTAACTGTAGTAGCGTCAGTATTCTCACCGTCACGAACAAAACCAACTACCTTGAAGTTTTCAGCAGCAGTAGCTGTTACTGTAATCTCCTCGCCAGCGTTGAATGTAAGAGTCTGTGACTCTGTGTAAGTTGTATCGTTAACGTTAACTGAAGCAACACCCTCAGGAACAACAATGCCTATATTGTACTGCTTGATAAAGCGAGCAACATAAGTTACATCACCTGATACAGTAGTTGCGTACTCAGCATTCTCAGATACCTGCTCACCGTCTACATACCAACCGTCAAACGCATAGCTGTCGTTAGCTACAGCTGTGAGAGTGATAGAAGTACCATAGTCTAATAAGTCACCATTAGTAAATGATGTTTCAACAGTACCGCCCTGTACGTCTACTGTGTCAGTATATGTACCATCGTCAGTAGTAACCATCTCAGCAGAAACAGTGTGCTGAGTGCTCAGAACTTCTACAGTAGCTGTAGTAGTTTTAGCAACATACTCTTTTGCAGCATCAGTCTTCTCAACAGTCTGAAGACCTATAGCGTTATTAGTAAGAGTAGGAACTAACTGTGCATAAGCAGTAACAGTTACCTCTGTAGTACCTGCTGCGTCACCCTTTACAGAAGCGTCAGCAGTATTGCCTGTTATTGTAGCAATACCTGTTGGGTTAGCTGCGTATGCGTACTCTGATGGTGTGTAGTCACCAAGTGGAGTAACATTCATCTGTGATGTCTGACCGATAGCAAGTCGGATATCCTCAGCAGAAATATCAGAACGAGCATCGATGAAATCGTATGTCAATGTCTGGTTAGCATTGTTAGCCCAAGTGATTGAGTAACCATCTACTGTACCATCGTATACGATGTCTGGTGTCTTGTTGTTCCATGTACCACTTGTTGTGATATCAGCAAAGATAAGTCTGTTAGGCATATTATCCTTTTCAAACTTATACGCATAAACATCTTTTACACCGTTAGATGTAAGTTTATGTGTACCAATCTTTGTCATTGGCTGTCTTGGTGCAATATCAGCGCCACCATCTACCCAAGCGTGTACACATACACGGCTCCAGTTCCAGTCATTTGTAAAGTATACGTAAACATATGGGTCGTAATACTCAACATTTACGTCTACTGTAGTCTCTTTGCCAAGATATGTAAGAGTAACAGTTGTTGAACCAATGCTCTGAGCTGTTACTGTTAATTCGCCTGTTTCAGCATCATAAGAAGCTGTAGCAACAGAGTCATCCTCTACGCTTACAGCAATACCAGGATACTGGCCGTTGCCTTCGCTTGCGTTAGTAGTGATAGTAACAGTTTTTGTATCGTCTAACTTGTGCTCAGCATTGTACTCAAGTGTAACTTCAGCAGGGTCTGCTGTGATAGTAGGCTCTTTAACAGATACAGTACAAGTAGCGGTCTTGGTGTAAGAACCTATTGTGAATGTAGCTGTAATAGTAGCCTCGCCTGCGCCGATAGCTGTAACGTTCTGACCATCAAGTTCGATAACGTCTGTGTCAGTTGTAGTAAACTCTACAGAATCGTAATCGTCTGTAATGTTCATAGGAACGCCTACTGCTGTATTCTGACCAACAAGAAGTTTGTCAGCTTCTATAGCAACGTCATAAACCGGCTCTACAACAGATACAGAGAAGGTTTTGCTTGTTACATAGTCACCACATGTGAGTGTAACTGTAACAGTAGAAGTACCCGGTCTTACAGCAGTAATTTCACCGTCTTCAGTAACTGTTACGCTACTACCTGATGTGAGTGAGTAAGAATAAGAGTAGTCTAAAAGTGGCTCGTTGGTAATAACGAGGTCATCAGCAGCAGAAAATACGCTATTGATAGTCTTGCCACTATAATCAACTGTTGTAAGTGCAGGAGCAAGTACTCTGACTGTAAATACAGCAGATGTACCATCAGTATCACAGTGAGCTGTGATAGTAGCTGTGCCTACACCACATGCAGCAAATGTACCGTCATATTCATCATACAATTCTACAACAGAAGAATTAGATGATTCATAACGGATGTTGCCCCAGTCACTACAGAATGAGTTACACTCTGCATAGAGATAGTACTCCTCACCTAACAGAAGGTCTGCAGAAGTAAAACCGTCAGGGAACGAAATGCTGCAGCTACCGTCATCTTCATATGTGATAACGATATCCAAATCACCTGTAACTGTGTGGCTGAACTCATATGAAGTAGAACCTACAGCAGTCTCTGTACCGTTAACAGAAACAGTAGCAATCTTAAAATCGATAGGAGCTACGATACCAACAGTGATATTATCATTGTATGTGATATCTTCGCCAGAACCGATAACGTTACCACCTACTGTGACAGTACCGCCTTCTGTATACTCTTCTGAGTAAGTAAGTGTATAAGTCTTAGGTGTCCACTGTGCGTACAGAGTAGCACCTGCGTTTGCAGTATAGTTAGCGCCGGCAGCATAAGAAGTGCCAGAGCCGTTTTGTGCAGTATTCCAACCTGCAAAGTCATAGCCTGTGCAAGTAGGTACAGTTGTAGGAAGCTTGAGGGTTACACCATATGTCTTAGTAACAGCATTTGGTGCACCTGTACCACCGTTAGCATCAAAAGATACACTGTAAGTATGTGGTGTGAAAGATGCTGTAAATGTAGTGTTAGCATTGATAACAGTTGTAGCAGGGTCTTTGTCCCAACCAGAGAAGGTGTGACCTTCTTTATCTGCAACTGTTGGAGCACCGGTAGAATATCCACCCTCAATAACCTGCTCTGTCTTTACAGTCTCACCATCTACTACATAGTCAACTGTGTAGTATACAGGATCTTTCTCAAAAGCAGCATACAAGGTCTTGCCTGTGTATGAAATATCATACGCATAATTATAAGTAGCACTGCTTGATACTAAAGTAGTACATGCGCTGTTTGAATACCAGCCCTTGAAGGTATAACCTGGGTTTGCAGCAGCTGTAAATTTAACTGTAGAACCAGGTGCAAAAGTATTAGAAGCGGATGCATTTGAAGCGCTTGATGAAGCAGAACGAGATGATGCTGTATTATAAGCGCTCATATAATAACCGCTAAGAGATACTGTACCGCCGGCTGCGTTAGAAGTATAAGAGTTAGCACCGTATTCTGATACATACACATTAGCTGTTGTTGTCAGGTTAATTGTTGATGCTGCAGTACCCTTGTAGTTGATAGTAAGGCCTGCGTTGTTAGATGTACTTGCAGGTACATGTACATAATAAGCACCAGAGTTGTAACCATAGTTATTATACACATTTGTGTAGTGTGTAGCGTTAGTACGGTTACTTGGACCCCAGCTACCACTACCCCAAAGAGAGCCTGCGTTAGCAAAAGCTACGTAAGTAGCACCGCCCCATGATGGCTGAGTATAGCGATAGAGGTTATCGGTATTAGCAACCTTAGTCATCTCGTACACAGAAGTATAACTGCTATGACCAACGAACATCATAACCTTAGATGCTGTCCATGTTGATGGTTTAAGGAAGTAAATATAACCACCGGTATGGTTAACAGCGGTCTCTGCAACGTCAACGTTTGCAGAAGTGTCTGCGTTATCTACAACAGCAGCAAAGCCTGAGATACAGCTACTGCACAGCATGAGCACAGCGAGCAGTACAGCTAAGCCACCCTTGAGAAAACGCGATGAAATTGTTTTCATAGGATTTCCTCCTTTTGAAATCGAATAATTGTTGTGAATTTAAAAATCTCAGTTAGTTCGAGCAGATATTATATTTAAAGGTGGTCACGCCGACCTGCGCTGAGGTCTCACCTATAAACCAAATACCAACTCGTGAGTATAAAGTATATATTAAATTTGCGACAATACTGCGTCACGCCGAGTGACTATAGTCAGCCGTAGGTGCTACCTTGTAGCACAAGCGCTGAGCTGTTCCCCTCATAAATTCGTTTGCTAAACAAACGATGCAGTATCAAAGCAAAAATAGTTTTTGAAAACTAAACACTATATATATGTACGCGCGTACGCACGCGCACACGTGCGCACGCGATACTTATACATAATTAACAAATAAATTTATAAATCAGCGTTTTGCAATAGCCTGTCGTTAACCCGTGGGCTACGGCACTCGGACGCTTCTATTATCCTGCAACCAGATTGAGCTGTACTAATGTAACGTCCTTAATAGAAGCGATACCGTCAAGGTCATAGTCAGCAAGACCCTGCTCTGTGTCGCCAAGCTCTGTAAGACCAACGAGCATATACTGTGTAGTAGTAGCATCGATGATTGTCACCTTGCCGTCAGCGTCTGTGTCACCAAGAGCACGTGTCTTACCGTTAACATTTGTCAGAGCAAGCTCAGCCATATTAGCGTCAGGCTGAAGCATTGTTGTAGCTGACTGATAGAAGTTACGAACAATCTCGTTCTCGTCTGTCAGGTCTACTGCTACCTTGCCGTTGTTGAGGTTCTGACAGCCAAAGTAGTATGCCTTGTTAGCAACTGCGTCTACTGTAACCTCAGCGTACATAGCAAGTGAGTTAGTAAACTTGAGGCTGAGTGCGCTACCAAGTGTAGCAGGTACAGTAGCCTCGTACCAGTAGTAATCCTGAGTCTGAGATGAGTTCTTGCCAAGGAAGATGTCTGTCTGAGTCATAGCATACTTGACACCACCAACCTCAACAGATGGGATGTAACGGTGTGATGTAGAGCTCTTGAAATAAACTGTGAGGTCAACAACACCGCCGTCAGAAGCAAATGTGTACTTCTCTGTGTTCTCTGACTGCTCTACAATAGTTGGATAAGCTACAGGTGATACTGTGATGTATACCTTGTGTGTACCAGGCTTGAGCATAATATCAGCAGGAACCTCAGACATAAGCTGTGTATTTACCTCTTCGCCATCAACATAGATTGTGTACTGAAGCTCTTCGTCAGTAAGCTCTGTAGCACCCAGAGTCTTAGTCTCAACAGCAGGTGTCAGCTTGAGTGCGCCTGTTGCATCGTCAAACACAGCCTCAAATGTAACACCGTCAATATCATAAGCCATATCCTCGTTGTAGAGGTCGCCGTTTGAACCTGACATATAGTTCATACGAGTCAATGTCCAGTCATTGAGATAGTAAACCATATTATCCCAAGTCTTTGTTGCAGTACCGGATGTATTTCTCTCGTTGTAATAATTAGCAAAGTTCATAGAACCACGAGTATAGTCAGAAGTAACCTTTGTGCCCCAATTATCCTTGAGTACATAGTTACCATTGTCGTCTTGTCTGCGGTTGCCCTGTGCATCAAGCAGATAGCCGTTTACGTTTCTCCAACGAGCCTCGTTCATAAGAGCAGCAGACTTAAACTTAGGATAAAGCTCAGCGAGCAATACGCTGTCATCTGCACCGTTGTCAGTATCTGTATCGTTGTCGAGATAATCATAAAGAACCGGAGTCATTGTGTTGGTCCAGATGCGCTGACAATCAGCCCAGAAGTTTTCGTTCTGTGCTAACTCAGCCTGGAAGTTGTGGTCAGTAATATAAGTAGAAGAAGGCTGATTATAGTCAGTTCTGAGCGCCTTGTTCTTTACAAACATCTGGCTTGGGTTACCCATACCACTTGAAACTGTGAGTGCTGTACCAGCTGAGTTAACAACCCACTTTCTGTAGCCTGTACCTGATGAGTCACCGCCTGTGTAAGAACCAAACGACCAGTCGTAGTCCCATACAGGAGAAGCGTAGAGCTTTGACTGACCCTCTGGGCCCTCGCCTACTACGTTGTGTACATAGTAAGATGTAGCACCAGCGTCAAGGTTGATACCAAGCTCCTGAATGAGATACATCTTAGCAAATGAATCTACATCGATAAGCTCACTGTATGTTTCATAATCACCAGCATATACTGCTGTGTGAACAGCGTCCCACTCATCAATTACCCACTGCATAACTGCCTGTGATGCAGTCTCTGGGTACTTACAAACGATAGCCTGCTTAGTGTCAGGACATACTAACCAGCAGCACTCGTTCTTATATCTGTTCCAAAGCTCAAACTCGAGCAAGTAGTTCATCTCTTTATAATCTGTAGGCTCGAGATAAACCATAGCGTCAATCATCTCTGCTGTGAGAGTATCAGCACACTTGAGGTCTCCTGCTGCGAGATCCTCTTTGAGAGCATCTCTATCGAAGTCTGTGTAAGAATAGTGATATGTCTTGCCTGATGGTGCAGGATAGTCACCCTCAACCTGCTCAACATAATCCATGAGGTCTTCAATCATGTAACCGTTTTCGTCAGTCCAGTCTTCGCCATCATAGCCGTAAGCTGTCATGTTGACATCTTCGATTTCATCATCAAGGTTAACGATCGTGTTGCCAAGAGCGTCTTTCTTCATAATGGTGTTCTTACCATACTCAACCTTCTCTGTGATGATGTAAGAGCCAAGGTAGTTACCGTTGTTGTACATATCACAGATACGAGTCTCTGGTGCAAACGGAACACCAATTTCGTCAGCTACGTTGTAGATGAATGTGTTTCTAAGCATTGTGCTGTCTACATTGTTAGCAAGCAGTGACCATTTCTTAGAAGCAGTAGCGCCATCAACAAGCGCAACCTTCTCACCAGTCTTGATGTTGTATGCGTACTTACCGTAGACTCTCATTGATGCTTCGAATGAAGAGTTACCACGACCCTTGATCTGAGCAAGCTCTGTGTCTTCATTAACCATAGCACCGCTCTCGTCATACATGTAGTATGTACCCTTTGTCTTGATGCCGTCCTTGTACTCAGAAACATAGTTGTCAGCGTTGATACCTGAGCCTGAAGGCCATGCTGACGAACCCATAAGACCCTGGTCATCAGCACTACCGATACCCGGGTTATTCTGATACTCTGCTGTACCACAAACTGTGCCTCTGAAGAGCTCTACCTTAGTATTCATAAGCAGAGCTGCTGTGTCAGTAGTGTGATAAACATTGAGTGTATATGTATGCTCGCTGTCACCTGATGTGCGCTTAACATTGCTGAGTGTGTACTCAGTGCCACCTGAAAGGTTCAGAGTGTTAGGAGCACCCTTGTAAATTGTCTTAGCTGTTTTGTAGTTACCACCTGTAATCTTAACAGAAGTAAAGCTTGTGTAAACCTTTACAGCTTCCATATTAACATAAGATGGCAGGTAGAGTGCGTACTCATCAGTATCAACCTTGTGCCACTTGAGCATGTGGTTCATATCCTGATTAGCAAGAGAGTCTACCCAGATACCGTACCAACCGTTAACGATATCTTTCTTATTAGGAGTAGTAACCTCGTTTTCTATCCAAGAGCCTGCAGAGCCACTTGAGATAGAGTAGCAGGTTTTCTCGCCCTTAGCAGTAGCAGTTGTGCTCCAGTGTCCCCATGTTGATGTGTTAGCATTAGACTCATCAAAGAAGAATGATGCACGATAGAAGTCAATCTTAGTAGCTGCTGTGTCTATTTCTGCAGACCACATAGCGTAGCCTGTCTTGGTGTCGATAGTCTCGTCCATCTGAACCGCATCGCCGGCATTAGTGTAAACGAAGATGTTAGCATCATCGTTTGTTACCCACTCGTTGCCACTTGATGCACGGAAGTAGATAGTAGTAGTCTCACCGCTTGGTGTAATTACTTCTTCAACCGGCTCTGTGTATGAGCTCCAACCAGAAGTCTGACCGTCCCATGCGTTAATTGTAAACAAGTTTTTAGAACCATCGTATGTCAAATTACCAGTCTGATTCCAACAAGCAGCCCAGTCAAAAGCTGTATTAGCAGGGTTCATACGAGTGAAAATCACATTAGTCCAAGAGCCTGATGGAGCTGTAACCTTGTAGATGTGTTTTGAGGTCTCAGCTTCTACTCTCTCACACTTAGCCCATGCATTACCTGAACCTGAATAAAAATATGCAGCAAACCAAGCACTTGATGGATCCCATGTTGTCGGATCCAAATAAAGAACCTGACCACCTGTGATAGTAGCGCCTGTAACAGCTACGTCAGCTTCGGCGCCTGTCTGTACAGCATCAGTCTCTGCAGCAGCAGTTGATACGATACCAACAGTTGCCATAGAAACTAACATAATCAGTGCAAGCACCAAAGATAGTGTGCGCTTGCAAAAATGTAAAGATTTCATAATTCTCTCCTCCTTGGGAAATATTATCGAATTGCTGATAAGCTGAGTGTATATGCGGTCTTGCAGCAGCTATCCGCCTGACCTCGGAGTCCACCTAATAAGCTATACATAATAAATGCGCAAAATACCCCTAACTAAAAATTGGGCAAAATTATAGCTTTTTTAGGTAAACAACTGCAAAAAGGGCATACTTACCCAGCAATTATTCACGCTATCATTATACCAAAGTGCCAAAATTGAGTCAATAGAATTGAAAAAATAATGAAATCAGGGTAATTTTTTCGGCATTTTTATGGATATTGTTGTATTTGTACAACACTTTTTGTGCAAATATACAAAATTATTTTTCTAATTAAGAAATAAAATAATATTTTTACATCATATTTGCATTTTTTATTAAAACAAGAGCTCAAATACATCAAATGGAAGCTTCTCTCACCTACAAAAAAACAAAAAAATAACGCCGAGATAAACTCGGCGTTTGATAGTAGCGTATTAGTCGCTTGTATATGGAAGAAGTGCGAGGTGACGTGCACGCTTGATAGCAACTGTGAGTGCTCTCTGGTGTCTTGCACATGTACCTGTAACTCTTCTTGGCAAAATCTTAGCACGCTCTGACATATAGCGGCGAAGTCTTGCGATATCCTTGTAGTCGATATTCTCAACCTTGTCAACACAGAAACCGCAAACTTTTCTACGGGACTTTCTGTGGTTCATTGGTCTATCAGCCATCGTGAATACTCCTTTCAAATAATAGGAATTATAGCATAGCGCTTAGAATGGTAGATCATCATCAAGTGGCATCTCCTGAAAATCTTCAGGAGCACCTGCTGAGTATGATGGTGCCACAGGTACCTGAGAGTAGTCATTTCTCACCTGAGAGTATGAGTTGCTCTGGTCTCTGCGCTCGCCTGTAAATGATACGTTGTCTGCGACAACCTCAACAACAGTGCGGTTAGTACCATCCTTAGCCTGATACTGTCTTGACTGAAGCTGGCCGTCAACAGCAATGAGTGCGCCTTTTGAAAAATTACGGCAAACAAACTCTGCTGTGTTGCGCCATGCAACAATGTCAAAGAAATCAGCCTGACGCTCAGCGCCTGCTTTTACATAACTGCGGTCAACAGCGATTCTGAAAGATGTAACGCTGATACCGCTTGTAGTGTTCTTAAGCTCAGGGTCAGATACGAGTCTGCCCATCAAAATAACTCTGTTTAACATAATAACTGCATCCTTTCGTCTGTCGGTATTTACATACCGAAAATTTGATTATTCGTTTACTTCTTCTGCTACAGGCTCTGCTACTGTCTCTTCAACAGCCTCTGCAGGCTCTGCTACAGCCTCAGCTACAGGCTCCTCTTTAGTAGCCTTAACTTCCTCATCACTATCTTTCTTGATGATGATAGAACGCATGATACCATCTGTAATCTTGTAACGACGGTCAAGCTCTGCAGGGAAAGTAGCCTCTGACTCAAAGTTCATAAGAACATAGTAGCCCTCTGACTCCTTGTTGATAAGATAAGCAAGCTTGCGCTTACCCCACTCGTCAACGCTCTGCAAAGTAGCATGCTTCTCGATGAGAGCCTTAAATTTCTCAATAAGGGCCTGAATACCTTCCTCACCCTGCTTCATTGAGATAACCATAACGGTCTCATAGTTAGCTGTTACTGCCATTTGTTGCACCTCCTTCTGGACATCTGGTACCTAAACTACTTAGGCACAAGGAAAAATTAAAAACTCTGCTATGTCGCACGTTTGCACAACATAACAGAGTAATTATATCACAATATTTGTCAAAGTCAAGCGTTTTCTGAACTTATAAAGCCCTTGCCCGATATAGCCGTAGCGGTTGTTACGACTATGAACGCATTCTCATCCACAGAGCTGACAAGGCTCTTTATCTTGTGCACCTGACTTGGCCTTACGGCACAAAGCAATACCTTCTTGTCGTTATTGCTGTATGCACCCTGAGCATCAAGCAAAGTAACTCCTCTGCCTACTCTGTCCATAATCTGCTGTGACATCTCGTTATAGTTATCTGTAACTATAAACATCAGCTTGCCGTTATCATGAGCAAAGCCGAATATAACGGTGTCGATTAGCTTTGAGCTGAGGAATATAGTGATAACTGCGTAAAGAGCACTCTCAATACTCTGATATACAAAGCCTGCCATTACTAAGATAAAAGCATCGGCTATAAGAATAACTGTACCCATAGAGATATGAGGCGCACGCTTGTGCACGTTACGAGCAATTATATCAACACCGCCCGTAGTGCCTCCTCTAAAGAAGATACAAGCAAGTCCGATTCCCGACATAATACCGCCAAAAATCGCAGCAAGCAATGTATCGCCCTGATACACATACGAAAACGGTGCCATAACATCAATGATGACAGACACAAGCACTGTAGCAATAACTGTCTTAGTCAGAAAGCGTCTGCCGTTTTCTATAGCGCCCCAGATAAACAGCGGGATATTAAGCACAAGTATAGTGATACCTATAGGCAACGAAAACAAATGGTTGAGCATAGTTGAAATACCCGTGAGTCCGCCCGGTGCTATGTCATTAGGCGCTGTAAAGGTATTGACCGATGCAGCATACAGCACTGCACCTACAAATATAATCAGATAGTCAACAATGGCTGTAGTTACCTTTTTGCTCATAATTACACCTCACTACCCTGTATTATAAGCGTAAACAATTCTTTTATCCTGTCAAGCTGAGAATCAAGATACAAGTATCCAAACAGACACTCAAGTCCCGTAGCGCTGTGATAATCGGCAATTGACGAATGCTTTGACACAGAGTTGGTCTGAGCGTTTCTGCCACGCTTGAAAACCGACAGCTCATCCTCGCTCAGGTGCTGTACAAGCTGTCGTATAGCATCAGCCTGTGCCTTGCAGTTGACAAGTGCTACCTTCATCTTATTGAGTTCTTTTACCGGTCGGTTACACATACTGACCAGATGCTCACGTACGAGCAAATCGTACACACCATCTCCGATAAACGCAAGCGTCAGCGGAGAGTAAGAGTGCAAATTGCAATCCTTATTAAGAAGAATACTCATATTATCCCCTATTACTCAACATACTCAAACTCTAAATCATAGATAGACACAGTGTCGCCCTCTTGTATTCCTGCTTCTCTGAGCTTGTCATAAACTCCGCTTGACTGCAGAACATTTTCAAAGAAGGTGAGTCCGTCATAATCGTCAAAGTTAACCGTGCGCAAAGCCTTGAGCAACCATGGGCACTCGACAATATAAACGCCCTCGCACACCTTTACTGTGATTTCCTTGCTGTTGACTACCGAATAGTCAATCTCAGGCATAGGTTCTATCTCATATCTTGTTATCGGAGGTAGCTTTGAGAGCTCCTCAAGTATCTTTTTTAAAAGCGGGTCAACATCGTAGCGGATAGCCGCCATAATAGGAAAGAAGCTGTAGCCCTTTGCTTCAACATACTCTCTGAAGTCCGCTATCTGCTCGTCAGTAGCCATATCGCACTTGTTGCCTGCTACTATCATAGGACGAGTTGCAAGCTCAGGGTTGAACTTTTCAAGCTCTGTCATAATGGTATCAAAATCTTCTTTTGGGTCACGGCACTCGCTACCTGATACATCTACAATATGCACAAGCAGTCTGCAACGCTCAACATGACGCAAAAACTGATGGCCAAGTCCTACCCCCTGCCATGCGCCCTCAATAATACCGGGAATATCTGCCATAACAAAAGAGTTGCCCTCGCCCATAGATACAACACCCAAGGTCGGTGTAATAGTTGTGAAATGATAGTTTGCTATCTGTGGCTTAGCTGCTGATACAACTGAGATAAGTGTTGATTTGCCGACATTAGGAAAACCAACCAAACCCACATCAGCCAAAAGCTTGAGTTCAAGTGTCACCTCAAACTCCTCGCCAGGCATACCGGGTTTTGCAAAACGTGGAGTCTGTCTGGTAGCAGTAGCAAAGTGAGTATTGCCCCAGCCACCCTTGCCACCACGAGCCACAACCACAGGCTCGTCTGTGGACAAGTCAGCCATTATTCTGCCTGTCTGTGCATCTTTGACTATAGTGCCTACAGGTACACGGATGATAAGGTCATCGGCTTTTTTGCCGAATTTTCTACCACGTGAGCCATTTGCACCTTTTTGAGCCTCAAACTTGCGCTTGTAGCGAAAGTCTACAAGTGTGGACAAATTAGAGTCTGCAACAAAAACAACATCGCCACCCTTGCCACCGTCTCCGCCGTCAGGTCCACCCGATGCCACGTACTTTTCTCTATGAAAAGACACAGCACCGTCACCGCCGTCACCGGCTTTTATCATAATTTTTGCAATATCTACAAACATAAGAAAACCTCAATAAATTTACTCGTCATACTCTTTGAAAATAGCCTCACTTGAATCGACCTTTTCAACAGGCAACTGGCGTCTGTCAGAAACATATGACACAATAGTGCTAACAACAAGTGCCACAAATGCCACCAAAAACACAGAGCCAAACACCACGCTGCCACCTATATAAAAATACAGCGTAAGTCCACCTGTAACGAGCGACAAAATAAACGTCAGGATATTTAGTGTAGGCCTCTTGTAAGAGCCGTATACATCCTTAGCCTGATTAAGAGACGCTACAACAGGACGATTCTTCAAAAAATCTTTTTGATTATTCTCCATAATTAACCTCTAATAATAAAAAGGGCGGATAAAAAATCCGCCCAAAAAATTACTGCTCTACAGGGTAAACGCTTGCACGCTTTCTGTCTTTGCCAACGCGCTCAAAACGTACAACACCGTCAACCTTAGCAAACAATGAGTCGTCAGAACCACGACCTACGTTCTGGCCAGGATGAATGTGTGTTCCTCTCTGCTTAACAAGGATGTTACCTGCAAGTACGAACTGACCGTCAGCACGCTTAACGCCAAGACGCTTAGACTCACTGTCACGACCGTTCTTTGTAGAACCCATACCTTTTTTATGAGCGAACAACTGAATGTTTATTTTAAGCATAACCTTACACCTCCGAAATAGTTACTGTAATATACTGTTTGTATTGCTCAGAAAGACTGAGCATGTGGAGCACAAAGCCCTGCATAATATCACGGCACTTGTGTGCATCCGGTAGTCCAAGTTTAAGATACATATCGCCGTCATTAACTCTCAGCTTTACGTCCTGAGCCTTAACGACATCTGTGACAGTATTTGCTGTCATATATGCTGCGGATGATACAGCAGCGCATACGATATCGTAGCCCTGTTGTGCATAATCAGCGTGACCGCTGATATTAAAACCGAGCACCGGTGATGTACCGAAAAAATCGACCTTAATCATAATTAGCCAACGATTGATTTAATCTCAACCTTAGTGTAAGGCTGTCTGTGACCTAACTTTCTCTTTTCGCCCTTCTTTGGCTTGTAAGTAGCAACTGTAATTTTCTTGCCCTTACCACTCTTAACAACCTCGCCTGTAACTGTAGCGCCATCAACATATGGAGCGCCAACCTTGAGGCCGTCATCAGTAGAGATAGCAACAACCTTGAAATCAACTGTTGCATTGTCTTCTGCTGCAAGCTTCTCAACGTAGATAACGTCACCGTTCTCTACCTTGTACTGCTTACCGCCTGTTTCGATAACTGCGTACATAAAATTCATTCCTTTAATTAGACTCGCTACTATGTAGGTGGAGAAAACTCGCTTAGTACCCACAGTATGCGGCTTATATACTATATCACAACGCAAAAATGTTGTCAATAACTAATTTACCGAAATTTACACAAATAAAATCTTAATTTTTACACTTGTCTGTTCAGATTATTTAAGACCGTTGTAAAGCATACAAGCCTTGAGTGTATTCTTCATAAGCACCGCTATAGTCATAGGTCCTACACCACCCGGCACAGGGGTTATATATGAACACTTTGGAGCAACTGCGTCGAAGTCTACATCACCACACAGCTTAGAGTTTTCATCTCTGTTCATCCCGACATCGATAACCACAGCGCCGTCTTTGACCATATCTTCTCCCACAAACTTAGCCTTGCCGATAGCCGCTACGAGTATATCAGCTTTGTTTGTTACGTTCTTCAAATCTACAGTACGGCTGTGCGTTATAGTAACTGTACCGTTTTTGTGGAGCAGAAGCATCGCCATAGGCTTGCCCACTATATTGGAGCGGCCGATAACCACGCACTCCTTGCCCTCTACGTCTATTTCATAGTAGTCAAGCATCTCCATAACACCTGCAGGTGTACAAGGCAGAAAATCATAGTCGCCTATCATAATTTTGCCAACATTTATCGCATGAAAAGCATCTACATCCTTAAGCGGAGAAATCGCCTCTATCACAGCCTTTTCGTCAAGGTGCTTTGGTAATGGCAACTGACACAAAATACCGTTTACATCTGCTCTGCCGTTAAGCTCCTCTACAAGCTCCATAAGCTGATGCTGAGTAGTATCAGCAGGTAAAGCATACTCAAGGCTTTTAAAGCCAACATACTCGCATGCCTTTTTCTTGTTGTTTACATACACTCTTGATGCAGGATCATCACCTACAATAATAACAGCCAAAGTTACCTCAATACCCTGAGCTTTGAGCTCTGCGCACTTTGCTTTTACCTCATCTTTTACACTCTGTGATACTAACTTACCATCTATAATCTTATACATTTTCTGTCTCCTTTTTTAATATCTTTGATGCTTTTTTATCTCTTAAGCCGTCGTCTTTTTTTCTAAATACTACGAGCAATATAACACCTGCCACCACTATACAAAGTGACACAAGCTGTGATACACGCACAGGTTGTGAGAATATCTCAAACGGCAGATACAAGCTGTCTGTTCTGAGTTCCTCGACAAAGAACCTCTCAACGCCGTACCATACCATATACAAGAAAGTGACCTGTCCGTAATATCGCTGAAATTTTACGCTAAAAATATGTAGCACCAGCACACCGAGTGCACACCACAATGATTCATACAAAAAGCACGGATGCACCGCTACTCCGCCTGTGCCCTCGCTCACCATTCTAAATAGCGAGTCAGTAGGTGCACCGTATGCCTCCTGATTCATAAAATTGCCCCAACGACCTACAGCCTGTCCGATAAGAAAGCCGATAAGCGTCAGATCAAGCACAGGCAAAAGCTTCATCTTCTGAATTTTTGCTACAGTGAGTCCGCCCAAAAGCGCACCGATAATAGCACCGTAAATAGCTATACCGCCATCACGGATATTCAAAATCTCAATAGGATTATCTTTGAAATCCTCCCACGAAAAAGCTACATAATATAGCCTTGCGCCAACAATAGCAGTAATAACACCCACAATAAAACAGTTAAGCAATTTGTCGATATTAACATCAAAGCGCTTTGCATTAAAATACGCATAAAGCAGCGCAAGCACAACACCGCTTGCTATCAGTATAGCGTACCAATATATAGCAAAGCTGTCCCCTATGGTAAACGCAACACGATTAATAGTCAGCTCTAACGACAGTCCCGGAAATGATACATTAAACATACTGACCTCCTCAACCACTGACAACCGACAGAGTAGTATTGTCTACATCGAGCATAGCAGACAGTCTGTTCTCTATGTCTTCGATAGTTGCATTTGATATAGCATCGATATAGTCGTATAATTCTCTATCAGAAAAATCAAACTCAATAATCATATTTGCAATGTTGTCGATACTGTTAAGAGATGAGACCGCCTCGCCATAGACAGCCTTCTTAGCCATTACAAACTCATCTTCATCTATACCGTCAAGCTTTATCTGTGTAATATACTCTCTGATAATATCAGCCACTCTCTGCGGGTCTCTGGACTCACCCGAGAATATAGTAGCACAAAAGCCCTCGCCCTCAAAAAACTCATAAGCAAAATTAGCATTGATAAGGTTTTCGTCCATTAATCTGCGATACAGCTTGCTGTTACTTGATGCAAGCAAAAACAACAGAATATCTGTATAAGCGGTTGTCTTTGTGTCAACTCGCTTTGACCCTACTCTCTCTTTAAAGCCTAAGTTAAACAACGGCAATGCAACAGGAAGCTTTTGTTCAACATAGTGCTGTGTCACCTCATACGGCTCATCCTCAAAGATATTCTCTATCTGATGAATAGGTGTGTCCTTGAGCGTTCTGTCTACGATTTCAAGCACAGTAGATACGTCAGTATTACCCACCACGCACAAAGTCATGTTGCTCAGATTATAGTAGGTATTATAGCAAGTGTACAGATACTCAGGTGTAATCTGTGCTATAGACTCTACAGTACCTGCTATATCGATGCGTACAGGATGTGTAGAATACATAGCGCTGAGCATATTGAACATTACTCTCCACGATGGAGAATCATCGTACATCTTTATCTCTTGGCCAATAATTCCCTGCTCCTTTTGCACAGTCTCTACTGTAAAATACGGCGACTGCACAAAGTCAAGCAGAATCTCCAAGCTCTCCTTAAAGTTATCTGTACAAGAAAACAGATAGCAGGTCTTGTCAAAGCTTGTGTAAGCGTTAGCATTCGCACCGGTTTTTGCATAGCGAGAGAACGCATCGCCATCCTCAGACTCAAACAGCTTGTGCTCAAGATAATGTGCTATGCCATCGGGCACTTCTATCGCATCTGCACTGTCTACCTTGAATTTACGATTAATAGAGCCGTACTTTGTACCAAATATAGCATAAGTAGAGCTATATCCCGATTTCTCATACACATAGACAGTAAGCCCTGATTTATGATTAACTTTATAATATTTCTCTGATAGAGCTGTTGATTTAATCTCTGTTATACTCATTGTACACCTCGTTAGTTTGCCTTAGCTGTACCTGTCAGCGTGAATACTGTGTCAAGCGTGAGCTTGTTTGCACAGTTGATGATATCTTCTTTTGTAACTTTCTGTATCATATCGCACAGCTCATTTGCCGACATCAGCTTGCTTGAAAAAATCTGTGAAAGATAAAATGCCGAGATACCGCCAACCGTATCATTAGTAGTACGATACGAGTTGCACATAGACAGCTTTGCAGAGCTTAGCTCCTCGTCAGTGATGTCGCCTTTTTTCATAGCTTCTATTTCGTTTAAAATCGCATTCTTTGCCTTGTCGATATTATCACTCTCTACACCGCTCTCTACAAGCATAATACCCTTTTGAGCGATATATGAAGAAGAGCAGTAGTAACACAGCGACAGCTTCTCTCTGACATTACAGAAGAGCTTGGAATGTGCGGTACCGCCGAGCACAGCAACAGCAAGTCGCATAGCAACAGATTCTTCACTTGGCTCTGCCACATCAGTACGAAAACCTAAAATCATCTTAGACTGTGACAGCTCCATATCCTCATTCTCTACTTTAACCTCAGAAGCTGAACGCTTGACATAAGTAGAAAGCATAGCAGGTGCTCTGTCTATTGACTCAAAATACTTTGAGAAAACCTCGCACGCAGCGGTGCTGTCTGACTCACCTACATAGATAATCTCAAATCTTGCAATTTTGAGCATATTACACCACGCATCATACAGCATAGCTGATGTAACAGCATTGACGCTATCCTTGTCGCCATAGCGGGATATTCCAAATGCCTCCCCACTGCACATAAGAGATATCGCCTTGTGCGATGCATATATGCGTTTTTCATTAAAATCTGCATCTATCATATCAATGAGCTGACGGCGTTCCTGCTCAACCTCAGCAGATACAAATTCGTTATTATCAAGTAGCGGGTTAAAAATAACCTCGCACAACAAATCAGACAACTGCTGTGATATAACCTCGTCATCAAGAGCATAGCGGTCATCAATACCCGAGATGTTGAAGGACAACACCTGTGTATCACCCATCTTGCGAAAACCAGAAGACAGAGACGCACCATATAAAGACGACAGCTTCTTTGAGAGCATAGTAAAGTCAGGATATTTAGCGCATGAGCGAGTAAGCACAAGAGACAGTAGCGCATTAGTAGCGGCTGTATCAATATTGAGTGGTAAAAAAGCATTTACAGAGATACGCATAGTCTTGAAGCGACTCTCCTTGATGCTCATAAATGTCACCTTGTCAGCAATATTACGAGTGACCAAATTATTCATAATTGCCTCCGAATATATGATAAATATAAAAAATCGCCTTGAAAATAAATTATACCACAAGCAAACAAATTTGTATACAATATATTTTGTCACAAAAGATTATTTTTATTATTGACAAAGCATCAGATTAGTGCTATAATCACCTTTGTTCGATATGCGAGTGTGCTGGAATAGGCAGACAGGCACGTTTGAGGGGCGTGTGTCCACGACGTACGGGTTCAAGTCCCGTCACTCGCACCATATCGAGTGTTCATAACGGATTTGAGTTATGGACACTCGATTTTTTGTAATTTCGAGTTTCTTCGTTATGTACTGAGCAGGTTTTAAGCCTGCTCTTTTGTTTTATGCGGATTTGGTAATATACTCGACTGCTACACCTTTTCGTGTATCTGCCTTGTAATTACTTCCGCATTCGGGTATTTCAATATACCCAATGAATTTGTAATGGATCATAATCCTCTGACTGCGGTTTTTACCAACACCTTCGGTTTCATAAACTGTTATCTCGTCTATGAGTTCCCGAAGAAGCGGTGCAGTCAGCTTTTGCATTTCCATAAATCTTTGGATAGCGCTGATAAATCGGTCTTTGTTCTGTTGCATCGTACCGAGATTGTTTATCCTCTCGTTTAAGGATGCAATCTTGGTTTTCAGTTCCATACGCTCTACTTCGTATTTGTGAGATAACTGCATAAACCATTCGTCTGTTACCTTGCCCGAAGCATTGTCCTCATAGAGTTTTTCGTAAAGCTCGGCAACCTTTTGTTTTCGTGCCGTACAGCGTTGCAGTTCGTCTTGTAAGGCTTTTTGCTCGTTGATAATATCCTTTTGTGTCTTTTGAGCAAGTAGGTCTGCAAAAGCTTCCTCGTCGCTCTGTAAGAACCGTGCCATTCGCTTTAGTTCAAGCATTACCACTTGCTCAATAGCATCGGCTCGGATATAGTGTCGTGTTTCGCAAGTTCCTCTTGTATCCACCTTGTAATTGGAGCAACTGAAATATTGAATATCCTTGTTTATAGTGTTTACGTGCGACCATAACTTGCTACCACAATCGGCACAGTAGAGCAAATCACAAAACATATTCTTTTCGGCATTATCCGCTTTCGGTGCTCGGCGTTTGGTTTTCTTGGTGAGCTTCTGCACCGCTTCAAAGGTTTCACGGTCAATTATCGGCTCGTGAACATCCTTAAATACCGCCCAATTTTCTTCGGGGTTAGGGATACGTGCTTTATTCTTAAATGACTTTGAATAGGTCTTGAAGTTGATTACATCACCGCAATATTCCTGTTGGGCAAGTATCTTGGCTATAGTGGATTTGCACCATTTGTATGGATTAGGTTGTGCTTTCTTACCGCCTCTGCCAAGACCTTTTTCTCTCCAATAAGCCATTGGGATTAACACCTTTCGCTCTTGCAGAATACGAGCAATGGTTTCATTGCCTTTACCTTCCAAGCACATACGGAATATATCTTGCACCACTTGTGCTGCTTCGGGATCTATAATCCACTTCTTTTTGTTTTCGGGAGATTTCAAGTACCCATATGGTGGCTGAGATAACGGTTCTCCTGCATTGCCACGAAGTCTGTGGGAGCTTCTGACCTTACGGCTAATATCTCTTGCATACATTTCGTTCATAACGTTACGAAAAGGTGCAAGCTCGTTTTCGCCGTCTGCACTATCCACACAGTCATTTACTGCTATGAATCGGATATTTCTATCAGGAAAGTAAGTGTCGGTGTAATATCCCACTTGCAGATAATCTCTACCAAGTCGGGACATATCTTTTACGATAATCACACTTACATATCCCATTTCAATATCCTCAAGCAGTTTTTGAAATCCGGGGCGGTTAAAGTTTGTTCCCGTATATCCATCATCCACATAACTGCGGGTGTTGGAAAATCCGTGTTCCTTTGCGTATTTCTGCAACAGCTTCTTTTGATTAACGATAGAGTTGCTATCGTTGTCTGTTCCGTCATCACGGGATAGTCGGCAGTATAAAGCGGTTACGCCGACGTTATCTTTTTTCTTCGACTGCATTTAGTCCTCCTTTCCGGCAGTCGAACACACATATTCTACTGCCATTTTACTCGGTGGCGATTCGCCCGTCAAAGGTACGAAATCACTTGTTACAATTCTTTTGAAACGGTCGGTAATTGTCGGGTGGCTTTTAACTTTAGAAGTCATAAACGATGAACCGACGATATACTTGACTCCGTTTATCACATACTCATTTTCTTGCTGTGCAAGACCACATATAAATTTCATAATATTTTCTTACCTTTCATCACGATTTTTTCTTGCTCGCTCACGACGCTGATAATCTTCGCCAATGAGCTTTAGGATTGCATTATATACATCTTTTTGGGTATAACTTTTAGGGAAGAAGCGGCGGACATCCTCAAAAGGAAAACTGATTCGTTCCTTTTGATTTGCCTTTTCTTCACTCATAACGGCGAAGATTTTATCCGCATTAAGCTGACCTGCTTGGGATAGTTTCTTTAGCCGTACCGCCTGCGAGAGTGACGGAGTGCAGTCCTCACTCTCAATGGCGCTTAATAAATCGTACTGCTCTTGCTCTTTGAGATAGGACAACTCCACTGCAGGAGTAAGTGCGATTCGTTCCTCATCCACAAGCTGTAACAGTTCGGGGATAAGATTGGTTATACGGATATACCGAAACACTTGGTCACGGCTTTCGTTTGTCGCTTTGCCGATCTCGGTAGCGGTATCCGACTTTGTCGCAACTTGCGACGAGGTTAAATCGGTTCGTTTGCCTTGCTCTTTCAAAGCCTCCATCTTCATTTTGTAGGCGAAGGCTTTTTCGCTCGGTAAAATCCGTTCTCGGTGTAGATTGCTGTCCACAACGGCAATCGCCGCTTCAGTTTTTGAATAGGGATAAATTAAGGCGGGTACTTCTGTTAGTCCCGCCCTTTTACTTGCGTGTAATCTTCGGTGTCCCGATATTACTTCGTATTCATCGGTGGTGTTATCTTTCTGCCTTACTATTAAGGGCGAGATAATGCCTTGCGACTTAATACTTTCTACAAGCTTGTCCATATCCTCATTGTCTGTAACTTTGAACGGATGACCGTCAAAATCGTGTAGCTTGTCTATGGGGATACGGGCGGACTTTTTCTTTTTGCTTTCGATTGGGATTTCGTATTTTGTCATCGCTCCCAACCTCCTTTCTGTCGTTCTCTGATTTTTTGTTCTTTAACTTTTTGAGCCACAATTTCATTGGCAAAGAACATATCCGTTTTCTCTTGGATTTTAACGGAACGTTCCTCAATGGCTTTGTTCATTTTGAGTTGTTTCCGCAGTTCCATTATCCGAGCAGTAACACTTGCTTTTTCCTCCCGCAAGGTTTCTTTTTCGTCGGGTGTTGCTCTGCGGATTTTGTTTTGCAGTTTTGTACGGACTTCGATAAGTCTGCTCATATCACTTTCAATCTTTGTTCTGTCTGCGTACAGATCATCAAAGGTTTCGATGTGGTATTTACCCATATACCGCACTTGCTCGGAAATCTCATCGAGTTTCTTTAAGTCCTCTTTGAGATAGGGACTTGTGGGTTTGTAGTCGGTATTTTTCGGCAAGTATCCGAGCAGATAACAATAGTGTAGATACAAACGGTAAATATGACTTGTCCTATGGAACGGCTGAAACCAATCCTTTAAGTCTTGCGGCATATCCTTTGGATAAGAAATATATGCTCGTCTGCTGCCGAAAGAAGCGTATCTGCCAATCGACCACTTTAGATTTTCGGGAGTCCATCTTTCATCGAGGGTATCAAGCCTTGTAAAGTGTTCGTACTGCGGTAAGCGTATTTTCCAATGTTTACCCGTGAAGTCGGTAATATATCCTTTTCGCCTTAGATATTCTTCGATATATTTTGGACTACGGCTGTAATCAATGGCTTCTCGCATATCCTCACGGTACACGTTATAACGGGTGGGTTTGCCGCTTTTCTCATCAAGCCATACTTGTCTGGTAGGTGCTTTATGCGGGTTCTTTATAACCGATAAGCCGTGTTCGGCACAGATACGGTCAGACACGTTACGAAGTTTTCGTTGCTCTGCTTTGGAATAGTCATACTTTCCACCGTCAATGAAGGACACGGAGTTAAAGCAGAAATGGTTGTGCAGATGGTCTTTATCAAGATGGGTAGTAACGATTATTTGATACCGATCACCCCACATTTCTCTTGCTGTCTGCAACCCGATTTCGTGTGCTTCTTTTGCCGTAACCTCGTCCGGCTTAAAGCTCTGATAACCGTGCCAAGCGATATATCCGTTCTCTTTGCCATACTGCTTTTTGGTTAGGATCATCTGTTGCAAGGCAATTTCCTTCAAGCAGTTTATAGTGGAAACATATTCGCCTTGCTCAGTAGCTTCAGGGCGGCTGACGTAAGACATAACCTCCCATAACGGTTGAAGTGCAGAATTATTTGCAACAGTCTTTTCGGGGTTTTCCACATAGGCAATAAGGTCTTTTAACCGACCTTCAATATGCCATAAACTCGTAGTAGCCATCATCCCACCTCCTGCAAATCGAGGATAAGACACTCAATCTCTTTACAGATATTTAGTGCTGACGGCTCATACTTTGCACAATCCTTAAATCCGTTATGGACTTCATAGAGTGCTTCAAGCAGTTCCCAAAACTCTTTCGTTGGTTTCGGTTTCGGTGTTTTGCCCTTGCAGAGCTGCCGCAAAAATTCCGATTGTGACAGTCCACATATCTCTGCCGAGCGTTCCAACTTTTCTTTTTCTTCTTCGGATAACCGCACGGAAATACGAACGGAATCCTTGTTTTTCATAAAATCATCTCCTTACTTTTAGGGGTATTCAGGGGACTTCCCCTGAGTATAGTCCACATCCCTTTAGGGTGTGGATTGGATTTTGGTGTCAAAATCCGATGCTCGCTACACCCGTGGACAGGTATAGTGCTTCCTTTTGCCGTTCTCCCTGAATGTCGTTTTTATATACCTAAAGTTATAGCTTTCACTATAACGCCCCGGAATCTCACCGCAGCGTCGCTTCGCTCATATCATCGCAAAGTCATATCCCATTCAGACGGTCATTCAGTTGTAACCGACTTTTGGGCAACAAAAAAAGCCGGCACATCCAAATGGTATGTACCGACCTTAAAAGGGCAGAATTCTCCCGTCAAAGGGAAATTGGTAATCACATTCAGATGTAACCGGCTTTGAGATTCAAAGTCGAGACCGTTATTCGCTTGTTCCTCTGCCAACGATGCTGAAATGCTACGAGGAAAGCGGCGATATTTTCGCTTAGTATACCGCAGACTTTATCCGACCTTTAGTCGTCGCTTCTTCAATAACTTTGTGATTTTACGTAATTTATTTAATTGTAGTCCCACTAAGAGGGTATTTCAGTATACACGATAGAACATTCGTTTGTCAAGTGGTTTTTGTCGCAACACAAACACTTTTTAAAGAATAACGGGCAACACAATGGCGTTGCCCGTTATTTTAACTCATCATCATATCGTAATGTGCTTTATGATCCATTTTAATAAAAATCTCTTTGAAGATTTCTTTATAACGATCAATGGAATCTGTGTAACTATCAATATATAAATCATCAGGGATAGAATGAGAACCATCGTTAATCCAACTAATCAACGAACGACATATCATCTTATCTTCTGTAGTATCAAATGAATTGACAATTCTCTCATCAATGTCTTTTCCTAATATACTAAAATAGTTTTCAAGAATTCGTCGCATTATATTTTGAGTTGTTACTAATGATGCATTTGTATTTGTCTTTAGTTCTTGCCATAGAAGTTCGTATGATGTTTTTATCGGGTTGTTCTTTTCGAAAGCTCTTATTGAGGAAATATTATTATCCTTGCTAATGATCCAGTAATTGACATCATTTAATATTTTTGTTCTTCCATCTACAAACGAAGCTTCCTTATGAAAAAACACGTTATGGGTAAGAATGAAAATTTGCTCAACATCAGAAACGCCATCTCGAATCTCCTTAATCAATGATTTCACCATTGAACTTACTATGTACAATACAGTGCTATCAAGACTACAAATGGGATCATCCAAAACTAATATCTTTTTAGATGATACTTTAGCAGCATCTATTGAGCCTTTGGCAAACTGAAGAAAATACAAGAATGATATAAAAGTTTCTTCACCTTCACTAAGTGTATTTGTGGCAAGAGTTCCATCCATACGTTGAATTTGATAAGAGTTCTCTTTTGTTGGTGAGGGAACGATTTGAAAGTTTGTGAAGCCGTAGGATTTTAGGGAACGATTAATTTCATCTACGGTAGGTTGTACACTTGTAATGTTTTTCCCCGCTTCGAAAATTTTGTTATCAAGTTCATCCAATTGCTCTTTACACTGGGTGATGCCCTTCTGTATTCCTGATTTTGCTTTTTCGAAGTTTGATAAATCATTAATATATCCACTTATCAACGCTTCTTGTTCATCCATTAGGAATTCCCAAACAGCATCCACTAAAGCCTTCTTTTCGTCGTTGTAATTATCAACCATCTTGTTGTGGATAGCAATATTACCATTAGCTGTTGAAATCATATCCAACAAAACTTTTGCTTTTGATAAACTATCAACCAAAGTTATTTTCTTGCCCGCTTCTTTTTCTTTTGAAGACATTTCTGTTAGTGAGCTTGTAAATAGCGCTTTCAACGCATCTAACAAAGTGTTATATTTCGAAATATCTAAATTTCCAATACTTGCCGCAATATCATTTCGTGTTACATTTGATAAATGTGAAATCAATAAATCAGAGGCAGTTTTATACTTCTCAATTAACTCTTTAATCCGATCTATGTCTTTCTCGTATTCACCACTAAAGAAAGAATTTAGTTGTTGTTCTAAATCCGATGTAATAGTTTTTTGTTGACAAAAAGGACATATACCGGTTTCACTGATATACGAACGTCCTCTATTAACCCAATCCGCATTGTCAAGAAAGTCAATAAGTTTAGAAATTGGGACATCTTTGTTTCCTACAATTACTTTTTCCCATATCAAATCCTGCTCGATGGACTCAAGTTCAGAAATCAAATGAGAAACAGATATGTTAATGGCATCACATTTTTCAGGTTTATTTGAAAATAGAGTGTTAGAACGCTTTTGCAATGACTCTCTCGTTTCGCTTGAAGAATGAGACTTTTTATATCTTTTCATAACTTCATCTCGAAACTTTTCTTTGTTGCTCCTGAACCCACTAAACGCCTCTTGAAAATCAGTTTCATTTTGTTTGAGAACAACATTCCAAACAGTATCCCTAAATTTATCCTTATGCGTTTGTTCTTCAGCAATTTTCTTGTTCAAGCTATTTGTTCTACTGATGTATTCCTCTTGTTTTTTGTCTCGTTCTTTTTTCATTTCATCAAGAGCTTTAATATCCTCGATTGTCGCTTCACCTAAAGTAAACACACCTGCAATATCTTCTTTGAAATGGCGGGCACGAAAATCTCGGTTATAAACAACAATGTCTGTGGGGGTATCATTTTCCCATTTTATCTCGCACAATGCATATTGAGGAGCAGTCTGATTGTACAAAAAATTACTGATCGTTGATTTACCGCTGCCATTAGGTCCGTAAAAGAAGTTTACTCTTTGGCAGTTATCAATAGTAACCCCTTCAACCGGATATGTTGCACAATTCTTCATTTCAATAGATCTAATCATTTTAAAACATCCTTTGTTTTAATAACTAATTCGGTATGTGTTGACTCACAACACAAGAAGTAGTATAATTATTTATAAATAAAGTTTAGGATTTAAGTAAATTATTTAAATTTGAGGAATAGTTATGGCAAGAAGAAAAACATATAGCAACTTAAATAAAGTTGGTCAATATCGACCTAAGCACGTAGATGGACAAACATTATACAAAGTGTTTCAGTGCCTCAATCCTGACTGTACAGAAATGATTACAGTCAAGAAAGATGACATTGACGAGGATTACTCTATCATTTGTCCAAAGTGTGGATACGAGCATTACTCTGGTGGTGAACAACATCTATTTGACTTCTCAATGGATGTTAATGATGATGACGGTAATCCCGTTTCAGTACAAGAAGGCGAATTCGTAATATCGCACGACGAGTACATTGAAAATGCTTCACTTTATAAATACTGCTTACTTTGTAATACACTAAAACCCATAGAGTTTTTCCACAAACACGCTGTATTAAAATCCGGTAGGCAAGGCGAGTGTATGGACTGTAAAACCAACTATAATGCCGTTAAAAATGGCACTCGAACTTCCGATCAACACTTTGAGTCTTCTCAAAAACGGCGTCTGTTACTCGATGTAGCAGGTGCGACACGAGTGAGTAGAAAAGCTATTGAAAAGAAATATGGGCACAAATGTTTTAATTGTGGTGCGGACTTGAGTACGGCCACCTCCAATAAAGAGAAACCAATAGACCACACTTTACCCGTTTATTATTTGTGGCCAGCAACAACTGATTCTGGTACGCTCCTGTGCCATACTTGTAATGGTAACAAAACTGGTAAGTGGCCTTCGGAATTTTATACCGATGCCAAACTGCATCAATTAGCAGTTCATACGGGATTTGACTATCACTTGTTAGCGGGTAAGCCACAGTATAATCCTGAGGCTCTCAAAAGGCTGCAACAAGCCGTTTATGTCGACGAGTTGTTGGTTAAAAACGCCGGACATATGGAAGAAGTTTGTAAATTAAGAAACAGGATTCTTGCAGACACCGGTATTGACTTCTTTAAATATGCAACGTCTTTATCCGCAACGTGGGTAACATACGCTGATTCGCTAATTAAATAAGTTTTAAAAATGGAGCAGGGACACCCTGCTTCATTTTTTTTGTAAGAACAGGAATTGATGTTCTATGGTGCTACCTTTATCTTTGATTCCGTGTTTTTCAATCTGTTCAACATCTTCTCCGGCAGAATAAACAATATCGAACCATTGTGTAGCTCTTTCTGAAAGTTCTTTAGCCATATCAATATTTTTTGTTTTACCAAGATGCAAAATCACTTTTCCTTGAGGGGCAAGAACTTTATAGCACATCTCAAAAAATGAAAGGTACACGTCGAAATTGTTTTTTTGTTTGCTATCCAAAAACAATTCGTCTGCGATCTTATAATCATTAGGCTCCCAGCCGCACAACCATAAGCGCATCCAATTATTCATATAGAATCGTATTGAATCAGCAAATGGAGGAGAACAAATAATCCAATCCGCTTTAATTCCTTTTGCGGTTAATTCCGAATAATCACCGTATATTGCTTGTCCAATTCTATAATTACTAAAATCTTTTTCTTTGTAATTGCTCGTAATCTTTTGAGTTATTTTCTCTATTACTTTTTTATATTCAAACTCTCCAGTTGGGGCATACGGAGTTAGCGGATGAGAGTGCCGTGATAATGCATACGGGCGATTTCCGTGTAAAACGTGCAACAATGCAGAAAAAACCATTGCCTCTGCTGCTGAAATATTTTCTATGCGGTTAAGGAAAAACGTTCTTGCGCAGAGTATTTCTTTGTATGTTTCTCTTTCAAAATAGGAAGGCAACTTTCCATTAAATCCAAATTCTTTATACTCGTCTACCGGATGAATATCTTTGTTGCTTTCTATATATTCGTTTAATTCGCAAAGGACTATTTGCACTTCGGAGTAATCAGGCATTTCAACTTTTGATTTAGTTACAACATAAGCCATCTCGCTTAAGTCGTTTCCGATTCCTACTCGTCCTTGTAAACACGCTTCAAAGGGGATCGTTCCTACTCCACATAAAGGATCTAAAACAACATCACCTTTTTTTGTAAATTCAGCAACAAGTAAATGAGCAATAGCAGGTTTTAGTTTTCCGTGATAGGAACATAGGGAGTGCCAAGAGTGTCCCCAGTTTCTATTGCTGTACGGTGCTTGTTTATAGGGCAAACTGTTAATAAACTTTTTTGCCTTTTTTTGAAATTGAGTATCCATCATTTCTCCAATCTGTACCTTAAAAGTCTTTGCGATAGTACCATACCGTTTTTGGAGTGTCTTTCACGCAATATTTCTTCATCATAAAGTATAAATCCGCGCTCACGACAAATATCTGAAAGAATTTGGTGAGTTGGAATATGTACTCCTGCAAATTGAGAATCTCCAATATCCATTGTAAAAAAACCGCCATTTTTAACTGAAATACTGAGCTTCTCAATCACTTTATCCATATCACGAAAATAACCTGCGACCATTTTAGGGATTCGTTCATCATAAGATACGGGCTGTAACATTTCAATGTATGGTTGAACCATTGGCAAAATCATATCAATAGATGTTCTCTTTGATACATTGTTAATGCCTGCAACAATACCTTTTGAGTGAAAAACCGGAAGATCTTTCTCATCAACAATAAAGTCATTTAACTTTAACTCTAATTTAGTGTTGCGAATATAGTTAGTTCCATTTAGATAAGGAGGTGAAGTAATGACACAATCAAATGCATTTTCATAATTATTATCACGAGCATCCTCGCTAACTTTTACGGTATCGCATTTTAAAAAGCTTGCATAGTTCTTAATATCAAATATTATTTCTCGCAACTTTTCAACAAAGCATTTAATGACATCTTCTGCCTTATATTCCTTTTCGGTTGCATATCGCAAATCTCCACGTCGAGTCATTTTAGAAACTTTCACAACAATAGCACTAAGAGCAATGTATAGAATATCTTTCACTATTTGATTATCTTCATCAGAGATAAGAGCTTTAATTGTCAGTAATTCACCAAGTTGTTTTGAATCAAAAAACTTCTCAAAACCATTCCAAGTAGCATAATCCTTAATTTTGCATTTTGGGATCAGCTCAAGATACTTTTCAAGTTGAGAAATAGTTTCGTTTCTATAAAGTAATCTTACTCCATTGATTTTGGTTTCGATAACTTTCTGCATAAATGGATTTGATTCGCTATAATAAGAATCCAACCCTTGACAAGAAGCAACCAATGCAGTTGTTCCGGTTCCGCAAAACGGATCATATACTGCTTGAATATGTTGGTTCATAGATATCAATCGTTTGAGTTCTTCTGTTATCAAACAAGAAGAATATCCTTCTACATACGAATACCATCTATGTATCGGTTCACTTTTATTTAATGAAAATGTTCCGCCTTTTTCTTTCACAAGATTATTCATTTTGTTATTCTCCTTTGGATGAATCGGAAGTGAAATTCATAATGTCCTCTATAGAACAAGATAATGCACTACAAATCTTTTCCAAAGTATCAAGCGATACAGTTTCATTTCTTCCTAATTTCGCTATTGCATTAGTGCTTATTTTGGCAGCTTCTCTTAATTGAGATTTGTTCATATGTTTATCTATTAACAACTTCCAAAGATTTGAATAATCTACAGCCATAACGATACCTCCGGTTTGATATGCATACAATTATAACACAGAACTTCTGTTTTAGTCAACTTATTCTTGAGAAATATCAAGAATATATTGATAAAATTGTTGCGTATAAAAGCAAAAAGTAGGTGATGTAGTAATTTCATCACCTACTAATAGATTATTTGGTTGTGTAGATTAATTCAGCATAAACGACTTCCGAAACCGCATTATGTATATTGTTCATCATACTTACCCATTTCATTTGATCTGTTGCTTTTAGATCTTCGGTAATGTTTTGTTTCTTGGTATACTCATTTACAAGCCGAAAAAACATATCTTCTGCTTTTTGGTTAATGTCATACAAATAGCTGTTAAGATTACCGCTTGTTAATAGAGTTGCATATAAGGAACGTTGATATTTTTGTATGTATCGCAAATGCCTTTGTCCCCAAATCCCAACAGGTTGATTCTTATGAGGTAATTTTAAACAGGGAAGATAATATTCTCCTTGTAATTCGTACCAAAGTCCATTTTTCTCGTTATAGATATATTTTTCCATAATTAAGCCTCCTTATAAACCACTTTGAATTTCTTTTGTTTTGCATTAAGAATTTTGAGTAATACTTCGTCAACTGCATCTGTGTATTTACTATCTGCGATAAGTTTGTTTCGCTTTTCATTAAGGCAGTTGATAATCGTTCCTCGCTCATAGTCGTCGAGTGCTACGTAATACTTCTTTGACATATTTTTCACTCCTTCAGTAAATCCTTAAACGGTGCTTCAGTTGATACAAAAGTATCGTATGTAAAGTTTGCTCCTAATCGAAACCCCATAATAAAACTATCGAGATTAGATTCTCCGTTTACAATGCTCCAAGCATTGACAAAATCAAGAAACTTCTTTATGTTTTCGCCCGTAAGTGCTTCTGTTAGGAATTCCTCATTGAGCATTAGGACTTCCATTTGCTTCTGAACTGTCTTGTTCTGCTTTGTACTTCTTGCCTGGGGATCGATGTTACCGTAATAGAATTCTTCAATAAATTTTGACATAATCTTGTTTCCTCGTTTCTATAATTTTATTTTACGAAGAAACCTTGAAATACACAAATGTGTGAGTGAAAAATATGTGTGTTTCTGCCGGTTATTCAATACTTTTTAATCAAGTCCGTTATGAACACCCGCACCAAGGAATAACGGATATCCATTTGGATATCCGTTTTTTCTTTATGTCAGTAAGAGTGACGGTGACTTGAAGGCGACCGTGCCGAGGAGATGTGGAACTCATCGACGAAGGTAAAAACGCTATAGTATAGCGTTTTTAGGGAGAGCGAAGATGATACTTTTTTATTCACACAATGGGTGCAAGACGAAATCATTATTTCTATTTCATTAAACATCCGTCACTCGCACCAAATAAAAGAGGTTCACCTACCAAGGTGAACCTTTTTTTATTTTGCATTGACTTGGGGTACGGGACTCGCACCATAAGAATTAAGGGATACCATATGGTATCCCTTTTCTTATTTTTGTGTTAATATTATTTTCCTCTGTGTCTAATTTAGATTTTTTAAAAAAGCTTTTTTACAAAAGGTATCTTGCGAAGCACATATGTAAATATAAAAGAAATGCAAAAGATAATTACTGCAAACACAGATAGCTTTATATAAGGCATCGATGTCAGAAAATCTATCTTAAACAGCTTAATTACAACGTTCATAAATAAAGGATGAATTAAATATATACCCCACGTACAATTAGAAAGAAGCAGGATAAATTTTCTGGGTTTAATATTAATATTACTTATAATTAAAAAAATGCTCATTGCCATTAAGCAAACTGCCAAATGTCTATAATCAAATTTTTGAGTATTAGACCCTAACACAATCCACGCACTTGATAGTAATCCTGAAAAAGATATTATATACATCAACTTATTGGGGATATAATTTTTTGCCACCATCCCCCCAAAGCACACATAGAATAAGTATCCGCCAATTGGAAGTATTTCTTTAACAGATATCCAAGCTTCGAATGTAGGAAGCAAAATATTAAACAAAAAGAGTAATACTGTTAAAATACAACTACTTTTCATCCCCTGTTGCATAAAAGCAAAAATAACAGGCATTACTAAATAAACACCTATTATGGAATACACGAACCACATATGATCCCATATATTACCACTAATAACATTCTTAACAGATTGAACACATGTCGAAAAATTCAACGTCTTAGCAGTAAACACTTCCTCTAAAAGTGAGTAGAAAAGACCAACGGTAAATAAAACACTAACATATTTTATAACATGAGAAAAACAGTAATTATAAGAGCACTCTTGTTTTCTTAGTACGCAATACCCTGTTATCATAAAGAAAACAGGAACAGACCAATTCATTAAGTTGTGGACCAGCTCCAGATTGTTTACTAAAAGCTCATCAATTTCAACAGCACTATTCGCAACGGGAGCAGTAACAACATGTATAATAACAACTGCTATTGCGCTTATAATTCGCAAAATATCTATACTGTATTTTCTTTCCATATATCTCTCCTATAAATTCAAGATTTTATCAGTCTGTTTCAATTATACTCGGAGTATGAAAGGAAATCAAGGTTGGCTTTGAGCAGATGTCCTTATAGAAAAACAACAGAACATATAGCAATTATGTTCACCTTTTAATGAGACCAAATACCTCTTATAAAAAGTCGTAGATATACCTATTATCATACACACAGGGTACATAAATTTAAGGCGAGCCCCCTCTTCTCCCGCATTAGTTTTATATATATAAAAACTCCCCTTTTACAAAAGGGAGCCTAAATATAGCACAAAATGAAATGACCCTTAACCGATGTTTCTTTACACAACGGTAAGGGTCATTTCTGTTCACTCTTGTTATCTAACATCATTTTGTATACCTCTCTCTCGTTAGATTCAGACGCTGCCATTATTTAATTTTAAAAGACCAAAATGAGATATTACAAATTCCTTCAATTAGACTGGTGTTTAACCACGTTTGACTTTAACATCATTTTGTGATTTTGTTTATACAAGGTTTACTTAGATATTAAGCATATTCACTGATTTGGCTTCGTCTGTGTTTTTTAATAACCTCTTATGCTTTTTTAGCATAAATTGAGATAAAATTTTGTATCTTTCTTTATTAAATTGTTAGTTCAGTATGCTTAAAATCTTTTTTGATTAGAGATACATTGGAATCTCCCTCCTTGTGTCTATAATATACCACACAGAAAGGCGAAATTCAATACATATTTTGTACAATGTTAACATAATTTTCTTAGCAATTATGTAGATTTAATTAATTTTGACCATAAAATGCTTGACAATTACATATATAATTTGATACACTAAATATGTTGGGCGGTCTATGCACCGCTCATTTTTTATTTATAATAAAAAAGCACCCAAGACAAACAATACATTACCTTGGGTGCTTTTATTATACCTCTATCATACTAATATAATCAGTGCTTTTCTGTTCTACACTAAACTCTTTAAAACCAAAATTAAGATAAACAATGTGTGTGATTGCTATGATAGCACTTCTAAGCATCTTTTTCTCATTAGTATGAGTAGTGCCTATGCTGTCCACCTGGTCTTTGATGCCAAACTGATAGTGTAGCATATTCTCAAGCTCGTTACAAAAGTAATCATATGCAACCTGCTCTGTATATATCTGTTTTTGTCTTAAAAAAAGCAGAGATAAATTGTCAAGCGATGCAATGTTTTTCAGCACAGTAATAGCTATAAGATACGCAATATGCTCCGTATAGTATTGTTTATTTTTAGGATTATCGAGCATATGCATTTTTACATAATTTCGAATCATAGAGCCTGTAATCTCAAAGCCTATTGGTTTTAAATAACTGTTTATATATTTAGTTGTCTGTTCCAGATACAGTCCGACATTCGGAATCTCCGAGTAGCGAGGCAATCGAAAATTTCTGATATCATCTGTACAAATAAAATTTTTATCCATATCTGAATTATATAGTTATTTACTCGTTTTGTCAACCCAAAAACCAAAGATAGATTAATAGTTACCACTTGACAGGTTTTTGAAAAACCTGTATAATCACACTGACAAAAACAATACAGGAGATTAATATGATTAATGATTTTAAGATAGTTGTTGACTCGTCTGCAGATATTTTCTCTATTGATAGTGATATAAAATTTAACACTGCCCCACTCAAAATAATAGCAGGAGATAAAGAGTTTGTAGACAACAAAGAACTTAATGTTAACCGTATGGTCGCATATATGAAAAACTTCAAAGGTAAGTCGTCTACCGCATGTCCGAGTATAGATGACTATCTGTCAGCCTATGAGGGTGCAAAGAATATTCTCTGCATTACAATAACTGCAACTTTATCAGGCAGTTATAACTGTGCATGTATAGCAGCAAAAGATTATATGCAGAAACACACAGACTCAAAAGTATATGTAGTGAACTCTCTATCAGCAGGACCCGAGCTAAAACTATACATAGAAAAAGCAATTGAATTATACAAGAATAACACCACCTTTGACATACTATGCAAAAAAATCGAAAAATACAAAAAGCAGACTTCGCTTGTTTTCTCACTCGAGTCGCTGACAAACCTTGCGAACAACGGCAGAGTCAGCCCTGTTGTCGCTAAGTTATCAGGAATACTCGGTATAAGAGTAGTAGGAAAAGCAAGTAACAAAGGTGACCTTGAGCCACTCGATAAGGCTCGAGGTGAAGAAAAAGCACTGCAAAGGTTATTTTACAGAATGGAAGAGTGTGGATACAGAGGCAAAAAAGTAATCATCGATCACTGCTATAATGAAAGATTTGCGCTCAATATCAAAAGATATATTCAGAAGTACTACCCTCAGGCAAATATCAGAGTGGATAAGACATACGGCCTGTGCAGTTTTTACGCTGAGAGTGGTGGCGTACTTATAGGATTTGAAAATTAAATTTATATTTTAGAAAAATAATAAAAGCACCCAAAGCAATTTACTTCGGGTGCTTTTATTTTGCCAAATTTTAGGCTGTGTTGCTCATTTAAATGATTTGTGAAATTCTCACTTACCGAGAATTTTCTCGCAATACAAGTCAACATCAAAGCTGTCAAGCTGTGTGTCAGCCTTTAAATACAGCGGATGATGCGGATGACCTTTCTTCGATATTTTGCCGGCAGTATACCACCTGCTACCATAGCGCTTGGATATCTCTGCCATAGTAAGCACACACTCAGACAGATAGTCACGCTTTTCTATAATATTACCCCATGCTGCCCATATATGACCGCCATCCTTTGATAGTCTCAATATATGTTCAAAAGCTTTCATATTCTCACTATGCAAAAACGGGTTGAATTCGTACTCCATATCGTCAGGGTTAGTCGCCCGCTGAGCATAGACATTGAACATAATAAAGCTGTCATAGCCGTTACCAAAAGCAATACGCTCTACGGATTTCAAGGTGTTGTCAAGGTCATCAGGTGCCGCTGTAGAAGGATTTATCCCCACACAAATTAGCGGGTTGTCCCCTTTTGTACCAAGTATATATCGGTACTCGCTGTAAAAATCGGGCACATACAGCCACTTTGACTCATCGTATGTATCTGTGTTGTGAGGTACAAGTGCATCAGAGAATCTGAGCACCTCTATCTCGTTAGTAGAGTAAGTAGGAATATGCATAAATATCACCGTCTAAAAAACACAGGCGAATGCATACGCATCCGCCTGCGAAAAAATCACAAATTATGCTTATGGAGCAATAGCGTTGTTCATATCGCCGATGTTTGTAGGAGTTGAAAGCTTAGCACAATATCTCTGGATATATGTAGCATCAAGAACTGCAATCTTATCATCGTTATCTGTGTCAGCAGCCTTGAAAGCATTACCTTCAAGTGTCATAAGCTTAGCACAATGTCTCTGAATATATGTAGCATCCAGTACTGTTATCTTGTTATCTCCATCAGTATCACCGATCATATATACATCATCGTCTGGTGTTGTTGGTTTATCAGTAGGTGTTGTCTCAGATGGTGTAGTAGGAATTGGTGTTGGAATAAATGTTGGTGTCCAGTAACCTACATTCCACTTACCCTCAGCATCCTGAGTATCAAGCCATACACCTGAACTTGCTGGTACAGAAAGGTCGATAGTCTGGTTAGCACCGCCACCAGTACCATTATTGATAATGTACATATTGTACTCTGATGGAACATAACCAACGAACTGTTTCTCGCCGTAACCGTTATCATCAGTAACCTTCTTCATTGGCTCACCTGGCCATGGGAGGTATTCCTGCTCATTGCCCATAGCATCTCTGCTCCAGCAATAGAGATATGCTGTGCCCCATGACTTTGAAGAAAGAACGAGAGTTGTGTAACCAGGAAACTCTGGGAATACACCAGCAACTGGATCTACTGGCTCATCATATGGGTTCCATGGCTTCACTGGATAGTAAGGCTCTGTGTCTTCTGCATAGTAGAGACAAGCGATACCTGTTGAGCCGATTGTACCTGAAAGCTTGTAATCAACAACCTCAAACTCGTTGCCTGTGATAGAATCAATATAAGTACCGTTAGCAAGTGTGTTAACTCTCATATCAACAGTCTTAGTTGTACCACTAAGGTTTACAAGTGTAACACCTAGTGTGCCACGTTCGATAGCTGTAACCTTATCTACTGTTGAGCAATACTCAGAAGCATCGCCAAAGTAGTTGTCAAACTGGTTAACAGCAGCAACCTCAGGGCAAGTCCAAGATGTGTGGTTTGCTTCACCTAATTCGATGTTAGCACAGATAGCTTCAATCTCCGCACGGCTGTTACCTGTAGCATCGTTTGGACGAGCAAAGTATATACCTGTGATAGTCTGACGAGCAGCTGTAAGTGCCCAGATTCTGTTTCTCTGAGAAACTGTGAGTGCTGATGTACCGCCGTCAATGTACCAGTCGTGTGACTCGTTCCACTGGATAACGTTCTCTTTTGTAAAGTTAACTGTTTTTGGATCACAGCCTTCAGCCTCTGACTGATAGTAAGGAGTTGGGTTACCGCCATTACCGTTGTTTACAACAGAATCTTTGATACCATAGTAAGAACCTGAGTCAGTAACATCCATAAGCTCTGTGTACTCACTAAATGGACGACCGTCACCGCACTTGTTGAGAATTTCACCGTATGCGTAGCACTCTTTATGAGGATATGCAGCTCTAAGCTTAATAAGTGTGTCTTCCCAGAAATCAGAAGCAAAGTATGTATCATACTTTGTTTCGATGTGCTTAGCAGCGTCAAAACGGAAGCCGTCAGCACCAGCCTCAACAAGCTCTACAAAGTAATCATAGATAACATCCTGAACAAGCTGAGTTGATGTATCAAGGTCAGGAAGCTTTGATGTACAATGCTGAGTAAGGTCTTCTTCGATGTCGTAATCTGAATAACCATCCCAGTAGTTCTCTTTATATGACATGTTAACCCATGGCTTGTGGAAAGCTTGAGCATTAAGAATTTCCGGCTCGAACTCCCAAGCTCTCTCATTCACGTGTTTCATTGGATCAGGATCATTGTTGTTATATGGACCTGTATGTGTCTCATCTGTACCCATATGGTTGATAACTGCGTCTACAATAATCTTAAGACCTAACTCGTGAGCCTTGTCACACATCTCGATAAACTCATCCTTTGTACCGAGTGCGTTGTCCTCAGACTCGTTGAGCTGGAAGCCTGCAGGCTGATAGAACATCCACCAACCGTTAGGTTCAACGCCGTTAACCTTAGGTTCACAAACCTTAGCACCCTTAGTAGGCATTTTGATCTCGTTTGGAGGAGATACCTGTATAGTTGTAAATCCCTGTTCAGCAAGCAGCTCGAGATTTGCAATAATGTTTTCAAAAGACCAGTTCCATGCCTGGATGATCTTACCATCATTAACTGTGTCCTCAAGACCATAGTTGTTCTCAGGCTTGATAGCTTCAAGCATTTTCTCGTATTCGTTGTAGTTTGTCTCAGCGCTTGCGGATACAAAGCCGATAGCACTAAAACAAGAAGCAACCAATACAACTGCAAGAATCAAGCTGATAATTCTTTTTGTTTTCATGTTGACCTCCTGAAGGAAAATAGTAATAATAGAAGAGAGCGCAGAGTGCCCCCATAATTCTACAAGGTAATTATACACCAAGTTTTAACAACTTGCAATTCATATTTCATACAAATAAATTTAATTTATTTATTCAAAATAAATAAAAACACCAAACAAATATTAAAAATACAAAAATTCTTAACTCAATTTATCACCTTTGCTGTTGAAAAACATACTATTTTGTGGTACTATCTCTTATAAGTTTAAAAAGCAAGGTGATTTAATTTTGAAAAAATGCGAATACTGCGCTAAAGAAATATCCTATCACGAAATGTACTGCTCTGATAACTGCGAAAATGATGCAAAAGCGTTCTACAAAATGCGTGACAGCATCACAAAAGCTATGAGCATAATAAACGGTGTGGGCGTTATGTCTATAGGTGTTGGAATTTTTGTGTTCTCTTTTATCAGAGAGGTAGGAGCGTTTATGGTAGCGCTCCCGCTACTGATACTCGGTATGCTGTATCTGCTCTTCCCTGTTCCTGCTGATGTTATGATAGAAAAAAATAAAATAAAAAAAGCAGTAAAGACAACAAAGATAATTGCCATTATTTTACTTGTGCTCGGTGTTATCGCTACTGTTGCCTCTGTCGTGCTCATTACCATATAATCACAGTATAATACCACTCTTTCTGTTAACAATACTAAAACAGCCTAAAAATACAGGAGGTTTTAGATATGCTTGACAAAATTGCATTGAGCGTGCTGGTTATCGGCGGTATCAACTGGGGCAGTATCGGCCTGTTTAAGTTTGATATTGTTGCATGGATATTCGGCGGTCAGACAGGAATAATCAGTAGAATCATCTATGTAGTTGTCGGTCTTGCGGCGCTATGGTGCATCTCGCTGTTGTTTCGAGATAAGACCGAAGCCGGCGACAAAGACTACACAAGTAATCCAATATAACGAAAAATGCCGCCGAAAAATCGGCGGCATAAATTTTATCATTTATAATTCTAAATCAGAATTAAAGTGCGCTAACAATCTCCTGTGTGTCTCTTGCGATAACAAGCTCCTCGTTAGTAGCAATAAGCTCAACACGGATAGTAGAATCGTCAGTTGAGAGCTTGCCTGTAACACCACGGCGAGCCTGCTCGTTAAACTCAAGGTCGAGCTTAACACCCATAAACTCAAGATACTCGCAAACCTTGCGTCTGAGCTGTGGCTGATTCTCACCAAGACCTGCTGTGAATACGATAGCATCACAACCGCCCATAGCAACATAGTACTGACCAATGTACTTAGCAATCTGGTAGTAAAGCATCTCGTGTGCAAGATGTGCACGAGCGTTGCCTGCTTCTTCAGCAGCAGAAACATCACGGTCATCAGATGATACACCTGATACGCCCAAAAGACCCGACTGCTTATTGAGGAGAGTATCCATCTCCTTTGGAGAGAGTCCCTCTTTCTCAGCGATAAATGTAACAACAGATGGATCAAGACAGCCTGTACGTGTACCCATCATAATACCATCAAGCGGTGTAAGACCCATAGATGTGTCTACAACCTTGCCACCATCAACAGCTGTGATAGATGAGCCGTTACCGATATGACAGGTGATAATCTTGAGGTCCTTGATGTCCTTGCCCATTATTTTAGCCATTTCGCTTGATACATAGCGGTGTGATGTACCGTGTGCGCCGTATCTGCGAACAGCATATTTCTCATAAAACTCGTATGGTACAGCATACATATATGCTTTTTCAGGCATAGTTGAGTGGAACGATGTATCAAATACAGCTACCATAGGTGTATCCTGACCGAAAACCTCAAGACAACCCTTCATAGCCTGTACGTGCGCAGGGTTATGAAGCGGTGCAAGCGGAATAAGGCTCTCAATACCCTTGAGCACCTCATCATCAATGAGAACTGACTTTGAGAAGAGTGAACCACCCTGTACTACACGATGACCCACAGCAGAAACCTCTGACAGACTCTTGATAACACCATGCTCGCTGTCAAGCAATGCATCCTTTACTACCATAAAAGCTTTAGCGTGGTTATCCATCTCAACTTTTTGCTCAAACTCTCTGCCGTCTGCAGTTTTGTGACCAATGAACGAACCCTCAAGACCTATACGCTCACAGTTGCCCTTAGCTATCATCTGCTCAGTTTCCATATCGATAAGCTGATATTTCAGCGATGAGCTACCTGCATTAATAACAAGAATTTTCATAAAATAATCCTCCTGTTGAAAATTTACTTTATTTACCGTATAATATAATAATACTTTTTATCGCATATTTCAAGTTTTTTATTAAGAAGGTGACACGTTTGAGCACAGCGGCCATAATCTGCGAATTCAACCCCTTTCATAACGGGCACAAATACCTGATAGAAAAAGTCAAAACCTCACACGCAGACACCGTAGTGGGCATTATGAGCGGTAGCTTTGTACAGCGTGGCGATATCGCAATAGCAGACAAGTACGCCCGTGCAAAGGAAGCTCTAAAAAACGGCTGTGACCTTGTGATAGAGTTGCCAACAGTTTACGCAGTATCAAGCGCAGAGATTTTCGCCTTTGGCGGTGTAGAAATTGCCAAAGCGCTTTGTATAGACAAACTGTGCTTTGGTGCAGAAAATGACGATATATCTAAGCTCAAAGAAATCGCAGATGCCTTTGACAGCACATCTTTCAACGAAAAAATAAAAGAAAATATGGACAAGGGCGATTACTATGCGAAGGCTGTGTCAGACGCTGTAAGAGAGATTTTATCACCTGAGCACTCTGCTATACTTGATGGACCTAACAACACATTGGGACTTGAATATATAAAAGCTTTGAAAAACAGCAACATCACACCAATCGCTATCAAGAGAACAGGGGTAAATCACGACAGCAAAACCGCTACCGACAACATAGCAAGCGCATCATATATCAGAGAGCTGATATACAAAAACAAGCCATACAGCGAATACACCGATATGGTTATCACAAATCCTGCCAACATCAAAAACATAGAATCAGCAATAATGTACAAGCTCAAAACAATGGACAAAGACGAGCTCTCAGCCCTGCCAAACGCAAACGAAGGTTTATATAACAGAATTTTTGAGTACGCAAAACGCAACAACTACTTGGACGAATTAATTGATGAGCTCAAAACCCGCAGATACACCCACGCAAGACTACGCAGGCTGATCGTCTGTGCTCTTTTAGGCATCAACACAGACACAGTACGCAAGGCATTGCAGGGCGTACGGTACGTACGAGTGCTCGCTATGAACGAAAAAGGCTCAGCACTTCTCAAAAGCTCTACCCTACCCGTCATAGCAAAGGTAAAGCAAGACTACGAAAAGCTAAGTACTGACGCCAAAGAAATATTTGATATAGATGTCAGGGCCTCAAATATTTACTCAATTTCAAGAGAAGATAAATCTGACAGCACAAATGATTTTAACTCAAAAATAATAAAATTATAAAACAAAGAGCCCTGCTATATTAGCAGGGCTCATAGTATATGTAATAATTATTTCAAAAAGCCGAGGCTACGAATAATAGCAGGCTCTTTTGCTTTTCCTGAACAAATCTGGAAGAAAGCGATAATCTTGATAACAAACAACACAACAAGCAAAATACCGCCTGCAATAGGAACAATAAATGTCCAGCACAAGAGCGCTGTAGCTAAGCCTGTCAATGTCTCTACTACCAAGAACTTCAATGCCTGACGCAGATGAAAGGCTACATACTTAGACTCTTTTGATGATAACAAAGCTATAAGTATGCCAACCGCTCCCAAAAGGTATACAAGCATAGCAATGACCTTGTTGTCTGAGATATCCTGAGCGTCAAAAGCTGCTGTGTGGTCATATGGATCTACAACAGGCTGTGGTGCATAGTATGGCTGCTGTGGCGGCACAGGTGTACCCTGCGGTGCCTGAGATGCAGGTGCTACAGGTGGTGCCTGGGGTGCAACCGGTGCTCCCTGTGGAACAGCACTGCTTTGCTGTGCTACCTGTGATGCTCCACACTTAGTGCAGAACATAGCCTCATCGTTGATAGCGTTATTACAATTAGGACAAATTTTCATACTGTTAATACCCCTTTCCTACACAAAAAACAATATTTTGTAATAACAAGTCAAAACTCGACTCATTAGTTTAATGATATAAAAAAAGCCTTGATTAGTCAAGGCTTATTTTACATTATACAAGCTGATATTTTGCACTGTATTCGTTGTATATATTATCAAATTCTTCTGTATTTTTTCTGATAGCTTTGAGCTGTTGATGGGTATTAAGATTATTGTGTGCAAAGTCAACAACAGCGCCTGCTATGTTAGAGCAATGGTCAGACACACGCTCTAAGTTGTTGAGCAAATCAGACCACACAAAACCTATCTCAAGGTTACATACTCCCTGTTGCAGTCGTTTTGTATGGTTTGAGCGCATAGTGTCCTTGAGACCATCAATTATGTCTTCAAGGCACTCAACCCTAAGCGCAAGTGATGCGTCATTGTCAGCAAAAGCTTTAATAGATATATCGATTATCTCTGTGACAGCAGTTGTCAACTTATCAAGCTCAGAATATGCCCTATCAGTAAACATAATACCTTTTTCTCTTAGCTCTTTTGCAGAACCCACCACGTTTCGTGCGTGGTCAGAAATCCTCTCAAAATCACCTATCACCTTCAAAAGCATAGCTGCCTCTGCGCTGTCAGCAGCAGTCATAGACAGACTGCTCAGTTTCACAAGATAAGTGCCCAGAATATCCTCGTATTTATCTGTCTTTTTCTCGGCATCATATACCTTCTGTGCCAAAGTGTCATCGTAATTTTTCAATACACTGATTGAGTCTCTTATAGACTGTGACGTAATAACCGCCATCTCCTGTGCAAGTGTATGACTACGCTCAAGTGCAAGTGCAGGAGTATTTAGCAAACGCTCATCAAGCTGTACGATTTTTTCACTTTCTTTTGAATCCGGCACAATAAAGCACACAAGTTTCTCCAAAAACTTTGCAAGTGGTAACATAAGCGCTGTACAAGCAATATTAAAAATAGAGTGTGCAACTGCTATGCCAAAAGCTGTAGCGCTTTCACTTAACAATGGTATCTCAAACACAGCCTTACCTATGCAGAACAATAAAAGCATAACAACAGTGCCTATAATATTAAAGAACAAATGCACAAGTGATGCACGGCGAGCGTTTTTGTTAGTTCCTACTGATGAAATAAGCGCAGTCACACAAGTTCCGATGTTCTGTCCCATAATTATAGGGATAGCCGCACCGTATGAAACCTGTCCTGTAGATGCAAGTGCCTGCAAAACGCCAACAGATGCCGAGCTCGACTGAATTATGCCGGTGAGTACAGCACCTACAACAACACCCAAGATAGGGTTTTCAAACATCACAAACATCTGCGCAAACTGCGGTACATCTCTGAGCCCCGATACTGCTCCTGACATAATATCCATACCAAACATCAGCGTTGCAAAACCGAGCAATATAGCGCCTGTGTCGTGCTTTTTCTCGTCTTTTAAGAACATCATAAATATGATGCCTATTAGTGCCAAAACAGGTGTGAACGATGTGGGCTTTAATAGCTGTACAAAGATATTGGAGCTCTCTATACCGCTTAGCGACAATATCCACGCTGTAACTGTAGTACCGACATTTGCGCCCATTATAACATTGATAGCCTGTGACAAGGTCATCAGACTTGAGTTTACAAAGCCTACTACCATAACTGTAGTAGCTGATGAACTCTGAATAACAGCTGTTACTACAAGTCCTGTCATAAAGCCTGCAAATCTGTTAGATGTCAGCTTTGACAAAAGATTTCGCAAACTATTTCCTGCTCGTTTTTCGAGCGATGAACCCATATAGTTCATACCAAACAAAAACAGCGACAGTCCTCCGATAAGCTCCAATACATCAAAAATGTCCATTTTAACATCCCCTTTTATATATGCAAACACATTTATAATTATTCAAGCAATATAGTTTTCATTATTATGCCACAAAAAGCAACAACTTAAATATAGCAACATCCAAAGATGTATAAAAGCACACAAAAGTGATTTTTTTGTTAAATTAAGGTAAAACAAATTTGACTTTTGTTAAGTAGTGTTAACATAAGAATACAAATCAAAGCCCATATGGTAACTGATGTATGTCCACTGGCATATTATGTAATGGAGGTGAAAAGAAAAAATGAACAAATCATGCTGTAATAACAAGAACGATTGTCTTATCATTGCTATTGCATCAAGCATAGTAATCGGTATTACTGCCGCAATACTCAGCTTCACCGCAATAATCAGCGTAACCCCTGCTTTCCTATGGGTAGTACTCGGTGTTGCTATAGTTTTCCTTGGTGGTGCGCTTGCAATTTCTGCACTAAAACGCTCGCTTGGAATCTGCAGATGCGTCAGAAAAACAATTCCTTATATACTGACAGGTATACTCGCAGCTATTCTCTCCTCAATTATTCTGCTCGCTATACCTTTTGCTGCGACATCAGCTATAGGTACAATTTTAGTAGGCGTGTTGCTCTTTTCATTTGCGCTGACTATCAGCACTACTGCATGCCTGACATTGTGTATTGCCAACGAATGCGATGTTGACGATATAGACCTATAACAAAAAAGCAACGGACAGTTTTGTCCGTTGCTTTACTTATTCACCTACTTACTTCTTACGCTTGCGTCTGACAATTCTTAACACTACGAGCACTACTACCACTATAATTATCAGTACAACAGAAAGCACTACATAAGTATAGACATTTGCATTTCTCAGCATATCTGCAGGGCTTAAGCTACTGTATACTGCCTTTCTGTTGTCAGCCTCGCTGTACTTTGCGTTCATCGTGCCGTCCATCGACTGCAGATAGGTAGAGATGGCATACCACTCTTTCAGCGGTTTGTCCTGTGTTGTGTATACCACATAATTGTCCAGGTCCTCAGGTGCTATAGGGTTGCCGTCTTTGTCCTTTGGTACAATACTGAGCAGACCAAACGACTTGCTCTCTACTGTGCCGAGCATCTGACCACAGTACATACCTGTTACTATACGATACAGCTTGTCGTCTTCTATCTCGCTCAATGTACCGTCATCGTTTCTAAGCATAGCATAATCAACTTTGTTAAATATCATACGATTAGTATTGTAAGAATACTCGACTCCTGAGAAAAACAACTGTGCCGAGTCCATAATCGGCTGTACAGAGGCATCTACCTCCAAGGCGGTTTTTAATTCTTTTCCAGAAATATATACTGCTATCAGCTCGCCCTCAGTGCCTACACCGAGAGATGCGGCATCAAACACATCTGACACGGTTATCTCGCCTTTTGGCAGGGTCTCTCTGATTACTCCCGCTGCAGTCAGCGCAACGTCTACCTTCTGTCCTGTGTGCTGTTCTACCGACCATTTATAAGCATCGGAGAAAACATTGCACAAGGTAGACTCGTGCTGTGTAGCATAGACCTCGTCTACTGTATCAAAGTCGTAGGTATTATTCACAAGTACCTGGTCGAAGCTCATATTATAGTCACTTAGATATCCGTCATTTACAATCTGCTTGTACTGCTCTACCTTAGCTTTGATTTGCTTATCCTCGCTAAAGCTGTCATTAATCTCTATTAACTTATATTCAGCAAGCTCTGACTTATTATCAGAGTATGTCAGCGTAATCTCACCGAGGTATTTGCCATATTCACCGGAGGATACTATGAAAGTATCATTAACAATCATCGGCTCTTTGAGCACAGTATGGCTGTGGCCGGACACTATGAGGTCAATTCCTTCTACAGCCTTTGCAAGCTCATAGTCCTCTCCCTGAGTGCCTTCTGTACCACTATGGGACAGGCACACTATAAACGGCTTAACACCGTATTTTTCTGAGCACTCTGCCACAACTGTATCGACAATCTTCTGAGCATTCTCTACAGGGTCATAAAGTCTATGTCCTGAGTTTGGAGCATAAGAGTGAGACTCAACACCATTGATGCCAAATATCGCAAAATGCACCCCTCCACGCTCAAGCAAGATATACTCTTTTACAGGATAATTATCAAGAGCGTCCCACACAAGCTGTGAGTCATCGGTATAGCCCTCTTGAGATTTGGTTGGTGGAAAATAGTTAGCCTCTACGATAGCAGGCAGCTTGTCGCCACTTGCTACAGCTGAGTTTAGCATCTTGGCAAAATTTTGTGGCAGATAATCATACTCGTGATTACCAAAAGTAGTAGCATCATAGCCCAAAGCTCCGAGCATACGAAGCTCTAAAGCAGAGTCTGCATACTGAGTCTGAAACAAAGTACCCATAGAGAAATCTCCCGCATCCAAAAGCAAGGCATCAGGATGCACTTTTTTCTCTTTATCAATAGCTGTCTTGAGTCGTGCAACACCGCCGAGCATTTTGCCGTCTTCATTAACAGGCAGAAAATGCGAATGCAGGTCATGAGTAAAAAGTACAGTCACGCTCAAAGGCTGTGAGTCAGCACCCACAGGCACAAGCAACGATGCAATAATCAAGATAACAAAAAGTAAAGAAATTAAACTTTTTGCAAAATTTTTCATAAAAAATCACCTACACATATCAGATAACTTTAATATACTACTTAATTACACTTTTTTCTACATTTTAAAAGAAAAAACAAAAAAAGCTCAGTTATTTTAAAAATAACGGAGCTTTTTAAAGTTTAATTTTATCAGTTCTCGCTGTAGATAACAGTTACATCAGGATGAAGCTGTAAGATAGAAGCAGGAACCTGTGGAGTTATAGGACCAAAGAAAGACTTCTTGACAATCTCTTCCTTGTTCTTGCCGTTAGCAACAAGCAGAATCTTCTTAGCCTGCATAATAGCCCACATACCCATGGTGATGGCCTCTCTCGGAACGTCAGCCTCTGACTCAAAGAAACGAGCGTTGGCCTCAATTGTAGATGGGTCCAAAGTTACAACGTGTGTGCCCTTGACAAACTCGTCACATGGCTCGTTAAAACCGATATGACCGTCAAGACCGATGCCGAGAAGCTGAAGGTCAGTACCACCAAGCTCCACGATACGCTGGTCGTAATCCTTGCCCTCCTGCTCTAAATCAGCAGCACAACCGTTAGGTACAAATGTACGGCTCTTATCGATATTGATATGGTCAAAAAGGTTAGTATTCATAAAGTAACGATAGCTCTGGTCATGGTCGCCTGTGAGTCCCTTGTACTCATCAAGGTTAACTGATGTAACCTCTGAGAAATCAAGATCGCCGTTGCGATATTTCTCAGCAAGCTTCTGGTATGTGCCAACAGGGGATGAACCTGTAGCAAGACCTAAGACGCAGTCAGGCTTGTTAACAACAACTGCAGCGATGATGTTGGCAGCCTTTTGGCTAAGCTCTTCGTATGTTTTTACTGTAATAAATCTCATATAAGTTCCTCCTATAATAGCAAAATCACTTTGCTTACTTAACTATTTTACTCTACACAATGTCCTCTGTCAATAATAGCCTGAACGATTATGTCCGCATACTGAGCACACAATTGCTCGGTCTCGCTCTCTATCATAACGCGGATAACAGGCTCTGTGCCACTTTGTCTGAGCAGAGCTCTGCCCTTTTTGTTGATAAGGCCCTCGACATAAGTCTTGGCTTTCTTGACTTGTTCGTCACCAAGTACTGCCTGCTTGTCTTTGACGCGGATGTTTCGAACTATCTGCGGATACAGTACAACGCCCTGCGCTAACTCTGACAGAGTTTGCTTGCTGTCGCATACCTGCTCGGTTATCATAATAGCGGTCAGAAGTCCATCGCCTGTGGTTGCGTACTTCTTCATAATAATATGTCCTGACTGCTCGCCGCCAAGTGAATAGTCATTAGCAAGCATATTCTCGTACACAAAGCGGTCACCGACATTGGTCTGCTCGCAACGGATACCTATCTTTCTGAGACTCTCAAAAAGTCCGCTGTTTGACATAATAGTAGCGACAACTGTATCAGAATTAAGCATTCCTCTGTCTTTGAGACGTTTGCCAAGTATATACATCATCTTGTCACCATCAACGACATTGCCGTACTCATCCACAGCAATACAGCGGTCACAGTCACCATCAAAAGCAAAGCCTAAGTCAAGATGATTATCACGAACTAACTCGCACAGCTTGTCAATATGAGTAGAACCGCAGGAAAGGTTACAGTTGAGGCCATCAGGCTCGTCACCTATAACTACTGTCTGCGCACCAAGTGCCGAGAACACAGACTTTGCGATATTCCACGAGGCGCCGTTGGCACAATCAAGACCAATGCGTAAGTTTTTGTAAGAATGAGATGCAAGCGATATAAGATATGCCATATATCTGTTTCTGCCACTTGCGTAGTCAACGATACAGCCTATCTTGTCCCTATGAGCATATGGCAGGTCAGAAGAGCTTACACCCAGGCTCTTCATATCGCCATCAATATATGACTCTATAAGCAAGGTTGTGGCATCGTCAAGCTTCTCACCAAAGTGATTGATAATCTTGATGCCATTGTCAAAATACGGATTATGCGATGCAGTTATCATAATGCCACAGTCAAACTCATCCATTCTCGTGACATAAGAGACGCTCGGTGTTGTAGTAACATGGAGCATGTACGCATCTGCTCCCGATGCGGTGATACCCGCAACAATAGAATACTCGAGCATATAACTTGAACGGCGGGTGTCCTTGCCAATAACAATGCGTGGTCTATAGTTAGGCTTGTTACAACCTGAAAGCGCGGATGAATAATACCAACCCAAAAATCTGCCGACCTTGTATGCCTGGTCAGATGTTAAGCTGAGGTTAGCCTCTCCTCTAAATCCATCTGTGCCAAAATACTTGAGAGTTCTGTGCTCAGATGAGTCTATGGGTTTGATATCAATCGTATCTTGCAAGAGCTCGTCTGTAGTAATCGAAAACAAATCGCACAGCAATATAACCTTGTCTATCTGCGGGAGCGCCTGATCCATCTCCCACTTAGATACCGACTGACGTGACACAGACATCTTCTCAGCTAATTGTTCCTGAGATATGTTTGCTGATGTACGCAGCTTGGTAATCTTCTCGCCTATTGTCATAAAACACAGCCTCTTTTCATTATTGTAGATAATTTTATGCAAAATATTATCCCAATATGAGTATTATGATAACAAAAACATCTACACTCTACTACCAAGTAGAATTTGAAATTTCTGCAACCAGCAGTTGCATTATAAATGATAATACAATAAAAATCAAGTTATATATTATATTTTTTATAATAACAGTAAACTTTTGTTCACAAAAAGCAGCCTACCAGTTTTCTGATAGGCTGCTGTTATTTTATAAAATTAACCTTTTAACTTTTTCAAAACTAAATCAGTAAATATAGTCTTGCTCTCTTTGAATAAAAATTTAGGATTAAGACCTCTGAGCATAATGAAATTTGCCTCTCTGATAGGTTTAAAAACAAAGCCCAGAACAAAATTCATAAAGAACTGTGTCAAGAATGATGCAAACGCTGCACCACAAGCACCATAATAAGGAATCAGGAAACTGTTCAGGACGATATTAAACACCGCACCTGTTATATTTATACCCAAAAGATACTTCTGCTTTTGCTCTGCAAGTATCCATACATTTCGTACAACACCCATAAATGCAAAGAAAAAATAAAAAACCAAAATTCGCAGTACCTTTACAGCGGGTGCATAGTTTACGCCATAAAGTACAGTTATTATCAGTTTTGCAAAAACAACAAATACTACACACTGCAAAAAAACAAGGTACAGCACTACACAAAACAACCGTGACATATTCAGCTTGTACTGGTCTTCGTTGCCCTTTTCCTTATATTCAAGAATCATCGGTCTGAAGGAATCAACAATCGCATAATATACAAACTGTACTACGATAACAGAAGTAATAGCAGCAGAGTAATAACCATTTTCCTCTTCACTAACCATATTTATGAGCATTATATGGTCTGTGTTCTGTATGATGATTATCATCAAAGACGCAAGTATGTAGTGCCTGCTTTTTGAGAGCATACTCTTTGCTCTTGTTAGAGAAAAACAAAATCTACATGAGGTCTTTTTGAGGAAAATAAATAACAATACAAAACCAATGATCGCATATTCGATAGCATGTGAAAAAGCAAACCAATACACGCTCTTTTGTGTTGCTAAAAGATATATCTTGTACGCTGACACTAAAGTACACGAAAACAGTGTTACTATGGAAGTGTACTTGGACCAGAGCTTATACTGAAACCAATACTGTATCATTTCGAGCGCAGCAAAAAACAACGCTGTAGCATGTAACAAACACACGATAATAATGACTGTGTCGTCTGCATTAACAACAGATACAAAAGAGAATATCGCACCATAACACAAAACAGAAGATAACAGATTAAGAATAAGCGATGTACCCATTATTTCGCCTTCCTTATGGGGCTCTTTGACGAGTTCATATACAAGTGTCGCATCAAAGCCAAGCTTCATAATAGGCAGTGTAAAAGACATTATTGAGGTTGCATAACTAATAACACCGTAATTTGCAGGGCCTAAATACCTTGCGCTGAGCATACCGGCTACAAACTGCAACAACGATTGTGTGATCTTGCATATAATTATCCACTTTGCGTTGTTTAAAATCTGACTACGCTTCATAATGTATTATCTTTCTTCCTAATATATTTTGAATAGTAAATGAAAAAAGTAAATATAACTATTACAAACAAAAAGAGGTATACGATAACTATAGTTGTGTACAAGCAAAATTCCAATCACAAGTGTCAGACACCTGCTGAGGTTTTAATCACGCTCATACACAATCTCCTTTTATCGAAATACCTCTAAAATTTATTGTTAAAGTATTAAAGTATTATTCCTTTGGTTGATAAAACAACTGTGTTACATTCTGCAAAATTGAGTCTTCTGTAGGATAAAATTCCATAAAGACCTCACCCTTTACAGACTCACCCTCTAAAGAGCGAATCTCTGAGAGCTCATATGCAGAAAGCTTTTCTAATAAAGTCTGAAGCTGATTAACAGTACAATCTGATACTAAGTATTCAGACATAGACAGAGAAGCATCAACTATGAAGTTGTCATCTTCTTCTATGCATTCTTTTGTCTTAGCAAACAACGCGTCCATATACTGTTGCTGACGAAGCATTCTGTGATTATTAGTGCTGTCAGGCATACCGTAACGAGTGCGTACATATGTCAGCGCATGGTCGCCGGTAAGGGTCACGGTCTCGCCTTTGACAAGAGTATCATCGATACCGCTAAAGTCATCGAGCACCTCGACCTCTATACCACCAACAAGGTCGTTATAAACAGGTACGCAGTCCATAGTCACAGAGATATAGTGGTCAATGTCAATGTTCTTTAGAAGTCTTGATACTGCATCTGATGTATTGTGACAGCTGATGTTATCACCGCTACCATAGGTATGAGCCAGAGCTATCTGCTCGTTTACTGTACCTATCTTCTCGCCTGAGATACTTAAAACATCTATCTCTACCATAGTATCACGGTTTATATGTAGTGCGGTACAGGTAGAGTTCTCGTTATCAACAACAAACAGCATCAGAAAGTCAGCCTGCTGATCGTTGTTGTACGAGCTTGAATCGAGGTCATCCTGCACCTTATCAAGACCCAACAATAAGAAAGTCTCTATATCATCATCAGGAACGTACTCCACCCCGTCATATTCTATGACATCCAAAGGCAGAGCTGAGATATCGCCATCATAAACGCCCTGTTTCTGCTCCCAAATATTAATCAGAAGCATAACACCAGACAAGAGAAACACTAACAGTAAGACAACAACTAAAATTTTCAGATGCTTTTTCTTATGTTCTCTTGAGCTACTCATAATAATTACTGAGCTCTTCTCTTTCTGTATTTAACAGCAATTGCAACAAGTGCTACAGCAGATACTGCCATAAGTGCGATGTATACATACATCATAGCGTTCTCGCCTGTCTGTGGAGCTACTGATGTAGAAGCACTTGAGTCAACGATAATAGCAAATGGTGAGAATACGTCTGTCTTGAAGATAAGATACTCGCCATCAACATATGCATTGTCGATAAGCTGCCATTTGCCATCAACGAGTACCATAAAGCCTACAAAGTTCTCAAGCAGGTTAGCTTTGATCTTGATTCTAAATGCACCATGGTCATCGTGAATATCACAGTCCTCATAATGCAGGTCAAAGAGGTCGCTTACTGCTAAATTCTCTGTTGGAATACCCTTTTCTTCAGCTAACTTCTCGAGTTCATCCAAAAGCTCTATGAGGTCTTTAGCTGATACGATATCACCGTAAGCATCTTCGAGCTCTTTTCTTCTCTGCTCAGAAAGCTCATTTCTCTTTGAATAAGGTGTGAGCTTAAGGTATGCGTTACATTCCTCGCTGTCACTAACATAATCCTCAAGTGTAGGACCTGAGTTAGTAGATGGGCTAACCACAAAGCCAGGTGCTGCAAAAGCTGTGATTGTAGTAGATACAACCATAAGAATTGCCATGCAAAATACTAATACTTTTTTCATATTAATTACATCCTTTCTGTAATAGAAAAAATAAAATAACTATAATAAGTTGACATATATTTATATGACAACGAATAGACTAAAATCACTCAACTGTTGATATAGTTTATAAGCGCACGCACACTTATACTTATAATAATTTTATATTCTATAATATCATATCACTTTTAATTAAAAAAAGCAACACAAAATCACATAATTAAGTAGTTATTTTTTTACTTTTTAAGCTGGTTTTTCTTGATTAAAAAACTTTTTTTGTTTTTCAAACTAAAAATTGCACAAAAAAACAAAAGAGCACCCGAAAATACAGGTGCTCAATTATAGTTAAAACATTAAAGATTATAGTATTTATCAAACTCTGCAGGGTGAGGAATCTGAGATAGCTTGCTACACTCTTCACGCTTGGTCTTGATAAATTTCTCAATAAGCTCTTTTGGAAATACTCCGCCCTGTGTCAGATAATCATGATCACACTCGAGTGCATCAAGCGCCTGTTCGAGTGTGGTAGGCAGACCTTTAAGCTTTGCTTTCTCTTCGTCAGAGAGGTTGTACAAATTCATATCGTATGGACCCCAGCCGTTAGCCTTAGGGTCAATTTTGTTCTTGATACCGTCCAAGCCTGCCATTAATATAGCCGCATAGCAGAAGTATGGGTTGCAGGTAGCATCTGGGTTTCTAAGCTCAAAGCGTCTCTGCTGAGGCTTCTTTGCATATGCAGGAATACGGATAACTGCACTGCGGTTTGATGTGGCATAACCAACGGTTACAGGAGCCTCAAAGCCGGGTACCAGACGCTTGAACGAGTTGGTACTTGGGTTAGTGATAGCACAAAGTGACGCTATGTGCTTGAGCAAACCACCGATAAAATAGTGGGCAGTTTCGCTTAGATGACTATAGCCGTTATCATCTGAAAATACAGGCTCGCCGTCTTTTAACAGTAACATATGAACATGCATGCCACTGCCTGCCTCGCCATAAATAGGCTTTGGCATCAATGTAGCACTCATACCGTATTTTGCGGCAGTATTCTTGATAATATATTTGATAATCATGGTGTTGTCAGCCATCTTGGACATCTGACCAAGCTGTGGCTCTATCTCAAACTGACCTGAGGCTGCAACCTCAGGATGATGATACTTGACCTTGATGCCGGCATCTTCCATATGCAAGCACATCTCGCTACGGCACTCGTAAGAAATATCAAAAGGTTTAGCTATATGATACGCTTTCTGCTTTGGTACGATGTTACCTTTGCCCTCAGAGAAGCTATTCCAATACGACTGTTTGGCATCTAAACAAACAGAAATAGAATCAGGCTGTACCTCCCAGCCCACCTGATCAAAGAGATAGAACTCGAACTCAGGCAGAATGAGCATGGTATCTGCAACACCTGTGTCTCTCATATACTGCTCTGCAGCCAATACGATGTTTCGTGGGTACTGTGCGAGCGGACGGTTACAAGGTGTGTCGATAATCATAGCGTTACCGCTCATAGAAAGTGTAGGAATCTCGCAGAACGGGTCTATCATTGCGGTATCAGGGTCAGGAATAAAGACCATGTCGCTCTTCTCTACCACAGCATAGCCGTAATTAGATGCATCAAAGCCGATGCCAGTCTCAAAAACGTCCTCAGAAAAGCTATCTGCAGGGATAGTTACATGACGGAACTGACCGTTGATATCAACCATTTTGAAGTCAACCATTTTGATATCTTTTTCTTTGATAAGCTTGATAATTTCCTTGATTTTATCTTTCATACTGCACCTCTTTCTGATTAAACAAACGGAATCTGGTCAATCAATGTATTGACACCGTCTTGCATCTCACGAATAATTTTCATTTCTTTATCTGAGTAATTGAGTTTTTCGAATGTTTCCAACACAAGATTGACAGATACATACTGTCCGTTTGTGTCCTTTACCGCACCGAGTTGTTCGCCGTCGTCTCCGCCAAAGATTATTGAAAACATCAGCACCGGTGCTCTGTTTTTAAGAACAGCATAGTACTCTACCGTATAGACATCACCCTTGATCTGTTTTACCTTCAGATACTCCTCCCACTCAACAGGGAAGTTGAGTGTACAGTAAGGGGTTTTCGTTTCTATATATGTTTCGATTTCTGGTTTTTCATCGGTTTTTGTATCAGTTTTTGTATTGCTTTTTGTTGTTGATTCGGTCGCAGCAACAATTGGTGTCTTTGTTTCTATTTTGTCAGGTTTGACCTCATTCTCACCCATCTGCGCAAGAATTTCGTTGAGTACTTCCTGCATTGCCAAAATCGTATTGATTTCGTCCTGTGTCCAACTATCATCAGGTGAGAACGGATAGACAACCGTACTTATAGGTATTTCTCCCTCTTCTGTGCTGATAGTCATAACGCTTTCGTTTGTACTGTCACCAAAAGCTATATCAAACAAACGCTGTTTTGACCTGTTGTCAATAATAGCATAAAACTCAACCACATATTCGGTTTCATCGTTATGAACAACATACAGATAATCAATAAAAGCTGTATCAAATACCAAGTCGATGTATGGTGTCTTAATAACACCGTCTTCTCCTACGTTTGGTTTTATAATCTTTTCGTAGTTAGTTTGCGTGGAGTCAGAATCAGGCGAAACCTGATCTATGGAAGCGTTATTATTATCAGTCAGAAACCCTATTTCATTAACACCAACAGCTCCCAGAAACAATAAAAGCACGCAAGCTAAAGCACATACTACAATCTTTATCTTTTTCTTCATTAGCTAAGAATTACCTTTCTCAATATAGATAAAAAGTATTTTTACTAAAATTACGCTTTAATCTACAACAGAAATCTAAATTAAAATACATCTTGTCTTAAATTTTATAGTACTCTTTGTACCATTGAGCAAATTTACGCAAACCTTCTCTAAGTGTTGTAGATGGCTTGAAGCCAAAATCTTCTTCAAGTGCAGATACATCCGCATAGGTTATCGGCACATCGCCGGGTTGCATAGCAACCAGTTCCTTGTGTGAATCAAAATCATAGTCAGATGGTAACACCCCTGCTGCTATAAGTTCTTGTTGCAAAATATCTACAAACTCTAACAGGTTCTCAGGTTTATTGTTACCGATATTGTAAACACGATATGGTGCAATAGGAAGGTTATCATCTCCCAGCTTCTTCTTGGGAGCTGTGCACATAACCTTGAGAATACCGCTGACAATGTCATCCACATATGTAAAATCTCTCTTACAATTTCCAAAGTTGAATATACGGATTTTTTCGCCACTTAACAATTTATTAGTAAAAGAAAAGTACGCCATATCTGGTCTGCCTGCCGGTCCGTAAACTGTGAAAAAACGTAGACCTGTAGCCGGAATATTATACAGCTTGCTATACGCATGAGCCATCAGCTCGTTGCTCTTCTTTGTAGCTGCATAAAGGCTGACCGGATTCTCTGTCTTGTCATCTGTAGAATATGGAATCTTCTTGTTACTACCATACACGCTTGAACTTGAAGCAAAAATCAGGTGCGCAACCGGATAATTACGACAAGCCTCCAATATATTATAAAAGCCAATCATATTTGACTCTATATATGCATCAGGATGGTCTATAGAATAGCGTACACCAGCCTGAGCCGCTAAATTGACAACAATATCAATGTTATATTTTTCAAACAAATCAACAACAAGTGCTTTGTCTGCTATGCTGCCTTTTATGAACACCCAATTCTTATTATCACTACTGTCTGAAATCTTGTTTATTGTATCTAATCTATGTTCTTTCAATGATACATCATAATAATCGTTCATATTATCAAGACCGACAATGGTCATAGGTTCTGGCATTTTAAGCAATGACATCACCAGATTTGCACCTATAAAGCCCGCAGCCCCTGTAACCAATATGCACTTGTTACTAAACTCGATGTTGCTCATCAACATACTTTATCAACTCCACACGGTAAATATTGACTCGATTATACTTTTGCTTTCTTTCGCAGCAATGTAAACACCACACCTATTGCTATCCATACAAGCAGAAGGATGTATGATTGTTTGCAGAAATGTACTCCTTGTAAACCGGGAATCGGTACAAGCTGTAATACCATAAACAATAGCGAGAATATAAGTCCGACAACTGCAAAAAATCCGGTGCCTCTATATGAATCTTTGCTTGTCTTTATCATCTTGAGCGTAGATGCGCAAGTGAAAAAGAATCCAAGCGATGCGCCTATGGCAGACATATCCACAAACCAACCAAGCGCTTCTCTACCAAGCAATGGACCAGAAAGTGAAATAATCATACAGAAAACAATAGCATTCTTTGGTGTGCCGTATCTATGATCAATTTTGCCAAAGACCTTAGGCATAGAGCCATCGTTAGCCATTGAATAAAGCAGTCTTGATGAAGCAAGATAAAATCCCATAATACCCGACAATACTGCAGATGAAACAGCAACGCCGATAAGCACCTTGCCAAAAACTCCGAGAATCTCCTCTGCTGCAACGAGCAAAACCCATTCTCCAGCCATAACTCTGTCAGGCCAATTCTCTAAAGCAGCTGCTGTGACCATATTGTTTGAAGTATACACAAAGCAACCGAAAACGATTGCAATAACCATAATGAAGATAACCTTGCGATGAGAGAACTTAAACTCCTCTGCTGCCTGTGGAATGGTATCAAAACCAACATAAGCCCAAGGAGCAATTGCAAAAGTTGCAAGAATCGCGCTCAAGACACCTGCTGTACCACTGTGTGCATAAGCACCTATGTTTTCAGTTGTAGCGCCTGCTGCAATCGCAGCTTCCTTGTCAAAGCCCCATAGTGGCTGTAGATTTTCGAGTTGAGTCTTGCTGCTAAAAATAGCCGAAACAGCCAAAACGAACACAGAGATAACTAAAAGAGAAGCCAAAACAGTCTGTAAAATTGCCGCTTTCCTCACTCCCCAGATATTCATAAAAGCAAACAATATTAATATAGCAGACGCAAACAGTATCTCGCCCAAGTAAACTTCAAAGCCTGCGACTGAATAATGAAAGCCAAACTTCAACAAGTCAGCTGAGCCATCCAAACCATCAACTATCAAACCAATAGCTGTTGAATTCATAGGTACATTTGTCAGATAAGCAGCAACAAGAAACCAGCCACAGCATATAGCCATGTTTTTTCCGAAACATTCTTTGGTGAATGTATACTCACCGCCTGCCTTCGGATACTTAGGAACCATATACGCATAGCTCGATGCGATAATTATCATAACAAGTGCGCCGAGTATCATCGCAATAGTCGTACCGGCAACGCCTGAATTTGGCAGGAATTTTTTGCCAGGGTTTACAAATGAGCCCCAGCCTATAATACAGCCCAACGCTATCGCCCAAACATTGATAGGATTAAGTTGTTTCTTTAATTGTGAATTATTGTTTTCCATACACTTTCCCTATTATTGAATCACATTATACCTTTCGTTTTTTATATAATTGTTTTACAACGCCAATAGACTCGTTACGGTAAAACAGGAAATTGACCGCAAGGATAACTATAAGCGATAAAATTGCAACAACGGCTCCACAGAAAGCCCATGTCAGATAACTATCAATTCGCATAATTGAAACGATACCTCTGCCTGCAATAAAAATCACAGCAAAAGCCATAGCATTCACCAAAAAACGCTTGATACTGACAATGACATTTCTATAGAAAATATTCTTAGATAAATAGATTACATAATAAACAAAACGGAAAAACGTAGCACAGATAGTAGCAAATGCAACACCCACAAGTCCGAATTTCCATAACAATACTATGGAAAGCACTATGTTAATTATCGCCTCTCCATAAGCTGCTAAGTTAGTGGACTTGAAATGTCCGGCAGCAATTACGAGCGAATGATATGGCATTCTCAAGCAATATAGCAAGCCTGACAATGTTAATAGTAATGCAAAAGCTGGAACTTCGTAATTGGTGTCTTGTACATCAACTGTATACAGCTTGACAAAAGGAACTATCATAACCGCAGTTGTTGCAAACAACAGTACTGACACTACAGAAATCATTGTCTCGTACAGACTAACCGTTTTGTGCAGTTGTTTGTGCTCGTCCTTTGCCAACATATCACCAAAGAGAGCCTCCATACCAGAAACAAAAGAAATTGCGAGATTCTGCATATGAGAGATAACCATATTATACACAGCGTATACGGCTACATTTTTTAGTGTAGAGAAGCATGTCAACACAACTACGTCTGTATTGGAATGAAGAAAATATGCAATATGCTGACCCAGTCCACTCCACTTTTGAGTTAAATATTGTTTCTCTGATTTTTTTACACGTTGTATTTTGTATAGTCTTTGGACATACAACCATAAAGCAACAGGCTTGAGCAAAAAGATAAGGCTACTGACTAATTTTACGGTGATAATATCACAATTTACGGTGACAAGAATCACGGTAGCTACGGTGTTAACAATAGTACCCAACAGGTTTATAAAATTAGTAACATAGGAACGCTGTGCTGCCTGAAGCAGAATAGAGTTGGATATACCAATAAAGTACTGTCCGAATGTTGAAATACTGATAACAATTACCAGTAAAAAAGTAGAAAACTGATCCAACTGTTGTAGACCAGAAATAGACTTGAATGAAAATGCCAGTATTAATACATATACTGCAAAAATACCAGCAATAATTCTGAAAAACTTGCGAAGCTCTGCCATGATAGCAGACATAGTATTGACATCGTTATTGGCAAGCGGCTTGTACAAAACAGCACGAGCCACTCCTCCGATGCCACCTTCAAGCAGAGTTACATATGCCAAAAACTGCGCAATTGATGTAGTTGCACCATAAACCTCTGAACCAAAGGAATCGAGCAACATTTTCGGAACAATTAAACCACACAGCAGAGTGACAATCTGACATAACAACGATACATAGATATTCTTTTTTGCGCGACTTGATCGTGTGTCTGCCATTTATTATGTTCTCCTTGTCTTTATTTTTTGAGCATATGCTTAATTGATTTGAAAAGCCCAAATGCTCTCAATAGGAAAAATTGCTTCTGATACAAAAGTTTAGCCACTATGCGATTTTTTCTATCGAGAACGGTCTTATCCATAGCATCATATGCACAGCGGAAGTACTCGTCCTCTGACATTGCTCTAAGGTTTTCGTTGAATTTTGATGAGGTCATATGTTTTTTGTTTTCCATCAAAATCAACAGCGTCTCAACCCAGCCTCTTACCTCTCGGCTATAGTGAGCAGCATGTAATAACGGCATGTCCCAAATATCGATAAATCGCTCAAACTCCTGATGAACTGTTTTTATAGAATGAGCTCTGTCAGGATTGTAAGAATGAACGACACTTTGCTCGTTCTGTCGATAGTAATAAAGAGTCTCGTTTAAATATGATATTTTTTCAGCTGCCGTAATCATATATAACGACAACAGCAAATCTTCGCCGTTTATTATATTTGACATACCGGAAAAATCAGGTAGATTATCAAAACATTTTCGTTTAGCAGCCTTGAGACACAATGAATTTGGCAGGTCAGAATACACCATTTTTTTATAACACTCGAGCTTTTGCACATCACAAAATCCACCGCTACAATCAAATGTGAAAAAATAATCTCGTGTTGAATAATCTGCTTTTTTTGATGCGTTATAAAAAATCAAATCACACTGACTCTCTGAAAAACAATCATACAGTTTTTGTAACAGTTCGCTGTGAATATAATCGTCAGCATCAAGCCACACTATCACATCGCCGGTAGCCTCTCTGATACCTGCTCTTCTCGCAAGTAATGTGCCGTTGTTTTCTGTGTGTATAACTTTGACCTTATCAGGCTCTGAGTTCTTAATTTGATCGCATATAGATGAACTGCCATCGGTAGAACCATCATCCACAATAACTAATTCATAGTTTTTGTAGCTTTGATTAAAAACAGAATTACAGCATTCAGTTATGTATTTTTGAGCGTTGTAAACAGGAACAATTATACTAAACTTCATTTTTTCTCCATGAAATTTCTTACTAAAGAAACAGGAGTCAGGGCTGAAAAATTTCAGAAAATCTTAAATCCTGACAAATCTTATATATCTGATACTTTCTGCGTCTGATGTCTGTATTTATCTTAACTGACACAAGGACCGTTAACTTAATTAAAATCAGATTAGCCGAACAAGCTTCGTATCCACCGCACGCCACGTGGAGGCTCTGATTATGTGCGGTTGCCTGACCAAAAGGTCAGGCACTCAATAAATCTTGAGAATAATTATTTTATCTAACCATCTTACCATCTGCACCAAAGGTGTACTTACCTGCCGGCAACAGATCGTTAGTTGTAGTAATCCAGTAATCTCTGTTGGTTACGAGTTCACCTGATGTACGAGCATAGTAGTAGTCGCCATCGATAAGCATAAGACCAGCATAGGTCTTGACACCATCTACATACCAGTACAACTTGCCACCCTCAGATACGATACCATTCTTAACTGCAGGTTCTGTAGCATCTGGAGTTTCTGTTGGATCTTCTACATCAGGCTCATCAACTACAGGAGGATCTATCATCTTACCATCTGCACCAAAGGTGTACTTACCTGCCGGCAACAGATCGTTAGTTGTAGTAATCCAGTAATCTCTGTTAGTTACAAGCTCACCTGATGTACGAGCATAGTAGTAGTCGCCGTCTATAAGCATAAGACCAGCATAGGTCTTAGCACCATCTACATACCAGAACAACTTGCCATTTTCAGATACGATACCGTTCTTAGCAGCAGGTTCTGTAGCCTCAGGAGTCTCTGTAGGAGCTTCTGTTGGCTCATCAACTACAGGAGCGTCTACCATCTTACCGTCTGCACCAAATGTATATCTTGCAGCAGGTAACAGATCGTTTGTCTTTGTAATCCAGTAAGAGATGTTTGTGAGAATCTCACCTGATGTACGAGCATAGTAATAGTCGCCATCGATGAACATAAGACCACCATAAGTCTTGACGCCATCTACATACCAGAACAACTTGCCACCTTCTGATACGATACCACTATTAACCTGTGGCTCTGTAGCATCCGGAGTTTCTGTTGGGTCTTCTACATCAGGCTCATCAACTGCAGGAGGATTTATCATCTTGCCGTCTGCACCAAATGTATACTTAGTAGCTGGAAGGAAACCGTTTGTCTTTGTAATCCAGTAGTCTTTGTTCATTACAAGCTGACCGTATGTTCTTGCGTAATAGTAATCGCCATCGATAAGCATCAAACCACCGTAAGCGTTCATACCATCAACAACCCAGTACAGAGAACCATTCTCCTCTACGATACCATTGAGGTCAGTATAATCCTTGATATACTTGCCGTCCTCACCGAAGAGGTACCAGAAAGTACCCTCGTCAAGGTTGTTTCTGTTCTTAGGAATAGAACGTGTGCCTGTGTACATATAGTTGTCTTCGCCGAAGTAATACTTAGCGCCATCAATCTCTACCCAACTACGCTTAACGAATGATGGACCAACACTGTAGCGTGTACCCTTTGAGTTAGTAGTCCAAGCACCTGCTGTAGTGCCATCCTCTGCAAATGTATAAGTGATACCATCGATAGTATACTCGCCATCTACATACATCTTGTAGTCTTCACCGGCATAGCCGTAAAGTCCGTCCATATCCTGCCAACCGGTCTTGAGAACGCCGTTAACAGAGTAATACAAATCGCCACCGAGTTCGAATGAACCAGTAGTTGTCACGTAAGTATAACCGCAGGTCTCCTCCTGACATACGAACTGACCATCAACAATAGCATAGTCATGTCCCTTAGCATCGATGATAGTACCCCAGTCTACTACAGACTGACAAGACTCGCAGTAGGTACGGCCTGTGTAACCACTTGTTGTACATGTTGCATCTACATCTTCACAAGCTGTAAGCTGTGCATCATGTACGTGGTAAGGAGAGCTTATAGTTGTAAGTTCAGTAGCAACATCAATAGAGCCAGCAAAAGAATCTGTCTTATTGAGTACACCACAAACTACTTCACATTCAATATCTACCTTAGGTCTGTTATTACTTGAAACATAAGTTGATGTCTTATCAGCATAGCCTGCAGGATCATCATATATCTCTTTTACATAGTCGTAAAGATCATATGTCCATACACGAACAGGAATGCTCACCAAAGTTTTGTTAGCGCTTCTTGCACTTGCGTTATTGAAACGCTCAACATTAACTGTGAGAAGCTCTGAAACTTCGTTGTATTCAACTGTAGCCTCATAACCATCAGCTACAATTATGCCATCTGTATCCCAAGTGTTAGAATTGTTGAGCTTGAGAACTGCAGAAAGGTTATCAACGTCAGCAAGGTTTGCTACATTGATATCAACATAGTAAACAGAAGCTGCGCTTGGTGTTTCACCAGAGTCATTATGACCGCCGAGATATACAACAGCATCACCTGAAACTGTGAATGTTCTTGTAATCTTCATAGGGTTGCCAAGTTCGTCCTTGATTTCAAAAGCAACATAATGCTCGCCAGCACCAAGAACTACATCTTCTGTAGAAGAAAGTGCGCCACCTGCAACGCTTGACTTGATTTCAATGCCGTCAACAGTGATCTTGCCTGATGTTGTATCAAGAGCAGCGTTATCAGCAACAGTTGCAGAGAACGCAAAGTTACTACCGCTGATAGTTGCGCCATTTTCAAGAGTAACAGCTGTATCAGATGTAGAATAAGTAGGATTTGTTATAGTTGGCAGTACTCTGTCATCAACAGCAGAGCTATAGTCAAGAGTAATGTCGTCTATGTAGAAGGTAACTACATCAGCTGTGTCTGGTTTTACATAAGTACGAATAAATGACGGAGAACGAGAGTTGCCTGTGTCTGTAGCAACAGGTGTGCAAAGATAATCGTACTTAGAAATATCTATGGACATATATACCCAGCGTGATTCTGGGATATCTGCATTAGTAGCAGAGTTCAGGTTTGTCTTGTTTCCTGTTGCAGCAGAAGTAAACGTAAAGTGATCCTGCTTGCATGAATAAGAGCCGTCAGCATTCTTTACATATAGCTGTGACTGGAAAGAAAGTCCCTTGCCGGCAGCCGGGAACGCGTTCTCAGGAATGTATACCCACATACCGAGAGTAGTTGCTAATATATCATTCTCAACATCACGAAGAACTATAGTCTCGCCTGTGTTGAAAAGTACATTATATGACCAGTTAGCAAAATCAGCATCAGTATTATCAAGTCTCCACGCCAGAGCGTTGTTACCGTTTCTTACCTGACCGCCGTTTGTAGTAGTAGATATAAATGTTTTACTACTTAACTGAGTGTTAAACTGACCATCAAGTGGGCTGCTGCCAACAAGTGTGTTGTTTACACTATTATCTTTACTCCACTGCTTTGCTTCTTCAAAGCCCATGAATCCGCCTTTGTTACCATCTTCAAAGTCCCAGATAACCTCTGAGCCCTTACCGAAAGTGATAGCATATACTAAAGAAGTGCTACCATATGTAACAGTTACATCGACACCTTTGATAGTTGTATCATCAGTTGCTGTGAAGTTGTATCCATCAAGTGTACCCGCATTGCTATTTGAAAGCTTAGCAGTTACAGCGTTTGTATCGATATATACATTGTCTTCACCAATAGTAGCAACGATTGGAAGTGTGATTGTACGAACCTTATCAGCTGTAGAATAAGGTACTACAGTAGAAGTAGCAGAAAGCTCAAACACCTCAGGATCTGTAACAGTGATTGTCTTTGTACCAACAACCTTACCATCAGATTCAACCTGTATATCTACCTCACCCTTTGTACCATTAGATACAAACTTGCCGTTTTCGATAGTACCAAAAGAATCATCGGAAAGTGACCATGTAACATTAGCAGGCATATCCATTGCATATCCGTGTGTATCGATTGCCTCTGCACCAAATGTGTAAGTTGTTTTTGGTGCAAAGTAGTCATAGTCTGCTGTAATGTTGATTACATCAAGCTCACCTGTAGGTGCAACGTTTGATGTAACAAAAATACCATGTGCTGTAGGACGCTGTGCGCCATCACAAGGTGAAGAACGCATAGTGAATGTATCTTCACCAACACGCTTTGTAAGGAATGTAGAAGAACCACCACCGTCACAGTTAGCAGCCCACTTACAACCAAGTGCGAGCATTGCCTCGCCTTCTTCGTAGTCACTGAAGCCGACAGAGTTGTTAGCACCACGACCATCGTTCATACAAATAACGAGTGTACCGTCTTCCTTGACACCAACCATTGAACGAGCTGCAGCAGATGAACGTGACTCTGTCTTTGTAACGAGTGCGCCATCCTTAACAACCATAGCGAATGAAACACTTACTGCATGAAGAAGTGTGCCATCAGCAAGGTAGCTGTCAAATTCTGTTCTATTGAATGCTTTTACATCACAAGAGATATTGCCCTGTGCATCTTTAAATACATAAAGAATAGAGCTTGATGGTGTTGTCTTGCCCTTAACACTCAGGTCCTTTCCATTGTAAACAAGGATACGAGGAGCATAAGTATCATAGTAAAGGTCTGTGTTCATACCACCAACGATGTTGTATCCGAGATTATCCTCGTAATACTTAGCCATCTCTGTGAGTTCCTTGTGAGACCAGTTAGCCTCATCTGTCAGATCCTTGTCGATCTGGTTGTATCCAGGAACAATAGATACATCAGGGTTAGACGGGTCAACTTCAATTACATGAATAACCTGTCTACGAGTGCCGTCTGCGTTATTAAGAACCATCTCTGATTCAACAGCAGCACCTGGAACAAGCACATAATCCTTCTTGGAGATTACGTTGTAATAACCGTTTGTTCCGAATGTTTCGCCGTCATACACAACATTGGTGTCTTCCCAGTTTGCAATTGATGCGAAGGTTGTCATAGGAGCTATAGCAAAAATGCTGATCACCATAACAACGCTGAGAAGAATTGACAACGATCTTTTCATTGCCTGTTTCATTTTTATAAGCCTCCTTATAATATATAATATTTTTTCAAAAGCAATTGCCCTTTTGAAAAAACATCTACCAGATTAATTCACTCCAAAACAGAGTGTTTATTTTGAAAACAAAGATATTTTTTCCGCCACCAAGTTTTCATTTTAGGACAGACAAACAGCTCTAAGATTCTTTTTGTTTTTGTATTCCTAACAACAAGGGAAAATACAACTCAATAATATATCCAATTGCTAAACTTAAAACAATCGAAACAGCAGTACATATTATCGCTAAAAAAACACCCAAAAAAGAATCAGGTTTACTTAGAGCAATAGTTAATGGACCAAAAATTTGAAAAAAGACAATTGGAAACTTGTGCATAGTCAGCACAGCCATCGTTCTTTTTCCTAAAAACAAAAGCCACTTTACGTTTTGCAAACAAACAGATAAACAATAAATTCCACATATACCTATCACTGCTACTACATAAAACAGTAGTGGTACTTGTATATCGTTATTTGTATAGTTTACAGAAGGTAATATGTTCGCTAAAAAGCCTGTAAGCAAGAGAGAAGTCACTGCACAAACCAAAAATCTCACTCTTAAATTAGGCTTATCTGATAAATTCAGTAGATATTTTGCCAATATTTTACCGAGTAGAAAGAACGGATACATCTTAAGCATTAGCTCTAACGAAAAAGGTAAAGAAAAATCAGCAATTGACGAGAATATAAAACCAAACACCGAACCCGCTACAGATATACAAAACTGAACAGGTCTGTTTTTTACAAAAGTAGTAATAAACAAATGATAAAGTTTAGTAGCAAACAGACATGGAAGAAAATACAACGGTGCATTAAATGGTAGAAAAGAAGAACAACAAATCAACTTGATTAAGTTATTCCACACAGTAAAAACTTCTCTGTTATTTAGTCCTGATTCAGCAATGCTTCCAAAAAAAGCATAAACAACTATGCTTATTAAACCGAAAGCAAAATAAGGAATCAACAGTCTCTTTGCATCAGAAATTAATTGCTTTGATGAAAATTTTTCTTTAGCCGTAATGCCAGATAAAAAGAAGAAACATGGAACATGAAATGCATAAACAAAATCTCTGACGACACCAGTCCTTAATGTATGACCCAATACGATGGCTATCATCACTATGCCTTTTGCGACATCTAACCAATTGTATCGTTTCTTAAGCATCACTATTTTCTCTCCTCGCCATCTTATCTGTCTCCATATTAGTCAATAAACTCAGATATGCAAATGAAAGTGCAAGCATAGTATAAGACGATGTCAACATCTGACCTGCCAGACTTTTTACAAGAATAATAATCAGCGGTATATAGTTGATGAGAGATATTGTTCTATTACGACGTGAAGATTGATAACACATATTAAATAAAAGTACCGCAAAAATAATCAAGCCCGGAATACCCCACGCAATAACTATCTCTTGCAAGAAATTATGAGGCACGTTGTTCCATACTCCATAATGTTCAAAGGTGCTTTCGCCATACTCCTGCAAACCGATACCAAACCACATGACTTGTTGATTATCAACTATAAACTTGTTAAATACAACCATAGCATCGTCACGACCGGTTGTAATATCTTCAACCATGAAACGATTAACAAAATATTCAAATGTACTTGGAAAGAAAATAAGCAAAACAATAACTATGACTGCTATTGCAATACAAATGAAAGAAATGAGTTTTATCTTCTTTTTTGGTCCGCCTTTTTCTGAAATAATCAGTAAAAAGAACATAAGTGCCAAACAAATCAGATAAGTTCGCGAAGCAGAAAAAGTCGCAAACAAAATCATAACACACATAAGAACTACGTCAGCAACAGTGCCCTTGCCCATACGTCTGAGTTGCATGAGGCCGGTAACCGCCAACACGGTAATAACTCCCAAACTATTAGGATTTATCTGACCACCGGATACAGTAACATCTTCGATTCCAGTATGTACATCTAACCCTAAACGCTCAAGTCCTAAAAGTGCAGTAGCAATATTAAAATCAGAAAAATAAATAACTCTTAAGAATAGTATAAGGATAATTCCTAATGTCGATATAGAAAACACACGCACGATAAACGGATAATCAAAGTTCTCGTTATCAGAAGCGGTCAGCACAAAGAGAACAACAAAAGGAACAATACAAGCTAAAAATTTTAAAATATCAAATGTCGTTTGAAGACAATGTAGTGCTTCCCATATACAAACAACAAACACCAATAAAACAGCATAGCCTATGCGAAACTCCCTGAAATATCTCAGGATATATACTGCCATGCAGATAACAAGTGCGAAATAGAAGTCAATGGACTCATGCATCGGGATAAAGGCAATACATAAAGCGATAATCTCGTTTTTGTCACCTAATAATGCAGTCAACGCAATTACTGCAAGTAATACTATACGAGGTATATCTACCTGAAACGCATATCTGACTAAAATCAGAGTCAACAATAAACCAAGCAATAAACCAAAACGCAGGTGACTTCGTTTGGGAAAAGTCTGAAGATTCATGACAATCCCTCCACTCTCTGCTTGGGAAGCTTAACCCAGTCACCAAAAGTCTTATCCCACTGCTCAGGATGAAATGGTACCATACCGCTGCAATGGAAAAAAGTCATTTCTCCAAAATATAACTTGCCGTCAACCTCGTAAAAATCAACTCTTAGTTGCGGTGTGCCCTCGCTGAGCTTTGCAGCAAATTCCTTCATAAGCTCAAAGTTTTCAGGTTTTTGAGGAGGAGTCATAGCCATATCGTGATCGATAGTAAATGGCAGGTGATTAAAATCCATATCAAAGAAATCAGCAACGGTTTCATTGCCGCTACCACGTCCCTGAGCGATATATAATACTTTAGGTTCTCCACCAAATGTGAAAAATTTATAATCTCTGAGCTCTCCTGTAGAAGTGTCCTCCATATAGCTCTCTGCAATTATACGGCGTGGAACATTCTTGTAAGGCCACTCTCTCTTTTTATAATAATAGTCTTGCTTTAATGAGTGATTCAGCTTTTTTCTGACAGCAGGAATGTTAAGTAAAGACTTGTCCTTACAAACCACAATGCCTCCGCTGTCATGAGTAGTTTTCAACACAAAACGCTCAGGCAATAAATCAAAGTCGATGTCTTCTGCCTTGTCCCACACACCCAACAGTGGAACTATATATTCACTACCAATTTTTTCTGCTACGTACTCCTTAGCGGCATATTTATCAACCATAGTTGTATATTCAGCTCGATGGTCATAAAGCTTAAGCCACTGGAGCTTCTCTGTATAAGTCACCGGGTTTTCCAGATTTAGCGGTCTTCCCATTCTGATTTTATACAGACGAGTCAGAAACTCTACGCTTGGCACTTTTTTCTTTAACCCTTTTCCTGATAGAACGAGGAATCTGTAATCGCTATTGCAAATGAATTTATTAATTTTCAACGACATACTTATCCTCCTATCCCACAGCCAAGCTTATGCAAGCATCAGTTTAATCAAATTTTTTGCCGTGTTATTTATGTCATAATCTCTTTCTCTTAATTTCTCAGTTGTGCTCACTCGTGGAGTATCCGCAGCTTTAATAGCGGTTTGGGCCCACACCTGAGGTGTACTGTCAAGAGAAAGATAAGTCACAAGACCAGTAAGGTCCGCTTCTTTTGTTATAGTATCTGCAATTACACAAGGCAGACCCAAAGCCTGTGCCTCAATAACGGTGTTAGGCATTCCTTCGTGCAATGACGGAAATACAAATACATCCATCCCCGAAAGCAACTGAGGAATATCAAACCTCTCACCTAAAAACATAACTGCATTTTCTAAATCTAATTCTTTTACTCTGTTGCGGACAGTATCTTCAAGTTTACCTGTTCCAACCAACAACAAAACCGCATCGTTGCGTATACTCTTGATTTCTCTGAATATCTCGAGCAAATACAGGTGGTTCTTCTGTTCATGAAAACGACCGATATGTCCAACAACAAGTTTATCCTGAATGCAAAGTTCGCTGCGAACAACCTCGCGTCCCTTTGCATCAAAACAAAACTTGCTCAAATCCACACCATTTTTTATCAGATGCACATCCTTGTGAGCATGATATTTACCAAATGTAAACTCTGCCGCTAACATTGATGGAGCTAACTTTACATTTGCTACCATATTCAGAAGCGGTCTAAGCAGTGTGTCTATTACTTTTTCTTTAACAGACTGCGTAGTGAGCGCATTACATGAACGCATAGCTAAAATCTTTGCACCGCCAAATTTAGCAGCAACCAAATCCAAGGCAGCAATTGGTGTATTACCAAGTTTCAAAACAGATGAATATCCGTTTTCTTTAACCACTTTTGTTATTCCCCTGAGTGCTTTGATAGGGTTCTTCGTACGAAATGGAATCTGATAGATATGCCCTCCTCGTTCAAGAACCTCCTGTGTGTAACAACCATCACCCTCAGACACGATAAAATCGAGTTGATACTCCTGCGGTGGCAAAGCTCGATATACCTTCATCAGAAAAGTCTCTGCTCCACCTGCAGTTAAAGAACTCAATATACACAATAATCTTTTCACAGTTTATTTATCCTCGTTATTTCATTTGTTCAATTACCTTCCTGACAGCATACTCAGGTAGATACTCAGAACAACGCTTTAAGCAATTTTCACGCATTTTTGAATACAAATTTGAATCAGCAGATAGCTTTTCTATAGCAGAGATTATCTGTTCTACATTTCCTACATCAACCAGAAAACCATCCTCACCCTCGTGGATAATATCAGCATTATAGTGCCAACGTGTTGCAATTACAGGCAAACCCGCCGAAAATGCATCTACTACAGCATTGGGATATCCTTCGCTTGTGTATGATGTTGGAAACAACATTACAAAATAATCTTTGAGCACGCTACTGCTTTTTTGAAAATCAACAATTCCATTATACCTGATGTAATCAGGAAACTTTGGTATCATCTGCTCGAATGTTTCACGATACGGCTCGTTGATAAGACCAAAAATATCTAAAGTATATTTCACATATCCTGCACGATCATTTAATAATTTCACAGCAGAAATGCAATCTTCTATTCCCTTTTCACGCATAACACGAGAAAAATAACATAATTTGTAAGGTTCCTGTAAAGTCGTGTTCAACTCTTCATAACTAACGGGATTCATACGGCGGAATTTGTTGACCAATACCGTGTTATGAAAACCACGCTCTTCAAGCTCTCTCTGCATTGCTGGTAACTCGACGTATATAGCATCTAACTTTTGCAAAAGCTTAACCGCCGACTCTGAAGAATCAAGGTAATTGCTCAACCAGCCACCAACTACGTAGTAGTGTATTTTGCTTTTATGACCTAAGTTTACCATCTGAAGTAATCGAGGAAATACTTTTATACCACCCTCGTCAGTCAGAAAGAGTACATTTTTGCTACTAAAGACAGCCTTAACACACTGCAAAAATAATTTTGCAGGGTTCTTTCTCCATCCAAAAGTGACGATTTTTGAGACCTCGGCCCCTGAATACGCCCTGACGATCTCCTCGTATACAATGTTTGTTTTTACTGCTTGTCCATCTACTACACCATCAGTTGTATGAAATTTACCAATAACTGTAACTTTTTTCACAATATAACACTCCTGCAACTTTGCCTTTGCAATTTAAAGAAAAACTGTTTTAGCTTTTTCTCAAATACTTTTTCATACCTGCAATTGTATAGAAGCCAAACAACCACATTGATTTTCCTAATGGCAAATTAAGATATTCTCTATATATTCTCCATCTGTTGCGTGCGCTTTTCTTTTTATCAAAAGATCTGGAATTAGCCAGATAACGCCAATTTAGCAAAATCTCGGTACACGCAACAGCCTTATATCCTTTTCTTAAAATATCAAGTCCCAAAACATAATCTTCATGATAAAAATCTGTAGTGAACTTTGTTGCTTTGATTATATCTGCAGGAATCAGCATGGCAGAACATTGAATACAATTTTCCTTCAATATGTCCTCATATGCAACCTGAGATGGTACTACATAATCTGCACGAGCTTTTTGTCCCATAGTATCAATAATACTATACGAACAATAGCAGATTCCGGCATCAGTTGACTTTATTTTTTCTAATTGACGCTCTAATTTTTCACTATGCCAGACATCATCGCTATCCAAAAATGCAACATATTTTCCTTTTGATAAGTTGATTCCTCTGTTGCGACTTTCTGATACGCCACAGTTTTTCTCATTTTTCAGCACTGTGATTCTTTGGTCACCCTGAGCAAGCTGACAAGCCAAAGTATATGTATCATCACTTGAGCAATCATCTATCACTATAAGCTCCCAATCTGAAATTGTCTGAGAGATGACTGAGTTGATTGCTTCTTCTATGAACCTTTGTGCATTGTATGATGGCATAATAACAGAAACAATCGGAGTATTGTCAGACATTAAAAAACACTTCCTTATTATTTAGCACCACGGCCACGGAAAACCGCTCCGACTGTCGCAAACATAATCTTTATATCCCACCAGAAATTAGCGTTCTCTATATAATAAAATTCCATTTTAACTCGCTCTTCATAGGAACAAGTGCTTCTGGCGTATGCCTGCCAGTAGCCTGTAAGTCCTGGTGTAACACTCAAAAACTTATCTCTATCTTCTATATATCGCTCTATCTCTTCCTCAACAACCGGTCGAGGACCAACAATAGAAAGCTCGCCTTTTAAGACATTCAGAAGCTGAGGTAATTCATCAAGACTTGAACGACGCAGAAATTTACCTATCTTAGTAATTCGAGGATCATCGTCAAGCTTAAAATTTTCCTCCCATTCAGCTTTTTGCTCAGGTGTAAATTTATCTATCATATCTTCAGCACCTGTATACATGGTTCGAAATTTAAGCAGTGGCAACGGTTTACCGTTTTTGCCAACTCGATTATGTACATAAATCGCACTACCCTCAGATCCAATTCTGATCAAACAAGCAATAACTATCATCGGTATAACAGATAAAACCAGACCGATAGCTGACAGAACAATATCAAATATTCGCTTGCAAACAAAATATGAAGTTTTCTTAATTATCTTTGGTTCAAACTCTTGAGTAGAAACATAAGTCTCCTCAGCGGGAACCGTTATTGTAATATTTTCTTTTACTTCCATTATTCTGTAACTACTCCTTTTAAAAGAGAGTCTAAGCTCCTTATATACCCCAAAGCACAGACAAGCTGTGCAAAATCTGACAAAAACTCTATCCTAATTAGTGATAAAAAGCTAAAAATAAACAGCAAACCAGATAGAAAAAAACTACGCATAATTCTAAAAATTAATTAAGATTTTTCCATATAGGCACAATAACTCTATTATTCATTAAAGTGTAACACAAAACTATGTTTTTTGCAATAAGTTTAATAATAAACTCACAAAAATGTCAAAATATTTCTATTTCTATAATCACAACTTACAAGGTACAATAAAAAAGTGCAAAGCAAAAGGATTTTCGTCATTTTTTTAACATAAAAACAGCAAAATATAGCACATAAACATTCCACTTCACATTAATGCGTAAAATATATAATATAAATGTGAGAACAAATTACATTTCTATTAGTGTTCATTAAATTATAAAAGGTGATATTATGAATAAAAAATGTTGCTGTCCAAATGCAACAGCTAAAATAAAAGGTCAAAACGAATTTAGAGATATATCAGGTCAAGTGAATTTTTATCAAAAAAGAGGCTATGTTATGGTAGAAGTTGATATAAAAGGGTTACCTGATAACAATAGCGGTTTCTTTGGGCTTCATATTCACGAGGGTAAAAGTTGTATGGGAGAGAACTTTTCAAGCACAAGAAATCACTACAACCCATCAGAGTCAGAACACCCCAAACACAGAGGAGACCTACCCCCACTGATGCTTTGTAATGGCGGCGCATATATGAATGTTGCAACTGACAGAATCTCTGTAAAAGATATCATAGGCAGGACAGTTGTCATCCACAGCATGCCTGACGATTTCACATCACAGCCGTCAGGTAATGCAGGTAACAAGATAGCCTGTGGAGTAATTTATAAAGATAATTATAAATTTGAATAATTGTAAAAGAAAACAACCTTTGTCATTAAGACAAAGGTTGTTCCTATATATAACTAAGTTGTTAACTCATCATAATTTGAGTAAATTAATATCAAATCTTCCGTTTTGTTTAAAGTAGCCTAAATTGAATATCTCACCGCTATGGTTTTTACACCAAGAGTCCGCAACAGCAATTAACTCAAAGGTTGCTTGTAAATGTGGTCAATATATCACATCAACACAGTAGCGTGTGTTTCTTTTTATTGATTTATTTCGCTCACCCCATTTTTATTCAGCAAACCCAATAAATACTCTATGTTAGATGAATTGCTATCAAAACGGAAAGTTTTGCTACTAGTCTTTAACTTTATAGTATTTGTTCCCCATATGTAATACTCACAATCTTTATACTCTATTGTATAAGTCTTAAAAAACACTGTTCTATAAACAAAGTAATCTTTGTGACGAAAAATATCTACTTTCCAAAATAGAGCTTCTAACACAATAAAGATACCAAGAATTACAAAAGCTATAAAGACAGAATAGGAAAAGACACCTTCTGTTCCATTTGGGAATAGAGTGCTTAATATTATTAAAGCAAGAAAAAACAATACACCTATACTGCCAACCCAAATATACGCTTTAGGCAAACGAATCACTATGTGTTCTTTAGTTAGGTTTTCAATCAATTCCTTATCATTGTTCTTGACGATAACAGCAGATAATAATCCAATGCATATCGCTATAATAGCAGGTACTAATAACCGAACAGTTACTTGTTGCATAAGTTTCACTCCTAATAAAGATGAGCTTTAACTAAATAATACAATAAATTATTTAATAATTCAACATAGAAACAAAAAAGCCATCCGTAATGGATGGCTTTCATTGTGGCTCCCGAAGTTTCACTCGAACCAACGACTCAGTTTGCGGTACCCAAAATTATTTTTACTCCTATTTGTCGTAATAATTTTGACCGCTGAACCATTTCGTCTTCCCTTTTTCTGCCACCGGCAGCGGTCAGACTCAATGCAGTTAACAGCCGAGTGCTCTTGTTCGTGCTTACTGCCTTGAGGAAAAACTGGGTACTCCAGCCAAGATTTACTACAAATTTGAAGGCAACAACACCTCTGGTAGCCACAAGCTGAACTCCGCTATTGCTCAGGCATACTATGCCAAGAAACAGGGACTTAATGGTGTAACTACAGAAACAGGAGCAGGTCAATGGGGCACTGCTCTTTCGATGGCCTGCTCTTACTTTGACCTCGACTGTAAGGTTTACATGGTAAAATGCTCTTATGAACAAAAGCCTTTCCGCCGTGAAGTAATGCGTACCTACGGTGCATCGGTAACTCCTTCGCCTTCTATGGAAACCGAAGTCGGCAAAAGAATCCTTGCACAACATCCTGGTACAACAGGTAGTCTTGGATGTGCAATTTCCGAAGCTGTTGAAAAAGCTGTTACAAGTGAGGGATACCGCTATGTACTAGGAAGTGTTCTTAATCAGGTACTTCTTCATCAATCTGTTATCGGCCTAGAAACAAAAACTGCTCTTGACAAATATGACATAAAGCCAGACATTATCATAGGTTGTGCAGGCGGTGGTTCAAATCTGGGTGGACTCATTGCTCCGTTTATGGGTGAAAAACTCAGAGGCGAGGCAGACTATCGTATTATCGCAGTTGAACCTGCATCTTGCCCTAGTCTTACAAGAGGTGTGTATGCTTATGACTTCTGCGATACTGGTATGGTTTGTCCTCTTGCTAAGATGTACACTTTAGGCTGTGACTTTATTCCATCTGCAAACCACGCAGGCGGACTCCGCTACCATGGTATGAGTTCTACTTTGTCTGAACTTTATCATCAGGGACTTATGGAAGCTACAAGTGTTAAACAGACTGATGTATTTGAAGCAGCTGAATACTTCGCAAGAGTTGAGGGTATTCTACCTGCGCCTGAAAGTTCTCATGCTATCCGCGTAGCTATTGACGAAGCTCTCAAATGCAAAGAAACAGGCGAAGAGAAAACAATCGTCTTTGGTCTTACAGGTACAGGCTATTTTGATATGGTAGCTTACGAGAAATTCCACGAGGGTAAGATGAGCGACTATATTCCTACCGACGAAGAACTTGCAACCTATCGTGCAAAACTTCCTAAGATAGATTAAAAATATCAGATACTGCACAAGGGGATGTCTCACTAATTGAAGTAAGACATCCCCTTGATTTATAAAAATAAAATGAAGAAGGCAAAATGTTATTTGTAGGTTAAAACACCTTTTCTTTTATGTTCACTTGATTTATGAAGTTTTTCAATAATCTCTTTTTTGTCCTTGGTAATGTCTTTTCCAAATAAAAAGGAATCAAGCTCAGCGTATGAAATTCCCATCTCAGTTTCATCTGTCTGACCATCAAATAGTGCTGCAGACGGAGTTTTATTTATGACTGCTTTTGGTGCTTCCAAATATCGCAGGAACTCGTAAATCTCTGTCACAGTAAGATCAGCAATAGGATTAAAATCACATGATCCATCGCCCCATTTTGTAAAGTAACCAACATACAATTCACTTCTATTGCCTGTACCTGCTACCAATCTGCTTTCCGAAGCAGCAATAGCATAAAGCGTCATCATTCTGATGCGAGGAGCCATATTTAAATTAGCCGCATCATTAAGAGTTGTTGCTTTTTTTATTGCTTCAATTTCCGCTTCCTTTACAGGAGTCAGATCAACACTGCGAGTTTCAATATTATATTTTTGAGCAACCTCATTTGCGTCAGCGGTATCCCTATCGTAGTTTCTTTTAGAAGCACACGGCAATATAATCCCCACCGTGTTCTCACAAGCCGCTTTGCAGAGAATACCGACCAGTGCGGAATCTTTACCTCCGCTGTTGCCAAACACAATCCCTTTTGCTCCACTTTCAGCAAGAACGGACTTTATAAAAGCAACTCTCTTTTCAAATTCAATCTTATAATCACGCATAGGATAAACCTCCTTCAGTAAAGCTTTGGTAGTCTGTCACGAAACACAGGTATGCTGCCACGGATATCCGCAAGAATCTGCATATCACAGGTTGCAGATACGATTTCTTCATTGACCCCCGCAAATGCAAGCTTTTTTCCAAAAGGATCAATAATGGCGGAATTGCCCCCGAATACAGTTTTATCTGCTGTACCGCAGGAATTACAGCAGACAACGAAAATCTGATTTTCAATCGCTCTGGCAGTAGTAAGTGTTCGCAAATGGAAGATGCGTTCTTTCGGCCACTGTGAGACCACAAAAAGCATATCAAGTCCCTGCAAAGCAAGGCTACGGGTCACCTCAGGAAAACGCACATCATAGCAGATGATAATACCGCACTTTACACCATCGAGAGTAAAGCGACATAGGAGACTGCCACTGGTATAGTAGTCATCTTCTCCCATCGGCGTAAACAAATGCGTCTTATCATATTCGGCAACACATATACCGTCTCGATCAAAAACAAAAGCGGTATTATAAACTTTTCCGTCACGCACATTTGAAACCGAGCCGGCAACAATATTTACTTCATATTTCTTAGCCAGTTCTCCGATACTCAGTTTTACGGTATCTCCGTCTTTATAACAAAGCTCTGTAAGATTTTCTTTCGGGAAAAAGCCTGTATTCCAGGTCTCAGGCAAGACAATCACATCCGGTTGCTCTTTTATGGATTCCTCAATAAGCTTCTCGGCAAGAGAAAAGTTTTCATCCGGACAGCCGAGCTTCATATTCATTTGCAAACAGGAAACCTTCATACAATTACTCCTTTGTAAGCAACTTGCAGAGTCTGTTTGCCGCTTCCTTGGTTTCTTCGGGGTTTCCAAACGTAGAGAAACGGAAATAGCCTTTTCCGCACTCCCCAAAGCCATCACCCGGAATACCTACAACCTGAATTTCTTTGAGCAGATAATCAAAGAACTCCCAACCGCTCATGCCATCGGGACACTTCATCCAGATATACGGTGAGTTCTTGCCGCCTGTGTACCAAATGCCCGCAGCATCCAGTGCCTCCATAAAGTAGGAGGCGTTTTCTTTATATACACGAAGATTATCGTGGATCTGCTGCTGTCCCTCCGGCGTAAATACCGCCAAGGCACCTTTTTGGAGAATATAAGAAACACCGTTTGTTCTGGTCTCACGGTTACGCGACCACATTTCATTCAAACTCATACCGTAGCGAATCAGGTTGCTGGGCACCACTGTATAACCGAGTCGTGTACCTGTAAATCCAGCTGTTTTAGAAAGTGAACAAATTTCAATCGCGCACTTTTCAGCTCCGTCCAGCTCGTAGATACTGTGAGGAATGTTCTCTTCTTCAATGAAGATTTCGTACACAGCGTCAAACAGGATAATGGCGCCAATCTCATTTGCAAAGTCCACCCACGCCTGCAGTTGATTGCGGCTGAAGACAGCACCGGTAGGGTTGTTCGGTGAGCAGATATAGAGAATATCAGCCTCAGCATCTTTGCTTGGTTCTGGCAAAAAGCCGTTTTCTTCACTGGATGCCAAGTGTATAATTTTTCGTCCTGCAAGAATATTGGTATCCACATATTCTGGATAGGCAGGTTCTATTACCATAACGGTATTATCCTGATCGAACAGTTCCAAAATATCGCCAAGATCATCGCAGGCACCACTAGAAACGAAAATTTCGTTTTCGGTAATGGTCGTACCCATTTTCTTATAATATTCTTCGATAGCACAGCGAAGTTCAGCATCACCGATTTCGGGCATATAACCGTGGAAAGTTGTAGCATTCGCCTGATCGTCAACGGCTTTGTGCAAAGCCTTGATAACCGCTTCGCACAATGGCAATGACACATCGCCAACTCCCATCCTTAAAACCTGTTTATCAGGATTCTCATCAAGATAATCACTGGTTTTGCGATAAATGGTATTAAATAAATAAGTGTTTTTCAGTTCTTTATATCGTACATTTGGTGTTAACATATCTCCATTCCTCCTTTGTATATCTTTTCTGAAATTCCTAACTTTTATATATTGTTGGTATTGACTTAAACAGCCAAAGAATCCAATATTAAAAGGCGTTAAGTATCAATCGTAGATATACCAAACGTAACCTCCTCAAGTACATCAAGGAGCATCTTTGCTGTGTCCAGAGAGGTTAGTATCGTAATATTGTTTTGTGCTGCACACCGGCGAATTGCAATACCATCCCCATAATGCTTTCCTGAAAGAATAGCACGGGTGTTGATCACATAACTTACATAGCCTGCACGAATAGATTCTAAAACCTCTTCACTACCTTCGCTCGGCTTATGGCGGATACGGGTTTTTATCCCGTTTGCTTTCAAAAATTCTCCTGTTAACGTTGTAGCCTCAATGTTAAATCCCATGTTATAAAATCTACGTATAATCGGAAGCGTCTCTTCCTTATCTTCGTCGGCAACACTGACAACTACAGTTCCGTAATTACGGAGAGTAAATCCTGATGCCACCATTGCCTTGTACATAGCACGATGAAGCTTTTTATCATATCCAATAGCTTCACCTGTAGATTTCATTTCAGGTGACAAATAGGCATCCATACCGTTTAGCTTTGAAAATGAGAAAGCAGGAACCTTAACATAGTAGCGTTCTTTTTCCTTTGGGTAGGTATCGAAGATACCTTGTTCCTGCAGAGATATATCAAGATTGCACATAGTTGCAATATCGGCAAGGCTATAACCAGTAGCTTTTGATAGAAATGGTACAGTTCTGGATGAACGAGGATTAACCTCGATTACATAAACATCGTTATTTTCATCCACGATAAACTGAATATTAAATAGACCTATAATCCCTATTCCCAATCCTAATTTTTCCGTATAGTCTATTATGGTATTCTTAACCTCGTCTGAAAGACTATAGGAAGGATACACACTTATTGAGTCACCGGAATGAACACCTGTTCTTTCAACAAGTTCCATAATTCCGGGTATGAACACATGTTTACCATCACAAATGGCATCCACCTCAACCTCTTTGCCACGTATATACTTATCAACTAAAACCGGTTTATCTATGTCAATTTCCACGGCAGTTTTCAAATAGTTGCGAAGAGCTTCTTCTTTAGCGACAATCTGCATTGCTCTTCCTCCGAGTACAAAGCTAGGACGAACAAGCACGGGATAACCAATATTTTTTGCTACTTGGATACCTTCATCAATACTCGTTACTGCTTCACCTTTAGGTTGCGGTATACCAAGCATACATAGTAATTTTTCAAATTCTTCACGATTTTCGGCATGCTCTATCGCACCACAAGTGGTACCGATAATCTTAACTCCACGGTCACCAAGTGGTTGAGCTAAGTTAACAGCCGTTTGACCACCAAGTGTTGCAATAACACCCTGTGGCTTTTCCAACTCAATGATGTTCATAACATCCTCTACGCATAACGGCTCAAAATAGAGTTTATCTGAACAAGTGTAGTCAGTTGATACTGTTTCAGGGTTATTGTTTATAATAATCGCTTCAAATCCAGCTTTCTTAATCGTTTGTACTGCGTGTACGGTAGAATAATCAAACTCCACTCCCTGACCTATACGAATAGGTCCCGAACCGAGCACTATAATTTTCTTTTTATCTGATACAACCGACTCGTTTTCTTCCTCGTAAGTGGAGTAAAAGTACGGAATATAGCTGTCAAATTCAGAAGCACATGTATCAATCATCTTGTACACAGGAGCTATATTGGATTTTTTGCGTATATTGTAGATCTCTGTTTCTTTTTTATTCCACAGCTTAGCGATAGTCCGATCGGAAAAGCCCATTTTTTTAGCACTGAGAAGAACCTTCTCATCACCGACATTACAGGCTATATTTATCTCTTCGTCAGTAATGTTCTTAATCTTCCTCAAAAACAGTTTGTCGATTTTTGTAACTTCGGATATTTTTTCAACAGATACATTCAACCTCAAAAGTTGTGCTATAGCATAAATTCTATCATCTGTACCAATACCAACATATTCTAATAACTCTTCTCTGCTCATATCATCAAATTTAGAGTTATATAGATGATACAGACCAATTTCGAGCGAACGCACAGCTTTAAGCAGGCTTTCCTCTATAGTTCTGCCAATACTCATAACCTCGCCGGTCGCTTTCATCTGGGTAGAAAGAGCATTTTTGGCATCAGAAAACTTATCAAAAGGGAAACGTGGCATTTTCGTCACGACATAATCAAGTGTAGGCTCAAACGCAGCAGGAGTGTTGGCAATTTGGATTTCATCAAGATGCATACCCACACCGATTTTTGCTGACACTCTTGCTATCGGGTAACCGCTTGCTTTCGAAGCAAGTGCAGATGAGCGCGATACTCTGGGATTGACTTCAATCAGGTAATACTGAAAAGAATTGGGATCAAGTGCAAACTGAACATTACATCCGCCTTCGATTTCTAACTTGCGGATGATTTTCAAAGCACTGTCACGCAACATATGATATTCCTTATTAGTAAGCGTCTGAGAAGGGCAAACAACAATTGAGTCACCCGTGTGAATACCTACCGGGTCAATATTCTCCATATTACAAATTGTGATAGCAGTATCATTACTGTCACGGATAACTTCATATTCAATTTCTTTGTAGCCTTTGATACTCTTTTCAATGAGCACCTGATTTACCGGAGAGAGTGCAAGGGCATTTTTCATAAGAGGAAAAAATTCCGCCTCGTTATCCGCAAAGCCGCCTCCTGTACCGCCAAGTGTAAAGGCAGGACGAAGAACAACGGGATATCCGATTTTTTGTGCGACCACCAATCCTTCTTCTATAGAGCTTGCGATATCGGAAGGAAGAACAGGCTCACCGAGCTCCTCGCAGAGCTCTTTGAACATCTCTCGGTCTTCTGCACGCTCAATAGAGATGCTTTTTGTACCAAGTAATTCTACACCACACTCTTTCAGCACCCCTTTTTTCTCAAGCTGTATTGCAAGATTTAAACCTACCTGTCCTCCGATACTCGGTAAAATCGCATCAGGACGCTCAAATCGAATGATTTTCGCAACATACTCCAATGTCAAAGGTTCCATATAAACCTTATCAGCAATAGAAGTATCGGTCATTATAGTTGCAGGATTTGAATTACATAGCACTACCTCATAGCCTTCCTCTTTTAAAGCAATGCAAGCCTGAGTTCCTGCATAATCAAACTCAGCCGCCTGACCGATAACTATAGGTCCGGAACCAATAACCAGCACCTTTTTTATATCTGTTCTTTTAGGCATTACTACGCTCCTCCTCCATTATCTTTATAAAACGGTCAAACAGGTATTCGCTATCCTGTGGGCCCGGAGCACTTTCAGGGTGATATTGCACACTAAACGCCTTATCTTTATCGCACTTTACACCCTCGACGGTATTATCAAGCAGATTGACATGAGTAACGATCAAATCCGTATCCTTCAAACTGTCTGCTTCAACCGCATAAGAGTGGTTCTGCGAGGTGATTTCAATTTTATTTGTTTCCAGATTCCGTACCGGATGATTTGCCCCTCGATGGCCAAACTTCAATTTATATGTTTTTGCACCATATGCAAGAGAGATAATCTGATGACCCAGACAGATACCGAAAATCGGATATTTACCAATGAGCTTCTTAACGGTTTCGATTGTTTGAGGCACATCGGTAGGGTCTCCTGGTCCGTTAGATATAAACACACCATCAGGATTTAACGCGGTAATCTTTTGCACTGGTGTATTCCACGGGACAACAGTAACCGTACAGCCACGTTTGTTGAGTGATCGAATTATATTTTCTTTCATACCGCAATCAATAGCGACAATACGATATTTTTCGTCCACTGCTTCATAAATATAAATAGACTTTCGACTGACTTTCTCGACTGCATCAAAAGGTATACAGGTATTTTTTAGTATTTCAAGTCCTTCATCAATCGGTGTTGATACATCGGTTATTAGCACCTTGCGACTACCTATATCACGGATAGAACGAGTGAGTTTTCGAGTGTCAACACCTTGAACACCAGGAATTTTATATTCTTTCATAATTTGCGAAAGAGTTTTTCGACTTCTGAAATTAGAAGGCTCGTCGTTATATTCACGGACAATCAACGCACCCAAAGTCGGTATCTTTGTTTCGTAATCATCATCAGCCATACCGTAATTACCGATAAGCGGATAAGTCATCACTACCGCTTGATAAGTGTATGATGGATCTGAGATGATCTCTTGGTAACCAACCATTGAGGTATTGAATACTATTTCACAGACTTTATCGCTATCATCTCCAAAACCATAGCCGTAATATTCCTCTCCATCTTCTAAAATAAGCTTTCTATTAAAATCCATAGATTCGAAAACACCTCGATTTATATTTTACTGGTCTTGTTCACCTGTGAAAGTTTTTGCTCAAAACGATCCTTTCTGGTTTCTTTTGGTATGGCAGTAGGATAGTAACCATCAAAGCACGCACTGCAATAATCGCAACAATTCGCAAGTGATGAAAGTTCAGACAACGGCAGATATCCAAGCGTATCAGCACCAATAATCTCGGCAATTTCTTCAACAGTATGTTTACACGCAATCAAGTGATCACATGAATCTATATCTGTCCCATAATAACAAGGGTGAAGAAATGGTGGTGCAGATACACGCATATGTATTTCCTTAGCTCCTGCGTCCCTTAACAGATTAACAATTCGTCCACAGGTTGTTCCTCTGACGATGGAATCATCTACTAAAACAACTTTCTTGTCATATACACTTTCTTTAATAGCAGAAAGTTTTATTTTCAACTGATCCATTCGTGAATTCTGAGTAGGAGAAATAAAAGTTCTGCCTATATACTTGTTCTTAATAAGGCCAATGCTGTATGGTATCCCGGATTCCTGGCTAAACCCCAAAGCTGCGTCTAACCCTGAATCAGGTACTCCTATAACTACATCAGCATCAACAGGGTGCGTCTTTGCCAATATTCTTCCTGCACGAACACGAGCAGAGTGAACAGACACGCTATCAATTACCGAGTCAGGCTTAGCAAAGTATATATATTCAAACACACAAAGCTTCTTTGCATTTTTATTACAATGTTCTCTTCGTGACATAACACCTTTTTTACTGAACACTAAAATTTCACCAGGCTCTATATCGCGGATAAATTCAGCACCAACCGCACTCAAAGCACAGCTTTCAGATGCAACGACGTATATTCCGTCAGAAGTTTTTCCGTAGCATAAGGGTCTGAAACCGTACGGATCACGAGCACAAATCAACTTTTGTGGTGACATAAGCACCAACGAATAAGCACCATCTAATATATTCATTGCACAGCTGAGTGCATCTTCAATAGAAGGCGTTTTTAATCTTTCTTTAGTAACTATATACGCTATAGTTTCAGTATCACTTGTGGTATGAAAAATCGCACCTGATAATTCCAAATTGTTTCTTAACTCTACGGCATTACTTAAGTTGCCGTTATGTGCCAGAGCCATCCTGCCTTTTTGATGATTCACCTCAATAGGTTGGCAATTATTACGATTATTGCCACCCGTTGTACCATAACGCACATGACCGACTGCCATTGTTCCAACAGGAAGTCGTGTAATAGCATCAGGTGTGAACACCTCGCTAACCAATCCTAAATCCTTATGTGAATAGAACAACCCGTCGTCATTTACAACGATACCGCAGCTTTCCTGTCCTCTGTGTTGAAGTGCATACAAACCGTAGTATGTTAAGTCAGCAACATCTGCAGGTTCACTTGAGAAAACTCCGAAAACACCACATTCCTCATGTACACTCATTTTTTCCCTCCGTAAACATGCTCCAAAGCAGCTCCTATAAAGCCTTTAAACAAAGGATGTGCTTTATTGGGTCTTGACTTAAATTCAGGGTGATATTGCACACCAACATAAAACGATTTATCAGAAAGTTCAACGGTTTCAACTAATCGTCCGTCAGGAGAAGTGCCGCTTAAAGTAAGACCTGCTTTTTCAAAGGATTCGCGATAGTCATTATTAAATTCATAGCGATGTCTATGGCGTTCACTGATTTTTCTTGTGCCGTAGCAACGCTCCATCGTTGTACCTGCTTTAATATCGCAGGGATATGCACCAAGGCGCAGTGTACCGCCTTTGCTTATATCGTCACTCTGTCCCGGCATAAAGTCGATTACTTTATGATGACAAAATTCATCAAATTCGCCTGAGTTAGCATCCCTGATATCCAAAACATTTCTTGCATATTCTATAACTGCAATTTGCATGCCAAGACAAATACCAAAGTAAGGGATTTCGTTTTTTCGGGCAAATTCAGCCGCTAAAATCATTCCCTCAATACCTCTACTTCCAAAACCGCCCGGAACTAAAATTCCGTCCATCGAACCAAGCTTATCGGCTACGTTTTCTAACGAGATTTCCTCAGAATCAATCCAATTAATACGAATATGCGTGTTGTGGAAGTATCCTGCATGGCGCAGTGCTTCTGCTACTGACAGGTAGGCATCGTGGAGTCCCACATATTTTCCTACAAGACCAATATTCACATAATGTTGTCTAGCCTCAATACGTTCAACCATAGCTGTCCATTCTTTCAAATTCGGGGCTGGTGCATCAATACCGAGTTCACGACATACAACAAAGGAAAAGTTAGATTTCTCGAGCATTAATGGTGCTTCGTAAAGGTTAGGCAAGGTAATATTTTCAATAACGCAATCCGGCTTCACATTACAGAACAAAGATATTTTCTTGAAAATAGACTCCTCTAACGGCTCATCACATCGAAGAATTACAATATTCGGATTAACACCCATACCTTGCAATTCTTTGACTGAATGCTGAGTTGGTTTTGATTTGTGTTCGTCAGAGCCACGCAAGAATGGTACTAATGTAACATGAATAAACAGGCTGTTTTCTCTACCCACTTCGAGCGAAATCTGCCTTACAGCTTCAATAAAAGGCTGTGACTCGATATCGCCAATAGTACCGCCAATTTCTGTAATAACTACATCGGCATTTGTTTTCTTGCCGACACTGTATACAAACTCTTTTATTTCGTTTGTAATATGCGGAATAACTTGAACAGTAGAGCCAAGATACTCTCCTTTACGCTCCTTGTTTAAAACATTCCAATACACCTTGCCCGTGGTGAGATTTGAAAACTTATTAAGGTCCTCGTCGATAAAACGTTCATAGTGTCCGAGGTCAAGATCGGTTTCTGCGCCATCTTCTGTCACATAAACTTCGCCATGTTGGTACGGACTCATAGTACCAGGGTCAACATTGATATATGGATCAAGTTTTTGAGCTGCAACTTTCAATCCACGTGCTTTTAATAATCTTCCCAAAGACGCTGCCGTAATACCCTTACCAAGACCTGATACAACACCACCGGTTACAAATATATATTTCGTCATTTTTTACTCCTAAAAAGATTATTCAACAGTTACTGACTTTGCAAGATTTTTAGGTTTATCTATATCACAGCCGTTTTCTTTAGCTACATAGTACGCAAACAACTGCAACGGAATAATCTCAACAATCGCTGAAAATACAGTTTCTACCTTTGGTACAAAAACAACATCATCTGCCAAGGAAACAATTTTTTGATTACCATGAAAAGTGACTGCTAAAACTTCAGCACCTCTGGCTTTAACCTCAATAATATTGCTCATGGTTTTTTCCCTAATAGATTCATTACAGCATAATGCCACGACAGGCTGATGTTCTTCTATCAAAGCAATCGTTCCGTGTTTCAACTCACCAGCAGCATAAGATTCAGCGTGGATATATGAAATTTCCTTCATTTTCAACGCACCTTCAAGTGCTACCGAATAGTCCGTATTTCTACCGATAAAAAACATAGAACCCGTATCGTGATACTTTTTTGATAAATTAGGAATCGCTGAGTTCATATCGAGTGCTTCCTGAATTTTTTTAGGCAGAGTTTTTAGTGTTCTTAAAAGAGCGGAAAACTCCTCTTCACCTATACGCTCCATCTTCTTTGCAACATACAAGGCAAACAAGTACAACACCGAAAGCTGTGTAGTATATCCCTTTGTTGTTGCAACAGCGATTTCAGGGCCTGCCCATGTATACAGTGTATGGTCAGCAAGCTTTGCTACCGTGCTTCCCACTACATTAACAATTGCTAATGTTTTTGCACCGCGGTTTTTACATTCTTTCATAGCCGCTATAGTGTCAGCAGTTTCACCGGACTGTGATAAAACAATTAACAATGTGTGTTCGTCTATAAGCGCGTCACTGTAACGCAACTCACTCGCCAATTCAATTTGCACAGGAATACGGCACAATTTTTCAATCGCATACTTACCGGCACACCCTGCGTAGTATGCGGAACCACAAGCGGTAATCACTATTTTATTGATGCTTTTTAAATAATCAGAAGTGAACACCATTTCATCAAGTACAATTTCACCGTCTTTGATTCTCGGGTCAATTGTAGCTTTAACTGCTCTTGGCTGTTCTATTATTTCCTTGAGCATAAAATGCTCATATCCGCCTTTCTCAGCAGATTGAATATTCCAAGTAATATGACTTATTTTTTTATGAATATTTTGTCCAGCAGGGTCAAAAACCTTAACCCCGTCAGGAGTAATCTCGGCAAATTCGCCATCATCCAAATATATAGCATTTCTCGTGTGTGAAACGAGTGCTGTAACATCAGATGCAAAGTAATTCTCTCCGACACCCACACCTAATATCAATGGACTTGCTTCACGTGCAACAAATACTTTTTCAGGTTCATCAACACAGACAACGCCTAACGCGTAGGAACCCTCTAACCTTGACGACGCTTTAATTAATGCTCTCTTGATATTACCAGAATAATACATCTCAAGCAGATGTACTATTACTTCTGTGTCAGTTTGACTTTCAAAGTGATAGCCCTTTTGAATCAATTCCTCTCGCAAAGACATATAGTTTTCTATGATGCCATTATGAACAACAGCAAATTTTCCGTCGTTGCTCATATGCGGATGTGCGTTAGTATCAGTAGGTGCACCGTGAGTAGCCCATCTGGTGTGCCCTATACCGACTTTACCGGGATAATCTCTTCCGTCATTTGTTTTTTCGCATAAGTTTGCTATTCTACCGGTAACCTTACTTACTGAAATCTTTTTATCATTTAGTATCGCAATTCCTGCCGAATCATAACCGCGATATTCGAGTTTTTTCAGACCATCTAAAAGTATTGGGGCAGACTCTTGCAAACCTGCATAACCAACTATTCCACACATAAAATATCTCTCCGTTTCTAAGTTTTATTCCCATTCTACCGTTGCAGGAGGCTTGGAAGTAATATCATATACCACTCGTGTGATGCTTTTGATCTCATTAGTTATTCTGTTGCTCGCTTTTTCAAGAACCTCATATGGAAGTCTGGCCCATTCAGCGGTCATAAAATCATCAGTAGTTACCGCTCTGAGTACAACAGTATATCCGTAGGTTCTGGCATCTCCCATCACACCAACACTTTTCAAATCCGTCAACACAGCAAAATACTGATTTGGACAGTCAATAAGATTCGCTTTCTCTATTTCTTCCCTAAATACTGCATCAACTTCTCTAAGTAAATCGAGTTTTTCTTTTGTGACTTCGCCGATTATTCTAACTGCTAAGCCCGGACCCGGAAACGGCTGTCGCCACACAAGCTCACGGGGGATATCCATCTGGGTGCCTAATTCTCTTACCTCATCCTTAAACAAATCTCGTAACGGCTCAACAATTTCATCAAAGGTGATAACATCGGGTAGTCCACCCACATTGTGATGACTCTTAATTACTGCAGAATCCCCTTTGCCACTTTCAATAACATCAGGATAAATAGTACCTTGTACCAAAACATCTACTTTTCCGAGCTTTTTTCCTTCCTCCTCAAAAACTCTGATAAATTCTTCTCCGATAATTTTTCGCTTTTTCTCAGGCTCGGTAACACCTTTAAGCTTTTCAAGAAATCTGTCCTCAGCATTGACCCTAATCAGATTAATTCCGGATTGTCTACCAAAGGTGTTTTCTACAAAGTCACCTTCGCCTTTTCTGAGAAGGCCATGGTCTACAAATACGCAGGTCAAATTATTGCCGATTGCCTTGTTCAGAAGAACAGCCGCAACGGAAGAATCCACTCCTCCCGAAAGTGCAAGCAACACCTTCTTTTCGGCTAATTCTTTCGTATATTTTTCTATAGACGACTCAACAAAATTTTGCATTTTCCACTCGCGTTTACATGAGCATATGTCGAAAATGAAATTCTTAATCATCTGTGTTCCACAAACGGTATGTGTAACCTCAGGATGAAACTGAACACCGTATAATTTACGGCTATCATCACACATAGCTGCACAAGGGCATTTGTCGGTTTGTGCAATCACCTTAAAACCCTTTGGTGCAACTTTCACATAATCAGTATGGCTCATCCAGCAAACACATTCTTTAGGTACTCCTTTAAACAAAACATTCTCTGAAATAAACACAGTAGTTTTACCATATTCACTGCTATTATCGGCAGAAGTTATTTCTCCACCCGCCAAGTAAGACACAAGTTGCATGCCATAACAAATTCCCAAAATCGGTATACCCAAATTGAGAATTTCGGGATCAAATTTCGGCGATGTTCCATCATATACACTATTAGGTCCGCCTGTAAAGATTACACCCTTATAGCCTTCGGCTTTTATCTCAGCAGGAGTAATTTTTTCATAGGGTTTTATTTGTGCATACACTTGCTCATTTCTTACTCTTCTTGCAATCAGCTGATTATACTGACCTCCAAAGTCCAGAACAAGAATTTTATCCACCGTGTTCACCTCTTTTCTTAAATACTAATTTCCTCTGACTCAGCCGTCACATCTTTGAGTAGAGGTTTAATCTTCTGTAATAAAGCCTCGACTTGTTCAACACAACGACCAATATATAACGAAGGATTAAGCAACTTTCTCATCTCATCCTCTGATAATCCGAACTCTTTATGCGACGCAAGTGCTGAGAGAAGGTCGCCCTCTTCGCCGTTTTTTATCTTTTTAGTGGTCTCCATTGAGCACTCACGAATGATTTCGTGTACCGTTTGCCGATTAGCTCCTCGCTTTACCGCTTCCATCATAAGGTTTTCTGTAGCAATAAACGGCAAATATCCTTCAACTTCCTTTGCTACTATTTTTTCATTAACAACAAGCCCATTTGTAACATTTTGACACAATCTCAAAACCGCATCGGCACACAAAAAGCCTTCAGGAAGAGATATTCGACGGTTGGCAGAATCGTCAAGCGTACGCTCCAACCATTGAGTAGATGCTGTCATAGGAGCATTCAGAGCATTAGCAATCAGGTAGCGAGATAGCGAACAAATACGCTCACTACGCATAGGATTGCGTTTATATGCCATAGCAGACGAACCTATCTGACCCTTTTCAAATGGTTCTTCAAGTTGACGGTCATGCTGTAAAAGACGGATGTCATTCGCCATACGATAACAGCTCTGTGCAACAGATGAAAGTGCATTGAGTATTCTGCTGTCGACCTTACGAGGATAAGTTTGACCACAAACATCAAAACATTCCGTAAAGCCAAAATCGACAGCAATCATCTCGTTCATTTCATCAATTTTTTCAGTATTACCATCAAACAAATCAACGAAGCTTGCTTGTGTACCTGTTGTTCCCTGGCAACCTAAAAATTTGATGTTTTTAATAGCAAAATCAATCTCATCAAGATCTGAGAGAAAATCCTGTATCCACAGTGTTGCACGCTTTCCCACTGTAACAAGTTGCGCCGGTTGATAGTGTGTATAACCAAGCGTTGGCAGAACTTTATATTTTTCCGCAAAAGAAGAAAGATTAGCTATAACACGCAAAAGCTCTGAACGTAGGAATATGAGAGCATCACGATAAATGATAAGATCGGCATTATCCGTTACATAACAACTGGTTGCACCCAGATGGATAATTCCTGCCGCTGATTTTGCGACCTTTCCATAGGCGTAAACATGAGCCATAACATCGTGTCTGACCTCTTTTTCACGCTGAGCAACACATTCGTAGTCGATGTCTGTGATATGAGCAGAGAGTTCTTTGACCTGTTCCTCAGTTATTGGCAAACCGAGCTTCATCTGGGCTTTTGCAAGTGCCACCCAAAGCTCTCTCCATGTCTGATAACGGGTGTCAGCCGAAAACAGGCTTAGCATATAGTCACTTGCATAGCGAGAGGATAATGGTGATTCATATTTATTAGTCATGCTTATTCTCCTTTTTATGTAATTCTTCATCTATTGCCTTAGCCGCTGTTTTTCCTGCACCCATAGCAAGAATTACTGTTGCGGCACCTGTAACAACATCACCACCTGCATATACAAATGGTTTAGATGTTGCCCCGTTTTCATCAGCAACTATACAACCTCTTGCATTTGTATCAAGACCCTTTGTTGTCTTCTTAACAAGAGGATTTGGGGTTTGACCGATTGCTACAATCGCAGTATCAATTTCTATTATGTGATTTGAGTTTTCCACCACAATAGGTCGTCTTCTTCCGCTTTCATCAGGTTCTGTCAGCGTCATATCAACGACCTCTACACCTTTAAGCCAACCTTCATTATCACCCACAAATTTAGTTGGGTTTTTGAGAAATAGGAATTGTACTCCCTCTTCTTTAGCATGAGCAACTTCTTCAATCCTTGCAGGAAGCTCCTCTATACTGCGACGATAAATAATATACACATTTTCAGCACCTAATCTTTTAGCACTTCTCGCAGCGTCCATCGCAACATTTCCACCGCCGAATACCGCTACATTTCTACCGCAGTAAACAGGTGTATCAAACTCAGGAAATTTGTATCCTTTCATAAGGTTAATTCGTGTCAAAAACTCATTAGCCGAGTAAACTCCATTGAGAGATTCTCCCTCAATTCTGAAAAACAACGGAAGCCCTGCACCTGAACCGATGTATACAGCGTCATAGTCCATATCTTCGAGTAGCTCATCAACAGTCAGAGTTTTACCTATGATTGTGTTTGTTTCTATCTTTACATCATAGTTCCTCAGTTTTTCGATTTCTTTTTGCACGATTGCTTTAGGAAGTCTGAATTCCGGAATACCATACATAAGCACTCCGCCTGCAGTATGAAAAGCCTCGTAAACAGTAACATCGTAACCAAGTTTTGCTAAATCTCCTGCGACAGTAAGCCCCGAAGGACCTGAACCAACAACCGCAACCTTTTTTCCATTTTTCTCAGGTAGTACAATTTTGTCTTCGCCATTTTCCATATGGTAGTCGGCAACAAAGCGTTCAAGTCTGCCGATAGCTACAGACTCACCCTTGATACCACGTACACATTTTGATTCGCACTGACGTTCCTGAGGACACACTCTACCGCACACAGCAGGCAAAGTGTTTGTTTCGGTAATTTTTTCATATGCTGATTCAAATTCACCTTTAGCTACTAATGATATAAATTCAGGAATTTTTACAGCTACGGGACAACCTTGCATACACGGTTTATTCTTACAATTCAAACATCGCTGAGCTTCATCTATTGCCATCTCTTCTGTATAACCGGTTGTTACTTCGAAAAAGTTTTTATTACGCACAAAGGGAAGTTGCTCAGGCATCGGATTTTTTGTATTTCTCATATTAGGCATTACTCTCACTCCTTTTGATTCTGCATTTTCCTTCATCACAGGAGCGTTTTTCCTGATGCTCATACATTTTCTGGCGTTTTATGGCTGCGCACCAATCAATTTTGTGTCCGTCAAAATCAGGACCATCAACACAGGCAAACTTTGTTTCTCCCCCAACTATTACCCTGCAACCGCCACACATTCCGGTGCCGTCAATCATAACAGGATTCATAGAGACCGTTGTCGGGATATCGAACTCTTTTGTCAGATTACATACTGCACGCATCATTACAAGAGGTCCGATAGCAATCACCTCATCATATTTTCCACCTGCTTCAAGCTCTTCTCTTAACCTGTCGGTAACAAATCCCTGCATACCATTTGAACCATCGTCAGTGGTAATAATCAATTTATCGGACACCTTCTGCATTTCATCTTTCAGGATTATAAAATCATTATTACGAAATCCGGCTATAACCGTAACCTTTGCCCCAAGTGCCTTCAGTTTCTTTGCTTGAGGGTAAGCTATAGCCGTACCGAGACCGCCACATATTATCGCAACTTTTTTGAGATTTTCAAGAGCTGTCGGCATTCCGAGAGGTCCGGCAAAATCCAGAATAGAATCGCCTGCATCAAACTTTGAAAGTTCTCTTGTTGTTTTGCCAACTGCCTGAACAATAATGGTGACACTTCCTTTTTCACAGTCAAAATCGGCAATCGTGAAAGGTACTCTTTCACCATATTCGTCAATTCTCAAAATAATGAACTGACCAGGTTGTGCCTTTTTCGCAACAAGCGGTGCCTCAATATCCATTAAAAATATTTGAGGGTTAAGTTGTATTTTCCTGAGTATTTTATACGCCATTGCACTAGTACTCCTTCTCTTTTTATCTAATAACAATACTGTCACGCTGCGGTCCTACGGACACATATTTAATAGGACAGCCTATATTTTTTTCAATGTATGTTACATATTCTTTTGCCTGTTCGGGTAGTTCTTCCCATTTCCGAACATCGGAAATATCGCATTTCCATCCATCTAAATACTCAATAACAGGCTCTGCGTTTTTGAGTGCTGTCGGAAAAGGAAACTCATCTGTTACTTCACCATTTAGTTTGTAGTGAACACATACAGGGATTTTATCCATATAGCTTAGGACATCAAGTTTTGTTAGGGCAACTGCTGTTGCAGCCTGAACCTCAACACCATATCGTGTTGCAACAATGTCAATAGGTCCGACTCTGCGAGGTCTGCCGGTTTTTGCGCCGTATTCAAAGCCGTTTTTGCGAAGGGCATCAGCCTCCTCACCAAACATTTCACACACAAACGGTCCTTCTCCTACACAGGTCGAATACGCTTTAACAACACCTATCACTTCATCTATCTTTGCACTTGGCAATCCCGAGCCTATCGGAGCAAAAGCTGCAATTGTATTCGAAGATGTTGTAAACGGATAAATGCCGTAATCCAAATCCCTAAGGGAACCAAGCTGTGCCTCAAAGAGAATGTTTTTATTATCCTTTTTAGCCTGTTTCAAAAAAGCACCCGTATTTGTGATAAACGGTTTGATTTTTTCGCAGTAGTTGTCAAGCCAATTATTTAGCATTTCTATAGTGTACGGCTGTGCACCATATACTTTAGTAAGAGTCAGATTTTTCCACTCAATCAAATCCTGCAAATGAGCCTTAATCTCATCAGGATAAAACAGCTCACCCGCGAGTATAGTTTTCTTCTGATATTTATCCGAATAAAAAGGAGCAATGCCTTGTTTAGTCGAACCATACTTTTTATCAGCAAGTCGCATTTCCTCAAGTTCGTCCATATCACGATGCCATGGTAAAAGCAAAGATGCCCTGTCACTGATTTTAAGATTCTCTGGAGTAAGCTCAACGCCTTTTGACATAACCTCCTGCATTTCTGTCCATAGGTTTTCAGGATCAAGGGCAACACCGTTTCCAAGTATGTTAACCACTCCTTTTCTAAAAATGCCTGATGGCAAAAGATGAAGAGCGAATTTTCCCAGCTCGTTTATCACAGTGTGACCAGCATTTCCTCCACCCTGAAATCTGACAACCACGTCATAATCTTCGGTAAGCAAATCAACCATACGGCCCTTTCCTTCGTCACCCCAGTTAATACCCACTATTGCACAATTAGACATAATTACACCTCGCTTATATATGCTCTTCCAGACGCTTCATAACTTCAGCATAAGCTTCTTCCACTCCGCCGAGGTCGCGTCTAAATCTGTCTTTGTCGAGTTTCTCTCCTGTGATAGTATCCCATAATCTGCAAGTATCAGGGCTGATTTCGTCAGCGAGTACAATAGTGCCATCAGACAATCTGCCAAACTCCAATTTGAAATCAACCAGCGTTACACCACACTCAGCCCAAAAAGCTTTCAACTCTTTATTTATATCGAAAGCATATTTCTTAATAATCTCAATTTCTTCCGTTGTTGCTAATTTCATCGCAACAGCGTGATATTCACCCATTAAAGGATCACCCAGCTCATCATTCTTATAGGAAAACTCAATGGTTGGTGACTCAAATACAAAGCCTTCCTCAACTCCGTAGTTCTTGGAAAACGAGCCTGTTGCTATATTTCTGACAATTACTTCCAGAGGCACTATAGACACCTTAATCACAAGTGTTTCACGATCATTAAGTTCTTTCACAAAGTGTGTCGGAATTGAAGCTTTTTGAAGAAGCTGCATCAGCATATTACTCATTCGGTTATTAACGACTCCCTTACCATTAATCGTACCCTTCTTCAGCCCGTTAAATGCCGTAGCATCATCCTTGTAGGAGACAACAAGAAGCTCAGGGTCATCTGTTGAAAATACCTTTTTCGCCTTTCCTTCATAAAGCAGTTCTCTCTTTGTCATATTAGTACCTCCAATTTTTATCCAATAAAAACAAAAAAGGCAACGATGCTTTAATGCGTAAGCATTAAAGACACCATTGCCCTTATAAACATTAAGTTTTTAGCTAAAAAAGAAGACAAAGACCCCTTGAGTAATTCTCAAAAGACGCCTTTGCCTTACCCAAGTATTATACTCTTCTCATAAAAAATTGTCAATAGATATTTATTTTCAGACGGTAATACAATAAATAATTAATTATTCAGCTTTCAACTTGTTTTCTAATATTTCTTCCAATATAACAGGATTAGCTCTTCCGCCTGTCTGACCCATTGCTTTACCCATTATGGCTTTTAGCGCTTGTTCTCTGCCGTTATTATAATCAGTCACGAGCTTCTGGTTAGAAGCCAAAATGTTTTTAACTATTTCAGACAGCTCTTCTCTGTTGTTAATCTGTTTAAGATTCTCTTTTTCAACAACAAGTTCAGGGTCAAAATCTTCGCTCCACATTCTCACTATCAACTTCTTTACAGTAGAATAGTTTATCGACTGTTCACCATAAAGGGTCGCAAGCTTAGCTAAATTTACAGGTTGAATAGGACAGCTAAATCCCTCTGACATGTTAAGGCGCATAATATCGCCAATGATAATATTCGCCACGATTTTCCTATACTTGGTATTAAACGCCACCTCTTCAAAATAGTTCGACATTTCAATATCGGAAACAATTTTTTCGCTTTGATAAGCAGACAAACCAAATTCATCAATATATTTATGCTTTCTTGCATCGGGAAGCAGAGGAATATCGGCTTTTATATTGTTTATCTCTTCGTCTGTCAGTTTAATAGGAGGCAAGTCAGGATCAGGAAAATAACGGTAATCATTAGCGTTTTCCTTGCTACGCATTGCAGTTGTTTTTCCTGTATCAGCATCAAATTTTCTGGTTTCTTGAATAATTACTTCACCAGCCTCGATAGCTTCAACCTGACGCTTATATTCATATTCAATAGCTTTGACAACAAACTGGAATGAGTTAATATTTTTCATTTCAGTACGCGTTCCGAACTTTTCTTCTCCTTTTTTACGAACCGAAAGGTTTACATCGCAACGGAACGAGCCTTCGTTCATCTTGCAGTCCGAAATACCTGTATAAATGATAATTGCACGAAGCTTCTGCAAATATGCTTTCGCCTCTTCTGCTGAACGAATATCAGGCTGAGATACTATCTCGATAAGCGGTACACCACAACGATTACAATCAATCATTGTTCCGTTATTTTCATTGTGAATCAGTTTTCCTGCATCCTCCTCGATGTGAATTCTTGTTATGCCGATTTTCTTAGAACCTTCTTCAGTTTCTATCTCAAGAAAACCATTCTCACACAGTGGCAAATCGTACTGACTAATCTGGTATGCTTTAGGAAGATCAGGGTAGAAATAATTTTTTCTATCCTGCTTAGAGTAATTTGCAATAGTACAGTTAGTTGCGAGTCCCGCCTTTATTGCATACTCCACAACCTTACCATTTAATACAGGAAGTACACCGGGCAATCCCAGACACACAGGACAGGTTTGTGTATTGGCTGGAGCACCAAAATCTGTAGAGCAAGAACAAAATATCTTAGTTTTGGTTTTGAGCTCGACATGAACCTCAAGTCCTACGACCATTTCATAATCTTTAATAAATTTCATCTATTCTCACTCTCACTTTCCTATATTCTCAAATGCATATCCTGCACGATACAATAAAGCTTCACTAAATGCAGGTCCTATAAGTTGCATTCCTACGGGCATTTTTCCTTCACCTGTACCGCAAGGGAGTGTAAGTGCAGGAACACCGGCAATATTTACGGGAACACTGTAGGTATCACCCATATACATCGTCAAAGAATCCGAAATCTTTTCACCAATCTTATACGCGACAGTAGGTGCAACAGGAGATACGATTATATCACATCCCTTATACGCCTTATCAAAGTCTTGTCTTACAAGACTTCTGACTTTAAGAGCCTTTTTGTAATAAGCATCATAATATCCCGAAGACAAAGCAAATGTTCCAAGCATAATACGACGCTTAACTTCCGCACCGAATCCTTCACTTCTACTTCTTCTGTAGAGCTCGTCGATACTATCAAAATCCTTACATCTGTATCCGTAACGCACTCCATCAAATCGTGCCAAATTTGAAGATGCTTCTGCTGAAGATATTACATAGTACGCAGATAAGGCATAATCCAGCGAAGGCATAGAAATCGAAACAACTTCAGCACCTAAAGAACGGTACTTTTCTATAGCACCGAGTACAACTGATTTTACATCTTCAGATACGCCTTCACCAAAAAACTGTGTTGGTACACCGATTCTCATACCTTTAACGCCCTTATCAATGCCAACCGTGAAGTCAGGATAACAACGCTCAACCGAGGTAGCATCTCTCTTATCGTGACCTGTAATAGCATTAAGCACCATAGCGTTATCGAGCACTGTACTTGTAAGCGGACCAATCTGATCAAGCGATGATGCAAATGCTATAAGTCCATATCGGGAAACACTGCCATAGGTAGGCTTCATCCCTACAACACCGCAAAAGGAAGCAGGTTGACGTATAGAACCGCCAGTATCAGAACCTAATGTGTATACCGCCTCGTTAGCAGCGACTGCAGCCGCGCAACCGCCCGACGAGCCACCCGGAACTCTGCTTGTATCAACTGGATTCCGACACACCTTAAATGCAGAATTCTCGGTGGTAGAACCCATAGCAAATTCATCCATATTGAGTTTACCTAAAACAACAGCACCGGCCTTCTCTAATTTTTCAACCACAAAAGCATTATACGGAGGAATGTAATCACCGAGCATTTTAGAAGCACAAGTTGTTCTCACACCCTTTGTGCACATATTATCCTTAATACCGCAAGGAATACCTGCCAAAGGAGATTTTCCCTTAGCACTGCATCTGCCCTCATCAAAAGCTTTCGCACTTTCTAAAGCTTTGTCAGCGGTGACTGTGAGATACGCACCGATTGTCTTGTCTGTAGAATCTATTTGGTCAAGATAAGCCCTTGTTAACTCTACCGATGAATAATCACCTCTGGCAAGTGCCTGTGAATGCTCATAAAGTGATTTTTTAATCAGTTCTTTCATCTTTGTACTCCTTTCACTCTTCAACTACCCTAGGTACAGTAATGAATCCGTCGGCTTTTGTTTTTGCGGCTGAGAGAAGTTCATCAACCATAAAATCATTCTCAATCACATCTTCACGAAATACATTACTCATCTCGACTACATGAGCAGTTATGTCAACTCCTGATGTATCTGCCATACTCAGCTTGTCAGCAAAAGCAATAATGCCATTCATTTCTGTTTCGAGTGTTTTCATTTCATCATCAGAGAATTCTAATCGTGCAAGATTTGCTACCGCCGCTACATCAATTCCATGTGCTTTTTTATCAATATCTGCAACGACACCGACACCTTCGCTTAAAGACAGCTTATCAAGACCGAGAACAGAAAGTTGCTCAACATCTACAGGCTGTGGTGCATCAGTCATAGGACATGATGCGTCCTTTATTTTTGGAAAAGCGATGACATCACGAATAGAATCAGCTCCAACCATCAGCATAACAAAACGGTCAAGCCCAAAAGCAAAGCCTCCATGCGGCGGAGTTCCATATTTAAATGCGTTAACCATAAACCCGAAACGTTCTTCAATTTCTTCGTCACTAAACCCCAAAGCCTCAAACATAGTTTTCTGTACATCCTGCCTATGGATTCTTATAGAACCCGAACCCAACTCAATGCCATTCAACACCACGTCGTATGCTTGAGCTCTTACTTTTCCGGGATCCGTCAGTAGATACTGCACATCTTCAGGATATGGCATAGTAAACGGGTGATGAGTTGAGACCCATCTTTTTTCTTCTTCACTATATTCAAACTGTGGAAAATCAGTTACAAAGAGGAAAGAATACTTATTCTTATCTCTCAGTCCGAGCATATCAGCTACATCGAGTCTGAGACTACCGAGAGTTTTTCTGACTACGCTGAGCTTATCGGCACAGAAAAGAATAAAATCTCCGGGCTCGGCTCCAACCCTGTGAAGTATTTCTTTAAGCTCCTCATCTTTAAAATACTTAGTGAGAATAGAATATATCTCACCGTCTGAGCGATAAGCAATCCATGCCATACCTTTAGCTCCGTAGGATATAGCATTTTTTGTGAGAGTCTCTATTTGTGTTCTTGTAAAATCAGCACAGCCTTTGACATTGATACCACGAACCACGCCAGAGTTATCACACACTTTCCTGAAGACCGAGAACGAACATCTACTCGCTATGTCCGTAAGGTCAACTATAGGTAATTCAAAGCGAATATCCGGTTTATCCGAGCCGTACTTATCCATCGCTTCAAGCCAAGTCATTCTAGGAAAATCGTAGCCGATTTCTTTTCCTTTACAACACTTAAAGATATGCTTGAATAATCTCTCAAGGTGGATAAAGATATCCTCTTGTTCAACAAATGAAAGCTCCATATCAACCTGTGTAAATTCAGGCTGACGATCAGCACGCAAATCCTCATCTCTGAAACAGCGAGCTACCTGATAGTACTTATCTACTCCGCCAACCATAAGAAGCTGTTTATATATCTGTGGAGATTGTGGCAGAGCGTAAAAGCTCCCGTTATGCACTCGCGACGGCACAAGATAATCTCTTGCACCTTCAGGAGTTGATTTGCACAGAATAGGTGTTTCAACACACATAAAACCTTCGCTGTCAAGATAATCCTGAGCGGCTTTTTGAATAAGATGTCTCATTTTAAGATTTTCTATCATCTGAGGACGACGAATATCAAGATACCTGTACTTGAGTCTCAAATCCTCTCGTACAGATTCTCCATCTTCTACAGAATAAGGTAGATTTTCTGCCATTGATAAAAGCTCTATTTCCTGTGCAACCAACTCTACTGTTCCTGTTTTGATTTTAGGATTCACTGTTTCAGGAGCTCTTTCTCTAATAAAACCTCTTATACTAATTACCGATTGCAAACGCAATTTTTCAACCATTGTAAATTCTTCACTACTTACTTTGGCAGCATCAACAACAACCTGCAGAACACCCTCCCTGTCCCTAAGATCAATAAAAATTATACCGCCCATATCACGTTTTGTTAGTACCCAACCACAGCAAACCTGTTCAGTCATAATATGGTCAAAGCGAATATTTCCGCAATATTCTGTCCTTTTCATCTATATTTTCCTCCCTAATATAAATACATTAATTATATTCTTAGTATATGAGATTTTGATAGACTTTTAATAAACGGGAAAAAGGCGACACCGCTACAGCTTTCCCGTAAAAGCATAATATCACATTAAGATATTTCAGCATCTTACAGGGCGATTGCTGTACCGCGGTGCCACCTGTATTTTTTCTTAATATAAACCTCTTATAAGGTTCTGCCAACTAACGTATGACATAACGACGCACTTACTGGGAGAGTTCTCTGTTCAGATTGCAGCTCGAATAGTGTTATTCATACAGGAATTTTGATATGGTTCTCACTATTCCATAATCTCTGTTCAAAATCTATCTGTACTACTTCTCTTTTCTCAAACGCTTTTAAGTATTGTGAATCTTAATCCCATGATGTAGAGTTTTGATTATACTCACTCGCAGGTTTTTCATCTCTATCAAGAAAAGCCTTAACATATTTAGGGTCTAGCTTTTCTCCATTAAAGGTAACCTCGTACTTTAACTCTTCAGCAGTTTTAACAATAGTTGCTTCTTTTGTAGATTTAGCCATAGTAATTCTCCTTTTCTAATTATTCTACATCTTGTAATGCATCGTAGCCTTCCTCACCAGTACGAACCTTTACGACATTCTCAACATCATAAACGAAAATCTTACCATCACCGATATGTCCGGTGTAAAGTACTTTCTTCGCAGTTTCAATAACGGTGCGAACGGGAATCTTGCTGACTACTATATCAATCTGTACCTTTGGAAGCAGGTTAGCTTCGACCTGAACACCACGGTAATACTCGGGTTTACCTTTCTGTACACCGCAACCAAGAACATGGGAAACGGTCATGCCGGTAATGCCGATATCCATCATCGCAGCTTTCAGTGCCTCAAAGCGGGACTCCTTACAAACAATCTCCACCTTGGTAAACTTCGGTGTACCATTATCAAATGTAGGCATCTTTTTCACGGTTATTGCCTCAGCTACAGGGATGTCACCAGTAATATTGATGGCATCTTCGTAACCATAATCAACGTTTTCAACAGCAGGTGAAAAGTCTGCGTATGCACTTGGAAGTCCGTGTTCTGTGCTGTCAAGGCCTTTGATTTCTTCTTCCTTAGACACTCGAAGTCCTACAGTCTTTTTAATAATGAAGAAGGTGAGTGTCATTGTAACAGCAGTCCATGCAAGAATTGCTAAGATACCAAGTGTCTGAATGCCGAGCAGTTTGAAACTGCCAGTATAGAACAATCCTTCAAGTCCTGCAGGAGCATCAGGATTTGCTAGTAAACCTACAGCAAGAGTACCCCAAATGCCGTTTGCTAAGTGAACGCCAACCGCACCAACAGGATCGTCGATGTGTAATTTGAGATCAAGAACTTCAACAACCACTACAACTAGAATACCCGAAACTATACCGATGATTGCAGAACCAAGTGCATCGACTGCATCACAGCCTGCCGTAACTCCGACAAGTCCTGCGAGTGATCCGTTCAAACACATCGATACATCGGGTTTGCCATTCTTGAACCATGTGAACAGCATTGTAGTACAGGTTGCAACTGCAGGGGCAATTGTGGTTGTTACAAAGATGGATGCAAGGGAATTGCCATCCCAAGCCGCAGCACCATTAAATCCGTACCAGCCAAACCAAAGGATAAAACAACCAAGTGCGCCAAGAGTAATGGAGTGACCTGGAATTGCGTTGACCTTCTTCACCTTGCCGGCTTTATCCTTTACGTATTTGCCAAGACGAGGACCTACCATAATCGCACCAATCAATGCAGCTATACCACCGACAGAGTGAATTGCTGCAGAGCCTGCAAAATCATGGAAACCAAGCTGAGCAAGCCATCCCTGAGAGTTCCATACCCAACCAGCCTCGATCGGATACACAAACAGCGAGATTACACCTGAATAAATACAGTAGGAAACAAACTTTGTTCTTTCTGCCATAGAGCCGGAAACGATGGTTGCGGCAGTCGCACAGAATACAAGGTTAAAGACAAAGGATGGAGCGTTTCCGCCTTTTAGAAAAGCACCAAAGTCTGTCAATATTTCAAGATTCGGCACACCGAAAATTCCGAGGACATAATCTTCCGCCATCATTAAGCTGAAACCAAGTAAAACGAATACAACTGTTCCGATACAGAAGTCCATCAGATTTTTCATAATAATGTTACCGGCATTCTTTGCTCTGGTAAATCCGGTTTCTACCATCGCAAAGCCAGCCTGCATGAAGAATACCAGTGCTGCGCCTATTAAGAACCATACACCGTAAACTTCACTTGTAACAGAATCTTCTATCAATTTTGTAATTTCTTCTATTGCCATGGAAAATCATCTTCTTTCTTTATTTCACGCCGAACAACAGATCGGCATAGGTAGGCATCGGCCAGTAGGTCTTTGCCGTAAAAGTTTCTGCTTCGTCGCAGGCAAGTCTGAGCTCGCTCATCAGACTAAGCACAGTATCTCGAATCATGAAAGACTCGGCTCCGATATCATCAGTATCATCCAAAGAAATAAGTGCCTCATTCAATTCTTCCGCTTTGGCAGCAATAAGGTCAGTCAGAGTAGAAAGTTTTCTGACAATGCCAGTCTCATAGCTGCAGGCAAGAGCAGAATCAATAGTTTTCTTTGCAGTAGCCGCCTTTGCAACATCAGCAGTAAAGGCCTCGATTGCCGGAGCAATCTGCGTTTTCACCATATCCACCATTGTGTTTGCTTCGATAATAATAGTCTTGCAGTAGTTTTCCAGCATAATTTCATATCTGGACTTTAGCTCTGCTTCGGTGAAAACACCGTGAGCAGTAAGCATTCCAACATTCTTTTCATCAAGAAGATGAGGCATACAGTCAGCAGTCGTGCGATAGTTGAGAAGGCCGCGTTCTTCGGTTGCCTCCTTAATCCAGCTATCATCGTAACCGTTACCATTAAAAATAATCCTCTTATGGTCTTTGATGGTTTTTTGAATCATCTTGTGAAGAGCTGTCTCAAAATCTTCTTCACCTTCGAGTCTATCTGCATAAATTTTCAGCGACTCAGCAACCGCACTGTTGAGCATTATATTGGTGCAAGCGATGCTATTAGAGGAACCTAGCATCCTAAACTCAAACTTATTACCCGTAAAAGCAAAAGGTGAAGTGCGGTTGCGGTCTGTTGTATCACGGTTGAACTTAGGAAGCACATCTACGCCAAGCTTCATCTGAGTTTTTTCTGTACCCATATATGATGAATCTGTTTCTATAGCTTCTAATACTGCATTCAACTCGTCACCTAGGAAAATAGAGACAACTGCCGGAGGTGCTTCGTTGGCACCTAAGCGGTGGTCATTTCCAGCTGTAGCGACAGATATTCTGAGAAGATCCTGATAGTCATCAACAGCCTTAATAACAGCACACAAAAACAGTAAGAATTGTGCATTTTCATATGGTGTTGCACCTGGTGATAGCAGGTTAACACCCTTATCTGTTGCCAAAGACCAGTTATTATGTTTACCGCTACCGTTAACCCCTTCGAAAGGTTTTTCATGAAGTAAACACACAAGACCATGTTTCGATGCAACCTTTTGCATTATTTCCATAGTCAACTGGTTGTGGTCAGTTGCTATATTAGTTGTAGTGTAAATTGGAGCAAGCTCGTGCTGTGCAGGAGCAACCTCGTTATGTTCAGTCTTAGCAAGGATACCGAGTTTCCAAAGCTCATTATTGAGCTCTTCCATATATGCTGCAACTCTAGGTTTAATAACACCAAAATAATGATCATCCATTTCCTGACCCTTTGGAGGTTTAGCACCAAAAAGTGTACGTCCTGTAAATCTAAGGTCAGGACGCTGATCGTACATTTCTTTGGTAATCAAAAAGTATTCTTGCTCAGGACCGACAGATGTACGCACACATTTTACATCATCATTACCAAACAATCTTAAAATACGTAATGCTTGCTTATTAAGAGCCTCCATCGATCTGAGAAGTGGGGTTTTCTTATCTAGTGCGTCACCACTATATGAGCAGAATGCAGTAGGAATACAAAGTGTCTTACCCTTAATAAAGGCATAAGATGTAGGGTCCCACGCTGTATAGCCTCTTGCTTCAAATGTTGCTCTGAGTCCACCGGATGGGAAAGAAGATGCATCAGGTTCGCCTTTAATAAGCTCTTTACCCGAAAACTCCATAATTACACCACCGTCAGGTGAAGGAGAGATAAAACTATCGTGCTTTTCAGCGGTAACACCGGTAAGAGGTTGAAACCAATGGGTATAATGTGTAGCACCCTTAGCGATTGCCCAGTCCTTCATAGCAGATGCAACTGCGTTTGCTACACCAATATCAAGCTCAGTACCTTCATCGATAGTTTTCTTGAGTGAAGCATACACCTTCGCCGACAAAGTTGCTTTCATAACTCTGTCATCAAATACCATACTTCCGAAATAATCTGTTACCTTTGCCATAACAAACTCTCCTTTTAATATTTGTTAATAGACTGAGGTTGGATTCACCGTACAAATATCTGAGATTTATACAGTAATTTTAAGAGAAATATTCACACAGTGAATCCAAACTCAACCTAAATACTAAAGAAAAAGACATCTTTAGTGTTATAGGGGAAACACTAAAGACGCCTTTGCCTTAGAATACAATATATTTATACAATACCCTGTGCATTCATCGCGTCAACTACTTTTTCAAAACCTGCGATGTTCGCACCTACTACAAAGTTATCTTCGTAGCCATACTTCTTTGATGCTTCATCAATATTGTGGTACAGACTAACCATAATATCTTTGAGTTTAGCATCAACCTTTTCGAATGACCAATATAGTCTTTCGCTATTCTGCGACATTTCAAGAGCTGATGTCGCAACGCCACCAGCGTTTGCTGCCTTGCCAGGGAGGAAATACACACCGTTCTCCTGTAAGAAATCGGTCGCATCTGCTGTAGTTGGCATATTAGCACCTTCTGCTACAGCAATTACACCATTATTGACCAAGGCTTTTGCATCATCTAATGTTAGCTCATTCTGAGTTGCACAAGGAAGAGCGATATCGCATTTAATGCTCCAAACACCTCTGCCCTCGTGGTACTCTGAATTTGGTCTATATTTAATATATTCTGTAAGTCTTTGTCTTTTAACTTCCTTAATTTCCTTGAGAGCTTCAACATCAATACCGTCAGGATCATAAACCCAACCGGTTGAATCAGAACAAGTAACTACTTTAGCTCCAAGCTGATGTGCTTTCTCAATTGCATAAATAGCTACATTGCCGGAACCGGAAACGGTAACTGTTTTTCCTTCCAGAGATTCTTCGTGGCATTTAAGCATTTCCTCAACGATATAAAGCAGACCATATCCTGTTGCTTCAGTTCTGACAAGGGAACCACCAAAGCTCATACCTTTACCTGTCAACACACCTTCAAACAAACCGCGAAGCTTCTTATACTGACCAAACATATAACCGATTTCTCTTGCACCTGTACCAATATCTCCCGCAGGAACATCGGTATCGGCACCGATGTACTTGCAAAGCTCACTCATAAAACTCTGGCAAAAAGCCATAATCTCACGATCTGATTTACCCTTAGGGTCAAAATCCGAACCGCCTTTACCTCCACCGATTGGAAGACCCGTAAGGCTGTTCTTGAAAATCTGTTCAAAGCCAAGGAACTTGATTATACCGAGATTAACTGACGGGTGAAGTCTGAGACCACCTTTATACGGACCGATTGCACTGTTAAACTGTACTCGATATCCTGTGTTAATATGAACCTGACCCTTGTCATCAATCCACGGAACTCTAAACTTAATCTGTCTTTCAGGATTAACCAGACGTTCCAGCAAAGCGTCACGTCTGAATGCTTCTTCGTTTTCTTCGACCACAGGTCTGAGAGAAAGAAGCACTTCTTTAACCGCTTGGTGAAACTCCGGCTCATTTGGATTTTCTTTTATTACTTGTGCAATTACCTCATCTACATATGACATATAAATTCCTCCCATATGACTAAAAAAGAAAAAACGTCTTTAATGGTAGGTACATAATCTTAACCATCAAAGACGTCATTGCCTTAATTATCATATATTTAATTTTGTTCAATATGCAAAAAAGGCATCTTCAAGTGTACAAACACTCGAAGACGCCATTGCCTTACGCAAAGTATAATACACCATAGTTAATTTTTTGTCAACCCCTTTTTGCATTTTTTATATTTCAACTTGCAAAATTACATCAAAAACATATTTTTATCTTGACAATTTGCAAGAAATCATCTATACTACTTGCAGATGAGCAAAGGTGTTCATTCCTGCGTAGATTCGCTCTACCTTGGAATGGGCACCTTTTTTATTTTATGGCTCCATTTATATTTCACGAAAGGAACGTGACCGAAGTGAAGATAGAAGGTCAGGTACGAATCCCCTCGGGATGTGCTATTGCCGCTGTTATTTCAAAAGAAGGAAAAAAGATGAACGGTGAGATGATAACCAATGCAATGAAACCAATGCACGATCGTTCCAACGGACTCGGTGGTGGTTTTGCCGGTTACGGGATTTATCCTGATTACAAAGAGTTCTATGCATTCCATATGTTCTTTGACACTCGAACCACTCGAAAGCAATGTGAAGAGTTCCTGAAGGAACGTTTTGAAATAGTTAAAAGTGAGATTATTCCAACCAGGAAGATACCAACTATTACTGATGAGCCTATAATTTGGAGATACTTTGTCACTCCTCTTAATTCTATGCTTGCTTCAATGCAATTAGACGATAAAGAATTCGTTGCACGGGCTGTTATGAAAATCAACATGGAAATGAAAGGTGCTTATGTATTCTCCAGTGGAAAAAATATGGGAACATTTAAGGCTGTAGGTTTTCCTGAGGATGTAGGTGTTTTTTATAAGTTAGATGAGTACGAAGGATATTCCTGGGCTGCTCACGGTCGATACCCGACAAACACTCCCGGCTGGTGGGGCGGTGCCCATCCGTTCACGCTTCTTGATTGGTCAATTGTGCATAATGGAGAAATATCCTCTTACGACGCCAACAGACGTTTTATAGAAATGTTTGGATACAAATGTACACTACAAACAGATACAGAGGTTATCACTTATATTATAGACTATCTTGTACGCGTTCAGGGCCTTACACTAAATGAGGCCGCAAGCGTAATCGCTGCACCGTTTTGGAGTACCATAGAAGATAAAAGTGATATTTACGATAAAAACAAGCATACATTTCTACGAACACTCTTCCCTAGTCTGTTAATTACCGGACCTTTTTCAATCGTCTTAGGTTATAATGGCGGACTAATGGCTTTGAATGACCGTTTAAAGCTTCGATCTATGGTAGTCGGAGAAAAAGACGACAAGGTTTATATCGCCAGCGAGGAAGCTGCAATCCGTGTAATGAATCCTAATGTCGAAAATATCTGGGCACCTTCCGGCGGTGAACCGGTTATAGTTAAAGTAAAGGATGGTACATATTAATGAGTGTGCAATTTCTATATCCTGAATTTGAAGTTATAAGAAACGATAACCGTTGTATTACTTGTCGCGTTTGCGAGAGACAGTGTGCCAATGAAGTACACACATATAATACCGACAAAGGTATTTTGATTAGTGATGAAACAAAATGTGTTAACTGCCAACGTTGTGTTTCTCTGTGTCCAACCAGAGCACTTAAAATAGTCAAAAGCGACTGTGTTCTCAGAGAAAACGCTAACTGGCAAAACGACACTATCAAAGAGATATATAAACAAGCTAACAGTGGCGGTGTGCTTCTGTCCTCAATGGGTAACCCAAAGTCACTACCTGTTTACTGGGATAGGATTCTAATCAACGCGTCTCAGGTAACAAATCCATCGATTGACCCACTTAGAGAACCGATGGAGACACGTGTGTTTCTCGGAAAAAAACCTGAAAAAATTCAAAGAGATGCAGATGGAAAGCTTAAATGTGAGTTACCACCACAAATTGAGCTCTCAGTTCCTATTATGTTCTCAGCGATGAGTTATGGTTCTATAAGCTACAACGCACACGCATCTCTCGCCCGTGCTGCTACAGAACTTGGTATTCTGTATAATACGGGTGAAGGTGGTTTGCACGAAGATTTCTACTGCTATGGAGAAAACACTATTGTTCAGGTAGCCAGCGGTCGTTTCGGTGTACACGAAGAATATCTCAGTTCAGGCGCCGCTATCGAAATAAAAATAGGCCAAGGTGCTAAACCGGGTATCGGAGGTCATTTACCAGGCGCAAAAATTGTCGGTGATGTATCACGCACTCGTATGATTCCAGAAGGCTCTGATGCAATTTCTCCTGCTCCTCATCACGACATCTACTCAATTGAGGACTTACGTCAGTTAGTTTTCTCTTTGAAAGAGGCCACTGAGTATAAAAAACCGATTATCGTAAAAGTTGCAGCAGTTCACAACATCGCTGCGATTGCCAGCGGTATAGCCAGAAGCGGAGCTGATATCATTGCTATCGACGGTTTCAGAGGAGGCACCGGTGCAGCTCCGACTCGTATCAGGGATAATGTTGGTATTCCTATTGAGCTTGCTTTGGCTGCAGTAGATCAAAGGCTCAGAGATGAGGGAATCCGCAACAATGTTTCTTTAGTTGTTGGCGGCAGTATACGCAGTGCAGCAGACGTCGTAAAAGCTGTTGCTCTCGGTGCTGATGCTTGCTATATTGCTACCGCTGCCCTGCTCTCTCTCGGCTGTCATCTTTGCAGAACATGTCAAAGCGGTAAATGCAACTGGGGTATAGCTACACAACAGCCTGAACTTGTAAAGCGTCTTAATCCTGATATCGGAAGTGAACGACTTGTTAATCTGGTTAACGCATGGAAACATGAAATCAAAGAGCTGATGGGTGGTATGGGAATCAACTCCATTGAAGCTCTCCGAGGAAACCGCCTTATGCTACGCGGTATAGGAATGACAGACAAAGAACTTGAGATCCTCCAAATCTCTCATGCAGGAGAGTGATAATATGAAACGAATATATGTAAATGAAAAATGGTGTCTTGGCTGTCACTTATGCGAGTATAACTGTGCTTTTGCCAATTCAGGTATATCTGACATAGTAACAGCACTCAAGGGTAAGTCGATTTATCCGAGAATACACATTGAAGGTAACGATAAAATCTCATATGCTGTTTCCTGTCGTCATTGTACTGACCCAATATGCGTTAAAAGCTGCATTGCAGGTGCGATTTCAAAAAGCGATGGTGTTGTAGTAATAGACAATGAAAGATGTGTAGGATGCCTTACCTGTGTTCTCGTATGCCCATACGGCGCACTAGCACCAGACGAGAACGGAGTTATGCAAAAATGTGAGCTCTGTCTAAAAAATTCTTGCGGTGAACCAGCATGTGTAACAGGCTGTCCTAACAAAGCCATTGTTTTTGAAAATCGAGGTGATAGTGTATGAATCAGTATGTAATCATCGGTAACGGAGTGGCTGCAATTAGTTGTATTGAAGGTATCCGTAGTGTTGATAAAGAAAGTAAAATAACAGTAGTTTCCAAGGAAAATCACGCAACATACTGTCGTCCACTTATCTCCTACTATCTCGAAAATAAAACAGATTTAGAGCGTATAAATTATCGAAGTGAGGATTTCTACGAAAAGATGCACTGCGATGTGCTTTATGGTGTAACCGCAACAGATATTGATGCTAAAAACAAAAGAGTTGTACTTGATAATTCAGAAACTCTGCCATACACGCAACTATGTATCGCCAGTGGAGCTTCTTCGTTAATTCCGACATTTAAAGGGTTAGAAACCGTAAAAAACAGATTTTCTTTTATGACGCTTGACGACACTCTGGCACTTGAGAAAACTATAAATAAAAACTCTAAAGTATTGATTATCGGTGCAGGTCTTATAGGTCTGAAATGTGCTGAAGGTCTGCGTGATAAAGTAAAAAGCATAACAGTATGCGACCTTGCTGACAGAGTCCTCTCAAGTATACTTGACTATGATTGTGCAAAAATAATACAGAAACACTTAGAGGATAATGGTATCAATTTTATGCTAAAAGACAGCGTAGCTGAGTTTAGAAGTACCTGTGCAACTATGCAAAGCTCAAAGGTGATTGATTTTGATATTCTTGTTCTTGCAGTAGGCACAAAGTCAAATAGTGCTTTAATCAAAAATATCGGTGGCGAAGTTGACCGCGGTATCTTAGTAAACGAGCAAATGAAAACATCTGTGCAAGATATTTATGCAGCAGGTGATTGCACACAAGGAGAAGATATCTCTCGTATGCAAAAGCGTGTACTCGCCCTTCTGCCTAATGCGTATATGCAAGGTCATTGTGCAGGTGTCAATATGGCAGGAAAAGAAGAAGTTTTCGACAAAGCTATACCAATGAATTCTATCGGTCTATTTGGTCTTCATATAATGACAGCCGGTACTTACGATGGTGAAATGATAGAGGAGAAAAATGAGACTTCGCTTAAACGCTTTTTTATTAAAGATGGCTTTCTGAAAGGATATATTCTCATCGGAGAAACCAGCAGAGCCGGCATCTATACATCTCTTATTCGAGAAAGAACTCCGCTTGATACTGTAGATTTTGAAATTCTAAAAAAAGCCGCTACTAATTTTGCCTTTTCTCCTGAAATCCGTAGAAAAAAATTTGGAAGTGTGGTATAATACTATGGTGATAAACGCTAAAACCCTCAATCATAAAGACTTGAACAAAGCCCTGCATAGCAGTAAAGGAGATGTCACTCTAACAGAATGTTGCGGTCAACGCTTCATCGCTGCAGGAATGTCGGATCGCTCTATAACCATTGAAGGAGTACCAGGAAACGCTCTCGGTGCTTACCTCAACGGCGGTACCATCACAGTCAACGCAAATGCTCAGGATGCAGTCGGTGACACGATGAACAATGGTAAAATTGTCGTACACGGAAACATCGGAGATGCCGCAGGATATGCCATGCGTGGCGGAAAGGTTTTTATCAAAGGTAACGCCGGTTATCGGGCAGGAATTCATATGAAAGAATACAAGGAAAAAGTTCCTGTAATGGTCATCGGTGGTACGGCAGGCAGTTTTTTAGGTGAGTATCAAGCCGGCGGTGTGATAATTGTTTTAGGACTCGATTTAAAAAATGATAAAATCGTCGGTTTCTTTCCTTGCACCGGAATGCACGGAGGAAAGATGTTTCTCAGAAGCACTTGCGAAAATGTTAAATTTCCAAGTCAAGTAACCGCCAAAAAAGCTACTGACGAAGATTTACAAGAGCTAAAAAAATACATCACTGAATATTGTGAGGTTTTTGGCTATGATGTAGATGAAGTTTTATCCTCACCTTTTACTGTTGTCACACCCGATAGTAAAAATCCATACAAGCAAATGTATGTAGCGAACTAGAAAGTAGGTAAACAATTATGAAGTATTCAAAGGAAGAAGTATTGCAGTACATTGAAGAGGAAGACGTAAAATTCATACGCCTTGCCTTTTGCGATGTTTTCGGTAGACAAAAGAATATATCTATTATGCCACAAGAGTTACCACGTGCCTTCGGATACGGAATCGCCATTGATGCTTCGGCTATTACAGGATTCGGTGACGAAACACACTCCGACTTACTCCTCCACCCCGATCCTGAAACATTGATGCTTTTGCCGTGGAGACCTGAACACGGCAAGGTAATTCGAATGTACACATCAATAACTCATCCTGATGGTAGACCTTTTGAATGTGATACCAGAAGCTTGCTCAAAAATGCTGTAAAAAGTGCTGAAATGCAGGGATATAAATTTTATTTCGGCTCTGAGTTAGAGTTCTATTTATTCAAGCTTGATGAAAATGGTAATCCCACAAAAGAACCATACGATGAAGCCGGATATATGGATATTGCTCCTGATGACAAGGGAGAAAATATTCGGAGAGAAGTTTGTCTGACTTTAGAACAGATGGGAATTCGTCCGGAAAGTTCTCACCACGAGGAGGGCCCCGGACAGAATGAAATTGACTTCAGATATTCTGATGCAATCAAAGCCGCTGACAACACTATGACCTTTCAAACAGTAGTAAAGACCGTTGCACGTCGTAACGGATTATTCGCAGATTTTTCTGCAAAACCGCTCGAAAACAAGCCTGGCAATGGTTTCCATATCAATATGTCTGTTAAATCAGATGATAAAAATGATATTTGTTATATGATCGCTGGTGTGCTTGACAAAGCAGACCAGATGACAGCATTTTTAAATCCATCGGAAAACTCTTATGAAAGATTTGGTCAAAATAAAGCACCAAAGTATGTTTCATGGTCAAGCGAAAATCGCTCACAGTTAGTTCGTATTCCAGCTGCGATTGGAGAATATCGTCGTGCAGAGCTTCGTTCTCCTGACCCAACCGCAAATCCTTACCTCGCATTTACACTGATGATTTATGCTGGACTTTATGGCATAAATCATAAATTGGATTTGCCACCTGTTGCTGATTTTAATCTATATAAAACCGATGCTGAAACATTGAGTGAATATAAACAACTTCCACGCACCTTGGAGGATGCATGTAAACTTGCATCAAACAGTGAATTTATAAAGCAGTATATACCATCTGCCATTTTAGATATTTATTGCGGTAATAAGTAATCAATTAAACTTGAGAGGAGGGAGCAAAATGAGTTTAAAAGAACGCGTATACAGCATTCTTGTTGTATCATCAGCGGAAAACTTCAATAACTCCATTTTTGATCTGCTCCCTGCGTCCCATTATCGTCCGAAACACATCGTTAAAAGTATTAGCGAAGCAAAACGAGTTTTAACAGAACGCTCATTTGATTTTATTTTTATCAATTCTCCATTATCAGATGGAAGCGGTATTAATTTTGCAATTGACCTAAGCACTATCGGTGATACGATTGTGTTAATGTTCGTTCGTTCTGAGATCTATGAAAGCATCTTAGATAAAGTTGCTGAACATGGAGTTTTTGTTTTATCCAAACCAACATCGAAAGCTTTTGTAACCCATGCAGCCGAATGGATGTCTATTGTCAGAGAGCGTATACGAACGCAAGAAAGCAAAACTCTTTCATTAGAAGAAAAAATGGAAGAAATTCGCACTGTGAATCGTGCAAAATTATTGCTCATTACAGAAATGAATATGGACGAATCACATGCCCATCATTACATAGAAAAGCAAGCTATGGACAGATGTGTAACCAAAAAACACATTGCAGAAGAGATTATTAATAAATACACTTAACCTGTTAAAAAGAGATTTCAAAAATGAAAAAATTTCCGAAAAACTGAATAATTCAGTAAGATTGTATCAGTAGTTTTCTTTATTATTCACACTGTTTTTTAAACATATACAAAGGACACACTCTGTTTATCACAAAGTGTGTCCTTTTCTGTTGTCTTTGTTGAAACAAAACAATAAATCCGAACCTTCTTGTAACAAAATATGGGTTCGGATTTTTTTATTTACAGTAGAAGAACGTTGTTGTATACGAAAATATTATAAAGAAGGATTAAGTTATAGAAAAATTGCAGAATTAGTAGGCAGAAATGTAAGCACAGTATCGAGAGAACTGCGTAGAAACTGCACTCATATGTACGACATACCAACTTATTATCCACACACAGCTCAGAAGAAATATCTGCTGCGACTCTCATATTGTCATCGTGGAATGTTTCATAAACAAGAAGTAATAGACTACATAAAAGAAAAACTGGAAGAAACATGGTCGCCCGAACAAATTGCAAATACGCCTTGTGAACTTTCTATGCCTACAGCAAGAACAATCTACCGTTGGATATATCAGAAGTATGTACCTGTAAAACTCAAAGTTTTAAGAAGAAAAGGTAAAAGCCTAGGTAAAAATGAAACTCGTGGTAAATTCAACCTTGGTAAAAGTATTAGAAAAAGAGATAAAAGTATATACAAACGATTAGAGATTGGACATTGGGAAGCTGACACAGTTATATCTGGTAGAGGTAAGTCTAAAGTGTGTTTTGCAACACTGGCTGAAAGAAAGACAAGGTTTTACATAGCGATTAAAATGCCTAACAGAAATACAGAAACCATGGCAAAAACAATAATGGAAGCATTGTCTGAATTTACAAACGATGCAGTTAAAACTATTACCTGTGATAGAGGAACGGAGTTTGCAAATTGGCAAACAATAGAAAAAGAATTGAATTATAGTGTATACTTTGCTGATCCTTACTGTGCTTGGCAGGGAGGCACTAACGAAAATCTTAATGGTCTATTACGCGAGTTCTATCCTAAAGGAAGAAACCTTTCTAGAGTTAGTCCTAAAACATAAAAAAGAACCTGGCGTTGATTAACGCCAGGCCCAAGAAAGTTTTAGGTTTCAAAAAACCAGTTGATTTGTTTATGAATTATCTCGAAAAGTGTTGCACTTAGTTTGACAATTCATCAAAGTTCAAATAAATCAATTATATTCAGTTTCTTTCAGAATATCACTCTAATAACCGTGCCTTTACCAATGGTACTATCGAGTTTTATGATGCCACCGTGGCACGCAACAGCGTGTTTAACAATAGAGAGTCCCAAACCTGTACCGCCAGTCTCTTTGGAGTGGCTTTTGTCAACTCTGTAGAAACGCTCAAAAATTCTTGACTGATGTTCAAAAGGAATTCCTATTCCGTTATCTGTAACTGTCAGCACAGTTTTTTCGTTTTCCGAACCTATATTAATTTCAACTTTACCGACATTATCGGTATATCTGATTGCATTGTCGCAAAGATTATAGATAATCTCATAGAGATATCTACGTACACCTTTAAGCACTCGGCTCTCTCCTGTAACGTTAATATCAATCTGCTTACTTTTTGCAAAAGGCTCAAGAACTGATTTCACCTCCAAAGCCAATGCAAACAAGTCAGTTTCCTCTGTAATTATCTCAAGATTCTCATCAAGCTGAGAAAGGCGGATGATATCGTTAATAAGGCTAACAAGTCTTGTTGCCTCTCGCCTGATATTACCTATAAATCTCTGCGTATCCTCAGGCTTTACAAGTCCATTTTCCAAAAGCTCAGCACTGCCGATAATGGACTGCAAGGGAGTCTTGAGCTCGTGGCTGACATTAGCCGTAAATTCCTGACGGTTACGCTCTGCAAAAGTTGTTTCTGATACATCAAAGCAGATTATAACCACACCGATTATTTTACCGCCCGACTCAATAGTATTAACACCGAACTGATATTCGCTGCCGTCTCTTTGCTCTCTGAACTCGCTATGCTTGCCCGAGAGGGCGTCTTCCACAGCACGACTCATTTTAAGGCTTCGGTCAACTGTAAGGAAGTTCTGTCCTACTGAGTCTTCATCAGTATCGAAAAGCTTTCTAGCAGAAAGATTCATACTAATTATTACGCCTGTTTTATCGAGTAGCACAAGCCCCTCGTTCATCGAGGATGTAATCTGTTCAAATTCATCGGCTTTTCTCTTAAGCTCTTTCATCTGCTTTGAAATCTGCTTATGCTGTTTGTTTATCTTTGTGAGCATAGGAGTAAGTTCGTCATAAACATCGTTAGCAACAGGATTTTCGAGGTCTATAGTATTAAGCGGCTTTACAATGCTTTTTGAAAGCCACCTTGCTAAAAATGCCGAGATAATAATTGCAAGAATTATTATAACCGTCATTGGCATAAGAATATCCAAAAGCAAAGCAATGACCGAATCCTGTGTTGCAGAAATACGGAGCACAGAACCATCTGCAAGCCTTTCAGCACGGTAAATCATTTTGAGAGTAAGGGTATCAGAGTAACGCTCGCTTTCGCCTACTCCGCTATTAAATGCCTCACGAATTTCCTCTCGGTCTTTGTGGTTATCCATAGCACTTGAGTCAGCTTCGGTATCAAAAATCACTTTGCCGTCTGCATCTACCCAAGTGAGTCTATAGTTTTTGCTTTGAAGTTCTTTAAGGTAATCCTCTCCACTTGCCTCAACTCCCTGAGCAGCAAGGTTTAACTCGTCGGAAAGTTGGGTTGTACTTACATCCGAAAAATTATTATAAAGCAAAAGTGTAACAACAGAAAAACTGAGGATAAGCACAACAATAACCGCTAGAATAATCGAACGGAATATCTTTTTGGTCATTCTTTTGCCTCCATTCTGTAACCTACACCGATAACAGTTTCTATGCGCTTACCCTCTTCTCCTAACTTCTGACGAAGAGTTTTGATGTGCATATCAACAGTTCTTGATTCCACTGCGTGCTCTACTCCCCACACAAGTGAGAGCAACTTATCACGGGTGAAAACAATTCCTTGATTTAACATAAAGGTTTTAAGAAGCTCGTACTCCTTGAAAGTTAAGCTAATCCGTTCCCCGTTTACAGTAACCTTATGCTCATTATCCCTAAGTACAATGCCACCGATATTTAGTGTATCGGGAGTGTTCTCTTCTCTTTTACAACGTCTGAGTATGGCTTTGATACGACTTACCATTTCCATTGTACCGAAGGGCTTTACGAGGTAGTCATCTGCTCCTTTATCAAGACCTTGAATTTTGTCAATTTCTGTACCCTTGGCCGTTGCCATAATCACAGGTATCTTCTCAGTTTCAGGGTTACTCCTTATTTCCTGAAGAATATCCATACCGTCTTTGCCGGGGAGCATTATGTCAAGCACAATAAGGTCAGGCTTTTCGGCTTTAAGCGCTTCAAATAAAGTCTCTCCGTCAGCAAAACCTTTTGCCTCAAATCCTGTTTGTTTTAAGGTGTATACCTCTATTTCACGAATTGTATTGTCGTCATCTACACAATAGATCATAACAACACCTCCAAAATCACATTTATTCCTTATGCTCACCTGTAACAGAAAACTCTACCCACTCAGCAACATTTACTGCGTGGTCACCAATACGCTCAAAATACTTAGCTATCATAAGTAAATCCATAGCATACTCTCCGTCCTCTGTATTTTCTGCTATCATAGAAATCAGATTGGTTTTGACATTATCAAAGCAATTATCCACAATGTCGTCATGCTCAGCGACAGTCTGAGCAAGGGACAAGTCCTGTTTTACATAGGCATCTATGCTATCTGTTACCATCTTGATTGTCGCTTCTGCCATCTGACGTATTTCGGCACACTCATCACCTGTTCTACCACCTAAGAAAGTGATAATCTCTGCAATATCTTCGGCTTGGTCGCCAATTCGCTCCATATCGGTAATCATCTTAAGTGCCGCCGAAATCTGTCTTAAATCTCTTGCCACAGGCTGTTGATGTAAAAGGAGTTTAAGGCAAATCGCCTCAATTTCTCTTTCCATATGGTCAATGTCACTGCCGATTGCGGTTACTCTTTTAGCACCCTCAACGTCACCATCAAGCAACGCTTTTGTTGACAAGGCAATTATATTTTCGCACAAAGCTCCCATTTCAATCATCTTTTTGTTAAGAAGTGCAAGTTGTTCATCAAATCTATTTCGCATATTAACCAAACCTTCCTGTAATATAATCCTCTGTTCGCTTGTCTTTAGGAGTTGAGAACAGCTTGTCGGTTTTATCAACCTCAACAAGCTCACCCAAAAGGAAGAATGCGGTATAGTCGGAAACACGCACAGCCTGTTGCATATTGTGAGTAACCATAACTATAGTATACTTTTCCTTCAGCTCCATTGCAAGTTCTTCTATTTTGGATGTAGAAATCGGGTCAAGTGCCGAAGTAGGTTCATCCATTAAAAGCACCTGTGGTTCAACTGCTAATGCTCTGGCTATGCAAAGTCGTTGTTGCTGACCGCCTGAAAGACCTAAAGCATTCTTTTTGAGTCTATCCTTAACCTCGTCCCAGAGTGCAGCCCCCTTAAGTGAACGCTCCACAATTTCGTCAAGCTGAACCTTGTTTTTGATTCCGTGAGTACGAGGTCCATAGGCAACATTATCGTAAATACTCATAGGGAATGGATTTGGCTTTTGAAAAACCATACCCACCTGACGTCTGAGTTCATTTACATCAACGCTTTTATCGAAAACATCTGTACCGCCGTAGGATACTTCACCCAAAATTTTAACACTTGGGATAAGGTCGTTCATACGGTTTAAGGTTTTAAGAAATGTTGACTTACCGCAACCTGACGGACCAATTAACGCAGTAATGCTTTTCTCTTGAATATCAATGTTTATATTTTTAAGTGCCTGAGAAGTTCCATACCAAAGGCACAAATCTTTTGCTGTAATTATACTGCTCATACTTTTCTCCTTTTCTCAAAGTATTTTTGAACAAGTGTTGCTGAGAAATTAATAATAAGAGTTAGAATCATTAAAATCGCCGCAATAGCAAAGGCCACTTCAAATTCCCCCTGCTCTTTTGCATATACATAAAGTGCAACTGTAAGTGTAGCACCGGGACTAGTAAGAGCTTCAAACATATTACCCATAGCATGAGCAAAGCCTGCCGTAAACAAAAGTGCCGCAGATTCACCCAATATTCTGCCGATTGAGAGAATACAGCCTGTAATAACACCGTCTACACAACCGGGCAGTACAACTGTGCGAATCATTCGCCACTTGCCTGCACCAAGTCCGAAAGCACCCTCTCTGAAGCTTTGAGGAACAGTTTTGAGACTTTCCTGAGTAGTTCGCATAACATTGGGAAGATTCATAATAACAAGGGTTAATGAGCCTGCAATAAGTGAGGTCTTGAACCCCAAAAACTGACAGAAGAAAAGCATACCCACAAGTCCGTATATGATTGACGGAATACCTGATAATGTTTCAGCTGCAAACTCAATAGCCGCTACGATTTTCTTATTCTTGGCGTATTCTGTAAGGTAAATCGCCGCACCTACACCCAAGGGGATTACGATAATTAGAGTCGTAATCACTATGTAAAGCGTATTTAAAATGTCTGGTAAAATACCAATCCTATCCGAGATATAACTTGGCTTTGTTGATAAAATCTCCCAGCTGATGTTTGGTATACCTTTTATAAGAATATACGCTATCATAAACAGTGTCAGTAACGCTACTAATGCAGTGCAAAAAAGCATACCGCATTTCATCAAAGTTATATAAACCTTACGGCTCTTTTTCATTTCGCCTTTAAGACTCGTATTCACAGTATCACTTCCTTTCCTTCTTTAAGAAGAAGTTAAAAGTTACATTTATAAGCATAATAAAGAGAAACAACACTAAAGCAATGGAGAAAAGTGCCTGTTGCTGAAGTCCGCTTGAATATGCCATTTCGCTTGATACAGCTGTTGTAAGAAAGCGAACACTTTCAAAAAGGGAAGGCATATTTGCCACATTACCAGATACCATCATAACCGCCATAGCTTCACCAATAGCTCTGCCTACACCAAGCACTACTGCGGCGGCAATACCGCTTTTTGCGGCAGGTACAGACACCTTGAAATATGTTTCGGTAGGGGTTGCGCCAAGAGCGAGTGAAGCATCCTCATACTCCTTAGGCACTGCGTCAAGAGAGGTTATTGAAACCTTTATAATTGACGGCAGAATCATAACTGCAAGTACGATAATTGCCGCAAACAGGCTTGCTCCGTCAGGTACATCAAAAATCTTTTTTATAGTAGGCACTAAAATCAGCATACCCACTAAGCCATACACAACCGACGGAATACCTGCCAGCAGATTAACTGCGTTTTCTACAACTGCTCTGACCTTTTTGTTTGCAACCTTCGAAAGATAAACTGCGGTCATAAAGCCGATAGGCACACCGATTAAAATAGCTCCTGCAGTACCATATACGCTTGTTAATATAAATGATAAAATTCCATACTGTGGTTCTGATTTTGTCGGTGCCCATTCACTACCGAAAAGAAAATCTATAAGACCGATTTCCTTAATAGCAGGGATACCGGATACAATAAGATAAATTGTAATCAGCAAAACAAAGCCTACGGTAATAAGTCCTAATATAAGGAAGATCCCGTGAACTATATTTTCAAAAAGTCTTTTTTTCTTCATATAAAAACCTCAGTTAAAATAAGACGATAAGCGGCGACCGAAAAAAACAGCCGTCGCTTGATCTCTTTACCTTTTAATCAGCAACTACACCTGCTGATGCGATGATGTCAGCTGCTTTCTCACTTGTGATGTAGTCAAAGAATGCTTTTGCACTCTCTGAAAGCTCAACACCTTCCTTTGTTACCAGCACGAAAGGTCTCTGCACTATGTAAGTACCATTCTTAATAGTTTCCTCTGTAGGCGCTACACCACCGACTGTTACTGTCTTTACTGTTTCTTCAACTGATGCAACTGAAGCATAACCGATTGCATCTTCATTTGATGAAACTGTTGTGATAACATCACCTGTGGAAGTAAGTTCCTGGCGATATTTACAAGCGTCTTCTGTATCTGTAACGCTCTCAAAACCATCTCTTGTACCTGAACCTGCCTCACGACCGATTAAAACGATTTCAGCATCCTTACCGCCAAGCTCTTTCCAATTTGTGATTTCGCCTTTGAAGATTTTTGCAATAGTTTTTAAATCCATATTGCTGACTGGATTTGCGTTGTTAACGATAATTGCAATACCGTCGTAAGCTAACACTGTACCTTTAAGACCTTCTGCGATTTCCTCATCTTTAAGGTTTCTTGAAGACAGACCGATGTCGCAAGTTCCTTCTTTAACCGCCTTAATACCTGAGCTTGAACCTGTAGGATTATAGGTTACTGTGATGCCTTTCTCTGTTTCAAATGCCTCACCTAATGCTCCGATTACCTTCTCCATAGAAGTTGAGCCGTCTGTTGTTACTGTTTCACTTGTGTTGCCGCAGCCTACGAATACTGTACACATTAAAATCGCTGCCAGCACTAAACTGAGAATTCTTTTCATAAATCTTTAATATCCTTTCTGTGGTTATTTCTTTTGTCCACAGTTATAGTGTAATTTCAGACTGTAAAATTCGTAACCCAAATGATGTAAAATCGAAGTAAAATAAAAATCCACCGGCTGGTGGATTTTTATTTTATAGTTTTTTCACATTTTTTACAGAGCTGATAAGAATTGATAACATAAGCAAGAATCAAAAAAATGCGTATATTGATTTATTAACATCAATTTATTATAATAAATATACATTAGGGGGGAGTTTCATGAATTTACTACACGTTAAATATGCTCTCACAGTAGCAAAAACTGGGTCGCTGAGTAAGGCAAGCGAAGAACTTCTCATTGCTGTACCAAATATAAGCCGTTCAATAAAAGAACTTGAGGCTGATCTTAACATAACAATATTCGAGAGAACCACTAAGGGTATGCAACTTACCCTTGAGGGTGAAGAGTTTCTCGGTTTTGCAAAAGGCATTCTTGAACAAATTGATCAGGTTGAAAACTACTACAAACACGGTGCCCCACAAAAACAGAAGTTTTCTATTTCAGTTCCGAGAGCTTGTTATATTTCCGAAGCTTTTTCACAGTTTTCTAAAAGTCTTACAAAAGATGCCGCTGAAATATTTTATAAAGAAACCAACTCACGGCGTACCATACACAATATACTAAAGCACGATTATAAACTCGGTATAATCAGATATGCTGAAAACTATGACAAATACTTCAAAACTATGCTCGAAGAAAAAGGTCTTTGCTATGAGCTTGTTACGGAATTCAGCTATTCACTAATCATGAGTGCAGACAGTCCCCTTGCTCAAAAAGAAGACATAACTTTTGATGACCTTACAGAATACATAGAAATTGCACACGCTGACCCGTATGTACCGTCTATGCCACTTTCAAAAGTAGTTAAAGAAGAACTACCTGACAATATTGACCGAAGAATTTTTATCTTCGAACGAGCAAGTCAGTTTGATTTGCTTTCTAATAATCCTGAAACTTTTATGTGGGTATCCCCTGCTCCACAAAAGCTCCTCGAAAGATATAATCTTGTACAACGAAAATGTAAAGAAAACAAAAAAGTATACAAAGATGTACTTATTTATAAAAACGGATATAAGCTCTCAAAGCTAGACAAAGAATTCATTACACAGTTGTGTGAATCGAAACGTAAATACTTATAAATTCAATGCAATCTATTTTTGCCCGACCTGTAACAAGGTCGGGCTTTTTTGCGTTATTTTCAGTGTTATCAATTTTGATAAACCACCTTATATAAATTGAGAATTGTTAAAAATTTAACATATTGTTAAAATAATAACGAAGTCAAAATTCAACACAAAACTGCAAGAGAGGTTGGTTTAAATGGAAACAAAAACATACGATATCATCGACTCTGTTGAAAAGCTCGAAGAAGCTATCAAAAACATCAGAAAACAGCAGGAGATTTTCGCAACATACACACAGGAGCAGGTAGACAAGATTTTCTTAGCCGCTGCTAGTGCTGCAAACAAAGCAAGAATTCCACTTGCTAAAATGGCTGTTGAAGAAACAGGTATGGGTGTAGTTGAAGACAAGGTTATCAAGAATAACTACGCATCTGAATATATCTACAACGCATACAAGGACACAAAGACTTGCGGTGTTATCGAAGAGGACAAGGCGTTCGGTACAACTAAGATTGCTGAGCCAATCGGCGTTATCGCTGCCGTTATCCCTACAACTAACCCAACATCAACTGCAATCTTCAAGTGCTTACTCGCTCTTAAGACCAGAAACGCTATCATCATCTCACCTCACCCACGTGCAAAGAACTCAACTATCGCTGCTGCAAAGCTTGTACTCGAAGCCGCTGTAAAAGCAGGTGCACCAGAGGGAATTATTGACTGGATTGACATTCCTTCTCTTGATATGACAAACACAGTTATGAAAGAGGCTGACATCATCTTAGCTACCGGTGGTCCTGGTATGGTAAAGGCTGCTTACTCTAGCGGTAAGCCTGCTCTCGGTGTTGGTGCAGGTAACACACCAGCTATCATTGACAGCTCAGCAGATATTCTCTTAGCTGTTAACTCAATCATCCACTCAAAAATATTTGATAATGGTATGATTTGTGCATCTGAGCAGTCAGTTATCATTATGGAAGATATTTACGAGGCTGTTAAAAACGAATTCGCAACACGTGGTTGCTACTTCTTAAAGGGCGACGAGCTTGACAAGGTTAGAAAGACTATCATCATCAACGGTGCTCTTAATGCAAAAATCGTTGGTCAGCCTGCCGCTAAGATTGCACAGCTTTCAGGTGTAGAGGTTCCAGAGGGCACAAAAATTCTCATCGGCGAAGTCACTTCAGTTGAAATCAGTGAAGAATTTGCTCACGAAAAGCTCTCCCCAGTTCTTGCTATGTACAAGGCTGAAAGTTTTGAAGATGCTTTAACTAAAGCTGAACAGCTCGTTGCTGACGGCGGTTATGGTCACACATCTTCAATCTATCTTAACGAAATCACTGAACGTGAAAAGTTAAACGAATTTGCTAGTAGAATGAAGACTTGCCGTATTCTTTTAAATACTCCATCATCACACGGTGGTATCGGTGACCTCTACAACTTTAAACTCGCTCCGTCACTCACACTCGGTTGCGGTTCATGGGGCGGTAACTCAGTATCAGACAACGTAGGTGTAAAGCACCTGCTTAACATCAAGACAGTAGCAGAAAGAAGGGAAAATATGCTGTGGTTCAGAGCACCTGAGAAGATTTACATCAAGAAAGGATGCTTACCTGTAGCTCTCGATGAGCTCAAAAACGTTATGGGCAAAAAGCGTGCTTTCATCGTAACGGATACTTTCCTTTACGAAAACGGCTACACAAAGGCTATCACAGACAAACTCGACGAAATGGGCATCGCTCACGAAACATTCTTCGATGTTCAGCCTGACCCAACTTTAAAGAACGCTAAAGACGGTGCAAAGCAGATGTCAGCTTTCAAGCCTCACACAATCATCGCACTCGGTGGCGGTTCAGCTATGGACGCCGCTAAGATTATGTGGGTACTTTATGAACACCCAGACGCTGACTTTATGGATATGGCTATGAGATTTATCGATATACGTAAGCGTGTATATACATTCCCTAAAATGGGCGAAAAAGCATACTTCATCGCTGTTCCAACTTCCGCTGGTACAGGTTCTGAAGTCACTCCATTCGCTGTTATCACAGACGAGTCAACAGGCGTTAAGTATCCTTTAGCTGACTACGAGTTACTTCCAAATATGGCTATCATCGACACAGATTTCCATATGTCAGCTCCAAAGGGTCTTACAGCAGCATCAGGTATCGACGCTGTAACACACGCAGTTGAGGCTTATGCCGCAATGCTCGCTACAGACTACACAGACGGTCTTGCTATTCAGGCATTAAAGAATATCTTCAAATATCTCCCACGTGCTTATGAAAACGGCCAGACTGACGTTGAAGCAAGAGAGAAGATGGCTAACGCCGCTACAATCGCAGGTATGGCATTTGCTAACGCTTTCCTTGGTGTATGCCACTCAATGGCTCACAAGCTCGGTGCTTTCCACCATCTCCCACACGGTGTTGCTAACGCACTTATGATTGAAGAAGTTCTTCGTTTCAACGCAAGCGAAGCTCCTGCAAAGATGGGTACATTCTCACAGTATGACCACCCACACACACTCGCTCGTTACGCTGAAATCGCTGACGCTTTAGGTTTAGGCGGTAACACAGATGAGGAGAAGCTCGAAGCTCTTATTAAGGCTATCAACGACCTCAAAGCTCAGGTTGGTATCAAGGATACAATCAAAGACTACGGCATTGATGAAGAAGACTTCTTAAACAGACTCGACGATATGGTTGAGCAGGCATTTGATGACCAGTGCACAGGTGCAAACCCACGTTACCCATTAATGAGTGAAATCAAGCAGATGTACTTAAACTCATACTACGGCAAGCACTTTGCTGAAAAGGCTATTCCAAATGCAAGAGATATCATCGAAACAAAACCTGATGCAATCAAAACAGCATATCGCAAGGGCAAGAAAGCGTAATTAGGGAGGATTTAGCAATGAAACTAGATAGAGTTATAGCAGTAAGAAACACTAAAACTATCTACCGTGATGGTGACAGATGTATCAAAGTATTTAACGAAGATTATTCAAAAGCCGATGTTTTGAACGAGGCACTTAATCAGGCAAGAATTGAAGAAACAGGTCTTAACATTCCAAAAGTTCTTGAGGTAACTATGGTAGACGGCAAATGGGCTATTGTCAGTGAATATATCAAAGGTAAAACATTAGCTCAGCTTATGGAAGAAGATACAGACAAGAAAAACGAGTATATCGAGTTACTCGTTGACTTACAGCTTGAGGTGCATTCAAAAACCTGTCCTCTCTTAAACAAGCTCAAAGATAAGATGAACGGCAAAATTGCTAAATCTGATATTGATGCTACAACACGTTATGACCTACACACACGTTTAGAAGGTATGCCAAAGCACAACAAAGTTTGTCACGGCGATTTCAACCCATCTAACATTATTATCTCTGAAGATGGCACACCTTTCATCTTAGACTGGTCACACGCTACTCAGGGTAATGCTTCAGCTGATGTAGCCAGAACTTATCTTTTATTCTGGCTTAACGGTGACATTGACGGTGCAAAGAAGTATCTTGATTTGTTCTGCAAAAAGAGCAACACAGCTAAGCAGTACGTTCAGAAATGGATGCCAATCGTTGCGGCTTCACAGTCAGTAAAGGGTAACGAAAAAGAACGTGAGTTCCTACTCTCTTGGGTAGATGTTGTTGATTACGAATAAGATATAAGGAGATATAAAAATGAAAATCACTGTTTGTATTGGTAGCTCTTGTCACATTAAAGGTTCACGTCAGGTTGTTGAACAGCTCCAGACTCTTATAGCAAAAAACGACCTCTCAGATAAAGTTGAACTCGGCGGAACATTCTGTATGGGTGAATGTCAGCAGGGTGTATGTGTTACTGTTGATGAAGAGTTCTTCTCTGTAACTCCTGACACAGTTAATGAATTTTTTGAGAAAAATGTAAAAGGAAAGATTTAAGATGACAATTCAGGTTTGTGTTGGTAGCTCGTGCCATCTCAAAGGTTCACCTGAGATTGTGGAGCTGTTACAAAATGCAGTCACTGAACATCATCTTGAAAACGAAATTACACTTGTCGGTAGCTTCTGCATCGGCAAGTGTAATCGCGTTGGTGTGACTGTTCAGGTTGATGATAATATCCACACAGGTATTACCAAGGAAAACTTTAAAGAGTTTTTCAAAGATAATGTTTTAAGTAAATTTGTAAAGGAGTAACGGGATATGGCTAATTGTTTGACACTGAAAAAATCAAACTGTAAAAACTGCTACAAATGTATTCGTCACTGTCCCGTTAAAGCTATCAGATTTTCAGGAAACCAAGCTCATATAATTGGGAATGAATGTATTCTCTGCGGTCAGTGTTTTGTAGTTTGTCCTCAAAATGCAAAGGAAATCGTAGACGAAACCGAAAAAGTTAAGGTACTTTTACAAAGCGGTGCTCCTGTTATTGCAAGTTTAGCTCCATCTTTTATCGCAAACTATGACGGCGTTGGTGTTAACTCAATGCGTAAAGCACTCAAAAAGCTTGGTTTTTATGACGTCGAAGAAACCGCAGTTGGTGCAACTATTGTAAAGAATGAGTACGAAAGAATGATTAAAGAGGACGACAGAGATATCATTATTTCTTCATGCTGTCATTCTATCAACCTGCTCATTCAAAAGCATTATCCGTTTGCTCTTAATTATCTTGCAGATGTTATGTCCCCTATGCAGGCACATTGTCAGGACATCAAGAATAGATACCACAATGCCAAAACCGTATTCATCGGACCTTGTGTTGCAAAAAAGGACGAAGCAGAACACTACAAGGGTATAGTTGATGCTGTACTGACTTTCGAAGAATTGACCGAATGGCTAAAAGCTGAAAACATAGAACTCGAAAAAGAAAAGGACAATGATGTTTTCAGTCGTGCTCGCTTCTTCCCTACTACTGGCGGTATTCTAAAAACTATGGAGCTTGATAACAGTGAATTCACCTATCTGGCTTTAGACGGAGTAGAAAACTGTATTGACGCTTTAAAAGATATAGAAAATGGAAAAATTCACAAGTGCTTTATCGAAATGTCAGCTTGTGTCGGTAGCTGTATCGGCGGTCCTGTTATGGAAAAATACCACCGTTCAAGCACAGTTAAAGACTACATAAGCATATCCCAGTACGCAGGAGCTAAAGATTTTGAGGTTTCTCAGCCTTCTTGTGATAAGTTGAGAAAGAACTTTGAGTTTATAGAAAAACACTCACAGCTTCCTTCTGAATTTGAAATAAACGGTATTCTCCGTCAGATGGGCAAATTCAAGCCATCGCAGGAACTCAACTGTGGTTCGTGTGGATACAACACCTGTCGTGAAAAAGCTATAGCTATTTATCAAGGCAAAGCTGAAATCTCAATGTGCTTACCTTTCCTGAAAGATAAAGCTGAGAGCTTTTCCGACACAATCGTCAAGAACACTCCAAATGGTCTTATTGTTTTAAACGAACAGCTTGAGGTTCAGCAGATAAATGACGCCGCAAGGAAGATTATGAACATCCGTAGTTCAAGTGATGTTTTAGGCGATCAGGTTATAAGAATCCTTGACCCGACAGTATTTATGAGAGTCAGAGATACAGGACGAGGCGTAAGAGACGAGAGGGTCTATCTAGCCGAATACAAGCGTTACGTTGAACAGACTGTTGTCTATGACAGAGACTCAAGACTAATAATCGGAATAATGCGTGATGTTACTGATGAAGAAATTCAACGTGAAAGAAAAGAACATATTAGCAGACAGACTATAGAAGTCGCTGATAAAGTAGTAGATAAACAGATGAGAATTGTTCAGGAAATCGCATCGTTACTGGGCGAAACCGCAGCAGAAACTAAAATCGCTTTAGCAAAACTTAAGGAGTCGATTACTGATGAATGATTTATGTGCTGAAATTGGATATAAAAGTATAAATCATTACGGTGAACAACTTTGCGGTGATCACGTAGACATCGTAGAACCTAGTGACGACTCTACGGTTATTGTACTATCCGACGGTTTAGGCAGTGGCGTAAAAGCCAGTATTCTTTCTACGCTTACTTCAAAAATAATTTCCACGATGCTTGCAGAAGGATTATCGCTTGAAGAATGTGTTGAAACAATCGCCGCTACTTTACCTGTTTGCTCAGTACGAGGAGTTGCGTATTCCACATTTTCAATTATCCATCTAAAAAACAACCAAACTGCTGAGCTTATTCAGTACGATAATCCCCACGCCATTATCATTAGAAACGAAAAGAACTGGGATTATCCTAAGACTGAAATGAATATAGGCGGTAAAAAAATATACAAGTCTATAATCAAATTACAAGAAAACGATATATTCATTATGATGAGTGACGGCTGTCCCCATGCAGGAATCGGCATTGCGTATAACTTTGGATGGAAACGTGAAGACATCATAAATTTTATGGAAGCTTTATCACAGGTTGGTTATACCGCAAAAACTCTTTCAACGATGTTAGTCGACGAATGCAATGAGCTTTACGGACACAAACCAGGTGACGATGCAACTGCTTGTGTCGTTAAAATAAGAAAAAGAGAACCGATGAATATGCTGTTCGGTCCCCCATCAAATCATGATGATGCTGACCGAATGATGTCACTTTTCTTTTCTAAAGAAGGCAAGCACATCATCTGTGGCGGCACAACATCGTCAATCGCATCAAAATTTTTAAGAAAGCCACTGGTTGCAACTCTCAAATTTGAAAAAAGCGATGTCCCACCTATAGCTAAAATTGAAGGTGTTGACTTAGTAACAGAAGGTGTCATCACAGTAAACAAGGTGGTTGAATACGCTAAGGACTACTTAGGTGAAAACAAGCACTATGAACATTGGAACTACAGCGAAGATGGTGCTTCTCTGATATGTCGTCTGCTGTTTGTCGAGGCAACAGACATAAATTTCTACGTAGGTAGAGCAGTAAATCCTGCTCATCAGAATCCTGATTTGCCTATAAATTTCAATATAAAAATGAATCTTGTTGAGGAACTTTCAAAGTGCCTTAAACAGATGGGCAAAAAGATAAAAGTAAGTTATTTCTAAGGAGTGTTTATATGAGAAAATTTGATACAAAAGTTCAGCATCTCAAGTATAAGGTTTTGCGTGAAGTTGCTCGTCAAGCGTGGAACGATACACTTCTTGAAAACATTCTCGAAATCCCAAAAACAATCGTTCCGGGTAAAACATCAACAATGCGTTGCTGTGTTTACAAAGAACGTGCTATACTCTCAGAGCGTGTTAAAATAGCTATGGGTGGCGATAAGGATAACCCTAATGTTATCGAAGTTATCGATATAGCTTGCGATGAATGTCCTGCAGCAGGATATGAAGTTACAGACTCTTGCAGAGGTTGTCTTGCTCACAGATGTGAAGACGTATGCAAAAAAGGTGCTATTTCATTCGACCACAATCATGTTGCACACATTGATAAATCGAAGTGTGTTGAATGTGGTCAGTGTGCAAAAGTTTGCCCATATTCCGCTATCGTGAATCGCAAACGCCCTTGTCAGATTGCATGTAAGGTAAAGGCGATTTCAATTAACAAGGAAAATGCGGCGGCTATAAACAATGAGAAGTGTATACAGTGCGGTGCTTGTGTGTACCAGTGTCCGTTCGGCGCAATTATGGATAAGTCTTATATACTCAACGTTATTGATATGATTAAAAAAAGTGAGAATAACAAAAAGTATAAAGTTTACGCTATGGTTGCACCTTCAATCTCAAGTCAGTTTACATACGCAAAGCTAGGTCAGGTTATTTCGGGTCTTAAAGAACTGGGATTTTTCACAGTAATAGAAGCCGCACTCGGTGCTGATATGGTAGCTCAAGCTGAGTCAAAGGAACTTGTTGAGAAAGGCTTCTTAACAAGCTCGTGCTGTCCTGCTTTTGTGCAGTATATTAAATCTGCTTTTCCTGATTTACTCCCTCTTGTTTCACACAACCTCTCTCCTATGGCAACTCTTGCAAAGTACATAAAATCGACAGATGAGAACGCTAAGGTTATCTTCATAGGACCATGTACCGCAAAAAAAGCCGAAGCACAGCTCGACAGCGTGAAACCTTATGTTGATGCAGTTATGACTTTTGAGGAACTCCAAGCTCTTTACAACAGCAAGGATATAGACATCACGACACTCAACGAAGACGTACTTGATAATGCTTCTTATTTTGGCAGAATCTTTGCTCGCTCAGGTGGACTTTCTGATGCAGTTGCTCAGGGAATTAAGGAACAGAATCTTGAGTTTGACTTAAAAGCTCTCCCTTGTGATGGAATTGAAGAATGCAGAATGGCTCTGCTCAAGAAAAGTAAAAACGTCTTAGATGCAAACTTTATCGAAGGTATGGCATGTGTAGGCGGATGCATCGGCGGTGCTGGATGTCTCACTCACGGTGCAAAAAACAAATCCGAAGTCGATAAATACGGAAAGGAAGCTTTCGAAAAAACTATCAGTGATGCTGTATCTTTCCTGAATATGTAAAAAAGTTAGTATATATGGATTGTAGCAAATCTACAAATATAAGCTGTTGCGTATTTTCTCCTGATTATCACAATACAACAGCAGAAACCGCTCCGACAGGTAAAACTTATCTATCGGGGCGGTTTTCTAATATAAAAACAGTATATTCAATTATAAATTAACGTTTCTCTTCTCAAAGATTTTAATCAGAACGATACCTATAACTAACCCTGCAACTCCCTGAACTGCATTTGCAGGAATATTCACCAGAGATGGTCCGAATCCATATAATATACCTTCAAAAACAAAGTATCCAAGAATCATAAACAACTCAGCTGTCAAACCCGCTACTACTCTTGATGATGTGTTTGGTATTTTTTTATTCAACAACTTAAATCCGTAAAATGCTATAAATGCCATTAAGCTCTTAATGATAAAAGTTGCAGGAGCATATACTACATACCCCGAAAACAAATCGGCTAATGCAGAACCAATACCTGCCGCCAGAAAACCATAAGCAGGTGGCAACATCCAACCACTTAGCAGTACTATACAATCTCCAAGATTTATGTATCCTTTAAGTGGTGATGGTATTTTGATAATCATAGTGGCTACGCATACCAGAGCTGCAAAAAGTGCAGCCATAACCATATTCTTCGTTTTTGCGTTCATCATATGACTCCTTTACTTTATGATAAAAAGAGTGTATACTAAATCTGAACATATAACAATCACCAGTTAAGGAGTATTTTATATAACCAGATGAAATATGTAATTGATACAAAAAAGCGTCCGATTTATTTGCAACTATACAAGCTGATTCGTGATGATATCATAGCAGAAAACTATCCATATAACACTAAGTTGCCTTCAAAACGCTGTCTTGCAGAAGAAACCGGAGTAAGCACTATAACTGTTGAGCATGCATATTCACTACTTTGTGAAGAAGGTTACGTAGAATCCAGAGAAAGAAGTGGGTTTGTGGTTGTTTTTCAAAAAGATGACGGCTTTGCTACCACAAGCGAACAGCACACCGAAAGCTTTAATCACCAAACTCAGCACTCATCCCCAAACTTTCCGTTGTCAGTATTCAGTAAAACAATGCGAAAAGTAATTTCTGAACACGGAGATTTATTGCTTGAGAAATCCCCTAACTACGGATGTATTGAACTGCGTGAAACTATCAAGCATTATTTAGCTCGCAATAGAGATATACAGGTAGATGTCGAGCAAGTAATTATAGGTTCAGGCTCAGAATACCTTTATAGTCTTATTGTAGAACTTTTAGGCAGAAATCTAACTTATGCTATAGAATCACCATCGTACAAAAGATAGAACAGGTTTACAGAGCAAATGAAATCGCCTGTGATTCACTACCGCTTACAATCTGTGGTATCGATAGTAAAGCGCTCGCTAAGACGAAAGCTGATGTACTACATACAACCCCATATCGCAGTTATCCAAGTGGCGTTACTGCAACAGCCTCCAAACTTCACGAGTACATCCGTTGGTCAGCACAACATAACCGATACATCATCAAAGATGACTATGAATCTGAGTTTTCGGTATCTACAAAGCCAACAGAAACTCTGTTCTCACTCTCTGACAATGACAACGTTATCTATCTCAACACTTTTTCAAAAACCATCTCTCCCTCACTTCGTATTGGCTATATGGTACTCCCAAAACACCTCTTAAAAGAATTTGACAAAAGGCTAGGTTTCTACTCTTGCACTGTTCCGACCTTTATGCAATACGTTCTTACAGAACTTATCGATAACGGAGATTTTGA
>JAZQBV010000004.1:0-294074 GCA_045545935.1 Ruminococcus sp. | reverse complement strand
AAGAAAATAAATTTAGGAGGATATTATGGCGAGAGAAATTCAACCAAAAGACACAACAAGGAATATGGCATATGAACTTTGGATGAAAGCGCCGAATCCGATGGTTACTTTCTTTAAGACTTTAGACGTAACAAATTTAGTAAAAGTCAGCAAGAAAAAGAATATGAAGTTCAATATGCTTTTGGATTATTCCATTGGAAAAGCAGCAGCAAATGTAAAAGAATTTTATATACTTCCGGTTGGTGATAAACTTATGCAGTATGACACGATTGCAGTAAACACTATTGTGAAGAATAAGAATGATGAAGTAAGTTCTTGTGATATTATGCAAACGGATGATTTAACTGCATTTAATCAGGAGTATTGGAAATACACAACGCAGGTTGCCGAAACTTGCCAGGACAGAGATTTGTCCGAAGATAGTATGGTTATTGGCACATCAGCAATTATTGATACTGAAATTGATGGTGCTGTTGGTATGAATAGTGGAATTTTCAACAACCCATTTATAATCTGGGGAAAATATAGAAAGAAGCTATTTAAATATGAATTGCCAATTTCGTTTCAGTTCCACCATACGCAAATGGATGGCGCACATGCAGGCAGATTTTTAGCAAATCTGCAGAAAGAGATTAATAAGCTGAAATAGGTAATTAAGATTTGGTAAGAAAATCTTAATTATTGTGGATAAGTTTCCTACAACAAGTGGTGTGGACATGTTTCCGATGACTTATGTTAGCAATTTCGTTGCTACCACCCATGTGGAGTCGGTTGCGCTGATAGTCAGAGACTGAGCTTGTTCGTAAAATATATTGAAATAATCAATGTGAATTAAAGCGAATGTCACTAAGATATTAAATTTAACAGAGTGCTAAAACTTTCTTTTATTTATGATGTGTTTGTGATAAACTATAGTAAGATTTATAGTCAAGGTGATTTTGTGGAAAGTGCGTTTGAACTTATATATGAAGCTGTGAGTCAGATACCAAAGGGCAAGGTCGCTACCTATGGTCAGATAGCTCAGCTTGCGGGTAACAGAAGATGGGCTCGTGTTGTCGGATATGCTCTGCATAATAATCCTGACAGAGAGCACATCAAATGTCACAGGGTAGTTGATAGAAATGGTAGAGTGTCCAAAGCTTTTGTCTTTGGTGGAGAGAATGAGCAGATACGACTTTTAAGAGAAGAAGGTGTCGAGGTAACTGACGGCATCGTTGATTTAGAAAAATACAGGTGGAAACCGGAGGTTATATTATGAAAGTATTGTTGACAGGTGCATCATCGGGTATAGGATGGGATATGGCGCTGTATTTAGCACAGCTTGGCCACGACCTAATAGTTGTTGCACGCAGAGAAGAGAGACTGTCTGAGCTAAAGCAGAAAATTACTAATGTTGATGTTAAGTGCATAGTGGCAGATTTGTCAAAAGAGTCTGAGTGCAGACGACTGTATGAAGAAACTAAAGACGACAATATTGATATGCTTATCAACAACGCAGGTTTTGGACTTGCGGGTGAGTTTGTTGATACTGACCTTGACACAGAGCTCAGGATGATAGATACCAATGTTGTGGCACCACATATATTGACTAAGCTTTACTTAAGAGACTTTGTACAGCGTGACAGCGGTACTATACTCAATGTTGCATCTATCGCAGGCTTTATGGCAGGTCCGTTGCTCGCAACATATTATGCAACCAAGAACTACGTGTTAAGACTTACTCAGGCTATTTATCAGGAGCTTAAGAAAAAGGGCAGCAAGGTCAGGGTCTGTGCACTGTGTCCGGGACCGATAAAGACAGAGTTCTTTGATGTTGCTAACGTCAAGTTTCTGATTTCGGGAGTTGATAGCAAGGGTGTAGCAAAATACGCTGTTGACAAGGCACTCAAGGGCAAGCTTGTGATTTTGCCGGGTATAGTCAAATGTGTACCGTTTCTGCTAAGACTTGTGTCACAGAAGATGATGCTCAGAGTGCTGTATAAATTTCAGCATATGCGCAGAAAGTAAGCGCTAAAAAAGCGATGCAGGATATACACTGCATCGCTTTTGTTGTTTTTGTTGAGTTTAGTAAACCATCATCAGAGGGTTGAGAGAGTTCTTCTCGGCCTCGGCTTCGTCAATATAGTCGATAGCTTTGTATAAGCCGTTGATAACTGCATCCTGAGGATTCTTTGGTAAATTCACATGAATCTCGGTGAACGCCTCGACCATTTCTTTCATACCGTAGATTTTGCTCAGACCTCCTGTGAGCGTGATACCGTCTGTGTGAATATCGCCTAAAAGCTCAGGTGGAGTGTTCTCGAGAACATCTGCTATAGCTACTGCTATATCTCTGGCGATGTCTTCTATGACCATCATAATCTCGCTTGAGGTTACATCTACAAACTTAGGAATGCCACGGATAGCATCTCTGCCCTTGAGTCTGAAGGTTTTCTCTTCTATAGAGTCGATAACACAGCCAATAGCCTCCTTGCACTGTACAGCCATACTCTTGCCAATAACGAGGTTGTGCTGACGGCGTGCGTACTTGATAATCTCGTCATCCATAGCGTTGCCGCAGGTTTTGAGAGTTTTGCTGACAGATACACCGCCTAAGGTCATAACTGCTATGTCTACGCTACCTGCGCCCAAATCTGCTATCATTGTGCCGTGCGGACTCATAATATCAAGACCACACCCAAAGGCTGCAGCCTTGGTAGATTCGAGCAACAATACTCTGCGTACACCAAAACTGCTGATGGCGTTAACTACTGCACGTTTTTCGACCTCGGTGATATCGCCGGGAATACACGCAAGCACTCTGGGCATAACCACCTTGCTTGAGCATACCTCGCACAAGAAGATGTTGACAAGTTCTTCTACAAGTCCTGACTGTGCTATAACAGAGCCAGCAAGCGGAAACTGTACATCAAAACGAGCTGATGTTCTGCCGAGCATTTTGTATGCTTCTTCGCCGAAGCTTATGATTTCGTTTTCTTCTATATCGTATGCGATAACTGACGGTTGGTCGATGATTTTTCCGTCAGGGGCAATGCTGATTCTTGTGTTGCTTGTACCTAAATCAAGTGCTATATCCATAGTGTGCGATACCGCCTTTCGTTGATAGGATAATTATATAGTATATTTTGTGCTTTTTCAAGAACTTAGTTTTGTACTGTCAGCAGGGTGATACAACAGACAAGGTTTGGCTTGCCACGTTGCAGGACCTTAGCACATTCGTGCAGAGTGCGTCCCGTGGTGACAATATCATCGAGTAGAAGTATAGTCTTGCCTTTGACACGACTTTTATCAATAAGTGAAAAAGCACCATACAGGTTTGTTTTGCGCTTTTGAGCAGGTAGCGTGTGCTGAGGTTTTGTTTGCTTTTTCTTGATTAGAGTGTCTACATATGGAATTTTTGTTAGCTCTGATACAGCTTGGGCGAGCAGTTGAGATTGATTGTATCCACGGTTTTTGTAGTCCTTCTTGTACATTGGTACACAGGTTATCATATCGAATTTCATATCAGGATAGGCAATGTCTATCTGCTTTGCTATAAGCTGTGCAAACTGTTGTGTATATTGAGTTTTGCCCTTGAACTTGTATTTTATGATAGCTCTTTTGAATTTGCCCTTGTATTTTAGCGGTGAGGTGCATCTGTAGCCGTCCATGATGCCGTGTGTGTATCCGTCAGAGCTGATGCTCTGTATACAGGTGGTACAGGCTATCTCGTCGTGTTCTACAACTTTGTTGCAGTATGGGCAACGCTGTGGATAGAAAAACACCTTGATATAGTAAGAGACTTTTTTGAGAAAATTGTTCATTGATATTACCTTTAATTATTCTGTAAAAGAAATTTGAGTCCCGAAAAACGCAGGATTTTTCGGTTGTTCTCTATCATACGCATTACAGCACGCTCATCGCCGACTAAGATGAGAAGTTTCTTTGCTCTTGTTACTGCTGTGTAGAGAAGATTTCTGTACATAAGTGCGGGTGCAAAGTTGTGTACGGGTATCACGACAGCCTCAAACTCGTTGCCCTGACTTTTGTGTACGGTGCAGGCGTAAGCAAGCTCGAGGTCAACCATTGAATCTTCGTCATAGGTGGCGATTTTGTCATCAAACTTCACCTTGAGCATTCGTGTGGCTTTGTTGACCTCTGTGAGCACACCTATGTCTCCGTTGAAGATACCCTGACCAAACTCAGAGTTATCTTTGACCCAGTTTATATTATAATTATTTTTGTTTTGCATAACCTTGTCGCCGACTCTGAGCGTTGAGAAATTGATGGTATACTCGGGCTTTTCGGTGCTCTGTGGGTTTACAATGTTCTGGAGCTGTCTGTTCAGCTCTATAGTGCCGAGCGGCCCTTTCTTTGTGGGGGAGAGCACCTGAATATCCGTGTGGCAGGAGTAACCGTAGGTGTTCTTAAGTCTGCGTGTACACAGGTCTACAATGGTGAAAGCGATATCTTCCATAGAACTTTTGTGTATAAAGAAGAAGTCGTTATCCTTATGGTTTAAAATGGGTTCTTCGCCATTTATTATGCGGTGTGCATTTGTTACTATAAGGCTTTGCATAGATTGTCTGAAAATCTCTGTCAAAGCTACAACAGGCAGGGTGTTGCTGCCTATTAAGTCGTGTAGTATGTTGCCTGCGCCGACACTCGGAAGCTGGTCGGTATCGCCAACTAAAATAACTCGGCAAGACAGAGGTAGTGCACGCATAAGAGACTCAAACAGCGCACAGTCTACCATAGACATCTCATCGACAATTATTGCATCACAACTGAGCATATTGCGCTCGTTTCTCTTGAATACAGGCTTGTCCTCTATATCAAAGGTTACTTCAAGCAGACGGTGGATGGTCTTTGCCTCCTCACCGGTCAACTCGCTCATACGCTGAGCTGCTCTGCCTGTAGGAGCAGTAAGGCACACTTTCTGTCCGTTTTGCTTGAGTATTTTGATGATAGCGTTTAGAGTTGTGGTTTTGCCTGTGCCGGGTCCGCCTGTCAGTATAAGCATACCTTTTGTCAAAGCTTCTCTTATGGCGCTTTTCTGGAGCTCTGCGTACTTTATGTTCTCTTGGTTTTCGATATTCTCTATGTGTTGCTCTACGTTAGCAATTTGCATAGCAGGGTAGCGCATGAGCATCGAAAGTCGTGCGCTGATGTAGGTCTCGCTCTGGTGCATAGCAACAGTGAAAATATACTCTTTGTCATTGATGATTTCTTCTATCACAGAGCCGTCAGTCAGCATATCGCCAAGCGCTGATTCTATAACTACAACTTCTACATTGAGCATTGATGCGGTCACTTGTATAAGCTTGTCTTTTGGAAGACAGGTGTGTCCGTTGAGCTTGTTGTGTGTCAGCACGTGCAGTAGTGCGGCTCTGACTCTGAATCGGTCATCGTCAGAGAGGTTGTTGTTCTTGGCTATTGTGTCTGCTGTATCAAAGGACAGGTTGATTCTCTCGTCACACAGGATGTATGGGTTTTCTTCGATATAGCTAATTGCTCTGTTGCCAAAGCACTTCCATATTGCAATGGAGTATTTGGGGTCTATAGAGTAGCTTGACAGATATGCCATAAGCTCTCTGATGCCTACGACCTGCTTTAGCTGCATACTCATATCGAGAGCTTTCTCCTGTGAGATGCCTCTGAGCTTTGCCACACGCACAGGGTCGTTTTCGATTACATTCAGAGTATCGGCGCCGAACTCTTTTACAAGGCGCTGTGCGGTAGCGGGGCCTACACCTTTGATGGCACCACTTGACAGATACTTGAGTATGCCGTCCAAGTTTACGGGCATAGTGCGCTCGCAGGCGTTTACAGAGAACTGCTGGCCGTAGGATGGGTGGTTCTTGTATGTACCGAAAAGCTTGACCGTTTCGCCGACACTTATCATCGGCATAATGCCTACGGCGGTTATCATCTCACACTCGCCACATAGCTCTATGACGGTGTATCCGTTGTCGTCATTTCTGTATACTATTGATTCTACCTGACCCTCTAATTCGTAGAGGTCATTATTGTCTGTTTTATACATAATAATTCCTTAAAAGAAAATTGAATAATAGTTATTGAAATTTTTTTGTCTCTGCTTTATAATATAACATATTGTTAAAAATAAAGATATAGTTTTGAGGGATAAAAATGGAATTTGTTGCAAACGAAGGCAAAAATGTAGAGATAGAAGTTAACGGCGTCACATATATGCGCCATGCGATAAAGACTCACTTTGTACAGCAGGGTGAGAGTTATATCGATATTTTTGAGAAGTATGTATCACCTCTGTATCAAGAGGGAGATATTGTATCTTCTGCCGAGAAGATTATAGCTTTGTGTCAGGGCAGAGTAGTAAGAAGAGACGAACTCAAAATCGGCTTTTGGGCAAAGCTTCTGTCAAAATTCGCATCACATCCTGATACAGGTGTAGGTGTGGGTGAGACCATCAAGATGCAGTACGCTATCAAAAAAGCAGGTCTGCTGAAAGTACTGTGGGCTTCGTTTGCAGGTGGTGTATGCAAGGTCTTCGGCAGAAAAGGTGTTTTCTACGAGATAGTAGGTCAGGAGGTTGCAGGTCTTGACGGCTTTTATGACCATGTGTGGAGCGAGTACAGAGATATCGGTATAGAGAATCCTGAGAACCCATCAGGCGTTTGTGATGAGATTAAAGAGAAGCTCGGCATATCTACTATGATAGTTGATGCAAACGATTTGGGTCAGGAGATACTTGGATACTCATCAGATATTACATTGACTGAAGAAGAGTTGCTCGGACTTATCAGAGATAACCCTACAGGTCAGGGACAGCAGACAACACCTATCATACTTATCCGTAAAAAGCAGTAACTTAAAATTTTAAAGCAGGGCTGATGTTACAGCCCTGCTTTTTTTAGAAATTCTTCTTTTGTCATAATCTCGATGTACTCAAAGTCACGAGTCAAAAGCTCACACTCGAGTTTTGACTTTTCGTCCATATTGTCGCTTAGACATACGATATGTTGTGGAGCTGATTTGCCCAGCCAGCGAACCTTGGCACAAATGCTCCGAAGTGTAAATTCAACATCAAAATTTTTGTCTATCCTTGGTATCACAAGAAAGGTGCTATTGTCGTCCTTGATTTTTGTGAAGTAGTATGCAATTGAGAGTATAAGGTGAGATATACCGATAATTGCAAAAAATGTTAGCAGGGTCAGTAGCACAAATTCCATAATATCACCTCTGTATATCATATTTGATTTTTTGATTTTTGTTACGAATAATACAAAGTATCATACAGATAATATTTATGGCGTATGCCAAATAAATTTTGAGGTGAAAGTAATGGATAACACTTATGCAAACCACAGTATTCATTGTACTGTAAGCGACTGTAAGTATCACAACGACAAGGAAAACTACTGCTCACTTGATAGTATCAGGGTATCTACACACGAGAAGCACCCTACAAAAATCGAGTGTACAGATTGCTCAAGCTTTGCATGCAAGGATAGCTGCACAGGCTGTATGTGATATAAATTTTTTGAAGAAGCAGACAAGGCGGTGCTTTGTCTGCTTCTTTTGTTTTAACGATTTTTTGTTTGATACATAAAATATAGGTGTAAATATGTATTGAGTGGTGATAGTGTTATGTATAACAGTGTTGCGGTAATTGGCGGAGACAAGCGGATGCTCTATTGTGCAAAGGCGTTTGCGGATGATGGTGCAAGAGTTATGCTGTCGGGCTTTGAAAAGCTCAAGGGTGTTTTGTCAGGTAGTTGTTACTCAGCGTATGAGGCTGTGCTTTGCTGTGATTTAGTGGTGTTGCCTGTGCCTTGTGTCATAGCTGACCACTTGAATGCTCCGCTGTCTGCAGAACAGATATACTTTGATGATAAATTACTGTCTGCCTTAAAAGGTAAGAGGGTATTTTGCGGTATAAAGGATAAGTTGCTCTTAGCAGCACCCAAGCTTGACAAAAGTCTTGTGTATGATTACTCGCAAAGAGAAGAGTTTGCTGTAGATAATGCGGTTGCTACCGCTGAGGGTGCGATAGAGATTGCCATGCGAGAGTACGAGGGTACTATAAGTCACAGCAGGTGCCTTGTGTGCGGTTATGGCAGAATAGGCAGAGCACTGACAAATATGTTGTGTGCGCTCAATGCTGATGTCACGGTGAGTGCTCGAAAACCGCATGACTTTGCATGGATAAATACTACCTGTGCGACTGCTGTCAATACCTCTCATTTAGCGTCACTTGAGCCGTTTGATATCATATTTAATACTGTGCCTGCGCTTGTGTTTGACAGCAAGGTGCTATCACATATAGCTAAGGATGCGTTGTTTATCGACCTTGCATCAATGCCTGGTGGGGTGGACTTTGAGAGTGCAAACAGAATGGGTATATCAACCATTCATGCGTTATCGCTCCCCGGAAAAGCCGCCCCAAAAACCGCAGGCGAAATAATAAAGAAAACGATTACTAATATGCTTGAGGAGGATGACGGGTGTCAAAAATTTGCATAGGTTATGCAATGTGTGGATCTTTCTGCACCTTTTCAAAAGCGATATCACAGTTAGAAAAACTTGTATCTGTGGGCTATGATATTGTGCCGATTATGTCATATAATGCATCAAAAACCGATACACGCTTTGGTAATGCCGAGGAGTTTGTATCGCAGGTCGAAGAAATCACAGGAAAGAAAATAATAGACTCTATCGTGTCGGCAGAGCCGATAGGACCAAAGAAAATGTGTGATTTGCTGATTATTTCTCCATGTACGGGAAACACCCTGTCAAAAATTTCTCTGGGTATTACCGACACACCTGTGACAATGGCGGCAAAATCTCACCTGAGAATTGAACGTCCGCTGCTCATAAGTCTTGCGACAAATGATGCGCTCGGCGCTACTGCTCAGAATATCGGGCGACTGCTTAATACCAAGAATGTTTACTTCGTGCCTATGGGACAGGATGACCCTGTGAAAAAGCCGAACTCGCTTGTGTCTGATTTTGGGCTTGTTTTGGACAGCACTGTGAGTGCACTTGAGGGCAAGCAGATACAGCCGATTTTTAGGTAAAATTCTAATTCAGAAAAATAAAAAGTCGGGATGAGTGAATTCTCCCGACTTTTTCTGCGTGACAAAGCGACAAAAGAAAATTATAGAACTTTTTATATTTTCTTGAAATACTGTGCTTTGTGTGGTATATTATTTTTATTGATATATTTGAGGTGGAATTATGAAATTTTGCTCTGAATGTAAGCGTGCGCATATGGACGATGTAAATATCTGTCCTGTTTGCGATAGAAAGCTTAAATTTATACAAGATATCAACGAGCCTGTGCTACTGTGTGTTACAGGTGGGGTGGAGCGCAGTATAGTGTGCGGTGCACTGACTGATGCACAGATACCATATATAGAGACAGTATACGGCAAGCAGGGAGTGTCTAATGATTTGGTCACCGGCTATGATGTCAGGCTGTCAAATATAGCGATTACAGTACCATACTCAGCGTTGCCAAAAGCGTACGATGTTTTGCTATCTGTCGGTATCGAAAATGATGAGATTAAGCCGATAGTAGAAAAGGCGCAGGCTGATATAGAAGAATACAAATCAAAGCTCAAAGAGACCAACAAGGACAAGCCTATGAGCAATACAAAGAAAACTACCGTTAAGGTGCTCAGTGCTATAGGATTTCTGATTTTGGTAGCGGCAGTTGTGTTTGGTACAGATTATGTTATTGAGCTTATTAAGAATTTACTTGGAGGTTGACGATTATGAATATAGAAACATTGTGCGTACAGGCAGGCTATGAGCCTAAAAACGGCGAGGCACGAGTAGTACCGATTTGTCAGAGCACTACCTATGCTTATGACAGCGCAGAGACTATGGGCAAACTCTTTGATTTAGAGGCTGACGGCTTCTTTTATACAAGACTTGCTAACCCAACCCTTGATGCTGTTGAAAAGAAGATAGCAGCTTTAGAGGGCGGTGTGGGTGCAATGCTCACATCTGCAGGACAGGCAGCATCACTTATTAGTATTACTAACATCTGCAAGACAGGTGACCATGTTATCTGTGCGGCTGCTGTATATGGCGGTACATTCAACTTATTCAATAAGACTCTGCGTGATTTGGGTATAGATTTTACTTTTGTTGAACCAAGTGCTACAGAGGAAGAACTTAATAATTCTTTCAAAGAAAATACACGTGCGGTATTCGCAGAAACTCTGACAAACCCTTCTCTTGATGTTATTGATATAGAGATGTACGCTCGTTGTGCTCATGCGCACGGCTGTCCGCTTATTATTGACAATACCTTCGCTACTCCTGTTAACTGCAGACCATTTGAGTGGGGTGCAGATATCGTTATTCACTCTACATCAAAGTATATGGACGGCCACGCTGTAGCGCTTGGCGGATGTATAGTTGACAGTGGTAATTTTGACTGGAACAACGGCAATTATCCGATGCTAACAACACCTGATGAGACCTATCACGGCGTTGTTTATACCGAGCATTTCGGCAAGGCTGCGTTCATTGCTAAAGCAAGAGTTCATCTGATGCGTGACTTTGGCTCACAGATGGCTCCTCAGAATGCGTTTTTGCTGAACTTAGGTCTTGAGACCTTGCATCTGAGAATGGCACGTCATTGTGAGAATGCTCAGAAGGTAGCGCAGTTCCTTGCTAATAACGACAAGGTTGAGTGGGTAAACTTTCCGGGACTTGAGTCAAATAAGTACTATGAGCTTGCTAAAAAATATATGCCACAGGGTACCTGCGGTGTAATCTCCTTTGGTGTCAAGGGCTCAAAGGCTGAGGCCGCTAAGATGATGGAGGGCTTAAAGCTTGCTAAGATAGTTGTGCACGTTGCTGATGCACGCACCTGTGTGCTTCATCCTGCTTCTACTACTCACAGACAGCTTAATGACCAGCAACTGCTTGATGCAGGTATTATGCCTAATATGATAAGACTCTCTGTTGGTATAGAGAATGTTGACGATATTATCGCAGATATCGCACAGGCTTTAGAAAAAGTATAATTTTATTTTATTATCCGCAGTACCTATGTATTGCGGATAAAATATAGGTGAAAGATGAAAAAATTCACAAGCGCTATTATTGTTGCGGCGGGTAACTCGACCCGTATGGGACTTAGTATTCCGAAGCAACTGATTGATTTAAACTCAAAACCTGTGCTTTTTCATACACTGACCGCTTTTGAGAATGCTGACATTATCGATGAGGTGGTTGTGGTTGCACGAGCAGAGGATATTGATAGCATCAAAGCTATAGCTGAAAACTTTGCTAAGGTGAAAGCCGTGACTGTCGGCGGTGATACAAGGGCAAAAAGTGTCGAAAACGGCACAAAAGCATGCTCTGACTGTGCTCAGTATTTCGCCATTCACGATGGTGCAAGACCGCTGATTACGGTGGATGATATAAATCTTGTGGTCAGTACTGCACATAGCTGTGACTGTGCGACACTTGGTACTTATGTTACTGATACTGTTAAGGTGGTATCAGGTGACGGCGTTATCACTTCTACTCCTGACAGGGCAACGCTCAGAGCGGTGCAGACACCTCAGGTCTTTGAAAAGCAGATATATCTGAGTGCTATAGATAATGCTGTAGAAAACAACCTGTCTGTCACAGACGACTGCTCTATGGTCGAAGCGATAGGCAAGAGTGTGCAGGTGGTTATAGGCAGTGAAGAGAACATAAAGCTTACTACTCAGACTGACTTGATTATTGCCAAAGCAATACTTGATAAACGCAGTGTATAATTCTAATTTAGAAATATAACGAGGTGATTGTATGAGAATTGGTCACGGATATGATGTGCATAAGCTGACACAGGGCAGAGACCTTATTTTAGGCGGAGTGAAAATAGAACACACAGAAGGACTTCTCGGACACTCTGATGCTGATGTATTGTTGCACGCGGTTATGGATGCGCTCTTGGGTGCTGCAGCTATGCACGATATAGGTACGCATTTTCCGGATACTGATGAGAGATATAAGGGTGCAGATAGTCTTGTGCTCTTAAAAGAAGTGGTTAAGTTGTTGTCTGATAACGGCTACAGTATAGTCAATATAGATGCAACTGTTATTGCGCAGGCACCAAAGCTTAAGCCGTACATTGACACAATGCGCAGTAATATAGCACAGGCGTGTAAGATAGATGTGAATGCTGTCAATGTCAAGGCTACTACTGAGGAGCACCTCGGCTTTACAGGCAGGTTAGAGGGAATATCTGCCCATGCGGTTTGTCTGATAGATTAAATATACGAATAGAATACGCACCTTTTTCATACTTTGATAGTAATGAAAGAGGTGCTTTTTTATGTTTATAAAGAGAATGTTATCTGTGGTAGTTGCTGTTTGCTTGTTGTTGTCGATTTGCGTTATTCCTACATATGCTTTGGCGCAGGAGGAGATAGTGTCGCCGTCTGCGATATTGATGGAGCCTGAGTCGCTCAAAATTCTTTTTGAGAAAAATGCACACGAAATCAGAGCCTGTGCATCTATTACAAAGGTAATGACGATGCTACTTGTATTTGAGGCGATAGAGGAAGGCAGGATAGGCTTTGAGGATATTGTAACGACATCGGAGCACGCAAAAAGCATGGGTGGGTCAGATATATGGCTTGAAGTAGGCGAGCAGATGACCGTGCACGAGATGCTAAAAGCTGTAGCGGTAGCATCGGCTAATGATGCTGCAGTAGCACTTGCAGAGCATATATGCGGTACAGAGGATGAGTTTGTTGAGAAAATGAATGAAAAGGCGCAGGAGCTTAATATGGAGCATACTGTGTTTAAAAACTGTAACGGACTTGACGAAGAGGGACATCTGACCTGTGCGTATGATGTTGCGCTGATGTCGTGCGAGCTGATGAAACACGAGAAGGTGTTTGAATATACGAATATCTGGATAGACACCCTGCGTGGTGGTGAGACCCAGATAGTCAATACAAACAAACTGTTAAAGTCTTATAACGGTATAACCGGACTGAAGACGGGTACTACATCTCAGGCGGGTTCGTGTATATCTGCATCTGCGAAAAGAGATGGTATGTCACTACTTGCTGTAGTGCTGGGCGCAGATACAGGTACCGATAGGTTCAAAGATGCGGCGGTGTTGCTTGACTTCGGTTTTGCAAATTTTGAAGTTGTAAAGCTCAATGATAGCTTAGCTGGCACAAAGGATATCAAGGTGGATAAAGGGATGCAGACACAGGTGCCGGTATTGTGTGAAAACAAGGGCGATGTTGTTGTATCAAAGGGTAGTAGTGAAAGTGTCAAGCAGAGTGTAGAAGTAAAAGAAAGCGTAGAGGCACCTGTCAAAGCAGGTCAAAAGGTGGGCACGGTAACATATACGCTTGATAGTGCTACGGTCTCTCAGCTTGATATAGTTACTGCGCACTCCGTGGACAGAATGTCGTTTTCAAAGGTATTTTCTGAGCTTTTGAGGGCTACTTTTGTCTTGTGATTTAGGGTTAAATTTAGCATAGTAGGAGATTATAATTCTTATTATGAATTAAGCTTTAATATAAAGTAGAACTCGTAAAAAAATAACAAATTCTATTGCAAAAAAACGCCGTTTATTGTATAATGAGTGAAACAATATAACTGTACATAGTTATATTTCTTTTATGGAATTATCAAAAGGAGGATCACTAATGCCAACAACACTAAGTGATAAACACTTGAGAGGCTTTGTGAGTGAAGAAGAGTACGCAGGTATTGCTCCTGCTGTCAAGGTTGCTCACGAGGCGCTCCATGCAGGCACAGGTCTTGGCAACGACTTTATCGGCTGGCTTACACTGCCAACAGACTACGATAAAGAAGAGTTTGACAGAATCAAGCTTGCAGCAGAAAAAATCAAGAAAAACACAGACATCTTTGTAGTTATCGGTATCGGCGGCTCGTATCTTGGCGCACGTGCTGCTATCGAATTTGTAAAGTCCCCTAACTACAATGCACTCGCTAAGGACACACCTCAGATTTACTATGCAGGTAACTCCATCAGCTCTACTGCACTTTCTGAATTGCTCGAGATATGCGAGGGCAAGGATGTTTCTATCAATATGATATCCAAGTCAGGTACTACTACTGAGCCTGCTATTGCTTTCAGAGTGTTCAGAGAGCTTCTTGAGAAGAAGTACGGCAAAGAGGGCGCAAAAGAGCGTATCTACTGCACTACTGATAAGGCACGAGGCACACTCAAGCAGTTGGCTGACAAGGAAGGCTACGAGACATTTGTTGTTCCTGATGATGTAGGTGGCAGATACTCAGTACTCACAGCAGTTGGTCTGCTTCCGATAGCAGTATCAGGTGCTGATATTGATGCTCTTATGGCAGGTGCTAAGGCTGCGCAGGATGAGTTTGATAATCCTGACCTTAATACTAACGATTGTTACAAGTACGCAGCTATCCGCAACATCCTCTACAACAAGGGTAAGTCAACAGAGGTGCTCGTATCTTATGAGCCTTCATTTACTATGATGAACGAATGGTTCAAACAGCTCTATGGTGAGTCAGAGGGCAAGGATAACAAAGGTATTTTCCCTGCAAGTGTAATCTTCTCAACAGATTTGCACTCTATGGGTCAGTATATTCAGGACGGAAGACGTAATCTGTTCGAGACAGTTGTACTCTTTGATAAGTGCAAGAAAGAGATTACTCTTGGCACAGACGAGGAGAACGTAGACGGTCTTAACTTCTTAAGTGGCAAGACAATGGACTTTGTCAACAGAAAAGCATTTGAGGGCACAGTTCTTGCTCACAATGACGGCGGCGTACCTAACGTGGTGCTCAATGTCAACGAGATGAGCGAGTATGAGCTGGGATACCTCGTATACTTCTTTGAGAAGGCTTGTGCTATCTCAGGTTATCTGCTTGGTGTTAACCCATTCAACCAGCCTGGTGTAGAGAGCTACAAGAAGAATATGTTTGCTTTGCTTGGTAAGCCAGGCTATGAGGACGCTAAGGCACAGCTCGAAGCAAGACTACAGTAATCTATCCTCGCTCTTTTGAGCAAAATATTAAAACACAGGAGGCTATATAATTATGGTAACATTAATTATTGGTAAAAAAGGCTCAGGCAAAACAAAGAAACTTATCCAGCTTGCTAACGAGGCAGTTGCAAAGTCACAGGGTAACGTTGTTGTTATCGAAAAAGGCGCTAAGCTTACATACGATGTAACTCACAAGGCAAGACTTATTGATACAGATGTATACGGCGTTAAGGGTTATTCAATGCTTTTAGGTTTCTTGAGCGGTATCTGCGCAGGAAACTACGATGTTACAGATATTTTTGTTGATTCAACATTCAAGATTTGTACAGAGGCAGTTGACGGTATCGAGGAGTTTGTTACAAAGCTCCACGAACTCTCAGAAGAGGCTGATGCTAACATCACACTGCTTGTATCAGCAGCAGAGGCAGACCTTCCTACAGGCTTAAAGGCTGTTTGTGAAGAAATCTGATATTAAGCTTTTATAAAAACTAAACCGCTCGGGATGTATATCCTGAGCGGTTTTTGTATATAGTCTGAAATTGTAAAGAAAAAAACCTCCGTAAAAACGGAGGCTTAACTCTCAATAACTTAGATAGCTCTTGTTACCTTACCTGAACGTAAGCAACGGGTGCAAGCGTGTACTCTCTTTGGAGAACCGTCAACAATAGCCTTAACACGCTGAACGTTTGGCTTCCATGTTCTGTTTGAACGTCTGTGTGAGTGAGAAACCTTGATGCCGAACTTTACATCCTTGCCACAGAAATCACATTTTGCCATGCCGCACACCTCCTTTAAAAATTACAAAATGCTTTGTTAACTTGTCCATAATAACAGAAATCAAAACAAAAAGCAAGACCTTTTTTGAAAATTTCTTTTTTACTTGTATTTTTGAGGGTATTATAGTATAATGTATGATGTTTAATTATAGGTGGCAGTTTGCCGTTTTTGGAGGCTTTTTCTTTGTTATCAGAACTTATCAGTATTATTCAGGGCAACGGCAGTGTAATGAACCTTGTGGTCTATATACTGGCTATACTGTTGATTATATTTTTGGTGTTGCCGTTTCATGAGTGGGCACATGCGTTTGTTGCATCTAAACTCGGCGACACAGCTATTAAGTACAGGGGTAGGTTGTCGCTAAACCCTATGTCACATATAGACCCTATGGGTGCGCTCGTACTGCTTTTGTTTGGCTTTGGTTGGGCTAAGCCTGTGCCTGTTGATTCTCGCAATTTCAAGAATCCAAAGGTCGGTATGGCTATCACTGCACTTGCAGGACCTGTGGCTAATATTATAGCCGGCTTTGCAGGCTGTCTTTTGTATTATGCCCTTGCGGTATTTGCGACAGGCTTTGTGAGCACTACTATGGTCGGCTATTACATCATGCTGTTTTTGAACTTTTATATCAGCGTCAACTGTGGTCTTGCGGTGTTTAACTTGTTACCGATACCGCCACTTGATGGCTCTAAGATACTCTTTGCTTTTCTTCCTGACAAGTGGGTGTACAAGTTCTATCAGTATCAGAGATATATTTTTATAGCTTTAATTGTGCTCTTGTATATCGGTATTCTTGATGTACCGCTTAACTTTTTGCAGTCGGCTGTTACAAACCTTATATCAACTGTGGCATCGTTACCGTTTAAACCTTTTATGTAAACTAAGGAGGGGTTGCAATGGAACAAGTTAATATTGACAATCTTTTGCTACCTTCGGTGGATGAACAAACAGTAGCTGACACAGCGGTAGCACTTACCTATAAATTTGATATGTTTGAGGGACCGCTTGACCTGCTACTCAGTCTTATCACTAAGAATAAGATAGATATCTATGATATATGCATAGAGCAACTGCTCAGTCAGTATATGGAGCAGATTAATGCCATGAAAGAAGAGAATATGGACATAGCGTCTGAGTTTCTTGAGATGGCATCCCGCCTTGTTTATATCAAGTCGGTTATGTTGCTCCCTAAATATGAGGAAGAGGCAGAAGAGCTGAAAAAAGAGCTCACAGGACAGCTGCTTGAGTATCAGGAGTGTCGTAGAGTTGCTTTGATGCTTGCACCGATGGTTTCATTTGATACTTTTACAAAGGAGCCATCTGATGTCGAATTTGACCTTACATATAATCGTATTCATATACCTAACGATATAGCAGTAGCCTATGTCAGTGCGGTAGGTAGAGGCAAACGCAGACTTCCACCGCCTGAGACGGCTTTTGCAGGTATTGTCTCAAAGAAGATAGTATCTGTCAGCTCACGCATTATTCACGTTATGAGAAGGCTGTGGCACGGCAAGAGCGTCACTTACAGAGAGCTTTTTGTAGCGAGCAAAGAGAAGAGTGAGCTTGTTGCTACATTTTTGGCAGTGCTTGAGCTTGTCAAGGGCAAGCGAGTAGTTATTGATGGCAATGGAGACAACGCACAGGTTAAGATGATTGAGAGGTAATTACTTTGGATAGAATAGAATACAAATACGCTATAGAGGCAATACTCTTTGCATCGGGTACATCTGTGCCTGTGTCACGAATTGCGCAGACTCTTGAGATTACGGACAAGCAGGCTGACACCTACTGCAAGGAGCTCTGCGATGAATATGAGAAGATGGACAGAGGCGTTACTGTTGTCAGACTTGATAAGAGTTATCAGATGGTAAGCAACAAGGCATATGCTAAATATATCCGTACTGCTATGGATTTAAGACGTAACGTACCGCTCTCTCAGGCGGCTATGGAGGTGCTTGCTGTTGTAGCATATAATCAGCCTGTTACAAAGTCTTTTATCGAGCAGGTCAGAGGTGTTGACTGCTCGGGTGTTATCGGCTCGCTCACTACTAAGGACCTGATAGAAGAAAAAGGCAGACTTGAGCTTCCGGGCAGACCGCTGTTGTATGGTACTACCGAGAATTTTCTCAGATGTTTCTCGATTTCGTCTATTGAGGACTTGCCACCACTACCTCAGAAAGAGAAAAACGATGTGGCTGAGTCTGAGGGTGACGATAGCCAGCTGTCTATTTTTGAACAGGAGAATACAGAAGATACAGAGGATGATACTATCACCGCTACTGTGTCAGATATTATACAAGAGGCTACTAAAGAGTAAGAGGGTATATTTGTGATAGCTTTGTACATCATATTTACGGTTATACTTTTGCTCGCGCTTGTGATGCTTTTGAAGCTTGAGTTTTCGCTTGGGTACGTTGATAACCCTGTGCTTGTGCTCAAGGTGTTGTTTTTGAGATTTACTTTAGTTCCTGCTAAAAGCAAGAAAAAGTCTAAGAAACCGAGCAAAAAACCTAAAGAAAAAACCTCTGTAGAGAAAAAGAAAAAATCAAAAAAGCTTTCAGCCTTTAAGAAGATGATGGACAAAAAAGGACTATCGGGAATAGTCGAGATGTTCTGTGAGTTTGCGAAACTCGCCACATCAACACTCAAGGGGATATTTGAGAATATTAACATAACTAAATTCGATGTTGATATTACTGTTGCCTCTGATAATGCGGCAGATACAGCACTTGAGTATGGCAAGGTGTGTGGGGTGTTTTACTCTGCTGTGTCAGTAGTGTGCTCTGTTACAAAGTGCAGAGAGTACAACTTGAATCTTACTCCTGACTTTGATGATGAGGCTAAGGGCAAAATTTCTTGTGATATAAAATTTTATATCAGAGTTTTCTATGTTGTTAAGTATGCACTGAAAGCACTGTATAAAGCTTTGGTGCTCAGATATAAGAAGTGATTTTTACATTACCGAAAAGGAGATATATGCTATGAGTGACCATCCAATTAATTCTCTGATGGATACCACTATGAAAAAGATTAAAGAAATGATTGATGTTAACACAATCATTGGTGATCCTATCACTACACCTGACGGTACAACAGTTATACCTGTGTCAAAAGTCAGCTACGGCTTTGCATCGGGTGGTTCTGACCTGCCTACAAAGAAGGAGAACAAGGACTGCTTTGGCGGTGGTAGCGGTGCAGGTGTTACTATTAACCCTATCGGATTTTTGGTTATCACAAAGGGTAACGTAAAGCTTATCCCTATCGAGAAGTATGACGGTGCTGTTGACCGTATTGTCGGTATGGTGCCGGATGTTATGGACAAGGTTGTCAGCTATTTCAAGAAAGATGCTGACACAGGTGTAGATACATCAGATCTTGATAAGGATATAGACGAGTTTGAGATTTAATCTACATTTTATGTAGCATAATAGAGAGCGCTTTCTCATACTAAATATTAGGTGATATCATGAGAAAGATGGCTTTTATACTTATGCTTGCTTTCGTTTTATTAATAACATTTGATAGTACTGCCTGTGCCGAAGAGGTGTCTGTTTCGGCGCAGGCTTATGCACTTTATTGTGTAGAAAACGAGCAACTTATCACAGGCAAGAACTATGACGACAAGCTCAAGATGGCATCGACCACTAAGATAATGACCACCTTGCTTGCACTTGAGCAAGCGGCTATTGATGACACGGTGGTCACATTTACTCAGGACATGGTGACAGAGGGTAGCTCGATGTACCTCAAAGTAGGTGATAGGCTGCACCTGTCAGATTTGGCATCAGGTATGATGATGTGTTCAGGTAACGATGCCGCAAACGCAACGGCTGTTTCTATGGCAGGTAGTCTCAGTGGTTTTGCCGAGCTTATGAATCAGAAGGCAAGACATATCGGAATGACAAACACAAACTTTGTCACACCGAGTGGACTTGATGATGATGCTCATTACTCAACAGCTTTTGATATGGCTAAGCTTATGGCGTATGCGCTCGAAAATGATGATTTCAGAGAGCTTACTTGTAGCAAATCAAAGACTGTAGATTTTCTAATACCAAAGACAAGCGTTACATATTATAATCATAATCGTCTGTTGTCTATGTATGAGTACTGCATTGGCGGCAAGACCGGCTATACCGAAGCGGCGGGCAGGTGCCTTGTGAGCGCTGCACAAAAGGACTCAGTGACACTTGTGTGTGTTACACTTAATGCGCCGTCTGATTGGCACGACCATATGGCGCTATATGACTATGGCTTTGATGCATTGTGTGCAGTAAAGCCTGAGGGAAGTACCATGGATTATACTGTCGATGTTGTCGGTGGCACAAAGGATACGCTTGACTTGTATGTCAAGGATTCCCCCGATATAGTGGTTGACAGAGGTCTTGAGGATAGTGTGGAGACTAACGTTTATATACCGGCGTTTGTTTATGCACCTGTTAAAAAAGGCACACAGCTTGGTATGATAAACTATGAGCTCAATGGTGATGTTATAGCGCAGACACCGCTGTATGCATCGCAGGGTATAATTCTGAATAAGAAAAATAATTTATTTGATAAAATATTGAATTTATTAGGAAGTTTTGGGTAGAGAAGTATGAGAAGAGAATATGTAAGATTACAGAAGATGCTCGCTGACTGCGGTGTGGACTCACGCAGAAAATGCGAGGATTTAATAAAAAAAGGTCTTGTTAAGGTCAACGGCAGAGTTGCGGTTATTGGCGATAAGGTAGACCCGTATAATGACAAGGTTTATGTTAGAAACAAGCGAGTGACCGCCAACGCTAAGCCTAAGCACCGATATATTATGCTCAACAAGCCTCGTGGCTACGTGACCACTATGAGTGATGACAGAGGTAGAAAGTGCATCAACGAGCTTATTAAAGACATCGATGAGCGAGTATATCCTATAGGTAGACTCGACAGAGACTCTGAGGGTATGTTGCTGCTTACTAATGACGGAGATTTTGCAAACCATATAATGCACCCCAAAAAGCACATAAACAAAGTCTACAGAGTTACTGTCAGACCGAGTATAACCGAAGAGCAGGTTGAGAAGCTCTCAACCGGCATTATGCTTGACGGCAGAATGACCCTGCCTGCACAGGTGCGAGTTGTCACTAAGGGCGAGGGCAGAGTAGTGCTCGAGATAGTGCTCAGAGAGGGCAGAAATCGTCAGATTAGAAGAATGATAGAGAGCTTGGGACTTGAGGTAGCAAGGCTCAAGCGTATAGCTATAGGTACTGTCAAGATGGGCGGACTCAAGCAGGGTGCATACAGAGAGCTGACCGCTGATGAGGTCAAGAAGCTGTCTGCTGACCCTAATCCGTCACGCTTTGAAAGATAAGGAGAAATTATGTTAACGATTACACCTGATAATAAAAAAGAGATACTTGATAAATGTGGTAGTCAGAACGCTGTGGTGCTTTACTGTACCGAGGACGGCAACGACAGGGGATATATAGCTTTTGAGCAAAAGGGCTATGTGCTCGATATTGTCGGATTTGAGGTTTTTGGTGCTACGGATATCAAAGGCGCAGATTACATCATAGCTGATTCGATGCTTCGAAGTCTTGGCTCTTATGCGATGAATCATTCGTGTTTTTATATTGAATGTTCTAAAAAAGAATTATTTTCTATCTTAGAAAAATTCTCGTTTGCGCAAAATGACAATAAATTAACAATAAATCTTCAACAATTATTTAAAGTGTGCAAAAATTGATTTTTGCACACTTTTTTCTTGTTTTTATGAATACTTTGCGGTATAATATAAAATGACTAAAAATAGATTTACATCATATATAACAGGAGGAAATATTATGAGTTTTTCAGACGTTTCTCAGCTCAAGGAGAAACTTAATAAAACATCTGCATATGATACTCTCAATAAGTTCTTTGATGAGGGTAGTTTTACTGAGACAGATGCACTTATTAAAAGCGAGGGCGACTTTGCAGAGGCGGTCACAGGCTTTGGTACAGTAAACGGCTTGCCGGTGTATGCGTTTGCACAGAACCTCGATGTAGCAAGCGGTGCTATGAGCAAGTCACAGTCTAAGAAAATCGTCAGACTCTATGACCTTGCACTAAAGACCGGCGCACCTATCGTTGGTTTTTATGATAGCATTGGTGGCAGACTCAGCGCTCCACAGGAGCTTATGGCATCTTATGGCGAGATTTTGTCAAAGGCATCATCTATCTCAGGTGTAGTACCACAGGTTTCTGTAGTTCTCGGCACTTGTCTTGGCACATCAGCTTTGACAGCTGTTACTGCTGACTTTGTTATTATGAACAAGGACGCATCACTCTCTATCAACACTTTGGGTGATGACGCTACTGCTGAGCACAACGCAAAGCACGGCACTGCTAATTTTGTGTGTGATGATACAGACGCTTCTATTTTAAAGGCTAAAGAGCTCGTGACATATCTTCCTTCTAATAACTTAGAGACTGCTCCTGTTATGGATGCATATGAGCCAGAAGCAGGCGAGTGCACAGTATGCTCTGTTGCAGATGCTGACTCGGTTCTTTGTGTTAACAAGGAGTTTTCTGACAAGGTTTGCACAGTATTTGGTCGTATCAACGGCTGTGTTGTGGGCTTTGTCGAGACCAAGGGCGATGTAGTTGACTGCAAAGCAGGTCAGAAAATCTCTAAATTCGTACGTTTCTGTGATGCGTTCTCAATTCCTGTTGTAACAGTAGTTGATGCTAAGAGCTTCTCTTCTATCAAGACAGCTGCTAAGGTGACATCAGCATATGCTGAGGCTACTACTGCTAAGATTTCTGTACTCAAGGGTGAGTGTGTGGGCTCTGTATATATAGCACTTGCAGGTACTGCTGCTAATGCAGATATGACCTTTGCACTTGAAAATGCAGTTGTATCACCGATTAATCCTAAGGCACTCGCATTTATTATGGACGAGGATGCTATGAACGTGCCTGTAGAACAGCAGGATAAGGTAGCAAATGATTTTGCACAGGCTAATCTGTCAGCTCTCAATGCTGCACAGCAGGGCTATGTTGATGATGTAATCACTATCGACCAGCTCAGAGCAAAGCTTGTTTATGCTCTTGATATGCTTTCTTCTAAGCGTGTATCAACACTCTCTAAGAAGCACAGCACTATCTGATTTTAATTTGTAAAACAATTCATTTATATAACGAAAGGGAAATAGATATGAAAAACTTAAAGATTACTGTTAACGGTACAACATACGATGTTCAGGTAGAAGAAGTAGGCGCATCTTCTGCACCTGTAGCTGCTGCTCCTGTAGCCGCTGCTCCTGCTGCTCCTGCTCCTGCTGCACCTGCTGCACCTGCTGCAGAGGGTAAGCCTGTGGCTGCTCCAATGCCTGGTACTATTGTTTCTGTTAATGTTACACAGGGACAGGCTGTAAAGAGCGGTGACGTGCTCGTTATCTTAGAGGCTATGAAGATGGAAAACGAGATCAAAGCTCCTGCAGATGGTACTGTAGCTTCTGTTAACGTAAACAAGGGCGAGTCTGTTGATTCAGGTCAGACACTCGTAACATTATCATAATTTAGGGTGAATATTATGGCAAAACAGATTAAAATTACCGAGACTGCTCTTAGAGATGCTCATCAGTCATTGATAGCTACACGAATGACAATGGACGAGATGCTACCGATTCTTGACAAGATGGATGAGATAGGATTTCATTCTCTTGAGTGTTGGGGCGGTGCGACATTTGACAGCTGTCTGAGATTTTTGAATGAGGATCCATGGCAGAGACTGCGCACTATTCGTGACCATTGTAAGAATACAAAGCTTCAGATGCTTTTTCGAGGACAGAATATGCTTGGCTATCGTCACTATGCAGACGATGTGCTCGAGTATTTTGTACAGCGCTCAGTTGCTAACGGTATTGATATCATCCGTATCTTTGATGCACTAAACGACATCAAGAACCTGCAAACTGCAATAAAGGCTGCAAAGAAAGAGGGCGCTCATGCACAGGTAGCAATAAGCTACACTACAGGCCCTGTCTTTACTGATAAATATTATGTAGAATACGCTAAGCGTATCGCTGATGCAGGTGCCGATTCTATCTGTATCAAGGACATGGCAGCGCTCTTGACACCATACAGCACAGAGAGCCTTGTCAGAGCTATCAAGGCAGAGGTTGACCTTCCGCTTCAGCTTCATACTCACGCTACATCAGGTCTTGCATCTATGTGTCTTATCAAGGGCGTAGAGGCAGGCGTTGATATTATTGACACAGCTATCTCTCCACTCGCTCTTGGTACATCACATGCACCAACAGAGTCTATGGTAGCTGCGTTTATGGGTACTGAGTACGATACAGGTATCGACCTCAAAAAGCTCACAGAATTAAGAGATTACTTCATGACTTTGCGTACCAAGTATATGGACTCAGGTCTTCTTGATCAGAAGATGCTCGCAACTGATGCTAACGCACTTATCTATCAGGTACCCGGTGGTATGCTGTCAAACTTGTTGTCACAGCTCAAGCAGGCTGGCAAAGAGGACAAGCTGACAGAGGTTCTTCAGGAAGTTCCACGAGTAAGAGAAGACTCAGGTTATCCACCACTTGTAACACCAACATCACAGATTGTTGGTACACAGGCTGTGTTCAATGTAATCACAGGCGAGAGATACAAGATGTGCACCAACGAGTTCAAGGATATGGTAGCAGGCAAGTACGGTACTACACCAATGCCTATCGATCCGGAATTCAGAAAGCGTATCATTGGCGATATGACTCCTGTTGACTGCAGACCAGCAGACCTCTTGGAGCCTGAGCTCGAGAAGCTCCGTGCTGAGATTCCACAGTGGATAGAGCAGGAGGAGGACGTGCTGTCTTACGGTATGTTCCAGAAGGTTGCTCTCGACTTCTTTGAGAAGAGAAGAGACGCAAAGGTTGGCATCAACTCAGACAAGCTCGACAAAGAGCAGATGATTCATCCTGTATAATCAGCTTAGAATATAATTCTTCAAAAGAAATAACGCAGGGCGTGAGAAATTGCGCCCTGCGTCTTAAAATTTAATGCTATATGCGCTTGTAGCTCAGCAGGATAGAGCGTCCGCCTCCTAAGCGGAAGGTCGGGGATTCGAATTCCTTCAAGCGCGCCAAAACCGCCTGACAGCAGGCGGTTTTATTATTTTAGCCTGATTTTATTGTAATGTGACAAAATATGTGGTAAACTAAAGTTGCCAAACTAACTGAATATGTGTGAAATTGGGTGTATTTTTCTTTTATGGAATAATTATGCTCTTTTTGTGCATCCTATGTATCGTTCTGAATTTGATAAAAATGCAGATTCCAACGATATGTAGGTATGTGTGCGTTTACGCCCCATTTCACATTGAGTTAGTTTGGCGACTATCGGAGTTTGCGTTTTTTGTGCGGTTACTTCGGTAGCCGCACTTTTTATTTTATGGGAAACATTGGAGAAATAGAAATGAAGGAATATATGTTCATTCGTGATGAACTTATAGATAGTATAAAAAAACAAGATACACTAAGCAATCTTATTATCACCATTCTGGGTATTTCAGCGATTTGGGAACAAGATACTATCTATTTACTAATGACTGTCTTGCTTATTTCTGCTGTTCTACTGGCACGGATCATTCACTATAGGAATGTTGTTTATTACTTGTCTTCTTACTTAGCATATAAGGAAAAACACCACAAGTCGTGCAAAGAAGTTTCTTGGGAAAGTAACATATCGAAATTCAAACAAAAGCTTTTCAAAAAAACGGGAAAAAGTTGGAAGAAATATCTTTTTATTCAATTTGTTTTCAAAACGGCTGGAATTGCAAAAAATTGCGGAAACATCATATTGTCTGCAATCGTTTTCTGGAAACTACATTCTATAATAATTCCTTCAAGCATTAGCATTGAGAATTACATAGTTCTCGGTATGTCCGCGTTCAGCTTGGTTTTGACAGCTATCTTTACTGTGATAATTTTAGTGGACAAAAGAATTAAACCTGAGTACACCAAAACTTGGTATATTGTACTGAAGAAAAAGAAAACTACCAAAAAGTTACCAAGATTACTATTATCGAATAATAAGGAGAATTAATTATGCCTACAGAAAAGAAACTGACGGGTTCCTCGACTATTGAAAACCCGAAAAGAAGAATTGTTGAGGACTTGAAAATTCGCAACAAGGATAATATGGCGGGTATAGCCGGAGAATATTTTGGTAGTAAATTTACCTATGCTCAAACATTCAAGATGTTTGAAGACTATAAAAAGGCTTTTATCGCAATTGATGGATTAAATGAAGGTACTATTACAATATCAGCTCCTTCAACTATTGCTTCAGTCAATGCGTTTTACGGAGCATTGGATGCCAACAAGGTAGTTAATATGACAGGCCCCGGTTTTCTTCACGCATATACCGAGCAGTACACTACTCGCTTAAATAGTAAAACTGTCGTAATGTTTGACAGCTTTTTGAGCGATGACTTAGTTGCCAAATTTCAAGCTGTAGGTGTAAAAAATCTTATTGTTACAAGCATTACAGATTATATGAACCCACTTGTTAAGATAATTGCAACGAAAAAGGGGTTAATCAGCGGAAAAGACTATTTGGACGAATATGCACGAACCCATAGCGGATTACCTCAAGGTATGGAAATGATACGCCTGAAAGAGTTTGCAAAGCTTGGCTCAAAAATCAAAGAAACCTATGATTTTGAGTACGAAGAAAACAAACTTGCAGCCTATTTTTTAACCGGCGCTAGTACAAGTCAGTATCCGAAATGTGTTAAGATTTCTGTTGACGGTTTCACGAAAATGGCTCGTATATATGACGAATTATGGTTTGATTTTAAACCCGGTGATAGAAATACCGTGTTTATCCCGTTGTTCTATGCAACCGGGGCTATCCACGGTGTGCACGCAGGTTTGTTTGACGGGATGACCTTGATTTACAAGCCTAAGTATGACCGATTCGCCTTTGCGAAGGATTTGGCTGAAACTAAGGCGAATATTGCTCTCGTTGCTCCGAGCCATGTTGCAACTTTGGAAGAAGCGGGTTTGGAAGACAACGCTCTTAATCATTTGAAATATATCTTCATTGGCGGCGAAGCAATTATGCCTGCCGCTATGGAAAAATTCAGAAAAACCGGCGACCGCTTGGGTATTCAATACATTCTCAACGGATATGGTATGACTGAAACGGGTAGTATGTCAGGCATCTCAGATAAAGAGTCTAAAGGAGCAGATGTTACTGTTACACCCGTACCCGGTGTTGAATATCGCATTGTCGATCCCGTTACAAGAGAAACTCTGCCCGATAATGTTCGTGGTATCCTTGAGAAGAAATCTCCTTGTGCGACACTTGGTTATTTTGAAGAAGAAAAGAACAAAATTCTGTTTACAGAAGATGGTTGGATAAATACGGGTGATGTGGCGGTTCGTTATAGCAATGGTAAATATAGAATTTTTGGTAGAGGAACTGATTGCTTTACTAATGGTGGCAAAACTTATGCAATGTACGATATTGAGGAGCAGGCATTAAAGCACCCCGATGTCGCTGAAGCAGAAGTGATCAAATTTGAAATCAATGGCGAAGAATATCCGGCCATGGTTGTTGTTCTAAACAGTAATGCTGTTGACAGAATTGCAGACATCACAAAAGAAGTCTGCTCTATTGATGTTGCGGGTATGGAGTACTTTATTGGTGTTCGTTATGTGGACAAGTTTAAGACACATCCCGTTACCTCAAAGCGTGATTATCTATCTTTGCAGAATGATAAAGAAGGATATTTCTTTGTGGATAAAAATGGAAATGCTTTTATAAGCAATGTTGGTGAGAAAAAACGAGAGATTAGAAAAGACGATATAACAGTTGTAACTATTTTATAATAAGACATAACACATTTATCACTACCCTAAAATTGATAATCTTGCTAATTGCTTGCTAATCAGACAAAATGAAACAGTATAATATCATCGGTAACGGTGTAACACAAGATAACACATAGACACTAAAAATCCCCTGACAGCAGGGGATTTTTAGGTATTGTGAGGGATATGAGAGACGTTCCCTCGGTATCTCCTAAGGATTAGTTATGCGTTCGATTCGCGTAGAGGGTGCCAAGAATAGTCAAAATCTTTTTTTCAGAGATTTTGACTTTTTTCTTTTATTAATAGTAAAAATATGTTATTATAATATAAAATATACACGAGGGGAAAACGATGAATAAAAAACTATTGATTATAGATATATTAACTTTTGTGTTAGGGATAATTTTGCTTTCTGTTGTACAACTTATGATGGCGTTTAACCCTGAGCTTTTAACAAACAGAATTGTACTAATTTCATTCGCAGTAGGTTTGATTGTTGTTGGCGCATTTATTATGTTGTTTTCATACAAAGACAATACAGATAAGATAAGTGTTGGCAATTTTGTGTTACACTTAGTTTTTGGTGTTGTAATCTACATATTATATAGCATACCAGGGTTTGCATTTTATTGGTATTATGGTGTAGGAAATTCTGTCTGCATTGCGTTTTTGGGTATATATTTAAGCAGATATGCATTTTCCTTTTCAAGATTTTTAGAAGCTAATAAAAAAGTGAGTTTAGTTGAGTCTAAACCTTATGTAAAATTAAAACCAATGTATTCTAAAAATATGCCAAATGAATTACACGAAACAATGAAAATATTTGGGTTTATTGTGTTGTTAGTGTGTACAATTGCTTTAATTTATAATACTATTAACCCTTGTTTTAATATAGCTTACCAATGGGGACAGCTGAATTTTTAATAATGTAATAAAAATAGTACTGCCATGGTGGTTAGTACAGTAATTTCATATAGCTGTATTCTTTGGGATGTGGAGGGGTAATAGTGAAATACAAGTTATTTTTTCAAGCTATGGTTGATGGTATAATGAACGTTATAGGATACATATGTTTAGAATTACTAATTACTTCGAAATTATTTGCTGTATATTTAGCTGTGCCACTAATATTCGCAAGCGTAACACCGGCGATTTTACTTTCTGTTGTTTATTTATTGTTTCTACGCAGTAAGAAAAGCACAAAAGAACTTATAAGTTTTTCATTAATAAGTGCCGTGATGTTTATTTTTGGTATGATAATTTATTTTGTTCTTTGTTTAACCATTCATGTTCAAATACCTTTTCAGCGTGAATTATGTGACGTTGATGGCTTTTTTATTATTTTTTCAGCAGGTTGTTATTTGTTAACTTCTATTGTTTTAAAGCTAATTATTCTTATATGTCAGATAATTAAAAAACAACGCAGTAAATCTCTCACGGAATAGGACAGTAGATTCTATTGTTGTAGAGTGGGATGCCCACAATGATTTAAATAATACCGATGAGGAAACTACTTATATCGAGTTTGTAATAAGAGCTGGTAAGGAGGGTATCAGAAGTGTCTTTGGGTAAAAAAACAATATTGATTTTAAGTTTGACAAAAGTAATATCTACAGTCATTTGTGCTACTAGTTATACATTAAATGATTTCTTTTTGAGTTTTACTGCCTTTACTTTCCCATTTAGCTGTGCAATATTTTATGACACTGAACTTGTCACCAATTATGGTAAAATAATGATTTTTGCTTTACTTTTATTAGTAATAATGTGGTTTTTGTTCTTTTTATTTTTGATATTTAAGAAAACAGTTATTACAAAAATTAGTTATATTTTGTTTGTTGTGGTAAATTGTTTTGATTTAGCTAGTATTGTATGTTCATTGATACAAAGCGATGTTACATTAACAAAAATTATAAATCTAATTTTTACTCTCCTAATAATTATCGTTACTGTTTTGACTATTGTGAAAAGCAATATTACAAAGGGATCAACAAGCAACGCAAAGAGATGATTTTCCTGTGTTGACAATTAAAAAGTAAAACGGCGGTGAGTTTTGTGCGGACTAAGCCTTGCAAAAACGAAGTTTTTATTATTCCTGAGAATTTAAAAGAGGAAGATATTATTAATGTGTTTGTCAACCAATTTGATAATATCTGCAAGGTTGTATGTAACGATGAAATTATTTGCAAGCAAAAGTCTTTTGGCTTTTATTATAATTCTTTTACCCCTACTATAGTAATAAAAATAGAGAGCAATAAGCTTTATGTTACATACAAATTGACACCGTCAGTAAAATTGCTTATGTATATCTTTAATCTTATTGCTTTGGCTTTTTTATTGATGTTCATTGCTTTAGCAATAACCAGTGAGATTAATTGGTTGTTTAGTTTAATACCTTTAGGTATGGCAATATTTATGTATTTAGTGTATAAAGTTTGTTTTACACTTGAAGTTCGCAGAATTTCTTTACTCATTGCAAAATGTATAAAATAGATGCCTTGCATAGATTTTTCTAAAAGTTACTCAACTGAAAGTGGTAACGTACCAGAGGATTTTGAGTGGCTTTCTTGTGGTGGATATTGCATAATCGGTTTTACGTTTAGTAATACATTTTCTGTTGAATGTTTTAATTCTCTTTATAATGAAATATGGAGGTAAAAATGAAACGTTTTTTGTATTACATATTTTTAGCTTTAGAAGGTATAGTGCTTGCGGTTACTTTAGCTAATGTTATATATTGCATCGTTACCAACTCTCTTGTTAGTTTTGGTGTTACGAGTTATCATGCCCTTTTTGTACCGTTTCTAAAAGTGTATGAAGGTGGCTCAGCATGGAACTATATTGTTTTTCTATTTTTTGCAGGTTTTTCTGTATTTGTGTATATTAAAACAATACAGGAGTTTCTTGATTGTAAATTACGTAAAGCTAAATTTATTTCTATAAACTTTTTGTGGATGATTTTGGCTTATTCGTGTTGCATTTTTCTTGTCTTTGACATGAACTATTTGGAGTTGATTAAGGACTATACACCTACGGTATCGAATGTATTGCTTGCTTTAGGGTGGATAACTTTACTTGTTAAGATTTATGAAGCACATGACGTGATTAGAGCAGATAGATATGATGATGAGGAGTTCTTGCCTGAGGAAGCTCAACTAGATGCAAAAAGCTACAAACAGATTGAGCGTACTGTTAAAGGTATGAAATGGCTTGCTTTTGTTTGTTTTATAGTGTCGCTTTATATTTGGTATGTAAAGAATGAGTTAATGCTGTATGTGAAGTTAAGGGATTTTATATATATTGGTACAGCTTTGATAATTATAATAAACTTCTTTATTTGTTACGGTCAAACTAAAAAGTTAGAGAAGAAAACAGGACAGCCTATGCCAAGCGAAGACTTTTTGAAAAAAATAAATGTCTTGCAAATTATTACATTTATTTTGTTTGTAGCTTCATATTTCGTTCTTTTATATATAAGTTAACTTTATTGGAAGATTGAATGACAGTTCTCCTGTGTTGACAATTTAAAAGTAAAAAGGCGGTGGGCACCCACCGCCTGAGAATAATACCTCTGTTATTATGATAGCCCTATTATCTACTACGCTGTTGGAAAATGAGGTGTATTATGCGTTATTTAAAAATTTTAGGTATATTAATAGTTTTAATATGTTTATTGTGTTCATGCGTTGAAGGGGAAAGTAATATAGAAATCAAGGTGGCTGACTCGAATATTACATTGATAGATTTGGTGACCGTAACATATAGTAAAGATGAACTTATAGATATTACTCAGTTCAACGGAAATATGTATGAACTAAACACTAAATTTCCTATTGAATGTATAAGAAACAGTAATAACAATTATAGAGTTTCTTATTTAGGAGACCATACAGTTGCAATAATTACTTTTGATAATTTGGGTAATAAAATTGCCGGAACGGTTTACTCTATGCAGTTATCAAAATCTGATTTTAGTAGTTTGACAAATGGATGTTCGTTAAATGATGTACAAAAGATTGATCCATTTGGAGAATATCTATTTTTATATACTGGCAGAAATGATGTTCCAAGATGTTCAACCCATTATACAACTGACGGATATCTCATTAGCATAATGTATGATGATAATAATATAATCAATGATATTAAGTACGAATTGATTTAACACTTAACATCAAGTGTATTTTACTTGTGTTGACAAAAAAGTAAAACGGCGGTGGTTAGCTCACCGCTTGAGAATACTGCATCAGTTAATCGATGAGTTCTACACGAACAGTTTATTGAGCAATAGCTAAAAAGGTTTGGTGATTAAATTGAAACAAAAAAGTTTATTTAACCGTGTAATTATATATCTGGGTGTAGGGCTCTTGTTCTTTGTCACAACCATACTGTTGAATTATTTTGAGATACTGGATATTTATAATACTACTCTGAATTTAATTATATTTATTGTGTCTGCTATAATAAATCTGTCGTTTTATTATTACATATATCAGAATTGTGTTCGAGGTACATCTATAAACATTAGTATAAAAACAGGACTTGTTGTGATTTTGTTCTTGATTGTTCAGCTATGCTTTACATTTAAGGTTTATGGTGTGCACACATCTATATTTGTTATTTGGGGGATGGGTGCATTATCACTAGTTGTTTATGATGTAATTAATTATTTGAGGTCTATCGACAGTATTGAAATGTCAAAGAAAAAATACACCCAAATTATTTCTGTAATGAAAACTTGGGCTAATATTACTTATTTTGGTATGTTTCTTTTTGGCTTGGTTAATATATTTTTTCCTGGTAAAATAGGTATATGATACATCGGAGGATATAATGAAAAGTAATAATTTAAAGTCTCTGTTGTTATTTTTGGCTGAGGCTATATTAATTGTTGGAATAGGAATATGGTTGTGGATAACAGATTTTCACTTAGCGGTTAATCTAATAATTTGTTTACTGCTTTTAATACAAATCTTGTTTGTATTAAAGCTGCTTAACGATAATATAGCTCCAAAATCAAAAAGCATATTGATAATATCCATAGTTTTGTTGTTGGTGTTGTCTATGGTTATGAAAATTACAAAAGACTATGTGATGATTCCTAATGAGTTTTCAACTGTTTATATGTTGTTCATGGGATTTTTATCTGCATCTGCTTGTTTGAATGCTATAAAGCTAAATGAATTAAATTCAAAAACATTCAAAGTGATTGGTGCGATTGTTTTATGCTTGACCACGATTATTGGATTTCTTGCGTTGTTTGGAATAGCTAAATAGTGTATTAATATTTGAATTGTAGAGAAATAGGGTTATAAAGAAAAGAAGGTTATCTATGACAAAAAAAGGGAAAACTTTTATATGTATCATGCTTCTAATTTTCCTATGTTTATTGCTTGGTGCGTGTAAATACGAAGTTTATAAAGAAGGAATTGAGAATTTCAACAAAAATGATTCTAATATGTCTATTAATCAGGGGATATTGCCCTCAGATGATTTTGTTGACTTGTATGAATATACAAACGCTGAATATTATTATAGCGATGTTAATGAACATTTATTTTACATAGCAAATTTAGAGCAATCTATTGTTATTATGAATTACGATGAAGAGGTTTACGAAGAAGCAAAGGCATATTGCCTTGATAATATGGATTTATCCGAAGTAAACAAATTTGAGTATGATGATTATATGTTTGTCGAAAATGTTGGACTAGCAAAAGGAATGGAAAATTTTAAAGATGGAGTAAACACTAGATTTCCTTATCAGTTTAATATGTTTGCATATAATGATGATGAGAGTTGCTTGCTTTTTATGGGGTTTTACAGTTCTACTGATAGACATGATGAGAACATAAATCTTGCAGAAACTGATTGGGGAGCATTTTTAGATATGTATTTCTCACAGTATTATGATTTTAAAGTTGAATAATCAGTTGTTTGTCGGTAAGTAAGTTTAAGTGATAGTGAGTAATTCTTGTATTGCAATGGCGATAATATTGCATCTGAAATAGTTTACAATAATGAACCGATGATCTTGATCAGCTCATACAAGCTATAGATTACAAGTATAATCCAAAGTATGTCTATACCTATGACAACAGTGGTAATATTACTATTTATCGTGAAGAAACCGCCTGACAGCAGGCGTTTTTTTTTACAAAATATTATGGTTGTAAGTGCGTTTGTTTTAAGCTATAATAGATATATCAAGCTAAGGAGATGGTTGTATGAAAAAGATTATTGCACTTTTACTGACTACACTTATGGTGTTGACACTTGCTGCTTGTGGCGGTGACAATGTCGGCGACAAGCTCGTGCACACTTTTGAAGAAAACGCTGACAAAACCCCACAGGAAATTGCAGATGCAATGATAGAAAACCCTGTAATCGAGTTTATGGGTATGACTGCACCTGTAGAAGAGGGCTACCTCAGCGGTTTTGGTGATACCGAAATAACAGGTTTTGACGAGGGTGTTATGTTCGGCCCTGCTATTGGTACTATCCCATTTGTTGGTTATGTGTTTGATTTGTCTGATGACACCGATGTTGATGAGTTTGTGCAGACAATTGAAGACAACGCTGACCTGAGATGGAACATCTGCACCGAGGCTGATGAGCTTGTTGTTGAGAACAAGGGCGACAAGGTTGTTGTCATTATGACACCTGAGAGCTTTGAATCTGAGGAAGATGCAGACGGCAACGTGGGCGAAGACAAAGTGCCTATTGCTGGTGACGATTTTGCAGACCCTTTTGAATAATACTTTAATTTCAGCACGGTTTATATCGTGCTGAATTTTCTATGCTGAAAAGGAGGTGTGAGTGTGAAAAGAACGGTTGCTCTGATATTGATGTTTGCTGTGCTTTTGTTATCCTGTGGGTTTGTGGCGCTATATCCGCAAAGCGATGAAAATGCAGACGACATAGTGCTGATAAACGGACATCTGGTCGAGATAGAACAGCCGATGAATACCTTTATGGCTGATTATGCTGTGCGATTGTTTGGCAGGATATATGAGGAGCAGCTAAGTGATAATAACTGTTATTTTGCGCTCATACCTGACAAGTACAAGTATCTGGCAGACAAAGAGAGCGAGTATAACGAGTTTTACAGCTACATGTGCTCAGGGCTCTATTTTGCTACACCTATTGAACTTTTCGATTTGCTAAGTGCTGATGATTACTACCGCACTGACCCACATCTAAGACAGGAAAAAGTAATTGATGTAGCACAGCGTATAAATCAGACGATAGGTGTCGAGTGTGACTATACGTTTAGTGAAATGGCAACTGTCAGCCACTTTGTAGGCAATTATGCACAGCGCAGTAATATAGATGTAACCGCAGATAGTTTAACCTATCTTAGTAACGATGTTATAGATAATATTGAGATTAAAGAGGGCATACCCCTGTATGATTTGACAAAGCTCAGTACTGCTAAGCCGTACGAGTTCTTTATGTCAGGAAATCAGGCGGTTGTCACTATGAAAAATAAGAGTGCACAAAATGACAGAAGACTGATTATATTCAGGGACTCTTTCGCATCGTCTATAGCACCGCTTCTGGCAGGAGGCTACAGCGAGGTCGTGCTTGTCGATTTGCGATATGTGCTCAGCGACATGGTGGGCGATTATGTTGATTTTGCAGATGCTGATGTGCTGTTTTTGTACAGCACCACACTTCTTAACAACGCGCTTGCTATGAAATGATTAGTATACAGAACTTAAAGCCGTATCTTAAAGGGTACGGCTTTTGTACATTTTAGAGGTTGAAAAATGTATAACAAAGGTCTATAATACATTTTGGAATTTTTGATTTGGAGATATTATGAAACACAAAAACGATGTAAAAAAAGCCTTTGTCGCTACTTTGCCGGTTTTTGCGGGATATATAGTGCTTGGATTTGGTTTTGGCATTTTGCTAAGTTCAAAGGGTTACGGTGTAATATGGGCGCTGTGTATGAGCATTACTATGTACGCAGGCTCTATGCAGTATGCGGCGGTTGACATACTCGCAGACTCAGTCAGCCTGATATCTGCGGCGATTACTACGCTCGCTATCAACGCACGACATCTGTTCTACGGCATATCGCTGGTGGATAAGTACCGAGGCACAGGACTCAAAAAGATATATCTGATGCACGCACTCACAGACGAGACCTACTCGCTTGTGTCATCAGACGAGATTACAAAAGGTGTAGAGAACAAGCACCTGTACTACTTTCTTATATCAATCTTTGACCATTGCTACTGGATATGCGGTTGCTGTCTTGGTGCATTGTTTGGTACTACTGTCAGCTTTAACAACGAGGGTATCGAGTTTGTCTTGACGGCCTTGTTTCTAACTATCTTTGTGGAGCAATGGCTGAGCTCTAAAGATAGAGTGCCTGCTATCATAGGTGTGTGCAGTGCGGTCATATCCACAATATTTTTCAAAGAGGATATGCTCATCCCGACATTGATACTCATAGCTGTGTCTCTTACAGTACTCAGGTTTGTAAGGAGGGCTAAGGATAATGGATAACGCAACTTTAGTTCACTCGATAGCACTTGTGGCGGTTATGGCTATAGTTACCTTTATACTCAGAGCCTTTCCTTTTCTTGTTTTTTCGGGCAAGCGTGAGACACCAAAGTATGTTGTATATCTCGGCAAGGTGTTGCCGTATGCTATCATAGGAATGCTCGTGGTGTATTGTGTCAAGGATATTAGCTTTGATACAGTATCGCATTTTTTGCCATATATAATCGCAGGCGCGGTTGTTGTGTTGCTCCATGTATGGAGGCGCAACACTTTGCTGTCTATTATAGCGGGTACGCTATCGTATATGGCTCTTGTACAATTTGTATTTTAACGCAAAAAAAGCTCTCTGTACTATACAGAGAGCTTTTGGTTTTTTATATTACACTTTTACTACACCGAGTACGTCAAGTACAGAGAATATAAGAATCAGTACTATCAGCACAGGAGCTATATATTTGATCATAATTTCAAACAGACGCTTGCGTCTGAATACTTTGCCGCCGAGCTCTATCTCATCTGTGAGGGTCTTTGGCTTGATTATATAGCCTATGAATATACAGGTGAGGAAGGCTACTACAGGCATAAGCAGGTTGTTTGCGAATATATCGAACATATCGAGTATGTTCTTGTCGCCTAACTTTATATGACTCCAGATACCGTGACCAAGCGATGATGGCAGACCGAGAACGATGCAACCTATTGCTACTATCAGACAGGTTAGCTTGCGCTCAAGTCCGAACTTGTCTCTGATTATCGACAATACTGTCTCCATCATAGAGATAGATGATGTAAGTGCCGCAAAGAATACAAGCAGAAAGAACGCTGTGCCGACTATATCTCCTGCGATGCCGTTAATGCTCTTGAATACGCTTGGCAGTGTTTCAAACATCAGTCCTGCGCCTGAGTTGAGCTTGTCAGGGTTGACGGTAAATACAGCAGGAATAATCATAAGACCTGCCAAAAAAGCAATGCCTGTGTCAAAAATCTCAATCTGAGAAACCGATGAGCTGATGCTGACGTCCTTTCTCATATATGAGCCGTAGGTTATCATAATGCCCATAGCAAGTGACATCGAGTAAAAGAGCTGTCCCATAGCCGCAAGAACGGTTACAGCAGAAAAGTGAGAGAAATCAGGTTTAATATAATACACAAGCCCGTCTATAGCGCCGGGTAGTGTCAGTACATAAATAGAGATGCCGATAGTCAGTAGAATAAGTATTGGCATCATGATTTTGCTGACTTTTTCGATGCCTTTTTCAACACCTAAGAGCACAATGATAGCGGTCAGCGCTATAAACAGCAGAAACCATCCGATAGGCTCTAACGGGTTGGCAATAAAATCGGTGAAGTAGTCGCTGCTTGAAGCCTGCAATCCCTGTCCTGAGACAAACACCCAGAAGTACTTGGTGACCCAGCCACCGATTACACAGTAGTAGGGGAGTATCAATATAGGAACGATAGATGCAAGCACGCCGATATAGCTGTGCTTTTTACTGAGTGAACCAAAAGCTTCTATGGCACTTTTGCCGGTTTTTCTGCCGAGCGCTATCTCACCACACATCAGCGCAAAGCCGAAGGTTACAGCAAGAATAAGATATACAAGCAGAAAAATACCACCGCCGTGTTCAGCCGCAAGATATGGGAAACGCCAGATGTTGCCAAGTCCCACAGCAGACCCTGCCGCTGCAAGCACAAAGCCTATCTTGCCCGAAAAACTACTTCTTTTTTCTTGGCTCATACAAAACTCCTTAAATTATCCTCATTATTTATTCTTAGTATATCATCAATATGTGAGAGTTTCAATATGGATATGTGTGATTTTGACTCAATTATGCTCAAAAAAATCAATATATATGGATCTTTATGTGTTTTTGTGCATTTATATACAAGATGTAACCGTTTATTACAAAATTATAACTTGTATATCCAATATCTTGTGTTATAATTTCAACAGAGAATAATAAAGTCAAAATATGGGGGTACACTATGAAATGTCCTTATTGTGGTTATGAAGAAAGCAAGGTTATCGATTCTCGTCCTGCTGATGAGGGTGAGCGTATACGCCGCCGTAGAGAGTGCCTTAGCTGTGCTAAGCGTTTTACTACACACGAGGTTATCGAGACCGTTCCTATAGTAGTTGTTAAGCGTGATAAGTCAAGAGAGGTCTTTGATAGAAACAAGCTTACTGCAGGTATACTGCGTGCATGCGAGAAGCGTCCTGTATCTATCGATCAGATTCAGGCTATGGTTGACAGCATCGAGTCGCAGCTTCAGTCAAGTCTTGACCGTGAGGTTACATCAGGCAGAATCGGCGAGCTTACTATGGACTTGCTCAAGAATGTTGACGAGGTTGCTTATGTCAGATTTGCGTCTGTATACAGACAGTTCAAGGACATCAACACCTTTATGGATGAGCTCAACAAGCTCTTGCTTGAGAAATAAGTTTTTTCCATCTAAAAGATTTTTCATAAAACTTTCTTTCTTTTTTCCTTAAAAAAGGGCGTCAATTACTGACGCCCTTTTGCGTTGCAAAAAAAAAAACAGCCCTGTGTGATAGTGCACAGGGCTTTGCTTTATTAACATTCTGTACAGGAGCAACCGTGGTCGTGGTCGCACTCTGTTATCTTGCCGACAAATGGCTCAGGGTCGATGCCCTGTCTTGTGTAGTAGTCAGCAAGTGCTGCCTTGATAGCCTGCTCTGCAAGTACTGAGCAGTGAACCTTGACTGGTGGCAAACCATCGAGTGCCTCCATGACAGCCTTGTTAGTGAGCTTTAGAGCCTCGTCTATAGTCTTGCCTTTGATTAGCTCTGTTGCCATAGAGCTTGTTGCTATAGCTGCGCCACAGCCGAATGTCTTGAATGTACAGTTGGTGATGACGTTGCCCTCAACCTTGATGTACATCTTCATTATATCTCCGCACTTGGAGTTACCAACCTCGCCGATACCGTCAGCGTCTTTGATTTCGCCGACATTTCTCGGGTTAGCAAAATGATCCATAACCTTCTCTGAATATGCCATAATTATGCGTTCCTTTCTGCTTCTTTGATTTTCTCCCATAGCGGAGACATTTGTCTGAGATAGTCAACTATAGCAGGAACCTGCTCGAGTATATAGTCGATATCTTCCTCTGTATTATCGTCAGAAAAACTCAGTCTCATACTGCCGTGTGCAATCTCATGAGGTAGACCAATGGACAGCAATACGTGGCTTGGGTCGAGGCTTCCTGATGTGCACGCAGAGCCTGATGATGCGGATATGCCTGCCATATCGAGCTTGAGCAACAGGCTCTCGCCCTCTATACCCTCAAAGCACATATTGACATTACCCATCAGTCTGTGTTCTCTGTCGCCGTTTAGTCGGCTACGCTCGATTTTGAGTAGTCCGTCTATGAGTCTGTCTCTCATTTTTGTGAGTTTTTCGTTGCGCTCTTGCATAGTGTTAACTGCAATTTCGAGAGCGCTTGCAAGACCTACGATGCCTGCGACATTCTCTGTGCCGGCACGCTGAGAGCGTTCCTGTGCGCCACCGTCAATGAGCACCTGTGGTCGCACACCTCGTCTGATGTACAGAGCACCACAGCCCTTAGGTCCGTGAAACTTGTGTGCTGTAAGGCTCAACAGGTCTATGTTATCTTGTGTAACATCAATCTCTACATTACCTATAGCCTGAACGGCATCTGTATGGAACAGCACCTTGTGTTCTTTGCATATTTTGCCGATTTCAGCAATAGGCTGTATAGTGCCAATCTCGTTGTTAGCGTACATAATAGATACAAGCGCTGTATCCTCTCTGATAGCATTTTCTACATCAGATGGCTTTACGATACCGTTTTCGTAAACATCGAGATATGTTACCTCAAAGCCTTCTTTTTCGAGAGCTTTGCAGGTGTGAAGTATAGCGTGATGCTCAAATTTTGATGTTATTATGTGCTTTTTGCCGTTTTTCTTCTGAGCGTGGCAGATACCTTTGAGTGCCCAGTTGTCAGCCTCGCTACCACCTGAGGTGAAGTAAATCTCGCTTGGGTGTTTTGCACCGATTAGAGAGGCTATCTTTGCTCGTGAATCTTCGACCGCTTGTTTTGCTATTGCACCGGTCTGGTATAGACTTGACGGGTTGCCATATACTGTTGTGAGATATGGCATCATCTTGTCAAGAACCACAGGGGACAGTGCAGTAGTTGCGGCATTGTCTGCGTAAACTTTTCTCATATATTGTCACCTTTATGTTTGTGAAAATTTTTGTGCTTGGGAAACGGCGAGCTTGTCGCAGCGTTCGTTTTCTATATGACCTGCGTGGCCTTTGACCCAAATTACATCAACGGTATGATAGTCGTATAGCTTTAGCAATTCGTCCCACAGCTCAGGGTTGAGAGCGGGGTCTTTTTTGTTTCTCATCCAGTTGTTATCTTTCCACTTTTTTGCCCAGCCTAACTTCAGTGCGTTACATACGTACTGAGAGTCAGAGTATAGTGTAACCTCGCAAGGCTCTTTGAGCAGTTTGAGTGCATTGATAACTGCGAGCAACTCCATGCGGTTGTTGGTGGTAAGTGGCTCACCGCCTGAGATTTCTTTTTCGGTTTGTTTGTATCTGAGTATTGCGCCCCAGCCACCCGGTCCCGGGTTGCCTGAGCAAGCACCATCAGTAAAAATCTCTACCTTTTTCAAGCTAAAACTCCTATTAACCTATTGTAAATATCACCCTATATTATATCACACAACTTTAGGAATGCAACACTTTTTGAGTGATTAATGTGTGGTTTTGTGTCCATAATATAACTGTTAAACATTTACACAGAAAATATGCACATTTATAAAGCCTTTTGTGTACAAAAGTTATGCATACTTTTACTTGACCTTATACTATAAATAATGTAAAATAAACTATAAGTATATTATCGTAGGGTAATAGCGCTATTTAAAACTTTTGTCTGTATGAGCGTGGAAGTACAGATTTACATATTTTTATAGAAATAATAATTGGAGGTATTATATTGAGCGTTGAAAACAACAAGAAAAAGTCATCAAAAAGCAACGTAGCAAATAAGTCGCCAAAATCATCAAAAGGCACTAAGAAAACATACTATAAAGCAAAGAACTCAGAAACATCATCTACAAGCTCAAAGAAACAATACAGCAAAAAGCCTAAACAGGTAGAAAAGCCAAAGCCACCTGTTAAGATTGCTTTTTTGGGTGGTCTTAACGAGATAGGCAAAAACCTGACTTTGTTTGAGTGTAATGATGACATCGTTATTTTAGACTGCGGTATGGCATTTCCTGATGGTGATATGCTTGGTGTAGACCTTGTTATCCCTGATTTCACATATATAGAGCAGAACAAGGACAAAGTCAAAGGCATAGTTATCACACATGCTCATGAGGATCACATCGGTGGTTTGCCGTATCTTCTGTCTAAGGTTAACGCACCTATCTATGGCACAAGACTGACAGTAGGTCTTATAGAGAATAAGCTCAGAGAGCATAGTCTTGACAAGGTCAGCCTGCACGCAGTAGATGCAGGTGGAAGGGTAAAGCTCGGATGCTTTGATGTTGAGCTTATACATGTTAACCATTCTATCCCTGATTCTGTCGGTGTAGCACTTCATTCTCCTGCGGGCACTATTGTGCATACAGGTGACTTCAAGATAGACTACACACCGATGTCAGGTGGTATGATAGATTTGCACAGATTTGCAGCTTTGGGAGAGCAGGGCGTGCTTGCTTTGCTTGCAGACAGCACTAATGCTTCTCGAGCAGGATACACCGCTACTGAGCAGACGGTTGCAGATAGCTTTGACACTTTGTTTCGTAGAGCTGTTAACAAGCGTATTATCATAGCTACTTTTGCATCCAATATCAGCCGTGTTCAGCAGATTATCAACTGCGCGGACAAATATGGCAGAAAACTGGCATTCTCAGGACGCAGTATGGTCAACTATATGAACGTTGCCAAAGAGCTCGGATACCTGAATGTTCCTGATAACATTATCATTGATATAGATCAGCTCAAGGACTATCCACCAGAGAAGGTGGTTCTTGCAACAACCGGCTCTCAGGGTGAGCCGATGAGTGCGCTCACACGTATGGCATATTCTGATCATCGCAAGGTTTCGGTAGGTGCAGGTGATTTTATTATTATCTCTGCTAACCCGATTCCGGGCAACGAGCGTACTGTGGGCAATGTTGTAGATGAGCTTCTAAAGCGTGGCTGTGAGGTAGTGCACGAGTCTATGTACGAGGTGCACGTATCGGGTCACGCATGTGTAGAGGAGCTAAAGCTCATACACTCGCTCGTCAAGCCTAAGTATTTTATACCTGTTCACGGTGAGCAAAAGCACTTGAGAAAGCATATGGATATAGCCTTGTCACTTGGTATGGTCAGAAAGAATATATTCATCGGCGATATCGGCAAGGTGGTAGAGCTTTCTGACAATTCTATGAAGGAGCTTGCACCTGTACAGGCAGGCAAGGTCTTTGTTGACGGCTTGGGTGTTGGTGATGTCGGTAGCATAGTGCTCAGAGACAGAAAACATTTGGGTCAGGACGGACTTATCATTATCGTTGCATCTCTTGATGTGTACGATGGTCACGTTATCAGCGGACCTGACATTGTGTCACGAGGCTTTGTTTATGTAAGAGAGAGCGAGGACCTGCTTGATGAAGTCAAGGCTACAGCTCTTAATATACTCGAAGATTGTGCCCAGCGTAATATTCACGAGTGGGGCGCTATCAAAAATAAGATAAAAGATGAGGTTGCAAAGCTTATTTTGCAACGCACACGCAGAAGCCCTATGATTTTACCGATTTTGATGGAGGTCTGATCATAAGGGGATTCGGATAGGTAAGGGGAACTAAATTGAAAAAAAGACTTTGGACAGTTATGCCCATATACCTGATTTTTGTAGTTGTACTGTTGAGTGTAGCTTTCTCTACACTTAGGTACAACAAGATTATATTCTTGATTAATGTCGGCTTAGCGCTAATTTCGCTTGCTGTAGTATTGATACTGATACTCAGGTTCAAGCATTATATTAAGACAACTGTAGGCAGTACGCTTAGCAGTATGTATAATGTGCCTGATAATTACATCGAGACTGTCAAAACTGCTTGTGCGGTTTTTGGCGATAGTGGTGAGATTCTGCTATATAATGAGAAATTTCGCAAATTTTTCTTTAGCGGTAGCGAATTGGTAAATGAGAACATATTTGACATCTTCACAGATGAAACCATAGACTCGCTTACTATCTCGGATGATGGTGTACAGTTGTACTATAACAACAAGAAATTTCTTGCTTTTGTCAATAAGGTTGACAAGGGCTATATGATAGCCTTGGTCGACAATACATACTACAAGGATATCGAAAAAGAATACTTTGATACGCAGAAATCTGTTGCGTTAATTATGTTTGATAATGCCGAAGATTTTCTCTCTGACTCGGATGAGACGGGTGCGCACATAGTAGTTACTGTTGACAAACTCCTCTCACGCTGGAGCGTTAAGCATAACTGTCTGTACAGGAAATTGCCTGATAACAGATATATGATTATTTTTGATGAGTTGGTGCTCTTGTCTCAGATTGAGAAGAAATTCCGTATTCTCGACAAGATAAGACAGGTCACTCACAATGGCAGACAGGCTACTTTGTCTATCGGTATAGGCAGAGGATGTAAGAATCTGCGAGACAGTCATACAAACGCAAAAAAAGCACTTGATATGGCACTTGGCCGTGGTGGCGATCAGGTTGCTATACTGACAGATGGCGAGTATCAGTTTTTTGGCGGTGTATCAAAAGGAGTAGAAAAGACCTCAAAGGTCAGAGTCAGAGTTTTTGCACAGTCTGTAAAGAGTGCAATTGAGCAATGTGACAAGGTGCTCATTATGGGACATAACTACTCGGATCTCGACTGTATAGGTGCCGCTACGGGTATATACTCAGTAGTTACAAAAACCTTTTCAAAGCCTGCATATATTATGACAGATACAGAGAAGAGCATGGCTTCTGATATGATAGACAAGCTTTCCGCGCGCAATAAGGATATGTTTGTTTCTCCTGAGAGAGCGTTCAGCTTATCCAATAAGAAGACTCTGCTGTTTATTGTAGATACTCACTCAAAGCACTTTGTCGAGAGTCAGCGTGTATTTGATGAATGTGGCAAGTATGTTGTTATCGACCACCACAGAAAGATGGTCAATTTCATTGATAATGCTGATGTGTTCTTCCATGAGCCTACCGCATCGTCAGCGTCCGAGATGGTCACAGAGCTTATTTCGTACCTTGGAGATGACTGCCTTAGCAAAGAAGAGGCAGAGGCACTGCTGGCGGGTATTATGCTTGATACCAAGAACTTTATCGTAAATACAGGTGTCCGTACATTTGAGGCGGCTGCATATCTCAAGAAGAAGGGTGCAGATACAGTAGCGGTACGCAATATATTCGCAAATTCTGTGGATATTTATAAAGAGAAGTACAAGCTTGTATCTAATGCTCAAATTGTTAATAACTGTGCTATCTCAGTTGTTGAGGGTAATGTTAAGAATCCTCGCCTTGTCAGCGCACAGGCGGCTGATGATATGCTTACTATACGAGATGTATACGCATCATTTGTTATATCAAAGCTTGATTCAAAGACCGTCAATATCTCTGCTCGAAGCTACGGCAAGATTAACGTTCAGCTTATTATGGAGAAATTAGGCGGTGGCGGTCACCAGACTATGGCGGCTGTACAGCTTACTGATATAAGCATAGAAGATGCTAAGAAAAAATTGATAGAAAACTTAACCTAATGGAGGATAAATATAATGAAAGTAGTACTTTTACAGGACGTTAAGTCTCACGGTAAAAAAGGCGAGCTGGTTACTGTATCTGACGGTTATGCACGCAACTTTTTGTTTCCAAAGGGACTTGCTAAAGAAGCTAACGCACAGGCTATGAACGAATTGAAAAACGCTGAGCAGTCTAAGCAGTTCAAGATTGATACACAGATTGCTGCCGCTAATAAAGCCAAGGCAGAGCTTGAGGGCAGCACCTTTGTTATGAACGCAAAGGCAGGTGCATCAGGTAAGCTGTTCGGTAGCATTACTGCTAAAGAAATCAGCGCAGAAATCAAGAAACAAAAGGGCATAGATGTTGACAAGAGAAAGGTAACTCTCTCTTCAGATATCAAAACCTGTGGTATATATGATGTAGAAATCAAGCTCTACACATCTATTATTGCGAATATTAAAGTTGAGGTTAAGGCGATAGGCTGATAATCTCAGAAATTTATTAGGAAATGGGTGTTAATTTTGGCACAGACTAAAATCACATCAGGATATGACGGACTTAAACTTCCATACAGCCCTGAGGCTGAACAGGCGGTGTTGGGCGCTATATTGATGGAGCCTGAGGCTATCAACCGTGTTGCGGAGATTCTGCCTAAGTCTGACTACTTCTATGTTTCAACACATAAAACTGTCTATTCTGCTATGCTCTCGATGTTTACATCAGGCAAGACTGTAGACTTTGTTACAGTGCTTGAGACCTTGAAGATGGACAAGTCGTTTGACGATGCTACAGGCAAGACATATCTGATGCAGCTTGCACAGAGCTGTCCGTCTATCTCTAATATCGAGCTATATGCACAGTATGTCAGAGATAAGTACGATGTACGAATGTTAATCTCTGCATCTCGTGATATCATAGAGGAGGCATCAGACGGTGAGTCAGAGCCGTCTATGCTCATAGACTCTGCTGAGCAGAAGATTTTTGACATCAGAAGAGGCAAGAATATTCAGGGACTCCAGCGACTCGATGAGGTGCTTATCCAGACCTTTGACCGTCTTGATTTGCTCAACAAGGCTGATGCATCTATTAAGCCTGTATCTACAGGTATCGGCGACCTCGATAGAGTTATCACAGGACTTAACCGTTCTGACCTCATACTTCTTGCGGCTCGTCCGGGTATGGGTAAGACAAGCTTTGCGCTTAATATTGCTAAGAATGTTGCGTGTAATGCAAAGAAGACCGTAGCGTTCTTCTCGCTTGAGATGACTAAAGAACAGCTTGCGTCACGATTACTGTCCTCAGAGGCACTTGTCGGTGGCACAAAGCTGAGAACAGGCAAGCTCAGCGAAGAAGAGTGGCAGAGACTTATCTCTGCAGGCGATGTGCTCAACAAGGCTAATTTCTACCTCGATGATACACCCGGTATCACAGTACCTGAGATGAAAGCAAAGCTCAGACGACTCAAGAATGTAGACCTTGTTGTTATCGACTACCTACAGCTTATGTCAACAGGTGGCAGAAGATCTGACAATCGTGTGCAGGAGATTTCGGAGATTACTCGTAACCTTAAGATTCTTGCTAAGGAGATTAATGTTCCTGTTATCTGTCTGTCACAGCTCAGCCGTGCGTCAGAACAGCGTTCTGACCACAAGCCACAGCTATCAGACCTCAGAGACTCGGGTTCTATCGAGCAGGATGCTGATATCGTGCTCTTCCTTTATCGTGAGGGATATTACGATAAGGACAAGGGCGAGAACGTAACTACTGCAGTAGACCAGAACAGCGGTGAGTGTCTTGTTGCAAAGAACCGTCACGGCGAGACCACATCTGTGAAGCTTCATTGGCAGGGCGAGTTTATGCGCTTTACAGGCGTAGAGGCACACCGTGGTTAATAAGGTAGAGAAAGCTATCAGAGATTTTTCGCTTATATCACATGCTGACAAGGTCATAGTTGCCTTGTCGGGTGGTGCGGATTCTGTAGCTTTGCTGTTCGCCCTTAATTCTATAAAAGAAAAATACAACCTCACACTTTACGCATGTCATCTTAATCATATGATAAGAGGTGACGAGGCAGACTCAGACGAGAGCTTTGTCCGTAATTTATGCGAGGCTCTTAACATTAAGCTGTTTGTAAAATCACAGGATGTTATATCGCTTGCAAAAGAAGAGAAAATCAGCGTAGAGCTTGCAGGCCGTAATGCAAGGTATGAGTTCTTTGCACAGCTGTGTGATGAGCTCGGCGCAAAGGTTGCGACAGCTCATACTGCAAGCGATAATGTCGAGACGGTTATCTATAACCTGTCTCGAGGTGCATCGCTCAATGGCTTGTGTGGTATCAAACCAATGCGTGACGATGTCATCAGACCGCTTATCCTGTGCAGCAGGGCGGAGGTTGAAGCTTACTGCAAGGATAATAATCTGCAGTTTGTTACAGATAGCACTAATCTCACAGATGAATATACTCGCAACGATATACGACACAATGTCGTGCCTGTGTTAAAGAGCATCAACCCTGATTTAGAGAATGCTGTAACTCGTATGAGCAGTAGCCTTACACAGATAAGCGACTATCTCGATTATATTTCTGAATTAGAATTAAAAAACGCACAAACAGAATACGGCTATGATGTGAGTAGACTGCTATCTCTTCATAGTGCAGTGCTTAATCATTGTATATATCTTATAGTTAAGAAATCAGGATTTTTGCCGGAGAATCGTCACATATCACTCATTGTAGATGCTATGAGTAGTGGTGGCTGTGTGGACCTTTGTGTTGACAAACGTGCTGTTTGCAAGCAAGGACTCTTGCGTATCGTTGATGCAGATGACGATACAGAATGTATGTCAGAAACTACAGTTGATGATTATCAATTTAAGAAATATTATTCTTTTGAAGAATTAAAAAATATTAACAAAAATTTATTAAATAACTGTATCGACTGTGATATAATCGATGACAGCGTTACAGTACGGACACGCAGACAGGGCGATACCTTCACCTTGCCACAGCGTGATATAACAAAATCACTCAAAAAGCTACTAAATGAGCTCAAGGTTCCTTATGAAAAGCGTTCGTTATTACTGTTGGTCGCTAAGGGCAGCACAGTGTTGTGGCTTGAGGGTGTAGGAACATCAAAACAGGGTAGAGTAACTGCAAACACAAAAAAGGCAGTAAGAATTTTTAGGGGGTAAATTATGACTAACGATATCGATAGAGTTTTAGTATCAGAACAGGAAATCAAAGATGCTGTACAGCGTATATCAACCCAGATTCAAAAAGATTATCAGGGCAGAGAGGTACTGTTTGTCGGCTTGCTCAAGGGTAGCATTGCGTTTATGGCTGATCTTATCAAGGCATATCCTAATCATTGTAAAATAGATTTTATGTGTGTATCAAGCTACGGCTCTGGCACACAGTCAACAGGTCGTATCAATATCGTCAAAGACCTCTCTCAACCTATAGACGGTATGGACGTTGTTATCGTTGAGGATATTATTGACAGCGGAAAAACCCTGTCGTTTATCAAGGCATACTTTGCTGCGAAAAACGCTAATTCAGTGAAGATATGTACTTTGCTCAACAAGCCTTCTCGCAGAGAGGTTGAGATAGATGTTGATTACATAGGTTATGACGTACCTGACGAGTTTGTGGTCGGTTACGGATTAGACTATGACGAACACTACAGAAATCTCCCGTACATTGGAGTATTAAAGCGTAGCGTTTACTCATAAATAAAGTGAATATATCAATACTAATGTAAGGAGTGACAGTATTGGAGAAAAAATCACCAAATAAATTCAGAGGGCTTTTAGCATACCTGGGCATACCGATTATCGTTGCCTTGGTTGTAGCACTTGTGTTTTCATCAGGTCAGAAAGAGCCCGTTGCATATTCACAGATAGTTGCTTACTTTGAGGATCAGCAGGTCACAGCGTTTGAGGTCAACGGAAACTCAGCACAGCTAACTCTTACTCTCAAAGATGGCACAGAGGTCGAGCACGAGCTGATGGACTGGGAGACCTTCAAGGATGACGTGTGGGGTTATATCGATGAGTATAACGAGGCACACCCTAAGGCACCTATGGAGATAGACCTCATAGCTGCTAACGATTCTTCCATCTGGGTGGAGCTCATACCGACAGTATTGCTCGTTATAGCATTTGCTATTTTCTGGGTTATTATTATGAGACGTATGGGCGGCGGCTCTATGGGCTCTAAGGAGATGAACTTTGGCAAAGCAAAGTTCAAGAATAATCAGGACGAAAAGAAGAAGACAACATTTGACGATGTTGCAGGCGCTGATGAGGAGAAAGAAGAGCTTGAAGAAATTGTAGAGTTTCTGAAATCTCCTGACAAATATAATACTTTAGGTGCACGTATTCCTAAGGGCGTATTGCTTGTGGGACCTCCGGGTACAGGTAAGACCCTGCTCGCAAAGGCGGTAGCAGGTGAGGCAGGAGTACCGTTTTTCTCAATTTCGGGTTCTGATTTTGTAGAGATGTTTGTCGGTGTCGGTGCATCACGTGTGCGTGACCTCTTTGAACAGGCTAAGAAGAACTCTCCTTGCATTGTATTTATAGACGAGATTGATGCTGTTGGTCGTCAGCGTGGTACAGGTCTTGGTGGTGGTCATGATGAGCGTGAACAGACACTCAACCAATTGCTCGTTGAGATGGACGGCTTTGGAGCAAATGAGGGCGTTATTATGATAGCCGCTACTAACCGTCCCGATATACTTGACCCTGCGCTTTTGCGTCCGGGCAGATTCGACAGACAGGTTATGGTCGGTTATCCTGATATATCAGGCCGTGAGGCTATACTCAAGGTGCATGCTCGCCACAAACCACTTGCTCCTGATGTAAACCTCAAGACCATTGCTAAGACTACAGCAGGCTTTACAGGTGCAGACCTTGCAAATCTGTTAAATGAGGCAGCACTCTTGTCAGCAAGAAAGAACAAGAAAGCCATCACTATGAGTGAGATAGAAGAGGCTACTATCAAGGTTGTAGTTGGCACTGAGAAGAAGAGCAGAGTTATGTCTGACAAGGAGAAGAAGCTCACAGCTTATCACGAGGCAGGCCATGCTATTGCTTTCTATGCCTGTGAGACTCAGGACCCTGTTCATCAGATATCTATCATACCTCGTGGTATGGCAGGCGGTTACACTATGCCACTGCCTACAGAGGATAGGTCATATCGCTCAAAGCAGGAGATGTTCGAGGACATCATAGTATCTCTGGGCGGTCGTGTTGCTGAGGCGCTTGTGCTTAATGATATATCTACAGGTGCGTCTAACGATATCGAGCGACTTACTCAGACAGCTCGCAATATGGTCATCAAGTATGGTATGTCGGAGTCTCTTGGCCCTATCTGCTATGGTAGTGAGTCAAACGAGGTTTTTATCGGCAGAGATATGGGACAGGTCAAGAACTTCTCTAACGAGACAGCAGCTAAGATAGATGCTGAGGTTCACAGTATCATTGCTGATGCATACAAGAAGACAGAGGATATCTTAAACGCTCATATGGATAAACTCCACGAGACAGCGGCTTATCTTATCAAACATGAGAAGATGAGTGGTGAGGTGTTTGAGCAGATTATGGACGGCACCTATGTTGAGCCGATAGAAGAGACAGAACCAGAAGAAAATTCTGAATTAGAATAATAACTTGCACTAACGGGACGGAAATCTTCGTCCCGTTATATGTATTTAATACAAAAAGGAGGTGCATAATATGTCATCGGATAAAATTATAATCAGAGGTGCACGAGAGCATAATCTGAAGAATGTTGACCTTGAGATTCCACGAGATAAGCTGATAGTTCTGACAGGTCTGTCAGGCTCGGGCAAGTCTTCGCTTGCGTTTGATACCATCTATGCTGAGGGTCAGCGTAGATATGTCGAGAGCTTGTCATCATATGCTCGTATGTTTTTGGGACAGATGGAAAAGCCGTCTGTAGATTCTATCGATGGTTTGTCACCTGCGATATCTATCGACCAAAAAACTACATCTAAAAACCCTCGTTCAACTGTAGGTACTGTCACCGAGATTTACGATTACTTAAGACTTCTTTATGCACGCATAGGTGTGCCACATTGTCCTGTTTGTGGTAAGGTCATAAAACAGCAGACTGTTGATCAGATTACAGACAAGATAATGGAGCTAAGCGAAGGTACAAAAATTCAGATATTAGCCCCTGTTATCAGAGCCAAGAAGGGCGAGCACAAGAAAGAGCTCGAATCAGCTCGCAAGGGTGGCTACGGCAGAGTCAGAGTTGACGGAATTATTTATGATTTATTTGAAGATATAATTCTCGAAAAGAATAAAAAACACACAATAGAGGTTGTTGTAGACCGTTTGGTTGTTGGGGATAGTATAGCTTCACGACTTGCAGACAGTATCGAAACTGCATCTAAACTCTCAGGAGGACTTATTGTTGTCAATGTAATAGGTGGCGAGGATATCACCTTTTCTCAGAATTATGCTTGTCCTGAGCATGGCATCAGCATAGAAGAGCTAAGCCCACGAATGTTCTCATTCAACAATCCTTTTGGTGCTTGTGACAAGTGTACTGGATTGGGTGTTTTTATGAAGGTTGACCCTAACCGTATAATTCCAGATAAGAATAAAAGTATTGCACAAGGCGGGCTCAAAGGCTCAGGCTGGGCACTTGAGGGGAATACTATTGCGCTTATGTATCTTGAGGGTATGGCTGAGAAGTACAACTTCTCTCTTGATACTCCTATCAAAGACTTGCCTGACGATGTTGTGCAAAAAATACTGTATGGCACTAATGGCGAGAAGCTCAGATTAGTCAGAAAATCTGTGTGGAAAGCAGGAGAGTTTTATAAGGAGTTTGAGGGTGTTATACCTAACCTTGAGCGTAGATTCAAAGAGACGTCAAGCGCATGGATAAAAGAAGAGATACAGAGCTTTATGTCTGAGATTCCGTGTGATAAATGTAATGGAAAGCGTCTGTCTGATATCAGCTTGTCTGTCACTGTAGGTGACATCAATATAGCTGATCTGTGCGAAAACTCAGTTGTCAGTATATTGAGGTTTTTCAGTCAGCTTGAACTGTCAGAGCGTGACAAAATGATAGCTCAACCTATTATTGATGAGATAAACTCACGATTAAATTTTCTCAATAGCGTAGGACTTGGTTATCTGACACTTTCTCGTAGCGCAGGCACGCTGTCGGGTGGCGAGAGTCAGCGTATAAGGCTTGCAACTCAGATAGGTAGCTCGCTGATGGGAGTGCTGTATATACTTGATGAGCCGAGTATCGGCTTGCATCAGCGTGATAACTCTAAGTTACTTGATACTCTTAAGCACTTGCGTGACTTGGGTAATACAGTTATTGTTGTTGAGCACGATGAGGATACCATGAGGGCTGCTGACTATATTGTAGATATCGGACCCGGTGCTGGTGTGCACGGTGGTGAGATAGTTTGTAGCGGTACTATTGATGATATTATCGCCTGCAAAGATTCTATCACAGGACAGTATCTGTCACATAAGCGAGAGATACCTCTTCCACAGAAGAGGCGCAAGGGTTCAGGCAAGTTTCTTGAAATTAAAGGTGCAAAGCAGAACAATCTGAAGAATCTTAATGTAAAATTCCCACTCGGTAAGTTCATCTGTGTAACAGGTGTATCCGGCTCGGGCAAGTCATCGCTTGTCAACGAGATTTTATACAAGCATCTTGCAAAGGAGCTCAACGGTGCAAAATGCACAGCGGGAGATTTCAGAGAGATAACAGGTGTTGAGCACTTGGACAAGGTTATAGCAATTGACCAGAGTCCTATCGGCCGTACTCCACGCTCAAACCCTGCTACTTATACAGGCGTTTTCACAGATATCAGAGAGCTCTTTGCATCTACTGCGGATGCCAAGATGCGTGGTTATAGCTCAAGCAGATTTTCGTTTAATGTTAAGGGCGGTAGATGTGAGGCGTGTCAGGGCGATGGCATACTGAAAATTGAGATGCACTTCTTGCCTGATATTTATGTTCCGTGCGAGGTCTGCAAGGGCAAACGATACAACCGTGAGACCTTGGAAGTCAAGTACAAGGGCAAGACTATCTATGATGTGCTTGAGATGACTGTTGAAGAGGGACTTGAGTTTTTCAGCGCTATTCCTAAGATTGCACGAAAGCTACAGACTTTGTATGATGTCGGCCTTGGCTATATCAAGATAGGTCAGCCTGCTACTACTCTCTCGGGTGGTGAGGCTCAGCGAGTCAAACTCTCCACAGAGCTGTCAAAACGTAGCACAGGCAAGACGGTTTATATTCTTGATGAGCCTACTACTGGACTTCATGTTGCTGATGTGCACAGGTTGACAGATGTTTTGCACAAGCTCGTAGATTTGGGCAATACTGTCATTGTTATTGAGCACAATCTTGAGCTTATCAAAACCGCTGACCATATCATTGATTTAGGCCCTGAGGGTGGCGATGAGGGCGGTACTGTGGTTGCCACAGGCACACCACAGCAGATTGTCAAGAACAAAGCTTCGTTTACAGGAGAGTATCTTGCACCGCTATTAAATAAAAATTAACAAAAATTTTTTGATGAGAAATTGCGTATTTACATGCAATTTCTCTTTTTTTTTATGCTTAATTGGAGGTGGTAATTATGATTACTATTCAATCGGGAAAATTGATTATTCCTGAAGAAGATAGATTTATCGGTTTTGCAGGCGATAATCTACACATCCAAAAGCAGTTTTTTCTAAAAGATAAGGACAGCGAAAATGTTATATACAGATTGTATCTTACCTTTGATGATGATACTGTAAATTACTTCTTGCTCGACAAAGAAACAAGCGATGGCTCGACAATTCTTACTTGGCTTGTAACACAGGAAGATATTTTCAAAAGCGGTGTAGTAAAGGCGCAGATTAAGGCGATAAGCGGTGACTACGAAATTTATCACACCACAACAGATTACTTTATTGTTGGAGAGTCTGCAGAGTTTTCTGAGTTTTTTGCCAATAAGGAGAATTCTGAGTTTTTAAGATACGAGAGCGTTCTCAATAATCTATTGAATGATATCAACACAGCACATAGCTCTCTACCGTATATTGGCGATGACGGCTATTGGTATCTGTTTAATATAGATACAGGAGAGTACGAGAAGACAAATTATTGTGCTGTTATTAACACCGAGTCTATTGATACTGCAGGCTTTGTACCAAAGACCCGTACAGTAGCAGATATAGACCTGTCAGACGATATCTCTGTCGAGCAGTTAAATGAGTCTTTGCAGACATATCCTGTTATTTTGACAGTTGGTGCACCAACCAAATCAACTGTAGGTTATAGATCACAGCTTTGTGTAGCTATTATCAATAATGTGCCAACTCTGCACTTTTGTCGTGGCGACATAATTGACACAGATACAGGCGAGACACGCTACAACTGGCAGAGGATTTTTGATAGCCAGTTAGAGCTTCAAAGCTACGTACCTATTGCAAGGAGAATAGCAGGTCGTACTCTTGAAAATGATTTATCTAACGCAGATATGTGGCTTACTTTGGATACATTTCCGCTTTTGTATGTAGAAAATGAGCCTACAGAGAAAACATATGGATATAAAGGTCAGATGCTTATAGCCGATACTTTGCAGGGGTATAAAATCTACTATTGTACAGCAAGTGATTTCAAAGCTGAAGCTTTCACTTGGGTACAGATTGCAGGAGCAGGTATGATGTCTGATAGTGAAAAGCAGGAGATAGCTGACCTTGTAGTTGAGCTGATACCTGACTCAAGCGAGGTGGAGTACTGATGTCATTAAAACGATATGAAGAAACAGATATGCAAGCTATCGCTGACGCTATCAGAGCAAAGACAGGCACAACAGATAAATATAAGGTGTCACAAATGCCACAGGCTATAGCTGATATAGATGTTGGCGGTGATGACAGCTTCTATGATGCTTTTTGGGACAGTTATACCAAAAATGGAGAGCGTACCAATTACGCACAAGCTTTTAGCGGTGCATATTGGACTACTGAGAGCTTTGGCACACCAAAGTATGTGTTAAAGCCTACTAATGCACAAGAAATGTTTCAGAATACACCAATTACAGAAATTTCAGAGGGTGTGCTCGATACATCACAATGTACTAATATGGGTCGTATGTTCTATCTGGCACAGGTTGCTAAAATACCAACTCTTGATTGTTCAAGCTGTACATCATTAAGTCAGGCATTCTCTGAGAGTTGGAATTTTTACTATAAAACTGATATCACTCTTACAAATGTCAGAGCAGACTGTGTGTTTTCAAATGCTTTCACTTGGCTTAACAATTTAGTGAATTTCAGTATTACAGGCACTATAGGTACTTCAATATCTTTTTCAAATTCACCTAATTTAAGTGACGAAAGCGTACAGAATATTATCGACTGTTTGGCTGATTTGACAGATAGCGAGACTCAGACCCTGACTTTAAATTCAGCAGTTGAGTCAAGACTTAATGATGAGCAGAGACTCGTTATTACTAACAAAAACTGGACTTTGGCAGCATAGGGGTGATTATATGCAAGTAACTACTCAGACCATAACCCTCAGAAAACTTTCTGCCGATACAGGTAAGGTGATTACCGATGTGGCAACGCATACTATGTGTGCAAGGGTAGTATATCTCGGTGTTTCTGACTCGGCTGAAAATTACACAGAGGTCGAAGAAGCGCAGGTTGAGTGCGATAGTGATAGCAATGTCTGATACTATCATTGTCGGAATTTTCTCTCTTTTTGGTACTTTGGGAGGGTCGCTGCTCGGCATATTGGCGGCTAACAAACTCACAAACTATCGTATAGCTCAGCTCGAAAAGAAGGTCGAAAAACACAATCAGGTCATAGACAGAGTGTACAAGTTAGAGCAGGCTGATGCAGTAGAAGAAAAAGAAATCAGAGTGCTAAATCACAGAATTGATGATTTGGAAGAGTATCATAAGTAAGGGATGATGTATATGACAAAAGAAAAGATAATAGTTTGGTGTAAGTATGCAGGAGTAAGGGCGCTCAAGACCTTTGCGCAATGCTTTGCAGGATTTATCACAGTAGGCGCTACACTTGGTGAAGTTGATTGGCGCTATGCGCTCAGTTGCTCTGCGGTTGCACTTTTGTATTCGGTTGTTACAAGTGTCGCAGGTCTTCCTGAGACAAAGGAGAGTGCTAAGTAATGATGTTAACAGCAAACAAGGTGCTTTCACTTGCAAAGTCTCAGATAGGAGTAAAAGCTACCGATATCAAACGTTGCAAATATAACAAGTGGTATTATGGCTATGACGTCTCAGGCTCTGCGTATGACTGGTGCGTTGTATTCTTGCAGTGGATTTTTTCTCAGCTCGGTGAGTCGGATTTGCTATACACAAAGACCGCAAATGTCGGCGCTTTGGCTCTTGCGTTCAAGAACAAGGGCAGACTTGTCACTTCAAATTACAAACCGGGCGACCTCGTAGTGTTCAGTTGGTCAAGTACACCGTCATCCTGGATAAGTGGTGTCAATAGTTTAGACCATATCGGAATTATCGAGCAGGTAAACTCAGACGGTACATACACTACTATCGAGGGCAATACAGGCACTACTTCAAATGGTGAAGTGCAAAGACGCACAAGATATAAAAGTCAGATTTCCTGTTGCTTGAGACCTGTATACAGCGGTACAAGCTCGGACAGTATTTCTGACAAAATTACAAGCGAGGTGCAGACAGTGCAGATAACAATGCAGAAGATATATAAGTCAAACAAGTCTAATCGTAAAGGACAGGTTATGACTTTACAGCGAATTTTAAACGAGCTCAAAGACGGTAAGGGCTATCGTGGCAAAGATGATAAAAAACTCACGGTAGACGGTGATTTCGGTACTAACACCGAGTACGCACTCAAAGCCTATCAAAAGGCTCACAAGCTGACTGTTGACGGCATATGTGGAAAGAATAGCTGGTCAGCACTACTGTGTGAAGTGCCAAATTAAGCTTAATATTTGTTAGCGAGGGTGGCTATGCGGCTACCCTCGTATATTTTTGTGGCATATTTTTGTGTATCGTGTTATAATTAAATTAGTAAACTACAGGAGGTGTCATAATGAAAAATCTGAACACTACGATTTTAGAATATGTAGATTGGCGAGGAGATGTAGAGTTTTCTTACGATGGTATCAATGAAGTAGATTGTCTCATTTTTTCTACACTGTCATATTTTGATTTTTCTAAGGCACCGTTTACTGATACAGTTAATTACAAGAGCGCTCCTACACTTGGCGAGGTTTATACACATCTCAAGAACATCAATTTCTTTTTTAAGGAGTACGAACCGCTTTTTAGAAAATGTGCGAGCTCAAAGCGCTTTGCAGGTGTCAGGGTGTTTGCGTATGAGTCAGTCACAGATTTGAGCGAAAAAACTCAGTTTGCTGCAGTATCTTTCCTTGTTGATAACAAGGTTTTGGTTACTTTCAGAGGTACTGACGATACCATAGTCGGTTGGCAGGAGGATTTGCTACTGTCCTTTGAGGAGATTCCTGCACAGCGTTATGCAGCGCACTATGTGAACAATGTCGCATTCTATACCACAGACCTTAAATTGTACATAACAGGTCACTCAAAGGGTGGCAACCTTGCTATCTGGGCAGGTGCACATTTGGATGACAAATACTACGACAGATTAGAACAGATATATGATTATGATGGACCTGGCTTTTGCTGTGATTTTACAGATAGCGATGGCTTTAAAAAAATGGATAAGAAAGCCGTCAAATTTGTAGTCGATTCTTCTATTGTTGGTATGCTGCTCGATAGCGAGACCAAAACAAAGGTAGTAATGAGCAGGGACCATACTGCTATGGCACAGCATAATCCGATGTCATGGCTTGTACGTGGAACACAGTTTGTGTATATGAGTGAGCGCTCAACCCGTGGCAAAGCTACAGAAGCTATTATCAAAGAGTGGCTTAGCGAGCTTAGCTTTTCAGAGCGCAAGAAAATAACAAAGATAATTATTGAGCTGATGGATTCATCAAATGCAAAAACTCTATCCGACTTTATGTCAATAGATGCTGTAACAAAGCTTGTGCCTATGCTTAAGACATATGCCGAAACTCATAAGGTGCAAAAGCAGTTTTTGTCAGATGTAACATCAAAGCTTACTAATGTTATCAAAAAGCGTGCAACAGGCGTCTTTGATAATCTGTTAGAAGAGAGGAAAAAATGATAATAATAGGACTGAAAAAATGTCAGAATAATTCGTGCTCTCGCCACAACACTGCATATGAATTGCTCAACACTTTAGCAAAGCATTATTTGGAAATTAGCGATTTCTCTGCAAAGATGAAAAAAGATGCTAACGGAAAGCCGTATTTAGCCGATTGTGCTTTTTCTATATCACATTCTGAGTGTGCAGTAGCGGTAGCACTTTGTGTTAAGGGTGCGTCTGTACCATCTATCGATATAGAGGATATTATTGAGATAAAGATAGAAGATGACTGTACTGTAATGGGTGTAGATATAGAGTGTATGTCTGGTAAGGATAATATAAAACTTAGAAAAATCGCACACTCAAGGTTTTTTGACAGCGAGAATCAGTTGCTTGATAGCTATACCGGCTATGATTATACAAAACAGTTTTGTCACATCTGGACTCAGAAGGAAGCATACGGAAAGTACACCTCGTTTGGTATGCGTGACTCTCTGTCTTATGATACTGTCAAAGGTATCGCAGGGGTTATTTTGTACACAGATGATATTACAATAGGTGAGAGAGAATATTCTTTGAGCTTGTGTTATAATTCTAATTCAGAAAAATAGTCAAAATAATAAAAACAAACAACCGCAGTATAAATGCTGTATAAGCATCGGTACTGCGGTTTTATTGTCTATAATTTACAAAAGGTGTATATATACATATTAATACATTGTTTGAAATAGGGGTTGACTTTACTATAGTAAAGTGGTACACTGTTACTACACTAATTAATTGGAGGCAATTTTTTATGAAAAAGATTTTAGCATTAGTAATGGCTGTTCTTATGATGGCTACATTGTTCGTTGGCTGTGGCTCTACTGCTGCAGATTCAGATTCTGACCTTGCTTATGTACAGGACAAGGGCACATTGGTAGTAGGTATCACAGATTATGCTCCTATGAACTACAAGGACTCAAACGGCGAGTGGACAGGTTTTGATACAGAGTTTGCTGTTGCAGTTGCACAGGCTTTGGGCGTAGAGGTTGAGTTTGTTGAGATTAACTGGGACAACAAGTTCTTAGAGCTTGATTCAAAGTCTATCGACTGTATCTGGAACGGTATGACAATTACAGAGGAAGCTACTCTCAACGCTTCTGTATCTGTTCCTTATGTAGAGAATGCACAGGTTGTTGTTATGACAGCTGACAACGCTGCAAAGTATACAGACGCTGAAGATATGGCTGAGCTTTCATTTGCTGCAGAGGCTGGCTCTGCCGGTGAGGCTGCTATCGCTGACAACGGCTGGGAGAACTACACAGCAGTTAAGGCTCAGACAGACGCTCTCTTAGAGGTTGCATCAGGCTCAGCAGATGCTTGCGTTATCGACATCACAATGGCTAACGCTATGACAGGTGAGGGTACAAGCTACGAGAACCTTACATACAACGTTAAGCTGAACGTAGAGCAGTACGGTATTGCATTCAGACAGGGTTCTGACCTCACAGCAGAGGTTAACTCTATCATCTCTACACTTATGAGCGATGGCACACTTGATGCACTCGCTGAGAAATACGAGCTCACACTTATCAAGGGATAATAGCTTATATACATTATTCGTTTAATGTACAGAAAGGAAAACAAATATGTTCTGGCAAGTTACTCTTGACCTTTTGAAAGGTTTTGGTACTACCTGCGAGATATTTGCTTTGACCTTGCTTTTTGCTCTTCCGCTTGGACTATTGATTAGTTTTGGCTCTATGAGCAAATTCAAACCACTGAAATGGATATGCAAAGTAGTCGTCTGGTGCATCAGAGGAACACCTTTGATGCTCCAGATGATTATTGTTTATTACGGACCTGGTCTTGTAGGTCAGTGGGCAAAGCAGATAGATGACCCTAATGCGATCATCACTTGGCTTGCGGGTTGGACAGTATTCGATAGATTCGTAGCTGTTCTTATAGCGTTTGTTATTAATTATGCATGTTATTTTTCAGAGATATATCGTGGAGGTATCGAGTCTATACCTGTAGGTCAGCGAGAGGCCGGTCAGGTGCTTGGTATGACCAAGTCACAGATGTTCTTCAAGGTAACACTTCTGCAGGTTATCAAGAGAATTGTTCCGCCTATGAGCAACGAGATTATCACTTTGGTCAAGGATACTTCTCTTGCACGAATTATCGCAGTATATGAGATTATCTATTCGGGAGAACGCTTTATCAAGGCAGAGGGCCTTATATGGCCGTTGTTCTACACAGGAGCGTTCTATCTGATATTCTGCGGTATACTAACTCTACTGTTCGGATATATCGAAAAGAAACTCGATTATTTCAGAGGTTAACACTATGGCAATGTTAGAAGTCAAAAATATACAGAAGTTTTTTGGCAATATACAGGTTTTAAAGGGAATCGACTTTTCTCTCAACAAGGGAGAGGTGCTCTCTATCATTGGTTCTTCAGGCTCAGGCAAGACTACATTACTCAGATGTATGACTTTTCTTGAGCGTGCAGAGCAAGGTACAGTATATGTTGACGGCAACCTTGTATTTGATGCGGATGAGCCTAAGGTCTCAAGCAAAGAATCAAGACAGCGTCAATTAAACTTTGGACTTGTATTCCAGAACTTCAATTTGTTTCCACAGTACAATGTGCTTGATAATGTAACTCTTGCACCCAAGCTTCTTGCTAAGGACAGAGATGACTACAAGCGCAACAAAAAGCAGATTTTAGAAGAAATAGAAGAAAACGGTAGAAGAATTATCGAGCGTGTTGGTATGACTCATCGCATCGATGCTTATCCGTGGCAGCTATCGGGTGGTCAGCAACAGCGAGTGGCTATTGCCCGTGCGCTTGCACTCAACCCTAAGATTCTATGCTTTGACGAGCCTACATCTGCGCTTGACCCCGAGCTTACAGGTGAGGTACTCAAGGTTATTAAGTCGCTCAAGGATGATGACTGTACTATGGTTATCGTTACTCACGAGATGGGCTTTGCACATGACGTATCTAACCGCATCATATTTATGGATGAGGGTGTCATTGCAGAAGAGGGAACTCCCGAGATTTTGGAGAACCCAAAATCAGAGCGACTCAAAGCTTTTCTCAACGCTTTCAGCAGCGAGAATTATTAAGTACTATCAAGGACAGTTTCGGCTGTCCTTTTTTTGTTTGCATAAATCATACATATTATTGCATAATGAGTGAATATTATGCATATTAGTTTGGTGTAACTGCTTGAATTTATATACAGATGATGCGATGCATGACGCTATAATTCTGAATTAGAAAAATACTTTATGCATAAATTCATACAATTTTGCATATTTGTAGGCAAAAAGTTATATTATCCTGAGTGTTTTTGCGTTTTGAGTTAGTCTATTTGCAACAAATTGAATAAATATGCAAAAAACACTTGCATATTCTTACGCTTTGGTGTATAGTTGTTTCAGTTGAAAAATATTCGACATATTTATTTAAAGAGAGGTACATACTATGAAAAAGTTTATATCACTTATTCTTGCAGTTTTGATGGTTTGTTCAATTGCAGTTTTGGCAGGTTGTTCAAATGAGGAGGACAACGTACTTGTTATGGGTACTAACGCAACATTCCCTCCATATGAGTATTATGACGACAACAATGTTATCGTTGGTATCGATGCTGAGATTGCACAGGCAGTTGCAGACAAGCTTGGCATGGAGCTTGAGATTAAGGACATGGAGTTTGAGTCACTTCTTACAGCAGTTTCTTCTGATTCTGTAGACATCGTTTTCGCTGGTCTTACAGTTAACGAGGAGCGTAAGCAGTCAGTTGACTTTACTATGACATATGCTACAGGCGTACAGGTAGTTATCGTTGCTGAGGATTCAGACATCGCTACTGTTGATGATCTTGACGGCAAGACTATCGGTGTTCAGGCTGGTACAACAGGTGACATCTACTGTACAGGCGACTATGGTCAGGAGAATGTTAAGCAGTTCAACAACGGTGCTTTGGCAGTTGCTGCACTTCAGAACGGTCAGGTTGACTGTGTTGTTATTGATAACGAGCCAGCTAAGTCATTTGTTAAGGCTAACAAGGGTCTCAAGATTCTTGACACAGAGTATGTTTTAGAGGACTACGCTGCTGCTGTATCAAAGAACAACCCTGAGTTACTTGAGAAGGTTAACGCTGCTATGGAAGAGCTCAAGGCTGACGGTACTATCGATGCTATCATCGCTAAGTACATTCCTGCTGACGCTGCATCATCTGATGAGGCTTAATTTACTATAAGACACTATTAGTGATAGGGACGGTGTTTTTTCACCGCCCCTATTATTTGCATAATTGAGAGGATTTTTTATGGGCACAATTATTTCATTTGCCGAGTGGGTAGAGAGTGCACCACAGTGGTTTCAGGATGTACCCCAGTGGCTACAGCAGTTTGCCTATCAGTTTTATCAGACCTTTATATATCAGGACAGATATATGTTTTTTGTAAATGGTCTCAAGATTACATTTATAGTTGCGATAGGAGCGCTTATACTCGGTATTATCATCGGTGCGATAATTGCTATTATTCGTGTATCTCACGACTCGGTCACAGGCAAGCGACCTAATTTTATTCTGAGATTTTTCAACAGAATATCCATTATTTATCTGACTGTTATCCGTGGTACACCTATGATGGTACAGCTTCTTATTATGGGCTTTGTTATTATGGTGCCAAAGACCGACACAGGACTTGTTCTGTGCGGTATAGTTACCTTGGGTATTAACTCGGGTGCATATGTAGCAGAGATAGTGCGTTCGGGTATTATGTCTATTGACCAAGGTCAGATGGAGGCAGGCCGATCACTTGGCTTTAACTACATTCAGACCATGTGGCATATTATCATTCCACAGGCTATCAAGAACATCCTGCCTGCACTTGGTAATGAGATGATTATTCTTGTCAAGGACACATCTCTTGTGTCTGTTATTGCACTTCGTGATGTCACAAAACAGGCTCAGAACATCGTCAGCATTACCTATCAGGCATATGTTCCGTATATCAGCTTAGCGGTTATATATCTTATCATAGTTATGATAATGACCAAGCTTCTTAGTATACTCGAGAGGAGGTTGCGTCAGAGTGAGCGATAATGTATTGATTAAAGTAACTGACTTGTGCAAGCACTACAAGGACGGCAAAATCAAGGCGCTCGATGGTGTTAATATAGACATCGAGAAGGGTGAGGTTATTGTTATTATCGGACCGTCAGGCTCCGGCAAATCTACACTTCTGCGTTCGCTTAATCTGCTCGAATATCCTACAGCAGGCAGTATCGTGTTTGACAATGTAGAGATAACCGACCCTAAGGTTAATATTAACCTTCATCGACAGAAGATGGGTATGGTGTTCCAGCACTTCAACCTGTTTCCTCATATGAATATCTTGAAGAATATGACCATAGCCCCTGTACAGTTGCTTAATATGAGCAAGGAAGACGCAGAGCAAAAGGCATATTCATTACTTGAGAGAGTCGGACTTGCTGACAGAGCACTTGCATATCCGAGCCAGCTCTCAGGTGGACAGAAACAGCGTATCGCTATCGTTCGTGCGTTGTGTATGGAGCCACAGGTTATGCTTTTTGACGAGCCTACTTCAGCGCTCGATCCTGAGATGGTAGGCGAGGTTTTGGATGTTATGAAGGAGCTCGCTACTCAGGGTATGACCATGGCAGTTGTAACTCATGAGATGGGCTTTGCAAGAGAGGTAGGCACTCGTGTCGTATTTATGGACGAGGGTGTTATAGTAGAGCAGGGCACACCGAGTGAGATTTTTGATAATCCACAGTCAGACAGACTCAAAAACTTCTTAGCAAAAGTGCTTTGATTAAATATCGGCGCCATCGTATCGTTGGCGCCTTTTTTTATAACATAATTATTTATTAATACATTTTTCGACTTGTAAATATATGCATATTATGTTATAATATGGACTCAAATATTGAATGAGGTAGCATTATGGATAATTTCAAAAAAACTGTTGCCGACAATTTAATAAGACTTCGTACAAGAGCTAATATGACTCAGGCTCAGCTTGGAGAAGCGCTCAACTATTCTGACAAATCAGTATCAAAGTGGGAGAGAGCTGAGTCTTTGCCTGATGCCTATGTTCTAAAGCAGATAGCAGATGTTTTTGATGTGTCTGTTGATTACATACTCTCAGAGCACAGCGATGACGACAAGGTGCCAACAAAGCGTATATTTCATCGATACAGCCGTAGCGTTATCACTACTATAGCATTTATCGGTGTGTGGACCGTTGCACTTTTGGCGTTTATCATTTCTTGGATATATGGTAATCCGCTATGGATTCTTTTTGTATATACAGCACCGGTTTCTCTTACAGTTTTGCTTGTGCTCAACTCCATATGGGGTAACGCACACTCTAATATGTACATTATCTCAGGTATTGCGTGGGGACTTCTGACGAGCGTTTATCTGTCGTTTCTCAGCAAAAACTGGTGGCAGCTGTTCTTGATAGGACTGCCTGTACAGATTATCATCATACTTTGCTTTTATATCAAAAACAATCGAAAATCTAAGTAAACAAGCCAACTCTACTTTTAGTAGAGCTGGCTTTTTCTTTTAGTAGAGTAGCATTTTGTTGATTCTACTACCACGATTTTACAAATAGAATTTCAAAGGTGTACAGTAGGTTGATTTGTGGTCAATACTTGCTATAGAATATGCTCGTAATTTTTTTGTAGGAGGTATAGCACTATGAGCTATATATTAAGCTGTTGTTCAACAGTTGACTTAAAGAAAGAGCATTTAGAAAGATTAAATGCTTCATACATTTGTTATCATTATACACTCGATGGTGTCGAGTATCCTGATGATTTAGGTCAGACAATTTCTTTTGAGGATTTTTATAACAGATTAAAGAACGGCTCTGATTCAACTACATCTCAGACGAATATCGGCGAGTTTGAGGAGTATTTTTCCAGACTGCTTGACACAGGCAAGGATGTTTTGCACATCTCTATGTCATCAGGCATATCGGGTACTTATCGCAGTGCAGTTGCTGCGGCTGATATGCTAAGAGACAAGTACCCTGACCAGAAACTTTATATTGTAGATTCACTTGCTGCATCTTCTGGTTATGGCCTTATGATAGACAAAGTAGCCTCTTTAAGAGATAGTGGTATGACCATAGATGAAGTCAGGGACTGGGTCGAGGATAACAAACTTAATCTTCATCATTGGTTCTTTTCTACAGATCTTACCTTTTATGTCAAAGGTGGCAGAGTGTCCAAGGTCAGCGGCATGATAGGCGGTATATTCGAGATTTGTCCTCTTATGAATGTAAGTTTTGAGGGTAAGCTTATACCTCGTGCTAAGATAAGAACAAAGAAGAAGGTTATCGAAGAGATAGTCAAGCGTATGGTAGAACACGCACAAGACGGTACAGACTATTCTGACAAATGCTATATGTGTCATTCAGCATGTATCGAGGACGCTCAGGCAGTAAAGGAGCTTGTACTCTCACAGTTTAAAAATATAGATTCTGATGTTCTTATCAACGATATCGGTACGGTTATCGGTAGTCACTCAGGTCCTGGCACAGTTGCTCTGTTTTTCTGGGGCGACAGGAGGGTGGACTGATGACCCGCACCGCTTTAAAGGACAGAGTTCTACCTAACTATAGTCGTTCTGAAGAGATATTCAATATGGTCACCCATATCGTTGGGGGAGCATTTGCGGTTATAGCACTTGTGCTTGGTATAATCAAGTCAGCACTTTTTTCTGATTCGTGGGCTGTTGTTTCTGTATCTATTTATGGAGCTACTCTTGTGATAATGTACACAATATCGAGTGTGTATCACGGACTCAGACCATCTATAGGTAAAAAGGTTATGCAGATTATTGACCATTGTGATATATACTTTCTGATAGCCGGCACATACACACCTATACTGCTGTGTTCTATCAGGGAGGATAACCCTCAGATAGCGTGGACGGTATTTGCAGTTGAGTGGGGACTCACAGCGTTGGCGGTGGTGCTCAATTCTATCGACATCAAACGCTTTGAAAAGTTCTCTATGGCTTGCTATATCGGTATGGGCTGGTGCATAGTAGCAGTACTAAGGTCAACTATAGAGTCTATCACAATGAGTGGCTTCTGGTGGTTACTGCTCGGTGGTATAGCATATACAATAGGTGCTGTGCTCTACGGCGTAGGCAAGAAAATTCACTATATACACTCTGTATTTCATATTTTTGTTATTATAGGAAGCGTACTGCAATACATCGCTATATTTTTATATGTAATATGATTAATTAAAAAAGCACTGCAAGCTTACTTGCAGTGCTTTAGTTTTTATTTATGTTATTTTTTGCTCATATTGTTGTTATTGCAACAAGTGTTCTTGTTTAAAGATGGGCACTCGTTACAGTATGGACAGCCTATGCACTTTTTTCCACGTTTTTTTGTTCTGTATATGTAGAAGCCTATTAAGCCGATAATTACTACGACTATAGCAATGATTATGATGTTTTCCATAACATTACCTCTTATTTTGTGATGAGAGTTTTCTCTTTCTTATCATTTGTATTGTTTTGAATTTTAGTTTTTTTCTCGGCATTTTTGCACAGTATAATAACTATGATAGCCATAATCGCTACAGCAACACCGCCAAGTATAGCGGGCAGCGCCTTAAGCGATGCAGGTGATGTGATAAGAGTGCCGATAGTATATACAAGATAGCTTACTGTGTATCCTGTACCAAGCTGGAGTGCGATACCGCCCCACAGCCACTTTTTACTTTTCATCTCTGAGTTCATAGCACCGATTGCTGCAAAGCAAGGTGGAGTAAAGAGGTTGAACATAAGGTAAGCAAGTGCTGCTACCTTTGTGATAGCAAATACTGAGGCAACCTCAGTTCCTGCACCATCCATAAGTGCTAATTCTTCTGTGTCGATAAGATTCTCAAGTCCGACAAAACATACGGCAAGAGTACCTACAACATTTTCTTTTGCGATAAAACCTGTGATAGCCGCTGCAGCCAATTGCCACGAGAGCACTCCTACTATAGGCACAAGCAGATATGCAAATGGTCCTGCAACAGAAGCAAGTATTGACTGGTCAGCAGACGATGCCTCGTGCAAAGTCCAGTCAAATGTCTGCATTATCTGAACTGCTGTATTACATAGTAAGATTATAGTAGCGGCTTTCACTATGTAAGCCCAGCCACGAGCACACATGGATTTGAACGCTCTCAGAAGTGAAGGTGCTTTGTATTCAGGCAATTCAATAATAAAGAAAGATTTTTTTGCTTTATACCCGGTGATTTTGTTGATTAATAAAGCACCCAAAAAGATGATAACAATACCTGCAAAGTACATCAGTGGGCCTACCCAAGTAGCATCCTCAAAGAATGCGCCCGCAAATAGTGCGATAACAGGTAGTTTTGCGCCGCATGGCATAAATGGTGCAAGCATTGCGGTAGCTCTTCTTTCTCTTTCATTTCTGATAGTACGACAAGCCATAACACCTGGTATTGCACAACCTGTGCCAATAACAAATGGGATGACAGATTTGCCTGAGAGACCGACTCTCTTGAATATAGGGTCGAGCACAACAGATACTCTTGCCATATAGCCACAGTCTTCAAGCAGTGCTATGAGAAAGTACATAACCATTACAAGTGGCAAGAAGCCAATAACAGCGATAACACCGCCGATGACACCATCTATTAGCAGAGCATAGAGTAGGGGGTTAGCACCTTCGACAAAAGAGCCTATCCACGCCTGGACTGTTTCTAATATCCCTACAAGCCAGTCGGCAATCCATACACCCGGACCTGCCTGAGAAATCCAGAATACCAAAAACATCACAACTGCAAAAATCGGTATACCTACCCATTTGTTAGTGAGCACAGCATCGATTTTGTCAGATAAGTTCTTATCTTTTGTAAAGACCTTTCTTGTCTCAACTTCTTTGACTATTTCGTTTACAAAGGCAAATCGCTTTTTGTCAGCTTCTATTACAGCTTTTTTGTCTGTTGAGTCAATATTGTCCTGAGAGTAGGGAGCGTTTTGCTTGTTATTTGCTATCTCAATAGCTGTATTTATGACTTGTTTGAGTCCGTCAGCAGAAGTGGAAACTGTCTCAACAACAGCGCATCCGAGTTTTTCTGATAGCTTTTTTGTGTCGATAGTAGTCTCTTTCTTTTTGTTGATATCAGCTTTGTTTAGTGCAACAACAACAGGAATTTTTAGTTCAAGCAATTGTGTTGTAAAGAACAAGCTACGGCTTAAATTAGTAGCATCCACGATATTGATAATTACATCAGGGTTTTCGTTCTTTATGAATGTGCTTGTGATAGATTCCTCGCTTGTAAACGGTGACATTGAGTATGCACCTGGAAGGTCTACAGCGATTAGTTTTTTGTCATTAGCATATGATTTTTTGATTTCGTGTTCTTTTTTCTCAACAGTAACACCAGCCCAGTTTCCGACCTTTTCGTTGCGGCCGGTCAGAGCGTTGTACATAGTGGTTTTACCGGAGTTTGGATTTCCTGCAAGTGCAATACGCATATATTTACCTCCCAAAAAGTGGTGAATAAATGATAATTGTTATTTTTTTATTATTGAGTTAGCAGTAGCTAACTCGTTGATAAAAAAGTAATCGGCGTATGCCGATTTGCTCATTGTTCAGATGCTGATAGATTTGGCAAGCTGTGTGTCAATGTTGTATCTGCCGTCCTTGATAGATACAACACAACCGCCCTTTAGGTGAGAGATAACCGTAATTGGCTCTCCGCTATAACAGCCTAAAGAAAACAGAAATGCATCGAGTTCTTCGTCATCAGTAGCTATATCTTTGATGATATATTCTCTTCCTTCTTCAGCGTTTAGTAAGTTCATAGTGTATCTCCTGAGAGTTTTCTGTTCATCGGTCAGATTATATGGTTAGCCGTTGCTAACTACTAATAAGATACTGCTTTTTCTGCGTTTTGTCAATAAATTAACAAGACGTTTTTGTTAAAATTTTCAATTTTGTTTGCTTTTGTTATTGGTTAGCTACCGCTAACTTTACTTATTGTTAAATTTGCACAAAGCTTTTAATATGTACAAATGTAGCACTTACTTCTAAGTTACATATAGCTTTTTATTTTATTATATGCTAAGATTAGTACATAAATTTAGTAAGGAATGTATTATGGATAGCTCAAAGAGAAAGTTATTTAGACCCTTTGACATTTTAATAATTCTGATTGTACTTAGTATAGGCATTGTTACTTTACTATCGTTTTTTGGCGGTAGCGACACTACTGTGTGCGTAATTAAGGTTGATGGAGAACAGGTGTATTCTGTCGCTCTGTCTGATGTTACACAGGACATAATAAAGACAGTAGACGGAGATTTGCCCGTAACTGTGCACATAAATCAAAGTGGCGTCTCGGTTGTGTCGTCAAAGTGCCCTGACAAAATTTGTGAGCATACAGGAGTCATTGTCAGAGCAGGTCAGTCTATAGTATGCCTGCCTGCAAAGGTCAGCGTTACTCTTGTGTCTGATAGTGGTGCATCTTTTGATGCGGTAGCGGGGTGATGATATGAGAAATAGTAAGACTTTGTTTATCACCCACAGTGCCTTGCTGTCAGCTGTAGCACTTGTACTGTCATATATCGAGATGTCTATGCCCGATATGCCGTTTGTCTTACCGGGTATGAAGCTCGGACTCTCAAATATTGCCACTATGTTTGCTTTGTCAGCGGTTAATCTGCCTTGCGCACTCATAGTTTGTCTGACAAAGGCGTTGTTTTCGTTGCTGGTGCGAGGGCTTACTGCCTTTTTGATGAGCTTGTGCGGTGGTGTGCTGTCGTGCCTTGTTATGTATATCTTTATGCGACTGCGAGCTTTTGGCTTTATTGGCATCGGAGTGAGTGGCGCTTTTTGTCACAATCTCGGCCAGATACTTATAGCCTTTATACTCACAGACAGCTCTGTGTTTGCATATCTGCCTGTGCTGTGTTTAGCATCAATTATTACCGGCTCAGTCACAGCTTTGGCACTATATATTATTTTGCCAAAGATACTTAGCATCAAGCTATACAAAGGTTGAATTTAATTTGCGACATATTCTTTACATTGTGCAAAATGTGTTGACATATGTCGCAAATATGCTATAATATCGAAAGTAATAAAATAGAACTTATCAAGAGCGACTGAGGGACAGGCCCTGTGACGTCCGGCAACCTGCGTTATGTAAGGTGCTAATTCCTGCGGTATCACCGACAGATGAGACACTATACCGCCGGAGCAGGCGGGTTTTTTATTGCTATTATATTTCTGTTTGAGAATTAAAATGAAAGGTTGATATAAATGGCAAGGCATTTATTTACATCAGAATCAGTAACACACGGTCATCCTGACAAGTTATGCGACAGAATTTCTGACGCTGTGCTGGATGCTATATTAGAGTGCGATAAGAACGCACACGTTGCTTGTGAGACCACAGCTACTACAGGTATTGTACATATAATGGGCGAGATATCAGCTAACTGTGATATAGATATCGAGTCTATCGCACGCAAGGTTGTCTGTGACACAGGTTATGATAATGATGAGTGTGGCTTTAACGGCAACACTATTGAGGTCGATGTGGCTATAGATAAGCAGTCAAGCGATATCGCTATGGGCGTTGACAACTCGTACGAATTAAAAGACGGCGCTGTAGAGTCCCTAAATCAGATTGGTGCAGGTGACCAGGGTATGATGTTCGGTTTTGCCTGTGATGAGACAGATGAGCTTATGCCGTTGCCGATTTCTCTTGCACACAAATTATCCTACAAGCTTATGCAGGTGAGAGAAGACGGTACTTTGTCATACTTAAGACCTGATGGCAAATCTCAGGTAACAGTTGAGTACGATGACGACAAGGCTGTGCGTGTTCATACAGTAGTAGTATCTACTCAGCACGATGACGATGTCACACTTGAGCAGATACGAGAGGACATCCTTGAGTATGTTATCAAGCCTGTAATTCCTCAGGATCTGCTTGATGAGAACACCAAGTACTATATCAACCCTACAGGTCGTTTTGTTATCGGTGGTCCTGTTGGTGATTCAGGACTCACAGGTCGCAAGATTATCGTAGACACCTACGGCGGTTATTCTCGTCATGGTGGCGGTGCTTTTTCAGGCAAGGATCCTACTAAGGTTGACCGTTCTGCAGCGTATTTTGCTCGTTATATTGCCAAGAACATAGTAGCTGCTAAGCTCGCTAAGAAATGCGAGGTACAGCTTGCGTACGCTATCGGTGTGGCAGCTCCTGTATCTGTTATGGTAGATTCTTTTTCTACATCAGATTACACTAACGAACAGTTAGCAGCTGCTGTCAACAAAGTCTTTGATGCTCGTCCAAGCGCTATTATCAATACTCTTGATTTGTTAAATACCAAGTATTACGATTTAGCCGCATATGGCCATATGGGAAGAGAGAACCTTGATGTCAAGTGGGAGCTTACTGATAAGGTAGATGCACTGATAGAAGCTATCAGATAATAAAAAAACAACGGAGAGGTATATAGCCTCTCCGTTTTATTATTTGTCAGTTACTGTATGTAACCTCAGGTTAATAGTCCAAGTGACACAGATATCGCTTGGTTTATTTTTTGCATAGCGTTGTTATCTACTGTGCCCATCTTTTCTTTCAGGCGTTTTTTGTCGAGTGTGCGTACCTGCTCGAGCAGTACAACGCTGTCCTTTGACAGACCACTCGCTGTGGCACCTATTGCGATATGCGTTGGTAGCTTGGCTTTTGATTGTTGACTTGTGATAGCTGCCGCAATTACTGTGGGCGAGTATCGGTTTCCAACATCGTTTTGTACTATCAGTACAGGTCGTACTCCGCCTTGTTCTGAGCCTACCACAGGGCTTAGATCTGCGTAGTAGATATCTCCTCGCTTAATATTCAAGCTGTTTTCACTCCGTTTTTTATATTGTACTATTAGTTTTGTCAGCAATAATTTTTTTATACGATAGTACATAATATTTTGGCGGAGTATATTTTGTGAGAAATCAGATGTAACTTCTGTCTATCTGAAGCACAACATAGTAATTATCCCACTGCTCACTTATGAGTTTTTGCACTTCTTCTTTTATCTGTTCGTCACTTAGCTTTAATTCAAACGGCACCACTACATCAAAAATCAGGTTTGTGTGGGTGTTTCCCGGCACCATTCTGAAGTCGTGTATAGTAGCATCTTCGTGTAGCTTTTTGATTAGCATTGCTACAGTTTCTTTGGTCTGTGCTGTGCTTTCGTTGTGAATATCTATCGGGTCCATATGGATGGTAGTCTCAACACCCAAGGTAGAGTATAGCTCTTTTTCGATAGTATCAATCACATCGTGTATTTCGTATATGTCTTCGCTACCGTCTATCTCAGCGTGCAAAGATATAATTTGTCTGCCAGGGCCGTAGTCGTGAACTATCATATCATGGATACCGTAGATTTTTTCGTTACTCAAAACTACGTTTGTTACTTCGTTTACGAGCTGAGGGTCAGGCTTTGTACCAAGCAGAGGAGCTATGGTTTCTTTGGCTGATGTTATACCAGAGTATAATATGAACAAAGCTACAAATATACCGCAGTAAGCATCAATGTTGATGTCGCACAGGTGGCTGATTATCATAGAAACAAGCACCGCCATAGTAGCGACACAGTCGCTCAGACTATCAGTAGATGTCGCTTTCATTGATGCTGAGTTTATTTTTTTGCCGATAACTCTGTTGTAAAAGAACATATACAGCTTTACAGCAATAGATACCACAAGAATACCCATAGCAAGATAGCTCGACTCTATAGCCTGTGGAGTGATTACCTTTTTTACAGATGTGATGAACAGTTCTACACCAACTACAATTATCGCTATAGAAATTCCGAGTCCGCTGAGATATTCGATTCTGCCATGACCAAACGGGTGCTTTGTGTCTGGTTTCATACCAGCAAACTTGAATCCTATCAGAGATATAAACGATGAGCCTGCATCCGACAGATTATTGAAGGCGTCGGCGGTTATAGCTATCGAACTGCTGATTACACCTGCTATATATTTGCCGGCAAACAGCAGAACATTGAGCAGTATGCCTACGCTGCTACACAGCACGCCGAGCTTGTTTCTGCCTTGTGTGCTGTCTATGTCTTCTTTGATAAATAGTTTTTTGAGCAAGGTTATCATATTGTCCTCCGACTCTTAGTTAATAAGTAGATTATATCACAAATTTTGCCATTTTCAATTATTTGTAGTATAATAAGTTACAGGAAGTGATTTGTGTTGATAAAGAAAAAGAATCTCGCTGTAATATATATGATAGCATCAGCATTTTTCTTCGCACTTATGAGTACTTTTGTGCGATTGTCGGGCGATTTGCCGACATTTCAGAAGATGTTTTTCAGAAATCTTATTGCAGCAATAATAGCTGTTATAATTCTAATTAAGAACAAAACGAGCATCTTGCCTTATGACAAAAGGAACATTCCTACGTTGATTATGCGCACAGCTTTTGGTATGTGCGGAGTGTTCTTGAATTTTTATGCACTCGATAGGCTTTTGCTTGCAGATGCTTCTATCTTAAACAAGATGTCGCCATTTTTTGCGATTATTTTCTCGTTTTTCTTGCTCAAAGAGAAGCCGAGTACCTGGCAGTCAGTCATAGTAGTTATAGCGTTTGTTGGTAGCATATTTGTCATCAAACCGAGCTTTTCAAACGCACAGCTTATTCCGTCTGTTATGGGATTTATGAGCGGAGTTTTTGCAGGTGCGGCATATGCCTGTGTTCGAAAACTTACTACAAACGGCGAGCATAGTGCCTATGTGGTTTTTGTGTTTTCAGCTGTTAGCACACTTGTAACCTTGCCTTTGATGTTGTATTATTACGAGCCTATGAGTATGTATCAGCTTTGCATGTTGCTTCTCGCAGGCGTATCTGCCGCAGGTGGACAGTTCTTTGTGACCTTGTCTTACAAGAACGCTCCCCCAAAAGAAGTATCTGTCTATGGCTTTTCTCAGATATTATTTACCGCTGTTATCGCATTTTTCACATTGTCGCAGGTACCTGACATATACAGCATCATAGGTTATGTTATTATCATATCAATGGCAGTCATGTCGTTTCTTTATTCTAACAAATTATTGTTTTTCAAAAATAAACATTGAGAAGAAAACGGATACTCTCTTGAGTATCCGTTTTACTTTTTACTTATAAAATTTTTGATTATTTTTTACTGTACACAGTGTTTTCGAGCGGTAGCTTTGTCCTGAATATAGAGTCATAGTTTTGATATGCAAGTGCTACAGCAGGTGGGGTAGGGATAGAGCAGATTTCGCCGATACCCTTTGCACCACAAGCCAAGGTGCCCTTTGGTTTAGATACTATGATAGCCTTTACATCAGGCGTAGCATCTGCACGAAACAGTCCGAGCGTTCCGAGCTTTCTTGTTGGCTTGCCGTCTTTTAGTGGGAAGTTCTCTGTCAGCGAATATCCCAGACTCATCACAACACCGCCTTCTATCTGACCCTCTATAGCCTTAGGATTAACAGGGGTACCGACATCGTGTGCGGCTACAACTTCTTTCACCTTGCCATTGTCATCAAGTAGCACTACGTGTGTAGCATAGCCGTAGGCGATGTGACTTACGGGGTTCTCTTTGTCAGAGCCTATTTTGTCAGTAATACCCGTGTATTCTCCAAGGTATTCTCTACCGTTTAGTTTATCAAGTGTACCCTCTTTGTCCAAATCAGCCTTTAGTAGCTTTGCGGCTCTTACTGCTGCTTCACCTGTGAACAGGGTCTGTCTTGATGCAGTAGTGTTGCCTGCGTTTGGACTATCCTTGGTATCAGGTGCACAGTATACTATATCTTTTGGCGATACACAGCAGGTCTGAGCTATCATCTGTAGCTGTACTGTTCCCATACCCTGACCAATACAAGCGGCGCTTGAGTGGATGTGAATCTTAGAGTTTTCGACAGTTATTCTGCATCTGCCTGTATCAGGTATGCCGACACCCAGACCACTGTTTTTGATAGCACAGGCTATACCACAGCTTGGGTTTGCCTCATATATATCACGCACAGCATCAAGCGTTTCGACAAGTGCCGTGCTGTCATCGGCTATCTGACCGTTAGGCAGTACCTGACCCGGTCTGATAGCGTTTATGTATCTCATTTCAAATGGTGATATACCTACAAGCTTTGCGAGCTCGTTGATATTCTGCTCAGTTGCAAAGCAACTCTGTGTAACACCAAAGCCTCTGAAAGCTCCTGCAGGTGGGTTGTTTGTATATACAGCTTGCCCCAAGATATCAATAGTCTGATAGTTGTAGGGACCTGCTGCGTGTGTACATGCACGCTGAAGCACAGGACCTCCGAGACTTGCATATGCACCTGTGTCGGATATAATCACCGCTTTCATAGCGGTCAATTTTCCGTTTTCATCACAGGCAGTAGTAAAGTCCATCTCCATAGCGTGCCTTTTTGGGTGAATAAGCAAGCTCTCATCACGAGTGAAATGTACCTTGACAGGCTTCTGCGTGTAATGTGCAAGGATAGCCGCATGGTGCTGCACGCTCATATCTTCTTTTCCACCAAAGCCACCGCCTACCATAGTAGCGGTTACTCTGACCTTTTCTGTAGGAATGCCAAGTGCTTCTGCACATTCCTTTTGTGTCTGATATATACCCTGGTCTGCGCTGTAGATGTGTACACCATCGCCGTCAGGTACAGCGACTGCGCACTCAGGCTCCATAAATGCATGGTCAGTAAACGGCACGCTGTAGTGGTTAGTAACTACATACTTGCTGTTTTTGATAACCTCATCAGCATCACCTCTGACTAAATGCTCAGTGCTCAGTATATTGCCGTCACTGTGCACCTGTGGTGCATCGTCCTTTAGAGCTTGCTGTGGAGAGAATACCGCAGGCAGCTCCTCATATTCTACCCTAATCAGCTTTTTAGCTATCTCAAGCGTCTCTCTGTCTTTGGCAGCAACAAGCGCTATCGCATCGCCCAAGTAGTGTGTGGTTTTACCTACGGGTATCAGCACATCCCAGTCTTTTTTCAGGTGACCTACCTTCTGCTTGCCCATAAGGTCATCTGCTGTCAGCACTGCATACACTCCGTCAACGTTCTTTGCTTGTGTGGTGTCTATAGACAGAACCTTTGCACGAGGGTATTTGCTCCTTAGCGCAGAGCCGTGAATCATACCGTCTATGTATATATCATCTGTATATATAGCTGTGCCCAAGGTTTTGTCCTTAGCATCTACTCTGTGCATACTCTCGCCGAGTAGTCCAGTGAATTCTGTTTTCGGCACAGATTTTTGCTCACGAATAATTTCTGCACTTAGTAGTATTGCGTCAATGATTTTTTTGTATCCTGTACAACGGCACAGGTTGCTTCTTATGGCTTTCTTTGCATCATCTCTTGTAGGGTTTTTGTTTTCGTCTATCAGCGCTTTTGCACACAGCACCATACCCGGTATGCAAAAACCGCATTGTACCGCACCACAATGAGAGAAAGCATATGCATATACTTCTTTTTCGTAGTTTGATAGTCCCTCTGTGGTGAGTATCTCCATACCGTCAAATTTCTGCACAGATGTAACACAAGCCTTCTTTGGTTTGCCGTTTACGAGCACAGTACATGTACCGCAAGCTCCCTGAGAGCATCCGTCTTTTACAGATGTCAGCTTCAAATCATCACGCAAAAACCTCATCAGCTTTGTGTTTTCTGTTACATTATATTTTATGTTATTGACAGTTAGTATAGCCATAATAACCTCTTTCTCTCATAGTGAGCTGAGCATCTCAAGGTCTTCTCTCGTGTCGATATCTACAAGCTCAGCTCTGTCTGTTGCTTTTACAAGCAAGGTGTTTTCTTTGTGTTCTTTTATTATTACGCTTCCGCCTTTGTCACCGCTTAGTGTACGCAACTTGTCGTAGTACACACTCGGGAAGATACACGGATTTCCTCGTTTATCCTCATAGCTTAGCGATGCTATATACTTAGGATTCTCTGCATATGCATCTATAAGACGCTCTACGCTTTCTATTTTGAGTCTCGGTTGGTCTGCTACCATAAACAACGTTGCATCACAGTCGCCTGTAATATTAAGCCCTAATTCTATGGTATGACTCAGTCCGTATTCGGGGTGCTCGTTTTTGATTACTGTGTGACCCTGCTTTTGGGCCATATCGAGTATGCTGTCATATTGTGACACAACAACTGTTTTTGTTAGTTTTTGTGTCGGTATGTTGCCAAGTGCAATACTTATGACAGAGCGACCGTCTATATCAGTTAGCAGCTTGTTCTCTTCAAAGCGTACAGAGTTACCCGCTGCCATCAGCACACAGCCGATTTTTATATCCATAGTAACACATCCTTGAATCTAAGAATATTTTATCAAATCATATTATATGTTGTCAATAAACTATCTACTCCAAAACTGCTCAAAAACCCTAATTTTTTCAAAAAATTCATAAAAAAACTCTTTAAAAGCGGTATTTTCTATGTTATAATAACTAAAAAGAGAAGCTTTTTCATAGTGTTTATATAGAAATGGAGGTTCTGTTATGGTTGTAGGAAAAAGCATAAATAGAATAGACGCTTTTGACAAAGTCACAGGACGCACAAAATACACAGATGACATATGCGACAAGAGCGCATATATCGCTAAGGTTTTACACTCTACTATCGCACACGGCAGAGTGCTCTGCGTTGACACATCTGAAGCTGAAAAGATAGAAGGTGTGCTCAAAATCGTAACTTGTTTTGATGTGCCCAAGCTCTACTTTCCGACAGCAGGACATCCGTGGTCAACTGACCCGTCACATCAGGACGTAGCCGACAGACTTTTGCTTACAGATACACCTAAGTTTTACGGTGATGATATCTGTGCTGTTGTTGCAGAAAACGAGATAGCAGCCGACAAGGCTTTGCGTGCTATCAAGGTAGAGTACGAGGAGTATCCGTTTGTACTCGATGCCGAAGAAGCAGCAAGTGACGGCGCACCGCTTATTCACGAAAAGTTTGAGCGAAACATCTTAGGTCACGCACAAAGACGCATCGGAAATTTTGCAGAAGCAATCAAAGAAGAAGGACTAATAAAAGTCGAGGGCACATACGATACACCTACAGTTCAGCATTGCCATATCGAGAATTTTATTTGCTTTGCAAGTGCAGAGAACGGCAGAATCACAGTCACATCTTCTACGCAGATTCCACATATAGTCAGGCGTGTAGTAGGTCAGGCACTCGGTATCCCTTGGGGCAAGGTCAGAATCATAAAGCCATACATCGGCGGAGGCTTTGGCAACAAGCAGGATGTACTATATGAGCCATTGTGTGCTTATCTGTCTACTGTAGTGGGCGGACATCTTGTCAAGCTTGACTGCTCAAGAGAGGAGACCTTTGTCTCCAACCGCGTACGACATTCTATCAGAAGTCACATCACTTCTTATGTCAGACCTGACGGCACCTTTGTAGCACGCAAGCTGACTATGTACTCCAATCAGGGTGCCTATGCATCTCACGGTCACTCTATCGCAGCCAAGGCTATGGGTTGTTTCTCACAGCTTTATCCTTGCGAGAATATCGAGGCAGATGCCTATACAGTATTCACCAACCGCCCTGTTGCTGGTGCTATGCGTGGTTACGGTATACCACAGGCTATGTTTGCGTATGAGAGCCATACTGATGATATAGCCAAGGCACTCGGTCTTACACCTATGCAGGTAAGACAGAAGAATTTGATGCCCGTAGGTTTTAAGGATGATTTTTCAAAGAACGTCAACTACTTTGATTCGTTTAATCAATGTATCGAAAAAGGCAAGGCGTACATAGATTACGACAGAAAATTAGAGGAATATAAGAACGATACCGGCAATATTCGCCGAGGTGTCGGCATGTCGGTGTTCTGGTACAATACAGGCGTATGGCCTATATCCCTTGAGTCGTGCTCAAGCCGTATGGTGCTCAATCAGGACGGTAGCATTTCGGTACAGCTTGGCGAGACCGAGATAGGTCAGGGTGCTGACACAGCCTTTGCACAGATGACAGCAGACGCAGTGGGTGTCACAGTTGACAAGGTCAACGTTATATCTTGTCAGGATACTGATGTCACACCGTTTGGCACAGGTGCTTATGCATCCAGACAGACCTATGTAGCGGGCTTCTCTATCAAGCAGACAGGTGATATCCTGCGCAGTAAGATTTTCAGACACGTCAAGTCACTTTATAACCTTGATGAATCACAGGTTGACTTAGTCGACAATAATATTATCAAAAAATCTGATGGTAGCGTAGTCGTTTCACTTGCAGATTTGGCAACGCACGAGCTGTATTCTATGACCAACAGCGAGCATATTACAGCAGAGAGCACATATCAGATTAATTCTAACGCATACTCGTTTGGCTGTTGCTTTGCAGATGTTGAGGTTGATATCCGTGCTTGCAAGGTCAAGCTTCTTGACATTATCAATGTTCACGATTGTGGCAGACTCATAAACCCAGCACTTGCACAGGCACAGGTTCACGGTGGTATGTCTATGGGTATCGGTTATGCTCTCTCAGAGCAGGAGCTCTTTGATTCAAAGCGTGGTTATGTACTCAATAATAACCTGCTTGATTACAAGCTATCTACCTTTATGGACCATCCACATTTAGAGGCACAGTTTGTAGAGAACGCAGAGCCTACAAGTCCATATGGCACCAAGGCGCTCGGCGAGCCACCTGCTTGTCCTGTAGCACCTGCTATCCGCAATGCGATACTCAATGCCACAGGCGTATCAATAAACCGTGCACCTATCACACCTCATGTTATGTTTGAAGAATTTTCAAGCAACGGTTTGATCTGAAAAAAGGGGGTATCACTATGTATGATATAAAAGCATTATACGAAGCTAAAGATGTAGCCGATGCTATAAGACTTCGACTCGAGCACCCAGAGGCTCAGATTCTTGCTGGTGGTAGCGATGTCCTCATACAAATCAGAGAGGGCAAGCGTGCAGGCAAAGAGCTCATCAGCATCTATATGATAGATGATATCAGAGGAGTGTCTATGGACGCAGATGGTGCTATCCGCATCGGTTCGCTCACAAGCTTCTCACATATCACTAATAACGAGATTATCAAACAACACATCAATGTCTTGGGTCAGGCGGTCGATATGGTCGGTTCTCCTCAGATTCGAAACATCGGCACTATAGGTGGCAATACCTGCAACGGTGTCACTTCTGCAGACTCTGCATCCACATTGTTTGCATATGATGCACTCATAGAACTTACAGGAGAGCAGGGTAAACGTATAGTTCCTATAGCTGATTTTTATATTTGGGCAGGTCAGGTAGATATCCATCCTGACGAGATTCAGACAGCGATTATAATTCCAAAAGAGAAATATAACGGCTATCACGGCCACTATATCAAGTACGCTATGCGTAACGCACTCGATATTACTACCACAGGCTGTTCTGTCAATGTCAAGCTATCAAGTGACAAGAAAACCTTTGAGGATGTGCGCATCGCTTATGGCGTAGCGGGACCTGTCCCTATGCGTGCAAAGACTGCCGAGAGCTACATAATCGGCAAGAGCGTAACACAAGAAGTAGCAAAGGAGTTTTCTAATCAGGTGCTAAACGATGTCAAGCCTCGTGATTCTTGGCGTGCATCCAAAGCATTCAGACAGCACCTTGCTACCGAGCTTGCATACAGAGCTTTAGCACAGGCAGTAGCAAATGCAGGAGGTGAGCTTTGTGGCACAGTATAAGTTAGTCAAATGTACAATAAACGGCAAAGAAGTCGAGCAGATGGTCGATGTTCGTGCATCTCTCACCGATATGCTCAGAAACGACTATCGTATGACCTCAGTCAAAAAAGGCTGTGAGGTTGGTGAGTGCGGTGCGTGCACAGTGCTCATTGATGGCGAGTGCTTTAACTCGTGCATATACTTAGCTGTATGGGCACACGGCAAGAACATCCGTACCCTCGAAGGACTTATGGGAGAGGACGGCGAGCTGTCCGATATACAGCAGGCATTTATTGACGAGGCGGCTGTTCAGTGCGGTTTCTGTACACCCGGTGTTATTATGTCTGCAGTTGAGATATTGGAGTCAGGCAGAGACTATACTGATGACGAGCTTAGAAAACTGCTCTCAGGTCACCTGTGTCGTTGCACAGGATACGAGAATATCCTGCGTGCAGTACGCAAGACTCTTGATAAACGTTTGGGTAAGGTGCAATGAGCGATAAGTTGAACATTTACCCTAAACTGACATTCGTTCTTATGAGTGACGAAAAATGCTTTGGTCCCGGAGTTGCGTTACTTCTCGAAAAGATAGAGCAGTTTCACTCTATCCGTTCTGCAGCCAAAGATATCGGTATGGCATACTCAAAGGCGTGGAAGATTATCCATAGAGCAGAGGAGTATCTCGGCTTCGAGCTTGTCAGTTCACACATCGGTGGTGTAGATGGCGGTGGAGCACAGCTCACACAGTCTGGCAAACACCTGCTTTTGTCTTTCAGACAATGCGAGCGTGAGCTGTTTGATATCTGCGAGTACAAGTTTGTTGAGCATTTTTCGTGGATGAATGATAATTCTAAATTAAAAAAATAATTTTTATATGTCAATGCACAGTTGTGTATTGACATATAATTTGTAAGCGTTATATTTTTGTGAGAATAACTGTTATGAAGCTATATGAGCTGTTAAATATAAAAAAAGGAATAACGACCATCATCGGTAGCGGTGGCAAGAGCACGCTGATTTATACATTAGCTCATCAGTTGTCAGAGCTTGGAACAGTTTTGGTGACAACTACCACACATATACTTGATGACAATACCTACACGACCGTCAGAACAAACAGCACAGATGATATCAAAACTGCATTTGAGACAAGCTTAGTTGTCTGCGTTGGTACTGTTGCTCAGGACAACAAGCTTAGTTGTCCTACATTGAGCTTTGATGTTCTTAGCACTTTGGCTGATTTTGTACTTGTTGAGGCTGACGGGTCCAGAAGGCTACCCCTCAAAGTCCATGCGGATTACGAGCCTGTTATACCAAGAGGGTCAAATAATATCATTTTGGTGCTTGGTATTGATGCTGTAGGCAAGAAGGTGCAAGACAGCATTCACAGGTACGAGTTTGCAAAATTAGCTTCTGATTCTGTAGTAGATGTAGATACTATAGCTGATATTATCAACACAGAGGCATTAAGCGATATGGTTGTTATTAACAAGTGCGATGAAGAATCAGATATATCATCAGCCTTACAGTTATCACAAAAATTAAATGCTAAGTGTATACTCACTTCACTTTCAAAAGGAGAATGGTATGCTTGTAGTGATTAAAGGAGCAGGGGACTTGGCTTCAGGTATAGCCCTCAGACTCAAAAGAGCAAAATTTGATATAATTATGACCGAGATTTCTGCCCCTACGGCTATCAGACGCACCGTCAGTTTTTCACAGGCTGTGTATGATGGTAGCGCAAAGGTAGAGGAGGTAGAGGCAGTCTTGGCAGAAGATGTATCTACTGTACAGGACATTGTCGCTGATGGCAAGATAGCCGTTTTAGTAGATAAGAATGCCGACTGTATCAGAGAGCTCAAGCCCGACGTCGTGGTAGATGCAATACTCGCTAAGGAAAATTTGGGCACCAAAATTACTGATGCTAAGGCAGTTATCGGTGTAGGACCGGGCTTTACGGCACAGGTTGATTGTCACGCAGTAGTAGAGACTATGCGTGGTCACTATCTGTCCCGTGTTTATTATGAGGGTAGTGCTATTGAAAATACCGGTATCCCCGGAGATATTGGCGGTCATACTACCGAGCGCATTATTCGTTCACCTGAGTACGGCGTCTTTAACCCTATATGTAATATAGGAGACAGGGTAGAGGCAGGCGATGTAGTAGCCTGTGTAGACTCTACACCTATCACTTGCTCAATATCAGGAATCATAAGAGGTATACTTCCAAAGGGTGTCATCGTCAAAGCAGGTATGAAGTCAGGCGATGTAGACCCTCGATGCGAAGAAAATCACTGCTACACAGTATCGGACAAGGCTCTGTCAATCGGTGGCGGTGTGCTCGAAGCAATACTTAATCTAACACATTAAAGGTGATTTATGGATAACAAAGATAATGTAAAACTCACAAAACTTGCGAAATGCTCAGGCTGTGGCGCAAAGGTTGGCGCAGGAGTTCTCTCCAAGATACTCGAGGGCATCAAGTCAAACTACGACCCCAATCTCATTGTTGGCTTTGAGAAGAGTGATGATGCCTGTGTGTACAAGCTAAGTGACGACTTGTGTATAGTAGAGACAGTTGATTTCTTTCCACCTATTGCAGATGACCCATACACCTTTGGTGCAATAGCAGCGGCAAATTCGCTGTCCGATATCTATGCTATGGGCGCACAGCCAAAGCTTGCACTTAACATTATGTGTGTGCCAAAATCTATGCCAAAGGAAACCGTAGCGCAGATGCTCAAGGGAGCTTACGACAAGGTCTACGAGGCTGGAGCAGTTGTCGCAGGAGGACATTCTATCTATGATGATGAGCCAAAGTTCGGCTTGTGCGTAACCGGCTTTGCACATCCTGATAAGATATATACAAATTCAGGTGCAAGAGTAGGGGATAAGCTTATATACACAAAGCCTCTCGGTATCGGCATCATAACAACCGCCCAAAAGGCAGATATGGCAACAGACGAGAGTGTGCGTCAGGCTATAGAGTGTATGACTACCCTCAACAAATCAGCTCGTGACTGCATAGTCAATTATGATATTCATGCCTGCACAGATGTCACAGGCTTCTCGCTTATCGGACATTCTCTTGAGATGGCACAGGGCTCTGATGTATCCATTGTTTTTGATACAAAAAACCTCAGCGTTATAGAGCAAGCTTACGAGCTTAGCAATATGGGACTGCTCCCGGAGGGTGTGTATCGAAACCGCAGCTTTGCAAGCGAGTTTGTAGACCCTACTGATGTACCACTCAATATTCAGGACATTATGTACGACCCTCAGACCTCAGGCGGTCTTTTAGTCAGTCTGAGCGCAGATGATGCTGATAAGCTGCTTAGCGACTTGCAGGGCTGTACGCTATCACCACGCATCATAGGCGAGGTAGTAGAGTATAAGGGCGGTGCTCGTATTACTCTTGCTTAATTCTTATAAAGAAAATTCTATAATTCTATATAAGAAATTTAATAAGCGTTATAATTCGGATGAAGAAATATACATAATTCTAATAAGGAAAAATTATGAACAAGATTTACTTTGACAATGCGGCTACTTCTTATCCAAAAGCTCCCGCTTTGTCTGATATAGTCAAAAATTTCATAGACAATTCCTGTGTCAATATTGGCAGAGGCACCTACTCCTTGTCAGATGATGTTGCCGATATGGTGCTCGATACACGCATTATGCTCGCAAAATTTTTTGACTGTGATGATGACCCTGTTAGATTCTCTAAAAGAATTATTTTTACATCAGGCGTCACAGCATCTATCAATATGTTTTTGCGAGGACTGCTTGTTAGCGGTGACCATGTTATCACAGGCAGTATGGAGCATCACGCTGTTATCCGCACGCTTGAATCTATGAGACAGAGCTGTGGAATCACCTACGATGTTGCACAGGCGGATGAGCATGGTGTAGTTAGTGCATCTGCTGTCAGTAGCTTAGTAAAGCCTTCTACAAAGGCTGTAATCATAAACCACGCATCCAATGTTTTCGGTGCAATTTCTCCTATTTCAGAGATAGGTGCATTGTGCGCTCAGCGTGGTATCTTCTTTGCAGTTGATACCGCACAGACATCCGGTGTAGTACCTATATCAATGCGAGAGAGTAATATCGATTTTCTTGCTTTTTCAGGACACAAGGGTCTTTTATCCTTGCAGGGAGTAGGCGGCTTTGCCATATCAGACAGGCTGTCCAAGGTGCTCACACCTTTGATTACAGGCGGTACAGGTAGCGTGTCACATTCTTATACTCAGCCGGATATTCTACCTGATAAGTTTGAGAGCGGTACGCTCAACCTGCCTGGCATTATAGCGCTCAAACATTCGCTTTCATATATCGAGAGCATAGGTGTAGCTGATATCAATGCTCACGAGCAAGAGCTTAGACAGTATTTTATAGACAAATCAAAGGATATACCCGGCATCAATCTCTATTGTGCAGACAATGCCGACACCACAGGAGTTTTGTCACTCACTATAGACGGAATTGATAACGCAGTGCTTAGCTTTTTGCTTGATAAAGATTACCACATTATGACTCGTACAGGTCTGCATTGCTCGCCTATAGCTCACAAATCTATGGGTACATATCCGCAGGGCACTGTCAGATTTTCGTTCTCGTATTTTAACACAAAACAGGAAATTGATTATTGCATAAATGCTCTCAAAGACATAGTCTCAAAATTTTCCTGAATATATTTTCATCTTGAAAACACAGCATTTTTACTGTATCATATCGATATATTAATTTTTAAGGGAGGGTTAGTATGCCACGTGCTATTGTTGCACTCAGCGGTGGAGTAGACAGCTCTGTCGCAGCATATCTGCTGAAACAGCAGGGTTTTGACCTTTTAGGCGTTACGCTCAAATTGCATACTGACTCAGACGACTCTCCGTCTTGTTGTACAACACAGGATATATTAGATGCCAAGGCTGTCTGTGACAAATTAGGCATCGAGCATAGGGTAGTAGATATAGAGAGCGATTTTAAGCATTATGTTATCGACAGATTTGTCAGCTCTTATATTGATGGTGGTACACCCAACCCTTGCGTTGACTGCAACCGCTATATCAAGTTCAGAGAGCTACTCAATATGGCAGATAGAGAGGGCTACGACTTTGTGGCGACAGGTCACTATGCTCGTGTAGAGTATGATGACCAAAGTGGCAGATACCTGCTCAAAAAGGGTATAAGTGAGCAAAAAGACCAAAGCTACGTGCTCTATTCTTTGACTCAATCTGATTTAGCACACATCAGATTTCCGCTTGGAGCTATCTCAAAGGACGAGGTCCGTACTATCGCAACCTCAATAGGCTTATCAGTAGCAGATAAAAAAGACAGTCAGGACATTTGCTTTGTAAAAGACTCAAAGTATTCTGATTTTATTACTAAGTATACAGGTAGAACATTTGCAGACGGCAACTTTGTGGACACTTGTGGTACGGTGCTCGGCACCCACAAGGGCATCATCCGCTATACTATCGGTCAGCGCAGGGGGCTTAACCTCTCGCTACCACAGTCAATGTATGTCAAATCAAAGGATGTCGATACAAACACCGTCGTGCTTTGCCTTGATGATGAGCTTTATTCATCTGTACTATACGCAGACGATGTCAATTTTATTTCTATTAAAGAATTAAAAGAACCTATAGAAGTCGAAGCAAAGGTACGCTACAAGCACACTCAGGCAAAAGCCATAGCTTACCCTGAGAGTAACGGCAGAATAAGACTTGAGTTTTGTACACCACAGCGTGCTATCACTCGTGGTCAGGCGGTAGTTATGTATCACGGCGACACCGTTGTTGGCGGTGCCACAATATTATGATAAAAAACAGCGCATCATATAGCCGATGCGCTGTATTTATTTACTCATATATAATTCTTATTTAGAATTCTAATTTAGAATTAAAAAACTTCTTTATTTCAGACTTATTGTGTTTTTGTCTTCGTGGTCTTTTATTATTTCGAGAGCTTTTTCTACATCATCACGCTTTGCAAGACCATAGCAAAACGCCGTTGCACTACCGCACGCAGTACCAAGCTGCAGCGCATATTTGTAGTCGCCGGTTTTCAGGTACCCCGCTACAAACCCCGCCACCATCGAATCTCCTGCACCTACCGAGTCTATCAGCTCTCCCTTTATAGCTTTTTGCACTATTGCTTTTTTCTTTTCGCTTAGCAGTATCGCACCTTTGTCGCCCATAGACACAAGCACGTTTTTTGCGCCCATATGCTGTAGCTTTATAGCGTACTTTTCTACTTCGCTCAGGCATTGTAGCTTTACATTGAACAGCTCTTCCAGTTCGCTTAGGTTAGGCTTTATCAGAAACGGCTTGTGACTCAGTGTGTTCTTCAGCATCTGTCCAGTGCAGTCTACTACACATCTGACGCCGTTTTTGGTAGCTTTTTCTACTATCTTTGCATACACATCATCGTCTACACCTTTTGGTGCACTGCCCGAGATTATCAGCATATCGTTTTCATTTAACTGTGACAGCTTTTTGTACAGCAGATGCAGGTCGTAGTCATATACTGTAGGCCCTGTAGCATTTATGTCTGTCTCATCATTTTCTCTGATTTTCACATTTATTCGTGAGTTTCCGTTTTCAAGTGTCACAAAATCTGTGTCTATATTATCATTTTTCAAATCTTTGATTATCTGTGCACCCGTAAAGCCTGCAACAAACCCTGTGGCAACGCTTTCAGTATCGAGTTCTTTGAGCATTTTCGATACATTTATGCCTTTTCCGCCACATAGCATTTTTTCTTCTTTGCTTCTGTTTATTGTACCGCTGCTTAGCTTATCCATATACAGAACATAATCTATACATGGGTTTAGTGTAACTGTGTATATCATATAGCACCTCATATCTGTTATGTGCAGTATTTGCCTTGTTATGTATTCTTGACTACACCTGTGTTTTATTATACAATTTTTGTGTTAGGAGGCGATTTTGTGAGCAAGGTTTTAGTGTGTGGTCTTTGCAATATGGAGACCACCGTTGCTGTCGATGAATTCCCGCTACAGTATCAGCCTATTGATTATAATTTTTTTGGTATAGATTCTGCACCATCAGGAGTAGGGCTGAATCTTAGTATTGCACTTTCTACATTATCATCAGAAGTTGTACTTTTGTCAATGATAGGTAGTGACAGTGCATCGGTATGTATCAGCGACAAACTCAGAAATTATAACATAAATACCGATTATATAATGAAAACTCAGCACACAGCACAGTCTGTGGTGCTCTATGACAGCGAGGGCAGACGCAGGATATTCTGCGACTTAAAGGATTTTCAGTCTAAAGAGTACGACCCACAGCTTTTTACAGAGGCTATGAGTTCTTGTGATGTGCTGTGTCTGTGCAATATCAATTACTCTCGTAGCCTGCTCGATATAGCCAGAGCTTCAGGCAAGACAATAGCCTGCGATGTTCACACTCTGTCTGATGTACACGATGAGTATAACAGAGATTTTATGAGTAGTGCGGATATACTTTTCTTGAGCAATGAGAACATCAAGGGGACAGAGACACAGTTTCTAAAGAAGCTGTCAGAGGTTTATCCGTGCAAGATATTTGTTGTCGGTATGGGAGATGAGGGCGCTCTGCTTTATGATGCAGTATCACACAGCTTTTACAAAGCAGACGCAAAGTTCACCCGCAAGGTAGTCAATACCGTAGGTGCAGGCGATGCACTTTTCTCAGCTTTTGTACATTTTTATGCTAACGGCCATAGTGCCACAGATGCCTTGGAGTATGCCACATATTTTGCATCGTACAAGATAGGCGAGAGTGGTGGCGCCAACGGATTTATTTCCGAAAAAGAATTATTATGTTTAATTGACAACACAAAAATTTAATACACCACAAATAAATAAAACGGCGGTTGATATATTCGACCGCCGTTTGTTTCTTCATACCGAAACCACCTTTCTTGCAAAACTGATGTAGGTTTCATTCTCACACCCACCTCCCTTGCCATAGCAACTTAGGTTTAATTAATACTATGCCTCCCCTGTGTAAGGGGAGCTGTCAACGTAGCTGACTGAGGGGTTGTCAAAACGTAGGGGAGGGTCTCTGCGCCCTCCCACAAAACACACCATATCACTTTTTAGGTAGCATTTTCAACACAAAACACCCCCTTAATTGTCTATTATGTATATTTCACTACGCATATTTTGTATACCTTGTTACTTGAACACATTTTTCTTTTGTGATATTATAAAAATACAAGGAGTATATTATTTATACTCATAAATTTAAATGTCATCGTTATTTATTATACAGGGGAGGTAATATTATGAAGAAAATATTAGCTTTAATATTAGCATTTGTTGTGCTTTTGAGCGTTTGTGTAATAGGTGCTAACGCGGAAAACTCTGCAATAGAAAAAGAAATAATTAATTTGATCGTTAAAGAAAATTTAAAGTACAATATAACGCCTGAGGATGTTTATATTTCATATTGTTTGAAACTTGACGATGATAAATATATTGTAAGACATAGTGAAAGTTGTTTTGGGTATTCTTGTGATGTAGTAGAAATACCCCTTGGCAATTATAACCTCATAGTGCATCAACGACCGGTACCCGAAATTTACACTGGTGGTGTACTGTATGATATCGAAGATGCTTATGAACAAGGTATAATTAACGACAATGACCTTCATACTATGTCTACGTTTGATGAGATAGATATAGCTATTGATTTCCTTTATAAAGATAAATTTAACGAATATTGTATGAATTCTACCGGTGGTAAATTAATAGGATATATCGAATTGTATTATCACTATACAGATTTAGATAATTTGCATGGCGAAATTGATTGGGCGCTTATTAGAGCATCCAGACAGTATACTCAGCCATCGTTTTCGGCTGTTGTAATGGGAGATAGGGTTTTATATACCGATAGCATATATTCGCCGTTTTGGTACACATATGGTATTTATGACGCTAAGAAAGACACTTTTGTTCCAATTATATATGACGATATCTTGACTGAGTATGATGGGCTGGCAGAGTGTTTAAATAGTTTGAGAATAGGCTACCCTCTCGGTGATGCTGATTTGGATAATAAACTAAGCATTTTAGATGCAACATATATTCAGCGAGCACTCGCTAAGCTGTGTGATTTTAAAAATAAGGATGATATAAGTGGTTTTAGTACAGACGATCAAAAGTATATTTCTGATATAAATAGAGACGGCAAGCGTACTATATTAGATGCTACAGCCATTCAGTTCAAGCTTGCAAAACTTGATATACCGGTAGCTACACCTGATCAGATTTAAGCAAATCAATAATCAAGTAAATATATAAGAAAACGGCGGTTGATAAATTCAACCGCCGTTTCTTTTGTTTAAAAGGGGAAAATCATATAAGAAAAAAACTAATAATTCCAATAATTATGCTTATCAGCGCACCACCTATGACATCTCTGACAAAGTGCACACCGCTTAGCACTCGTGTAATACCTGTCAGTGTAGCGATTAAGAGCATTATAACACCGAGACTTGTGTCAATTGACAGAAACGCCATTGCAATTATGAACGCTGACGCTGTGTGCCTTGACGGAAAGCTCTTGCCTTTTGTGCTTTTTTCGACTACAGGGGTGTAGTTGTACACCTCGTATGGTCTCTTTGCATTTACTATATATCTTAGCGCTGTCACGAGTATGAGTACTCCAAGCGGTACAAACAGAAACTTGAGAAAGGCTTCATCCTTGAATCCGTTTGATATAAACAGAGCGATAAGCTGCAGAGGATAGAACACCAGCATGATTATCGGCAGTACATCGTGTAGCACCTTTATGGTGTTAGATCTTGCCTTGGTTTCAGACAGATAGTTGCTCATATTTTTGTAGTTGTCTTCTTTCATTTTGGCGCTCCTTTCTCTTAGTTTCTTATGTTAAGGACATTATAGCAGACAATTTTTCACAAAACAACAAACAAATTCTTACTAAATTATTAACATTCTATGACCACGTTGTATTTTTCAAACCAGTAGTCAAGCTCAATAATATATGCGAGTATCTGTGGCGCACGCATCAGTTGACCATACCACGGCGATGTTATTTTGTCCGGGTGTTTGATTATCTGCCTTACTCCATCTCTACTTAGCATTGTGCTCAGTATGGTGTCCTTTTTGTTTAGTATTTCTTCAACTTTATCAGCACACAGCTTCATATATTTAGGGTTGTGAGTTTTAGGATACGGGCTTTTCTTTCTGTAGCAGATGTCATATGGCAGTATATCCTCAAACGCTTTTCTGATTATGCCTTTCTCTCTGCCACCGTATGCTTTTAGCTGCCATGGCATATTATATGCATATTCAACCAACCTGTAATCACAAAACGGAACTCTCACCTCAAGACCGTTGTACATAGAGCACCTGTCTTTTCGCTCGAGCAGGCATTGCATAAAGTAGTTGAAGTTTAGCATAAACATCTCACGCATTCTTTTGTCTACAGGTGAGTCATAGTACAGTTTGTCTGTGTGCCTTATTGTGTCAAAGTATTTCTCAAGCACATATTCTTCTCCACGTTTTAACAGCCCTTTCTTTAGTATTGAGCGTCTTATATCTTGATTTCTCGACCACGGAAAATTCTCTTCAAAAAGCAGATTTTTGTTATGATACCATGGGTATCCGCCAAACAGTTCGTCTGCACACTCGCCCGACAGAGCTACCGTGTAGTTTTTCTTTATTTCTTTGCAAAACAGTAGCAGTGACGAGTCTATATCTACATATCCGGGCAGGTCACGAGCACTCACGCTATCATACAGAGCGTCAAAAACATCCTTAGTATCAAGCACTATTTCTGTGTGATTCGAGCCTGTATCATCACTCATCAGCGATATATAGTCGTAGTCGGCATTAGGCTGAAAGGTTGTTTTTGTAAAGTATTTTTTATTATCCTCATACTCTACAGAGTAGGTGCTGATGTTGCCGAGGTTATTATTTTTGTAGTAGTCAGATGCTGTTTTGCATATTATGCTCGAGTCAAGTCCACCCGATAGAAAAAAGCACATCGGCACATCGCTTATTAGCTGTCTTTTTATTGAGTCTTTCAGCAGATATCGTGTTTTCTCTATCGTCTGCGATACGCTGTCGGTGTGCTCTTTTGCTCTGATTCTAAAGTAAAATTCTTTGTTTAGTCTGCCGTTTTTATATATCGCCATTTCGCCCGGTCGCAGTTCTTTTATACCCTTAAACACAGCGTTTCTTGGACTTCTTGCAGGACCCAAGAAGAATATCTCGTACAGCCCTGTTTCGTTTACACAGGGTCGCACTATGCCGCTTTGCAGTATTGTGTTAATCTGCGAGCCAAACACTATACCGCCCTGATATCTGTGATAAAATAGTGGCTTGACTCCGACCTTATCTCTGCACAAAAACAGAGTTTTTTCTGTCTTTTCATATACAGCAAAAGCAAAGATTCCGTTTAGCATATTTGCACACCGCTTGCCGTAGTGGGCGTATGCGTGTAGCACTACCTCAGTGTCGCTGTGAGTATTGAATGTGTGTCCTTTTGCTTCGAGCTTTTCTCTTAGTTCGCCTGTGTTGTATAACTCACCGTTATATACAATTACATACGTTTTGTCCTTGTATCTCAGCGTCATCGGCTGTCTGCCGTTTTCTACGTCTATTACTGCTAACCTTCGGTGCAGTAGTGCTACATCTCTCTTTATATATTCACCTTTGTCATCAGGACCACGACTTTCTATAGAACACGACATTTTCTGTAGAGCAGTGGTTCTTTCTCTTAGGTCTATGTTTTCGTCAAGCCATCCTGCAATTCCGCACATACGCTACCTCCGATTATATTCTAATTTGTTTATATAGCAGACAAAGCACACCGCTGTCATTATGAGCGCTCCGGCACCCCAGACAGAAGTCGATATCCTCGCACTTGTGCTCTCTACAGTTGAGAAAACCTCTACAGTACGCGGAAACAATATAAGTAAAATATATGTAGACAAACCCGCTATTATTCCTTGTATAATTCTAAATAAGAAAAATAACCCATATTTAATATCCAAATCTCTCGCAATAGACAACACCTGCGCATGCACGCTGACTCCTGCAAAACCGATAATAGCAGATAGTATATACAGCGGATATATCCCTGATAACCTGTCGCACGCAGTAGTCACCTCGAGCAACCCACAGATTATGTCACACAGCGTATCGTGAGCATTAAGCACCGCATCACATACAGAAATCAGCGCACAGCACACTATCACCATCCCGCACATTTGAAACATCGCATTACACGAGCTGTATACCGCATCGACAAGTCTTGCATCTCTATCAGTTGATTTTTTACTTACACACACAGTACTGTCACATTTTACTATCCTACCAATTATAATTCCTGTAAAGAAAAAAGAAATAATCTGCGACAATAGCAGTATATATCCCGCACCTTTGTCTTTTAGTAGAGCAACACCCACAAAATTTATAACAAAAGACGGTCCGCCACATACTGCTATCAGACACAGCTTGTTAGCCTGTTGTTTGTTTATAATACCGCTATCATATAGCGACACACACGCCTTTGCTCCTATAGGATATCCTCCTATCATCGAGAGTATCACAGCGCTCGCGCATCCATAGGGCAAACAGAATATTTTGCCAAACATACCACCAAACACCCTGTCTATGATATCGCACACCCTGCTTTGAGACAGCACAGACGCTATCACCATGAACAAAAAAAGAGACGGTACCAACACCGTTATGCACAGCACTATCCCGTTTTTTATACCGTCTGCACATTCTTTAGAGTACACAAGCGCTATGTAAATAGCTGTGCATATCATAGCGAGTGTGACAATTGCCTTTATGATTTTTTTGAATTTTTCCTGATTTCTTATCCATATCATTTGATTCACCAATAATATATATGACCTTTGTTTCATAAAAATAATAGAAAAGGGGGACTAAGATGAAAAAATCAAAAGACAGCGACACTCCTTTGAAAACGCCAAAACAAAGCAACAAATTATCTTTGTTTTACGATTTTCCCACACTCGAGTTTTCGTTTAACAGAGAGGTTGTCATAGAGGGGTGCAAGGGGGTAGTGCATTACAGCGATGAGCTTATACGCATCAATACCGACAAAGGCTTGGTATCGTTTGAGGGCAGAGGCCTCAATCTTAAGTGCATATCATTCAGCGCAATTATTATCAGTGGTTTTATATTAAAGGTTGAGTTTATGTTATAGAGGTGCGAAATGTTACTTTCTCTTATCCGTTACATACTGGGATATGTACAGTTTCAGATAGTGGGGTCTTATCCTGAACGATTTATTAACATAGTCACAAAGAACAGAGTGTCAATCTGGGACACTTGCACAGACAGCTCAAGCTTAACTGCGTGTATGTTTGTCAGAGATTATCTGAGAGTCAGACACCTCGCCAAAAAAAGCTCTGTTAGACTTCGGTGTATCAAAAGGTGCGGTCTGCCTTTTGTCATAAAGAATCACCGAAACAGAGTCGGTGTGCTTTTGGGTGTTTGCTTGTTTATAGCCATCACATTGTTTATGTCGAGCTTTGTGTGGACTATAGAGGTCACAGGGCTCGAGACTTTAAGCTATAGTCAGTTGATGCAGACGCTTAGAAAAAACGGATTGTATATAGGTACATTCAAACCGACCACAAGTTTTACAGAGGTTTCAAGAAACACGATGTTAGAGCTTGATAGCATCGGATGGATGGCTATCAATGTGCTCGGTTCAAATGCATCTGTCGAGATAAAGGAGAAGGCAATCGCTCAAAAAACCGAGTATTCACAGCCATGCAATGTCAAGGCTGAGCGTGACGGTCTGATACTCAGCATAGATACCAAGAAAGGCGATGCGTATTTCAGTAGCGGTTCAGGTGTGCTCAAAGACCAGCTGCTTGTCAGCGCGGTTGTAGAGGATGAGCTTGGCGGACTTAGCCTTGTGCGTGCAGATGCGGTGATTATGGCACAAACTCATAGAAAAGCCAGATTTGAAGTACCGAAAAATCAGACACTGACCCGTTATCCATCAACTCCTACGCTTAGCCGTAATCTCAATGTTTTTAATCTTTCGCTACCCTTGACACACACTTTTTCTGATACAGACGATGTGTTGCGTTATCATAACAGCGGTTTTGTGTTGTTTGATACTGCCTTGCCACTTAGTATCAGCGAAATTTCTGTTTTCACACCGTCATATACTAACGAAAAATTAGATGAGTCACTGATGAAATCTCAGCTTATGACACAGCAGATGCTTTTTAGAATATTTGCATTGTCCGAATGTGAGGTTACCGATCATAGCTTTAGATATTCATATACCGACAAATCAATGATTTTAGATGCCGATTACACCTGCACAGAGGATATAGCATATCAGCAGGATATCGATGTCAGCGCCCTTGAGCTGTTAGAAAATGAGCAAAAATCTTTAGATGAGCAATAATATTTGTGTTTTTTAATTTTTGTGATATACTTATGTGGGCATACTTTGCCTATAGAAAGAGGTATATTATGAGAATTTTGTGTGTAGGAGATGTTGTCGGCAATATTGGCTGTGAGTATTTAAGACGAGTGTTGCCTGACTTCAAGCGCAAGAACAACATTGATCTTGTTATCTGTAACGCTGAGAATTCCGCAGACGGTAACGGAGTGCTTCCAAGCTCTGCCGAATATCTGTTTCACAGCTCTGTCGATGTAATTACACTTGGCAATCATTCTTTCCAACGCAAAGAAATCTACAATTTTCTTGATGACAACGAGTATATAATAAGACCATATAACTTTCCGTCATCTATGACACCCGGCAGAGGATACTGCACAGTAGATATGGGCAGAACTACAGTTACTGTCTTAAACCTTATGGGACAGGAGCTTATGGACACTCGTGTGGATAATCCTTTTTTATGTCTCGAGAGACTTTTGCCGACTATCGATTCAAAGATTATCATCGTTGATTTTCACGCAGAGGCTACCAGCGAGAAGCGTGCCTTGGGACTTTGTTTTGATTCGAGAGTTTCTGCGGTTTTTGGTACCCATACCCATGTTCAGACAGCCGATGCCACTATCCTTTCTGGTGGCACAGGTTATATTACAGATGTCGGTATGACAGGACCCGTTGATTCGGTTATTGGTGTCAAAAAAGAGATAATAATTGAGAAATTCAAGACAAAACTACCTGCGCGATTCGAGTTTGCTCAGGGCGAGTGCGAGCTTGACTGCGTACTTTTTGATATTGATGACAAGAGTGGCAAGACTACATTTGTACAGAGCTACAAACTTTAGTTGTGCATATTTGTACAAAGTTTTATAACATCAAACGCATAATTGTAAGATTAACCAAACTATCGTAATGTAAGCCCAAAAGGTTACAAAAAACTTGCGTATTTTAACTTTTTGTTATATAATATTCGGGATTAATGATGCTCTAACAATTATCAAATAAAGGAAGTGCTTTAATGATAAACGGTGCAATTCTTAAACAAGCTATTATTTCAGGTGCTAATAACATCTGTTCACAAAAAGCAAGAATCAACGACCTCAATATTTTCCCTGTTCCTGATGGCGACACAGGTACTAATATGTCTATGACAATTATGGCTGCTGTCAAGGAGCTTGAGAGCATTGATTCAAACGAGGTGTCTGTTGTTGCTCAGAAGACTGCTTCTGCAATGCTTCGAGGTGCAAGAGGTAACTCAGGCGTTATCACATCTTTGTTCTTTAGGGGCTTTGCAAAAGGCTTAGAGGGCAAGAGTGAGTGTAACGGTGCAGATTTAGCAAACGCTCTGTCTATAGGTGTCGATGCTGCATACAAGGCTGTTATGAAGCCTACAGAGGGTACAATGCTCACTGTTGGTCGTATGGCTGCGGAGGGTGCTGTAGAGGCTGTCTCAGATACAGACGATGCTGTAGAGATATGGGAGGTTGTTTGTGATGAGGCGAGCAAGGCTCTTGATTTAACTCCTAAGATGCTTCCTGTACTCAAGAAGGCAGGCGTAGTAGACGCCGGTGGTAAGGGTATCCTTGTTATCTTCGAGGGTATGCTCTCAGTATTTAAAGATGGCGTTGTTATCGAGTGCGATGACACAGATGTCGAGTCAGAGAGCGAAGAGGACGCTTTCCGTTCTGCTGCCGCTGAGTTTGACGAGGTTATCAATTTCACATATTGTACTGAATTTATCGTAGGTCGTGATCCTGAGATTGCTACAGAGCCTAACGAACTCAGACTATTCTTAGAGACTATCGGCGATTGCGTAGTTGTAGTTGACGATGACGAGATTATCAAGGTTCATGTTCATACAGAACAGCCTGGCGATGCCCTCAAGAAAGGTCTCGAGTTTGGTCAGCTTTTGACTGTTAAGGTCGAGAATATGAAAGAACAGCATAAGCAGGCTAAGGTGGACAACGAGAAGAAGCAGAGCAAATCAGGGAAAAAAGCCTCAAAACCTCAGCTCTCTGTTGCAGAGCCTACTGACGCTTACGGCTTTGTAGCTGTTGCTGCAGGTGACGGTGTTACAGAGCTTTTCTCACAGCTTGGTTGCTCACACGTTGTATCCGGCGGTCAGAGTATGAACCCATCTACTGATGATATTTACGCTGCTGTTATGGCAACACCTGCCAAGACAGTTTTCGTTTTACCTAACAACAAGAACATTATTATGGCTGCAGAGCAGACACAGGCTTTGGTTGAGGATAGAGAGGTTGTTATCGTGCCTACTCGTACAGTACCACAGGGTATGTCAGCAATGCTTGTGTTTGACCCTGATTCAGATGCTCAGACCAATAAGGATAATATGATGGAGGCAGCATCTAACGTATCTACAGGTCAGGTTACTTTTGCCGCAAGAGACTCTGAGTTTGGTCTCAAGAAGATCAAAGAGGGCGACATCATCGCACTCGAAAACGGCAAGCTTACTATCTCTGAGAAATCTATAGAGAAAGCCCTGCTCAAACTTGCAAAAAATATGATTACAGATGACAAGTCGTTCGTAACTCTTATCAGCGGTGAGGATGTATCCGATGAGGATGCTCAGAAGGCTTATGAGGCTTTACAGGATAAGTTCTCGGACGATGTAGATATCACATTCGTATCAGGCGGTCAGCCGGTATACTATTACATCTTGAGTGTAGAATAATAATTTTTCAGGCGGCGATTTTTTTCGCCGCCGTTTGTTTATAAGACAGGAGGGATAAAATGTCACTATATACAGTACCTGTGACCGAGATTTCAGGCATAGGCAAGACTCGTGCCGCTTTTTTTAGTAAACTCGGCATCAATAGTGTCGGTGATTTGCTGAGATTTTATCCCCGTACATATGAGGATTGGGGTGCCTCTACTCTGATTAACGAGGTCCAAAACGGCGAGAAATGCGTTATCAAGGCTACTGTAACTTCAGCGGTTACTACTACTCGCATTAGTGGTGGCAGAATTCTTAGCAAGGTTATCGTATCTGACTCAAGCGGTGCTATGGAGCTTGTATTCTTTAATAACCAGTACATAAGCTCAATGCTCAAATATTCACAGCAGTATTACTTTATGGGCAAGGTCACTAAGGATAACTACAGCTTTCAGATGGTATCACCACAGTTTAAAAATGCTGACAAAGCTTCAGATATTTTACCTATATATAATCTCACAGCAGGGCTTAATAATCATACTGTTATCAAGGCTGTGCGTGGAGCGCTTGAGATGCTTCCACAGGATATGACAGACCCTATCCCTCAACAGCTACTTGATAAGTACAACCTGTGCACACTCAGATTTGCACTTATGAATATTCACTTTCCAAGTGATAACGCAAGCCTTGAAAAAGCCAGACAGCGACTTGTTTTCGAGGAGCTTTTGGTGCTCAATTTGGGGCTTTCTATGCTACGCTCTAACAAGAGAAAGCAAACCTCGATTTCAATGCCGATAGATTATACAGGTGAGTTTGTTGACAGCCTGCCCTACACACTCACAAATGCTCAGAAGAATGCAATAGCTGATTGTGTAAACGATATGAAGAATAAAAAATCACCGATGAACCGTTTGGTTCAGGGTGATGTCGGTTGTGGCAAGACAGCAGTAGCTACTGCCTTGTGTTACAATGCGTGCAAAAACGGATATCAATCTGCATTTATGGCACCTACTGAGATTCTGGCACAACAGCATTATAACAATCTTAGCCGTATGCTCGAGCCTTTAGGACTTGTTGTCGAGCTCATTGTCGGCTCCATGACCAAGTCTCAGAAGGATAAATTCAAACAGAGGTTATCAAATGGCGAGATAGATGTAGCTGTAGGCACACACGCTCTCATTTCTGATTCTGTAGAGTTTAGAAATTTAGGTCTTGCAGTAACTGACGAACAGCATCGCTTTGGTGTCGAGCAACGCTCGATTTTGGCTAAAAAAGGCAGTAGTCCGCACATACTTGTTTTGTCTGCTACTCCTATACCTCGTACCTTGGGACTTATTATTTATGGGGACCTTGATATCACCTGTATTGACGAGCTACCTCTTGGCAGACAACCCGTCAAGACTATGCTTATAGATTCAAGCAAACGAGAGCGAGCTTTAGGCTTTATCAAAAAACAGCTCGATATAGGCAGGCAGTGCTATATTGTCTGTCCTCTTGTAGAGGAGTCTATGCTTGAGCTTGAGTCTGCAGAAAATTATGCGGCAGAGCTTATGCTCAGTGAGTTTTCCGATTATCCTGTAGGTATACTCCACGGCAAAATGAAAACAAAAGAAAAAGAAGCCGTTATGAACAGCTTCTTAACTGGTGATATTTCGTTGCTTGTGTCAACAACTGTTATAGAGGTTGGTGTTGATGTCGCAAACGCTTCAGTTATTATGATAGAGAACGCCGAGCGTTTCGGCCTATCTCAGCTTCATCAGCTTAGGGGAAGAGTTGGCAGGGGAGAGCACGAGTCGTTTTGTATCCTTGTGTCTGATAATCACAGCGAGAACACCACTCGCAGACTCTCTACTATGTGCAGAACAACAGACGGCTTTGAGATAGCCGATGAAGATTTGAAGCTCAGAGGTCCGGGTGACTTTTTTGGTAACAGACAGCACGGCTTGCCCAAGCTTAACATCGCAGATTTTTCAGATATGAAGGGTCTGAGTATGGCAAAAGACGCCACACAGGATATTCTTATCAAGTCCCCTGATTTGTCAGCAGATTCTTACAGAGGACTTCGTGCTATGGTAAAGCTTTTGTTTTTAAAGACGGGCGACACCTCGCTTAATTAGCTGAGCTTTATGACCTCTTGATAAACACAGGTCATATTGTTTGACAGCACTCTGTCTGTATGCAGACTTCCAAAGTACCACTTGTCATACCATACATTATGCACAAGTGTATCAAGAAAAATATTAATATCATTTATTTCACTGTCCCTGCGTATCAGTTTTTTTACTGAGGCAGGGGCTTCGTGCGTCAGGATGATTTCTATCTTTTTACCGATTTTGTTCAACTTATCAACAGCAACTTTAAGCACCTCATCTGTCGGCATAGCCTTGTCTGTCAGCGGGTCATAGCTGTCATAGTCGAGTGTGTCATCCTTGCCACCGCCCAAAGCAAATATTTTTTTGTTATCTATGGTGTAGATTTCTCCACGATTGAGACAATATATATTGTCCGAGATTTTTTTCGCAGTTGAACCGAAAATCTCACACTCAGGATATTCATTTAGCATATCAAAGTTTTCGTGCACTCCGTCTACAAAGGCGATGGTGAATTTCTTTTTGCTCAGCTTTTTTAGATTTTTTAATTCTGATTTAGAATTATCCCATATAAATCCAAAATCTCCCGTAACAAGCAGCACGTCCCCTTTTTTCAGTTTCTGGATTTTTCTTTGCTCAAGGTCTTTGATGTCGCCGTGGATATCTCCTGTCACATATATCATGACAATTCCTCCGTTTTTGCAAAAAATTATTGATATAATTTAAAATTTATTGTAGAATAAAATAATAATGACGTATTATTAAATATAATAACATAAATTATAATAACATAAAATAAAGGAAAAAACTATGAAGAAAAAACTAATTTTTTGTATTTCTTTAATACTTTCTATATTAATTTGCTTCAGCAGTATGCAAATTTCTGCAATAACATACGACAATGATATCAATATCACAAGCAAGGCAGTCCTTGTTGCAAACCTTGATACTGATACTTTTGTGTATGAGAAAAATGCCGATACAGCACGTTTTCAGTCATATCTGACTCATATTATGACATTTATTATTGCCGCAAATAATGTTGTTGATTTAGATGAGTCCGTTGTTATTAAGCAAGAGGTGATTGATATGGTGCCGTATACGGATAACACGCTCTCTAAGTATGTCGATAGCACTTTGACAGTTTATGACCTTTTGTGCTTTTTGATGCTTCCTAATGGCACGGATGCTGCTTATGTTCTGGCTGATTATGTCAGCGGTGGCGATATTGATGCCTTTGTTGATTTGATGAACAAGAAGGCTAAGGAGCTCGGCTGCAAAAAAACCAGATTTGCGTCCCCGTCACTTGTTATGGATGCTACTCAGTTTACTACCTGTAGTGATATGTATAAGATAGTAAAAAATGCACTGCAGATTCCTGAGTATGTTGAGATTTCAGGGATGTACACCTACACACCGAGTGACTATAAAGAAAGCAAAAATCACACTATTACAAGCAAAGATTCGCTGATCAACAATGAGAGTCCGTATTACTTCAGATATGCAGTAAACGGCAAGTACGGAGCTGACAGAGTTGGTCTTGGCAATTTGGTGTCTGTCAGCGTATATAACGATGTAACCTATGTGTGTATTATTTCGGGTGCACAGGTTGTCAGCGAACACAACGCTTTTACTGAGGCCAAGCAGTTGTTCTCGTGGGCTTATCAGAATCTTGGCAACAAACAGATTGTTGCAGAGGATGATGTGCTCAAGAGCGTGAGTGTTGATACTATGTGGGGTGAGTCTGTGATACAGCTTAACACAGGTGAAGACATAGTTCGTACTGTTCCTGCTGACTTCAGCTATGATAAGTTGGAGTATAAATTTAAAATTTCTAAGAAGCTTAAATTACCTGTATTCAAGGGACAGAACCTCGGTAGTGCAAAGATGTACTATGATGGCGAGTATCTTGATACTATAGAACTTATATCAAATGAGTCTGTTGGCACAAGTATGTATAGTGATATTTCGAGCTTTCTGGGTGTTATGTTTGATGCAACTTTAGTTGATGCATCAGATAGCGACAAAACAGAACAAACACAGCAGCCAACTCAAAAGCAAACGCCGACACAGGCTGATGCTACAGCGTCTACACAGGCAGGTTGAGCGATATGAAGAAGATAGTAAGTTTATTATTTGTTGCGCTTATTGTTGTATCTGTGTGTACTGTAAGCGCAGGTGCAGTTAGCTTTGATAACGAAGTCGAGACATACTCTGACTCTATACTTATGGTCAATCTTGACTCTGATATGCCTGTGTTTGAAAAAGATGCTGACTCAAAGCGCTATCCTGCATCGCTTACCAAGGTGATGACATACATTGTAGCGGCTGAGTATTTTGCTGATTATGATAATACACGAATCAAAATCCCACAGTCTACTATAGAAAAGCTTGAGGCTAATGGAATAGCCTGCTCTGGTCTTGAGTGGCATGCGGGCAAGAGCCTGAGTGTCAAAGACCTGCTGTATGCTTTGATGATACCTGTAGGTCACGATGCGGCTACTGTGCTTGCTGACCATATTACTACAGAGTCAGGCACAGATTTTGTCACAATGATGAACGACAAGGCAAAAGAGCTCGGACTCAAGAACACAAATTTCACAAATCCTACGGGTGTCCATGACAGCAACCACTACACTACTGCTCGTGATTTGTATGTGATGACAAAGTATGCTATGGGTCTGCCGTTGTTTTCTAAAATTTGTTCAACCTCGACCTATTATCTTGAGGGTGATGATTACCCTATAGTTACCACTAACTATATGATAGACTCAGGTCGTGGTGGCGATTACTACTACACCTACGCTACAGGCATCAAAAACGGCACAACCAACGAAGCAGGACGCTGTCTTATCAGCACAGCCTTGTATGATGGCTATGCTTATATGATAGTTTGTCTTCACGCTCCTTATAATTTTGAAAAAGATATAACAGAGCAGTACTGTATGATAGAATCAGCAAACCTCTATCGTTGGGCTTTTCTGAATCTTGAGTTTGTAACACAGGCGACAAGGACAACTCCTGTGTGTGAGCAGAAGGTTGATCACGCATGGGATACAGACACTATTCTGCTTGTGCCTGAGAGCGACCTCAATATAATACTTCCGAGTAATTACTCAAAGGCAGATATCTCGATAGTTCCGGATACTACAGAGGCGGTCAGCGCACCTATATCAAGCGGTGAGGTGGTAACTACTGCGACTGTATACTACAAGGGTGCACAGGTTACTAATATTAACCTTGTAGCACAGGAAGATGTCAAGGTGAGCTTTATTTTGTATGTTGCAAACCTTGTCAAGAGTATACTGACATCAGTATGGTTCTTGATATCGGTATTTGTGGTTATTGTTCTGTTTGTTATTTATGTAGGAGTTTCTACATCGTATGCAAAGAAGAAACAGGCTAATAGCTCAAAGAGAAAATATAAGTAATAAATTACAGGCGTCTTTATAGGGCGCCTGTTTTTTGGTTATTATTTCATTATAATGTTACAATAAATTAACTTGACACATTAAGTTTAGGCATTATACAATATATATGTGATTATGGATTACTATGTGATGTTATATCATTTAGCAAAAAAGGAGATACAATATGACTTCTAAATTATCTTGGGTTGCATTTGTTCCTTTTACAATTGCAGCGCTTGCTATCAAGGTTATTCAGGTGTTCTTCATAACAGACGGCACCTTCTACTCGATTGATAACCTTACATGGACATATATAGCTGTCGGATGTGCACTTGCTGTGTTTTTGTTTGCACTTATCTTTTGCTTGTGCGACAGAAAATCAGCACCTGTCTATAAGATAGACAAGAATCCTGTAGCAGGTATATTAGGTGTTTTGCTTGCTGTTGCGCTTGCGTGTGACGGTGCAAATATGGCATTTAATATTTTCAGAACAGCTCAGTATGATTTGTTTGCTGTTGCAGACGCAGCACTTACTGTTTTGTGCGCTATAGTTTTTGTGGTGCTTGGACTCAACCACTTTGTCGGTAACGGCGGAGTAAGGGGACTTGCAGTATTCTATCTCATACCAGTGCTTTTCTCTGCACTCAGACTTGTCACTTGCTTTTTGAGCATTACTACTGAGTCTATAGTACAGGTTGATATAACCAAGCTTATCTGCTATGTTTTTGTCACCTTGTTTATGTTCAATTACGCTATGATAGTAGCACTTATGCAGGGCAAGAGTCCGGTTAAGTCATCATTTATCTATGGTTTGCCGGCTGTAACTATACTATTGTCATATACAGTATATGAGCTGTGTATTCGTTTTGCCGGTGCAACAAGCTTTGTGCCAAGCTTTTTCTCAATGCTTGAGGTTGTTGAGCTTGGACTTTTGGGACTGTATATATTTGCATTCCTTGTTGAGCTGACAGCAAAGGTAAAGCGTAAAGACGAAATCGAGATAATTGATGATATTGATGGTGAGGATTATCAGGATATTGATTCTGCTGACGCTGATATTATGAGCGCACTCGAGAATTCTGCAAATAACGGTAACGATCCGAACAGACCATTGAATACCGCTCTTAATGCAAACAATCCTGTATCTGCAGATGATGAGGTGTTCATATCTATTGCAGAGAATTCTCTTAATAACAGCGATGCAGAAGAAATGTATATATCCGATGCTGATGCCAGCGGTTTTATTTATGCTGCTGATGATGCTGAATATGAGATTCCGGTGGATATAGTTGATGATGTCAAGAACGAAATCAATGAGAGTGCTGACGTATTTATCACTAAGGAGAACAGCACCTACGATAAAACTGAGGACTACGAAGACGATATAGACACTACTATGGACCGCATTGATAAACTTATTCTTGAGATTTCTGAGGATGAATTCTAAATTTATGGGCGGTTTTCCGCCCATTTTCTTTTTTTAGTTAAGGATGAATAGTATGAAGAAAATTATAGCCGTATTTTGTGCGGTGCTGATGGTTGCGTGCTTGGTGCCTTTTTCTTTTGCACGGTCTGCAGACACAGACTTTGTAGTAGAAGATGGAGTGTTAACAGCTTACAAAGGCACCTCAACAAGTGTAACGGTACCATCGTCTGTGTACTCTATAGCAGACAGCGCCTTTGCAGGCAATACTACTATCAAAACAGTAACCTTGCACAACAAGGTCTACTCTATAGGTGACAAGGCTTTCTATGGTTGTACAGCACTTGCAAATGTTAAAAAGGCAGACTCTGTCACATATGTTGGAGCGCTGGCATTTAATGACACTAAGTTTCTCACCCAGTCTACTGTTGAGTTTCTTACAGTAGGTAGCGTGCTTATTAGCTACAACGGTACGCAAAAGAGTGTTACCTTACCTTTGGGTATTACTTCTATAGCACCATACGCGTTTTTGCGTAATTCAATTATAACTACATTTACAGCAGAAGATGACCTTAGCTCGATAGGTGAGGGAGCGTTTTATGAGTGCACCTCGCTGTCAAAGATTAATATTGGCAGCTCTGTTACACATATTGGAGCAGACGCTTTTTATTCTACTAAGTATCTTATCTCACAAAGTGGTTTTGTAGTGCTTGGTGACGGTATACTGGTAGCTTATAACGGTAGCGGTACTAATGTATCTATACCGTCAAGTGTTAAGCAGATAGCAGCCAATGCATTTTATCAGAACGCAAATATCACATCTGTTAAGTTTACCGGTTCTACCTTTGCTATTGGTGCCAGAGCGTTTATGAGCTGTACAAAGCTTAGTACGGTAGAGCTTGCTGATGGGCTCGTGCTGATAGATGACGAGGCCTTTGCTAATTGTACAAGACTTGCTGAGATTTCGACACCGTCTACTCTCAACAAAATAGGCAAGGGAGCTTTTATTAATTGTTTGAAGCTATCAATTGCATATATCAAGGGCTCTGATTTGTCTATTGATTACGGTGCTTTCAGTAGCTGTACTGCGCTTGAGTCAGTATTACTTTCATCTGACGTAGTTGCTGTGGGGGATAGCGCATTCTCTTACACTACATCTCTTAGTGCATTGACAGCTCCAAGCAGTATTATGTATATGCCGACTAATGTTTTTGGTGCAGGTAGCGATGTGTCTGTTATCTGTGACGATTCAAGCTTTGCACACTCGGCACTTTCGCAGAATTACTCGGTCAACAACCTTCGAGGCGAGGTAGGACTTGATGGAACTGTCGATATTGTAGACGCTACTTTGATTCAGATGTATCTTGCATCACTTAGAAGCTTTACAAATGAGCAGATAGCCTATGCTGATGCAGATTTTGATGCCAAAGTCACTATACTTGATGCTACGTATGTACAGCAATTTCTTGCGAAATTGTTATAAATTTTTCGTTGACATAGATTTTTATAAGTGTTATATTATTTAAAGAATATTGATTGTTGATAAGGACAATGCCGATATATGATGCTTTCAGAGAGTCGCTTTTTGCTGGGATAGCGATAGTTTAGTATATTTGGATACCACCTTTGAGATCGCACAGGAAATGGTGCGACGTGTGACTACGTTACAGGTTTTTTGAGGGTTTATGCCGAAGTTAGGTGGAACCACGGTTTAGTTTATTATGCCGTCCTAATAATTCTTTTACAGAATATTAGGGCGGTTATTTTTTTAGTATATTTTTACATTGAGGAGAGATAAATATGATTAATGTAGAACTTAAGGGCGGAGTTGTCAGAGAGTATGAGAACAACACAACAGCCGCTGAAATAGCTAAATCTATTGGTGCAGGACTTTACAAATCTGTATGTGCCTGCAAGATAGACGGTGTACTGTGCGACTTGCGTACAGAGCTTACTACTGACTGTAAGCTTGAGTTGCTCACTTTTGATGATGAAGAGGGCAAAAAGGCGTTCTGGCACACAAGCTCACATATTCTGGCACAGGCTGTAAAACAGCTTTTTCCAAATGCTAAGATAGCTATTGGTCCTGCTATTGATGAGGGCTTCTACTATGATTTTGATGTAGAAAGACCGTTCACTAATGAAGATATTGAGAAGATAGAAGCTACTATGAAGCAGATAGTAAAGACAGGTGTTGAGCTTATTAAATTTGAGAAAACACCACAGGATGCTATCGATATGCTAAGTGAGATGGGCGAGCAGTACAAGGTAGAGCTTGCTCAAGAGCACGCAGATAAGGGTGAGCCTATCAGCTTCTATAAGCAAGGCGATTTTGTTGACCTTTGTGCAGGCCCTCATCTGTTGAGTGTTGCACCGGTCAAGGCTCTAAAGCTCACTAACTGTACAGGCGCTTACTGGCGTGGCGATGCTAAGAACGCACAGCTTTGTCGTGTATATGGTATATCTTTCCCTAAGGCATCTATGCTTGAGGAATATTTAGTCAGACAGGAAGAAGCCTTAAAGCGTGACCACAACAAGCTTGGTCGTGAGCTTGAGCTGTTTACAACATCACAGCTTATAGGTCAGGGACTTCCGATCCTTTTGCCAAAGGGTGCAAGAGTTATTCAGCTTTTGCAGCGTTTTGTTGAGGACCTTGAGCAGAAAAACGGTTGGCAGCTAACCAAGACTCCGCTTATGGCTAAGTCTGATTTGTATAAGCTCAGTGGTCACTGGGGTCACTACAAGGACGGAATGTTTGTCTTAGGTGACGAAGAAAAGGACGACGAGGTGTTTGCTCTGCGTCCTATGACATGTCCGTTCCAGTATCAAGTATTTTTGAATCGTGGCAGATCTTATCGTGACCTGCCAATGCGCTTGAATGAGACATCCACACTCTTTAGAAACGAGGCAAGTGGCGAGATGCACGGACTCATTCGTGTGCGTCAGTTTACTATATCTGAGGGTCATCTTATGTGTACTCCTGAGCAGTTGGAGGGTGAGTTCAAGCATTGTCTGGAGCTTGCTATCTACTGTCTCAAGACACTCGGACTTTATGAGGATGTATCTTACAGATTCTCTCAGTGGGACCCTGATGACAGAGATAAGTATATTGGTACTCAAGAGCAGTGGGACGAGGCTCAGGGCGTTATGAAGCGTATTCTTGACCACCTTGAGATACCGTACAAGGTGGGTATTGGCGAGGCCGCTTTCTATGGTCCTAAGCTTGATATTCAGATTAAGAACGTTTATGGCAAAGAGGACACTCTCATCACAATTCAGGTTGACCAGATGCTTGCTGAGAAGTTCTCTATGGAATATGTAGACAAGGACGGTACTAAGAAGAATCCGTACATTATCCACAGAACATCACTTGGATGCTACGAGCGTACACTCGCTCTGCTTATCGAGAAGTATGCCGGCGCATTCCCGATGTGGCTTGCACCTGTACAGGTCAAGCTTCTGCCTATTGCTGACAGACATCTTGACTATATCTACGAGGTCAAGCGTGCTTTGGAGGCTAAGGGCATGCGTGTAGAGGTTGATGACCGCTCTGAGAAGATAGGCTTTAAAATCAGAGAGGCTCAGCTACAGAAGGTGCCATATATGATTCTTGTTGGTGACAAGGATATTGAGAATAATACTGTTTCTGTCAGAGATAGAAAAGAAGGCGACCTCGGCGCTATGAGCTTACAGCAGTTTATCGACAAGGCTGTGGATGAAATTGAGACAAAAATCATTAAGTAATATATAAAGAAATTTTGCAAAGTGTAGAATCGAGGTGGCTTGTTGTGGCTAAAAAGAATAATTTTAAAGTCTCAAGAGGCCGTCTCGAAGAAGATAGACGCAAAGAGGCAGACGCTATTGCGTATCAGCGGGTTATGCTGTTTTTGTTGCCGCTTATTATGGTTGCTGTGCTGGTGGTTGGTATCTTCTTTGGATACAAGTCATATCAGAGCGAGTATGTAAAGCTTGAGCTTGAGCATGATGCTGTGAAATCAAGCGAGCCTATGTATAGTGCTCAGGAGCAGTCGCAGCTGTTGCAGATAGTCAACTCGGCAAACACCGTAGACAGCTCATATGTGCCAAAGCTTGCAGATTTTAGCGCTGTGCAGGTTAACAGCTTGGTGCTAAGTGATTTAAAAAGGCTTATGAGTGATGCGTCTGAGCACGGGCTTGAGCTCGAGGTAGTGAGCGGTTATATTTCTTTTGAAGAACAAAAAGATATATATCAGACTGCTGTCAAAAAGTACAAGAAAAAGCACAAGTGCTCTACAGTTAAGGCTGAGGCTGCTATCAAGAAAACAACTCCGAAAGAGGGCGAGTGTGAACAGCAGACAGGACTTGTCATAAAATTTGACGATAATAGTAACAAGAAGTTTTCTGATACTGCTGAATTTGCGTGGCTTGAGAAAAACTGCGTCAACTACGGATTTGTACTGAGGTATCCTGACAAGGAGAACACAGGTGGGCTGAAATATTCGCCAAATCTATTCAGATATGTCGGTGTGGATAATGCAAAAACTATGCGTGCATATGATATGAATCTTGACGAATATGTGGTCTATTTGAACTGAACAGTTTAAAAAAATGAAAAAAACACTTGCTTTTTAGAATGTTTTATTGTATAATCCATTTGTTATATTACGGTTTCAACGAAAGAGGTGAACACAATGAAGGAAAATTTACATCCAAATTATGAGCAGACAACAATTACTTGCGCATGCGGTAATGTAATCGAGACAGGTTCAACAAAGCAGAATATCCGTGTTGAAATTTGTTCAAAATGCCACCCATTCTTCACAGGAAAGCAGAAGCTCGTTGATACCGGCGGACGTGTTGACAGATTTAAGAAGCGTTTCGGTATGGAAGAGAAATAATCATGTAATTGTTGAGGCGGTACTTAGGTACCGCCTGTTCTTTTATAAACACTAAGGGGAGTATAGCCGTGCAGACATATATCACCGTAAAAGGTAGTATCAGCGCAGAGTTTGTAGAGAAACGCTCGCGCTTTATCGGATATATCAGACATGTATCAAGTGAGAAAGAAGCTACTGATTTTATCGCAGAAATCAGACAAAAGCACTGGGACGCTACTCATAATGTATATGCTTATGTGCTAAGAGAAAATCAGATAAAACGATATTCTGACGATAACGAGCCACAGGGTACTGCAGGCATACCTGTGCTTGATGTACTGCAAAAAAACAACGTCACCGATGTTGTTGTAGTGGTAACCCGTTATTTCGGCGGAGTTCTGCTTGGCGTAGGTGGACTTGTCAGAGCGTACTCGCACTCGGCATCAATGTCACTTAAAGAGATAGGTACTGTCACAATGCAGGTGTGCAGTGTGTGTACACTATCCTGTACATATAATCAGTACGGCAAGATTCCTGCGACTATCGCATCGCTTGATGGTGTTGTGGATAGTAGTGATTTTGCTGATGTTGTCACGGTTAAATTTCATCTTCCTTGTGATAATCTTGGTAAACTCAACGAGATTTTGTCAGAATTATCCTGTGGTGAATGTAGTGCAAAAGAGATATCAAAAGACTTTTTTGAACAGAAAAAGTAATTTTTAGGATATTTTTTCAAAAAATTAAAGGATAAAATGCAGAACCTGCGTATATATAAGCGTAAATATTAATAGTTTGGACCATTTTTAGAAAAGGAGGGGTTATATGAGACTGTCAGAAGATTTTATTGCTGAGCTGAAGTATCGTAGCGATTTGTCAGAGATTGCATCTTCATATATGCAGTTGAAGCGCCGTGGCAGAAACCTCGTGGGACTCTGTCCGTTTCACGGTGAGAAAACCCCATCGTTTAACATATATTCTGAGAATGGTTCTTTTTATTGTTTTGGATGTGGCACAGGCGGTGATGTCATCACCTTTATAATGAAGATAGAGAACCTTGACTATATGGAAGCTGTCAAGTTTCTTGCTCAGCGTGCAGGTATGACTGTACCTGAGGATGCGGTCGATGACTCTATGAGTAAACTGAGAACAAGGGTGTTTGAGGCTAATCGTGAGGCGGCTCGGTTTTATTATAGCAAGCTGTTTACACCTGAGGGTGCACAGGCGCTCTCGTACTTAAGAGGCAGAGCTCTAACTGATAAGACTATCACACGATTCGGACTCGGCTACTCTCCCAACAATCGCTTTGCGCTTACAAATCATCTAAAGTCCAAGGGCTTTACTGATGCCGAGCTTATAGCGGCAAACCTTGTGTTTAAGTCGAGGTCGGGCAACTCGGTTATTGATCGTTTTGTAGATAGAGTTATGTTTCCGATTATTGACCTCAGGGGCAATGTCATAGCCTTTGGCGGTCGAATTATGAGTGACCAAAAGCCAAAGTATTTAAATACCTCTGATACTATTGTTTTTAACAAAAGTCAAAATCTGTTCTCTCTGAATAACGCTAAGAACAGCGGTACAAAACGCCTTATTCTGTGCGAGGGATATATGGATGTTATCTCTGTCAATCAGGCAGGGTTTACTGATGCGGTTGCTACCTTGGGCACAGCGCTGACTACCGAGCAAGCTATGCTGATGAAGCGTTACTGTGACGAGGTTGTTATTTGCTATGATGCTGACGAAGCAGGACAGAAAGCAACAAACAGAGCTATCTCGATACTCAGAAATGTAGGACTTGTAGTCAGGGTGCTGTCTATACCTGACGGCAAGGACCCTGATGAGTTTATCAGAAAGAACGGCGACAAGGGACCAGCGGCGTTCAAGAATATTCTTGAAAATAGCGGAAACGATGTAGAGTACAGGCTGTTTAAATTAAAACAGGAGTTTGACCTGAGTACATCTGACGGCAAGTTTGCATATCTGTCACAGGCTGTAAAGGTGCTATCGACTCTTGACAACCTTATGGAGCAGGACATATATGCATCTAAACTGTCGGCTGAGGTATCGGTAGAGAAGAACACGATTATTGAGCAAATCAAGAAAGCATCGAGAAACAGATACTACAACGATAGAAAAACCGAGTTCTCTAAGCTTAGCAGTAAGCTCTCGGGCAGAGATGACAAGATTAACCCCGAGCGTGCTAAGATGCCACGAGCTACTATGGCAGAGCAGAATTTGCTTGCTTTTCTAATTAATAACCCCGACAAATTATCTTTTGTTGAGAAAAACATTACTGCTACTGATTTTGTCACACAGTTTAACAGAAAGCTGTATGAATATTTCTCAGAAAGAATTAAAGAGCATAAAGAGCCTCTCAACACACTATCTGCTGATTTCACAAGTGACGAGGTGTCGAGCATAGTGTCTATTATCTCGGGATACTCTCAGCAGGCGGCTACCGAACAGGCGGTGCTTGAATACATAAAGATTATCAAAGACGAGAGTGCAAAGCCCTCTGACTCTGATATTGCCTCGGCTACAAACGAGGAGTTTGACTCTTTTTTAAAACAGCTCAAGGACAAGCATAAGTAATATATAATTCTAAATTCGAAATATAAATTCACAAACGAAAGGAAATGGGACTATGACAGTACCAACAACAGACAAGAAAACTATTATCAAGGAACTTACAGAACTTGGAAAAGCAAAAGGCTCTATATCCAACAAGGATATACTTGATGCTATCGGCGAGATAGACTTTGAGCCTGAACAGCTCGAAAAGCTGTACGATTCTCTTGAGAGCGCAGGCATCGAGATAGTAGAGGATGATATCGCTGACGATATTACTCTCGAAAATCTTAATATAGACGGCGTAGATTCTGAGACAGGTGTATCAGCAGGCGGCGAAAGCTTGGAGCAGGCTGAGAATATATCTATAGATGACCCTGTCAAAGTTTATCTCAAGGAGATAGGTCGTGTACCTCTGCTTACAAGTGAAGAAGAGGTTGAGCTTGCTATCCGTATTTCTCAGGGTGATGCAAGTGCAAAGAAGCGTCTGTCAGAGGCGAACCTGCGACTTGTTGTCAGTATCGCTAAGCGTTACCTCGGTCGTGGTATGCATTTCCTCGATCTTATTCAGGAGGGTAACTTAGGCCTCATCAAGGCTGTAGAGAAGTTTGACTATACAAAGGGCTTTAAGTTTTCTACTTATGCTACATGGTGGATAAGACAGGCTATCACTCGTGCTATAGCTGACCAGGCTCGTACTATCCGTATTCCTGTCCATATGGTTGAGACAATTAACAAAGTAAAGAAAGTATCAAGTCAGCTTTTGCATCAGAATGGTCACGAGCCATCAGCAGATGAAATCGCAGAGGAGCTCGGTATGCCTGTAGAGAAGGTAAGAGAGATTATGCGAGTTGCTCAGGAGCCTGTGTCGCTTGAGACTCCTATCGGTGAAGAAGAGGACAGCCACTTGGGCGATTTTATCCCTGATGATGATGCTCCTGCACCTGCAGATGCTGCATCACACACAATGCTCAGAGAACAGCTTATGGAAGTGCTCGATACACTCACACCAAGAGAGGAGAAGGTGCTAAGACTCCGCTTTGGTCTTGAAGACGGCCGTAGCCGTACACTCGAAGAGGTAGGCAAGGAGTTTAATGTAACTCGTGAGCGTATCCGTCAGATAGAGGCTAAGGCGTTGAGAAAGCTCCGTCACCCAAGCAGAAGCAAGAAGCTCAAGGACTTCTTGGACTGATATGCTCTCGTTTGATGAATGTGCAACCATGCTTGATGAGATAGCAGACTCCCTGCCAAAAGAACTCTACAGAGAACTAAACGGCGGAGTAGTGCTTCAACCGCACTCAAGACTGCACCCATGCGCTGTTGATAACGACCTGTATATTTTGGGTGTATATAAGCGTGATAATCTCGGCAAGTATATTGTTTTGTATTATGGTAGCTTTGTCAAAGTGTTCAAAAACAAGACAAAAGAAGAGTACTATGAGATACTAAGGAAAACTCTGTGCCATGAGGTTTTGCATCATAATGAATACTTGGCAGGATGTAACTACCTGGTGCTCTATGATGATGAGCGTATAGCACAGTATCTGAACAAAAAAGGCTTCAAATAAAAAAATTAGCAGACCTGTAACAAGGTCTGCTTTTTTTTGTGTCATAAATCAAGCTTTTTGATAATACAATTTGGTAGAAAACATTAAGGAGAACAAGCATGGAATATAATTTGTCAAAGCATTCGCTGAATTTTTGCAACACCTTTTTGGATACGGTTAACGAGCAGATAGTTGACTTTGATATCAGTCTGCCTGACTACTGTCCGGATATCGAAAAAATCCTCAAATGTACTCTTATACCAAAGATTCATAACAAGCATATCTCAGGTGGTCAGCTTACTGTTGATGGGGTTGCGTGTGTCAGAGTGCTGTACTGTGACTCTGTCAGACAAAACATTCGCTGTTATGAGCAAACCGTGCCGTTTACCTCAAACTTTAATCTCAAGTCTACTCCAAAGAGCTATGTGGTGCTCACAAACACTAAGTGTGAGTACATCAACTGTAGAGCATTAAGTCCCCGAAAACTTTTGATACACGGTGCGTTTTCGCTTTATGTCAAGGTGCTGTGCAAAGAGAGTCAGGAGATATACGGCTTTGAAGATGACGGCGACCTGCAGATAAAGCATCGTAGGCTTTCAGCGGGTGATCTGTGTGCAATCAGTCAGGAGCAGTTCTCGGTTTCTGAGGATATCTCGGTATCAAACAAACCAGCTGTACAGTATCTGTTGACTTATTCTGTCAACGCTCAGGTTACAGAGATTAAGAGTATATCTAACAAGTTAATGGTGAATTTTGAGCTTACTGTGAGGGCTATGTATCTGTGTGACTTTGACAGCGGTGATACAGAGCACATCACCTATGTTATACCGCTAAGTCGTATAGTTGACTGCGATTGTGATATTGATAATGTAGTTAACATCCCTTATGTTGAGGTTATGTCATACGACCTGAATATCAAAAACGATACATTGGGCGATAATTCTGTGTTAAGTCTTGATGCAAAGCTGTGCTTTACGGCTTTGTCTTATCAAAGCAAGGACATAAGTGTTATTGAAGACGTGTATTCTACCATGTATCAGGTTGACACAAAGACTAATCCGCTGTGCTGTGAGCATAATCATACTCTGAAAGTATTGACTCATCTTAGTAATATTTCTGTTAACCTTGACGGAATATGTATCAAAAAGGTTCTTGATGTATATTCACAGAGTCTGACGCTTTTGCCGGCTATAAGTAACGGCAAGCTTGTATTGTCGGGCAAATTGACGGTTTGTTTGCTACTGCTTGATGATGAGGACACGGTCAACTATATTGAGCGTACTGCTGACCTTGAGCTAACAGAAGATTTTGACAGCGACTTTGACAAGGCTGTGCTGTGCAACGCAATGGTTCAATCTATCAGTTTCAGACTTGTTGATGACAGTAGTGTGGACTTGAGAGCAGAGATAAAGAGCTTTGTATCTCTGTGCAACAGTAGCTCTGCAAATCAAATAGTGGCTATACACTCACTTGAGGATAAACCTGTCAGAAAGAGCGACAGTGCGCTTTGTCTTTATTATGCTGACAAGGGCGAGAGTGTGTGGGATATATCGAAAGCTTTTGCCACTAAGAGCAAGACTCTATTAAAAGAAAATGACATAGATGCAGATGAGCTTGAGTCTGCTATGATGTTGCTTGTGTATAACGAATAGGGGAGAAGACTCTGCTTTTATTATAGTTATAATTCTAAATTAGAAATATAAGAGCAAAAATTGATTTTGTCATATTCTATATGTTGTCCTCATACATTATAGTATCATTAGTATATCGGAGGAAAAAGATGGAAGAGAGAAGCATCTACAAGGACATAGCAGGCAGAACACAGGGCGATATATACATAGGGGTTGTCGGTCCTGTGCGTACAGGTAAGTCTACGTTTATCAAACGCTTTATGGATACGATAGTTTTGCCTAATATCACAGATGAAAATCTGCGAAACCGCACTACTGATGAGTTGCCACAGTCATCAAGCGGCAAAACTATAATGACAACAGAGCCTAAGTTTATACCTGACAAGGCGATAGAGATTAACCTTGATAAGACTGCAAATCTCAGAGTGCGTATGATAGACTGTGTGGGCTATGTTGTAGAGTCTGCTATGGGCTATATGGAGGATGATATGCCACGAATGGTAAGAACTCCATGGAGCGATACTCAGATGGCATTTGACAAAGCGGCTGAGATAGGCACCAACAAGGTTATTACAGAACATTCTACTATAGGTCTTGTTGTGACTACAGACGGCTCGTTTACTGATATTGAGCGTGATGATTATGTAGAGGCTGAACAAAAGGTAATCAGAGAGCTCAAGGCTATCAACAAGCCGTTTATCATACTCTTGAACTGTCTTGACCCTGATTCAAAACACTCTCAGGAGCTCGCTGCAACGCTTGCTCATAAGTATCAGGTGCCGACATTGCCTGTAAACTGTATTGAGCTTGACGAAAATAGGATAAAAGCTATACTTGCGCAGGTGCTGTTTGAGTTTCCTGTTCGAAAGCTCAATATCTCTATGCCAAAGTGGCTGTTGACGCTTGACAGGGAGCATTGGTTGAGAAAGTCTGTTGTGGATACAGTAAAAGACAGCGGTAGGGCTGTTGATAAAATCAGACAGGTGCAGGATGCGCTGTCAGCTCTTGAGCAAAACGAGTATATTGAGTCAGCGAGATTATCAAACATTGATTTGGGTCAGGGTAGCGCAGATGTCTACATAACGCTTGTGGACGGAATGTTCTTTAAGATACTGTCAGAGCAGACCCAAATTGATATTAGTGATGAGAAAACTCTGCTTGAATCAGTATATGAGCTGTCATTGATGAAACATCAGTATGATAAAATTTCGCAGGCGTATCAGCAGGTTATGGATACAGGCTATGGTATTGTTATGCCAACTATGGATCAGTTGTCGCTTGAACAACCGCAGATTATAAAGCAGAACGGTAAGTACGGCATCAGGCTTCAGGCTTCTGCACCGAGTATCCATATGATGAAGATTAACACTACGGCGCAGGTCACTCCGATAGTAGGTAGCGAACAGCAGTCACAGGAGCTTGTTACATATCTGCTCAAGGAGTTTGAGCAAAGTCCTGAGAAGATCTGGGAGTCAAATATCTTTGGCAAGTCTGTCAACGAGCTTGTAAACGAAGGGCTGCATAACAAACTATACCGCATGCCTGAGCAGGCTCGCTACAAGGTAGCAGAAACAATAGAGAAAATAATCAATGACGGATGCAACGGACTGATATGTATTATCCTATAATCATACAATTTTGTTAATTAATTGACGCATTAATTGTATAAATATCCAAAATTAAAAAACCCCCATATTTTGTGTTGAATTTATTGTGTATTTGGTATATAATACATAATGACTTAATTTATGAAATATGGGGGTAATTTTTATGGGTGATAAGGTCACTATTTCCCTTCAGATACTGCTCACAGGCTTTGTGGTAGTATTCTTGGTGTTGTTGCTTCTTATCTTTGTTATCAAGATTTACGGCACTATTGTTTATAATGCTCAGAACAAGCCTAAGAAGGACAAAAAGAAAGCAAAAACTGACGTAGAGGCACAGGCCACTGTAGTACCTGCACCACCTGTTGTAACAAAACAGGGTGGAGTCAGCACAGAGATAGTAGCGGCTATTGCGGCGGCTGTTGATTATATCTACGGACCTAATAAGGTAGTAGTTAAGAATATCAAAAAATCACAGACTCCTAAGAGAGCGTGGTTTAACGCAGGTGTTATGAATAACACCAGACCTTTTTGATAGTAGAGAGGAAGTTTGAATTATGGAAATTTTAAATGGATTTATTGAAGCTATCAAAGGTCTTTTGATGGACTCAGGTCTGTTTTCACTTGTTTGGCAGAACTATGTGATGATACTTGTATCTATCGTTTTGATGTATCTTGCTATCAAGAAACAGTACGAGCCACTACTGCTTTTGCCTATAGCTTTTGGTATGTTACTTGTTAACCTTTACCCGGATATTATGGCAGCACCATCTACAGAGATGATAACACTTGAGACATATCTGGAGACCCATGCTACAGTTGATTACCCTGTTACTATGCAAAATGGTATTGAGTATGTCAACGTGCCGACTTATGGCGGACTGCTGTATTATCTCTATCAGGGTGTCAAGCTTGGTATCTATCCACCGCTCATCTTCCTTGGTATCGGTTGCATGACTGACTTTGGTCCGCTTATTGCTAACCCTAAGAGCTTCTTGCTTGGTGCGGCTGCACAGATAGGTATCTTCATCACATTTATCGGTGCTATTTTCCTTGGATTTACTCCTGCACAGGCAGGTGCTATCGGTATCATCGGTGGTGCGGACGGTCCAACGGCTATTTATGTTACAAGTAAATTAGCGCCTGAGCTTTTGGGCTCTATAGCTATTGCGGCGTACTCGTATATGGCGCTTGTGCCGGTTATTCAGCCACCTATTATGAAGGCACTCACTACTAAGAAAGAGCGTTCTATCGTTATGGAACAGCTAAGACCTGTCTCTAAGCTTGAGAAGATTATGTTCCCGGTAGTAGTTGTTATTATAGTTGCTATACTTCTTCCAAGTGCTGCACCGCTTGTTGGTATGCTGATGCTTGGTAATATATTCAAGGAGTCAGGTGTTGTTGAGCGTTTGTCAAAGACTGCTCAAAACGAGCTGATGAATATCATTACTATCTTCCTTGGTGTTACTGTCGGTGCTACAGCTACAGGTACACGCTTCTTGCAGTGGGAGACTATCGGTATTATTGCGCTCGGACTTGCAGCGTTCTGTGTAGGTACCGCATGCGGTCTGCTGTTTGGTAAGCTTATGTGCAAATTGTCAGGCGGTAAGATTAATCCGCTTATCGGTTCGGCAGGTGTATCGGCTGTTCCTATGGCTGCCCGTGTATCTAACAAGGTCGGTCAGGAGGAGAACCCTGGCAACTTCCTGCTTATGCACGCTATGGGTCCGAATGTTGCCGGTGTTATCGGCTCTGCTGTTGCGGCAGGCGTACTGCTCAGCGTATTAGGCTAATTTCTATAATTTTGGTGAGAGGACTTTGGTTCTCTCACCTTTTTTATTGTAAATATTTTATAATTCTAATTTAGAATAAAGAATATGTCGAGATGATATAAAATAAAGAAGATAATAAGATTATGGGGGTAAGTATGTCTAAACAACTAACAATTAACGATATACTTAAGATGTTTTTAGCACATATTAAGCTTATCGTTATACTTACAATTGTAGGTGCGGTACTGTCCTTTGTATATGTATCGTACTTTGTTACACCTACTTATACTACTACAGCACTTCTGCTTGTACAAAACGATGCGGGTACAATAGCAGGTGGTGCTACCACAACGACTGATTCTGATGATAGCGAGAAGGTAAACGTAGCAGATATCACTCAGTCTGTTATGCTTGCTAACACCTGTACTGTACTGTTTACTCAGGACCCTGATATGAAGAGTATCATCGCAGGCAACAATGTTTCTATCTCGGCTGTAGAGGAGTCATACTTTCTGAGAATTACGGTATCATCATCAGATGCTCTTACCGCTGCTAATGTTGCTAACCAGATAGCAGAGGCGGCACCTACTGTATTTGCTAAGTATTTTGGCGAGGCAGGTAGAGTAGATACTGTCGATGATGCGCCGATTCCTGGCACACCATCTTCACCTAATGTAAAGCAATTTGTTGTATTAGGACTTGCTGCAGGTTTCTTCCTTGCGCTTATCATTTCGTTCTTGCTTGAGATTGTTGACACAACTGTCAAGCCGGGTGACGACTTGTACAAGATATACGATATCCCTGTTTTTGCAGAGATTGTTGATTTTGAACCGGAAGGCGGTGCAAGAAAGAGATGAAACTGATTTCTAAGAAAAAGCGTTTTGCCGCTTCTGAAAAAGTTAAGAATGTCATCAATGGCGATAGCAAATTTGCTATTGTTGAGGGCTACAAGCTTGCACGTACTAACCTTGTGTTCACTATGGTAGCAGAGAACAACTCGAGCATTGCTGTGACCTCATGGTCAAAGGGCGAGGGCAAGAGTACTGCTACAGTTAACCTCGCTATATCCTTTGCTAAAATGGGCAAGAGAGTACTGCTTATCGATACTGACCTTCGTCGTCCTAATGTACACAATCTCTTAAAGCTTAGCAATAATGTCGGCTTGTCTGAGGTTATAGGTCAGTTTGCTGATTTTGATGACACTGTTAATCGTAACATCGTACCTTGTCTTGATGTTATGACATCGGGTGCTATTCCACCTAACCCATCAGAGCTTATTGCCTCAGCATCATTTGAATCATTTATGAGATATGTGCAGGAGCAGTATGACTACGTTATTTTGGATACTCCACCTATAGGGGTAGTTACTGATACACTTCTTTTGAAAGATTACATAGCAGGCTATGTTCTCATTATCAGAGAAAAGGTTACTACTCACGGTGATATTGAGAAGGCTGTGCAGAATATCAAACTCACAGGTTCTAAGATACTTGGCTTTTTAAAGGTTGGTTGTTCTTTGCTCGACCGCAAAAAGAGCAAAAACGGCAACTATGGCTACTACAATTATTATTGATATACTTGTGTGCAGAGTCTGTCCTATGGGCAGGCTCTGTTCTTTTGTTATATAATCAAGCGGCTTTTTGCATATACTAAATAGTGGATATAATTTTTGCAGGATTTTAAAAATAGTATTGCAAAAAAATTAGATTTGGGTTATTATATAACTTGTTGAATTTTGAGTTTTGCAATTTTTAGTTAGTGAGGGTGCAAAAATGCTATACAAAGATTATACTAAAGAGCAGTTAAAAAAAGAGCACGAATTACTGCTCAATGAATACGAGAAAATCAAAGACCTCAAGCTGAATCTCAATATGTCCAGAGGTGTTCCGTGTGTTGAACAGCTTGAAATCTCACGCAGTATGCTCGATGTTATCAACAGCGACACACCGTGTAAAACTGAGGGTGGTGTGGACTGTAGAAACTACGGTATTATGGATGGTATACCTGAGTGCAAAAAGCTTATGGCTGATATGCTTGAGGTGGATCCGTCTATGGTTATGGTAGGCGGTAATTCAAGTCTTAATATGATGTTTGATACTATTGCTTGCTTTATGACTCACCCTGTAGTAGAGGGCGAGTTGCCTTGGTATGAGGTCAAGGACAGAAAGTTCTTGTGTCCTGTACCGGGATATGACAGACACTTCGGTGTGACAGGGTACTTCGGCTTTGAGATGATACCTGTTATGATGACAGATGACGGTCCTGATATGGATATGGTAGAGGAGCTTGTCAAAGACAGCTCTGTCAAGGGTATCTGGTGTGTGCCTAAGTACTCAAACCCTCAGGGTATCACTTACTCTGATGAGACTGTACGCAGACTTGCAAATCTCAAGCCTGCAGCTAAGGATTTCCGTATTATGTGGGATAATGCATACTGCATACATGATTTGACAGACGAGACAGTACCTCTCTTAAATATCTTTGACGAGTGCAACAAGGCAGGTAATCCTGATTTGCCTATAGCATTTTGCAGTACATCAAAGATTACTTTCCCCGGTTCAGGTGTTGCGGCTATGGCATCATCAGAGAACAATATGAAGGTTATCAAAGCTAAATATCAGCTTCAGACTATCGGCTTTGATAAGATAAATATGCTCAGACACGTTAAGTTCTTCAAGGATATTGACGGCATGAAGGCTCATATGAAGAAGCATAAGGATATATTAAAGCCAAGATTTGACCTTGTAATTGAGAAGATTAAGTCGGCTATCGAGCCATATGGTATCATTAGTTATATTGAGCCTAAGGGCGGATATTTCGTCAGCGTTGATGTTGAGTGTGGTACAGCTAAGCGTGTGGTACAGCTATGTAAGGAAGCAGGTGTAGTGCTCACAGGTGCAGGCGCAACATATCCTTATACAAACGACCCGCAAGATTCCAATATCCGTATAGCACCTACAGCACCATCACTTGAAGACCTTGGCAAAGCGCTCGATGTTTTCAGTATTTGCGCAAGACTCTCTGCTGTAGAGAAGCTGCTTGAAGCTTAATGAATCTCTGTTATTTTTCTAATTTAGAATTAAACTGCAGATTTTGTTGTAAATCAAATAAATATAGCAAAGAAATGTCAATGTTTTGTTGACTTTTCTGGCGGAAAAAAGTATAATTACTCTGTTATGATTATAAGTGCACTCATAACAGGGTAATTTTAATTTACATACTTTATGTAGCACTTGTAGCACATCAGAAACACAAAATATATGGAGGAATAGGCATGAAAAGAATTCCAAAGCCTGTGTTCTTCATCGTTGCCATTTTGATTCTTGCATTTGCGGCAACATCATTGCTCGGCGTACAGTATTATGTCGGCGATGTTGAGAATACCGTAGTCAAGGGTATTGATGACATCAGATGGGGAATTGACATCCGTGGCGGTGTTGAAGCTACATTCAAGCCGGCTGATAACATTGATGCTACGGACAAAGAATTAGACTCTGCTAAGTCTATTATTGAGACACGAATGATGTCAAACGGTATCACTGACTACGAGCTATACGCTGACTATAACAGTGACCGTATTATTGTACGCTTCCCTTGGAAAGAGGACGAGGCGAATTTTGACCCTGTTGCAGCTATCGATGAGCTCGCAGCTACAGCTAACCTTACATTCCAGGACACAGAAGGTAATGTGTTGATGGACGGCTCTATGGTCAAGAGCGCTGAGGCTGGTGTTAATACACAGTCAGGCTCTGCAACAGAGTATCTTGTACTGTTAGACCTTACTGATGAGGGTGCAGGTACTTTTGCTGAGATTACTGCGGCACACCTCAACAGCCAGATAGCTATTTATATGGATGACACTATGCTGTCATCACCTACAGTTAACGAGGTTATCACAGGCGGTTCTGCTTCTATTACAGGTAGCTTTACAGCAGAAGAGGCTACAAAGCTTGCTGATCAGATTAACGCAGGTGCGTTGCCATTCTCTCTTGAGGTTGCATCATACAGCTCTATAAGCCCGACACTTGGTCAGAATTCTCTGACAGCTATGGGATATGCTGCTATTATCGCATTTATCCTTATCGCTTTGGTTATGATTATCAGATACAGATTACCTGGTGTTATCGCTGTTATTTCTCTCTTGGGTCAGACAGCTCTGTCTGTTGCAGCTATCACAAGATACTTCCCTGTATTTGATTCTTTCACAATGACTCTGCCTGGTATCGCAGGTATTATCCTGTCTATCGGTATGGGTGTTGATGCTAACATCATTACAGCTGAGCGTATCAAAGAGGAGTTCAAGGTTGGTCGTACACTTGATGGTGCTATCGAGAAGGGTACCAAGAACTCACTGTCAGCTATTATTGACGGTAACGTAACAGTTGTTATCGTATCTGTTATTCTTATGCTTGTATTTGGTCCAAGTAACATTCTTTCATGGTTGTTCGGTGCATCAACTACAGGTACTATCTATGCGTTTGGTTACACACTGCTTATGGGTGTTATCTCCAACTTTGTTATGGGCGTATTCTTCTCAAGAGTTATGCTCAAGAGCATTGTAGGCATCAAGTGCCTGCGTAAAGATTGGTTGTTTGGAGGTGCTAAAAAATGAAAAAAGACTTAAACTTCATTGGTCGCAGTAAGATTTTCTTTGGCATCTCACTTGGTATCATACTCATTGGTATCATCTGCAACTTTATTTTTGGCACAACACTTGATATTCAGTTCAAGGGTGGCGCTATCATCTCTTATGGCTTTGTAGGTGAGATAGACGATACACAGCTCAAGGATGTTATTCAGAAGGCTACTCCTGAGAATACAGTAACTTTCACAGTTTCTCAGGATATTATGAACAATACTGAGGACGCAGACGCTTATGTAATTGATATTCAGTTCTCAGGCGAGCAGGCTATCGATACATCTACTCAGGATGACATCACCAAGGCTTTGGTTAAGGCTTTTCCTGATAATAACTTTGTATATGAGGAGTCTACTTCTGTAGAGGCTGCTATGGGTGCAAAGTTCTTGCTCAAGTGTCTGACAGCGGTTGCTATTGCTGCGGCACTTATGGTGCTTTATGTATCTGTCAGATTTAAGAAGATAGGTGGTCTGTCAGCAGGTGTTATGGCGCTTGTAGCGTTGTTCCACGATGTTGCTATGATTTACTTTATGTACGTAATCTTCCGTATGCCTATCGACTCTAACTTTATCGCAGTAGTACTTATGATTTTAGGTTACTCACTTAACGATACTATCGTTATCTATGACAGAGTCAGAGAAGAGCGCAAGTTAGCTGGTCCTAAGGCTGACATTGCACAGGTATTCAACCACAGTGCATCGAAGGTATTCACCCGTACAGTTATGACATCTGTTACTACACTCATTGCAATTGGTACAGTTTATGTTGTTGCTGTTATCTTTGGCCTTGATTCAGTACAGGGCTTTGCTCTTCCTATGATGATCGGTGTAGTTTCAGGTTGTTATTCTTCACTGTGCATCGCAGGTCCTCTTTGGGTAATGTGGCAGAACAGAAAGAACAAATAATTCTTTATTAGAATTATAATCACATTATATTTTCAAACAAAGGCAGTTCGCTTTTTTTCATAAAAAGCAGCTGCCTTTTTGTTTTTGTACAAAGCTGGATGAATTTCGCTTTGTTTTTATCTTTTGCTAAATCTTGTAGTTCATATATATTGTCTGTCAGAGAGTTGAGGGATGTATGCACGAGAAAAATCTCTAAGTTTTTTTGCGATTTCTCCCATTTTGTGCATATGGTGTCGCAGATATCTTTAGCGCTTGTGTAGTCATCGCTCTGAATATACTTTAATGCGTTATCTAATTGTGTTGAATAATACTTGTAGTTTTTGTTGACTATTACAAACTCAGCAATGCTGAGTATCAGGGTTATGATTATCAAGCTCACAGCTATATAAATGCGTTTCATTTTATTCATCCTCTTTGTATTTTAGCAGGCTCAGACTTCCGTTTGTTTCAATGATTCCATAGTGAATTGTAGAGACATCGAACACCTCTTGTTGCCTCAGCAGGCTGTACAGGTCCTCGTAGGTTATTCTCAGTCGTCTGAGCTCTTTCTCTATTATCTTGCCCTCTTTGATAATCAATACACTATTGCCACAGATCATGCTCCGAAATCTTCGGCTTTTCATCATAATTACGCTGACTATAATTTCGAGTGCAACAAGTAGCATAATCGGCAGTATACCTGACAGCAGAGGCTGTTCGGTGTTTTGCATAGGAATAGCCGCTATGTCAGATATTACCAGGGTAATAACAAGCTCAGAGGTCTGCATATCGCTTATCTGGCGCTTGCCCATAATTCTGACCGCGAGTATTATGAAGGCGTACAAAAGTATAGTTCTTATCAAGGTTATCAACATAAAATCACCCTTGTTATCTTGTGTAGGAAAATTTTGTATATTCACTTGATATGAGTGGGTATTATTTTTTTATAAAAAATATGCAAATTATGCATAAAATAATGCATATATTTCTATTATAGGTTTATAAAACTAATTAATAGGAGTATAATTAAATCTGTATAAGTATGCAAAATTTTAGCAGAAAGACGGTGCATTTTATGAAGGGCGAATACAGTGTATCTTTGCAGAGAATTATCGAAGAAGTTGGACTTGAGCAGTACTATATGCCACAAGACCCGCAGGAGATATTGGTCTACTCAAATAACATAGACAGACCGGGACTTGAGCTCACGGGTTATCTCAAGTATTTTGACAATTCTCAGATTATTGTTTTGGGTATGACAGAGATGTCGTATCTTGAAAAACTAACTGAAGAAGAGCAGCACAAGTGCATTGACCCTATATTGTCGCTCAAGCCGCCGGCAGTTATTATTGCACGCAACCTTGAGCCGTCAAAGATAATTGTAGACTGTGTCAAGCAGTACGATATTCCTCTGCTTACAACACAGGATACTACAAGCACAGTCACAGCGGCTTTGGTATCGTTTCTTAATGTTGAGCTTGCTCCACGAATCACCCGCCACGGTGTACTTGTGGAGGTATACGGCGAGGGCTGTCTGCTTATCGGTAACTCGGGTGTCGGTAAGTCAGAGACTGCGATAGAGCTTATCAAGCGTGGACACAGACTTATTGCTGACGATGCTGTTGAGATTAAGCGTGTATCCAAGAAATCGCTTGTCGGTTCTTCTCCTGAGAACATTCGTCACTTTATTGAGCTAAGAGGCATCGGTATTGTAAACGCAAGACGAATTTTCGGTATGGGCGCTGTCAAGGTAACAGAAAAAATCGATATGGTCATCAATATGGAGGCTTGGGATTCTACCAAGGTCTATGACCGTATGGGTATGGATAACGAGTATATGGAGATACTTGGCATAGAGGTGCCTGTTGTTACTATCCCTGTCAAGCCGGGTCGTAACCTTGCTATCATTATTGAGGTTGCTGCTATGAATCAGCGACAGAAGAAGATGGGCTACAACGGCGCACAGGAGTTGCTTCAGAATTTGGGCATGGATATCAGCCCTGATGATATCGGCAAGAAAAAGATAGACACTAACTGGTGATTTGATGAAAATTATTGCAGATTTGCACACACATTCTATTGCATCGACTCATGCGTATGCGACTATTACCGAGATGCTAAGGTCAGCATCCGATAAGGGTTTGTATGCTCTTGGTATAACAGACCACGGCAGAGCGCTAATTGGTGCACCCGGTCCGTTGTATTTTGAAAACCTCTACAAACTACCGAAATCTATGTTTGGCGTACGCTTTATCAAGGGCATAGAGGCTAACATTATCGACTATGACGGTACACTTGATGCAAGCGAGCAGTTACTCAAAAAGCTTGATTTTACCGTTGCGTCTATGCACGGCATAACTCTCACAGATAAGCCGAGCGTTGACAAATGCACACAGGCTTACTTGGCTGTTTGTGATAATCCTTGTGTCAACGCACTTGGCCACTCAGGGTCACAGTACTTTTTGTATGACCACGAGACTGTCATAAAGCGCTGTGCGCAGACAGGCACCTTGATAGAAATCAACAGCGGGTCATTTACACTCAGAAAAGACAATATCGAAAACTGCAAGAACATCATAGAGCTGTGCAAGAAGCACGATGTCAGAGTTATCGTAAATTCTGATGCTCATTTTACCGATAGGGTAGGAGATTTTGACTTAGCTATTCAGATGCTTTGTGAGCTTTCTTTTCCACCTGAGCTTGTAGTCAACTCGAGTATAGACAGACTCAACGAGTATTTTAAACATGCAAATATTGAAATTTAACGGAGGATTTATGTCTAATCTTCAGATAATCAAAGAGTTATCCAAAAAATATAAATTCGAATATATAGAGAACGAGCCACTCAAAAAGCACACAAGCTTTAAGATAGGCGGAGAGGCAGAGCTGTTTGTTACAGTTTATGATACTAAGCAACTTGTAGCTGTGTTGAAGGCTGTGAGTACACACAACATCCCTCTCTTTGTTATCGGCAAGGGTAGCAACCTGCTGATATCCGATGACGGTATGCAGGGTGTAGTTCTTAAACTCGATGGTGAATTTAAGGATATTTCTTTAAAAGAAAATACAGTTACCTGTGGAGCAGGCGCCAACCTAAGCACATTGTGCCTGTATGCTCTCGATAATTCACTTTCGGGTCTTGAGTTTGCCTATGGTATCCCCGGCAGTGTTGGCGGTGCGGCATATATGAACGCAGGTGCCTATGGCGGAGAGATGAAGGACGTGCTGAGGTCTGTTACACACATCACCCGTGATGGTGAGATAGTCACTCTTGATGCAAGCGAGCTTGAACTTTCATATCGCCACAGTGTATACAAGAATACCGATGATATTATCATATCTGTTGAGCTTGAGCTTTTTGGTGATTCAAAAGATATGATAAAAGCGAGAATGGACGACTATATGACTCGCAGAAAGACTAAACAACCGCTTGAATATCCGTCTGCAGGTAGTGTATTCAAGCGCCCACAGGGCAATTTTGCAGGTACACTTATAGAGCAATGCGGACTCAAGGGCTACACCATAGGTGGTGCACAGGTCTCACAAAAACACGCAGGCTTTATTATCAATATCGGTGATGCAACCTGCTGTGATGTAGAGCAACTTGTAAAACACATTCAAGATACCGTTATGGATAAGACGGGATACTACTTAGAGCGAGAGCTTATTCTTGTTAAATAAGCGGAGGTAATATGGAATTTATAATTATCACAGGACTTTCGGGTGCCGGCAAAACTACCGCTTTGCACGCTATGGAGGATATCGGTTTTTACTGTGTTGATAATATACCGCCACTTCTTATAGATACTTTCTACAATTTGTGCGAAAACTCAGTTGACAAGCGTATGAAGAAGGTAGCAGTTGTTGCTGATATGCGTAGTGGCAATATGTTCAACGACCTGACTGATGTTATCAACAACTGTAAGCTGTCAGGAAAGAGAATCAAGATACTGTTTCTTGATACCAAGCAGGACACCCTGCTGATAAGGTATAAAGAAACAAGAAGAAAGCATCCGTTGGCTGCTGAGTTTACCGGTGGCTCTATAGAGGATGCGGTTAACCTTGAGTTTGAGCTGACAAAGCCTGTCAAGACCATAGCAGACTATAACATCGACACCTCCCGTATGACACCAAAACAGCTCAAAGAGCGTGTCACTACTATGTTTTCTCAGGGTGGAGATTCAGGCATGCTCGTTACTTGTATGTCTTTTGGCTTCAAGTACGGTATTCCGCTTGAGGCTGACCTTGTGTTTGATGTGCGTTGTCTGCCTAATCCGTACTATATCAAAGACCTCAAGTACCTGACAGGACTTGACGAAGAGGTCCGTAAGTACATTCTTTCGTTTGATGTAACTCATCAGTTTTTGGATAAGCTTGTGTCTTACTTGGATTTTTCGCTCCCACTGTATAAAGAAGAGGGCAAGAGCGAGCTTGTTGTCGGCATAGGCTGTACAGGTGGTAAACACCGCAGTGTTACTTTAGCGAGACTCTTAAACAGTCATTTTATAGAGAATAATCAGCAATCAGCTATTCATCATAGAGATATCTGGAAGGCATAACACGGGTATCTCTGAAACGGGGTACAGATATGTCATTTGCATCAGATACAAAAAAAGAGCTGTGTCAGAGCGTTTCTACAGATGTCGAGGTTTTGCGTGCAGAATTGTATGCGATGCTGCTTTTGTCAAAGAACTTTACACCTGAGAAAATCGTGTTCAAAACAGAGAACAAGCATACTGCCAATCGCTTTGTGAGCCTTTGCACCATGCTTTTTTCGCCGATTATAGAACGCATCACACCGCTTACAAATTCTAACTCAAAGATTTACACAGTACGCATAGTAGATACACAAGACTGCAGGCGTATCTTTGATTTTTACGGTCACGATGTTCGTGATATAAACCTCAGGGTCAACAGAGCCAACCTGCCTGATACCGAATGTGAGAGAGCGTTTCTCAGAGGAGTTTTCCTGTCTTGTGGGTCGGTTACTGATCCTGACAAGGGCTATCACCTTGAGCTATGCGTTGTGCATAGAAATCTCTCAAAAGATATATGCAATATTATCGCAGAGCTTGAGGACTGTACTGTCAACATCAAGTCTTTAAACCGCAAGGGCTCATATGTAGCATACATAAAAGACAGCGAGCAGATTACTGATTTGTTAGCTTTTATGGGAGCAGCTAATTCGGCGATGACCGTTATGGGTGCCAAGGCTCTCAAACAGGTGCGAAATACAGTTAACCGCCGTACTAATTCTGAGATTGCTAATCTGCAGAAGGTGGCAGGTGCTTCAGCTACTCAGATTAAGGCTATCAACAAGCTCAAAGAGTCCGGTGAGTACAACGCTTTGCCTGAGCAATTAAAGCAGATAGCCGATATCAGACTTGAGTATCCGGAGCTTTCGCTGAGAGATATTGGCGAGATGTTAGAGCCGAAGCTCAGTCGTAGCGGAGTAAACCACAGACTAAAAAAGATTATAGAATTATCACAAAAGGGATGATTATTATGAGCAAAGATATGACTTTTGAAAAAGCGAGCAAAGAGCTCAACCTATTAGTCGAGAAAATGGAAAAAGGCGATGTACCGCTTGATGAATATATGAGCTTGTACGAAGAAGCGTACAAACTGCTCACTTACTGCACCAATAAGCTCAACAATTGCAGAGGACAGATTGTAGATATTAATGAGCGAATTGAGAAGATTAAGAATTCACAGGACAGTTTGTTTGAGGATTAAGTAGCTATGAATTATACAATTAACGATTACCAGAATATGATTGAGAAAGCGCTTGAGTCTTACTTACCACAGGACAAGTACACATATCAGACACTTGTCGATTCTATGCAGTATTCGCTTATGTGTGGTGGCAAGCGTATCAGACCACTGCTTTCGCTGTTGTTTTGCAAATTATGTGGCAAAGACCCGTCAGTTTGTCTGCCATATGCCTGTGCAGTTGAGATGATACACACTTACTCACTTATTCACGATGACTTGCCCTGTATGGATGATGATGACTACAGACGAGGCAGGCTGTCTAATCACAAGGTTTATGGTGAGGATATGGCTACTCTGTCAGGTGATGCACTGCAGACACTCGCCTTTGAGATAATGCTCAGAGATTCAAGTGTCAGCCTTGTCACTCCTGATATCGCTACAAAAGCGGCACACACACTTGCGAAATACGCAGGTGTTCACGGTATGGTTGGCGGTCAGGTTATTGATATTGAGAGCGAGAACAAGCAGGTAGAGCTTGATATTATCACCGAGCTTCATCTAAAGAAAACCGCAGCACTTATAAAGGCTGCGTGCGAGATAGGCTGTATATGTGCAAAGGCGACAGATGCTCAGGTTGAGGCTGCATCGGTTTTTGCTGAGTCTATAGGGCTTGCATTTCAGATAGTAGACGACATACTTGACGTTACTTCTACAAGCGAAGAGCTTGGTAAGCCTGTAGGCTCTGATGCTGATAAAAACAAGTCAACCTATGTCACCTTGCTCGGTATTGATGAGTGCAGGCGTTTAGTTAGTGAGCTAACAGAAAAAGCAATAAAAGCACTCGATACCTTTGATGCAGACAAGACAGAGCTTGTAGATTTAGCTATGTCACTTGCAAACAGAAAGAAATAATTAACACAAAGTAGGTAACCTTATGTCACAGCAAATTTTATCTACAATTAAATCACCAAAAGACCTCAAAAACTTGAGCGACAGTGAGCTTGTCATCTTGTGTCAGGAGATTAGAGAGAAGATTATAGAAACTGTATCTGTCAACGGCGGACATCTGTCACCTAACTTAGGTGTTGTCGAGCTGACTGTTATGCTCCACAAGCTTTTTGATTGTCCAAAGGACAGCTTTGTGTGGGATGTAGGACACCAGTCCTATACACACAAGATGCTCACAGGCAGATATGACACAATAGATACAATACGCACCAAGGGCGGACTCTCAGGCTTTCCTAAGCGCAGCGAGTCACAGTATGATGCATTTAACGCGGGACACAGCTCTACCTCTATCTCTGCGGCTTTAGGTATAGCACAGGCTAAGTCTATGCGTGGTGACGACAGCTACACCATAGCTATCATCGGAGACGGCTCGCTTACCGGTGGTCTTGCGTATGAGGGACTTAACAACGCAGGCAGATTCAAAGGCAGACTCATAGTTATACTAAACGACAACAAGATGTCTATCTCTAAAAATGTCGGCGCTATCGCTAAGTACCTCACATCAATCAGAGTCAAACCCTCGTATCTGCGTATCAAGAACAGGGTCGAGAATATATTGAGCAAGATACCTGTTGTTGGTGCACCGATGAAGCGTGGCTTGCGTAGCTCTAAATCACGACTCAAGCATATGATTTACAAGGACACCTTGTTTGACCAGTTGGGACTTAGATATTACGGCCCTGTTGATGGTCACGATATGGATGCTTTGTCTAAGGCTATCAATGCCGCAAAGAGTTACAAAGAGCCTGTGTTTCTGCATGTTGTTACAAAGAAGGGCAAGGGCTATCAGTATGCCGAGAGCGACTCTGCGAGTTTCCACGGCATTGGCTCGTTCCACATAGATACAGGCGAACCGCTATCAAGCAAAAAGGACTTCTCCAGCGTGTTTGGCGATACTCTGTGTGAGATAGCAAAGCATGACGACAAGGTCTGTGCGGTAACTGCCGCTATGCGTACAGGCACAGGACTTGTTGATTTCTCAAAACTATACAAAGACAGATTTTTCGATGTAGGTATAGCAGAACAGCACGCGGTCACATTCTCTTGTGGCCTTGCAACAGAGGGTTTTGTCCCTGTTTTTGCGGTTTATTCTACATTTTTACAGCGTTCTTATGACCAGCTCTTGCACGATGCCGCTATGCAGAAGCTACATATGATAGTAGCGGTAGACAGAGCAGGCATAGTAGGTGAGGACGGCGAAACACATCAGGGAGTTTTTGATGTATCTATGCTAAACTCTATACCAAATACAACTATTTATTCGCCGTGTTATTTCGATGAGCTTCAGGATTCACTGCATATGGCGATTTATGATAACGACAGCCTTGTTGCTATCCGATACCCTCGAGGCGCACAGGTTGAGCGCCCTGATGATTATCAGGATATCGGTCTAAATTACGACATCTATGGTGACAAGGATGCAGATACTCTGCTCGTTACTTACGGCAGACTATTCTCAAATGCACTCAAGGCTTACCAGATGTGCAAAGAAGCAGGCAAAAAGCTGTGTATCTTAAAGCTTTGCCGTATCAAACCTATAGACGAAGAGGCTATCAGCTTTGCTAAGCAGTTTGAGCATATTCATTTCTTTGAAGAGGGTATCTTAGCAGGTGGTATAGGCGAGACCTTTGACTATGAATTAGCTAAGATAGACTACAGCGGAGATTATCATATCACAGCTATTGATGACTGCTTTATACCACATTCGACAGTATCAGATTCTATGGCGTCTCAGCGTCTTGATGCACAGTCGATGTACGATATTATTAACAAATGATTTAGGAGAAAAGATGAAGAAGAGACTTGATGTACTTGTTTATGAGCGAGGCTTTGCAGACAGCAGAGAGAGGGCAAAGGCCATCATTATGGCAGGACAGGTATATGTCAACAATCAAAAAGCCGACAAATGCGGCACGTCGTATGATGAGTCTGTTGCGATAGAATTCAGAGGCGACAAGCAGAAGTATGTCAGCCGAGGCGGATACAAGCTTGAGAAGGCGATATCCTCGTTCTCTTTATCGCTTGATTCTATGGTTACTATGGATATTGGCGCATCTACAGGCGGATTTACTGATTGTATGCTCCAAAACGGCGCTCGCAAGGTTTATTCTATTGATGTAGGCTATGGTCAGCTTGCGTGGAAATTAAGACAGGATGAGCGTGTTGTGAATCTTGAGCGCACCAATATGCGCTATGTTACTAATGAGCAGGTTGTTGACAAGATAGACTTTTTCTCTGTAGATGTATCCTTCATTTCTCTAAGGCTTATCCTGCCTGCCGCAAGAGAGCTGATGAGAGATAATGCCACCGCCGTGTGCCTTATCAAACCGCAGTTTGAAGCAGGCAAGGACAAGGTTGGCAAGAACGGAGTTGTCAGAGACAAGGCGGTTCATATCGAGGTTGTTGACAACATCGTTGACTTTTGTCTTAATAACGGCTTCGATGTACTTGGTCTTGACTATTCTCCTATAAAAGGCCCACAGGGTAATATTGAATATCTGATACATATCAGAAAATCAGATTCACCACAGCTTCTGACAGACACAACCTCAGTAGAGGTTGTCACAGATTCACACACTGAGCTTGACAAATAATGGTGATTTTTATGAAGATTGGTTTAATTGTTAATACAGACAAGGTTGAGGCTGTTTCTTGTGCCAAGGACATAGCTACTATGTTTCTTGAAGAAGACGCACAGCTTTGTCTTAATAATTCTGTTAAAGAATTATTATCCCTAAATAATGAAAATCAAACAGAATACTTTGATACTGACAAGGATATTATCAAGTCCTGTGATGCGGCTATCACCGTAGGCGGTGACGGTACTATTATTCACAATGCAAAGTACGCAGCTCGCTATAGCAAACCACTCATTGGCGTCAATTTGGGACGAATCGGTTTTGTAGCGGGTATTGAGTGTGACGAAATAGGAGAGCTCAAAAAACTGCTTTATGGGGAGTACAAGACTCAACGCAGAATGCTACTTAGTGTTACTATTGAGAATGATTCGATAAAAAAAGAGTATCTTGCTGTAAATGAGGCGGCTATAGCAAGAGATGCTTTGTGCTCGATTATTGATATATCCGTTTCACTGAATTGTGAGCGTATCATTACTTATCGTGCAGACGGTATGATATTCTCAACACCGACCGGCTCTACTGCGTATTCGTTCTCATCTGGTGGACCGGTGGTCGAGCCGGATATGGAGTGCATACTGCTCACACCCGTATGCCCACACGCTCTGTCATCACGACAGGTTGTTTTTAGAGATGACAGCGTAATAACCGCAACTGTTGATAACTGCGATGTATCCAAGAGCTACCTCGTGGTAGACGGTCAGTCTAATATCGAGATTAAAAGCGGTGACGTTATTACTATCACTAAAGCACCGCAATATTTGGACCTTATAATTCTTAAAGAGAAAAATTTTTACACACTACTTAACGAAAAGTTGAAAGAGAGGCATTGATATGAAATCAAACAGACATACAAAAATAGTCGAGCTTATCAATAGATTTCCTATCACTACACAGGAGGAACTGCTCGATTATCTGAGAAAAGACGGCTTTGATGTTACTCAGTCTACAGTATCTCGAGATATCAAACAGCTTCGACTTTCAAAGTCACTTGACTCAAACGGCAGATACAGATATACAGCACCAGTTGCATCACAAAAGAACGCCCGTAATACATTTTTAGGTCTTGTAGACAGCTCTGTAGTATCTGTAGAGTATGCTATGAATATTGTTGTAATCAAGACTTACGCAGGTATGGCAGGAGCTGTGTGTGCAGCTTTTGACTCTATGAATTATCCGTCTATCATTGGTACTATAGCAGGTGATGATACTATATTCATAGTCTGCAAGAACGAGGACAGCGCCAAGAATTACACCCACGAATTTCTGCGTTATGTACATTGATTTTCACACTTTGGAGGATTAAATGCTATCTAATATCTATATCGAAAACATAGCAGTTATTGAAAAAACGAATATAGATTTTGCATCAGGCTTTAATGTATTGACAGGTGAGACAGGTGCCGGCAAGAGTATAATTATTGATGCTATCAATGCAGTGCTCGGTCAGCGTACAGGCAAGCAGATTATCCGTAATGGTTGCGACAAGGCATTTGTTAGCGCTACCTTTAGCGATGTGTCTGATTTAGCAGTACGCAAGACACAGTCGCTTGGCTTTGAGGTTGAGGACGATATGATTATCCTACAGCGAGAGATGACGCTATCGGGCAAGAACAACTGTCGCATTAACTCACGACCTGCAACAGTATCTGCTCTCAAAGAGCTCAGCTCATACCTTATCAATATCCACGGACAGCAGGATAATCTTGAGCTTATGACCCCGTCACTTCATTTGCATTATATCGATGCTCTGTCAGATAACTCTAAGCTTTTGTCTGAGTACAGGGCTGTGTATAAAGAGTATGTCAGGCTACATGATGAGCTTACAAACGCAGACGATGACGAGGCACAAAGACTAAGTCGTATAGATTTGCTCACCTATCAGATAGACGAGCTTGTAAACGCTTGTATCACTGTAGGTGAGAGCGAGGCACTAAGCAAAGAGAAGAGCATACTCTTAAACAGCGAGAAGATTATAAAATCACTTATCAAAGCAAAGGCTCTGCTTGATGGCGATGACGACACAGATGGTGTGCTGTCTATGCTCGATGATGTGTGTGCTAATTTATCTGCGGCGGCACGCTACGAGGATAATTTAGAGCCTGTTTCAGACAGGATATATAATTCTTTTTACGAATTAAAAGATATATCAGAGCGAGTATCTGACAGCATAGATGATATGGACTCTGACCCATATAGATTAGAGGAGATAGAACAGCGACTTGACTTGCTGTACAAGCTCTCTCGCAAGTACGGTAGCGATGAACAGCAGATGCTACTGTATCTTGAAAATGCTCAGGCTGAGCTTGAGACGCTCAAAAACTACGATGAAAACAGAGAACAGCTAAGACTTAGGGTATCACAGCTTTATGACAAAGCTTTTGAGTTAGCGTCACAGCTATCTGACATCAGACACAAGGTTGCTGACGAGTTTGCTCAGGCAGTTATGAGAGAGATGCGTTTTCTTGATATGCCACAGGTCACACTCTGTGTTGAGTTTGAGACCGTAGAGCTTTGCAAAAATGGCATAGACAAGCTTGAGTTTCTGATTTCTGCAAACCCCGGCGAGACACCTAAGCCTGTCACAAAGATAGCCTCGGGCGGTGAGTTGTCCCGTATGATGCTTGCAATAAAGACGATACTTTCAAAACATGATATTATCGAAACCTTGATTTTTGATGAGATAGATACAGGAATTTCCGGCTCTGCCGCATCCAAGGTCGGACAAAAGCTCAAGCAGGTGTCCGACTCTCGTCAGGTTATCTGTGTTACACATCAGGCACAGATTGCCGCTTTGGCAGACAGCCATTACCTGATAAACAAAGAATTTGTGGCAGATAGGACATATACACATGTTGACCTGCTTGATTATGACGGCAGAGTTAATGAGCTTGCACGCATAATTGATGGTGTCAATATCACGCAGACCGCTATCGAACACGCAAAGGGTCTGCTATCAAATGGATAAATGAACTTATACTCTGGAGTAACGATATGAAGAAATGGTCAGTAGCACAATTGAATAAGGACAGGGCTGTTGCCATTTCTACGCAACATAGTCTACCTATGCTTATCTCTATGCTTCTTGATATAAGAGGCATCACAGGTGACGATGAGATTAACGATTTTCTCTACAACGAGAGCGTTTTGGCAGACCCTTTTATCATCAAAGATATGGACAAAGCAGTAGAGCGTATTAAGGAAGCCGTTGAGAGCTTTGAGAAAATTTGCGTATATGGCGACTTTGATGCAGACGGCGTTACATCTACTGCACTTTTGTATTCTTATCTTGAGACTATCGGCTCTAATGTTATGTATTATATCCCTGCACGAGAGGGCGAGGGCTATGGTATGCATATTGATTCTGTCAATCTTTTGTGTGAGCAGGGTGTCAAGCTGATTATTACTGTTGATAACGGTATCGCCGCTGTAGAGGAGATAGCCTACGCTAAGAGCTTGGGCATTGATACAGTAGTTACAGACCATCATATGCCTAACTCGGTTTTGCCTGATGCTGTTGCTATTGTTGATATGCATCAGGAGGGTTGCGATAGTTCTTTCAAAGAATTATCAGGTGTCGGAGTTGCACTAAAGCTTGTGATGGCTATAGAGGGCGAGTACTCTGACATAGAGCAGATACTTGAAAACTACTCTGACCTTGCGTGTTTGGGTACTGTCGGGGATATTGTTCCGCTTGTTAGCGAGAACAGAGTAATTGTCAAGAACGGACTTCGACATATATCTAACGCTGACCGTGTCGGAATTGCTGCACTTGTAGAGCATTCTGGACTTATGGGACGAGCTATAAGCACAGGTAATATATCATTCACTTTAGTGCCTCGTATCAATGCAGGTGGACGACTCGGCTTGTCAAAAAAGACAGTTGCAATGCTCCTTACTGAAGACGCAGAGCAGGCTGACGATATAGCACAAGAGTTGTGTGAGGATAACTCTAACCGTCAGCTGATAGAAAAAGAAATTTTAGATGATATTAACGACCGCATTATGCGTGACCCAAGCATTGTGCAGAATCGTATTATAGTAGTATGTGGAGATAATTGGCATCAGGGAGTTATCGGCATTGTAGCTTCAAGACTCAAAGAAGCCTACGGTAAGCCAGCTATCGTTATATCCTGCGATGGTGATACCTGTCGTGCATCAGGCAGAAGTGTCAACGGATTTTCTCTGTGCGATGCGGTTTTTGCTTGTTCTGATTTGCTCACTCAGTTTGGTGGGCATCATATGGCGGTTGGCTTTGGTATGTTAGCTGAGAATGTTGATGCCTTTGTACAGGCTATCAATGATTACGCAAAGCAGGTCACAGTACCAACACCTGTGCTTGAGCTTGACTGCAAGCTAAATCCTGCACAGTTGTCAGTAGCACTTGTTGACCAGTTACAACTTCTCGAGCCTTTTGGTGCAGGTAACCCGACACCGCTTTTCGGACTTTATAATATGACAGTTACCGATATCCACGAGGTAGGACAGGGCAAACACCTAAAACTCACTCTAAACCGTGGTGACTGCGCAGTTACTGCTATGAGATTCTCTGTATCAAGATCTGAATTTCCGTATCAGATTGGCGATACAGTTGATTGTGCGGTAACTCTTGATAAAAATGTCTACAATAATATAGAGAGCCTGTCTGTTATTGTTCGTGATATCAGGTTTTCTTCTATAGATGAGGATTCGCTCATTAAATCAAAAGAAGATTTCGAGTCGTTTTGCAGAGGTGATGAACTCTGTGCTTCTTGTGCAGGTGCACTTTTGCCAAACAGAGAAGAGTTTGCACTTGTGTACAGATACTTAAGAGCAAACAACGGCTTTGATTTTTCTGTTGAAATTTTACACTTCAGACTAAATTGTCCGACTTTGTCATACGGCAAGCTGAGAGTAATTCTTGAGTGTATGAACGAGCTTGGACTTATTGAAATATACGAGAGTATGTACAGCACAGCTATCAAACTATGTGATGTACAAGGTAAGGTTAATTTAGAAGATTCACTTATTATACAGAAACTAAAGGAGGTGAGTGAAGATGCCTGACAGAATATATTATCAGGATTTTGAAGAGATAATTAATATAATTAACAAAAACAACACTAAGCACGATATTGAGAAAATCAGACGTGCGTACGACTTTGCATCTTACTCACACGGAGACCAACGCAGAATTTCAGGTGTACCATATATTTTGCACCCTACTTCTGTAGCCTGTATTGTTGCCGATATGGGTATGGATACCGATTCTATCGTAGCGGCACTTCTGCACGATGTAGTAGAGGATACCGACACCCCCCTTGATATTATCAGAGATATGTTTGGTGAGGATGTAGCCTTGCTTGTTGACGGACTTACTAAATTGTCAAAGATTAAGTATACCGACAGAGAGGAGCATCAGGCAGAAAACGTCAGAAAGATGCTCATGGCTATGTCAAATGATATCAGAGTTATTATCGTAAAGCTTGCCGACAGACTTCACAATATGCGTACTATCGGCTGTGTCAAAGAGCAGAAACGCCGTGACAAAGCTTTGGAGTGTATGGAGGTTTACGCACCTATCGCTCACCGACTCGGTATGAAAGCTATCAAAGAAGAGTTAGAGGACTTGTCTATCCGATATCTTGACCCTGTGGCTTACAGTGAGATAGAGCAGGAGCTCAAGCTCACAGAAAACGAGCGAAACACTTTTATCGAAGACATCAAGAATAAAATAATTGACAAAATCGGTGATTCTATCGAGAATGTCACCATCAGCGGTCGTGTCAAGAGCGCTCTGTCTATTTATCGAAAGACCTATATGCAGGGCAAGACACTCGACCAGATTTTCGATATTTTTGCTGTGCGTGTTATCGTTGATTCCATATCCGACTGCTATAATGTCTTGGGTATAGTTCATGACCTGTTCACACCATTGCCTAACAGATTCAAGGACTACATCTCTACACCTAAGACTAATATGTATCAGTCGCCTCACACCACCGTTTTTGATAAGAACAGTATTCCATTTGAGATTCAGATTCGTACCTACGAGATGCATCAGATGGCGGAGTTTGGTATCGCAGCGCATTGGAAGTATAAGGTTGGCATCAAAAATGCCAAGTCTGACTCGCTTGAAGACAGACTACAATGGATTCGTAAGATGCTTGACCTACAGTCAGAGGCTGAGGATGCCACCGACCTTGTCAAAACTATCAAGAACGACCTGTCTCCAAATGAGGTGTATGTGTTCACACCAAAGGGTGATGTTATCAGCTTGCCAAAGGGTGCTACTGTTATTGATATGGCATACACTATCCATAGTGCTGTAGGTAACCGTATGATAGGTGCCAAGGTTGACAGAAGAATCGTACCTATCGACTATCAGGTGCAGACAGGCGAGATTGTTGAGATTCTCACTCAGAAAGAGGGCACAGGCCCTAAGCGAGATTGGCTCAATATCGTAAAGACCAACGAGGCTCGCTCCAAGATTCGCTCTTGGTTCAAGAAAGAAAAACGAGAAGAAAATATAGTAGAGGGCAAGTCCCTTTTTGACAAAGAACTCAAAAAAGGCGGTATGCAGTTTGACGAGGCGGATATAGAAGAATGCCTCAGACCTATTATGTCAAAACAGCATTGTAATACCCTCGATGATTTCTATGCATCAATTGGCTACGGCGGTACTCAACTGTGGAAGATTATGCCACGAGTCAAGGATGCGTATCAGAAAAAGTACAAAAAGCAAATTGATGAGACTACTATTGCAAAAGAGCCTGCACCATACAAGAAAAAGCACGTTGGCTCTGGTGTTACAGTAGAGGGAGTTGACGACTGTCTCATCAAGTTCTCACGTTGTTGTAACCCTCTGCCGGGTGATGATATCATCGGCTTTATCACACGAGGCTTTGGTGTGTCTATCCACAAGCGTAACTGTACCAATGTCCCTGAAGATATCTCAAAGGCTGAGGAGCCACAGCGTTGGGTTAATGCTCATTGGGAGGACGATATCAAAGAGACATTCCAGTCTACTCTTGAGATACTCGCAAAAGACCGTACAGGACTTTTGGCTGACGTCACCATTCAGCTGTCGGCTATGCACATCTATATCCATGTGCTTAACTCTCGTGAGCTGCCTGACGGACAGGCTATTGTATCGGCTACTATCGATGTCAACGGTATGGACCATTTGCGTTCGGTTATGGCTCGACTTGCTAATATCAACGGCATTATTTCTATCACAAGACACTAAGAGGAGTGGTTTAGTTGAAGGCTGTATTACAGCGTGTTGCACATTCAAGCGTTACTGTAGACGGCGACCTTGTGTCATCTATCGGCAACGGTTTTCTCATATTGCTTGGGGTAGAACAGACCGATACCTTAGCAGATGCAGATGTACTATCTAAAAAGATATCGGGGCTGAGAGTTTTTGAGGATGAAAACGGAAAGATGAATTTGTCTTTATCCGATATCTCAGGCTCTGTGCTTGTTATATCTCAGTTCACACTTTTAGCAGATTGCAAAAAAGGCAGACGCCCGAGCTTTATCAATGCGGGCGCTCCTGATATGGCTAATGAACTGTACAAATATTTCTGCAAAAGAATTAAATTAGACGGAGTAGAAGATGTCAAGAAGGGCGTTTTTGGTGCTGATATGAAGGTAGAGCTCCTAAATGACGGCCCTGTGACAATACTTCTTGACTCAAAGGAGCTAATCAGATGATACAGGTAAAACACCTTGTTTTAGGTGATATATACACAAATACTTATATTCTCAAGGATGAGGCTACATCACAGCTTGCGGTTGTTGACCCTGCCGTGTGTACAGATGCTTTGGTCTCTCTTATAGAAGAGCTCGGCGGTGATTTAAGATATATTTTTCTGACTCACGGTCACTTTGACCATGTTGGTGGAGTCGGCGCTTTGCTTGAACATTTTAATGCAAAGGTCACGCTTTGTGAGAAAGAATTGCCTCTTATAAACGCCCCTGAGCTAAACGGTTCAGCGTGGAATAATCTCACAGTAAATAGGATCAATGTAGACATTGCACTAAGTGACGGTGATACCATCAAGTTAGGTGACAGCGAGCTTAGATTTATTCATACACCGGGACACACTATGGGCTCTGGATGTTATATTGTTGACGAGCTTATGTTCAGCGGCGATACGTTGTTCTATCTGTCTATTGGCAGAACAGATTTTCCTACAGGAGATTCCTCTGTGATGATGAGCTCGCTAAAGAGACTCGCAGATTTAGATACTGATTACGTGGTGCTCCCCGGTCACTCAGAGATGACAAAACTTAGTTTTGAGAAGAAACACAACCCATATCTTAGCTAATACTTATGAATTTATACATTGATAATCACAGCTTTCATTACGAGATGGAGAACCTCACACGAGCTTTCTTTCCGTATGAAAAAATTAACGTTTTACACGATTGTGCAGAGCTTTCACAGCCGTATATATTGACAAAACTCGACAGCAAGCTGTCTGTGTCTGTATGCTTTTCTGATTTTTCAGATTCGAGCGTATGTGATACCACAGACGATGATAGCAAGAACGAGCTTTTACTTGCACAGTTGCTGTATGACTTGCTTTGCAGATATTTTGATACAACACTACCGTGGGGTATACTCACAGGAGTTAGACCTATCAAGCTGCTCAGACGTCTTATGGATAAGCATGGACAAGAACGTGCCCTTGATTACTTTGCAAATGAGCTTAGGGTATCACAGCGCAAGTGCGACCTTGCCTTAGTTACTGAGAAAGCTCAGCGACAGATACTCTCGTTATCAGCCAAAGACTCGTTTTCGTTGTATATCTCTATACCGTTTTGTCCGTCAAGGTGCAACTACTGCTCTTTTGTCTCTCAGTCTATAGACAAAGCAAAGCACCTGATTGATGATTATGTTACAGCGTTATGCAAGGAGCTTGTATATACTGCAGATATTGCACGCAGTTTAGGTTTGCGACTTGAGACAGTATATATGGGTGGAGGTACACCTACTACTCTGTCAGCATCACAAATGAACAGGGTGCTTACTACCGTTAGAGAAAATTTTGACTTGAGTACCTGCAGAGAGTTTACTGTAGAGGCAGGTCGTCCTGATACTATAACTAAAGAAAAGCTACTTGTCATCAAGGATAACGGCGTAGACAGAATCAGCATAAACCCACAGACGCTTAATGATGAGGTGTTAGAGCTTATCGGCAGACGCCATACTGCCAAAGAGACTATTGATGCGTACAATTTAGCAGTACAGTGTGGTTTTGATAACATCAATATGGATTTGATAGCAGGACTTACAGGCGATACTTTAGAGAGTTTTGTATCTACTCTTGATAGGATATATGAGCTTAGTCCCTCGTCTATCACCATACACACCCTTGCACTAAAGCGCAGTGCATTTTTGAGCCAGTCAGATAACGACTGCTTAGTGGGTATCAGGAATGTAGCATCAGATATGATGGCTTACTCTCAGGACAAGCTCTTAAATGGCGGTTATATACCATATTATCTATATCGTCAAAGCCGTATGGCAGGTAATCTTGAGAATATCGGATATTCAAAACAAGGTGCTGAGAGCTTGTACAATGTTTATGTTATGGAAGAGACACACACCATTTTAGCCTGTGGTGCAGGAGCTGTAACAAAACTACGAGATTATAGCTCAAACCACTTGGAGCGAATATTTAATCACAAATATCCGTATGAATATAACACACGTTTTGATGAATTAATCAAGAGAAAAGACAGAATCAAGGAGTTTTACGGCGAGTTTTTTAATAAATAGTTAATTTAACCGCTGTTTTCTTGAATTAGAATATCCGTATGGTATAATTTAGAAAGTCTGAAATTTCTTACATAAAGGAGATTTTTATGAGCGTATTCAATGACGTTTTAGAAAACGCAAGGATAGTAGCAGAGAAGGTAGGCGAAAAAGCCAACTGTGCCTATGATGTTACCAAATTAAACCTTGCAAAGAACCGCATCAAAGCCGAGATTAAATCAAAGTATCAGTTGCTCGGCAAGTGTTACTACGAGTCATCAAAAGAAGATGCTTCAACTGTTGACTGTACAGAGCTTATATCGCAGATAGATGAGCTTTATGCACAGCTTAAAAACATTTTGGCTCAGATAGATAGTATGAAGAACATCCGCAGATGTCCTGTGTGTCATCAGCCATCAAACTCACAAAAACCTTATTGTTCATCTTGTGGTAACAAGTTTTAATTGGAGTCTTAACTATGCAAAATGATGCTAAAAGCAAGAATACCGCCCAGACCTTTCTCAAAGGTGCGATGATACTGAGTATCAGTATGGTCATCGTAAAACTCTGCGGTATGGTTTACAAGATAATGCTCACAAGGATATACTCCTTGTTTGGTGATGAGTTTGCAGGTATCGGAACAGGTATCTTTGCTAACGCTTACGAGCTGTATATTCCTTTGTTTACTCTCGCAACAGCAGGCTTTCCGATAGCAGTATCACGTCTTATATCCGAGAGCATAGCGCAGGAGAGGTACAAAGACGTCAAGCAGATTCACAAAGTGAGCAAGCCTTTCTTTGTAATGATCGGCTTCGTGTGCTTTGCATTGATGATAGGTCTGAGCACTGTTTACATCAATATCGTAAAACAGCCATATGCTATCTATGCTATCTATGCACTTGCACCATCAATATTCTTTGGCTGTATTGTATCGATTTACAGAGGATATTTTGAGGGTATGCGCAACATGGCACCTACTGCCATATCCGAGATAGTCGAGGCCTGTGTCAAGATGCTTGTCGGTCTGTCGCTTTCATATATAGTTATGAAGGTCGGCATCAACGAGTACAGCACAAAGGCTACTGTTTTTGGTCAGAGCTTTGCTACAGAGCACGATGCTATGTACACCCTTATAGCATACTCTGTTGCGAGTGCTATCTTTGCTATATCACTTGGCGGATTTTTCTCATATATTGCGTTGAGAATAATTTACAGACGCAGGAAGAATGATATACCACAGGAGTATTACGATAACTCTATAGATGCAAAAACACGCAGAGAGACCTTTGTTTCTCTTATCAAGACCGCTATCCCTATAGGACTTGGAGCGCTTGTTATGAGTGTCAGCTCGTCTATCGATACTATCATTATTCAGAATGTTCTGTATAACACAGCTGTCAATAACCGTGAGGCGTTGCTTGCTCAGTTTGGCGGCAAGCTTGACAGCGCTATTCCGCTTAATTATTCTGACGAGAACCCTATCACTATACACACGTATCTTATGGGTGCGTTCAGCTGTGCGCTGACTATTATGCAGCTTGTCACAGCAGTAACTCAGGTTTTCGGCACAAGTGCTATGCCTAATGTTACTAATGCTTATACAAGAAAAGACAAGGTAGAGCTCAAAAAATCTATCGAAACAGTACTGAAGCTTACCGTGCTCATCACCTTGCCTGCTGGTATTGGTATGTTTGCATTGCCATATCCTTTGATGTCACTTTTATACGATGGCTATATAGCAGAAGTAGGAGCCAAGGTCCTGTGCGTTATGGGTATATCGGTCATCTTCGTTGCGACCAGCACGCCAATATGCAGTATGCTGCAGGGCGTGGGTAGGGTAGACTTGCCACTCAAGCTTTACTCTATAGCTATGGTTATGAAGATACTGCTCAACTATGCTTTTGTAAGTATTGTCGAAATCAACATTGCAGGTGGTGCTGTTGGTTCACTTGTATCCTACCTGTTTGTATGTGTTGTTGGTATGTATTACCTTATTAAAGAAGCAGGTGTTATGCCTGACTTTTTCAACAGTTTGTTAAAGCCGTTATTTAGTTCAATTATCTGCGGAGTGAGTGCATATCTTATGTATAAGCTGATATCTCTTGCTATATCAGGTGCTTTGGCGACAATTCTGAGTATAGCTGTTGCAGCGATTATTTATGTGATTTCTCTGCTTTTAATGCGTACTTTTACAGAAAATGAGCTAAAAATGCTCCCAAAAGGTAAAAATCTTGTAACAATTCTTGCAAAACTACACTTATTAAGATAGAATATGGGATGTTAAAGGGCTTTTTTGGCATTTTGTAGTAGGAGGCGTAACCTTTTGAGCTTTGAGAGAAAGAGCAGATACAACTTCTCTGATTTGGTCGAGATTATGAAGATGTTACGTGCCCCCGGCGGATGTCCATGGGATATGGTTCAGACTCACGAGAGTATCAGACAGAACTTTATCGAGGAGACCTACGAGGCTATTGAGGCTATTGACACTAACGACAAAGAGCTACTCAGAGAAGAGCTTGGCGATGTTATGATGCAGGTTGTGTTTCACGCAGTTATAGAGGAGGAGTGTGGCTCCTTTGATATTGATGATGTGTGTGACGAGGTCTGCAAGAAGCTGATTATCAGACACCCTCATGTGTTTTCTGATACCATCGCCGATACTCCTGACGAAGTTTTAAAGAACTGGGATGCTATTAAGATGCAGACCAAATCTCAGAAATCTCAGTCAGAGGTTCTGGGCTCTGTTGCCAAGTCGCTCCCTGCACTTATGTATTCTCAGAAGATTCAGCACAAGGCAGCAAAGGTCGGCTTTGACTTTGAGTGTACTGATGATTGTATCTCAAAGGTTGAAGAAGAGCTCTCTGAGCTCAAAGAAGCCATAGCATCAGGTGATTCTGACGCTGTCAACGAAGAGCTCGGCGACTTGCTTTTCTCGGTTGTTAATGTATCAAGATTTGTTAAGGTCGATTCTGAGAAGGCTTTATATGATGCTACTAACAAATTTGTAGACCGTTTCACTAAGGTCGAACAGCTTTGCAAAGATAGAGACATCGATATGCAAAGCGCATCACTTTCGGTACTTGATTCCCTATGGGATGAAGTTAAATAAAATGTGATTTTATCACAAATAATTTTTGGAGGAAATTTAAAATGAAGAAGACAGAACTTATTGCTATCGTAGCTGAGAAGGCTAACATCTCTAAGAAAGACGCTGAGAAGGCTGTTTCTGCAACATTTGATGCTATCGTTGATGCAGTTGCTGCTGGTGACAAGATTCAGCTCGTTGGCTTCGGCACATTCGAGAGAAGAGAGAGAAACGCAAGAACAGGTTGCAACCCAAGAACAAACGAGACTATCGAGATTCCTGCTTCTAAGGTTCCTGCATTCAAGGCTGGCAAGTCTTTCAAGGACGCTGTAAATAAGTAATTATTGCGTAGTTTAAGCCGACTTTTGTCGGCTTTTGCTATTTATGAGGTGTATTATGAGAATTGACAAGTATCTAAAGGTTTCACGTATTATCAAAAGACGCACAGTGGCTAACGAGGTTTGTGATGCAGGCAAAGTATCAGTCAACGGCAAGGTTGTCAGAGCGTCATATGATGTTAAGGTAGATGACGTTATTGAGATTAACTTTGATACACGCAGTATCAAGGTCAGGGTAGTCTCGGTTAACGAGTACGCTAAGAAAGAAGACGCAAGTCTTATGTACACTTCTGTGTGATTCATATTTGAATCAAAACCTCCATATACATTGTGTATATGGAGGTTTTTGTATGCCTGAACAAATCAAGAAACAGTTATCTGACCACTCATTGATATTAAAAAACCGCAAAGCTCTCACTCTGACCGGAGTACACGATGTCCTGGGCTTTGATGAACAGAATATAAGCGTAGTGACCGATTATGGTACCCTTGTTATAAAAGGTAGCGAGCTTCATATCAACAAGCTTGATTTAGAGTCGAGAGATGTTTGTGTTGACGGTAGTATTTCGTCCTTGCAGTACATATCAGCGTCACCAAAGAGCATAAAAAATAAGCTATTCAGATAGTTATGGAATTCACGTTATCACAGCAGACGCTGTATTTTCTGTATTCTATTTTGTTTGGAATTATACTTTCTGTACTTTATGATATAGTCAGAATTCTCAGGTTCTGCGGTTTTAACAGAGCGTGGCAGATAGTGCTTAGCGATGTGCTTTACTTTGTGATGTGTGCCTTTCTTACAGTGCTGTTTGCTCTGCCGTTTAACAAAGGCGAGGTTCGCTACTTTGTTTTGTTCGGTGAGGCGCTCGGCTTTGTGTTGTATAGATTTACGGTGGGGGAGTATTCTGCACGTATTTATCAGTTTTTTATTCGTATTATATCAATGCTTTTTAGAAAAACTTTCAAATATCTTATAAAAATTTCTAATAAAGTATTGAAAGCAAATAGATTTGTAGTGTATAATGTAGGTGTAGTAGTAAAAAAACTACAAAATATAGTGTTTAAAAAGAGAAAAGGAAACTTTTATGAGCACAAAAAAAGAGATAAAACTTAATACAAAAACTTTTGGGTATATCTTATTGTGTGTTGTCGTATTGGTTTTTGCGGTATATTCAGTTGTAACACTCGTTGATACATATTCTCAGATAGCTGACAAAAAGGCTGAGCTCGAGGCTATCAATGATGAGATAGTCATTCAGGAAATCAAGAATGATGAGATGAGTGATTTGTACAACTCTTCAGATAAGGAATTCTCACAGTATGTTGAACAGATAGCGCGTGATGAGCTCGACTATATCAGACCGGGCGAGCGCGTATTTGTTAATGTATCGGGTGATTAACATAAACCAAAAAATTACAAGGGGTAAAACACACTAATGTCACAAACGGTAGGCACAATTGTAAAAGGTAAAGTTACAGGAATTACTAATTTCGGCGCATTTGTAGAGATAGAAGGCGGCAAGAGAGGTATGGTACATATCTCTGAGATATCTCGTACATATGTCGAAGATATATCAAAGGTTCTGTCTGTTGGACAGGCGGTAGAGTGCAAGATTATATCTATTGCGGATGATGGTAAGCTCGCACTCTCTATAAAACAGGCAAATAACGAAGAGCCAAAACCAAAGAGAGAAAAAGAGCAAAAACCTAATCACACAAGAAAATACACACCTGCACCTAAAGTTACATCACCAGGAGACTTTGAATGGCAGAGCTCTGCTACGGGTGGCTCGTTCGAGGATATGATGAGCAGGTTTAAGAAAACAAGTGAAGATAAGATGTCTGACCTAAAGCGTGGAGAAAGCAGGGGCTATAGCCGTAGAGGTAATGGCTCAGGCAGAAAATAAACATTTGTTTGCAAAGGAGGCATTATTATGAAGATTACCTATACCGCAAGAAAGGTTAATCTCAGAGACAATTTTAAGGACCGTGTGGAGAAGAAACTCAAGAAATTTGACAAAATCTTCTCGGACGATGCCACGGTAAATGTTGTTGTCACAATGAATAAGAACAACCAGACGGTTGAGCTTACCATTAAGGACAACGGTATGATTTACAGGGCAGAGAAAACACAGCTTGAAATGAACGATGCCCTTGACAAGTGCATAGATGTACTTGGCAGACAGCTTAGAAAGAATAAGTCAAAAATCGAGAAAAAACTCAGAAAAGGAACTCTTGATGATCTGATTGAGCTTCCTGTTGAGGATGTTGAGGACGAGTCAGAGTACAAGCTTCTTCGCAGAAAGCAGATTCCGATAAAACCTATATCTGTAGACGAGGCTATACTTCAGATGAATATGATAGGACACAAGTTCTATATGTTCACAAATGCTGACACATCACTTGTCAACGTGGTTTATCTGCGTGACGATGGAGCATATGGCTTGCTTGAGCCGGAGTTTGTAGATTAACAATTAATTTTATTTTAGAATAATAACAGGCGGAAGTTTTCTTCCGCCTGATTTTTTGAGGAGATTAAAATGACATTTTGTGCAACCTGTTTGTTAGGACTTGAGGGGCTTGTTGCCAATGAACTCAGACACCATGGTATAGAGAATGTACGTGCCGAAAACGGCAAAGTACTGTTTGATGGTGATTATTCTGCGATGTGCAGAGCTAATATCTGCTCAAGATATGCTGAGCGTATACACATACTTGTCAAAGAGTTTGTTGCTACAAGCTTTGAACAGTTGTTTGATAATGTGTCATCTGTTGACTGGTCACAGCATATAGCTATTGATGAGGCGTTTCCTGTCAAAGGTAGCTCTATAGACTCAAAACTGACGAGTGTCCCTGCGTGTCAGAAGATAATCAAAAAGGCTATAGTAGAGAGTCTCAAAAAGTCGTACAATACCCAGTGGTTTGAAGAGTGTGGTGCTGTTCACAAGATACAGTTTCTGATTATAAAGGACAGAGTCAGTATTATGATAGACACCTCGGGTGCAGGGCTTCATAAGCGTGGTTACAGAGAAAACGCAAACGAAGCACCTATAAGAGAGACTCTTGCTGCGGCTATGGTTGATTTGTCGCGAGTCAGACGAAATCATATAGTCTGCGACCCAATGTGCGGCAGTGGCACTGTGCTGATAGAAGCAGCACTCAAGGCACTGAATATTATGCCGGGTATTAATCGTGAGTTTATCAGCGAGACTTGGAATAATGCTGATGCATCTGTATGGCAGGTTGAACGAGATAGAGCAAGGGCGCTTGTTAATACCGACTGTGATTTCAAAGCCTTTGGCTACGATATAGATGATAACGCCCTTGCTATTGCTAAAGAAAACGCAGCTAAAGCAGGGGTAGGCGACAGGATAGTTTTTGAGCATAGGGATATAGCTGACTTTGAGTCTGATAGTGAGTATATGTGCGTTATTACTAACCCGCCGTATGGTGAGAGACTGCTTGATGTAAAGGAGGCTGAGCGTCTCTACAAAATTATGGGCAAGAAGTTTGAGCGCAAAGAGCACTATAGCTACACGATTATCAGTCCTGATGATGATTTTGAGAAGTGCTTTGGCAGAGCTGCTGACAAACGCAGAAAGCTCTACAACGGAATGCTCAGATGTAATGTTTATATGTATTTTAAATGAGAAATTAGAATTATAATTCTAATTAGTAACGATTTTTGTTAAAAATTCACTTATATGGCACCTTATATTAGTGCAAAATGATTATTGAATACTTTAGCTAATTAAAGTATACTATATTCCATAGTTTTCTTTCTCACCATAGGTGAGTGGTATTCTATACAATATTTTTAAAGGAGAGAATTATAATGAAAAAGATTCTTGCTATGTTACTTGCAGTAGTAATGCTTGCTGCTGTATGTGTAGGTTGTGCAGGTTCATCTGACGCTACTGCTGATGAAGCTGCTACAGCACTCAAGATCGGTGGTATCGGCCCTGTAACAGGTGACGCTTCTGTTTATGGTGTTGCTGTTAAGAACGGTGCTCAGCTTGCTGTTGATGAGATCAATGCTGCTGGCGGTATCAACGGTGTTCAGATTGATTTCCAGTTTGAGGATGACGTACATGATGCTGAGAAGTCAGTAAACGCTTACAACACACTTAAGGACTGGGGTATGCAGGTACTTATGGGTACAGTTACTTCTGCACCATGTGTTGCTGTTTCTGCTGAGGCTGCTAACGACAATATGTTCTTGCTCACACCATCAGCTTCTTCTGTTGATGTTATTGCTGACAAGACAAACGCTTTCCAGGTATGCTTTACAGACCCTAACCAGGGTAAAGCTTCTGCTCAGTACATCGCTGAGAACAAGATCGCTTCTAAGGTAGCTGTTATCTATGATAGCTCAGACGTATATTCAGCTGGTATCTATGAGTCATTTGCTGCTGGAGCAGATGTTCAGGGTCTTGATATCGTAGCTGCTGAGGCTTTCACATCTGATTCAAAGACAGACTTCTCTGTTCAGATTTCTAAGGCTCAGAAGGGCGGCGCAGAGCTCGTATTCCTTCCAATTTACTACACAGAGGCTTCTTTGATTCTCCAGCAGGCTGCAAGCGCTGGCTTTGAGCCAATGTTCTTTGGTTGTGACGGTCTTGACGGTATCCTTTCTATCGAAGGCTTCGACACAAAGCTTGCTGAGGGCGTAATGCTTCTTACACCATTTGCTGCTGACGCTGAGGATGAGGCTACTCAGACTTTCGTTGCTGCATACGAAGAGGCTTATGATATGACACCTAACCAGTTTGCTGCTGACGCTTATGATGCTATCTATATCATCAAGGCTGCTCTTGAGGCTTCAGAGTTTGATGTTTCTATGGACGCTGCTGAGCTCGGCGACATCCTTAAGGCTGCTATCACAACTGTTTCTTATGACGGTGTTACAGGTGAGGGCATGACTTGGGCTGAGACAGGTGAAGTTTCTAAGGCTCCTAAGGCTATGAAGATTGTTGACGGCGCTTACGCTGCAATGTAATCATAACTTTATACATCTACAGGGCATCTTATGATGCCCTGTTTTTTTTGTGTCATAATGCCCAAATAATGCGAAACTTACACCTTATTCTTGGTTATTTAAAAGTTAAAATATCTTGAATTTTATTATTTAAAGTGTTATAATTAATCGAATATATTTTTTTACGCAAGGAAGTGATAGAGTGGAAGTTTTGGGTTATTTACTCAACGGTATCAGCTTAGGTAGTATCTATGCGATTATTGCGCTCGGTTACACTATGGTTTACGGTATCGCAAAAATGCTCAACTTCGCGCACGGCGATGTAATTATGGTTGGTGCATATGTCGTGTTCTTCGGTACAACATCATTTGGTGTTAATCCGTACATAGCGCTTGCACTGTCTGTTGTTGTTTGTACAGTGCTTGGTGTTACTATCGAGAAGGTTGCATACAAGCCTCTTAGAGGGGCTTCACCGCTTGCTGTACTTATCACAGCTATCGGTGTCAGCTATCTGTTGCAGAATTTAGCATTGTTGCTCTTTGGTGCAGATACCAAGAGCTTTACATCTATCGTGCCTGATTCTCTTGAGCTGAAGCTCGGCTCTTTGGTTATCTCAGGTGAGACTATTGTCACAATTCTCACATGTATATTTATTATGATAGCGCTGACAATGTTTGTTAACTTCACAAAGCCCGGTCGTGCTATGATGGCTGTATCTGAGGACAGAGAGGCTGCACAGCTTATGGGTGTTAATGTTAACGCTACTATCGCTTTGACCTTTGCTATAGGCACTGCGCTTGCAGCTATTGCGGGTGCTCTGATGTGCTCATCATATCCATCGCTTACACCATACACAGGTGCTATGCCCGGTATCAAGGCTTTCGTTGCTGCTGTTTTTGGTGGTATCGGCTCTATACCCGGTGCTATGATAGGCGGTATCCTGCTTGGTATTATTGAGATATTCGGCAAAGCTTATATTTCATCTCAGCTTGCAGATGCTATCGTGTTTGCTGTTCTTATCATTGTTCTGCTCTTCAAGCCTACAGGTATTTTAGGCAAGAAGAGAAGAGAGAAAGTATAAGGAGGTATGGATGGATGAAGAAACTTAATGCAAAATCATTTTTCAAGAGTGATTACTTTACATACCTGCTTGTGATTCTTTCATATTTGATAGTACAGACTTTTGTCTGGACTGATAATATTTCATCACTTTTGCAGGGACTTTTAGTTCCGCTTTGTGTGTACGTTATTCTGGCAATATCACTTAACTTGACAGTTGGTGTGTTGGGCGATTTGTCACTTGGTCATGCGGGTTTTATGTGCGTTGGTGCGTTTGTGGGCTCGATATTCTCAGTAGTTACACAGAGCACTATCGAGAACGACATGTTAAGACTAATTGTTGCGTTGGTACTCGGTGCTGTTGTAGCAGGTATAGTCGGCTTGCTCATTGGCATTCCTGTACTCAGACTCTCAGGTGACTATCTCGCTATCGTAACACTTGCTTTCGGTGAGATTATCAAGAATATTGTTAACGTGCTTTATCTCGGTGTTGACGCTAACGGCTGGCACGTATCGTTTGAGTCTACTATGGACTTAGGTCTTCTTGAAGACGGCAAGGTTATTGTAAAGGGTGCACAGGGCATCACAGGTACACCAAGTGTAGACAAGGATATACGCTTTACTATCGGCATTATTCTTGTACTAATCTCTTTATTTATTGTTTTCAATTTCACAAAATCTCGTACAGGTAGAGCTGTTATGGCTATCAGAGATAACCGTATCGCTGCTGAATCTGTAGGTATCAATATCACAAAGTACAAGTTGCTTGCTTTCACAATTTCTGCATCACTTGCAGGACTTGCAGGCGTACTTTACTCACACAATATTGCTGTGCTTAAGGCTACAACTGCCAACTTCGGTTATACAATGAGTATTTTGATTCTCGTATTTGTAGTGCTTGGTGGTATCGGCAATATGCGTGGCTCTATGATAGCTGCTGTAGTACTCACACTCTTGCCTGAGCTGTTCAGAGGACTTGCAGATTATCGTATGCTCATCTATGCGCTCGCACTCATCATTATGATGCTGTTTACATCAGCACCGGGCATGGTGGCATTCAGAGAGAAATACTTCACAAAAGAAGCGTTTTCTTCTATCTTCAAGAAGAATAAGAACAAGGAGGTAGCTTGATATGGCATTACTTGAGCTTAAGAATATCGGCATCTCTTTTGGCGGACTTAGAGCCGTTGACTCGCTCAATATGAGCATCGAAAAAGGTCAGCTCTACGGACTTATCGGTCCTAACGGTGCAGGCAAGACCACTGTGTTTAATATGCTGACAGGTGTATACAAGCCTACTGAGGGCAAGATTTTTCTTGATTCTCAGGATATCACAGGCAAGAAGACTATCGATATCAACAAGGCCGGCGTTGCCCGTACTTTTCAGAATATCCGACTTTTCTCACAGCTTTCTGTGCTTGACAACGTAAAGGTCGGACTTCATAACGATTATAAATATTCTACTATATCAGCTATTTTCCGTTTGCCAAAGTACTTCAAGGTTGAGAAACAGATGAACGAGCGTGCTATGGAGCTGCTCAAGGTATTTGACTTAGACTCAGAGGCTGACACACTCGCATCCAACCTTCCATACGGCAAACAGCGTAAGCTCGAGATAGCTCGTGCGCTCGCTACATCACCAAAGCTAATGTTGCTTGATGAGCCTGCTGCAGGTATGAACCCTAACGAGACTGCTGAGCTTATGGAGACTATCAAATACGTCAGAGATAACTTTGATATGACTATCCTGCTTATCGAGCACGATATGAAGCTTGTTGCAGGTATATGTGAAGAACTCACAGTGCTCAATTTCGGTCAGGTGCTTGCACAAGGCGACACAGCGCAGGTTCTTAACAACCCTGATGTTATCACTGCCTATATCGGCGATTAAGGAGGTTATACCATGTCAATGATTGAAGTAAGAGATTTAGAGGTATCTTACGGTGCGATTAACGCTATCAAGGGTGTATCCTTCGGTGTTAACGAGGGTGAGATTATTGCTCTTATCGGTGCTAACGGTGCCGGCAAGACTACAATTCTGCACACACTTACAGGACTTATCCCTGCAAAGAAAGGTTCTATCAAGTTCGATTATGTAAAGCAGAACAAGCAGGGCGAGGATGTGCACACAGAGGTCGAGCTCACTAAGACACCTGCTCACAAAATTGTCGAGATGGGTATTGCTCATGTTCCGGAGGGCAGACGAGTATTTGCTGATTTGACAGTGTTGCAGAATCTTCAGCTTGGTGCCTACACTATCAAGGATAAGAACCTTATCAAAAAATCACTCGAAGAAGTCTACAAGCGTTTTCCAAGACTTGAAGAGCGCAAGACTCAGCTTGCAGGTACACTCTCTGGCGGTGAGCAGCAGATGCTCGCTATGGGTAGAGCTATGATGAGTAATCCTAAGGTTATCGTTATGGATGAGCCTTCTATGGGACTTTCACCACTTCTTGTAAAGGAAGTTTTTGATATCATCAAATCTATGCACGAAAGTGGCATCACAGTATTGTTAGTAGAGCAGAACGCTAAGATGGCACTATCTATCGCAGATAGAGCATATGTACTTGAGACAGGCAACATCGCTATGAGCGGTGATGCTAAAGATTTGCTCAATGACGAGCGAGTTAAAAAAGCGTACTTAGGCGCATAATAATAAGCCCACGGTCACTCGTGGGCTTTTCTGTTAGTTTGACAAAAATGCATTATTACTGTAAAATGCAAGCGGTATCGAATTTTTTAGAAAGGATGGTTGTGTGAAAAAGCATATCGTACTTATCTTGAATATCGTACTTATTCTGGCAATACTTTCGGGTGTTGTTTTTGCAATGTATAGGGCTTCACAGAATATTGAGCCTAATGTAGAGGCTACAGAGTCTACTGCAGATGAGGTAGCGACAAATGATGAAGCAGAGACAACAGGCGAGCATTATACTATAGGTATCATTCAGCATAGTGATATCCCTAACTGCAACGCTGCTTATCAGGGCTTTATCGCTCATTTAGCGCAGAAAGGCTATGTTAACCAGAATACCATAACTCTTGATTACGCTCTTGAAGAAGATAATAAGAAGTGCAAGGAAGCCATACAGCGCTTTATAGACAGCGAATACGACCTGATTTATGCTATTGGTCCGTATGCTACAAGACTTGCGGCGTCTATGACTGAGGACATCCCGATAGTTTTCGGTGCAGTACAGGAGCCTGAAGCAGAGAAGTTCATCAAGTCAAACGAGGTGCCGGGCTCTAATGTTACTGGTGTGTCGGACTATACACCTTGTTTTGAGCAGATAGACAGCGTCAAGACGCTTATCCCTGATGCTAAGAAAATCGGCGCTATTTATTATGCTACAGATACAGATTCGGTAACTCAGGCTATAATAGGCGAGAAAGAAGCAGAGAACACTGACGTTGATTATGCTAAGTATCCTGTTGAGAGTGTCGAGGATATTGACAAGGCTCTACAGTTGATGGAGAAGGACGGCGTTGATGTTATATATGCTCCTATAGATAAATTTATCAACAAGAACATCGACAAAATAGTAGCATATCAGAATGAGAACAATATTCCTATTGTTTGTGGTAACACTACTATGCTCGAAAAAGGCTGTTTCTCTACTTGTGTAATCAATTACTCATCAATCGGTATCAAAGCAGGTGATATGGTACTTGATATCTTAGAGAACGATGCAGACCCTGCGCAGATGCCAATCGCATATATCTATGAGTGTTATCTGCATATTAATGCCGATACGCTGACAGCGTTAGGTGTTGATATATCTGATGAGGTCAAGGCTACTGCGGTTATTGAATAACTGAATATTTATCTAAATTGTAAAATAATTGTTAAGTGACAAAATAGACTTGATTTTTTACAGATATTGGTATAAAATATAATTAGCACTCGAAAGTGTCGAGTGCTAATTTCTTTGTTTTTTATTTAAGGAGGTTATATAAATGACTATTAAACCATTACTTGACAGAGTAGTGCTCAAGCTTGACAATGCTGAGCAGACTACAGCAAGCGGTATTGTGCTGTCATCACAGGCACAGGAGAAGCCACAGTATGCTAATGTAGTTGCTGTTGGTCCGGGCGGTGTTGTAGATGGTGTAGAGACTAAGATGTACCTGAGTGTTGGCGACAAGGTTATCGCATCTAAATATGCAGGTACAGAGGTTAAGATTGACGGTGAGGAGTATACCATCGTTCGTCAGTCAGATATTTTAGCAATTGTAGAATAATCGGAGGTAATATATTATGGCAAAGCAGATTGCATACGGAGAAGAGGCTCGCAAGTCGCTACAGAGCGGTATCGACAAGCTTGCTGATACAGTTAAGATTACATTAGGCCCAAAGGGCAGAAATGTAGTACTCGATAAGAAATTCGGCGCACCGCTTATTACTAATGACGGTGTTACTATCGCCAAGGAAATAGAGCTTGAGGACGCATTTGAGAATATGGGCGCCCAGCTTGTAAAGGAAGTTTCTATCAAGACAAACGATGTAGCAGGTGACGGTACAACCACAGCTACACTTTTGGCACAGGCACTTATCCGTGAGGGTATGAAAAACGTTGCCGCAGGCGCTAATCCTATGATTTTAAAGAAAGGTATCGCTCTCGCAGTAGATAAGGCAGTAGAGGCTATCACAGCTAACTCTCAGCAGATTAGCGGTACTGAGGATATTGCACGAGTTGCTACTATCTCATCAGCAGATGAATATATCGGCAAGCTCATCGCTGAGGCTATGGATAAGGTATCTACAGACGGTGTTATTACAGTAGAAGAGTCAAAGACAGCAGAGACCTACAGCGAGGTTGTTGAGGGTATGATGTTTGACCGTGGCTATATAGCACCTTATATGGTTACTGATACAGACAAGATGGTTGCTGACATTGACGATGCACTTATACTCATCACAGACAAGAAGATTTCTACAACACAGGAGATTCTGCCACTCCTTGAGCAGATAGTTCAGGCAGGCAGAAAGCTCGTGATTATAGCAGAGGATGTAGAGGGAGAGGCTCTCACAACACTCGTGCTCAACAAGCTCAGAGGCACATTCACTTGCGTTGCTGTCAAGGCTCCGGGCTTTGGCGATAGAAGAAAAGAGATGCTTCAGGATATTGCTATACTGACAGGCGGTACTGTTATCACATCAGACCTCGGTCTTGAGCTCAAGGACGCTACTATAGCACAGCTTGGTCGTGCTCGTCAGGTAAAGATTACTAAGGAAGACACTATCATCGTTGACGGTGCAGGTGACCAGAACGAGATCAAAAACCGTACAGCACAGATTCGTCAGCAGATAGAGACTACAACCTCTGACTTTGATAGAGAGAAGCTTCAGGAACGTCTTGCAAAGCTTGCGGGCGGTGTTGCTGTTATCAAGGTCGGTGCTGCTACTGAGATAGAGATGAAAGAGAAGAAGCTCAGAATAGAGGATGCTCTCTCTGCTACTAAGGCAGCGGTAGAAGAGGGTATAGTTGCAGGCGGTGGCGTAGCACTTATCAATGCTACAAGTGCTGTCTCAGAGCTTATCTCTACAGCATCAGGTGACGAGAAGACCGGTATGCAGATAGTGCTCAAGGTGCTCGAAGAGCCACTCAGACAGATAGCTGCTAATGCAGGTCTTGAGGGTTCTGTTATCGTTGAGAACATCAAAAAGGCTGACAAGGTAGGCTATGGCTTCAACGCACTTACAGAGGAGTACTGTGATATGATCAAGTGCGGTATTGTTGATCCTACTAAGGTTACTCGTTCAGCGTTGCAGAATGCTTCATCTGTAGCAGCTATGGTGCTTACTACCGAGTCACTCGTAGCAGATATCAAGGAGCCTGCACCTGCTGTAGCTCCTGCTCCTGATATGGGCGGTATGTACTAATTTGTACAGACTAAAATTTGATATTATACAAAGAAAACGGCAGTTCAATTTGAACTGCCGTTTGTTGTTTTGTTTAACTTAAAATTCTTTTTTAATAGAGCGTGTAAAGAAGGTCTGAATTTCTTCTTTCATATCGTTGCCCTCAAATAATATATTGTACACGGCCTGAGTGATAGGTAGTGAAACATTATACTCCTTTGCAAGCTTCATCAGAGCCTTTGAGGTCATAACACCTTCGGCTAATTTGTCAAACTTTTCGCCCTTAGCATAGCTTTCGCCATATCTGCGGTTATGACTCCATGGAGAGAACAGCGTAGCCTCGTAGTCACCCAAGTGACACAGCCCGTAGGCTGACAGCTCGTTACCACCCATTGCTTTGATAAGTCGTGATATCTCTCTTGCACCTCGTGCCATCAGAGCACCTTTCATTGAGGTGTAGCCTAATCCATCGAGCAAACCCGCAGCGAGTCCGACTACGTTCTTTGCGGCAGCACCAATCTCGCTACCGATAAGGTCTGTGCCTATGTAAAATCTTATTAGGTCAGATGAGAATTCCTCAACCAGCTTTTCTTTGATTTCGTCATTATTTGAGTCAATAACCATACAGTTAGGTATGCCCTTGACATAGTCCTGAGGATGTCCCGGACCGACCCATACTGCTATAGGGGTCTTGCTCTCATCGACAAAAGATGATACAACCTGTGTCAGCCTGCATCCTGTATCGACCTCGACACCCTTCATACACAAGACAATGGTCTTGTTTTCGAGCGGATATTTTGCGATATCCTTCATATATGAGCGTAGATGCTGAGAGGATATTGATATAACGATAACCTCGGCACGTTCTACAGCGTGCTCAAGGTCTGATGATACCTCAATAGACTCAGGGTATGTCAGATAGTCGTTTTTGTGTTCGTTATACAGTGTGATAAACTCAGGCGCGTCTTTGAGTCCGCAGGACAGCACATCGTGACCTATCTTGTCAAGATACCATGCTATACAGCTACCCCAACGACCACAGCCTAAAACAGAAATTTTCATAATGTACTCCAAAAATTATATATCCCGCCTGACCGTATTGGCTTAATATAACCTGCCCACATATATGACAGGTGGGTGTCTTCCCGTCAGCTTCAGGCTCCCTTCGTCCCATAGGGGAGGTCTGCACACCACTGACGGAGTAAAACTCCCGATTTAAAAGTTGTAGGGTTATTTTCGCCAATTCACGTATCAGGCAGGACGTAGATTATTCTTCGTCTTCGTAGAAAAGCTCTTCGAATCTTTTCTCAAAAATCTCAGCAAGCTCGTCAGCGAGCTCATCGTCTTCGACTTCAGCAAGCTGCTGCTCACCGTCTTCTTCAAATACTTCCATGATGTAGTACTCGCCGTTGTCGTTGACAGCGCCCTGCGCATCATCAAACACAGGGTAGAGTGCATAGAACAGACCCTTGTCGTTTTCGATAGTATCGAGTATCTCAAAGTTATGCTCTACATTTTCATCATCTATAAGAGTGATAAGGTCAGGTGCAAATTCTTTATCCATAGTAATCTCTCCTTTATTTTCTATAATAATTTTACCCTTTATGCACAGCTAAGTCAAGAAATTACCGCCATAATATTTAGACAAAATAGTCAGCATTTTTCTCAATGTTTACAAAATATATAATTTTGTGATAACTATTGAAAAAATAAGTCTCTTGGTGTATAATATCTTAGCATTTACTTAGTATGAGTTACTATGTAATTTGTACTAATTCAGAGATTTGGAGAGTATTCTGATGTTACTGAAACCATTTGAACAGCTCCCGGTACAGTTTCAAAATGATGAGGTCAGACGTTACTACGATATCTTAGACAAGAAACGCAAGTCTCTTTTGATAAAGCGAATTGTCGATATCTTGTTTGCTGTGGTGCTTACAGTTCTTTTAGCTATTCCTATGCTGATTATCGCTATAGCTATCAAACTAACGTCTAAGGGCCCTGTACTGTACAAGCAGGAGAGAGTTACCACCTATGGTAAGAAATTTATGATACTGAAGTTTCGCACTATGACAGTAGGTGCTGACAAGGACGGCGAGCTTCTCACATACAAAAACGACACTCGAATCACTAAGATAGGCGCAGTGCTTAGAAAGCTAAGACTTGATGAGTTGCCACAGATTTTTCATGTTCTGTCCGGCAAGATGAGCATTGTCGGTACACGTCCCGAGGTCACAAAGTATGTAGAGAGATACACTCCTGTTATGTACGCTACACTTTTGATGCCAGCGGGTGTTACATCGCTTGCGAGCATCAAGTATAAGGACGAAGACAGAATTATCGGAGAGATTGATGACCCGTCAAAGATTGACGACATCTACATCAACGAGATTCTACCTCAGAAGATGAGATACAACCTGCGCTATATCAGCAGATTCTGTTTCAAGCGTGACTTGTATCTTATGTTAAAAACAGTCAAACAAGTATTATTATAAACCACAATTTTTGATTTTTACTCAGGTCGCTTAAAAGGAGCATCCGTATGGGAAACTTGAAATTATTCCTGACAGATACATCGCTTTTTAGAAAATGCTATATAATCTGTCTGTTTTTCTGCAACGTTTCATTTATACAGATTCCTGCTTATGTCGGCCTGATTTTGCTTTTTTTGTGGGGAGTTTTTCTGTTGTTTTATAACGAGAAGCACAAACGAACCTTCTACAAGCTAAGATTTGGTCTGTGGATTTTCTTATACCTGATTTTTTCTACAGTAACAGCTATAATTCATATCAAAGATAACTTCTTTGCAAATGTTATTATTCAGCTTCATGTTGCCATATGCTTCTTTGTTTTCTATGGCTTGCACACAGAAAAACGACTCAACTTCAGAGCAGAGCTGTATTCTATATCCAAATTTTTAGTTTACACTACTACCATAGTAGGTGTTATAGGTCTGACATTTCTTATGGCGGGTATCAGCTTTGAAGTAATGTCTATCAAATTTATTATTTACGAGAATCGATTTACGGGCATATATTCTAACCCTAACACCTTGGGCTTTGTCAGTGTTGTAGCACTTCTGTGTATACATATGCTCACAAAGACCGACTTCATCGAGCTGTCAGGTCGTGAGCGAGTCTCTCGCATATGGCTTATATCGAGTTTAGCTATTAACGGAATATCGCTGTTTTTGTGCGACTCAAACGGTGCTATGTTATTGTTTGTGTTTTATGTTATTGTCTTTGTGCTTTACAAGATGTTTGGTGCAGAGCGTGAATTTACCAAGAAACAGATTATCACAAAGTTGATAGCATGTATGCTTGCGGGTCTGTTTATTGCGGGTAGTATATTATTTGTCAGATTCTTCACTCAGGCCGGTTTTACTCAGATACTCGATGCTGCAGATGTGCCTACAGAATCGGTGAGCGATACACAGACTGACGAGATGTTCGAGGCTACTTCTCGCATCACTTTCTCGCATATCAACACTAACCTTGACAGCGGTAGATTCAAGCTGTGGCGTCAGGCGGCATCGCTTTTCTCAGATTTCCCTCTGTTTGGTATAGGCAAGGGCAATGTTTATCAGTACGGTGAGAACAAGTTTGATAACGGTATTCATTTTGCTGATATTTACGGAGAGGCGCTATCTGCCTTTGTGACAGATTTCCACAACGGTTATGCTACCATATTAGTCAGCTCGGGCATTATCGGCTTTACGATTTTCTCGATTTTTGGCTTGAGATTTGCTAAGCATATATCTATCCATGTCTTTAAGTCAAAGAATCTCAAGGAGAGCATACTGCCGTGTATGTACTCTTTTTTGTGTGCATACCTTGTGTACGCTTTCTTTGAAAAAGCACTGTTGTATGATATATCATTTACGGTGCTGTTCTTCTGGCTGATTATGGGATATGTCAGTTGTTTTTTGTGTCAGTACGAGCCAAATTACAGAGAAGATGTCAATATTTTCAGCAGAAAACTGAGAAAAACCTTGATTTAATTTGTGTTTGCGTAGTTTCAATATGCTCATAACACTTGTAAAAAACTTAATTATCGGTTATAATATCCATAACTTTAGGTTATGGATATTTTTCTTTTAGCACTGTGTTTTGATTTAGTGTTATTGTTTTTATAATCAGACATTACGAATTATCATCATTTTTTTGAAAATAATATCAAGCGGTGGTATATTTGAAACTTTATCTTTCTAAGGACAAATCGGATGATAGCTCACGCTTTATTGTTTATGATGAGCGTGCATGTCAGCGCTACAAGGTAGTAGGTAGACACGTGCGCTCGGGCGAGCGTATGTATATACTGTGTGATGACCTACAGCTTGTTACTCTCAGAGATACTAAGATAGCAGGACTTAGGTCGTATTATGTTCATATGTTTGATGATTCTTTTCATGTTGTTATCGCAAAGCGCAGGAGTGGCTTTTCTGTATCTATTCACGGAGTGTCTTGGCATATTGTAGGCGATGTGCTCAAAAAATCATACTCTATCCTCGATATTGACAACACGGTAGTTGCATCTATATGCAGACACCATACTGCCGTGGGTGAGGCATACGAGGTTGATATAATTGACAAAACTAATGAACTTTACTGTATAGCGATAGCAGTATGTGTTGAATCTATCTGCACCTTAGAGAGCTTTGCTGTACAGACTATATAACGGAGGTTATTATGGATAAATTACTCAAAATTATAAGCGAAAATTCTTCTTATTCTACAGAGCAGCTCGCTTTGATGCTTGGTGAGCCTGAGGATTATATAAAGGCTCAGATAAAAGAGTATGAAAACTCAGGTATAATCAGAGGCTATCAGGCTATGGTCAACTGGGATCAGGTGCCAAACTCAGGCGTTATGGCTATTATCGAGCTCAAGGTTACTCCTCAAAAAGAGAAGGGCTTTGACGAGATAGCTCAGCGTGTTATGATGTTCGAAGAGGTATCGTCTGTTTATCTTATGGCAGGTGCGTACGACTTGGCGCTTATAGTTAAGGGCGAGACTATTCAGGATGTATCAGCCTTTGTTTCAAAGAAACTCTCAGCACTTGAGGGTATTTTATCTACTGCTACTCACTTTATGCTCAAGCGCTACAAGGAAGGCTCAGTCGCCTTGGTTGATGTTGACGAAGAGACTGACAGAAGGGAAATGATTCTTTAATGAATTATGATAATAAATTGAACGACACTATCAAGAACGTCAAACCCTCGGGTATCAGAAAGTTCTTTGATATTGTCAACGAAATGGATAATGTGATATCGCTTAGTGTCGGCGAGCCTGACTTCAAGACTCCATGGCACGTCAGAAAAGCAGGTATTGACTCGCTCAAAATGGGCAAGACCTGGTACACACCTAACCGTGGTTTTGCAATTTTGAGAGAAGAAATCAGCAAATATATGCTCCGTAAGCTCAACCTTACATACAGTCCTGATACAGATATCGTAGTGACTGTAGGTGGTAGCGAGGCTATAGATATAGCTCTGCGCTGTATGGTGGGTAGCGGTGATGAGGTGCTGATACCTCAGCCATCGTTTGTGTGTTACGAACCGCTGACTACTATGGCAGGTGCTACTCCTGTTATTATTGAGACTAAGGTCGAAAACGACTTCAGACTCACAGCGCAGGAGTTAGAGAGCCATATTACAGACAAAACAAAGCTTTTGATACTGCCTTTTCCTAATAACCCTACAGGCGCTATTATGGAGCGAGCAGACCTCGAAGAGATAGCAAAGGTAATTGAAAAGCACGATTTGATGGTGCTATCCGATGAGATTTACTGCGAGCTGACATATGGCTCTAAACAGCATATATCTATAGCTAATATCGATGGTATGAAAGAGCGCACAGTTATAGTCAACGGCTTCTCAAAGAGCTACGCAATGACACGCTGGAGACTTGGTTATGCCTGCGGTCCTAAGGAGATTATAGCAATGATGACAAAGCTTCATCAGTTTGCTATTATGTCTGCTCCGACAACTGCTCAGTATGCTGCTATCGAGGCTCTAAAAAACGGTGATGATGATATAGATGAGATGCGTGAACAGTATGATATGAGACGCAGGCTTGTTGTTGGCAGTCTCAATAATATGGGATTGACTTGCTTTGAGCCTATGGGCGCTTTCTATGTTTTTCCTTGCATTAAGTCAACAGGTCTTACATCTGACGAGTTCTGTACACGTCTGCTCCACAGCAAAAAGGTAGCGCTCGTACCGGGCTCTGCTTTTGGCGAGAGTGGCGAGGGCTATGTACGCTTGTCTTACTCATATTCGCTCAAGCATCTTACACAGGCTCTAAAGCTTATTGAGGAATTTTTGGAGGAGCTTTGATATGCAGATTAAAGTTTTGGCTCCTGCTAAGATTAACCTTTCTTTAGATATAGTGAACAAACGAGCAGATGGCTACCACGATGTGGCTATGGTTATGCAGACAGTATCTTTGTATGATGAGATTACATTGAGTGATGAGGTGTCGAGTGATAGTCAGGAGATCACCATAACCTGCGACTTAGACGGTGTACCACTTGACAGCTCCAATATTGTACACAAGGCGGCTACAGCTTTCTTTAAGTATTGCGACATCAAAGACGCAAAGATATCTATAGATATCAAGAAGAACATACCGACTCAAGCGGGACTTGCAGGTGGTAGTACAGACGGCGCTGCTGTGATACTTGCACTCAACAAGATGTTCTCTACTCACTTAAGTGACAAAGAAATGTGCGAAATATCAGCGAAAATCGGCGCAGATGTACCGTTTTGTCTGCTTGGTGGCACACAGCTTGCTACAGATACAGGTACAACTCTGTACAAGCTGCCTAATCTCACAAAGTGCTACATAGTTATTTGCAAGCCTGACATCTCTGTCTCTACTGCACAGGCATATGCTAAGTGCGACAGCAGACCTTATAAGACATTTAAGGTAACAGACGAGATTGTCTCTATGATATACAAGCGAAATATACGAAATGTAGCAAACAGCCTGTATAATGAATTTGAGGCTGTGCTTGAGCTCCCTGAGATTGTAGAAATCAAGCGTATGATGCTCAAGAATAAGGCGCTCGGTGCGTGTATGTCCGGCTCGGGATCTGCGGTGTTTGGTATCTTTTTGGACGAGAAGAAAGCACGCAAGTGCATAGATGCTATGAGCTCAAGCTATGACAAGCTATATCTATGCGAGCCTGTATCTCATGGATGCAAAATTGAATAAGCTATAATTTACCTGCCTATACTTTTGTGTAAAGGCAGGTTTTTTGTATGAAATTATTTATGAAAATATTAATATCAACCTTTGTTTTGCACACGCTTTTTACGATGATTCCTTTTGAGTCTACTTGTCAGAGCTTAGAGCAGGATGTTCTGCGACTACATATACTCGCAAACAGCGACTCTGTGTCTGACCAGAGTTTAAAGCTAAAGGTAAGAGACGATGTAATAGAGTATATGTCACCACTTTATATTGGTGCAACCGACAAGAGCGATGCAATAGAAATAACGCAACAGCATTTAAGCTCAATAGAAGAGATAGCACAGTCCTCAGTGTACGAGTATGGCTACAACTACAGCGTAGATGCAAAGATACTCAATACTTACTTTGATACACGCTATTATGATGATTTTACTATGCCTGCGGGTATGTACGATGCTCTGCAAATCAGCATAGGAGATGCAAGTGGCAAGAACTGGTGGTGTGTTATGTATCCGTCACTTTGTGTTGGAGCATCAAGCAAAGAGAGCATGCAAGACGAGCTTAGCGATTCACAGTACAAGCTTGTGACAAATGACGAGTTTGAGTATGAGTTTAAAATAGTAGAATATTTTGAAAAATTGTGCTTATTTTTCCGATAGTGTACTGTTTATCGGACATTGTATATGTTATAATCTTGATATATTAATAAATTGGAGATTATTATGCTGAATTTTGTAATTGGCACCAGCGGTGTCGGAAAAACAAAATACCTCTATGATATTATCTGTGAAAAGGCAATGCTGGGTGATGACAAGCTTATGTTCATAGTGCCAGACCAGTTGTCGTTTGAGACAGAGAAGACCTTTCTCTCTCGTTTGGGTCCAAAGCTTATGGGCAATATCAAGGTCTTTGGATTTTCTCGTCTGTGCGACTATGTGTTTGAGCAGACAGGTCACAGGTTCTCGACATTTGCAGACGAGGGTGTGCGAAACGTAGTTATGAATTTAGCTATAGAGCAGGTTGTCGATGAGCTCGATATTTTTAGCAAGCGTGCTCGTGCTATCGACCTTACAGAGCTTATGCTTAATTCTATTAAAGAATATAAAAAATGCTCTATCACTACTGACAAGCTTTATAGTGCGGCAGATAGGGTAGAGGATGAGGCATTGTCACAAAAGCTCAGAGAGACAGCTTTGCTGTATGATACATACGATGCAATTATGAGCAAGAGCTACATAGACCCGCTTGATAGTCTTAGCAAGGTCAAGGAGATTTTGAACGAGACTCGTCTTTTTGACGGATACACCATAGCTATCGATTCATACTATGGCTTTACATCTCAGGAGTACAGTGTTTTGTCATCGTTGCTTGTGCAATGCTCTGATATGTATGTTGCTCTCACTACCGATAACTTAGATGGTACAAATGGTGATTTGTTCTTTGTGTCTGACAGAACTAAGCGCAAGCTTTCTCAAATAGCTCGTGATAACTATATATCCATAGCAAAGCCTGTGGTGCTTACTGAGAATCACAGATTCAAGTCAGCAGACCTTTTGCTTGTTGACAAGAATATATTCAGAATCGACACCTGCAGTGAAGAGACAGACGGCACGCTTACGGTATATCAGGCTAAGAGCATATATGACGAGTGCGACTATGTCGCATCAAATATCAACAAGCTTGTATATGAGCAGGGCTATCGTTTTAGTGATATAGCGGTTGTCACAAGAAATATAGAGAAATACACCGGTGTGCTCGATACCGTGTTTGATAAGTACGACATCAGTTACTTTATGGATAAGCCTCAGGATATAGACACAAAGCCACTCATAAAGTTTGTTATGTCCTGCTTTAATATTATTAATGACGGTTTTGATAAGGATGATATTCTTTGTCTTCTTAAAACCGGTCTGACGGACTTTACAGTAGAGCAGATAGCTGATTTTGAGAATTATCTCTTTGTTTGGGATATAAACAAAAAGGCTTTGTTTGAGGAGTTTACTGAGAATCCTCGTGGCTTTGCCGATGAGTTCAAGCCTGATGATGTAGATAAGCTCAAAGCTCTTGAGACTATGCGCAAGCATATCATAGACAACCTAAGACGCTTTTACCTTGATACTAAAGACACCACAGGACTTGGTATAAGCAAAGCGCTGATGAAGTTGTTGTATGCTCTCAACACACAGGAGAATCTAAAGCGTTACTGTGATGTTCTTGAACAAAACAAAGAGCTCGATTTGAGCGCTGAGCAAATAAGACTTTACAATCTCTTTGTTGAGATACTTGATAAGATGGTAGCGGTTATCGGTGACTACAGAATTGATGCAAAGCGTTTTGCACAGCTTTTGCATATCAACTTTCTTAATACCGATATTTCGTTCATACCCCGTTTTATAGATCAGGTCGAGGTCTGTGTAGCTGACCGTTCTATCTTCGGTGACAAAAGGGCTGTATTTGTTATCGGAGCACTTGACGGTGAATTTCCACATACACCGGTTGAGTCTGGCGTTTTCTCTGATGTTGAACGACAGACCTTGTCACAGCTTGATATTGTTATGTCTGACTCAGTCGAGCAGCTTATTCCTACAGAGAAGTATCTTGCGTACAAGGCACTCAGCAGTGCAAGCGAGCGTCTCTTTGTCAGCTTCCACAGCTTTTCACTTTCTGGAAAACCGCTTGAGCCGTCAGTTATAGTCAACACCTTGCCACAATGTGTCAGCGGTCTGTATATGTACAGCAGCGTTGACAGAGATATAACTGATAGCTTGTGGAGTGACAAGACAGCATTTGACTATCTTGTGTCGCATTATGACTTTACTTCATCTGATATCTTGGGTCTTAAGCAGTACTTTATGCAAAAAGATCAGTACAAGAGCGTGTTAGAAACTATAGATAGAGTAAGGCTTAAAGAGCCTTTGCGTATCAAAGATACCGACATCGCAAAGAAGCTGTTTAACCCTACAATGAACTTGTCAGCATCTCAGCTTGATATGTTCTACAAGTGCAGATTTCAGTATTTCTGTTCATATGGACTCAGAGTCAGAGAGCGCAGACAAGCAAAGATAGACTCGCTTGAATATGGTACATTGATGCACTATATCTTTGAGAAATTCTTGAGTAAGCACAAGGATGACGACTTCTCGCTTATTACTATGGACATGGTTGAGCGAGAGGTACAGGCTTTGCTTGATGAGTACTTTAAGCTTCACTTGGGCTCTAAGGATAAGAAGTCAAAGCGCTTTGTATATCTCTACTACAGGGTCAAAAGTATTGCTACCCGTATTGTTTTCAGAATGGTCAATGAGTTTATGCAGAGTAGCTTCAGACCAACAGATTTTGAGCTTGGTATCGGAGAAGATATTCCGTCATATACGCTCAAGGTTGATGACGAAATCACCGTCAATATTAAGGGTTCGGTTGACCGAGTAGATATTATGGAAGAAAACGGCACAAAGTACCTACGGGTTATCGACTACAAGACAGGCACCAAAAAGTACAACCTGTCTGATGTACTGTATGGAATCAATCTGCAGATGTTTATATATATGTCTGCTATAAGTAAAAATTCTGACAAGCATTTTGGTGACAAGATAGTGCCTGCGGGTGTGTTGTATGTATCTGCAGAGTCCCCTGCGGTTGACCTCGACAAGACATCTGACACTACAGCTTTTGAAAATCCTGACAGCTCTATGATGAAGGGTGTCATACTAAATGATGAGCGTGTTATTAAAGGGATGGACAAGGTTGGTAATGTTTACATTCCTGTGTCTGTTGATGGAGATAACATTATCGACAAGACCGGCTCTCTTGCTACATTAGAGCAGTTTGGAGCACTTTTCAGATTAGTTGACAAGTATGTTGCACAGATGGCAGTTTCGCTGTGTGACGGCGATATAGCGGCTGTACCTACCAAGGGCTTGTACGATGCGTGCAAGTGGTGCCTGTACAAGAGTATTTGTGGATATACCGATGACGATCAGGTGGTAGATGTGCTAAAGCTCAAACCCGAGCAGGTTATGACAGAAATTTCACGACAGGAGGCAGACAATGAGCAGAGTTTGGACTGATAATCAAAAAAACGCTATCAACGTCAACGGTGGCTCTGTAATTGTCTCTGCTGCTGCCGGCTCAGGCAAGACCGCTGTTTTGGTTGAGCGAGTTATCTCTATGATAACTGATAGAGATAATCCTGTTGATATTGATAGAATTTTAGTTGTTACATATACACGACTTGCCGCAAAAGAGCTCAAAGACAGACTTAACAATAAGCTTTACGAATTACTGCGAAAAGAGCCTGATAACAAGAACCTTCTCAGACAGCAGGCGTTACTTAACAAGGCGATGATTTGCACTGTTGACAGTTTTTGTTCTTCACTTGTAAAAGAATATTTCTATGTTCTTGATATTGAGCGAAACTTCAGAATACTCGAAAAAGGTGAGCTCGATTTAATCAAGAACGATGCACTTAAATTAACACTTGATAACCGCTTTGAGCAAGCTACAGATGATTTTTATAATCTCGTGGAGTCTTTTGGCGGTACAAAGGACGACTGGCAGCTTCAGCATACTATCCTGAAAATTCACGAATTCTTGCGCTCTCATCCGTTTCCACAGCGTTGGGTCGATGAAAAGCTATTGATGTTTGAGAGCTTTGACAATGTGTCTGACAGCAGTTGGTCGAGGCTGATACTTGAGTATGCGGCTGAGGCGTTTGAGTATCTATTGAGCGTTGCATACAAATCTATAGAATTATCAAGAGAAGACGAGGTACTGTACTCAGCATTTGAGCCTGTGTTGCTTGATGATAGAAAGTTTATCGCAGATTCCCTTGAAATGGTCAGAAATTTCTCTGACTGGGATAGTATATATACCACCTTGTATGATCACGAGCATCTGTCGCTTGATGTACCTAAGGGCTACACCCGCAATCCTATCAAGAAGACTATCGTTGCTAACCGCAAGCTTATCAAAGACACAGTTGCAAAGCTTATGTCATACCTAAGCTATAGTGAAGAGTTTTGTATACAGGATATAAATTCGCTGTACAGAATATCTAAGGAGCTGTTCTCTTGCGTGCTTGAGTTTTCTGATAATTTTCAACAGCTCAAAGCATCAAAAAAAGCAGCAGATTATCAGGATCTTGAGCATTGGACTATCAGGCTTTTGTGTAACGAAGATGATATGTCTTTGACAGATATTGCCTGTGATTTGCAAAAACGCTTTGACCATATACTTGTTGATGAGTATCAGGATGCTAACGAGGTACAGGACACTATCTTCTCTGCGCTTAGCAAAGACGAGTCAAACCTCTTTTTTGTCGGTGATGTAAAGCAGAGTATCTATGGTTTCAGACAGGCTATGCCACAGCTGTTCTTAAAACGACGAGATGATTCAACTCTATATGATAAGGATAATACTGCTTTCCCTGCAAAGATAATTCTCGATAAGAATTTTAGAAGCAAGCTCGGAATCACAAAAACAGTCAACTATGTTTTCGAAAAGTTGATGTCAAAGTCAGTAGGTGACATAGTATATGACGACTCTGAGCGACTTGTGTGCGGTGCACAGTACGAGGAGAGCACAGAGCCAGATGTGACTTTCTCTATACTTGATTTAAAGACTTTGGGCGAAGAGGATGAAAATGTAGCCGAGGCTACATATATTGCACAGAAAATAAACTGTATGATAGGGCAGGGCTATATGGTGAAAGACGGCGACAGCTACAGACCTGCTACATATGGTGATTTTGCTGTGCTCATACGAAAAGCTAACGCACGTGCACCTATATATGTAGATACTCTCATATCCTGTGGTGTGCCTGCATGCTGTGAGTCAAGCTATAGCTTTCTCAAATCTCGTGAGATTATGGTTATGACAGATTTGCTGACAGTTATTGACAATCCTCTGTCAGATGTACAGATGCTCAGCGTTATGATGAGTCCGATGTTTGGTTTTTCTGCTGATGATTTGTCACTTATCAAGAGCGAGTCGCGCTATAGTCCGCTGTATAACTGTGTGCGTGCTTTTGCTGATAAAGGTGACTCGAAGTGCATACATCTGCTTGATGAAATCAAGTATTATAGAGACCTGAGCGTTACTATGCCGATAGCAGATTTGCTGTCTGTTATCTACGACCGTAGCGGATATATGTCTATAGTTTCTGCCACAATGCAGAGCGACCTCTCAAAAGGCAATCTTCAATTGCTCAAAGAGTACGCTAAAAATTACGAGTCCTCCGGTAATAAAGGCTTATCAAGGTTTGTGTCTTATCTGAATCGCCTCAAAGATAACGATGGAGATTTGGAGAGCGCAGTTGACTTGTCACTTAGCTCAAGCAACTGTGTACGAGTTATGAGTGTGCACGGTAGCAAGGGCTTGGAGTTTCCTGTTTGTATTGTTGCCAATATGGCAGGAGGATTTGTCAGTGATATAAGCAACAGCGTGCTGATTCACTCTGACTTAGGCATTGCTGTAAAGCATCGTGATACAAAGCGAAATCACACCTTCAAGACTATGACCAAGGATGCTCTGTCACTTGAGATTAAGCGTGATGAGATGAGCGAGGAACTCAGAATTTTGTATGTTGCCATGACTCGTGCTAAGCAGAAGCTCATTATGCTTTCTACGGTCAAAGATGCATCAGCTTATCTCAAACGTATATCATCAAAGATTACGGCATCAAGCGATATTTGCCCGTTTATAATTCGTGGTGCCGCTTCACCGTCTGATTGGATAACTATGTGTGCTCTGTTGCATCCTGATGGCGCAAAGCTCAGAGAATATTGCGACACAGAGCTTTTGCTCAGTTTGTTTGATTGTAGTTTTGAGGCTGATGTTGTCACTCATTATTTGATTGATGATGAAGATAGTGAAACTGTATGCGATGAAACACACAGCATTCAAGCTACTCAGGTGGTTGCAGACAGCACTGTTGTTGATACACTCACACAGCGTGTTGCAACCGACTACATCAATGCACCTGTCAAAAAGCTTGTATCAAAAGTAGCGGCGTCAGAGCTTGCTCACAAAGATACGAACTATGGCGAGCGAATACTTGCTACGCCTGCGTTTTTGAGTGATAACAAGCTCACACCTGCCCAAAGAGGTACTGCATTACATGCATTTATGCAGTTTTGTGATTTCAGATCAGCTCGTGAAAATTTAGAGGCTGAGATAGAAAGACTTACTGACAACGGCTATATCTCTTTGATTCAGGCAGAGTCTATAGACCGTGATTTAGCTAAATCTTTTATAAATTCAGACTTGATAACACGTTGTCTTGATAGCGATACGGTCTACAAAGAGTATAGATTTACTATTGAGGTCAACGCAAGCCTGGTCGATAGTGAAATTGCACAATCACACAAGGATACTAAGGTTATACTTCAGGGCGCTGTAGATTTAGCGTTTGTAGAAGACTCTGAGCTTGTAATAGTTGACTACAAGACAGACAGAGTCAAGTCTATGTCTGAGCTGTATGACAGATACCACACTCAGCTTGAGCTTTACAGAGATGCTATGCAAGAGTGTACAGACTACAAGGTCAAGTCCTGTCTGATATATTCTGTCAGGCTGTGTGACACTATAGAAGTTTTATAAATAAGAAAAAGAGCAGATGCTACATCTGCTCTTTTTTTATGCGTTTATTAATATCTGTTCTGCTACCTTGATGCCATCTACTGCGGCTGATATGATACCGCCTGCATAGCCTGCACCCTCGCCACACGGATAAAGCCCTTTGATGCTAATACTTTGCATAGTCTCATCTCTGAGTATTCTGATAGGGGACGAGCTTCTGGTTTCTGCACCTGTCAGCACAGCGTCAGGGTGTGCAAAATCGCTTAGCTTTTTATCCATATTGATTATAGCGTCTTTTAGTGCGTCAGTTACATAGTCAGGCAGGACTTTTGTGATATCTGCAAATTTAGTGCCCGGTCTGTAGCTTGGCACAACATCTCCAAAGCGAGTTGATACTTTATCATTGAGAAAATCTTCGACTCTGCACACAGGAGCATGATAGTCGCTGCCACCTTGTACAAAGGCAGCTCTTTCGATTTTACGCTGATACTCAACTCCTGAGAGTACATCATCGCTTGGAAAGTCTGTGGGATACACATTGACAAGAAGTGCAGAGTTAGAGTTTTCTTTATCTCTGCTAAAATAGCTCATTCCGTTAGTTACTACTGTGTTTTCTTCGCTTTGTGATGCGACAACACAGCCACCCGGACACATACAGAAGGTGTATGCGTTTCTGCCGTTTTTAGTCTTTGTGTTCAGCTTATAGTCGGCGGCACCGAGATTTTTGTTGCCTGCAAAATCACCGTACTGTGTGCGATTGATGCTATCTTGCAGATGTTCAATTCTCACCCCGACAGAGAACACTTTGGGCTCTATCATCATACCTTTTTCTTTGAGTAGCTCAAAGGTATCTCTCGAGCTGTGTCCAATACAAAGCACAGCGTTGTCTGCTTCTATCTCATATTTCTTGTTGTTGTTCTTAATAGTAACACAGCATAACTTGTTGTCTTTGCATTTAAAGTCAACAAATTTCGACTCAAATCTGACTTCTCCGCCGAGACGGATAATTTCTTGTCTTAGGTTCTTTATTGTTCCTCTGAGCTTGTCTGTGCCGATATGTGGCTTTGCATTGTACATAATCTCATCAGGCGCACCATGAGCGGTGAACTCTTCGAGGACTTTTCGCTGTCTGCTGTCTTTAGTTGATGTGTTCAGCTTACCGTCAGAGAATGTACCTGCACCGCCCTCGCCAAACTGTACGTTTGAGCGTGGGTTAAGTATTGCGTTGCTCCACAGGCTTTCTATGCTTTTTGTACGCTTGTCCACATCCTGACCCTGCTCTATCACTATAGGTCGTTGACCTGCCTGTGCAAGTATAAGTGCACAGAATATTCCTGCAGGTCCGAATCCTATAACAACAGGGCGTTTATCAAGGTCTTTTTTGTACGGAAGAATGTATTTGTATTTTTCTACAATACTTGCCTTGCTACATTTTGACTTAGATAGCACAGTGCTTTCGTTTTGATTAACCTGTACATCTACACTTGCTATGAAGTGTACATCGTTTTTGTGTCGTGCATCAACAGAGCGTTTGTATAGTGAAATATTGTCTATAGCGTTTTTGTTTATTCTCAGTTCTTTGCTCACTGCTTTTTGCAGGTCATAGTCAGTATAGTCAAGCGGTAGCTTGATATTATTGATTCTTATCATATGTTTTCACCTGCACACATACCTGATGAGAAGGCAAATTGAAGATTATATCCGCCACAGTCACCGTCTGTGTCTATTGCTTCTCCGCAGATGTACATATTCTTTACGATTTTACTTTGCATTGTGTGTGGGTCTATCTGTGCACCGCATACACCGCCCGATGTAACCTGAGCACAGGAGTAATCATTAGACCTGATAGTGTCAAATGTAACACAGCACAGAGCTTTAGACAGCTTGTCTATCTCAGCCTTTGTTAGTTTGTCAGCACTCTTGTTAATATCAATGCCTGAGTATTTCAGCAGAAAGATACCGATATTCTTGTGGAACAAACCGTCAAATATCGTCTGTATATTTCCGTTGTTGACTAAGTGTATTCTGTTATCAAGCATCTTTTTTATTTCTTCAAAAGAATAATCGCTGAGCAGATTAAGTCTGATTTTTCCGTTATCACACGAGTTTAGAATTCGTGACAGATTAAACACACAGATGCCTGATAGCGCATCTGCTGTAAACTGTATCTCGCCGTACTCTGTCTTTATATCCTTGCCGTTTACTACTGCAGTCACACTACCGAGAGCTCGTATACCCTTGAGTGATTTTATGTATTCGCTCTTTACTTTTACAGGGGATAGGCTTGGAGTAGTTACGGTTATGGTATGACCTGCTTTTTTTAGCAGGCTGTGAGTATCGCCGATAACTTTTTGTGCATAGTTGTTTTTGCCACCAGTTGCGATAACTACCTTTTCTGCATATATCTTAGCGTTGTCACACAAAAGCTCAAAGCCGTTGTTTGTTTTTGTGATGCTGTTTACTGTTGTATCGCACAGCTCCTCTATATTTTGACGGCTCAGCTCATTGCGCAGTACAGAGAGCACAGCGCTTGACTGGCGAGATAGGGGATAGACCTTGCCTTCGCTGTCTGTTGTGGTAACAAGACCGATAGCTTCAAAATACTCAAGTACCTTTTGCGGTGGATAATTCTCTAAAAGAAAATTAACACCACTTTCAAAACTACCGTGATAATTCTTGGCACTTGCATTTATATTGCTTAAGTTACACCTTGCGTTACCGCTGACCAAGATTTTTTTGCCAACACGGTTATCTCTTTCGATTATAATAATTTTTTTGTTTTTGTTTTTGCTTGCAGCAATGCATCCGCACATAAGTGCCGCAGCACCGCCGCCAACAATAGCACAGTAAACTCTGAAATTTTTCATAATTTCACCTACAAAAAGGGTAACTCAATACATAAGCTACCCTTTGATAATCAATATTAGTGTGGTGCAAATATCGCTCCGATAGCACCGAAAAGTCCCATACTTGCAAGTCCCATGATAACACCTGCGATTACAACGCCTGACAATACAGCGATAACTGTGGATTTAAAATCCATATCAAGCATACTCGCTGCAAGCGTACCTGTCCACGCACCCGTGCCCGGTAGTGGAATACCAACAAAAAGCATAAGCGCTACAAACAGTCCTCTGCCTGCTTTTTCCTGTAGCTTTTTGCCGCCTTTTTCGCCTTTTTCAAGACAGAAGGTAAAGAACTTGCCAATGTATTTTTTATCCTTGCCCCATAGCAGTACCTTTCTTGCGAACAGATAGATAAACGGTACGGGTATCATATTGCCGACAATAGCCAATACGTAAACAAGCGGGATATTGAGATCCCAACCGATACCATAGGGGACAGCACCTCTTAGCTCTATCAGCGGAACCATAGATATGAGAAAAACAAGTAAATAGTGAATCATTTTAACACCCCGACTAAAATATCAAAAGTAATAATAAATATTCAAAAATCAAGGATAATATTTGAGAATCTCAAAATATATCCGTATAACATTATACACTAAATAAAAATCTAATTCAATACCCATTTGTTTTAGCTAAAAAGTCAATTGACAGTAGTAGAATATAGGACTAAAATATAGAGTGGATCGGAAGTGGTTTTTTGACAAAATCATACAAAAATACAGCAGCTAAGATTATATTCACTTTTTTTAGTGTTGCTGCTGTAGCTTTTATCTTTTATAATTCATCTTTGTCTGCGGTAGATTCAGGCACGCACAGTAGCTCAATAACTGTGATTATTAATAACATATTACACTCTCTGTCTGTAGACATTACGATATCCGATTTTTTTGTGCGCAAGTGTGCACATTTTGTCGAGTATTTTGTTTTGGGTACATTATTGTTTTATACAGTACTTTCATATTCAAGAAGTATCGCAAAAAGTTATTTTACACTGATAATCGGATTAATCGTTTCGAGTGTGGATGAGTTTATTCAGCTGTTTTCTGTTGGACGCAGTCCGCAGTTTTCTGATGTTTTACTTGATTTTTGTGGTGTATTTGTTGCTACTGTGATATTCTATTTCATCACAAAATTAGCGGTTTCAAAAAGAGAGGTTAGGGTTAATGAGTGAGAATGTTAGTTTGAACAAAATGGGGACAAAACCGATGTTCCCACTACTTATGTCTATGTCTTTGCCTGCTATATTCTCGATGATGATACAGGCGCTGTACAATGTTGTTGACAGCATCTTTGTGTCACAGATAGGTTCTGAGGCATTAAACGCCGTTTCGCTTGCGTATCCGTTGCAGATGATACTCATATCTTTTGCAGTGGGTACTGCCGTTGGTGTCAATTCTCTTATAGCAAGACGTTTGGGTGCAAAGAATTTCAAAGAAGCATCTGATGCGGCTAATCATGGGCTTGTGCTCGCGGTTTTTACTTGGATTATCTTTGTTTTTTTGGGCATATTCTTTGCCCGTCCGTTTATATCATTGTTCTCAGATAATCAGACTATAGTTACCTATGGCACACAGTATCTCAATATAGTACTTACTCTTTCGTTTGGTTGCATAGTTTCGGTTATGTGCGAGAAGATACTGCAGTCTACCGGTAATATGATCATACCTATGATAACTCAGATTATAGGTGCAGTCACCAATATCATACTCGACCCCTTGCTCATTCATGGATATTTTATCTTCCCAAAACTTGAGGTCAAAGGTGCTGCTATTGCAACTGTTATTGCACAGTTTTGCTCTATGATATTTATTCTTATAATTCTTTTAGTGAAAAAACACGATGTTAAAATCAGCTTTAGAAATTTCAGGCTAAAGGGTTATATCATAAAGAACATTTATGTTGTAGGCGCACCTGCTATCATTATGCAGAGTATCGGCTCTGTTATGGTCAGCGGTGTTAACGCAATTATCTCGATGTTTGCATCTTCTACAATTATCAAAGAAGCGTGTATCAACGTCTTTGGCATTTATTTTAAACTGCAGAGCTTTGTGTTTATGCCTGTGTTTGGCTTGTCACAGGGCACATCGCCGATTATCGGCTATAACTACGGTGCCAGAAACAAACGCCGTATGTACAGCGCACTCAAGATAAGCCTTATTGTAGCGGCGGTTATTATGACACTCGGCTTTATATTGTTCCAGTTCTCAAGTGATTTTTTACTGTCTATGTTTGAGGCGGACAAGTTTACTCTTAAGTACGGTGTACCTGCTTTCAGAATCATCAGCTTGTCATTTGTGCCTGCTGCAGTTGGTATCACATTCTCTACATTGTTTCAAGCGGTGGGCAAAGGCATCAGAAGTATGCTGATGTCTATAATGCGACAGCTTATTGTTTTGCTTCCGTCAGCATTTATTCTTGCCAAAATATCGCTTGAATATATCTGGTTTGCTTTCCCTATTGCCGAGGGTATTTCACTTGTAGCGGCTATTGTTTTCTTTATTAATATAGTCAGAACTGACTTCAAAAAACTTAATTAATTTAATTTAGCGTGCTGTATTATCCATTTGTTTATCGCATATATTTTGATGAGGTGATAAAATGGAAGAATACAGAAACGATGAGATTTTTTACGAAGAAGATTTCAAAACTTTGGATGAGCCTGTATCTCATCAGTTTGAAAAACCAGAGGATACAGAACCACCTGCGCCCAAAGAGAAAAAGCGCAGGCACAACAAACACTCATTTGTATCGCTTATTTCTATACAACTTGTATTGTGTTTGATTATCATTTTTGTTTTGTTTATGCTCAGGTCTATGGATAATGATATCTACAGACAGTTCAAGGCTTTTTATGATAATATGATGAGCAATACCCTTGTGTCGCAGGACTCGTTTGATGATATTGATTTAAGTAGTTATCTGAAGGCATCATCCGATGAAGTTTAGACTATCGCAGACTCAGATAGAGGTTGACTATCTTGCGGTGTGCGCATGGGCTATGGTGCTTATTGTTGATACAAGCGGTGCTATCGTGCTTTGTATGATAGCGGCATTTATTCATGAGTGCGGGCATTTGCTGTGTATGCGTCTTGTTCATCAAAGCATCAGCAGAGTGTCTGTGTCGCTCTTTGATATTGCTATAGTGTGTGATAGCGACAAAAGCTTTACAGAAGATTTGGTTATCACCTCAGGCGGAGTGGTTTCAAACTTCATTTTTGGTGCTGTGTTTTTATTTGTGTACAAACCCTTGGCTATATCAAATTTTGTGATAGGTATGTTCAATTTGTTGCCTGTTGTGACCTTTGACGGTGGTCACGCACTCAGACTTGTGTTGTCAAGACGCTTGTCGCTTAGGACAGTTGATACTATTTTGCACGTACTTAGTTTTCTTATATTGGTGCCTATGTTGTGCATAGGTCTGCTGTTTTTGATTAAATCAAGATATAATTATTCACTGCTTGCAATAGCTTTGTATTTGTTTGCAGTGCTCTACCTGAAATAATGGAGGACGTATGATTAAGGAAAAGTTAGACAAAGTACTGCTCAAAGTACAAAAGCCCGGCAGATATGTCGGCTCAGAGCTCAACTGTGTGCTAAAGAACAAAGAGAATGTCGATGTACGATTTGCCTTTTGCTTTCCTGATACATATGAGATAGGTATGTCTCATCTTGGTATGAAGATTTTATACAGCCTGTTTAACAGCGTGCCGTACATCTGGTGTGAGCGTGTGTTTGCACCTTGGCTTGATATGGAAGAACAGATGATAAAAAACGACATACCTCTGTATGCACTTGAGAGCAAGGACCCTATATCAGATTTTGATTTTATAGGTTTTACTTTGCAGTATGAGCTCAGTTTCACAAACGTACTCAATATGCTCAAGCTCGGTAACGTTCCTCTCAAATCATCAGACAGACATGGACTTACTCAGATAGTAGTGGCAGGTGGTCCGTGCGTGTGCAACTGCGAGCCACTCGCAGACTTTGTCGATATCTTCTTTTTGGGCGATGGCGAAGAGGTCGATTTAGAGGTTATTGAGCTTTTCAGACAATGCAAAAAAGACGGCAAATCAAGAGAGCAGTTTCTGCGTGAAGCATCACACATCAAGGGTGTGTATGTCCCATCACTTTATACTGTTGAATATAACGATGACGGCACTATCAGTAGTTTTGAACCAAAGTATAGTGATGTCCCTAAGACTATCGAGAAGCGTGCAATTATGGATATGGATAATTGCTACTATCCCGATAATTTTGTAGTGCCTAATATAGAGATAGTTCACGATAGAGCAGTAGAAGAGATATTCAGAGGCTGTATCAGAGGTTGCAGATTCTGTCAGGCGGGATTTTTGTACAGACCTGTCAGAGAGAAGTCTGTTGATTGTATTAACGAGCAATGTCGTGCGTTATGTCACAACACAGGCTATGACGAGATATCTCTGTCGAGTCTCAGCTCGAGCGACTACAGCCAAATCGTACCACTGCTTACTCAGCTTAGCGAGTGGACAAAGGACGAGTTTGTCAGCTTGTCACTGCCGTCACTCAGAGTTGACGGCTTCAGCGATGAAATACTATCTAAGATTAAGACGGTGCGCAAGAGCGGACTCACCTTTGCTCCTGAGGCTGGTACTCAGCGACTCAGAGATGTTATTAACAAAAACGTATTTGAGGACGAACTGCTTGATACTTGTTTGGTGGCTTTTGAGGGTGGCTACACTACGGTCAAGCTATACTTTATGATAGGCTTGCCTACAGAGACTCTTGACGATGTCAAGGGTATAGCTGAGCTGTCACAGAAAGTTGTCAATACATACTACAAGGCAGAGAACAGACCAAAGGGCAAGAGCGTTAGAGTGACCGCCTCGTCATCTACCTTTGTTCCAAAGCCGTTTACGCCTTTCCAATGGGAGCCACAGGATGACATTGAAACAATACACAAGAAACAGGCTCACATCAGAGAGAATATTACATCCAAAAAAATCGCATACAATTATCACGATGCGGACACCTCGTTTATGGAGGCGGTGTTTGCCCGTGGCGATAGAAAGCTCTGCAAGGTGCTCGAAGTAGCGGTAGAGCACGGCATACGATTTGACGGCTGGTCAGATTGTTTTTCGCTCGAAAAGTGGCTTGAGGTGTTTTGCGAGTGCGGTATAGACCCACATTTCTATGCTAATCGCCGCCGTAGCTTTGACGAGATTTTGCCTTGGGATCATCTTGACTATTCAGTTACCAAGGAGTTCTTAATCAAAGAGTGCAAGAAAGCCTACGAGAACAAGACCACACCTAATTGCAGAGAGAAATGCTCTGCCTGTGGTGCACAGAAACACAGAGGAGGTGTCTGTTTTGAAAAACGTTAGAGTTTGGTTTAAAAAGTTTGATGACTGCAGATATATCTCTCATCTTGACACTAACAGAGTAATGCTCAGAGCTATCCAAAAGAGTAGATTACCTGTATGGCGTACAGAGGGCTTTAATGTCCATCCGTATATTACTTTTTCACTACCACTGTCTTTGGGTTACACAGGAGAGAGAGAAAGCTTTGATATGCGTATTTTAGACGATGATTTTGATATAGCACTAATCAAAGATGCACTCAATCCTTGCTTGCCACAGGGTATAGAGGTCATAGATGTAACTCTGCCTGTGAACAAGCCGTCTGTTATCTCAAGCGCTAAGTTCAAGCTCAGACTTTCGTCTGATAATATTTCTGTAAAAGAATTATTCTCAAATGTTCAGGAGCTTTTGTCTGCCGACAGTATAATGGTCGAAAAGAAGACCAAGAAGGGTACAAAGCAAATAGACATCAAAGAGTACTTTGCTGATGCTAAATTCTACGATACTGACAAAGATGTTGTCGTGCGTGTCATATTGCCTGCAGGCTCTAATGTTAACATCAACCCGTCGCTCTTTGTGACAGCGTTAGCTGACAGATATAATATAGAGGTGTATTCTGACATCACACGAGTAGATGTATACGATAGGGAGGGCAGACCCTTTGAGTAATGAGAGAACAAAAAGATTTGATATCGTTTTGCTTGATGCTGACGAAACTGTCTTTGATTTTAAAAAAGCCGAGGCGCATTCGCTAAAAGGTGTTATGGAGCATTTTGGAGTAGAGTTTAATGACGATAGACTCAAGCTCTATAGCGAAATTAACCTCAGCCTTTGGAAGCAGTTAGAGAAAAAGGAAGTCACTCGTGACAGGCTCAAGACCCTCAGGTTTGAGCGTTTTTTCTCAGCTATCGGTGTAGAGGGACTCGACTATGACGAGATTAATCTCAGATATCTGAATAATCTGTCTAACAGCACATTTTTGCTTGATGGTGCTAAGGAGTTTGTTGAAGAACTACACAAATACGCTAAGATTTATATTGCGACCAACGGCTTGACCATTGCACAGACAGGCAGACTATCGCAGTCAGCTATCAAAGACTATGTAGACGGTATGTTTATTTCAGAGCAGATAGGCTATGCAAAACCTGACAAAGCTTACTTTGATTATATTCTCGACAGCATTGGCTGTACGGATAAGTCGAGAGTGATTATCCTGGGTGATAGTCTTACATCAGATATGCTCGGTGGCAGAAATTCTGGCATCACCACTTGTCTGTATAACAGTAGCGGTACTATAGTTGAGTCAGACCTGTGTGATTATCAGATAACTGATTATGGCGAGTTTTTTGATATTTTGTTTGAATAACAATTTGCACTTGATTTTTAGAAGAAAGTTTTATATAATACAAAAGCACGCTTTTTGCGTGCATATATGTAGAGTTGTCCGAGTGGCCGAAGGAGCAGCACTGGAAATGCTGTGTACCTTACTGGTACCGAGGGTTCAAATCCCTCACTCTACGCCATAAAACAAAAGCACCCGTTTTGGGTGCTTTTTTGTTTTATAATATAAATAGGGATTTGAACCCTAAGAGGGTAGAACCGTAAATAAAACAGTCCGGTGGACTGTTTTTAGGTTCGATGCCTGAAGGAGCTATGCTCCGAAGGTGGCAAGATTTGCAAAAATATTGCATCCCTCACTCTACGCCAGAAAAGAAACACCATTTGTCTACCGGACAAATGGTGTTTCTTTTCAACTAAATCCACCCTTTCGGATGGGTGAAATCATCTCTGATGATGAAATCCCCTACGTGGATGAAATCCGCCTCGACGGCGGGTGGGTGGATTTGATTTCATCTGCGTTAGCAGATTTCATCCGAGTATTGCTCGGATTTCATCGCGCTTTGCGCGATTTCATTGAAAATCATTGAAATCTGTGATATAATCAATTGCAAAGGAGGTGGCATTTTGAAAGAGATAATGTCTATGCGTTTCTTCTCTCCAATATGGAAATGTGAAGAAATTGAGTCCAAACTGGAACAACTGGAGAAAGATGGGTGGAGATTAGATAAAATCTCCGGATTCAGAAAATTTAGATTTATTCGGTCACAGAATAAGGAAGTTAAATATTTCTTTACTTGTTCTTTTGTCAAGGAAAGTGGAATGATAATAACCGAGCAAGCATTAAAAAGTCAACTCAAAGCCACCGAAATAGGCGATAGTTTTATTGAACTGCTTAAAATCACCTCTGTTTATCGTATAACGAAAACAGAAGATTTGCTGCAAAGAAAGCTTTACAGAAATATCTATTTAAGACATTTGGTAATGCAATATGTTCTGATTGGACTTCTTTTTACAGCGATAGCTGTTGCAGGTATAACCTTATCGTGCGTTGTTAATAAGAATCCTCTTTTAGACATTAGGCATCTGTTCTTAGCTATCGTTGGTTTTGTTGGATTAACGATTGCGCTTCGGCATTTATTCGGTTGGTTTCACTTACGGGAACAATATGTTAAATTTTTTCAATTAAGTAAAAATACTACTTCCGACAAATAACCCGGCAATTCACGCACCTAATCGCTTTCTTACCCTACTTTACGCACCGTTATACTGCTCTTTCACATAAAACAAAAAGCACCCAATGTGGGTGCTTTTTGTTTTATATTTTACAAGATATATTATTTAAGTTTTCCTTGCTGTACGTTGTTTGCTTTCATTTGATGATTTATGAAGTTTAGCACCCGCTTTTTGTCTTTGGTCCATAGTGGAGCTATAAGCTCTGATTTGTTTCCGTCACCGGTTAGCCTGTGTATAACCACATTTTCGGGTAGCACATTGATGCACTCGCACAGTATATCTGCGTATTCTTCAATTCTGAGCACTTCGAACTTTCTTTCTTTGTATTCTCTTTCAAGGTCAGTACCTTTTAGCACATGCAGAAGCTGGAGCTTGATGCCATCAGTAACCTTTGATACAGCTCGCACGGTGTCTATCATCATCTCTTTAGTCTCAAAGGGGAGACCGAGTATCACGTGAGTGATTACAGTAGCGCCGATGTCTTTTAGCTTTCTGACAGCATCAAAGTATACAGCAGTGTCATAACCTCTGCGTATGTAGCACGCACTGCTTTGATGTATTGTTTGTAAACCAAGCTCTACCCACAGAGGCTTAATTCTTTTAACTTCCTTGAGTATATCCATTACTTTATCGTCCAGACAGTCAGGCCTTGTAGCAACAGATACTATCTCTATATCATTACGCACAGCGGCACTAAGTAGATATTCTCGTATTTTGTCAATATCACCGTAGGTTGATGTGTACGACTGAAAGTAAGCGATGTACTTATCACACTCAGTTTTGTTTTTTATCAGTAGCTTAGCCTTTTGAATCTGCGTATCTATATCCTCAGTTGCTTTTTGAGCAAAGTCACCCGAGCCCTTGCCCGAGCAGAATATGCATCCCTTGTCACCGCAGGTGCCGTCACGGTTGGGGCAGGTGACAGAGCAACTCAGAGTCAGCTTGTACAGCTTGTGACCGTATTCTTTTTTCAGATAATCATTGAGCGAGTAATATCTCATAATCCACCTCCTCTATATATTACAACAAATATACCTTTTTGAAAAGCAAATCGTTTATTTTTCTCTTTTTTATTTCTTATTTAGAAAAAAATATATATAATCGTATCTTTGTATGTAATTGTGTGCCAAAGAATAAACCTTTGTTTTGTGTATTTTAGACAAACGAATTATTAGAAAAACACAAGATATGGCGTTTTTTTGATGTTTTGTGGCTGAAAATACCTATTTTTTGACCCGATATTTTTCTTTATTACAATTATTTAGTTATTTTGTTATTGATTTTTACTAAATTTTATTATATAATCTATTCGTTATAAGTATAACCTCGTACAAGTGCGCCCATTTGTGTGTTTTGCAAGGTTGTACATCATACATTTTATATCTTCTAACTATTTATATATATGTTTTGGTGATTGTTATGGATAAGACACAACAGCAGCTCCTGTTGGAGATTGAAAAACTTAACAAAGCCCAGATACGAATCAAACGCAAGACCACAATGATGCTGTGTATTATAGCGTTGCTTGTGCTTGTGACATCGACTCTGGCGTGGTTTACACTCAACAGCTTTGCATCTGTAGAGAACTTGCAGATGGATATCACTACGGGTGTTGACCTGCGAGTTGATATGGTGGACCACGGCTCAGACATCTCGCTGTATCAGAAAGAGATTACTAACGAGATGATCAACGGTTACTTAACAGGCAAGAATAAGGAGTCAATATCCAACCAGTTGCTTGACCCGGTTACTACTCGTGACGGCATCAACTTTGTATCACAGACCGGCTCCAACCGTGAACCTAACGAGGATACATACCTTGAGTTTGAGTGTTACTTCATAGCTTCCAAGGACATGTGGGTACATCTCAGCTCTGACGATGCAGGTGATTTTGAGGGCACTCTCGTAGAGACTACAGAGACAGGTCTCAGAGCTGACATAATTCGTTCTATTCGTCTTAGCTTTGAGGATAACGGTAGCGCTGCTATCTATGAGCCTAACCGCACATCACCGGTCAACTCACAGACTACCTTTGATTTACCTAAGCCGATGGCTTATTCTAACGATACACGACTCTTCTATCTCGAGGAGCTCACTCCTAAGAAGATTACTGTTCGCCTTTGGGCAGAGGGTAACGACCCTGAGTGTGACAACGACGTACAGAGCGCTAATATAACAGTACGACTTCTTTTCTCAGGTACTGACGAGAACAACATAGCATTCAACTGATTATAGATATAATTTCAGGAGGTGGCTTGTATGCCATTATTTTCTAAAAAATCGAATACTGACGAGCCATTTGCTCCTGAACAGCTCAAAAAATTAGAGGACAAGGGTGACCTTGCTGTTGACAAGGCGCGTGGTATGTGGATATTTGACCGTTTCTCTGCTCGTAGAGACAGCGCAGATATCTCAAAAGCTGTCAGACGCAAGCGTACAGCAGGACTTATCCTCACCATAGCACTTATTATACTATTAATATTGTGGATAATTGCTTGGCTTTTGACAACTATAGGTGACTTGGTTATCTCTGTTGATAACGGAGCAGCCAGAGAGGGTATCATCATCAGCGATACACTCAACGAAGACGGCACTCTTGGTGACCCTGTGCTTGAGCTCTCTGCTGAGAATGTTACTGAGGTTACTAATATTACATATGACTGGCTACCGACTAACCTTGACGAAGAGGCTGACGGCTCGCACAACGGCGAGAACTACCTTGCATATACATTCTATCTGCAAAACAGCGGTAGCGAAACCTTAAACTACGACAGCACACTTCGCTTTACTGGTATTGCCCGTAACGCTGACGAAGCTCTGCGTGTTATGATTTACAAAAACGGCGAGCCTACTATATACGCTCAGAAAAACCGTGATAACTCTCAGCTCGAAGAAATAGTAAACTTTGAGTTTGTCGAGGGCGCTGACGATATGAACCTCGAAGACTACGTTCTTATGAACGATAAGACAGAGGATGTCAAGCCCGGCGATGTAGTCAAGTACACTATCGTTACTTGGATAGAGGGTAACGACCCTGAGTGCATCAACGATATCATGGGCGGTTATGTCAAGATGCAGTGGTTCTTCAACATAGAGGATGAGGAACTTTAAGCGCCGAGGCACGTAGCCTCCCTTGCCTAAAGGGAGGTGGCAAGACAAAGTCTTGGCGGAGGGGTTCATTATAGAACAAATTACCTACAAAGCCTCCCCTTACACAGGAGAGCCAAGAATTTCGGTATTTATCGCACATTGTGCGTTAAATATATATTAGTAAACCATCCCCTGCGTGTTTTTGGGGGATAAAATTTAAGGAGGAATTTCTCATGAAAAACACAACATTCAGAAAGAAGGCATTATTGTCTTCAGTTGCTATGCTCCTCGTAGCGTTCATCGCTCTTGGTTCTGCAACATTCGCATGGTTCACAGCGAACCCAACTGTTGAAGCTAACGGTCTTACAGCTGAAGCTACAACATCTGCTGGTCTGTCAATTCTCTCAGAATCAGAGAGAGCTTACTACGCTGCACAGGGTGCAGATGAAGTATGGGACTATGACACAATCATTAACTGTAAACCTGACGCATTAGTGTCTGGCGCAGCTAAGGTGTTCAGCACACCTATGTCACACGACTTTGCTATCAAACAGGGTGAACCTGCTTTCTACACAGCAAAGGCTGTTAGTGAGTATGGTTATGCTGCTCAGGATGCAGAGAAGGGTATCGACTACATTGCACAGGCAAGCACTGCTTCTGATTACTACTTTGAGCAGATCAACTTCAAGTCAACTGTTGCAAACGCAGATGTTACTGTTAACAGTGTATCTGTTAGCTTAACTGCTGGTGCTGATGCTGCTATGGCAGGTGCTGTAAGAGCTATGCTTCTTGATGATCAGAAGAACGTTATTGGTATCTGGACAATCGGTGGTACTTCTAACAAGTACATCACATCTAACGAAGGCGTTAAGTCACTTTCAACTGGCAACTTCACAGCAGTTAACTCAGGATCAAAAGTAGCTGTTAGTCTTGCTGCAAACAGTGGTGCAGAGAACAAGGTTTATCTCTATGTATGGCTTGATGGCGAGAGCGCGGCTTGTTATACAAAGGGTGTTAACCTTGATACTACAATTCTTTCAAACATTAAAGTAGAACTTTCTACTACTGAAGTTCCAACTGAAGCACCTTAATTATTATATTAGTTTAAATTATCAACTGATTATTATTGAATGTTGTTTTGTGGCTCCCGTTAATCGGGAGCCACCGATGACACTACAGTGGTGATGTGGGCGGTCGATGCCGTCCGCCCTTATATCCACTAACGCCTTTCATTCAAAGCCTCCACTGTGTAAGGGGAGGTGCCGAGTTTAACGAGGCGGAGGGGTTGTTTAGTCAACAATTCACACAAAATTAGAGTAAGCACTCTTTATAATATGCTCCTAAGTATTAGGGACGGACCACTTTAGTGGTGGAGGGATTAAAACCTCAATTTTTATTCAAGGGGATTTATATGAAGGTCGTAAAAGGTATAGTAAATACATTAGTTAACATCTTAATAGTAGTGGTTTTAGTTGTATCATTACTCGTTGCCGCTATGGCACTGACATCTAAATCCTCTGGCATATCTACAATTTTCGGTTACACAGTACAGGTGATAGTATCCGACTCTATGAAGGGCGGATCTGACGAGTACGAGGGCGGTAACTTCGAAAAAGGTGACGTAATCATCGGCAAAGCAACAGCTTTTGATGCTGAGCGTACATATGAAGAGGGCGATATCGTTACATATCGCGGCTTCTTACAGGGCAACGATGATTTGGGCGAACAGCTCATTTGCCATAGAATTATCAACGTTGTCGAGAGAGACGGTGTTCTTGCATATCAGACACAAGGTGATAACCGTACTATATCACAAATACCTGACCAAGCCGAAGTGTATGAATATATTCCTGCAGCAGCAATAGGTGCTGTATTTTATAGTAATGATTTCGAGGGCTTTGTTATCAGAGGTCTCGGCAAATTCTACGAGTTTATCACAAGCCAGCTCGGTTTCTTCCTGTGCATACTCCTACCAATGATTATCTTCTTCCTTTATGTTCTCATCAAGGTTGTTATCAACGCTGTTGAGTACAGAAAGGCTAAGGATGATGAGAGCAAAGAAGACGAGTTCAACGCTCGACTCAAAGAGATGGGCATAGCCCCTGATTCTGTCAAGAAGGATGAGTCTGCTGACTCAGACAATGTAGTGCAGGACGCTCCTGCATCCCCACAGATGACTGCTGAAGAATACGAGCAGTTCAAACAGTTTATGGCATTCAAAGAAATGCAGAAACAGTCAGAGGCACAGACTTCTGACAATGCTGAAGAACCACAGCAGGATACTGCTGAGTCTTCAGAAGACGAAGCTTAATCTATTTTTTAACTTACTATCTATATTAGATTAGGCTGATAAATTTGGAAATAATTGTGAGACGGCCTTTTCTGTATGAATAATACAGAAAGGCTACGTTGCGTTATTTTATAGATTGCGGGTATTTACCTTAAATGATAAAGGAGAGAACAATATGGATACCATCTTCAAATTTTTATTTGATTTCTTAGGTCAGTTCTTCGGCTCTATCTGGGGCGCTATTGTTGGCGTTGCAAAGGGTATAGTCGGTATGTTCAACTTTCCTGAGTATATCAAAATTATCGAGAGTTATACTACAACTCTGGGCGGACTTGCTTGGGTTATAGCTGTTATTGCTATAGTGCTCCTTGCTGCAGTACTCGGACTTGTTATCTACTTTATCGTTATTGCGATTAAAAAGCACGCTCGCTTCCGCAAGAAAGTTAAGGACACCAACGACCTGGTTAACGAAGTTAACGCTCTTAACAAAGAGGTTATGAGACTAAACCTTGAGAAAGACAAGATTTTGTCTATGAAGGTCTCTCAGATAGGCTTGAATCCAAACGAAATTTCAGAGCTGACAGGCGAAGAGATGGAAGCTCTAAACGATGGCAAAGAAGAGTCAACTGGCGGTCGTTTCAACAAGCTGCTTGCTATTGATGAGCAGTGGGCTGACTATCAGCCACCTGAGTATGACTGGGATGTTACACTTCCTGAGTTCTGCGACAGATTCAGAAACTTCGCTTGCTCACGACTCAGACTCTTCTACGATATCAAGATTCTACGTTGCTTTATAGCAGGTTTTGCATCAACCCGTTTGATTATCCTACAGGGTATTTCCGGTACCGGTAAAACTTCTCTTCCATATGCATTCGGTAAGTTCGTACAGAACCCTGCTATCATCGCATCAGTACAGCCTTCATGGCGTGACCGTACAGAGCTTTTCGGTTACTTCAACGAATTTACAAAGAAGTACAACGAAACAGAGCTTTTGCGTGCACTTTATGAGGCATCATATAACGAGAACGTATACGTAGTTATCCTCGACGAGATGAACATCGCTCGTGTCGAGTACTACTTCGCAGAGATGCTGTCTATCCTCGAAATGCCAGCTCATGACGAGTGGATTATCGAGCTTGTATCATCACCATGGCCTGATGACCCTGCTCACTTTACAGACGGTAAAATCTTGGTACCTGACAACGTATGGTATGTCGGTACTGCTAACAACGACGACTCTACATTTGCTATTACCGATAAGGTTTACGACCGTGCTCTGCCTATCGATATCAACTCAAAGGGTAAGGTATTTGATGCTCCTGATACAGAGCCTATCTTTATCAACTACAAGCATCTTACTAAGCTTCTTGCTGACGCAGTTGAGGCTAACCCTATATCTGAAGAAAACCTCAAGAAAATCGAAATTCTTGACGACTATGTTATCGAGCATTTCAGAGTTGCTTTTGGTAACCGTGTTATGAAGCAGATGAAGGACTTCGTTCCTGCTTATGTTGGTTGCGGTGGTACTGAGGTTGACGGTATTGACTACTGTCTTGCTAAGAAGGTATTCAGAAAATTCGAGGCTCTCAACATCTCTTACATCCGTGATGAGATTGACGGTCTTGTACAGCAACTTGACCAGCTGTTTGGCAAAGAGAATATGAACGAGTGTAAAGAATACGTTCGTATGCTCCAGAAGATGCTGTAATTATTAGAATTTAGATTAAGGATGGTGAGTTCCCATGTTAGATTATAGTAGATACTACAGAGCCTATGCTGAGATGCAGCAGACTCTGGACGGGGACTTTACAAAAGAATATTTGACAGGAGCACTATCTGACAGCGATGTCGGCAAAGACGTTCTTGCCGGCGATGCCTACAATCGTGTCATTGATATGGAGTGGGTAGAGAAGATAGAAGAAGTCCTGCCATATATGGACAAAGCCATCCGTGAAGATAGAAAATTCATCGAAACCTACGAAGAGGTTGACCGTGTTGACAAGGTTAAGCAGGTTACTAAAGAAGCCGTAAGACACCTCTCTCAGCACACAAGCTTAATACAGTCAATTGATCCCGATGGATCTGTTTCTCCATCAAAACTTCTCAACACTCACAGAGAAGACAGCTACGCTACATATGAGAACAGATTCTTATATACACTAATTTACAAAACTATTGCCTTTGTTGAGGCTCGTTTCCGTGCTCTGAAAGAAGCACCAAACGATTCATACACAAGTGTTGAGATGAAGCGTTATGCTAACCTCAACAACCAGAAATTTGCTTTTGCTCTTACTTATTCATCAGAGTCACACGAGCGTGACAAGATTGATAAGGAAGAAGATATTTCTAACCTGACAGACTACGAGCGTATTGAGCGTATCCGTATGATGCTCACTGACTTTGTTAACACAAGTCTTATTCAGGCGCTCAAGGGCTGTATCAAGGTTCGTTCACCGATTAACAAAACTAACTGTATCAAGAAGAACCCTAACTTCTCAAAATGCTACGAGCTTTGGTGCTTTATCGAGTCTTATCGCAAGACCGGTTATGTGCTTGAGTCTAACGAGTTCTCAGGTGAGATGGATGCTCAGACTCAGAAAGAGCTCTATGATGTAATGGCTTTCCAGCACTTTGTTATGACTATCAGCACTAACAAAGCGCTCAAAGAGAAGCTCCACGCTGACTTTGTTGCAGAAAACGAGCGCAGAGCCAAAGAGGCTAACAAGCCTGAGGAAGAACAGGCTAAGTGGCTTGAAGATCAGATTTACGAAGCAAGACGAGAAGAGATGGCACTTCGTCTCAAAGAGGTAAGAGAGCGTGAGATGATTATCGCTCAGCTTACTACAGAGCTTGATCAAGAGAAAGAGAAAGTTAAGCAGAAGGATATCAAGATCAAAGAACTCCAGACTTTGCTTGATGTCAGAGAGAAAGAGCTCGAAGAAACCAAAGAAGAACTTCGAACTGCACTACAGCGTGTTGCAGAGCTTGAGACAGAGCTCGAAGCTGCCAAGGCAAAAATCGCAGAACTCGAAGCAAAAGTCGAAGAACAAGCTGCAATTATCGCTGCTCAGCTTGCTACAATTGCTACACTTGAGGCTAAAATCGTTGAACTCAACAACACTATCGAGCAGTTAAATGCTCAGATAGCTCAGTTGACAGCTAAAGTTGAAGAGCTCGAAGCTATTTGTGCACAACAGGCTCAGACTATTGAACAGCAAAGCAAAGTTATTGAAGAACTCAACGAGAAGGTATCAGTACTTGAGACTACTGTATCAGACCTCAATGCTGAGATAGAAGAGCACAAAGCTCGCATTGCAGAGCTTGAGGCTACTTGCTCACAGCAGGCTGCTACCATTGATACTCAGAGCACACAGATTACTGAGCTTAACACTCAGGTTTCTAATTTACAGAACGCTAACAACGCTCTATATACAGAGAACGACAATCTGAAAGCTACTGTTTCACAGCAGGCTACTACTATCGCTACACACGAGGCTACTATTGAAGAGAAGACCTCGATGTTAAATACATCTAACGACCAGATAGCTAATTTGTCCACACAGCTTAGTACTTTACAGCAAGATTTTGATGACTTAAAGGACCGTCATGAGAATCATCAGGCTGAGGTCGATAAGCTCAACGCTGTGATTTCTGACAATAAGGCTGAGGAGGATAAGCTCAACCACGAGATAAGAGTCCACCTCAATATGCTATCTGCTAAAGATGCTATCATTAAGACCTTAAACGAAGAAAAATCAGCTCTTAAAGAAAAGGTTGACAAGTGTGACGAGATTGTCAAGAAAAACAAGGCTGAGACTGACAAGATGGCTGATAAGTACAACGCTATCGACTCAGAGCTCGTTGGACTTAACAACACATTACGCACACAGGTCGCAAGCATTACTGCAAAAGATGCAAAGATTTCTGAGCTTGAGAGTGTTGTTGAGAACGCTAAGGCTGAGAAAGACTCAGCTATTGCCCAAATCACTGCTCAGTACGAGGCAAAACTCCAGCAGATGCAGGCAGATTACGAGCAGAAGCTTGAACTCAAAGAGCAGGAGAAGCTCGCAGCTTGCACATTTACAGATGAGCAGAAATTCTCGATTCTACTCAATAACGAGAAGAAGATTCTCAAGAATCAGTACGATAAGGATTTAGCTGTTGCTACCAAGAAGGCTAAGGCATACGTCAAGAGAGCACGTGTTCTTATCGATTACAAACCAGAGAAGCTTTTAGCTCTGGAAGAAACTAAAGACTACATTAAATAAAATTTTACAGAAGGGAGCAATAATATGAGAAAGTCAAATACGTCTTTGATTATACGTGGCATCATGTTATTGCTCGCTTTAATTATTATGGTATTTGTTGGCACATTGTCGTGGTTTACTGCCAGTGACAGACCTGTAGATGCAACAGGTTTGTCGATAACTGCGAGCAAACCATCAGAATTTGAGATTGCTCTTGGTTTTATTGACCCTGACTCAAAACGATATATCATGACTGATTATATGACAACGGGTGACAATCAACTGTCTCTTTTGAAGTTAAAGGGTAGTGACGGAGCTACCTATAATTTGCTCAAAGAGTTTGTTCCTGTTGATTTGACTGGTAACGGTGCTTTGCTTATTCGCCCTACTATGACTAATAAGAATAGTGCTATCGATATCAATTCAAACACCTACTCACCAACTATACCAAACAAAGAGTACATTTCTTTTGACCTTTATTTTCGTTCACAAGAACAGTGCGGTGCATATCTTGATTCTGCCTCTGTCGCTAAAGGTTTGTATGAGGATACTAACGGTAATTTTGTCGTAACAGAAGCTCAGACCGAACTAAACAGAAAATCTAACAAAGGTGATTTTTCACGAGACGCTATGGTTGGAGCCGTAAGAGTTGCTTTTGTCGGCTTTGAAAGTTTCTCACAGGAATATGTAGAAACTACTAACTCTGAGCCTAATTTGTTGTGGCTACCACGACCTGACCTGCGACTTGACGATACTACAAGTACATACACTCTGCACGAGCGTGTTACTGCTGATGATGCAATTTCAACTTATACAACTAACTATATCATCAACACCGGTAGCACTCAACAAGAGTATTCTGTTGATTACAATACTTACAAACATACTTACTATGATTTCGATCAAAGAACAAACAGTAATCATGGTTTCGTTACTTTAGAGAATACACTTACATCGCCAAATGGTGGCCCAAGCAGTTTCATCTGTAATCTTGACAACCCTGTCGAGTTTTATGATACTGACAGTGCAAATGCTGAGCCAGTTAATTATTATTGTGGCAAGGTTAGGGTTAATGTCTGGGTAGAGGGCTGTGACTCTGAGGCACGCCGAGCACTAACCGGCGGTATGTTTACATTACAATTTGATTTATCAGGTGGAGGACTATCCAACTGATAGGGAGTATAAAAATGAGCAATTCTAAATCTGCGAAAAAACAGAATAAATTCGGCATAACTCCGCTTGTTATGGCTGTTGCCATACTCGAGGTTATCATACTTATCTGTGTGTCTACTTACGCATGGTTTGTTTTTGCTGACAATAATTCGTTGTTTACTGATGTAATCGAGGTTGCGCCTGACTCTGGTCTGGAGATAGACTTCAGCGAGGCTGACACCAACGACCACGTTGATATCCGCAAGTATATCAACGAGTTTAGCTTTGAACCAGTTACATCAATGGATGGTAGAAACATCTTTATTCCAACTACAGGTACATTTGATTCTACTAATACTAACGATATAGTTTTTCGAGAGGCAACTGTTAATGATATGAACTCAAAGTATGTTTGTATCGACTTTACTCTCACTAACAATAACCCTGAAAAGAGGAATCAAGAAGTTTGGCTTAGTAGCAAGTCGAGTTTTACTATTAACGATGGAACACAGGGCAAGGCACTGAGACTTGCTTTCTATCAGAATGATGGTTCTTCTGGTGATGTAAGCTCCAGCATCCTTGCTGAAGATACTGACGTCACCAAGGGCAAGACCACTGTTTATTTTAACAATAACTTTGGTTGGGATAATCCACACATATATATGTTTGATAAAGATGATAGTGACAAGTCACCTGCTGATTTTCCTGGCTTTGAGTTAACACCTATCTCAGGAGATATGTACTACTGCACATTTGATAACAAGTACGAAACTATTATCTTTAATGATGGTGTAGGTTCAAACGATGGAGGAGAGCAGACTATTAACATAACTGCAACCGATGGTTATATATATTCTGCTAAGAAGACCGGCCAGGTCTATCTTGATCCGGTATCTGATTCTTGGGATTGGACAGCAGATGGTGCGCGCTTTGCTGCTTATTTTTATGGTCCAGACGGTAATACCTGGGTAGATGCTGTTGATAGCGTTACATCTGGCTACAAAGCAGCTGATATTCCTGAGGGTAATTGGACCCATGTTATCTGGGCTCGAATGGACGGTAGCACTACAGAGAACAATTGGGGAAACAGATGGAATCAGTCTGCTGATATACCACTAAGTGCTTCGTCAATCTGCGAAATTACTGGAGCTGATAAGACACATAAGGTCAAGATGCTCTGTTCTGAAGACGATTATGATAATTATGTTTCTTCTGACGGTGGTTACGCTGTTATATCACCTGGTGTTTCTACTGGTTTTCAGCGACCATATGCGCCGGTACTTAGTATTAACAACAACACTGGTGCTGCTACTAACGTAGTTGGTGCATTTGCATCTTCTATTGATAACTATAACTATGGCTCAAAGTCATTGTTTAGCATTGATTATGGCGAGACTATTTCGCTGTCTATGATTATTTGGCTTGAGGGTACCGACCCTGACTGTACAGGCGAAAACTATGCCGGCAAAGAAATTGACCTGAATCTCATCTTTGCTATTGGCGATAGTGGAGAGTCTATGTATGAGTATCGCTTCCTCGATAAGACCAAGGAGAATTGGACCAACGGTGTTATTAAAACTGCGACCGGACTTTCATATCCTCCTGTTATGCAGCTTTATGATGTAGATAACAACAAGGGTTATCTGATGAAGCTTACCCAAGATAGTAATCAGAGAAACATCTGGTCTTGCGTAGCACCTGCAGAACTCAAGAGTTCAAAAAATATCAGTTTCCGTCGAGTTAATCCACTCGATGAGACTGAAATCTGGAACTATTGGGATACATCTGGTTTTGGTGGCACTATGTTTAGTAATGCTTTTGATGATGAAACTTCCGGCAGTATAGTTAATGACAAAGAAATCAACGGAACAGTCAACTTCACAGCCTTGGCTGATGGTGCTCCTACTCCTACTGATTTAGAAGGAACTGGTGCGCCTGAATTATCATGCGGTGGCTTGTGGGGAAATATTGACACCGCTGTGCTCACAGTATACGATGGCACTACCGGTGGAGAAGGCAGATGGCTACACTTTGATAGCGCAGCACTGACCATAAACTATACATATCAGAATCAGACTATTGAATATAAGGGCTCGGGTACCGGTGACTTAGGTTTTACATACTTTGTCGTACCTGCTGACTTGTGTTCAGGTGTTAATACAAAATTTAAGCGTTATTACAATTTTGACGGCGACTATGCTCTTAATCTGCCTCAGTATCAACCTAAGTTGAAATTTGACAGTACATCTTCATTACAGTGGGATGCTACACCTTGTACAGGTATGTACTATCAGATTGCACAGTCTTCTGAAAATGGTAGCTTCAGCAATTATTGGGGTTCTGACTTGCTGTACATACAGAGCGACAGTATCTTTGACGATGCATTTAGCAAGACAAAGTCATTTATGCAGGTTCATTTCTATTCGTCAAATAAGGCTAACACAAACACAGATGGCTCTGACCACTATGCATTCTTACATTCTAATGATAAGTTCAAAGGTGGTAGCTCAGGTACAGCCTTTGCTTGTGTAATACCTAATGATAAAAAGTACTATTATTATCGTGTAGAGCGTTGTAACCCGGGTGCTCATTCAGAGGTATATAACGCTACTGTACAGCAACCAATCGTTGAGATTGACGATGCTTACATCGCTAATGCTCAACAAGAGGATTCACAGCTCAACACGTCTACAATGACTGCGCAGAAAAACCACGCTGACAATCCTCTCGCTGTTAGCAATAACATTTGCAAACTTGAGTACTACGAGCTTTCAGCATTCTTGCAGATACAGACCACCCTTGCAGGTCCTTCTTGGGATCCGGAGTATTACCCATATGGTAAAGATACCGGTTATGGCGAAGAGTCTGAGTGGCCTGGTAAATCACTAACATGGGTAGCAGATTACACTGAGGGCGGTGTTGACTACAAGCTGTACAAATCAACGACAAAGACAAATGTCTCTAAATATGATACAGCTATCTATTCGAATGAGAATGGTGGCAAAGATGCTGTTCTTGATGACAATACAGTTACTGTTTACATCGGTTCAGTTTCTTATATAACTAAGACTCCAACTATTCATTGGTGGAATAGTTCTCAATCTGGCAATGTTGTAGGTACAAGTATCAATAAAACCTATAGTTATGATGTAGGTTATTGGACTTCTGCTCAGTCATTTAAAATTTATAAAGCAGAAGTCCCTGCAAGTGCTACTAATATCAAGGTATGGTATCAGGATGGCGCTCATTGGTCTTCAGATGATATGAAGTTAAATCAAAAAGAAGATACTATTCTTTTATCTTTTGAGTGGGGTGGCACATATTATAATGTTGAGAAACCTTTCAGATACCAGGTTGAACATAGCCTTGATGGGGGCAAGAACGGTATGGTCTTTGAAGTTAAAGGTACTATCGATAATCTGTCCATCCGTAAGAGAGACACCCATATTAATACAATAATTGATAATCACAACATTACAAGTTTAGACAAGTGCATAGCAGAAGAAACTTTAGCTGTTTCTATGCATAATAATATAAGCGACAACTGGTCGTAATTACTAAATATTAACTTACACAAAGGAGGTGTCACGGTGAAAAAATTATTTAAATCAAACAACAATTTAATAATTACTATCGTGGCACTTGTGGAGTGTATTTTACTCATTGGTATCAGTACATTCTCATGGATAGAAGCGGCGTCTTCGCTTATTATCCGTGGTAATGACCTGCCTGTTGCGGATAGCTTAAACTACGAGTTCAAGACTACTACGGACAACACAGATGTTATCGATTTGTCTACATATTTCAGAGACACTTCGTTCTTCCGCTATGCCCGTGCATCATCTGCAGATGGCAGAACCTTTTACTTTGATAAGGGTGTAGGTTCTACAACTTATCGATTAGGCGATACTACTGATTACAATGTTAACTATTACAATATCGATTTTAAGCTTAACACCGATTTATCTAAAACAAGTAACTATTTCTTCAACACATCTGATGGCTCTCAAGAGATTTTCAGAGTCAGTGGGGTAGATGATGCTGTTGCTACTGAGATAGAAAGTGCTTTTCGTATTTCTATCACGTCTACTACTATTGGTAGTGATAACAGACCTATTGCCGAAACTGCTATCTATACTCAGCAAGAAGCAGCAGAAGATATAGAGATTTTGGCTGTTTCAGATACTAATGCTACATCGACTCAGCGTGCTATTCCTATACTTAACACCAATTATTTTTATTCTACAGGCAATACGGGTATAGAAAATATCGGTGATTACGCTGTTTTCAGTTCAACCAAAAGCGACAAAGCAACTGATATAAATATTAGAATATGGTTAGAAGATGGTGCACTCACTCCTGAGACCCGCTTAGCTATGCAGGGAGCACAGGTGGACATAGACCTTCAGTTCAGCAACTCTTCTTCCAGCTTCAAGTCATTCTATTTTGATGACTATACATTTAGAAACTTCAATACAAAAGAAGAGTATATTTCTAACGCTGATGGTACAACAACAACGATTAAGAACAGCTTGTATCTCTATTATTCAGATGCCGAAATAACTCAGGTTATCCCTATGGTTAGAATAGGAGAGAACTCTGACGGTGTCCCACATTGGGGTACTGCTAATGATAGCGGTGTTGCAAAACCTCGTGTTTCTATGGATATGATAGATGCACTCTATGACAATACTGTTCAAGAAGAGTTTTATTACTTCTATGGTTCTTATACAAAAGACGATACTAACATTACTACTAACGAAATCTACAAGTGGGATGTTGGTGAGATTCAAATCAACTCTGATGAAGACTATGTGTATCGTGGACTGACAGCTTTTGAAAATGGTGCTGATAATTCATTTACATATGGTGTATGGAGCACCGAAGATATAAGTCTTTATCAGTTCAAAGATTATACTACCTCAAGCACTGCAAACGCATTCAATTCTGGTGCATATCAGTTTGTTAAGAATGGTTCGTTATATCTCAATGTTAATGGTGAGTATGGACCTGAGACAGTCAAAATGCACTATGATGATAGCACAGGAATGTGTCAGGGTTATTTCAAGACAACCGATGACGTCTATTACTCATACACTACTGATGCTACCTATAGCAGCTCTACTAATTATAAGGTCAAGTGGTATGCTACTGATAACAACACAACTAACAAAGGCCTTGTTTACAACGCTCTTGGATATTCAGAAGACGGAGTTTTAGGTTCGACTACTTATACAGGCGTAGGTACTTTTGATGATGTCGAAAAGATTACGTTGTCTTCAGAATTAGTAGATAATAATCTTAACAAAAATTACAGATATAAGGTCAAAGTAGGCGACAACTTTATCTATATGGCACGTGGAGAGGATTCTCTGCATCACTTTGCTTATGTACCTGTTGACAGTGATGTTACTTTTAAGATGTTTAACAACACTACTCTTAAATTCACAAGTTCAAAGTATGTGCCAAGTACAAACTCTAACACGTTCTACCTGACAGATAATTCAACTGCCCTTGTTGGTCAGTGGTGCATAGCTGTTGTGGTAGATGCTACTGCAGATAGACTTCTTAGTGCTGAAACCATCCCTGGTTCGACCCTCAAGTACTCGTTTAGTAGTTCAGTAGGTGGCTATGTCATAACTGGTGACCTCATACCGCTGGGTGATGGCTATCGTTATTACATCAAAGATTTTAATGGCGATGTAGACCCTAATAATTATTTCATTACATATACCTGGACTCCGTATAGTGAAAACGAAGATTTAGGTACTGTTGATACAGTGTTTACTTATACTCATTATCTCAACAATGGCAACTACTTTGTTATCACTGAGACAAACGAGTAATTATTCTTGAATTTTACAATTAACACAGAGGAGGTGTTGAAATGAGCCGCAAGAAAAAGCACAGACATTCTTATTTAGAGGCTAAGCGTGCTGCAGCTAAAAAACAGGCTAAGTTGCTTGCATTACAAAAGAATATTGCGTTGATTTCTTTGCTGGTTATATTGGCATTGGGCTTGGTTTCAACCTCCTTTGCTTCATTTTTACAGACACCACCATCAGACGATGATGGCTTGATAGCTCAGGTGCAGTCTGTTGCTGTATCTCAGCAGCAGAAGAAGAACGATATAGCTGACACTTCTGCCACCGTTGAAGATGTTGATACTGCCGCTGATGTTGATGTATCAACTACAGCTGTTTCCGTTACTGCTGGCAAAATGCTATTTTTCGACAACACTGATGCTAATATTACTGATAGTGTTCTTCAACTTATGATAGGTGGAGCCTCTTGGTCACAAGGCTATCAGATGACTAATATAGTTAATACTAATCTATGGTATATTACAACAGAGGCACTTACAGATGTTACACAAATTGCTGTTTTTGGTGCAGATACTGTATTAGCCAGATCTGATACCTTGGGCATTTCTGATAGAATTTCTGAGGCTAACAGCGCGACAGGCGTATTTACACAAACTGCTAATGTAAACGCAAATTATCTTTTTTACGGTAGCGATACTTTATCGAGAACTACTGCTTCTACATCTACCCTTAATAGAAACTATGGTGTCAACGTACAGCTTTATAACGGCTCAACTTCGGCAAACAATGCAACTGTTGGTACAGTTACTATTAGTGGTTATACTTTGCAGACAGATTTAACCTCTGTTGTAGAGACTAATATCGCTACTTCTTCTACAGCTTATAATGCAAGAACTACTTTTGCGCGTGGCTCCAAAATTAAGTATACCGCAGTTCCGAGCGATGGCTATGTTTTTGTTGGTTGGTATCAAGGTACTACGCTTAAAAGCACCGATACAGTTTATGAATTTACAATTGGTGCATCAGCAATAACCTTTAGTGCAAGATTCCAGTTAGCACCTCCTTTTGCGGTTGGTGATACTGTATACTTTGATTGTAGTGATTTTAGTGGTTGGTCTGCTACTACCCCGGTTATACAGCTTGATGCATCTACAACTGCATCTACTGATAACCAAAGACCAATGATTCAGATAAGTGAGAACCTATACAAATATACATTTGATACCGAAACCACAAGTACTGTTCGTTTCTGGAGCGGTTCTAATTATACTGCAACGCTTAATAAAGGTCAGTATGATGATGCTAATTCAGAGTATAACGGTATCTATGCAGGTGCTCTGTCTGATGGTCAGGGTACTGCCGAGAAGTTTGTTATAGGGGACATAAGTACACCTTCATTGACAGTCTCCGACACAGACATAGTAGTTGGTGAGTCAGTTACTCTTACATCTTCCGCTGCAGCGTTAAATTATACACATGGCACTACTTCTGCTACTACCGTACCTATTGGTGCTAAGTATAAATTTGTTTGTGACAATACAGTCTTGAGCGAGGGTGCTAATCTTACTTACAACTGGACTCCTCCATCATGCGGTGCATATCCTGTAACGTTACAGATTAGTGAGACCGCTATAGGTAAGACAAGTTCTACAACAACTGCTAAGACAATAAATGTCAGACCATCTGACCCAACAGGGCTTGAATACAAGGCGTCTGATGTTATTTCAGGCACAGGTACATCTGAAAACCCTTATATAGTATATAGCGATGCTTCATTTGAGATAACTGTAGATATTGATCATCCTGCTACTGCTAATACCGAGAAACACTTCTCAGATTCAGCTACGGGTGATTACTCAGTTAATAACATTTTCAAACCGAGCCTTACTACTACAGGTGAAAAATTAGTATGCAATCTGTATGCTAAGACATATTGTGACCCGGTGTATTCTGTTAATTATGTAACAATACCTGTGTACTATATGGTATTTAATCGTATAGATGCAGCAGATACGGGTTTAAGTGTTAGTTCAAATACTATACAAGAAACCGATACACTAACTGTGTCAGGTGCTTATGTTGATGGCTTAAGTGATAGCGAGATGGCATATATCACTCAGTCATATCAGATTAGTACTGATGACGATACATATACTGAGCTAACTGATACTGTTTGGACTCCTGATTCAATGGGTACATATTACTTTAGAGTAGTTACATCTAACTCTATGACAGGACAGGTTGTATACTCAGAGCCTGAGGTTGTAGTTGTCAACGAGAGTACAACTATGTATCCTATTACTATTACAAATAATGGTACCGTTGATGCTACAGTTAAGCTTTATGATACAAAGACAGGCAAGGTTGATATAACTGACAGTGCTCAGATTCAGCACAATCATACACTTAATGTCGAGATTTTAAGACCAAATGATACATATTATATTAAGAGTGTCACTATTAATGGTAAGCGTATTATTAATAATTTGAGTAATGATTTTGACACTGAGTTAACTGAACAGAGACAGCAAACTGCAGGTATTGATCATGTTAAAGGTCCTGTTACTATTGAATATGTGCTCGCTCTTAAACCAACAGTTGTTGTTGAAAAACCCGAGAATGCTGACGCTATCGAATTTACCTATTACAAAGATACAGTGGTAGAAACAGTTAAAGAGCCGGGAACTTATTATGTGGATTTTGCTAAGTATATTGAATATCTTGTAAGACCTTCTGCCGGCTATCATGTCAGCGATTTTACAGGAGTTTTACTCAAGGCTGGTTCTGCATACTCATCTGTTGAGTCTATTGGTCGCTCAAGGACTACTGTTACATCAAACATTGACCTTGTAACTGCTACAATAACTGCGAACAGTACCATGACTGTCAAAGTTAACACCACAGAATCTTCTTCAGTTGATAACGCTCAGATTTTTGTTGGTGATAAGCAGTATAGTTTTGACAAAGCGATTTCGATGAATTATAACGAAAAATCAAATGTCAGAGTAGTACCGCCTAAGGATACTTATGCTGTGATTACCGGTGATGGTATTACACCTGTTATAGCTACGGATGGCACAGCTACCTTTGATGTTACGCTTTCTGATACAGATGTAGAGTATACTGTAACGTTTGTAGCTAACCCAAAGATATATATTACTCAACCGGAATTTGGTTCTATCTATATCACAGATAATACAGGTAAGTATTACTTAGATGGAGAATCTGTAGGCTATGGCACTACACTTAGTATTAATACTAAGCTTAACAGTAACAAATATGTTGTTTCTGCTGTTAATGTAAACGATATATATTATGGTGCTTCTGACATTTTAGAATTTGATATTACTGAAGATTCTACCGTTTCGGCATCTATTAGTGGTGCTGAGACTAATAGCTGCTACACAGCTTCTGACAAAGATGTTACTAAACAGCAAGCTACAACAACATTAAACACACCTGTTGCATTTAATTATACAGCAACACCTAATGCTTCACTTGAACTTGAGATTCTTAATTCAGAAGAATATAGCTATAGTTATATATTCGACAATGGAGTATTGACTATCGTGCCAAAGGTTGTTGATGACACAGGCTATATGTTGTTTAAGGTTACAGCAACATCTGGTACTATTACTACAGAAAAGTATTATGTAATTTGTGTCAATAAGTTTTCTGTTGAGCAGTTAACTCTGCCACAGCTTATTTATAATGATGGTTCAAGTATGGCTACTTTACCGTTAAGTATACGTTTTGCAGGTAATACGGCTATCCGCTCTGGTATGGTTTCTGTATCGCATAATAATCATCAATTTACCGATGATAGTAGCTACAGCTCACAGTTTGAAACTATAACAAGCGAAAATAGAGATTTAGTTATCAATTTTAACTTCCCATCATCTACTACACCTAATGGTGTTAAGTATTACAAGGTTACTGCTACTGATACCGAGGCTGTCACAGCTTATGGTAGTAAGAAGGTAGTATTTGGTACCGATGAGAGCACTGGTAACACAAGTGTATATCTTGATATCAATAATCTGCTCACTCTTAAAGATAGTGACGATAATATGGTTTACGATATACGTATTTGCTTCTTCGATAATTCAGGCGCTGATGAACATATTGTTTCTATGCAACCTATTGGCAAATATTATCGTGCTACTATACCGACAGGTTATACACAGTTCAGAATTTTTGTTACTAATAAACAGAGATTCAGTAACAAATTATCCGACCTTGATTCCTTTACTTTCTGCTCATACGCAACAGGTTTTGTTCCTGTTCCAACAGATGGTAATATAGTTTATCAGCTTACTGCATATAACACACCTGATACATCAAAACCGAGTGTTCTGACAGGGTCGTTTACAGATTTTAATTGATTTTGGAGGTGAAACCATGAAAAATAGAATAACTTATGCATTATGTATATTAATGGCTGTTCTGATTGTAGTTATTGGTATGACTACTGTCAGTTTTTCGTGGTTTAAACCTGCTTCAAAAAGCGGTGTAGGACTTAGCTTTAGTAGCTCTGACCCTATCAGGTCAGAGGACTGTATTATTAACACTGTTGTTATTTCCGATGGATCTGAAACTTCGCAGACAAGTGTAAGCGTACCAGCTAATGGTAGGCAGAGCTTCATAACTACCATTACTCATGGTGAAGACAGTGAGTTTGACACTAATGTTTCATTGTATATCTCTTCTATTGGCGCAGAAGGTGCTGATTATTGTGTTGGTGTTGTGTTGCCAACAAATACATATAGAGATTTTACCGGAGCAGTTACTGATTTGCACATCATCCGTAACGCAAACATTCCTGCTGAGTCAAAGGTCAGCAATGGCGAACTAAAGGTCGAGTGGTTTGTTGATAACAAAGGTGAGAGTGCTCTAAACATTGATACAACAAAGCTTTATATTACATATAACTAACAGGAGTGCGTTTTGGTCAAGAAGATATTTAACATTTTAGGCACTGTTGTGCTGGTGTTGCTCGTTTGTATAGTTATATTGATGTTTAACGCACGCATATCCGGAGAGGCACCATCTGTCTTTGGTTATCAGGTTTACAGAGTTTCATCAGGAAGTATGGAACCTGAATTGATGATAGGTGACGTTATACTTGTCAAAGCTGTTGAGCCTTCAGAAATCGAGATTGGTGACACCATTACTTATTATGGTACAAGTGGCGATTTCAGAGACAAGTATATTACCCACAAGGTTGTAGATATTTCAGGCGGCTACGGCGGTATGGAGTATGTATTTACTACCAAGGGTATATTACCGGGTGCTGTAGAAGACCCTTTGGTATCACAGTCTCAGGTAGCAGGAGTTTTAGTGCGAAAGATTCCGTTCATTAATTCCTTGTATACCTTCTTTTTATCTGATTACGGATTTATCACTTTTGTTGGTATTATTATTATTTTGTTTGGATATGAGCTCATTTCACTTATAGTATCTTATAAAACAATGGACGAGTTTATCGAGTCTGATGATACACCTGATGACAAATCACAGAAAAAAGAATAAGATAAATTATCAAGGACCGATTTTTCGGTCCTTTTCTTTTATAAAAATATTTTGTTTTTCTTTATAGTAATATATCATTGAGTTATATCTGCTAAAATGTTATTTGGATATTTGTAACTTGAGAAAGTATACGTTTTTATAGATTAGAGGCTTATTATGAAGAAAGATAATGTGCATGCGGGTCACCGTGATCGTATGAGACGCAGGTTTCTTGACAATGGAATAGATGGCTTCAAAACTCACGAGGTACTCGAGATGCTCTTGTATTACGCAGTACCTATGAAGAACACAAGCGAATTGGCACATCGACTGCTCAATGCATTTGGTTCTGTATCTGCTGTGTTCGATGCGTCCGTTGATGCGCTAATGGATTTTGGACTTACTCAGACACAGGCGTGTTTGATTAAACTCATACCTGATGTATCACGACTGTATATAGACGATAAGCATAATAATTCAAACAAAGTTATAGATTACGCTAACCTTGCACCATATATGATTTCTAAATTTATCGGCAGAGAGTCAGAGTGCGTGATACTCTTGCTTCTTGATGCCAAGGGCAAGGAGGTCTTTTGTGGTGTTATATCAAAAGGCTCTCTCAACGATTCGAGCGTACCAATTCGAAAGATAGTTGATTTTTCTCTCAGATATAACGCTAAATCGGCTGTTTTAGCGCATAATCATCCCAGCGGTATTGCGTTACCGTCCAAGGACGATATTGAGACCACAGCTAATGTAATCAAAGCGCTAAGACTTATTGGTGTTAATCTTATTGATCATTTTATTGTTGCAGACAACGACTGCGTATCACTTGCACAAAGTGGTAGCTTTTTTGATATAGCTGACTAATTTTAGGAGGGCATTATGAGTAACAAAACATTTCTGACTTTCGTTATGACAGTAGATACTGCACAGGGCGTTTCTGATATTTGCGAGCGTTATTCAACTACTCTGTTCAGCGACAAGGATTTAAACTGGATTATCTACGATAGATCTTCTGAGGACCAGCCTGCGTGTGCAAGCATTCTCAATAGTCTTAATAACATTTCTTATTATAGAGTGCCTGCAGGCACCAGCTTAGCAGAATGTTATAATTCTTCTTTAAAAGAATTAAACAGCGAGTATGTATGTTTTACAAATGAGCATGTAATTTATGATTTTGTATCAGTCAATGGCTTCAAAATTACAGCAAACAGACATGATAGCAACGCTATGATTTCTATTGATTACAAAGCCTATAATCCAAAACGTGCTGTTAATAAAGTGGTCACATCATATGTAGTAAATGAGTATGACCTCAATAATTGCAAGAAACTATATACATTTGTACCATCTTATATCTTCAGAACAGACTGCATCGATGATTTGACTTTTAACAATGTCTGCGAAGAAGAGACCACCCTAATGTTTTTGCTCGAATTGTGGAAGCAGTTTGGTAAGATATTGCATGTAGAAAATGTATGTTGTAGATATACAGATGCTTTTTCTCTTATGTCTGATTCTTATTATGGGTGCAACAATCCTGATTTTTATTATAATTCTTTGAAAGAAAATTATATACCATTTCTGAACACCTATCTCGATAATGCAGAGTGTGTACCGACCTGGCTTAAAAGGATTATTTATTACAGACTTTATTTCAAGTATTATGCTAACTTGAATGCACGCAATAAATTTTTGGTAGAAGATGAAAACCTAAATGAGTTTTTTGCGATGACTGGATATCTTTTGTCTGTTGTTGATGATGAACTTATTCTAAATAACAGCAAATACGAACAATTTGCACCACCGTTTAGTATCAGAAATGCTTTTGTTTACCTTAAGTATAATGGCGACCTTAAGATGCTCAATCGTTCATTCTCATTTGAGGGTGATAAACTCATATTTAATCAGTGTGGTTGCAAGTATAATCTTACAGCACACAAGAATATTGAGGTTATGGCGTTTAATATCAGACACGGTAATCTCTGCATTGATTTGAGATATTTTACTCATCTGCTTTTTGATTACGAACCCGAGGCTATTTTTGTAAAACTCAATGATGAAAAATTGCCACTGAAAAAGACCGAGTATTACAGTCTTGATAAGATATTTGCTACTACAGTAGCAAAGCACTATACCTTCTTGGTAGAGATACCACTTGAAAAGGTCTTGAGCGCTGACACAACTATAAGCTTTTATATGCAGCTTGATAACAAGGTGGTAAAACTCCCACTTGATTTTCATCGTGCTCCGTCTAAGCTTAATGTCAACTGTCCACATTCTTACTGGAATATCAAGGATGATTATTATCTCACATTTGTCAATAACAAGTTGGTTGTAAACAAATTCACAGATAAACAAATCAAAAAGCGTGAAAAGCTCTATCTATCTGAAGCCTGTACAGCACTTAAAAATCATCCAAAAGTTATTGAACAGGATAACTACAATCTCAAGAGAAAACAACTTAAAAAAATCAGAAAAGAATATTTCAAGGCAAAACCAAGCTTTGAAGGCCGCCGTATCTGGCTGTATTTTGACAAACTTTATAAGGCAGGGGACAACGGAGAATATGCTTTCAGGCACGCTATGACTCGTGACGATGGCATCGAGTGTTATTATATTCTTAACGAAGATTCGTATGATTACGAGCGTTTGATTAAACAGTATCCTGACAATATTCTGATATATGGTTCTCTCAAGTGTCAGCTCTATGCACTTATGGCTGAGAATATAGTAGCTACACATCCTGATATTATTGAGTTTTGTGGCTTTGATTCCGCACTTGCTACTGTTATCAAAGATTTGTTTAACCCTAATCTCATCTGTATTGCACACGGTATTACTATACAGAAGAATGCAGATTTTCAGAGTCGTATTTTTGATAACACAATGTTTTATACTACAAGCTCTAAGTATGAGGTAGCTCATATATTAAAGCCAATATATGGATACACAGAGGACGAGGTTGCGCTGACAGGTCTTGCTCGCTTTGACGGACTCAAAAATGACGACAAAAAGCAGATTCTCATTACTCCTACATGGCGCAGAAACCTTGTAGGTTTGGCTCAGCGAAATTCAACCCGAGAGTATAGCGAGCTGTTCAAGCAGACTGATTACTATAAGATTTACAATAGTCTTATCAATGACGATAGAATTATCTCAACCGCAAAAGCAACAGGCTATAAGGTAATCTTCCTGTTACATCCTGCTATGAGCGCGCAGATTGATGACTATGACAGAAATGATTACGTAGAGCTGATTCAGGCGAGTGGTGATATGAGCTACGAGAAAATTCTGACTCAATCGAGCCTTATGGTAACTGATTACTCGGGTATTCATTATGATTTTGGTTATATGAGAAAGCCTATCATTTACTATCAGCCCAAGGAAGTTCCTATGCGATTTGAAGAAGGCGGTATGAAGTTTGCTACTATGGCTTTTGGCCCTGTGTGTAGTGAATACGAAGATGCAGTAAAACTTATTTGTGAGTATATGAATAATAATTGTGAGATGCCACAAGAGTATAGAAAACGTGCAGACGATTTCTTTGCTTTCGATGATTTTTCAAGCAGCGAGCGTATTTATGACGCTATACTTAAGTGGACTGACGAGAGGAAGCAATATGACTAAAAAAATCAAAAAGCCTCTTATGTTTGAGGATATAAGCAAATTTAAAGCAGAGATTTACGGCATATCTATTCTGTGGATAATGCTGTTTCATGCTCATCCTATGTTCAAGGTGCATTATACCTTAGGTACAACTTTTCTCAAACCTCTTGATGCATTCATAGGCTACGGAAATATGGGAGTAGAGATATTTCTCTTTTGCTCAGGTATCTTTCTGTATTTTTCATATCATAGAAAACCCGATGCCTATGTTTTTATAACAAAGCGAATCACACGCTTGTTCTGGCCGTGCTTAATCATTTCGTTTGTGTATTGGTTTTACACTTGCATTATGGTCAAGGACTCTCTGCTCCTGTTTGTGAGCAAGGCTACTATGCTTGATTTTTGGATTTCAGGCGATCAGCAGATTTGGTTTGTAGCAGCTATTTTAGTGTTTTATCTGCTTTATCCGTACATCTATGGCTTTATGTTTCAGGGCAAGGGCAAGCTCTCAAATCCGCTGTTGCGTATGATTGTTTTGGTACTGGCAGCTATGCTTATTACTATGGTTCTCAAGTATATCTACCCACAGTATTATGATAAGATTGAGATAGGTTTTACACGTTTTCCTGTATTTATCATCGGATGTTATTTTGGCAAGCTCGTATATGACAAGAAGACACTACCACGATATATGTATCCGATATTTCTACTCATAACTGTTTTAGCATTTGTAGTGTTAGAGCTTGGAGTATTCAAAGGTGTATGGAGAAGATGGTTCTACCTTGTAGGCGGTATTCCTATGACATTTGTAATTGTATGGATACTCAATTTTCTGCATTGTAAGTCACTCAACAAGTTCTTTGCTTTCTTTGGCGGTATTTCGCTCAATTTGTATATTTCACATGTTGCTGTTATCAGAATGTATAATCTTTTCTTTGATACAAGACGTTTGTATATATACTTGATTTTAATTGCTGTATCCGTATTGGTCGGATGGGTAGCAGAGCTTATTATCAAACAGATTCTAAAGTTCTCTAAGCCTAAGCAAAAGAGCATTAAAACAGAGTAATGCACAGATATTTATATATGTAGCTTTAATATCAGTCAAGATATTATTCTTTTACATTAATATAGACCCCTGAATGTTTATTTCAGGGGCCTTTTTTATAATATTATGCTTTATTTTCTAATTATGACTTTTAGTTGAGAATTTATGTGATACAATATATTGGATTATGATGGACATATTATAACTATATCTTTGATTTTTACTATTTGATTTTATCGGGAGGTTTATTATGGATAACAAGTTCAGACTTTCATCGCCGTATAAACCTTACGGTGATCAGCCACAGGCTATAGACAAACTCGTACAGTCTATTAAATCAGGTAACAAAGAGCAGACATTGCTCGGTGTCACTGGCTCAGGCAAGACCTTCACTATGGCTAACATTATCGAAAAGGTCAATCGACCTACCTTGGTTCTTGCTCACAACAAGACTTTAGCTGCTCAGCTTTGCACAGAGTTCAAGGAGTTCTTTCCAGATAATGCTGTAGAATACTTTGTTTCCTACTACGATTATTATCAGCCTGAGGCGTATATACCACATACAGATACTTACATCGAAAAAGACAGCTCTATCAACGATGAGATAGACAAGCTTCGTCATAGTGCTACCTTGGCTCTATCAGAACGCAGAGATGTTATCATCGTAGCATCTGTGTCCTGTATATACAGTTTGGGTGATCCTATAGACTATCGTAATATGGTTATATCATTGCGTCCCGGTATGCAAAAATCTCGTGATGATTTATTAAGAAAGCTCGTAGAGCTCCAATATGAGCGTAATGATATCAGCTTTACTCGTAACAAATTCAGAGTTCGTGGGGATGTTGTAGAGATATTTCCTGCAGCATCGTCCGATAAGATAATCAGAGTAGAGTTCTTTGGAGATGAAATTGACCGCATCTGCGAGATTAATCCGCTGACAGGCGAGCTTGTGTCTATGTTAAAACACGCAGCTATCTATCCTGCATCACACTATATAGTCGGTTCTGATAAGATGAACCGTGCTATCAGAGAACTTGAATATGAATTACAACAAAGACTTGAGTATTTCCGCTCGAAAGGGAAGCTTTTAGAAGCACAGCGCATAGAGCAACGCACTATGTATGATATAGAGATGCTTCAGGAGGTCGGTATGTGCTCGGGTATTGAGAATTACTCACGAGTACTCTCAGGCAGAGCACCGGGCTCGGCTCCATTTACCTTGCTTGATTATTTTCCTGATGATTTTTTGCTGTTTGTAGATGAATCTCATGTTACCTTGCCACAGGTGCGTGGTATGTACGCAGGAGATAGAGCCCGCAAGACAAGTCTTATCGACTATGGATTCAGACTACCCTCAGCGTATGATAACAGACCACTTAATTTTGATGAGTTTTATTCTCGTGTTAATCAGGCTGTATTTGTCAGCGCTACACCGGGTGACTTCGAGCTTGAAAAAAGTCAGGTAGTAGCTGAGCAGATTATTCGTCCAACTGGACTTTTGGACCCTGAGATTTCTGTCAGACCTGTAGATGGACAGCTTGATGATCTAATTTCAGAGATAAACAAGCGTATAGACAAAGACCAGCGTACACTTGTCACCACCTTGACCAAGAAGATGGCAGAGGATTTGACTGCTTATCTCGAGTCTATGGATATTCGTGTCAGGTATATGCATCATGATATAGATACAGTACAGCGTATGGAGATAGTCAGAGACCTGCGACTTAAGAAGTTCGATGTTCTGGTAGGTATCAATCTTCTCAGAGAGGGGCTTGATATCCCCGAGGTCTCGCTTGTTGCAATACTCGATGCTGACAAAGAAGGTTTTCTTAGAAGCAGTCGCTCACTTATACAGACAGTCGGTCGTGCCGCTCGAAATTCAGAAGGCTCGGTTATTATGTATGCTGATCATGTCACCGACTCTATGAAGCAGACTATAGTTGAGACCAACAGACGCCGAGAGATTCAGAAGAAATATAATTTAGAGCACAACATCATACCAAAGACTATTGTCAAAAAGGTCGCTGATGTTCTTGAGATTTCTACTCATTCAGATGATGATAATGAATTTGTTGGCAAAATGAGTAAAGAAGAAAAGTACAAGCTTATAGATAGCTTAAAGAAAGAAATGCACGCCGCTGCAAAGTTGCTCGAGTTTGAGCATGCAGCGTTTTTGAGAGATAAGATAAAAAAACTACAAGGCAAATAGGAGAGAGCATTATGGCTAAACCTAAGAAAAAGCAAGAATACGGCAACGAAAGTATCGTCACCCTGAAAGGTGCCGACAGAGTGCGAAAGCGCCCTGCGGTTATCTTTGGCTCAGACGGTATCGAGGGTTGTCAGCACTCTGTGTTTGAGATTCTCTCGAACTCTATAGATGAGGCACGAGAGGGCTATGGTAAGTTAATCACTGTCACAAGATATACAAACGGTAGTATTGAGATAGAGGATCACGGCCGTGGTATTCCTGTCGGCTTTAATAAGAACGAAGATAGATATAACTGGGAGCTTGTCTTCTGTGAGCTCTACGCAGGTGGTAAGTATAACAATAACGAGGGCAATAACTACGAGTATTCTCTTGGACTCAACGGCCTGGGACTTTGCTCCACTCAGTATTCTTCAGAGTATATGGATGTTGACATCCGCCGTGACGGAAAGCGCTACACTCTCCATTTTGAGAAAGGCGAGAACGTTGGTGGCCTTACTGAAGAGCCATATGCTAAGAAAGATACAGGCTCTAAGATTACATGGAAACCCGACCTCGAAGTTTTTACCGACATCAATATTCAGCCGGAGTATTTTGCAGATGTACTCAAGCGTCAGGCTATAGTTAACGCAGGTATCAAGTTCGTGTTCAGAAATCAAGTTGGCAGAACTTTTGAGACACAGGAGTTCTTGTACGAAAATGGTATCGAGGACCATGTCAAGGAGCTTGTTGCTGATACAGGTATGACTACTGTACAGTCTTGGCAGACCGAGCGAAAAGTCAGAGACAGAGACGACAAGGACGAGTACAAGTGCAAGATTAACATAGCGCTCGCTTTCTCAAACAAGGTTAACAATACAGAGTATTATCACAACAGTAGTTTTCTTGAGCACGGTGGCGCACCTGACAAGGCAGTTCGTAACGCCTTTTTGTATTCAATTGACAATTACTTAAAACAGAACAGTAAATATAATAAAAACGAATCAAAGATAAAATTTGATGATATTGAGGACTGTCTGATTATTGTTATTTCATCTTTCTCAAGTGTTACATCATATGAGAATCAGACCAAAAAGGCAATTACTAACAAGGGCATACAGGACGCTATGACCGAGTTTTTGCGTCATAGTCTCGAGATATATTTTATCGAGAATCCACTCGAGGCAGATAAGATTGCTGCACAGGTACTTATCAACAAGCGCTCTCGTGAAGATGCTGAGAAAACCCGTGTTCGCATCAAGAAGAACCTTACCTCAAATATGGATATGACCTCTCGTGTTGCCAAGTTTGTTGACTGCAGAAGCAAGGATGTAGAAGAGCGAGAGCTGTTCATAGTGGAGGGTGACTCAGCGCTTGGTGCTTGTAAACAGGCTCGTAATCCCGATTTTCAGGCGATTATCCCAATCAGAGGTAAGATACTTAATTGTCTCAAGGCTGATTATGATAGAATATTCAAGTCTGAGATTATCACCGATTTGCTCAAGGTTTTGGGTTGTGGTGTACAGGTTAAGTCAAAGGCTAACAAAGACCTATCCAATTTTGATATTAACAACCTTCGTTGGTCCAAGGTTATCTTCTGTACCGATGCCGATGTAGACGGTTTCCAGATCAGAACCCTGCTACTTACTATGATTTACCGACTCACTCCTGATCTCATTGAGGCAGGCAAGGTGTTTATTGCAGAGTCACCATTGTACGAGATTACATCAAAAGACAAGGTGTATTTTGCATATACTGAGGCTGAGAAAGAGAAGTATATAGAAGAAATCGGCAAGCAAAAATTCACCGTACAACGCTCAAAGGGACTTGGTGAAAACGAGCCCGATATGATGAGCCTCACTACTATGAACCCTGACACACGCCGACTCATCAAGGTTATGCCTGATGATGCAGAGAAAACAGCACAGATTTTTGACATCCTGCTCGGCGATAATCTGCAGGGCAGAAAAGATTTCATAGTAGAAAAAGGTGCTGATTATACCGATAATCTTGACGTCAGTTGATTTTAACTTATAGGTGATATATATGGCTAAGAAAAAGAAAAAAGAAATAACCGTCAAACCTATAGCTAACGGTGTTATAGCCGGAGCGGGTGATGTAGTAGAGCAGAGAATAGCTCACACTATTGAATCTAACTATATGCCTTATGCTATGAGCGTTATTATGTCTCGTGCTATCCCTGAGATTGACGGCTTCAAACCATCGCACAGAAAGTTACTCTACACTATGTACAAGATGGGACTCTTATCAGGTAGCAGGACCAAATCAGCTAATATCGTTGGTGCGACTATGAAGTTAAACCCTCATGGTGATTCTGCTATCTATGATACTATGGTGCGACTCTCTCGTGGATACGAGGCTTTGCTTCACCCGTATATAGATTCAAAGGGTAACTTTGGTAAATTTTACAGTCGTGATATGGCTTGGGCTGCATCTCGATACACTGAGGCAAAGCTCGACCCGTTATGTAACGAGCTCTTCAAGGATATCGACAAAGACACAGTAGAGTTTGTAGATAACTACGACAACACTATGAAAGAGCCTGTGCTGTTGCCGGCTTCATACCCGTCAGTGCTTGTCAATGCTAACACAGGTATTGCTGTTGGTATGGCGTCTAATATCTGTTCGTTTAACTTACGAGAAGTTTGCGAAACCACAGCAGCTCTTATTCGTGACAACGACCACGACATTATATCTACCTTGCCTGCACCTGATTTTTCAGGTGGTGCTCAGATAATCTATAACGAAGAGTCTATAAAAGAGGTGTATCGTACAGGTAGGGGAGCTATCAGAGTGCGCTCTATCTATAATTACGATAAGTCCAACAACTGTATTGATATTACCAATATTCCACCAACTACAACTGTTGAGATAATAATCGAGAAGATTATAGATTTGGTCAAGTCCGGAAAAATCAAAGAGATAGCTGATATCAGAGATGAGACAGGTCTTGACGGTCTCAAAATTACTATCGACTTAAAGCGTGGCACAGATCCTGACAAGCTTATGCTCAAACTCTTCAAACTGACCACTTTAGAGGACAGCTTCTCGTGTAATTTCAACGTACTTATCGGCTCAGTACCCATGGTACTCGGTGTCAAAGACTTACTGCTCGAGTGGATAGCTTTCAGAGTAGAGTGTATTCGCAACAGAACATTCTATGACCTCAACAAAAAGCGTGACCGTCTCCATCTGCTCAAGGGCTTGGAGCTTATACTGCTTGATATTGACAAGGCTATCAGAATTGTACGAGAAACAGACGAAGAGTCTGAGGTAGTACCTAACCTTATGATAGGCTTTGGCATTGATGAGGTTCAGGCTGAGTATGTAGCTGAGATTAAGCTCAGACACTTAAATCGTGAGTACATCCTCAAACGCACTAAGGATATAGAACAGTTAGTAGAAGAAATAGCAGAGCTCGAGGCTATTCTTGCATCAAAATCAAGAGTCAAGACTATCATTGTCAAAGAGCTCAAAGAAGTAGCAGAAAAATACGGCAAAGACCGCAAATGTCCGTTGCTTCATATTGATAATGCCTCATCCGATGTCGATATTACCGAGGAAATTCCGGATTATCCTGTACATCTGTTCTTTACAAAGGACGGTTACTTCAAGAAGATTACTCCTCTGTCACTTCGTATGGGTGGCGAGCAAAAGCTCAAAGAAAACGATACTATAATTACAACCGTAGAGACAACCAACAACACAGATGTCCTCTTCTTTACCAACAAGTGTCAGGTCTATAAGGCAAAGGTACACGAGTTTGCCGATACTAAGGCGAGCGTATTCGGTGACTATATCCCTGCAAAGCTCTCGATGGACGAGTCAGAACATGCGTTGTTTATGCTCAATACTAAGGACTATCAGGGTTACTTGCTGTTTGCCTTTGAAAACGGCAAGGTTGCAAAAGTCCCACTAAGCGCTTATTGGACCAAGACTAATCGCAAGAAGCTTATCAATGCTTATTCTGACAAGTCACCACTTGCAGGTATGGCTTATGCCCCTACAGATGCAGAGTTTGTTGTTCTTTCTTCATCTGGCAGAAAGCTCCTGCTTCATTCAGGTGCTATTAATCCCAAGAACTCAAAGTCTACTCAGGGCGTAGCGGTAATGAAACTCAAGAAAGGCCATCGTGTAATGGGTATTACACCATATATAGATGGTACTTTTGCAAAGCCTTCGAGGTACAGAACCCGCACTCTGCCGGCACTTGGTGCATTGCCAAGCGAAGATGACGAGGCTACACAGTTGTCTATTCTCTGATATTTTGATAAATTGTAAATTTTACTTGCAATATTTATTCTGTTGTGTTACAATGTTTTGGTATCAAAGATTTTACTATTAATCGTATGAAAGGATGACAGATATGTCAGTAGTTAATTATATTTTGGGTGCACTTTTGATTGTAGCATCTTTAGTTATGATTATCGTTATTATTCTTCAGGAGGGCAACCAGCACGGTGTTGGTGTAGTATCCGGTGGTGCTGATACATTCTTCTCTAAGAACAAGGCTCGCACACTCGATGTTCTTCTTGCTAAGGCTACCAAGTGGGTTGCTATAGGCTTCGTAGTTGTTGTACTTGCTCTTAATATTATCGCTTACTTCTTTCCTGTAGCATAATTACGAATATTATCAAACACTTATCTCATAAAATTGACTATCGGATTATTCCGATAGTCTTTTTTTATTGGGGAATAGGTATGAAAAATTTAATAATTTTTGCTGTTTGCTGTTATTTTATCTTTGCGTTTATTCATTATTTAGGCAAAAATAAAAAGCCCTGCAAGAGGGCTTTGTTATCTGTATTTATAGGACCTGCGCTGTTGTTTGCTATAAACATCTTTTCGACAGCACTGGGCGTATATATTCCGTTGTCTGAATTATCCTTTGCCGTATCTATAGCCGGTGGAATCCCCGGTGTTGCTACATTGATAGTGACGTCTATGCTGATATAATTACAGTATAGATTTCAGGTCGCTTAGTGCATCGCTGACTGCTTCTTTGTTTCTTGTCACCATAGAGATAAAAACATTATAGAACAGTAACGGGTTTTTATGAAAATTCTTTCTGACAATTCGCGCCTGATTAATATCAGGTACATACAGAGAGAACTTGAGCAGGTCCATATCACCGCCTGAGATTGAGCAGTTGACCATATAGCCGTTGTCTATTTTGTCTATAGTTACAACATTCTCTTTTTCAATGCGTTCTTTTTCGAGCAATGACAGAGTGCATTCGCAAGCTTTCTCTTTAACTGTCAGCGCAAGTGTGTCCTCTAATTGTTCAGATATCATCTTACCTGCACTTGTAACAAAGTAAAGCTCCTTTTCTTCGTCAACAAGCTCAAGATTTTTGTTCTTTACAAGGTCATCAAAGCACGAGCTTGACTCAAAGTAGTTAGCAAGCGCTTTTTGTCCAAGAGCATTTATTATTGTGCTTTTTGTCATTGGTGTGTTAACCTTTGTGAACAAGTAGCATATCAGCGTTCTTATTTCAGTTTTGCTTCGCATTCCGCCCAAGCTTATGCCTTCATCAAAAGTATCAAATGCCACACTAACACCTCCGAACATTTATTTACTTAATTATAACATATAATGTCAAAAAAGTGTACTATTATTTTTAATTGACTAATTATTTTGTCTATAGTATAATTTTTTACAAGGAGATGAGTATTTATGTCAATTTTTTGGTTGATATTTGCTATTGTTATGGGTGTTTTCGAGGCTGTTACAGTTCAGCTTGTGTCCATATGGTTTGCTGTTGGCGGTTTAGCTGCATGCATCACCTCTTTGTTCACCGATAATTTCTGGATTCAACTTAGCGTAGCAGTTGTCTTTGCACTATTAACACTTGTTGCTACAAGACCTTTTGCTAAGCGTGTTATTAACGCTAAAAAGACACATACTAATTCAGACAGATATATCGGCAAGACAGGTGTTGTCACTGTAGATGTCGACAATATTGCTGGCGTTGGTCAGGTCAAGGTCGGCACATCAGTATGGAGTGCCAAGTCTGAGGACGGCTCAGTTATCCCAAAAGACACCAAGATTATCGTCAAAGCTATAGAGGGTGTCAAATTAGTTGTAGAAACAATTTAATTATTTTAAAATAAAGAGAGGATGTTATTATGGGAGTTTATGTAATTTTTGCTATTATAATTTTGGCATTGTTGGTTATTGTCCGCAATATCAAGATTGTACCACAGGCTCACGCTTATGTTGTTGAGCGTCTTGGTGCGTATTATACTACATGGAACACCGGCCTGCATATCAAGATTCCTTTTATTGACAAGATTTCTAAGAAGGTTCTTTTAAAAGAGCAGGTAGTAGATTTTCCACCACAGCCTGTTATTACTCGTGATAATGTTACTATGCAGATCGACACAGTAGTTTACTTCGAGATTACAGACCCTAAGCTTTACACTTATGGTGTAGAGAGACCGCTTAGCGCTATCGAGAACTTAACTGCTACAACTCTGCGTAACATCATCGGTGATCTTGAGCTTGACAGCACACTCACTTCTCGTGATACTATCAACGATAAAATCAGAATCATACTTGACGAGGCTACAGACGCTTGGGGTATCAAGGTTATCCGAGTAGAGCTCAAGAACATCTTGCCACCAAGAGAGATTCAGGACGCAATGGAAAAGCAGATGAAGGCTGAGCGTGAGCGCCGTGCTCGTATTCTTGATGCAGAAGGTGAGAAACGCAGTCAGATTCTTGTTGCAGAGGGTCTCAAAGAGTCCGCTATCTTGAAAGCAGACGCTGTCAAAGAGACTAAGATTCGTGAGGCTCAGGGTGAGGCTCAGGCTATTTTAGAGGTACAGCAGGCATATGCTGATGCTCTCAAGCTCTTAAACGAAGCCGCACCATCAGACAAGGTTCTTACCTTAAAGAGTCTCGAGACCTTTGAGAAAGTTGCTGACGGCAAGTCTACCAAGATTATTATCCCATCAGAGCTTCAGGGTATTGCAGGACTTGCAACTACATTCAAAGAGGTATTTGATACCGATTCATCTAAAAGTGAATAATGTATTTTAATGCAAAAATTAAGACCTGATGATTTTCATCAGGTCTTTTTGTTTATTCTATTGATACTACCGTATATCCTGCATCAGTTATAGCTTTTGTGAGCACTTCGTTTGATACATCTCCTGTTACCGTTGCACTTTTGTTATCAAGGTCAACGCTTGCTGTTATGCCGTCTATAGCGTTGAGCGCTTTTTCAACGTGTGCCTTGCAGTGCATACACATCATACCATCGATAATTATAGTTTTCATGTTTTTCTCCACCTCTTTATTATTAGTATTTTTATAATTATATTTTGGTTTGAAAAATTTTAGTCTGAGCGCATTGGATACAACACAGATAGAGCTGAGACTCATTGCAATAGTTCCGTACATTGGGTGTAGTCTTATACCAAGTGGTGCATACAGCAGTCCAGCTGCAACAGGTATAAAAACAACGTTGTATATGAATGCCCAGAATAAGTTTTGTTTTATATTTCTCATAGTGGCTTTAGACAACTCAACTGCTGTCAGCACATCATTTAGGTCTGACCTTGTCAGTATTATGTCAGCAGAGTCTATAGCAATATCAGTTCCTGCGCCTATAGCAATACCAACATCTGATGTCACAAGGGCAGGGGAGTCGTTTATTCCATCGCCAACCATAACTGTTATTCCGCTTTTTCTCAGGTCGCTTACAATTTTTTCTTTATCATCAGGCATCAGCGATGAATATACATTTGTGACGCCTGTCTGAGCTTTTACATAGTTTGCAGAGCTTTCGTTGTCACCTGTCAGCATATATGTGTTTATACCCATTTGGTTGAGCTGCTTTATAGCTTGTTTGCTCGAGTCTTTTATTTTGTCAGAAATACAGATGACACCGAGCAAATTGTTTTCATCACAAATATATAGCTTTGTAAAACCTTTGTCATTATCTGTACCATCATCGGTATTATAAGGGTCAGCAAAATCTTTGTTTCCGATTTTATAAGTAATATTATCGATAGTGCCCTTGATACCTTTTGATATAACTGTCTCAAAATCTGTCACATCATAGTAGCTATCGCTACCAAATCTTTCGATTATAGCGGTAGCTAACGGGTGGTCAGACATTTTTTCAATACTTGCAGCAATTTTTATGAGCTCTGGTTCACTCATATTTCCAAAAACTTTTATTTCATTTATATGAGGCTTGCCTTCGGTTATTGTACCAGTCTTGTCAAAGACCACATTCTTTGCTTTACTGAGTATCTCGAGTGCCTGTGACGATTTGATGAGTATAGAGTTGTTGGCCGCAACGCCTGTAGCTACCATAATAGCAGTTGGTGTTGCGAGCCCAAGCGCACATGGGCAAGATATAACAAGCACAGCTATCGCAAAAGATAGTGAAGTAGCAAAGTCACTGCCTGTAAGATTCCACACAATCATAGTGATAATAGATATTGCTATCACAGCAGGCACGAAGAACTTACTGACTGTATCAGCAATTTTAGCGATAGGTGCTTTTGATGATGATGCTTCTTCTACAAGAGCTATTATTTTAGATAGAGTTGTATCGTTTTTTACTTTTTCTGCTTTTACCTCTATATATCCCGAGCTCAGCATAGTACCACAAAAAACTTGAGCATTATCTGATTTTTCTACAGGCATACTTTCACCTGTAAGTGCCGATTCATCAGTATATCCGTTACCATTTATTACTACACCATCAACAGAGATTCGGTTACCGCTTTTTACTATTACAATATCACCGGTTTCAACCTCGTCAGTAGCTATAAGTGTTTCTTTACCATCACGTCTGACTAAGGTGACATCTGGGGAGAGGTCCATCAGTTTTTTGATAGCTTCTGTTGTTTTTTTCTTGCTTCGTGATTCAAAGTATTTGCCGACAGATACAAACGTCAGTATCATAGCCGCCGATTCAAAGTACAGACTATGTGTATAGTTTTCAACAGTAAATATAGCGACTATACTGTACACAACTGATGCTGTAGCACCAAGTGCAATAAGCGTATCCATATTAGGTGAGAGCTTCACAAGACCTGAAAAACCGCTGGTAAAATATCTGAAGTTTAACGCAATTATTATACCTGTCAGCACTATCTGCAATATAACATTCACCATATCATTTATGTGCAGAGAGTACATATGACCCATACCAATTATCATAAGTGGTACTAACAACATAGCAGAGCATATCAACTTTATAAGCTTAATATCTACAGTTCTTTTGTCATTTTCTGTATTATCAATGTGCACCTTTGCACCATATCCAACGCTTGTTACTGCGTTGATAATATCATTTTCAGTTATCTTACTTTCGTCAAACTGTGCTATCATATAGTTGTTTAGCAGATTAACGTTAGCCTCTACAGAGTCTAATTTATTTACCTTATTCTCTATATGAGCAGAGCACGCAGAGCATGACATACCCGATATATCAAATTTTACTTTTTTCAATATAATCATCCTCAAAGAATAGTTGTTAGAGCTAATGTAATTTTATCATATTAAAAGTTTATGTCAATAATTGATGCATTAACAAAGAAGGGTACCTACAGATAACTGCAGGTACCCAATAACAGATACTATTCTTTAACTTGCGTTCTTCATTTGAAGTCGTAGTTTGTCTGATATCATAGCAATAAATTCAGAGTTGGTTGGTTTGCCTCTGCTTCCTTGAATCGTATATCCAAAATAAGAGTTTAAAACTTCTACATCACCACGGTCCCACGCAACCTCAATAGCGTGTCTTATTGCACGCTCTACTCTCGAGCTTGTGGTGGAGTACTTCTTGGCAACAGAAGGATATAGCTGTTTTGTCACAGCATTGATGATTTCGGGTTGTTCAATGCTCATGATTATCGAATCTCTAAGATAGTGATAACCTTTTATATGAGCAGGTACTCCAATTTGATGCAGTATTTCGGTCACTTTAACCTCTACACCAAGACCACCGCTCAAGGCTGATTTTATACCGCCTTTTTCTATCATGTTAGACCTTTTGTGTAGTCTTATGATATTTTCTGCAAGATTGTGAATATTGTATGGCTTCAGTACAAAGTATGTTGCACCGCTCGACATAACCTCACGCTCAAGCACAGGTGAGTCAAAGGTAGAGTACACAATGAACATCGGTGTTTTTTCAAGATTTTTCTGTTTGATAGATCTCATAACTCCTATCGAGTCGACCCTCGTCATAAACAGATCCATCATAACAACATCGGGTAGAGTGTTGCAAATTTTTGCAATAAGCTCTTCGCCGTCTTTAGAGCAAAAAGATGTTATGATATTGTGCGTAAATAGTGCATTTTGTGTTTCTGTGGTGTTTTCAGAGGAATCAAAGGTCATCAGAAGTTTGATTTTTTCAGTCATATTTACATCTCCCAATTTAATTTGTGATACCATATTACCATAAATTACCAAAAATGGCAAGAGTAAATATCAAAAATTTTTATTTTTATACGAACAACATAAGATAAAGTGCACATCTACTGAGCATTTATCATATTTTCAATAAAAATACCATAGCCTTTCTGCGGGGTATTTATAAATACATGTGTTACAGCACCGATTAATTTACCGTTTTGGATAATAGGACTGCCACTCATACCCTGCACAATACCTCCGGTTTTATCGAGTAGTTCTTTGTCCGTAACTGTTAATACAAAATTCTGACCGCTGTTTTTGTTTATATCTATACTATCTATATTGACTTCATATTCTTTTGGTATATTACCCTCAATAGTTGACAAAATTTTTGCTTTGCCTTGTTTTATTTCATCAGCACTTGCAATTTTTATTGCTTCTGTGTTGGTAGTATAGTTGTAGTTTCCGTATATTCCGTATCCGTTGTTTTTAGTTATACTACCAATGGTTTCGTTGTCAAAATATCCGTACAACCCACCGATACAGCCATCCTGAGTTTTACTGCAGGTGCTTATTGTGGCTGTGCTTATCTCTCCGTCTCTCAGTGGCATCAGCATACCTGTGTCTTTGTCACAGATTCCGTGTCCCAATGCACCGAAAGTGCCTGTTTTGTTATCAAAATACGTCACCGTACCTATTCCTGCTGTAGAGTCTCTTATCCACATACCCGCAATATACACTTTGTCATCAGATAGGGTAGGAGTTATTGTTTTTTCTATTTCTTTGTTATTTCTTTTTATAGTTATCTTTATATCCTGTGCGTTTGAGTTTTCTATTATTTGTTTTAACTGTTCGTTAGATTCTACAGCCATATCGTTTGCTTTTACTATATTATCGTTTACTTTTATTTTTGCTTCATCAGCCGGTGAGTTCTCATCGACCTTTATTACAACGACACCGTCAGTGAATAATTTCAACCCAAAGGGTATACCACCCGGTATTACTTTTTTAGCAGTACCTTCTGCGTTAACATTTATAATAGAAAAGAATAGTATCGTACTGCAGATTATGGCAACAAGCTTTGATTTTATTTGCAATTTATCACCTTCCTTTTCTGTTGCCACTATTATTGTGTATCGTTTTTTTCTGTTTAGTTTGGAAATGATATTTGTATAAAAATTAATTTCTATGAATTTTGACACAAACCGCACATTTAATTGAAATATGCCTTAATTATGCTATAATGTATATAATTTGAAGAATTTTGTGCTTGGGTGGTGATATATTGAAGTTAAGCATTAGTGATAACGCACAGTTAATTTTTGACATTTTAGAGCAAAATGGTTTTGAGTGTTATGCTGTAGGGGGCTGTGTGCGTGATGCGGTTCTCAAAAGAGCAATAAACGATTACGATTTCACAACTAACGCTACCCCTGACGAGATACTCAGCGCTTTTTCTTTATACACCACTATAGATATAGGCAAAAAATACGGCACTATTGCTGTGGTGATAGACGGCGAGACTTTTGAGATTACGACGTATCGCACAGATGGGGAGTATAACGATAGTCGACATCCCGATGATGTCAACTTTTCATCAAACCTTAGTGATGACTTGTCCCGCAGAGACTTCACAATAAACGCCCTTGCATATAATGAGCATACAGGCATAGTTGATATGTATGGAGGGCTTTCTGATTTAGAAGCTGGGGTTATCAGATGCATTGGTGATGCAGATGTCAGGTTCTCAGAAGATTCGCTGAGAATTCTTAGAGCGCTCAGGTTTGCATCTACCTACGGGTTTTCTATCGATTCTCTAACTTCTAAGTCGATTTTTAAGAATAAAGCTAAGCTCCTCAATATCAAACCCGAGCGTATTTGTAGCGAGCTATCACGATTATTATGTGGAGACAATGTTGATTTTATCCTGCGTGAATACAAAGAGGTAATTGCGGTATTTATTTCGGAAATTACTTCGATGTTTGATTTTTCACAGAATAGTATTCATCACGACAAAGACTTGTGGGAGCACACAGTATCGAGCGTTAAGAACATCGAGGCAGATCCTGTGCTGAGGATGACCATGCTTTTGCACGATTTAGGCAAGCCGATGACTATTGTTCAGGACACAGACGGCACAAGTCACTATCCAAATCACCAAAAGCTTAGTTTAACTATAGCTAATGATATTCTAAGACGTCTGAGGTTTTCTAATGATTTTATTGATAGAGTGCTTTTACTTGTTGAGTATCATAGTGAGAAACTTTTACCCGACAAGCCTCTCATCAAGCACTATCTAAGGGATATTGGTACAGATGCTTTCATTTCTTTACTCAAAGTTTGCCGTGCAGATATTTTGGCGCAGTCACAGTATAATAGAGAAGAAAAGCTCTCAAATCTTGATAATGTCAGCTTAGTGTTTTCACAGATTACAGCCGACAAAGAGTGTTATTGTCTAAGAGATTTAGCAGTTAACGGCACAGATATTATGAACTTAGGCAAGGTCACAGGAGAACAAATCGGCTTTATACTAAACACCTTGCTCGATATGGTTATAAACGGAGCAGTTGCAAATTCAAAACCCAACCTTATAGCTACAGCAATAAAATTACTTCAAACCAAATGAAAATAGAATTCGTTATTTCATTCTGATTATCAGCACCGCTTTTGCGGTGCTGTTTTTGTTGAATTCTTTCTTAATCTTGCAAAATTTATTGAAAAATGCAAGTGCTTGTGGTATTATTAATCTATTATGTTATTGAGGTGTTCAAATGGTTACTAATCTGTTAGTAAGAATTGATTTGAATCGATCACGCTTCTCTAAGGGACAGCGCCGTATCGCTAATTTTATAGAAGAGCATTATGACGAGGCAGCTTTTATGACTGCAGCAAGACTCGGCGAGATAGTCGGTGTTTCAGAGAGCACCGTTGTCCGCTTTGCTACAGAGATAGGCTACAAAGGCTATCCTTATCTGCAGAAGGCGATGCAGGAGATGATTCGTGATAAGCTCACATCTATTCAGCGTATTGAGGTTACTACCGATCGAATTGGCGATAGCGATGTTCTTGATAGCGTGCTTAATCAGGATATAGACAAGATCAAGCGTACTATCGAAGAAATTTCACGAAAAGATTTTGACAGCGCAGTTGATGCTATCATCAATGCAGATAATATTTACATTTTCGGTGTAAAGTCAGCATCATATATCGCCAGCTTTTTTGGATATTATCTTGACCTAATGTTTGGCAATGTTCACATGCTCAATACTACGAGCAAGACAACTAACTCAGAGCGTCTTTTCCGTATCACTGACAAAGATGTTATGATAGGCATCAGCTTTCCACGTTACAGCACTATGGCAGTAGAGGCTATGAGCTTTGCTCATGAGCGTGGCGCTAATGTTATTGCTATAACCGACAGTATGGTGTCACCGCTTGTTTCAAAGGCAGACTCTGTGCTTATTGCTCGCAGCGACATTGCATCTATTGTCGATTCGCTCGTAGCACCGCTTAGTCTTATCAACGCTTTGGTTGTTGCTATGGTTATCAAGCGCAAAGATGAGGTCAAGGCTACATTCTCAAAACTCGAACAGGTTTGGAGAGAGCAGGGCGTGTACGACTTTGACAGCAAAAAGGATGAGCAAAATGTCTGATAAGGTCATAGTTATCGGTGGCGGTCCTGCCGGTATGATGGCTGCATCTGTCGCAGCTCGTAATGGTAACCGTGTCACCCTGCTTGAACAAAACTCTCGCACAGGTCGCAAGCTCTTGATTACTGGCAAGGGCAGATGCAATATCACAAACTTTTGTGATAACGATGATTTTATAGCAAATATACCGACTAATCCGAGATTTATGTACAGCGCTATCAATGCGTTCTCTACTTATGATACAGTAGCCTTTTTTGAAGATTTAGGCGTATCGACTAAGGTCGAGCGTGGTAACAGAGTGTTTCCTGTGTCTGACAAAGCATCTGATGTAGCAGATGCTTTGTATAAGCATTGCTTGGATAGCTCGGTAGAGATTATCACCACACGTGTCAAGTCGGTATCAAAAACTAACAACGAGTTTTGTGTCAATACTACTGATAAAAAGTTTTTCTGCGATAAGCTTATTATTGCAACAGGTGGCAAGAGCTATCCAACTACAGGCTCTACTGGCGATGGATACAAATTTGCAAAAATGCTTGGTCATACTGTCACACCTATCACTCCGTCTTTAGTACCGCTTGAGTGCAATTTCGAGTATTTATCTGAGCTACAGGGCTTGTCATTGCGCAATGTATCTTTCAAGGTTATTGATAATAATTCTAATAAAGAAATTTATTCTGACTTTGGAGAGTTGCTTTTCACACATTTTGGAATATCAGGTCCTGTTGTTTTATCAGCAAGCTCTCATATGAAAGCTATGTCTGATATGCGCTACACTTGCTATATCGATTTAAAGCCTGCGTTAGATAATGATACTCTTGATAAACGTCTAATCAAAGACTTCACAAAGTTTATCAACAAGGATATATGTAACGCCCTTGTAGAGCTGATGCCAAAAAGCCTCATACCTGTCGTACTTGATAAGTGCTCTATCGACCCTCATATTAAGTGCAACTGCATAACGAGCGCTCAGCGTAAGGCTATTGTTGACACTCTCAAGCATTTTGATATATCTGTCAAAGGCTTCAGACCTATTGATGAGGCTATAATTACCTGCGGTGGAGTCAAATGCACAGAGATTGACCCCAAAACTATGCAGAGCAAGTTAGTACCATCTCTGTATTTTGCAGGAGAGGTCATAGATGTAGATGCTTATACAGGTGGATTTAACTTACAAATTGCTTTTTCTACCGGTTATCTTGCCGGTATTAACTGTTGATATTATAAAATTATTCTAAGAAAAAGGATGGATATAATAATGAACATCGCTATTGCTATTGACGGCCCTGCAGGAGCGGGCAAATCAACTATCGCAAAACTCGCAGCCAAAGAGCTTTCTTTTATTTATGTTGATACAGGTGCTCTGTATCGTGCTATCGGACTTTTCGTACAGCGCAACAATGTCGGCTCAAAGGACGCACAGGGCGTTATCGCTTTGCTTGACGATATTAACGTAGAGCTTGCGTTCAATGATAAGAAAGAGCAGATAGTGTTATTAAACGGTGAGGATGTCAGCTCTCTCATCAGAACACCTGAGATTTCTATGTATGCATCAGATGTTTCCGCTATTCCGCAGGTCCGAGCTTTTTTGCTTGATTTACAGCGTAATATGGCTAAGACAAACAATGTTATTATGGATGGCAGAGATATCGGCACTGTAGTTTTGCCTGACGCAAAAATTAAGATTTTCCTCACAGCATCAGCACAAATCAGAGCAAAGCGCAGATATGACGAGCTTATCGAAAAGGGTATGGATGTCAACTTTGACGATGTTTTGCAGGATGTTATAACCCGTGATTACAACGACTCTCACCGAGAGACAGCACCCCTAAAGCCTGCGGACGATAGCATCATTGTCGATACATCAGAGCTTGACTTGAATCAGTCAGTAGAGAAATTGATTTCTATTATGAGGGAGCGTATCTGATATGAGCTTCAAACCTATGATGTATGCGTTCTTTCGTGCCATATTGTCACCGATATTAAGACTTTTGTATGGCTTGAAATTTATTAATCCACATAACATTCCTCAAGATGGTGCTTATATAATTGCGTCTAATCATCAATCGGCACTTGATCCTATATTTCTTGCTATAGGACAGCGCTATCGCAAAATTCACTATATGGCAAAGGCAGAGATTTTTAAGAACAAGTTTGTTGCTTGGCTTATGTATAGCGTAGGTGCGTTTCCTGTATCTCGTGGCAGTAGCGATATGGGCTCTGTCAAGCACTTTGAGTCTCTTATGGAGCAGGGCGAATGTATGGGTATCTTTATTGAGGGCACACGCTCAAAGACAGGCGAGTTTTTAAAGCCGAAGAATGGTGCAGCATTAATCGCTTACGATACAAAGACCCCTGTTATCCCTGTGTGTATCACAAAGGTTGGCAACAGGCGGGTTTGTCATTTTGGTACACCTCTTAGCCTTGATGATTTAGGCTTTGTCAAAGGCGGTGCCAGAGAGTATCGTGAGGCAAGTCGTAGAATTATGGACGAAATCAAAAAACTCAGAGAGCAGGATTTACAATGAAAATAACTGTTGCAAAGACAGCAGGCTTTTGTTTTGGTGTCAACCGTGCTGTTGAGATTGTCTATTCGTTAGCAGACAGCGACAAAAAGGTCTGCACCTTAGGGCCTATCATACACAATATGGAGATGGTCAGCGAGCTTGAGTCTAAGGGCGTGTATGCTGTTGACGATATAGACGGAGTTTCTGATTTTGATACTGTTGTCATACGCTCACACGGTGTAGACAAAGCTACAAAAGATACTTTATCTTCATTTGATTGTGAGGTTGTAGACGCTACTTGTCCTTTTGTTTCTAAGATACATCGTATAGTAGAGCGTGCAGGTCAAGATAATAAGACGGTGCTTATAGCTGGTGACAAAAATCACCCTGAGGTTATGGGTATTATGGGTCACTGCATAGGTGAGTGTTATACCTTTGTTGACGAAGAAGAACTCCAAACTATTCTTGATATAATTCTAAATAAGAATATTAAAGATATATGTGTAGTTGCACAGACAACATTTGACATTTCTAAGTGGAAAAAATGTTTAAAAAATCTCAAAAAAGTATATACAAACGCAGAAATTTTTGATACAATATGTAATGCTACGTCAGAAAGACAGACTGAAGCAGCAGCTTTGTCAAAGTCAAGCGATTGTATGATTATCATAGGGGATAGACACAGTAGCAACACCTGCAAGCTTTATTCTATTTGTAAGCGTAACTGTGACAATTCTTTTTTGGTAGAGACAGCAAAGGACCTGGACCTTGATGCTATTTCCTCTGCACATTCTATAGGCGTAACTGCAGGTGCTTCTACACCCGCAAGGATAATAAAGGAGGTACTGGATAAAATGAACGAAGTAAAATCCAGCGTAACAAACGAAACTGAAAATTTTGAGGCGATGTTAGAAGAATCTCTCAAAAGTTTAAATACAAACGAAAGGGTTATGGGCACTGTTGTTGGTATTGCGCCAAACGAGGTATTTGTAGATGTCGGCAGAAAACAGGCTGGTTTCATTCCGCTTGATGAGCTCTCTTCTACACCTATCAACAATCCAGATGATGTTGTTAAGATTGGCGACGAGCTTGAGCTTCTCATTATGAAGACTAACGACCAGGAAGGCACTATTATGCTTTCTAAGCGTAGAGTAGACGCTAAGAAGGGCTGGGAGAATCTCGAGAAAGCTTGCGAGGCTAAGGATGTTCTCACAGGTGTCGTTACAGAAGTTATCAACGGCGGCGTTATCGTTGTAGCATTTGATACACGTGTATTTATCCCTGCATCACAGGCTACACTTAACCGTGACGATGACCTCGAGGCTTTGAAGGGCACAGAGGTACAGTTCAGACTTATCGAAGTTTCACAGCGTGGCAGAAGAAGAAAGGTTGTCGGCTCTATCAAGTCAGTTCTCAGAGATGAGTTCGCTGAGCAGAGAGCTGCATTCTGGGAGTCTGCTGAGGTTGGCAAAACATACACAGGTACTGTTAAGACACTCACAAACTACGGTGCATTCGTAGATTTGGGCGGTGTATCAGGTATGATCCACATCTCTGAGCTTTCATGGCTTAGAATCAAGCATCCATCAGAGGTTGTCAATGTAGGCGACACTGTTGAAGTATATATCAAGGACATCAACGATGAGACCAAGAAGATTTCTCTCGGCTACAAGAAGAGCGAGGATAATCCTTGGGAGGTTCTCAAGAACGAGTATCCGGAGGGCACAGTTGTTAACGCAACAGTTGTTGGTATGACTACCTTCGGTGCTTTTGCTAACATCATTCCTGGTATCGATGGTCTTATCCATATCTCTCAGATTTCTAACAAGAGAATCGAGAAGCCACAGGATGAGCTCAAGGTTGGTCAGGTTGTTGAGGCTAAGATCACAGCTATCGACTTTGATAAGAAGCGCGTATCTCTCTCTATGAGAGCTTTACTTCCAGAGGCTGAGCCTGTAGTAGAAGAGGCTGCAGAGGTTGTAGCAGAAGAGGCTGCTGAGGCAGAGGCTACTGAGGTAGTAGAGGCTGTAGAGCCTGTAGTAGAAGAGACAGTAGAGGTAGCAGAGGCTGCAGAGGCTGTTGAGACAGAGGCTGAATAATTCTTATGTACATTGGGCATCCACTTTGGGTGCCCATTTGTGTATAATTAAAGTGATTCGGGGGATTATTATATGACACCAAGAGACGAATTTATTTCAATTTATAATGAGCATATTACCCGCAAAGGTAGCAAAGAGCTACTTGAATGGATACAAAAGACCGATTTTTTCACGGCACCTGCAAGCACTAAGTTTCATTGTGCGTGCGAGTCAGGCCTTGTTATGCATTCGGTATCAGTATTCAATACCCTTGTCGAAAAGCACTTTGACGAGACTACTGATAATATAGAGAGCTTTGCTATCTGTGCACTATTACACGATTTGTGCAAAGCACAGTTTTATAAGGTTTCTACTCGCAATGTCAAGAATGAAGAAACAGGTCAGTGGGAGAAAGTGCCTTATTATATGGTAGAAGACAGCTTTCCTTATGGTCACGGCGAGAAGTCAGTATTTCTTATTGAGCGCTTTATGAGACTCAAGATAGATGAGGCTATGGCTATCCGCTGGCATATGGGCGGTTTTGACGAGGGTGGCGGTTTTGCCATCAGTCAGGCATACGAGCGCTATCCACTTGCTGTCAAGCTCCACCTCGCTGATTTAGAGAGCACCTATCTTAGAGAGAAGGGCACTTCTGCAGTTAACAAATAATAGAAATTAAGGTGAATTATGGATTTTAACACCGCCAGACTCCGTGCACAGGAGTTGACAGATTTACTTAATTATCATAATGACAGATATTATAACTTAGACAGTCCTGAGATTTCTGACTACGAGTACGATATGATGCTTAGAGAGCTTGAGAATTTAGAGCTTGAGTTTCCACAGCTTGTCACATCACAGTCACCAACACAGCGAGTAGGTGGCAAAAAAGGTGAGAAGTTCTCACCTGTTACACATACTGTAGTTATGGAAAGTCTGCACGATTCTTTTTCAAGTGATGAGGTGCTTGATTTTCACCGAAAGGTAACAGAGGTCGTACCTGATGTTCAATATGTAGTCGAACCTAAGTTTGACGGCTTGTCTGTATCGTGCGAGTATACCAACGGCGTCTTCACTCGTGGCTCTACAAGAGGTGACGGAGCAGTAGGCGAGGATGTAACTGAGAATCTTATGACTATCAAGAGCTTGCCTAAGCGTATAGATAACGCACCTGCCTTTTTAGAGGTCAGGGGCGAGGTGTATATGTCGCTTGATACCTTCGAGTCACTCACAGCTATTCAGGAGAACAACGGCGAAAAACCGTTCAAAAATCCTCGAAACGCAGCAGCAGGTTCACTGCGACAGAAGGACTCAAAGGTTACCGCACAGCGAAATCTTGATATCTTCATATTTAATATTCAGCAGATACAGGGTCAAGATATAACCACTCACGCACAGTCACTTGACTATCTTGAGAGCCTGGGTTTTCCTACAGCTAAATATAGACTTTGCTCTACTATTGACGAGGTTTTGGCTGAAATTGATAATATCGATAAGTCCCGTGGTGAGTTACCATGTGATATTGATGGTGCTGTTATAAAGGTCAATAATTTCTCCGACAGAGAGCTTTTGGGCAGTACTGCTAAATTTCCTAAGTGGGCAGAGGCCTACAAGTATCCTCCGGAGGAGAAAGAGACCGAGCTTTTAGACATCGAGATTAATGTTGGCCGTACAGGTGCATTAACTCCTGTTGGAATTTTCAGCCCTGTTTTACTTGCAGGCACAACGGTGAGCCGTGCAACTTTGCATAACGAAGATTTTATCAGAGAGAAGAATATCCACATAGGTGATGTGGTAGTTATCCGCAAAGCCGGTGAGATTATACCTGAGGTGCTGTCTGTATCTCAGTGCAGAAGTCTATCTGACCCGTATACTTTTCCTGATACCTGTCCGTCATGCGGTAGCAAGGTGGTTCGAGAAGCAGACGAGGCTGCTGTCAGATGCACCAACACAGACTGCCCGGCACAGTTACTTAGACATCTGATACATTTTGTTAGCCGTGATGCTATGGATATCGACCACTTGGGTCCTGCTGTGCTTGAGCAACTCTTGAATAGTGGACTCATCAAGAACTTTACTGATATCTACACTCTGCGAGCTATAGATGTCGCTGCACTTGAGCGTATGGGCGAAAAGTCGGCACAGAATCTTATTGATGCTGTCGAAAAATCAAAGTCAGCAGACATATCCCGTCTTGTATATGCACTTGGTATCAGACACATCGGACAGAAAGCCGCAAAGCTTTTATGCGAGCATTTTTTGTCAATTGATGCTCTGTTTGATGCGAGTGTTGAGGATATTCTGCAGATAGACGGCTTCGGTGAGATTATGGCACAGTCTGTTTACGATTACTTCTCACTCGAGGGCACACGACACCTTATCGATACTCTGCGTGCATTGGGTGTAGTTATGGCGCCTTTAGAGAGGGTCGAAAAGTCAGGTGCCTTTTTGGGCAAGACCTTTGTGCTCACAGGTACTTTGCCAACCCTGACAAGAGCACAAGCGTCAAAGATTATCGAGGACAACGGTGGCAAGACAAGCTCATCAGTATCAAAGAAGACAGACTTTGTATTAGCAGGCGAAGATGCAGGCAGTAAGCTGACCAAGGCGAATGCTTTGGATGTCACAGTGCTGACAGAGGCTGAGTTTTTTGAGATGATTAACTAAATGTTTATATTATCAAAGACCTCCCGATTTCTTCGGGAGGTTATATTTTTGTACGAGCCTTCATATGCTTTAGCATACGGAGGTATTTTTATGGAACAAAAAAGCAACGGAATATCTAACATAGTCAATGTATTGCCACATTATCTTTCTCAGATTTTACACAAGGCTCCCGATAAGGTTTTAGATTCAGCGCAAGAGATAATACTCAGGTCCGACAGACCGCTTTGCGTAATTTCTGATAACAAGCATTTCTATTTTACATCTAACGGTTGTGTCACAGATTCGTTGATAGACAACAATATGGTCATCTGCTCCAGAAAGTGCTTAAACGATACCTTTGTATCAATGTGTAATTACTCTGTGTATGCAAAGCAAAATGAGATAAACAACGGTTATATTACACTCAAAGGTGGTCATAGAGCAGGCATCTGCGGTACGGCAGTAGTGTCTGATGGGAAGATAATTAACATTAAGGATATTACTACTATCAACATCAGAGTAGCACGAGAGATAAAAAACTGTAGCGATAATTTGTACAGACAGGTTGATGCATTGAAAGGTGTGCTTATTTGTGGTGCACCGTGTAGTGGAAAGACCACAATCCTCAGAGATTTTGCCCGAAAACTCTCATATACATACAAGGTCTCGCTTATAGATGAGCGAAACGAGCTTTCTTCATGCTTTAACGGGGTGTTTCAGAATGATGTAGGTATGTGTGATGTATATGATTCTTATATAAAATCAGATGCGATAACCCAGTCTGTCAGAACAATGTCATCAGACATTATAGTTTGTGACGAGGTATCCACCTTGTCAGATGTTGATGCTATAGTCAAAGGTGTCAACTGCGGTGTAGCTTTTGTGGCTACAATGCATGCAACCGATCTGTCTGCTCTTAGAAAGCGTGAGTTTGCACGCAGGCTGATTTCTACCGGCGCTTTTGAAACAATAGTTTTCTTGTCAGATAGAAAAAACGCAGGTGTAATCAAAAGTGTAACAAGCACTACAACAGTTTTTGGTTCTTAATATGTTCAGACTAATTTTGTGTTTAATTATTGTTTTGTCATCATCATATATCGGCTACATAAAGTCAAGAGCTTTGCTTGACAGAAAAAAGCTGTTGCAAATATTCACATCAGAATTTAATGCTTGTATCACAAAGCTCAGCTATTCTTCTCAGACTTTAACAGAGATTTTTAACAGCGGACAGCTTGAGTATAGTTTTTCAGAGGACTCTTCTTTTTACGACCAATGGTTAGAGATGCTTTGTAAATATAAAAACAGATTAAAGCGTGACGATATTTTGCTGTTAGAAGAATTCGCCTTGGTTTTAGGTGCTACCGATACACAATCGCAGATTCAACACATAAATCTTTATATAGATTTACTGAGTAAAAACATAGAAGATGCAGAGAATGATATTGCTACAAAGTCACGATTATACAGAATATTTGGATTCAGTATTGGTACTGTTATTTCGATATTAATAATATAAGGATAGGTACATAATGGACGTTGATATGATTTTCAAGATGGCGGCTATAGGCATTATAGTGACCATACTTAACCAGTTACTCGTACGCTCGGGCAGAGAAGAACAAGCTTTGCTCACAACAATAGCAGGTCTTATTGTTGCGTTGATGATGATAATAACTCAGATTAGCGATTTGTTTGCAACAATCAAGAACACCTTTGGGTTGTAGGTGAGCTATGAGTATACTTTCAATTTGTATAATAGCCATAGTTGTGTCCGTACTTTCACTTTGTATCAAACGCCATAACAGCGAGCTTGCGTTGATGATGTCAGTTTCGGGTGCAATAATTATCCTTTTCAGCGTTATTGAGTATGTCATCAGTAGTGTCGATTCAATATCGACAATTTTAGCAAACGCTAATATCAACTCAGAGTATATTATGATATTGCTCAAAGTTATGGGTATCTGCTTTATTACAGAGTTTACTTGCGATTGTACCAAAGAGGCAGGGCTTTTATCACTTTGCTCAAATATCGCCCTTGCAGGCAAAGTGCTAATACTTGTAACAGCTATGCCAATGTTTATGAATGTGCTCGATGTTGTTGTTTCTCTAAGTGGGGGTGATTATGCGTTGTAAATTTTTAAACCGATTTATATTGCTGCTTCTTTTGATGCTTTTACTTTTTAGTCTATATACATATACAGCGTCAGCACAGACTATCTCAGACACCGAAGAATCAGTAGATTCGTTATATGGACAACTCCCTAAGCAAGCACAACAGGACTTAAGCTCTATAGGAGCAGACACTACAGATATAGCCACACTATCCGATGTCGGCTTTTCAAAGATTTTAGAGCTGATAAACAACAAATTTTTAGACTCATCCACCAATGTGCTTGGTAGTTGCTCTGTTGTAATAGCAATATTGCTTTTGTGTGCAATACTCGAAGGCTACAAGGATTCTTTGTCTTTGACCTCACTTGATTTTGTATTTGATGTGGTATGCACTCTGTGCATTACTACCGCCTTGCTTACACCTGTTGTTAATTTAATCAATGACTCAATAGCAACTATCACCGATGCCTCAGATTTTATGCTGTTTTACATACCCATTATGATATCGATATTAGCTTTTTCAGGACATGCAGTATCAGCAGGTGGTTATTATTCATTTATGGTTATGGCGTGTCAGGTGGTTTCTCAGCTATCCACAAAATTCATATCGCCATTGCTTACTGTTTATTTAGGCTTTTGTGTTTCATCATCAATTAATAACAGAGTAAACCTTCACGGATTTACCAATATGTTTTCAAAAGTTATCAAGTGGTTTGTGTCATTTTTGATGACAGTTTTTTCTGCCTTGCTTACCATACGCTCTATGATAACAACTGCTTATGACTCAGTAACTGCTCGTGCTGTCAGATTCACAATGTCATCATTCATACCTATTGTAGGTGCTGCCCTTGCCGAGTCGTACAAAACTATACAGGGCAGCATAAACCTATTGCGTACAGGAGCAGGTGTCTTTGTGATTTTTGCGATATTCGTTGTTTTTCTACCTACAGTTATCCGTTGTGTTTTGTGGTTGTTTTCTATAAATATCTGTAAGTCCGTAGCTCAGCTTACAGGCGTGAAAACTCCCGTATCCTTGCTCTCGTCAATCTCTTCTGCTATATCAATTATTTTTGCTATTACTGTTTGCATTATGGCGGTGTTTATTATTTCAACCGCTTTGCTTATCAGCTTAGGGGGTAGAGCGAGTGGATAACATTAACACATTCTCAGTTATAGTTGTTGTTTGTTGTATAGCCTGCTCAATAATTTCTCTGCTATTGCCAACAGGTCGTATGAACAAGATTCTGTCCTTGGTTTTGTCTTTGTTTATGCTGTGCAGTATGATTATTCCGCTTATTTCACTTGTGGATTTTTTCAAAACTGATTTTGAGTATATCGAACCGGATGCTGAGCTTTCATCATATGACAAAGAGTATAACGACTTGGTACTGAAGAAAACTGCAGATAATTTAGTCCTTTGTGCAGATGAATTACTTAGAGCACAAGGTATAAATTCATCAAATATAATAGTCGGTTTAAAAATATCTGACAACGATAGCATATATGTATCAAAGATTATCATATATATAACTGAAGAATATAGGGAACACACAGCAACAATTACAGAGATAATAAGCGATAATTTTGCAAAAAAGCCGGAGATAATAATAAATGAATAAAAAAATAAATCTAAAGAAAATAATAGACAATCCAAAATTCACAAAAATAGCGATAATAATCGGTTTGTCAGCCATAGTTCTGATTTTCATTTCTTCATATATTGATTTTTCCTTTATGTCTGACAGCTCTGACAAAATAGATGAGTACCGCATAGAGCTCGAAGAGCGTCTTTTGTCTGTTATTACTCAGATACAAGGGGTAGGGCAGGCTAAGATATTTTTGACTATGGACAATGATGGTGAAAATGTATTTCTTAACAATTCAGATACCAAGGTGGAGAGCATCACGCCTACAGTCAGGGGCGTTGTGGTTGTTTGCGAAGGTGGCGATGACCCCGTAGTTATCAGCAGGGTGCTGTCAGCTATTACGAGTAGCCTTGATATATCATCGGATAAAGTGTGTATAACAAAATTATCTAATTAGGAGGAACTTATGAAATTTCAAAAAAGACATCTTGTCTTAGCATCGCTTGTATTAGCACTTGCTGCAGCGGTATATCTCAATTGGCAGTTTTCAGATTCGGCGCCACAGTCAACATCTGTATCAAAAGAGCTTGGTGCTGCTACATATGTCAACACATCGGTGTCAACCTTAGATCAAGAGACCGCCCAAGTAGCAAATCAGTCAAACGATTATTTTGCCACAGCCTTGGTTGAGCGTGACAAGGCTATAGACAAAGCAATAGACACAGCACAGGAAACGCTAAAGCTTGCTGAATCAACCGATGATGCAAAGACACTCGCTGTAGAACAGCTTAGCAAATTAGAGGATATAGTAGTAGCTCAGAGTGCCGTTGAGTCAACGCTCAAGGCAAAGAGCTACTCGCAATGTGTTTGTGTAATTACAGATAACTCATGCACTGTTTCACTGCTAAAGGATGAGATAGACAAGAATACACCGCTTATAGTAAAGGATGCTGTGACATCTTCTTATGATATTAGCTTTAGCGATGTGACAATTTTAGAGATATAAAAGAAACGCCCCTGTGTGGAACAGGGGCGTTTTGTTTTATTCAGGATTTACAATGTTATTATATTCTTCGTACCCTTCAGCATCAATAAGTATCAGTGCTGACTGAGGGTCGATTTGCATAGAGTTGTCATGCTCTTTAAGTTTTTTAGACGAAGCTCTGTGCTTGTCAGCAAGAACATACCACTTGTCAGGTATCTTTTTTGTTGACTTCATCTCAAAGCTTGCTTTTTCATTACAGTTGTTCAAAGCGATTGCTAAGTGATGGTTTGTGTGTTTGTGTTCACAACAAGTTCCGTTTAGTGTACCTGTTATTACTTTGCCGTTATATGTCATATAACTGCGTTTGCAAGCATCAGGCTCGCTGTCTCTGAGCTCCGGCACAGCCTTTCTGATAGCGATGAGACCCTTGTAGTAATCAACAAGCTCTCTGTATCTTGCTGTTCTGGTCCAGTCTATAGAGTTTATGTTGTCAGGTGATTTGTAGCTGTTGTGGTCGCCTTTTTTAGTTCTTGCAAATTCCTCACCCGCAAGCATAAAAGGAACACCAAGAGACATCAGCGTGAGCGTTGCCGCAAGCTTGTTCTGAGCAATCAGCGAGCTGTCAAGGTTGTTGTAGTCATCACCCTTGTGATTAGACTTTATCAGCTTATCCCATAGAGTGAGGTTGTCGTGAGCACAAGAGTAGTTGATACACTGAGTAGGAGCTTTAGCCCATCTACCAAAGGTATCGCTCGACTCACCCATCATACCTGCGAGAACCTTGTATGCATCGTAGTTAGAGCCCTGAATATAGCCCTTTGTCTCATCGTCTGAGCCACCCTTGATGCCTGAGCGCAGGTCGTCATTGAACATGCCGATTCTACTCGATAGCTTGAATGCGTTGTCTTTAGAACAGCAGTCCTCGCCTGATATACCGTTGTCACCGTTATCAGCAGTCCACGGTTCTCCGTACATCAGTATTCTTTTGTCAATTTTATCAAGCTCGGCTCTTATCAGATTCATGGTTTCTATGTCGTGACATGCCATAAGGTCAAATCTGAAGCCATCAATATGATATTCCTCTGCCCAGTATCTTACAGAGTCTATCATATATTTTCTAAACATTGTTTTTTCGCTTGCAGTTACGTTACCACAGCCTGAGCTGTTTAGGTATCTGTTACCCTGTTTTCTGAAGTAGTAGTCAGGTACAGTTTTCTCAAAGCAAGAGTCGCCACCCGAGTACATATGGTTGTACACAACGTCCATAATAACACCAATACCGGCATCATGCAGAGCTTTGACCATTTCTTTGAATTCTCTGATTCTGACCTCGCCGTGATACGGGTCGGTAGAGTACGAGCCCTCAGGTACATTGTAGTTAACAGGGTCATAGCCCCAGTTGTATTCAACACAAGTAGCTTCGTTGACAGAGCCAAAGTCAAACACAGGGTTTAGCTGTACGTGTGTGATGCCCAGCTCCTTTAAGTAGCTAAGGCAGGTAGGGTAGTTGGTACACGGTATTTTAGTATCCTGCTCAGTAAATGCCATATAAGTGCCTCTGTGTGCCTTGGATATACCGCTTGTATTAGAGGACGAAAAGTCTCTGACGTGAATCTCCCAGATAATAGCATCAGTTGCCTTATCTACTAATACGTGCTTATCCTTGTCCCAGTTCTCAGGGTTGGTTTGGCTCAGGTCAACTACCATGGATCTATGAGAGTTTACACCAGACGCCTTTGCATAGACATCCTGTGTCTCGTTAACCTTGTCGCCGTTTTGTATCAGATAAGTATAGTACACCTTGTGCATATCGCCATCAATTGTGATAGACCATACGCCTGTGCTTTCGTCCTTTTGCATTTGCTTTATAGACAGCACAGTAGCACCCTGCTCATGATATGAGCCGGTTGAGTATAGCTTTAACAGAACCTGTGAGGCTGCCGGTGCCCATACTTTAAAGGTTGTCTTTTCTTTTGAATATACAAATCCGAGGTCGTTTTTATCGTATGTGTTGTAGATCTCGTCTTTGTTAGAATAGTATTGCCTAATCATAAATTGCCCCTTTTAAAAAGATATGTGCTTGGTCACAATTGTGAACATTTTATCATTTTTTGTTTTATATTTCAATAGTTTATGCTTTATTTTATCGATTTAAAGCAAAAAAATATTTTTATATTCTAAATTAGAATTAAAACTTGTATTTTTGAAATTAAGGTGTTATTATATTATGCAACAATAATAATGTTGATAGGAAGTGTGTTTGTGTCAAAGGTAAAAAAACTACTGAATCATATTTTTATTGATGGATTGTCAGGTATGGCGTTGGGATTATTTGCTACCCTTATTGTTGGTACAATTTTAGGGCAGATAGGCAACTACATACCGGGTGTTATTGGTGGCTATGTTGTAGCATTGGCAACAGTGTGCAAGACTTTGATGGGTGCCGGTATCGGTATCGGTGTTGCTACAAAGTTTAAGTATAGTCCGCTTGTTACTGTTTCATCTGGTGTTGCTGGTTTTATTGGAGCCTTTTCCGTCAGTATCGTCAATGGAACTTTTATCACCGATGGAGCTCTTACTATTTCAGGTGTTGGAGACCCGCTGTGTGCTTTTGTAGCTGCATTTATAGCTATGGAGGTAGGTAACCTCATCAGTGGCAAGACCAAGCTTGATATTTTGCTTACACCTATTGTTACTATTAGCGTTGGAACATTGATATCCTTATTATGTGGACCATATATTTCATATTGCACTACAGCTCTTGGCAACTTTATTCAGTTTGCTACACAGCAGCAGCCTTTTGTTATGGGCATCCTTATAGCTGTATTTATGGGTATATTCCTTACTTTGCCTATCAGCTCAGCAGCCATTGCTGTTATTATCGGACTTTCGGGTATCGCAGGCGGTGCCGCTGTAGTTGGTTGTAGCTGTCAGATGGTCGGTTTTGCTGTAGCAAGCTACAGAGAGAACAAGTTTTCAGGTCTTATTGCTCAGGGTGTGGGTACTTCTATGATACAGATGCCCAATATCGTGCGCAAACCTGTTATTTGGTTGCCACCAATTATTGCAAGTGCTATCTTAGGTCCAATTTCAACCTGTGTGCTTAAGATGACCTGTGATGCATCCGGTGCAGGCATGGGTACATCAGGACTTGTGGGTCAGCTTGTTACTTATTCTTCTATGGTTACTTCCGGCGTTTCACCGACTGTGACTATTATAGAGATAGTTGTTATGCATGTTCTTCTGCCTGCTTTGTTGACATTAGTTATCTCAGAAGGTATGAGAAAACTCAACATCATCAAAGACGGCGATATGAAGCTTGATTATTAAGAAATGAGGACAAATCAATGAAAGATAAAATCAATAATATCCTAAAAAACAAAGCTCTCTTGGTTATATTGGCTGTTATCATTTTGGTTTTAGTAGCTTTGATTATAATTTTAGCAATACCAAACAATAACTCAGTTGATAAAGAATATGAGTATAATACAGAGATTGTCTCACTTGATACTTTGTCATCTGCAGACGAAGCTGATATTTCTAAACTAACAGGCTTTGTTGAAGACACAGATCAGAAACTTGCAAAGCTTCCTTTTAAGATAGAGGGCACACCACTTGTGATTACAGCTATTGGTAAGTATTCCGGTATTCAGTATGACAACGGTTCAAATAGCGAAGTGGATGATGTTTTTGCAATTGTCGTTCAGAATACAAGCGACCAGATAATTTCTTATTCTAACTTCAATCTCAAGCTTAACGATTCGACTACCTGTTCTTTCTCGCCAACTAATATACCTGCTAATTGTTCGGCGTTAGTTTTACCAATTAACGAGACACCACTTTATTCTGATGTAGATACCTTTAAGGTTTCTGATGGTATGGCTGTTTTGACAGATTCACTGCCACTGTTGCAGGGTACCGTAGGTGTTGACTATAAGGACGGCGAGTTTATTGTTACAAACCTCACAGATGAGCCTCTTGGCGATGTTTACATCAGATACAAGAATATGTCACAGGGTAACGCTTATCTCGGCGGTATGACATATTCTGTTCATGCTGAGGATGTACAGCCTTATGAGACCTACTTTGTAGAGGCAGAAAAATACGACCCTGAGATTTCTGTTATTATCTCAGTAGAGAGCATAATACCAATTGGTTAATATACGAAAAAGCGGCATTTTTATGTCGCTTTTTTAGTTTACAAAGATATATACTTGTGTTATACTATATTAGTAAAAATATGCAAACGAGGGGTTATTATGAGCGATACTATAGAAGTAACCAATACTAACGAAAATACACCTGTCATAAGACCTAATGCTATCTCAAGATACAAAAAGCGCGAGCAGGCTTTTATCCTTAGTTTTGAGACACTTTTCTCAGATACAGATATTGACGAGTTAGCAGACAATGCAATAGATTCTAACGATGACTATCTAAGTGATTATGCACTATCCTGCGCAAAGGGTATTGTAGAGCATAGCGAAATTATCGATTCTTACATTTCACAGAATCTAAAGAAAGGCTGGAGCATATCCCGCATATCAAAGGTTTCTTTTGCTGTTATGAGGCTTGCTATATACGAGATGCTCTTTGTAGACGATGTGCCTGTGTCTGTTTCTATCAACGAGGCTGTCGAGCTTGTCAAAAAATACTCACAGCCTGACGAGAGCTCCTTTGTCAATGGAGTTTTAGGTACAGTAGCGAAGCTCATCAATGAGTAAGTATATAGGCATAGATACAAGCAACTATACAACCTCTGTTTGTATCTATGATGACACGGACAACTCTGTATTACAGGCACGCAAACTCTTGCCTGTACAAAAAGGACAGTTAGGACTCAGACAGAGTGATGCTGTTTTTCACCACACTCAGCAGTTGCCTGCTTTGGTACAGCAACTCTTTTCTGAGAACAATATTGATGTATCTGATATCAAAGCGGTCGGTGCATCATTCACACCACGCAAGGTAGACGGCTCGTATATGCCGTGTTTTACGGTCGGTAGCGGTGTAGCTACCATACTTTCATCTGTACTCAATGTACCACTTTATAATTTATCGCATCAACAAGGACACATAGCAGCAGCTTTGTATTCTGTAGACAGACTCGATTTACTGACTAAGCCTTTTATAGCTTTTCATGTCAGCGGTGGCACTACAGACGCTATGCTTTTAAACAGCAGTTCTACTGATGAGCTTTCAGAGTCAACCATTCTTTCTTCACAGCTTGTCGCAACAACTCTTGATTTAAACGCAGGACAACTTGTAGATAGGGTAGGGCTTATGCTCTCTTGTGATTTTCCTTGTGGCAAGCAGTTAGAGAGCTTAGCTCTTGAGTGTAGCGATGACATCAAGCTCAGACCGACTCTCAAAGGTGCTGATTGTTGCTTAAGCGGCGCTGAGAACATATGTCAGCGACTACTTTCTGACGGCTACTCCAAGCCGTATATCGCTCGCTTTTGTCTTAAATATATAGAGCAAACTATTCTGTCAATGAGCAAACAACTTATTGCTACTTACGGACAACTGCCTGTTGTTTTTGCAGGCGGAGTTATGTCAAATTCTATCATCAGAGATAGCATCAGCTCTCAGCTTGATTGTATTTTTTCAAAGCCTGAGTTTTCTACAGACAATGCCTGTGGAATAGCTGTGCTAACCTCAATTTTATATAACAGATAAGAGATTATTATGATTCAGACACCTAAGATTCTTACGGTTTCACAATTGAATTTTTATCTCAAAACCCTTATAGATAACGACCAGAATTTGCGTTTTGTTTTTCTTGAGGGCGAGATATCTAACCTTACTGACCATTACAGCAGTGGGCATATATATTTTTCGTTAAAAGACGAGAAGAGCGTAGTTCGTGCTGTAATGTTCTCTTATAGCGCAAAAAATCTCAAATTCACACCACAAAACGGGATGAAGGTTATTATTAGAGGCAGGGTATCCATATATGAGCCTACAGGTCAGTATCAGCTTTATGTTGAAGATATGCAGCCTGACGGTGTTGGTGCTCTCTCTCTTGCATTTGAACAGCTCAAAGAAAAGCTTGAGAAAGAGGGCTTGTTCTCAGTTGAACACAAGAAACCTCTGCCAAAATTCCCGTCAACTATAGGAGTTATCACTTCTCCTACAGGTGCAGCCGTCAGAGACATCCTCAATATCTTAGGCCGTAGATATCCTTGTGCAGATATTGTTATGTGTCCTGTGCTCGTACAGGGCGACAACGCACCTAAGCAGTTAACAGATGCGGTCAACCGTTTTTCACAGACAGATATTGCTGATGTTATCATTATCGGTCGAGGCGGTGGCTCAATTGAAGATTTGTGGGCTTTTAACGATGAGGCTTTGGCATATGCTATCTATAATTGCAAGACACCCATAGTCTCTGCTGTAGGTCACGAGACCGATTTCACTATATCCGATTTTGTTTCTGATATGCGTGCACCCACTCCGTCTGCTGCGGCAGAGCTTGTTGTACCGGACAGCACTCAGCTTTTAGAGTCCTTGAGTGCTCAGCGACAGTATATTGATTCGCTTATTGACACTAAGCTCTTGGATGCAGAGCAGAAGATATCTTCCTATGCAAGACTCATTTCTGCTTATTCACCAAGTGTAGTAGTGGACAAACACTCCTCACAGCTGTCTTCTATTGCTGACAGAATGATTAGCTTATCTGACAATTATATCAATACTCACGAGAAAAATCTTACCAAGACCTTCTCAAAGGTAGAGGCTCTAAATCCTGTCAGCGTGCTCAGACGAGGCTTTTCTTTTGTTACAGACAGCGTTGGTACTGTAGTGAACAGCACAACTGATGTAAATTCAGGAGATACTGTAAATATAAAAGTCTCCGATGGTGATATCAAAGCCAAGGTTTTATAATTATTCTTATAAGGAAATATAGTTATGGCATTTACACATCTGCATGTTCATAGTGAATATAGCTTGTTAGATGGAGCCTGTCGTATAGACAGGCTTGTTTCTGCTACAAAAAATTTAGGTCAGAACAGCCTTGCCATAACAGACCACGGTGTAATGTACGGAGTCATCGATTTTTATCGTGCCTGCAAGAGAGAGGGCATAAAGCCTATAATCGGATGCGAAGTGTACGTAGCACCACGCACACGCTTTGATAAAACCTTTGATTTTGACAAAGAATACTATCATTTAGTTCTTTTGTGTGAGAACAACAAGGGCTATGAGAATCTTATCAAGCTTGTATCAAAAGGCTTTGTCGATGGCTTTTATAACAAACCGAGGGTCGATTTTGAGTTGCTCGAGCGTTATCACGAGGGACTCATCTGCCTTTCTGCTTGTCTTGCAGGCGAGGTGCCTACAGCGCTGCTAAAAGATGACTATAACAAAGCACTTGATGTAGCTAAAAAGTATCAGAGCATTTTTGGCAAGGACAATTACTTCATTGAACTTCAGAATCACGGTATAGATGAGCAACTGCGTACTAACCCTCAGCTTATCAGAATAGCTCAGGAAATCGGCGCAGGCCTTGTTGTTACCAATGACTGTCATTATATAGAGAAATCAGATTCTTATATGCACTCTATTTTGTTGTGCATACAAACAAACCATACTGTTAATGATGAGGACAAGATGGAGTTTCAGACTGAGGAGTTTTATCTCAAGAGCGAGTCTGAGATGCGTGCGCTGTTTCCTGAATTGTCCGATGCCTTTGATAACACTCAGCTTATAGCAGATAGATGTAATGTAGAGATTACCTTTGGCGAAAGAAAACTACCCGATTTTGATGTTCCCAACAATGAGGACCATTTCGAGTATTTCAGACGCAAGTGTTATGACGGACTTTTTAGACACTATGGCACTAACCCTGGCAAACCTTTGATAGATAGACTGAATTACGAGCTCAACACCATACGACAGATGGGCTTTGTCGACTATTTCTTGATAGTCAGCGACTTTGTCAATTACGCAAAAAGTCAGGATATCCCCGTAGGCCCCGGCAGAGGTTCAGGTGCAGGCTCGCTATGTGCCTACTGTATGGATATAACGGGTATCGACCCTATTAAGTATAATCTTATTTTTGAGCGATTTCTAAATCCTGAGCGAGTTAGTATGCCTGACTTTGATATTGATTTCTGCAAGGATAGGCGTAGTGAGGTCATAGACTACGTTATCCGCAAGTACGGCGCTGACAGAGTAGCTCAGATTATTGCATTCGGTACTATGGCTGCACGTGGCTCTGTGCGTGATGTCGGCAGAGCGCTTGCTATGCCGTACGCATCTGTAGACACTATCGCAAAGCTCATACCTACTGACCTCAATATGACTATCAGCAAGGCGCTTACTATCAGTAAGGAGCTCAAATCTTCCTATGATAACGACCCGGCTGTAAAACAATTGCTTGATATTGCTATGAGTATCGAGGGTATGCCTCGACACATCACTATCCATGCGGCAGGTGTTGTTATCACAGACCGTCCTGTGTCAGATTATGTGCCTTTGTCAAAGAGTGACGATGCTATAGTTACACAGTTTACTATGACAACGCTTGAGGAGCTTGGTCTGCTCAAGATGGATTTCTTGGGACTTCGTAATCTCACAGTTATTAAAGACGCTGTCAATATGATTTTGAAGATAGAACCGCAGTTTTCCATTGATAATATTCCGGAGAACGATAAGTCAGTTTTTTCTATGATGTCACAGGGTAACTCTGACGGTGTGTTCCAGTTTGAGAGTCAGGGTATGAAGAATGTGCTATTACAGCTCAAACCTACCTGTATCGAGGATCTTATTGCTGTTATTTCTCTGTACAGACCGGGTCCTATGGATAGCATACCGACATATATCAACAACAGACACAACCCATCAGAAATAAGATACGCACACCCTTTGCTTGAGGATATACTTGATGTAACCAACGGTTGTATCGTGTATCAGGAGCAGGTTATGCAAATATTCCGCACACTTGCGGGGTATTCGCTTGGACGAGCTGATATTGTTCGCCGTGCTATGAGCAAGAAAAAGCACGATGTTATGGAGCGTGAAAAGCAGATTTTCATCCATGGCTTGCTTGATGAGCAGGGTAATGTTGTTGTCAAAGGTTGCCTTAGAAACGGCGTTGACGAGAAGACCGCCCTTGACATCTTTTCACAGATGGAGAGCTTTGCGTCTTATGCGTTCAACAAGTCACACGCTGCAGCATATGCAACAGTTGCATATCAGACTGCGTACCTCAAGTGCCATTATAAAAAGCAGTATATGGCAGCTCTGCTTTCAAGCGTACTCGATAATCAGAACAAAATGGCCACCTATATATCAGAGTGCCAGCGCATCGGTGTGCTTGTACTGCCACCACATGTCAACGAGTCAGATAGTGGCTTTGCCGTAATCAACGGCAACATCCGCTTCGGACTTATTGCTATCAGAAATTTAGGCAAAAATTTCATTAATGCTCTCATTGATGAGCGCAGACACGGAGAGTTTACTTCGTTTTATGATTTCTGTAAACGAATGAATCGAAAAGGTCTCAACATAAGGTCCCTCGAAAGTCTCATCAAATGTGGTGCTTTGGATAATTTAGGAGCTAACCGCCGACAGATGCTCGCTGTAATGAAGACGGTGCTCGATGATCTTGAGTTTGACAGACGGCGTAACGCAGATGGACAGATGTCGTTTTTTGAGGTTTCTGAAAATTTAGAATCTGATTCTATAGAGATTCCTCCAATGCAGGAGTTTGACTTGATGGAGCTTCTATATATGGAGAAAGAGATGGCAGGCATGTACCTGTCAGGTCACCCTATAGATTCGTACAAAGATTTTGCTAATGCTGTCGGTGCAGATTCTATTGCTGATATTCTCTCAGGTGAGCACAAAAAGTACTCTGATGGTGCCAAAGTTCGTCTTGTTTGTATTGTTACAAAAAACAAGTCGCAGATTACCAAGTCTAATCAGATGATGGCTTTTGTTACTGTTGAGGATAGATTTGCATCTGCCGAGCTTATCGTGTTTCCAAAAGTTTTGTCCGAGTGCTCTACAGCTTTGTATCAGGGCTCTGTAATAGAAGTGTTCGGTAAACTTAACTTTAAAGAAGACGAAGAGCCTCGCATTATATGTGAGAAGATTACAGCGCTTGACTCTGCAGATAAACTCAGAGTTTATGCAAAAAAGCTCAACACTCAAAAAAGCACGAACATCATTTCAGACGTAGAACCTAAATCAAATTATTCTAAGCTGTACCTTAGATTAAACAACATCACAGATGATACCTATGACAGAATAAAAACTGTTTTATCAGAGCATAGGGGAAAATTGCCAGTAGTGTTGTATCTTACTGAGCAAAAAAAGCAACTTATCTCTAACAAAAACCTCTGGGTCAGCTATTCAGAGCGTTTGCGTACTTCTCTTGTTGATATTTTAGGAGAGAGTAATGTTGTTTTTAAGTGATGTGTGTTGAATTTTGATGTATTTGATTTTAGTACTTGATTATTTGACTTTATTTGTATATAATAATATGGAATAATTTCCGGAGGGATTAGTTATGTCAAAAACTATTGCTGTATTAACAAGTGGCGGTGATGCTCCTGGTATGAATGCTGCTGTCAGATCTGTAGTCAGAGCAGCTATATTCAGAGGCTTCAAGGTTTTGGGTGTGTCACGTGGATACAACGGACTTTTAAATAAAGATGTACACGAGCTCAATTTGCGCTCAGTTTCAGATATCATTAACCGTGGCGGTACTATACTCTATACTGCTCGTTCAGAGGAGTACAACACACCTGCTGGTGTACAGAAGGCTGCCAACAACTGCCGTGAGTTAGGCATTGACGGCTTGGTTGTTATCGGTGGTGACGGTTCTTTCAGAGGTGCAAGAGAGTTATCTAACGCAGGTATTCCTTGTGTTGGTATTCCTGGCACTATCGATAACGACATCGCTTGCTCAGATTATACTATCGGCTTTGATACTGCTATGAACACAGCTATGGAGATGGTAGATAAGATTCGTGATACTGCTCAGTCACACGATAGATGCTCTGTTGTAGAGGTTATGGGTAGACGTTGCGGTGATATAGCTTTAGAGACAGGTATCGCTTGTGGTGCTACATCTATCCTTGTTCCTGAGATCAAGCACGATATTGAGAACGATGTTATCGCTCGTATATATGACCAGAAGAGTACAGGCAAGAAGCACTTCATCATCGTTGTAGCCGAGGGCGTAGGCGGTGTCGAGGATCTTGCTAAATACATCGAGAAGCGTACAGGCATCGAGACTCGAGCTACTATCTTAGGTCACGTTCAGCGTGGTGGTTCACCAACTTTAAGAGACAGAGTTATTGCTACTACTATGGGTGTTGAGGCTGTCAAGCTCTTAGAGCAGGGCATAGGCAACCGTGTTATTGCGCTCAAGGCTGGCAAGACAGTTGATTACGATATCAAGACTGCTCTTGATATGAAGCGTGAGTTCAACGAGGATATGTACGAGACAGCTATGGAAGTTTCTATCTAACTTCTGATAATGTATTTTACAGGCACAATGTTTTTACGTTGTGCCTTTGTTATAAGGAATATGCGTATGATAAACTATTTTTACAATATCATAGTCAAATCTGATCCTTGCGATTTGCTCAGTGACGTGCTCACCTTAATGCGTAAGGAGTTTTATATATCAAGAGAGAAGCAGAGAGCTAAACTTACTCAGAACAGCGATGACGATACTCTCTTTTATGAATATAGTCTTGAGAAAGACCATCCGCTCAAATGGGTAGTTTCTGATGAGAGTTCTATTCTTTCAGAGTCTAAGCCTATCGGTGACGGCAGATATTGTGTCAACTATTACGATGAGTCTGGAGTCTACAAAAAAATCACTTTCTCAAAGCTTCACACCTTGCTAAAGGTCGAATATTTTAATACAACAGCTGTGACCAAAAGCAGTTGTGTTATCGAGCCACGCAAGTACTCAGGTGGCTTGTGTCTGTTGTATTCTACTTCAAGTGATTTTCAGCCTGTTATTCTGTATTCTATGCCTGATGTTACTGATGAATATGTTTATTCAAAGGTACAGTGTGAGTTTACTGATTATACTGTCGTTGCTCACACAAACGAGGGTGTTGTAAAGTACTTAAGCGAAGAGCAGCTATCTAATTTCGAAGATTTTATAGATAGAATGACAGCACTCAAACTCACCGATACAGCTCCAGAGAGCTTTATAGATGAAGATGACGCTCAACTTGCCAGAAAACTTAATCCAAAAGATTTCAACCTCAAACGCAACTTGTGCGAGACAGTCGATATCTCGCAGGCTGAGCAGTTTAGCTTTGATTTATCGACAGATTTAGATGCTTCTTTCTGTGAAAAGCTTGACTCATCAGAGGAAGAGCAATATCAGGAAGTTGATATTGACGCTACATTGCAGGCTTTTCTTGAGCAAGAAGAAAACCCACAGGCATTTGCAGATGTTAATGATGCCTGCGATGCTGTTGAGTCTTGTGCTGAAGAGTTTTCATCGTGTGATGATACAACAAATGACTTTGACAAAGCTACTTTGCCACAGCCAGACACAGTTATAGAGAGTGCTAATAACAAGTATAGTTATTTCGGTGCTCTTGATTCTGATGGCAACCGTATCGGCTTTGGAAGAACTTTAACTAAAGACGGTCGTACCGCCTATGAGGGCGAGTATCTCAACAACAAGCGTAACGGTGTAGGTGCTTATTATTATAAGGATGGCACCTTGTGTTACTATGGTGACTGGGTTGACAACAGACGAGAGGGCTTTGGTGTTGCTGTCAGTTCATTTGATAGCTCTGTACATATCGGCAACTTTGTTGCTAACAAACCTTTTGGAGATGGTGTTAGAGTAGATTCTACCGGCACGCCTGTGCTTGTCACAAAGACTTTGTCTGATGGTACAGTGGTTGAGATAACTTTTGAGAATGATGAGATGATTGTGTCAAAATTTGACAGAGATTCAAATTTAATATCAAAAGAATCACAAAAATTAAAATAATTTTGAAATAAACTAATATTTACCTGTTTATTGATAATAATATTACCGTTCCATTATGGAGCGGTAATTTTTTTTGAGGTGATATTATGAAAAAGATTATTACATTAGCCTTGCTCTTGATTATCGTTTGTGTGGCTTTAGTTGGCTGTGGCAGAGCTATGGTAGACACAGCTACTGATGTAGCAGAGGACGTGTCTTCTGGTATGAATGAGGCAGGAGACGCTATGGCAACAGATGCAGACGGCTTCTTAGGCGAAAACGAAACAACTGTATCAACAGATAACGATAATATGACATCGTCTGAGAATAATACTGATAACAGTATGTCAACATCGTCAGATTCTTTTATGTAAAAAAGAGCAGGAAGTTTCCTGCTCTTACATATATTATACAACTTTTTCGAGTTCGTTTTTCAATCTTCTGATTATCTTTTTTTCAAGCCTTGATATATACGACTGAGATATCCCGAGCAAGTCAGCAACTTGTTTTTGAGTATGTTCTGTGTTTCCGTTTAACCCAAACCTCAGCTCCATAATCATCGCTTCTCTTGTGTTGAGCTTGCTTACAGCATCAAGCAACAAATCTCGCTCAAGCTCCTGTTCAATATCTCTGTTTATTATGTCTGCGTCACTTCCGAGAACATCGCATAGTAAAAGCTCGTTTCCGTCATAGTCTGTGTTAAGCGGTTCTTCTATGGATATCTCGTTCTTTTTTTGAGAAGCTTTTCTCAGAAACATCAGAATTTCATTCTCAATACATCTCGATGCATAGGTCGCAAATTTGATTTTTCTGTCCGGAGAGAATGTGTTCACAGCTTTGATAAGACCTATTGTACCTATCGATATCAGGTCTTCAATATTTATATTAGTGTTTTCAAACTTTTTAGCAATATATACTACAAGTCTCAGGTTGTGTACTATCAGGGGTTCTCTTGCTGTTTGATCACCCTCACTTATTCTTTGCATCACTTTTTGTTCATCTTCTGCAGACAGAGGAGGGGGCAATGTCTGAGCACCGCTTATGTAAAAAACACGTCGTTTGTTAATTAATTCATAAATTTTAAGTTGCAAAAAGTTTAGTAAATTCATTTCATCACCTTAATATCTGAGCGTTTATTATTGCTTTGAAGTTTTTGTCTATTTTTCCATTGTATATGCCTATATATATTATCTTATTAATAAGCTTTTTATTGATATACACTTCTTTAGCCTTGTACGCTTTTAGTATTCCTTGAGACCCAAGTGCATTATATGGAACAATTCGCAGGTTTTCTGTTACGTTTGCTTTAAATATACTTTCTTCAACAATAATCACAGGTGCCTGTGAGAACGGCTCTACTACATTGCATCCTGTATCTACCTTTGCTCTGCATTCGATTGTTTGGTTACAGCACTTTACTTCAAGCGATACTTCAAAGTTATCTATATCATTATCAAGTATCTTCATAGTGACTAATATTAATATGTATATGCATATGCTTATTATAATCAGGGTTATCGGGTTGCATTGAAAGTATACTGTATCATTTACTATCGCCATATTTTTTGGCTTAATTATCTGATATACTGCTATAAGCGCTCCATTGAATATCATACAAAACGCAAATGTCCACATTGTAAGCTTGATACATTCTTTTATATTTCGATTATAAAACCCGATTATCGTTATCAAAAAGGAGACAAATAATTTAATGATTATTGATACTATACTATTTATATTATCAAAGAGCACTACAAGCGAACATATAGCACCTGCTATTGATGATAGTATGATTCTGTATTCTTTAACGTTTAGATGCAAGAATTTTTTGACAGCAGACAAGATACAATAGTTAATAATAACATTAGTGAATATAAGTACATCTATGTATATAGTCGTTATTATCACCTCAGCTTAAAAGAGTATCTCATAATCTACATATAATATCTGTCAAAGAATAGGGGAGTTAAAATGTTGTTTTCACTATTATTGGGCATCTTTATAGGTTTATTAATCGGTATTTCTGTTATGGCGTTACTTTTTTATAGCAGATATTAGTAGCCATACCAATATATATGTATATATTTACAGATAAATTATTAAAATTCATATTTTGTATTATTATCCGACATAATTTGCACATATATATGTTGTATAGTAAGTGTCAGGAGGTATTTGTATAATGTCTTGTAGTTTAACAGAGCTACGTCACAAAGAAGTAATAAACTCATGCGATGGTACACGGCTTGGTTTTGTAGATGATATAGAGGTGGAGATTTCATCAGCAAGGGTAGTTTCGCTTATAGTTTTTGGCAGACCACGCTTTTTTGGACTGTTTGGACGCTCAAACGACTACATAATTCCGTGGGATAGTATCGATCTTATAGGAGAAGACACCATTTTAGTTGGTCTAAATGTGCAAAAAACACCAAGCACCGCAAAAAAAGGTAATAAATTTGTAACATTTTGTAACTAAAAATATTTGTGTCACTTAGCAAAACGCACTATAAATAATTGTTGAATGTGTACACTTTTACCTAAAAATTATTCTATTTTAGAACTAAAAGCCGATTTTGATGCTTTATTAGAATTAAAATCAAAAAGTTACAAACTTGCAATTTGTCAAGCTTTATGATTAAATAGCACTTGAAATGGTGTGATTTTACAAATATTACCATATCATTTTCACATCGGATAGACGATGTAGACTACTTAAAGGAGGAGAGTATATGAGAAAAAACAACAAAATATTGTCAAAAATTCTCATGGTGGCATTGTGCGTAATGTTCTTATTACCAATGTCAGTACTTACACCGCAAGTAGAAGCTGCAAGCGAAACCCCGATAACAGAAACCAAAAATACAGATACAATTATTAATACAGAAAACGAAGATGACAAGTTGGCTCTTGCTCGTGCTAAGGCTATCGATGAGGCTAAGGCTGAGGCTAAGACAACTGTCGAGGAACTCGAGCTCATCGCAGCTGTTGAGGCTGAGACTGAGGGCACAGCACAGACAGACTCTGTAGCTGAGACTACATCAAGCAGTTCTTCATCTTCACAAAGCAGCTCTACAACCACTCAGAGTCAGGGTGGCTCATATGTTTCAGGTTCTACAGGTTCTGATTACCTGCTGAGCATTGATAATCCTGACCCTAATTACACAGGCTATGCTGTACAGCTGTCAGACTACGACCGTGACCTCGCAGAGAGAATCATCATGGGCGAAGCTGGCTCTATGGGCTATACAGGTATGGCTTTAGTTGCACAGTGTCTTCGTGACACCTTTGTAAGCGGTGGTTATTCTGATATCGCTACAGTTATATCCAAGTACGGATATTATGGTTCAACATCTATCAAACCAAGCCAGACTTGCAAGGATGTTGTAAACTATATTTTTGACCAGGGCGGTTCTGCAGTACAGCACAAAGTAGCAGTATTCTACGCTACTAACTATTGCACAAGCTCATGGCACGAATCACAGGAATTTGTAGTTCAGTATGGTTCTGTTAGATTCTTTGATTTCAAATAATCAAAATGTTTCAAAAAAGAGATCAAGCATTTGAAAAAATGCTTGATTTTTTTATTTTATATGGTATAATATTTAGGCATTACGCACGTCGAGCTTACCGGCTCAGTAGCACATTTCTGTGTTTGTCCCGGCAAATTTCAAGGTTCGGCGGAGGTTTTAACCTGAGGAGGAAATAAAAATGGCAGTAGTTTCTATGAAACAGCTATTGGAGGCCGGCGTACATTTCGGTCACCAGACAAGAAGATGGAACCCTAAGATGGCTCCATACATTTTCACAGAGCGCAACGGTATCTACATCATTGATTTGCAGAAGACTGTTGTTAAGCTCGAAGAGGCATACAACTTTATCCATGACCTCTCTGTAGAGGGCAAGAGCGTACTCTTTGTTGGTACAAAGAAGCAGGCTATGGATTCAGTTAAAGAAGAGGCTGAGCGTGCAGGTGCTTACTATGTTAACGCAAGATGGCTCGGCGGTATGCTCACAAATTTCACAACTATCCGTAGAAGAATCGCAAGACTCAAGCAGCTTCGCGCTATGGAGGCAGACGGTACATTCGATCTCCTTCCAAAGAAGGAAGTTATCAAGCTCAACCTCGAGATCGAAAAGCTCGAGAAGTTCCTTGGTGGTATCAAGGATATGGAGCAGATTCCTGGTTGTCTCTTTATTGTTGACCCAAGAAAAGAGAAGATCGCAGTTGCTGAGGCTAAGAAACTCGGTATCCCTGTTGTAGCTATCGTTGATACAAACTGTGATCCTGACGATGTAGACTATGTTATCCCTGGTAACGATGACGCTATCCGTGCAGTTAAGCTTATCTGCGGTGCTATGGCTAACGCTATCATCGAGGGTAGAGAAGGTCAGATGGGCGCTGCTGCAAGAGACGAAGAGGCAGACGTAGAGGATCTCGTAGAGGAATAATAACTTAATCGACATATTACGAAAGGATTGATATATATGGCATTTACAGCACAAGACGTAAAAGCATTACGTGAGAAGACAGGCTGCGGTATGATGGACTGCAAAAAGGCTTTGACAGAGGCTAACGGCGATATGGACGCTGCTATCGATTTCTTGAGAGAGCAGGGTCTTGCTAAGCAGGCTAAGAAAGCATCAAGAATCGCTGCTGAGGGTGTAGCTTATGCTATGACTAACGCTGATAACACACAGGGTGTTGTTATCGAGGTTAACGCAGAGACAGACTTTGTTGCTAAAAACGCAGATTTCCAGGCATTTGTACAGACATGTGCACTCACAGTTATGGAGAACAACCCTGCTGATGTTGATGCGCTTTTAGAGTGCAAGGCATCAGGCTCAGATATGACAGTTGCAGAACTTCTGCAGGAAAAGGTTCTCACTATCGGCGAGAACATCAAAATCCGTAGATTTGAGAAGTATGACGGCGCTTGTGTAGCTTATGTACACGCTGGCGGCAAAATCGGTGTTCTTGTTAACTTTGCTACTGATGTTGACACAACATCTGCTGATTTTGTTGCATGTGGTAAGGACGTAGCTATGCAGATCGCTGCTCTTAACACTCAGTACCTCAATGCATCACAGGTACCTGCAGAGACACTTGATCATGAGAAGGAGATTCTCGTTGCTCAGATGAAGCAGGATCCTAAGATGGCTAACAAGCCAGAGCAGGTTCTCACAAAGATCGTAGAGGGCAAGATCGGTAAATTCTATAAGGAGAACTGTCTTGTTGATCAGGAGTTCGTTAAGGACAGCTCAATGACAGTTGGCAAATATGTAGAGTCTGTTGCTAAAAAGCTCTCAGGTTCTATCGAGATCGTTAAGTACACTCGTTTCGAGAAGGGCGAGGGTATCGAGAAGCGTCAGGATGACTTTGCTGCTGAAGTTGCAAGCATGGTAAAATAATATACCTTAAATTATTAGGAGTGGTTTTTATAACCACTCCTTTTTTGTTTGTAAAAAATCTATAAACATAGCTATATATTTGCGTTATTTTCCTTTACAAAATTGACAGATTATAGTATAATTTTCTTAATTATAAAGATTACTATGGGGTGATATGATGAAATCTAAATACAAGAGAGTTTTGCTCAAACTTTCAGGCGAATCATTGGCAGGAGAATCAAAGCACGGCATTGATTTTGACACAGTGCTGTCTTTTTGTGAACCTATCAAAAAATTAGTCGATGACGGTGTCGAGGTAGCTATTGTTGTCGGTGGCGGTAATTTCTGGCGAGGCAGATCATCAGGCAAGATGGATAGAACCCGTGCAGACCATATGGGTATGCTTGCTACTACTATCAATGCTTTAGGTGTTGCGGATGCTCTCGAGCAGGTAGGCGTTGATGTCAGAGTTCAGACAGCTATTTCTATGAGAGAGATAGCTGAGCCATATATACGCAACCGTGCTATGCGTCATCTTGAAAAGGGCAGAGTAGTTATCTTTGGTTGTGGTACCGGTAACCCGTTCTTCAGCACAGATACTGCAGCAGCACTCAGAGCAGCCGAGATAGAGGCTCAGATTATCCTCAAAGCTACTATGGTAGACGGTGTATATGACTCTGATCCTAAGACCAATCCTGACGCTAAGCGTTACACTAACATCTCATTCCAGGATGTTTTGGAGAAAGACCTCAAGGTTATCGATTCTACTGCTGCCGCTATCTGCAAGGATAACTCTATCGATTTACTTGTATTCAGCGTTGACAAGCCTGAGAATATCTACGATGCAGTGTGCACAGAGGGAATAGGTACTGTTGTAGGTAATTTCTAAATTTTTAGCATAATTATTTTTATATCATAATCAATTATTAAGGAGGCTTTTTACAATGAAAGAAAGACTAAAGAAAACTGAAGACCGTATGCAGAGACGTATCGATCACTTAAATGACGAATTCAAAGCTATCAGAGCCGGCAGAGCTAATCCTGCTGTACTCGATAAGATTACCGTAGATTATTATTCAACCCCAACACCGATTAATCAGCTTGCTGCTGTTTCGGTAACTGAAGCAAGAACACTCACTATTCAGCCATGGGATGCATCAGTTCTCAGAATGATAGAGAAAGCTATCCAGATGTCAGACATCGGTATCAACCCACAGAATGACGGCAAGATGCTTCGCCTTATTTTCCCACCACTCACTGAGGATAAGCGTAAGGAAATCGCCAAGGAAATTTCAGGCATAGCAGAAGACACCAAGGTTCAGATTCGTAATGTCCGTAGAGACGCTATCGAAAAGCTTAAGGGCATGAAGAAGTCAGGCGAGCTCACAGAGGATGACCTCAAGTACGCTGAGAAGAAAGCTCAGGAGCTTACTGATAAATTTATCAAAACAGTTGACGAGATGTCCGACAAGAAGAAGAAAGAGATTATGGAAATCTAAGATGGCTATATTCAAAAATCGTAAGAAAGCTCTTACTATAAAGGACATTGACTTACCTGAGCATATTGGCATTATTATGGATGGCAATGGCCGTTGGGCAAAAAAGCGAGGCTTGCCTCGTACTGCAGGACATACTGCAGGTGCTCAGACCTTCAGACGTATCGCCCGCTATTGCTCAGATATCGGCATCAAATACCTAACTGTCTATGCTTTTTCTACAGAGAACTGGAAGCGTCCGAAAGAAGAAGTAGACGCTATCATGAAGCTTTTCAAAGAGTATATGATAGAAGCTATAAACGATTTTCAGGACGATAGCATTGTCGTCAAATTCATAGGGGACAGGTCGGTTTTTTCTCCTGATATGCTTGAACTTATCGAGCGCAACGAGAGAGATTCAAAGGACAGAGACGGTATGGTTCTCAATATTGCTATGAATTATGGTGGCAGAGATGAAATTATTAATGCCGTCAGGACTATCGTCAAAGAGGGTATACCTGCTGATGATATTTCCGAGCAGCTTTTGTCTGATTATATGTACACATCTCATCAGCCTGACCCCGACTTGATTATCAGACCGAGCGGAGAATACAGAACATCTAATTTTCTCTTATGGCAGTCAGCGTATTCTGAGTACTGCATTATGGATGTGCTCTGGCCTGATTTTAAGAGCGAGCACTTAGATTTAGCTCTTATCGAATTTGCTAAGCGTAACAGACGCTTCGGCGGAATATAATTGAAAGTTTAAGGTGACCTTTTCGTGAAGACAAGAATTATTTCAGCTATTATAGGCATTGTGCTTTGTATAGTTTTGCTCATACTTGGAGAAATTAATTCTATATTTATCAGCATACCATTAGCTATAGTTACAGGTATAATATGCGGTGAGTTATTAACTGCAAAAGGCCTGCACAAAAATTACAAGATATCAATTCCATGTGTTGCTTTCAGTATCTTGATGCCTTTGCTTGCTAATACATCATTTGTGTTTATACCGCTCTTTTTGTTCAGTGTTATATTGTTTGCTGTTATGATATTTTTTCACGATACAGTCAAGGTTGATGATGTGATTTTTGCCTACGCAGGCTCTTTGTTGTTGACGTTATCTATGACCTCTTTTGCGTTTACAATCTGCAGCAGCGATGATTACACAGCTTTTTGGTGCGTGCTTATCTTAGCAGTTCCTTGGTTAGCTGACAGCGGAGCATATTTTGCGGGCTATTATCTTGGCAAACACAAGCTTTGTCCTGCTATTAGCCCTAAGAAAACCGTAGAAGGCGCTTGTGGTGGATTATTATGTGGATTTTTGTCTTCGTTACTTATAGGACTTGTCTTTATGTTAATTTATAAAGATATTCATATTAACTTCTTAGCACTGCTCATCATAGGTCTTGTTAATCCTATAATTTCAATTATGGGTGACCTCACATTTTCTGTTATCAAGAGAGCGTGTGGCATCAAGGACTACGGTTCTATAATGCCGGGACACGGAGGCTTGCTCGATAGATTTGATTCTATTATATTCTGCGCACCTTTTGTTTACTTTGTTTCACAGTATATGACAGTTATTTCGTAACAGAGGTTTTTATGGTTGAAAAATTATCTATATTAGGCTCTACAGGGTCTATTGGTACTCAGACCCTTGATGTCGCACGAAAACTTAATCTCAAGGTCTTGTCACTATCTGCACATAGTAATATAGAGCTTTTAGAGAAACAGATACGAGAGTTCAAGCCACAGCTTGCCGTTGTCTTTGATGAAGACAAAGCAAAGCTTCTCAAGCTTAGCATCAGCGATCTTGACACCAAGGTGCTCAGTGGTATGGACGGTGTACTCGAGTGTGCTACCTTACCACAGTGTGATTTAGTGGTCAACTCGGTTGTCGGTATGGTAGGGCTCAAGCCTACCTTAGCTGCTATCAATGCGAAGAAGAATATCGCTTTTGCTAACAAAGAGACCTTAGTTGCTGGTGGTGCCTTAGTTATGGATGCCGCTAAACGTAACGGTGTTACGCTTTTTCCTGTAGATTCCGAGCATTCAGCTATTTTCCAATGCCTGCAGGCTTGCCACGAGAAAAAGGCACTCAAGAAGATTATACTCACAGCATCAGGTGGACCGTTCTTTTCTAAAACTAAAGAAGAGCTCAGAAACGTCACTGTTTCACAGGCTCTTAATCATCCTAATTGGTCTATGGGTGCAAAGATTACCATAGACTCTGCATCTATGATGAACAAAGGACTTGAGATTATTGAAGCTGCTTGGCTTTTTGATATGCCTGCTGATGATATAGATGTAGTAGTACATAGAGAGAGCATAATTCACTCTATGATTCAATTTGTAGATAACAGCATACTTGCGCAGTTAGGTCTGCCTGATATGCGTATTCCTATACAGTATGCTATCACATATCCAAAGCGTTATGAGTCACCTGTTGAAGCTGTTGATTTCTCAAAGATGTCGAGCATGACATTCTATGAGCCTGATTATGATACCTTCAAGTGTCTCAACGCTTGTAAAAGAGCTATCAAGCGTGGCGGCGTTATCCCAGCGGTTGCTAACGGCGCAAACGAAGTAGCTAATAAACTTTTCAGAGATAACAAGATTAGTTTTCTTGATATCGGTGAGCTTGTCAGCTCTGCTGTTGACAGCTTTCCGTATAGAGAGGCTAACAGCCTCGATGATGTACTGCTTGCTGATTTAACGGCGAGAGAGTATGTCTATAATTGCGTTAAATAACTGGAGATGATTCTATCACTACTGTCGCACTAATACTCGTTGCAGTTTTACTGTTTGAGCTTATTATTTTTTTCCATGAGGGTGGACATTTTGTAGCTGCCAAGAAAAGCGGAGTCAAGGTCAACGAGTTCGCACTCGGTATGGGACCAAAACTCTTTTCTTTTACTAAAGGCGAGACTACTTATTCTTTGCGTTTGTTTCCTATAGGTGGATATTGTGCCATGGAGGGAGAAGACGAGGACAGTGATAACCCACGTGCTTTTAATAATGTCAACGTTTTCAAGCGTATGGTTATTGTTATTGCAGGTGCTTTGATGAACATCTTGTTCGGCTTAGTGCTTATGCTTATCACTTTACTTCCTCAGTCTGTTTTCAGTTCTACTACCATCTCTTCATTTGAACCTTATTCTTTTACTGCTGTTACAGGCTTGCAGGAGGGGGACAAAATTGTCGAGATTAACGGATACGATATTTATTCCGCCAATGATTTCAACTATGCACTTTATACCACACCTCTTGAAGAAGTAGACGGTAACGAACTCTCTATTTACAAAGAGGATTGCGTGTTTGAACTTCGCAATTTCTGGGCGAAGAATTATACTGACAAAACCCAACAGCAGATAGATTCTGCATATGCAATTTGGCTTGATTGTTTTGATAAGATTACAGAAGCCAAGGACAAAGATACTACTTACAAATTAATGTGTGAGTGTATAGATAAGGTGGCTGTCGAGTTTGAGCTTGAAGACTACGAATATCCTGAGATTCAAGTTAAAGAAAGCAGAAAACGCTTCAGAACAGACATCGAAGTTGTTCGTGACGGACAGAGGGTGGAGCTTACAAACATTGATTTCTTCACCTACCTTAACACAGAGACAGAAGAACCATCTTTGTCTATAGATTTTCATGTCGAACCTATCAAAAAGACTTTTTCATCTGTCATTTCTCAAACCTTTACTCAGACAGTTTCAGTTGTCAGAATGATTTGGGCAACCTTAGGAGGTCTTGTCACAGGTCAGTTTGGTATCAATGATGTATCAGGCCCTGTAGGTCTTGCATCTGCTATTACAGATGTTGCGTTAGTCGGACTTGAAAGAAGCTTCATCTCTGCAGTTATGAACATTGTTTATGTAATGATGGTTATTTCTGTCAACTTAGGTATTGTCAATATGTTGCCATTCCCGGCACTTGACGGCGGTCGTTTTGTATTCTTGCTTATAGAGGCAATTTTCAGAAAACCCGTACCTCGTAAATTTGAGTATATAGTCAACGGCATCGGTCTTGCATTACTGATGCTTTTGATGATAGTCATTACTTTCAAAGATATTTTTGTGTTGATTTCCGGAGGCTAATATGAGCAAAATCCAAGTGAAAGCTGGAAATGTTTTGATAGGAGCAGGAGCAGATGTCAGTATTCAATCTATGCTCAATGTTCCTGCGTCTGATATACAGGGTAGCGTAAATCAGGCAGTTGCTCTTGAGCAGGCAGGCTGTCAGATTATTCGTGCAGCTATTCCTGATATGGATGCTGTGCGTCTTATTCCTGCTATTAAACAAGCTGTCAGCATTCCACTTGTAGCGGACATTCATTTTGATTACAAGCTTGCACTTGAGTCTGTTGCTGCAGGTATTGACAAGATTCGTATCAATCCCGGCAACATCGGAGACGAGGACAGAGTCAGACAGGTAGCACATGCGTGCAAAACACACTCCATACCTATCCGTATCGGTGTCAACTCCGGCTCTCTTGAAAAACACATACTCTCAAAGTACGGCCATCCTACAGCACAGGCATTGTGTGATAGTGCACTCTATCACGCCTCTTTGCTTGAAAAATTTGATTTTTACGATACTGTTTTGTCAATGAAATCAAGCGATGTCTCAACTATGGTCAAGGCATACGAGATTGCACATAACAGCTGTGATTATCCGCTTCATTTGGGTGTTACCGAGGCTGGTACAGCTCGTATGGGCATAATCAAATCTTCTGCCGGTATCGGCTCTTTATTGCTCCATGGCATCGGCGATACTATCCGAATTTCACTTACCGCTGACCCTGTAGAAGAGATTTATGCAGCCAAAGACTTGCTCAGCGCTATCGGCTTGCGCGCAGACGGCATTACCTTTGTGTCTTGTCCTACTTGTGGCAGAACCAAGATAGACCTTATTTCACTTGCTAACAAAGCACAGGATATGCTCAGAGACTGCAACAAGAACATCAAGGTTGCTATTATGGGCTGTGTTGTTAATGGTCCCGGCGAGGCAAAAGAGGCAGATATAGGCATAGCAGGTGGCAACGGCGAGGGTCTTGTATTCAAAAAAGGCGAGATTCTCTACAAAGTACCCGAAAACGAACTTTTAGATGCATTAATGAAAGAAATAGACAAGATGTAAATTATTAAAGGAAGTTATTAATGAATACGTTATCCGAAATTTTTTCTCAGCATTTGAGTGCACCGATTATCGATTCACTCGCTAATGCTCAGATAATTCAGTTGAAACTAAACAAAGAGCAACGCTCTATGAAAATATATCTCAAGTGTGACCACTTGATTCCTGCTGCAGATGTTTTTACTACTCAGCGACTTATCAAGGGTAGTGCACTTGCACTTTCAGATGTTACTATCTATCCTACATATAACAAGGATTTATTTGATGTCTCTTATTTTTCTCAGCTTGTAGAATTTTTAAAAATCGAAGTGCCGAGTCTCAACGGTACTCTGAACGATGCACAGCTTTTCAGAAAAGATAGCACCCTTACCGTCAAACTTGCGCATGGCGGTCTGTCTCTTTTACAGTCAAAAGGCTTCTCTGAGTTGTTATCTTCTATCATTCGCAAGAAATTCTCCCTCGAGTTTGCAATTGAATATAGTGGTGTAACAGAGATAGACGGTGATTCTCAGGAGTACGCAGAGCAGATACAAAGCGTAGAGCAGAAGATTCAGCGTGAAAAGCTCGATGAACTCACTAAGCTCTACGAGTTTGAATCAAAATCAGCAGCAAAAGACGAGTCAAAAACTGCCAAGTTTATAGATAAGCGTGCAGGTAAATATACATACCCACAGATTATCCCCGAGACTGTCAAGCCACTTTACGGCAGAGTTACTAAAGGTAAGATTATACCTATTAAAGACATAGTTTACGATACAGGCAGAGCAACTGTCTGGGGCGATGTGTTTGAGTCCGAATGGAAAGAGACTAAATCAGGCGACAAGAACATAATCACCTTCAATATTACTGACTATACAAGCTCTATCACCGTCAAGATTTTTAATAATAAGAACGAGTGTAGAGTTTTAGAAAATATAAAGAAAGGCTCTACTATCATAGTCGGTGGTGACATAGAGTTTGATAAATATGCAGGCGAACTCGTACTGAGTGCCCGTTCTATTTCAACTGTTGACAAAGTCAAGGTTGTCGATAACGAGCCTAAAAAGCGAGTAGAACTCCATCTGCATACCAATATGTCACAGATGGACGCCATCAATGACGCAGGCACTCTTGTCAGACGTGCCGCTGAATTTGGTCACAAAGCTATAGCTATTACTGACCACGGTGTAGCTCAGGCCTTTCCTGATGCTATGAATGCCGCTGATGCGCTCAACCGAGACGAAGAGAAAATCAAGGTTATCTATGGCGTTGAGGCTTACTTTATGGACGATCTTGTTGAGTCTGTAGATGGCTCAAAGAACGTGTCACTTGATGATACTTTCATTTGTTTTGATATTGAGACTACAGGTCTTTCTCCAAAAACCGAAAAGATTACCGAAATCGGTGCTATAAAAATCAAGGGTGGACAGGTTGTAGATACTTTCTCGACCTTTGTCAATCCTCAGAAGCCTATACCGCCTAAGATTATTGAACTCACAGGTATCACAGATGCAATGGTCAAGGATGCGCCTACTCAGAGCGAGGCAGTATCAGCATTTCTTGATTTTTGCGGTGACAATATCTTAGTTGCACACAATGCACCTTTTGACACTTCTTTTATCAGAGCAGCGTGCAATGATATGGGTGTTGATTACAATTACACATCTATCGATACCGTTGCCATAGCACGAGCTATCTTGAAGGATATTAAGAACTGCAAACTCGATACTGTCGCAACATACCTTAGACTTGGCAAGTTCAATCACCACAGAGCACTTGATGATGCTACTATTTTGTCAAAGATTTTTGTCGCTTTGTGTGACAGACTCAAGGATGACTATGGCATCTATACAACCAATGATATAAATACAAAGATAGCAGGCGGCGATTTCAAAAAACTGCCGACTTATCATCAGATAATTCTTGCAAAGAATTATACAGGACTTAAAAATCTTTACAAGCTAATATCACTTTCACACCTCAAGTACTTTTATCGTCATCCTCGTATTCCTAAATCTGAGCTTATCAAGCACAGAGATGGTCTGCTCATAGGCTCAGCATGCGAGGCAGGTGAGCTGTACCGTGCCATTTTACTTGACAAACCATGGGGTGAGCTCAAAGAGATAGCATCTTTTTATGATTATCTCGAGATTCAGCCACTTGGCAACAACGAGTTTATGCTACGCAAGGGTGATATCAGTAGCAAAGAAGAACTCCAGAAAATCAACAAAACTATCATCAAGCTCGCCGATGAGGTAGGTATCCCTGTTGTTGCTACCGGTGATGTGCATTTTATGGATCCTCACGATAGCGACTACAGAAAGATTCTTATGGCGGTACAAGGCTTTGATGATGCCGATAACCAAGCTCCGCTTTATTACAGAACTACCGCTGAGATGCTCAGTGAATTCGACTATTTGGGCGAGGATAGGGCATACGAGGTTGTTGTTGATAATCCTAACAAAATAGCCGATATGTGCGAGAGTATTCGTGCTATTCCAAAGGGCAACTATCCACCATTTATCGATGGTGCCGAAGAAGAGCTCATCTCAATTACTTGGGAGAGAGCCAAGAAACGCTACGGTGACCCTCTGCCTGAGATAGTCAAAGCACGACTTGACAAAGAACTTAACTCTATCACAACATACGGTTTTTCTGTTCTTTATATGACAGCCCAAAAACTCGTTGCAAAGAGCGAGGAGTACGGCTATCTTGTTGGCTCTCGAGGCAGTGTCGGCTCATCATTTGTAGCTACAATGTCAGGTATCTCAGAGGTTAATCCTCTGTGTCCTCACTATATATGTCCACATTGTCAGTATTCTGAGTTCATTACAGACGGTAGCTATGGCTCAGGTTTTGATTTACCTGAGAAGACCTGTCCGAAATGCGGACATCAGCTTGACAGAGATGGTCACGAAATCCCGTTTGAGACCTTCCTTGGATTCAAAGGCGACAAGGTTCCAGATATCGACCTTAACTTCTCTGGTGAGGTTCAATCACGAGTCCATCGCTATACCGAAGATTTGTTTGGCAAGGATAACGTCTTCAAGGCGGGTACAATATCTACAGTTGCCGATAAGACCGCTATCGGCTTTGTCAAGAAGTATATCGAAGAAAACAACGTAGTTATGAGCAAAGCTGAGATTAACAGACTTGCTAATGGTGCGACAGGTGTCAAGAGAACAACAGGTCAGCATCCGGGTGGTATGGTTGTTGTTCCAAGAGGTAAGGAAATTTACGACTTCTGTCCGGTTCAGCACCCTGCTAACGATATGACTTCTGACAACATCACCACGCACTTTGACTTCCATTCTATACACGATACTATCTGCAAGCTTGACGAGCTCGGACACGATGTTCCGACAATATATCACTATCTCGAAGAATTTACTGGTATTCCTGTTATGGATGTATCAATGAGTGACCCTGAGGTTATGTCATTGTTTACTTCAACTGACGCTTTAGGTGTTACACCTGAGGATATCGATTCTCAGACAGGTACTTTCTCAATGCCTGAGGTAGGTACGAGCTTTGTGCGTCAGATGCTTGTCGAGGCTCAGCCTAAGACATTCACTGACTTGTTGCAGATTTCAGGACTTTCTCACGGTACTGATGTATGGATAGGCAACGCCGCTGATTTGATCAAAGACGGAGTTTGCACTATCTCAGAGGTTATCGGTACGCGAGATTCTATTATGACCTATCTTATGCACAAGGGTCTCGAGCCCGGTATGGCATTCAAGATTATGGAGATTGTTCGTAAAGGCAAGGCTACAAAGCTTTTGACCGAAGAGCATATCAATGCTATGAAAGAACACGATGTCCCATCATGGTATATTGATTCCTGTATGAAAATCAAGTATATGTTCCCTAAGGCTCATGCGGCTGCATATATGATAGCTGCGCTTAGACTTGGTTGGTACAAGGTTCATAGACCACTTGAGTATTATGCAGCGTATTTTACTGTGCGTAACGACAACTTTGACGGTGCAACACTTATGAAAGGTAAGCTTGCCGTCAAAGATAAGATTAACATCATTAACCAGAAGGGCTTTGAGGCTACTGCTAAAGAGAAGCAGGAGATTCCTATGCTGCAGATTATGAACGAGATGTTATGTCGTGGCATCGAGGTTTTGCCTGTTGATATATATAAATCTGACTCAAAGAAGTTTTTGATAGAAGATGGCAAAATCAGACTTCCGTTTTGTTCACTTTCAGGTATCGGTGAGGCTGCTGCTGAGAGCCTTAGCGATTGTGGAAAGATATACGAATATATGTCCATTGACGATATGATTCAGAAGACCAAGGTCAACAAGGCGGTTATAGAAATATTAAGAGAATGTGGAGCGCTCGAGGGTATGCCTGAGAGTGCTCAGATGTCTCTGTTTTGATAGGGGGCTTATTGTTTGAGCAAAAAATTTAAATATGCAAAAATTTTAGGGGTTATTACTTTCACCCTTATACTTGCTTTTTTACTGCTTAATATCGAGTATGTAGCAGACATTTTTTCTAAGATATTTGCAGTACTTATGCCTGTTATTTACGGCTTTATTATTGCGTATATTCTCAGCTTTCCTTATAACTTTTTTCAGACAAAGTGTTTTCACAAGATAGGTACAAAACGCAAGAAAATGCGAAAAATTCAGAAGCCTTTATCTATGCTTTGTGCATATATAGTATGCTTTGGTATACTTACATTTTTGATTTGCATACTTGTGCCTGAGTTGTCCAAGAGCATCAGTGGTCTTATTCAGGATATTCCTAAATATGCGGCTACTATAGAGAGCAAGTTGGTTGATTTTGTAAACTTTGTTGATACTCAGTTTGGGTACAATCTGACCGATGCGAGCACATATAATGAGATTATGAATATGCTCACAGGTAGCAATGTACAGGAGTTTATCAGCAAATTTATCTCCAACTTCTTTCCTGCAGCACTTACAACTGCCAAAGTCTTCACTACAGGTCTGTATAATTGGATTATCGGTATCATCATCTCTATTTATATGCTTGGTGCCAAGGATAAGCTTTGCAAGCAAATCAGAGCTATGGTAGTTGCGTATCTGCCTATCAAAACAAGCAAACGAGTTATAGAGATCACAGACCTTTGTAACAAAAAATGCGGTAAATTTATTATTGGCAAGATAATCGATTCTGCAATTATCGGTGTTATATGCTTTATTGGTTTATCTATTTTCAGATTTGATTATGCTTTGCTTATCAGCGTTGTTGTTGGTATTACTAATGTTATACCATTCTTTGGTCCGTTTATCGGTGCCATTCCGTGTGCATTTTTGTTATTACTTATTGATCCTTTGCAGTGCTTCTGGTTTATTGTATTTGTTATAATACTTCAGCAGTTTGACGGAAACTTCTTAGGACCTAAGATTCTCGGCGAGACCGTTGGTATTTCAGGTTTTTGGATTTTATTCTCCGTACTTGTCGGAGGAGGACTGTTTGGTATACCTGGTATGCTGTTAGGTGTTCCTGTATTTGCAGTTATTTATACACTACTTGACGAAGGTGTAACAAAGCGCCTTGCCCAAAAACGTGCACTTGTTTCTACTGAAATAGATTCTCATATCAATGATACAGTAGATACAGATATAGTTGAAAAGTAACTTTAGGAGGTAGAATATGTTTACAAAGAGATTTACAAGCCTATTTTTATGTTTGATGTTGCTTCTTACTATGACAGTAGTTCCCGCTACAGTTAATGCGGCTACAGTTGATACTGCAGAGTCAGGCAACAATGTTGTCGGGTTTAATTTACCTGATGATATTCACGATGGTAATATTTTGCATGCTTTTAGCTGGAAGCTCAAAGAGGTAACTCAGTACGCAGCTGATATTGCTGCTGCAGGCTATACCGCCGTTCAGGTATCACCAATTCAAACTACAAAAGATACTACAAACGATGGTGCTTTTGCTAACGACTGGTGGTGCTTCTATCAGCCTCTTGATATGAAAATCGGCAACGAGCTCGGCGATGCAGATGACCTAAGAGAGATGTGCGACACTCTGCACAGTTATGGCATCAAGGTTATATGTGATGTAGTAGCTAACCATGTACAGAATAGTACCGATAAGACAGAAGCTGCCAAGGTCAATGCTACACTCAAGAGCTATCTTCGTAATACATCGGGTACAAGACTCACACCTTATGACGACAGTTCCCGTAAGGGTCAGACAAGTACAGACCTTAATTCTCAGCTACCGGATATTGACACAAGCAACAAGGATTATCAGAATTATCTTATTAATTATCTCAATTCTTTAGCTGACTGTGGTGTTGACGGCTTCCGTTTTGATGCTGCTAAGCATATTGAGACTCCTGATGATACAAACTGTGCATCAGATTTCTGGCCAACTATTACATCAGCAATTTTAAAGAAAAATCCTGATGCTTATATTTATGGCGAAGTTCTTGGTATTAATAAAAACTTACTTAGTATCACTGCATATACAAAGTATATTGATGTAACAGATTATGCATATGGTGATACTGTCCGTGCTGCTCTCTCAAGCAAGAAAGCATCAGCTTTGTCCGATTATGGCTATGTTGGTTCTGCAGATGAGGATAACGTGCTTTGGTTAGAGTCACACGATACTTTCACAACAAACCCTGCTACTTCAGGTTCTTCTAACAATCTCACTATTGCTCAGCAGATTGTTGGTTGGGCTGTTGTTGGTGCCCGCAAGGATGCTCCGGCATTGTATCTTATCAGAACTAATTGTTCAGAACTTGATGTTACACCTAAACTTACTTCTATTAAGTATGATGAGCTTATCGGTGCACCTGGTGCTGCAGATACATGGCAGAACAAGGCTGTAGTTGCTGTCAACCAGTTCAAAAACGAGTTTGTTGGTCAGAGCGAATCTACATATGACAACGGTAGCTTGTTCTTTGTACAGCGTGGTACAACAGGTATGGTTATCGCAAACCTCGCTACAGGTTCTGCTAATGTTTCACAGGCTTGTACTATGGCTGATGGCACTTATGTAGATCAGGTTACAGGTAATACATTCACCGTATCAAACGGTACTATCACAGGTAGAATAGGCGATAGCGGTGTTGCTGTTGTTTATAACCCTAAGAAAATTCCACCAACAGCTGATGTTTATCTTAATTCTTTAAAACTTACATCTGATACACTCAACGGCTATACAGGTGCAACAGCAACTGTTAACATTGAGCTCAAAAACGCTACATCAGGTATTGTCAAGGTTTCAAACCTACCTGCACAGGATGTTCCCGCTGATGGTATGACAATTACACTTAATGATTCTATCGACTACGGTGACGGTGTAAACATTACAGTAACCGCTACTAACGGTACTCAGACAACTACTGTTACTCATAAGGTCTATAAGAAGAATGCTAACGAGACAAAGCGTGTGTATTTTGACAATACAGTAACTCAGTGGCCTGCTGTATATGTATATTGTAAGACAGGTCTTTCTCGCACAACCGAGATTTCTGATTTTCCTGGCTATGAGATGGAGAAGGTTGCAGGTAACGATAACCTCTATTATTACGATGTACCTGCACAAACTAATTATGTTAAGTTCTCCGAAGGACCTGTTTCTGCTCACATTGGCCACAATGTGACTGCTTGCGGCGGCTATTGCGGTCGTACAATGCCACCAACTGTTATATATTATGGTACTGCAAATTCTGCTGCAAATCGTGAGTCAGGTGGTTATCAGCTTACTGGCTCTATGATATTCAATAAGCTTGAGTTCAAAGACTACGGTGAGTATCCTATTGCTAATCTCTCATCATCAGATGTCACATTCAAAGATTTTGAAGTTATTCCAACTGAGTCAAGACCAATAGAAATCCCTGACACACTTATGCTCGGTGATGTTGACCTGAGCCTTAGTATTTCTATCTTAGATGCGACAGCTATTCAGCGTCATCTTGCAAAACTTATTACTCTTACATCAGAACAACAAATTTGTGCGAATGTTGATGCAAACGATAGCGTTACTATCCTCGATGCTACAAATATTCAGCGTCATCTCGCCAAGCTTCCTGCTCCTGCAGGTATTGGTAAATTTATTGACGAGCCTGTAGAGCCTACTATACCTGTAGAGACACGCACCATCACTCTCAATGACACAACTGCGTTTGAGGGTGGCGAGATTTATGTTTATGCATATGGCGAAGATGGTAACAGTAACGGCGAGTGGCCTGGTCAGAAGATGACTCAGGGTAGCGGTGTATATACTCTTGATGTTGACAAGACATTAACTCACCTAAAGTTTGTTGGTGTTTATGGTGAGATTACATCAGAGGCTTCACCTGCTACTATAGAGACTAATGTTTTTGAAATAACTGATTCTCCTTATACCTTGGAGACATTGACTCTCACTTCTAAGCAGAAGTGGACAGATGCTCATATTCATCTTTGGAACGAAGACCCAGTAAACCCTGTAACTACTACTTGGCCGGGTATTAAGATGAACGGTAAAGCAGGTTCTTGGACATTCAATATTCCTAAGGATTCTGCGTATGAGAAGTATATTATTAATAATGGTGGTTCTCAGCAAGACGGTACTCAGTATATTGTCGAGCCTGACAATATGGTGGATATCTACTTTACTGATACACTTGGCTGGTCCAACGTATATGCTTACACATGGCACGGTTCAACCGGCAGTCAGAATGCATCATGGCCTGGCAAGGCAATGGAATTTGTAGAAACTAACGACCAGAATCAGAATGTATACAAGATTACTGTTGAGCCTGGTGCGTTCACTAATATTATCTTTAATAAAGGTAATGGCGGTGTTCAAACTGTAAATCTTGATTTACAAGGCATTCCTAACGAAGGCTTCTATCCAACAACTATATCAGGCGATAAGTATGAGTGTGGAACTTATATTTACGGCGAACCTGCATAATTAATACAAGTTGAGCCCGACTATATGTCGGGCTCTTTTTTGCAGCAAAAAAAGCCCTTCCACATTTTTGTGAAAGGGCTTATATTATTGACTTTTATGAAAAATAAAAATATACTATATAGCGTACTTTGACACGATAGAAACAAATTCGTCAGTTATCTCACCGCTTGCAACAAGTTCTATCGGCTTGCTTATATCAAGCGAGATAACACCAATGATAGAGTGGCCGTCTATGCAGTAATCACCACTTTTTAGGTCAAGTTTTACTTCGCTGTATTTATTCATAGAGTCTACAAACTCTCTGGCTTTTTCTAAAGTATCAAGCATAATTGTGTTGTTATACATTATTGAGACCTCCGCAAAATCACAATATGTATATATTAACACTAAGTTATACAATATTCAACATCATTTTACCAAAATTTTTATTTATTTCGGGTGATTAATTTGACTTTCAATATTATAACATTAGGCTGCAAGGTTAATCAGTATGAATCACAATTGATGTACGAGCTTATGACAGATGCAGGCTTTACTCCTTTAGATGACAATAGCGCTGATATTACTATCGTCAACTCTTGTACAGTTACATCAACAAGCGATTCAAAAAACCGAAAAGCTATCAACAGGATACGCAGAGAAAATCCTGAATCAATCATTGTTTTGACAGGCTGTATGTCTCAGGCTTTTCCAAACCGAAGTGATAATTTCAAAAATTGTGACATTGTTCTTGGTAACGTATGCAGACACAAGCTTGTAGACCGTATTAGAGAATTTTTGAACAATAGACAACAGATTATTGATATATCAGAGCATACAAAAAGCGAAGAATTCGAGCCTATGATGATTAACAATTATGAGGAGAGAACCCGTGCTTTTGTAAAGATAGAGGACGGTTGTAACCGCTTTTGCTCTTATTGTATAATTCCATATGCACGAGGCAGAGTGAGGTCAAAGTCTCTTGTTGATCTTAAAAGAGAAGTAGAGTCTTTATCAGACAAAGGCTTTGTCGAGATAGTGCTTGTTGGTATTAATTTGTCTGCATATGGTCAGGATATCGGCGCAAACCTTTATGATGCTGTAGAATGTGTGTGTTCTGTAGATGCTATCAAGCGAGTTAGACTCAGCTCCTTAGAGCCGGAGCTTATGACTGATGTAATGCTCAGAAAGCTCTCAAAGCTTGACAAATTCTGCCCACATTTTCATTTGTCATTACAGAGCGGATGTGATTCTACTCTAAAGCGTATGCATCGACATTATACAACTGATGAATATGCAAAAATAGTTGATAATATCAGAAATTTATTTGACAACCCTGCTATAACTACAGATATTATGGTTGGCTTTGCAGGGGAGACAGAAGAGGAGTTTTTAGAGAATCTTGAGTTTTCTGATTATATCGGTTTTTCTCAGGCACATGTCTTTTCGTACTCAAGACGAGAGGGCACTCTTGCCGATAAGATGCCCGACCAGGTTTTGCCTCAGATCAAGAGCGAGCGCAGTAAGCTGATGATAGAGCACACTACAAAAAAGCGCAGAGAGTTTCTGGAATCGCAGGTAGATAGGGTAGAAGAGGTTTTGTTCGAAGTTATTAACCGTAGCGGTTATTACGAGGGATATACCAAAAACTACACTCCTGTATATGTCAGTAGTGATACCGACATCAGAGGAAAACTACTGAGCGTAAAGATAACACAGGCTAAAGACGATTATTGCTTGGCTACTCTTGAGTGATATCCGTTATATAATTAATGACATTGGTTATTTCAGGTTTGTTTGTATTATCACTCAGACTTTCATAACAGTATAGCATAATTCCGTCAAGATTATGTTCTTTTATTATCTCTATTTGAGTTTTTAGTATATCGTTGTTATCAAGCCAAGTGCCTTCGTCTGCATCGGTACCACCCTTGTATCCTGCAAGACCTACATAAAACAGCAGATTTTTATGTAAATCAAGCTCCTCCCATTGCTCAAGGCATTGTTCGAAACTAAGCTGAGGATTATCAAGACTAAAATATATCTGAGGACATATATAGTCTATATATCCCTCTTCTTGACACCAGGTGTATACATCAGCACCGAGATTTTTATTATTTGATATATTACCTTGCGGAGATATACCAAACAGAATATTGCTGTTAATTTTATGAATGGTCTCGTGTACGCCTTTTATCAGAGTGTTAACATTTTGCATTCTCCACTTTTCTTTGCTTATTGGATTATCTGTACTTTCTTTATAGGTGTTATATTGAATCTCATCTATTGATTCACAATCAGATGGATAAAAGTAGTCATCAAACTGTATTCCATCCACATCGTATTTTCTGACTATTTCTGCTACTCCATTAATGATTAGCTTCTGTGCTTTCTCGTTAGATGGGTCAAGATAAACACAGCCATTATGTTCAAAGCCTATTCGTTTATCTTTGACATAAGGATTATCTTCAGATAGCTTATGCGGAGTTTCTTCAGTTGATACTCTATAGGGATTTATCCATGCATGGACATTCAGCCCTTTTTGATGACATATATCACAGATTATCTTCAGAGGGTCATAGCCCACATCTTGTCCTTGCTCACCGCTTAAAATATGAGACCATGGGTAGTAGCTTGACTTGTACAATGCATCGCAGAAAGGTCGAACCTGAAACACGAGGGTGTTAAAACCGCTTTTGACGGTATTATCTGTAATATCATCTATTTTATTTCTGAAAGCTTCCTCTGTTTTGTTAGTGTTTTCCATACTCAGAGTTATGTAGCTTACCCATATTGCTTTCATTTTACTTGCAACTTCGTTAATAGTTGATGAGTTTACAGCAATAGTTTTATTATCTTTCTTATCGCCGACAATTGCTATTGATAGTACAAGCATTATTATAGATAGCAAAAACGGCATATATCTGAATTTGTTCAATATATCACTTCCAAAGGTGTTTTATGTTATATAATTTTTTAGTTATCTATTTTGTTATAATCAGCTTTGTATCTATATTTCTAACTATATACGATAAATTAGCGGCTATCCATTCAAAGCGTAGGATAAGAGAACGAACGCTGTTTATCATTAGCATATTGGGTGGTAGTCTGCTGATGTATATTACTATGCTCTCTGTCAGACACAAAACAAGACGCAAAAATTTTATGATTGGTATCCCTGTTATTATACTATTACAGGCATTATTTTTTTATCTAATATTGGTGAGCATATGAATGTGAGTTATAATTCTAATAGAGAAAAATTAATAGAATTTATAGTACCATCAGAATTTGACAAGGTGGATGCTCGTACTTTTCTCAAAAAACATTGTGGTCTATCCACTCGCACACTATCAAAGTTAAAGCGGACTAATCTCGGTTTGACCCGAAACGGTGAGCTATTAAAGACTAATCAATTGGTTAGAACAGGGGAGAAGATAGTATTAGCTTTACCTGATGATGTAAACGACATTGTCCCTGTAGATGGTGAACTCGATATTGTATATGAGGACGAACATATCCTTGTTGTCAACAAGCCGTATATGATGCCTGTACATCCCACAAAGGTTCATCAGCTTGATACTTTAGCGAATATTGTGTCTTCATATATGAGAGCAAAGGGTGAGAATTATACTTTCAGAGCTATCAACCGACTCGATAGGGACACCTCAGGTTGTTTACTTATTGCTAAAGACAGATACACAGCAGCTATATTACCTCAAACTGTTAAGAAAGAATACATTGCAGCTTGCGAGGGTGTAATTGACAGTAGCGGTACAGTTGATGCTCCAATCAAGGTTATGGAGGGTCGCTCTATCCAGCGTGTTGTTTCCCTCGATGGAGACAGGAGTATTACTCACTATTATCCTATATGCTCAGATGGTACTCACACTTTGGTGAGTTTTATACTTGAAACCGGACGAACTCATCAGATTCGTTGTCATATGAGCAGTATTTCCCATCAACTTGCGGGTGATGATATGTACGGCGGTTCACTTGATTATATCCGTAGACAAGCATTGCATTGTCACAAAATCGAATTTGTTCACCCTATCACTAAAGAGAGAGTCGAGTTGACTACTAATATTCCAGAGGATATAAAATCAGTGTTTACCATTAATATTGATGAATTTATCTGATTCGTATTTTCTCTTTCACATTCACTCCTTTGATTCCGCCAACAGCAGAGCAAAGCATTATTGCAATTATTCTTATTAGCGTGTTTACTGTAATGTTATCGCTACTCATACAAAAACCGCAAATTAATATTGAAAGAACTATCAATGCTCCTGTTGCAGAACCTATCAGTAGTCCACGAGACTTGTTTATTCTTGCAGAAACATAACCGCCAACAAATACACTTATTGATATTATTCCCATCATTATGTAATTCAGATATTCATAGGGGAGTAGTGAGCTTGTCATAAACACCACAGAGAGTATACACATCAAAATAACGCTCAGAGTTACTGTTACAAAAACTCCTGATATAAGCGACATAATAAATTGACTATTTACTGATAAAGTAGAATAAGAACGCAAAAAAAATCACCTCTGATACATTTGTATTCAGAGGTGAATCTTTTTATTATTAATTATTCGTCATATGACTTTTTCTGTTTGTCAGCCTTTGCTTTTTCCTTAGCAGCTTTTTTCTCAGCCTTTGCTTTTTCTCTCTTTTCTTTTAATTGCTCAAGCTCTTTTTCTTTGTCAGTAGGCTCTTTTGGTGTATCAACACTTGAGATACCCCACTTTTTAATTTTGATTTTTGTTCTGTCGGAGCTTGTTTCGATAACATAAGCTTCGTCAACATCATCAATAGCAACGATTTTACCCATAATACCACCGATAGTAGTCACAAGGTCGCCAACTGTGATGTTGTTTCTCATTTCCTGCTCAGCTTTTCTCTTCTTTGAGTTAGGTCTGATAAGGAAGAAATACATAGCTGCAAAAAGCAGTACATAAACAATAATAATAGTGTATTGATTATCCATTTACAAAAACATCCTTTCGAAAAATTACAAGTTAAATTATAACAAATTAATTTAAAAATGCAAGTCTATAAATATAATTAAATCCTTTTTCCTAAAATAATACGATATTTTTGATAAAACTGTTCAAAGGTGCCTTTATCAAGATCTTCTCTTATTTTTGTCATCAAAGTGTTGTAGAAGTGCAAATTATGCATTACTGCAAGCCTCATACCAAGCATTTCTCCGGCTTTTATCAGATGCCTTATGTATGCTCTCGAGAATTTACTGCAAGTTGGACAACTGCATTTAGGGTCTATAGGTAGCTCGTCACATTCATATTTTGCATTGTTGATATTGATGATGCCGTCCCATGTGAACAGGTGACCATGTCTTGCGTTTCTGCTTGGCATTACACAGTCAAACAAATCAATACCTCTGTAAACACCTTCGAGTATATTTACAGGTGTTCCTACGCCCATCAGATATCTTGGTCTATCCTTTGGAGCAAACGGCTCAACAGCATCTATTATCTCATACATTACTTCAGCCTCTTCGCCAACAGCAAGTCCGCCTATAGCATAACCGGGTAGGTCAAGCTCTGCGATTTCTTTCATATGGTCAACTCGTAGATCCTTGTAGACACCACCTTGGTTTATTCCGAAAAGCATCTGGTTTTTGTTGATAGTGTCATCAAGTTGATTCAACCTGTCCATTTCTGTCATACAACGCTTGAGCCATCTTGTGGTTCTCTGCACAGAATCTTTTGTGTATTTGTACTCAGAAGGGTTAGCAACACATTCATCGAATGCCATTGCTATAGTAGAGCCTAAGTTTGACTGAATCTGCATGCTTTCTTCAGGTCCCATAAATATTCGTCTGCCATCAATGTGAGAGTTAAAGTACACGCCTTCTTCTTTTATATTTCTTAGCTTTGCGAGTGAAAAAACCTGAAAACCACCGCTATCTGTAAGGATAACTTTATCCCAACCTGTCATTTTATGTAGACCGCCGAGCTTCTTTACTACTGTATCGGTTGGTCTGAGGTGTAGGTGATATGTATTGCACAACATAACCTGCGTATTTATATCCATCAGGTCATATGCAGATAATCCACCTTTGATAGCTCCGCATGTAGCAACATTCATAAATCCGGGAAGCTGTACAGTACCGTGTACTGTCTCAAACTCACTACGTCTCGCTTTGCCTTCTTGTTTGATTATTTTTAGCATATATTTTCCTCAACTTTTATAGAATTACCATGCTGTCTCCAAACGAGAAGAATCTGTATTTCTCCTCGACAGCTACCTTGTAAGCATTCATTGTGTTTTCATATCCACAAAAAGCAGAAACAAGCATTATAAGTGTACTCTCTGGCAGATGAAAATTTGTGATAAGTCCATCGAGTACCTTGAAATTATATCCTGGATATATAAATATATCCGTAAAACCGTCACAAGCTTTGATTTCACCATGTTCACTTGCAACGCTCTCAAGCGTTCTGCATGATGTTGTACCAACAGCGATTACACGTTTGTTCTGAGCTTTGGTTTTTTTTATAAGAGTTGCGGTTTCCTGTGGGATTTCGTAGTGCTCACTGTGCATTTTGTGGTCAGTGATTTCTTCTACCTTAACCGGCCTGAATGTTCCAAGTCCAACGTGTAGAGTTACATAGCCTATATTAACACCTTTATCTTTGATTTTTTGTAGTAACTCTTTTGTAAAGTGAAGTCCGGCAGTAGGTGCAGCGGCAGAGCCTAATTCGTTTGAATATACTGTCTGATATCTTTCTTTATCCATAAGCTTTTCTGTGATATATGGTGGCAGAGGCATCTGTCCGATTTTATCGAGTGTAGAGTATATATTTTCTTCACTTACAAATTCTATTATTCGGTTACCTTCATTAGTAACATCTCTGACTGTTCCTGTCATAATGCCCTCGCCAAAGATAAACTTAGTGCCAACTTTTGCTTTTTTGCCGGGCTTTGCAAGTGCCTCCCAGGTGTTGTTTTCAATTTGTCTTAACAGCAAAAATTCAACATTAGCGCCGGTATCTTCTTTTGTTCCGAATATTCTCGCAGGTAACACTCTTGAATCGTTTAGTATTAGACAGTCACCTTCATTTAATAAGTCTATCAAGTTGTAAAAGTGCTTGTGTTCAATATTTCCTGATTTTCTGTCAAGTATTAGCATTTTTGAGCTATCTCGGGGCTCAAGTGGGGTCTGTGCTATCAGCTCTTGTGGTAGCTCATAATAAAAATCAACAGTTTTCATTTTATTAGCCTTTCAAATTTATGTATAATGTTTATTCTTATCAAATCAAATTGACAAAGTTTCACCTTGGTGTTATATTATAGTGTAAGAAAATCTGTTAGTTTATATGTATCTAAACATAATGTATATAATATATTATTATTAAGAAAAACTCAACTGTTTTTTGAAAAATCGGAGGAATAATTATGAAACAGTACAAAGTTGGAATTATCGGTGCAACCGGCATGGTCGGACAGAGATTTGCACTATTACTTGAGAATCATCCATGGTTTACAGTTACAGCTCTTGCTGCAAGTGCACGCAGTGCCGGTAAAACATACAAGGAATGTGTAGAAAACAGATGGGCTATGACATCACCTATCCCAGAGAAAATTAAGGATATGGTTGTTATGGATGCATCAAATGTTGAAGAAGTTGCATCGTTAGTCGATTTTGTTTTCTGTGCTGTAGATATGAAGAAAGACGAAATCAGAGCTCTCGAGGAAGCTTACGCTAAGGCTGAGTGTCCTGTTATGTCTAATAATTCAGCTCATCGTATGACTCCTGATGTTCCTATGATTATCCCTGAGATTAATGCTGATCACGCTCAGATTATTGACGCTCAGCGCAAACGTCTCAATACAAAACGTGGTTTCATCTCAGTTAAATCTAACTGTTCTTTACAGTCATATGTACCTGCTATTCATCCACTCAAAGAGAAGTACAATGTTAACAAAGTTTTAGCTTGTACTTATCAGGCTATTTCAGGTGCAGGCAAGACATTTGAGCGTTGGCCTGAGATGGTAGATAACGTAATTCCTTTTATCGGTGGCGAAGAGGAAAAATCAGAGAAAGAGCCACTCAAAATCTGGGGCTCTATCAAGGGCGATGAGATTGTCCCAACTGATGATATCTCTATCACTTCACAGTGTATCCGAGTTCCTGTATCAGATGGTCACACTGCAGCTGTATTTATGTCTTTTGACTGCGAGAATAAGCCTACTGTAGAAGAAGTTATTGACATCTGGAACAACTACGAGGGCAGAGCACAGCAGTTACAGCTTCCAAGTGCTCCAAAGAAATTCTTACATTATTTCGTAGAGGATGACAGACCACAGATTAAGTCAGAGCGTAACCTTGAGAACGGTATGGCTGTATCTGTCGGCAGACTCAGAGAAGATACACAGTATGATATGAAATTTGTTTGTATGTCACACAACACCCTCAGAGGTGCTGCTGGTGGTGCAGTACTGATGGCTGAGCTTTTGTGTGCTGAGGGTTATATTGATTAATTGGAGGTCTACTTATGAGTAAACCAATTTTTACAGGCTCAGGTGTAGCTCTTATTACACCTATGCACGCTGACGGCAGTGTTAACTATGATGTGCTTGGTCAGTTACTTGAATTTCAGATAGAAAACGGCACAGACGCTATCATCGCTTGTGGCACTACAGGCGAGGCTGCTACTTTGTCTGTCAAAGAGCATTGCGAAGTACTGTCGTTTGTATCTGAGAAGGTTAACGGAAGAATTCCTGTTATCGCAGGTACAGGTAGCAATGACACTAACACCGCTATTGAGTTATCTAAATGTGCACAGAGTACAGGAGCAGATGCTTTGCTTTGTGTTACTCCGTATTATAACAAAACATCACAGACAGGTCTTGTCAGACATTTTACAACTATTGCTGACAATGTAGATTTGCCTATGATTTTGTACAACGTACCATCTCGTACAGGCTGTAATATCCTGCCAAAGACTTATGCCGAGCTTTGCAAGCACGAGAACATCGTAGCTACTAAAGAGGCAAACGGTGATATTTCTTCTGTTTCGCAGACTCGTTCACTCTGTGGTGATAAGCTTGACATTTACTCAGGCAATGATGATCAGACTGTTCCGTTTATGTCACTTGGTGCCTTAGGTGTTATCTCTGTATTTGCTAACTTCTGTCCAAGCGAAATGCACAAGATATGTCAGCTTTGTCTTGATAACAACTTTGTCGAAGCATCAAAGATGAACTTCCATTATGTAGAACTTATGGATATTATGTTCTCTGATGTTAACCCGATTCCTGTCAAGACAGCCATGAACCTCATCGGCTTTGACGCAGGTGAGTGCAGATTACCGCTTGTGCCTATGAGTTATATGGGTTACCATGACCTCAAGGACTGCCTTGCAAAATATGATCTTTTAAACAAATATTCAAAATAAACTGATTCAGGGCGTTTTATACGCCCTGTTTTTGAAGAAAAGGGGAAGTTTAACTTGGTTAATATTATACTTAACGGTTGCAACGGCAAGATGGGCAACGCTGTTACCCGTGCTGTCAATGAGCGAAGCGACTGTCGCATTGTAGCCGGAGTCGATTTGTATGGAGATAACGTCAATTATCCTGTGTATAGAAGCTTTCAGGAATTAGATGTAAAGGGCGATGTTATCATAGATTTTTCTAATCCATCAGTACTTAGTTCAATGCTTGATTACTGTGTTAGCACTAATACACCATGTGTTATTTGTACCACAGGTTTTTCTGATAGCGAGATACAGGCTATCAATTCTGCTTCCAAAGATGTAGCTCTGTTCTTTTCAGGTAATATGTCACTTGGTATTAATCTGCTTATTGAACTCTCAAAGAAAGCTGCAGCTGTTTTATCAAACGGTTTTGACGTTGAGATTATCGAGAAACACCACAATCAGAAGATAGACGCTCCAAGTGGCACAGCTTTGATGATTGCAGATGCAATTACTGAGGTTTTGACTGATTCTCAGTATGTATATGACAGACATAATGTTAGAAAAAAGCGTGACAAAAACGAGATAGGTATTCACGCTGTTCGTGGTGGAACTATTGTCGGTGAGCACGAGGTTATTTTCGCAGGTCACGATGAGATAGTCTCTCTCAAGCATCAGGCTTTGTCAAAAGAAGTTTTTGCTGTAGGCTCAGTCAATGCTGCTGTTTATCTCAAAGATAAAGTCTGCGGTATGTACGACATGTCAGATTTGCTATCCTAAATTTAATATAACTTTAACACCTCTATATTTATCCACATAATATGGTAATAAAAATATAGAGGTGTAAATTTTTTATGGAAAAACAACTTATCTTAGTACCATCTGTAACTTATGCAATGAAAGCTAAGAACATTCTTGATAAATATAATATTAAATCATATATCGAGAGAACTCCTAAGATTCATCAGGTCAATTCATGCGGATATTGTCTTTTTGTACCGGAAAATGTAGAGAAAGCACATGATATTCTGTTGCGCAATTCTATCAAAATTATCGGCAGAGTAGACCGTGATGCAGTATGATATATCTTGATAACAGCGCCACAACACACCATAAACCGCCAACAGTCATAAGTGCTGTCAGCGACATGCTCAAACACTACAGTGCAAATCCCGGCAGGAGCGGGCACCGCTTATCTATGATATCCGCACAGAAAGTTATTGAATGCAGACAGGCTTTGTCACAGCTTTTCAATATTTCTGATGAGAGCAAAGTGATTTTTACAAGTGGATGTACACAATCACTTAATATGGTTATCAAAGGCTTATTAAAGCCGGGTGATCACTGCATTATATCAGACTTAGAGCACAATAGTGTTGTTAGACCAATTGTAAAACTGAGTCAATATGGAGTAAGTTACTCCGTTGCAAAGACTTATGCTGATGATGACGACAAAACAGTAGAGAGTTTTCGAGAGCTCATAAACGATAAAACAAAGTTGATTGTGTGTACACACGCGTCAAATGTTTTTGGCTTTAGGCTACCTGTAGAGAGAATATGTAAACTTGCTCACAAATACGGTGTGCTATTCTGTCTTGATTCAGCACAGAGTGCAGGAGTTTTGCCTATTAATATTTCAGAGTCTGATTTTGATTACGTATGTTGTGCAGGACATAAGGGTTTATACGGACCAATGGGAGTTGGTGTTCTCATTATAAATAGCGATATACTCCCTGACACTTTGATAGAGGGTGGTACAGGAAGTGAGTCAGATAATTTAAATCAACCTTTGTTTTTGCCTGACAGATATGAGAGCGGTACACTTAATGTACCGGGCATTTGTGGTCTTTGTAGTGGTGTGAATTTTATTTTAAACAAAACTGTTGATGCTATTAATGCAAAAGAGATTAATCTTATTAAAAAACTTCACTCTGCGTTAAAAAACAATGATAGAGTAACGCTTTATTCAGATATTAATACTTGTGCAAGATCAGCTCCGGTTCTTTCTTTTTCTGTTGAAAACATGAACAGCGAAGCAGTTTCGAAATATCTAAGTGACAAATTTAACATCGCTACCAGAGCAGGATTGCATTGCTCATATCTTGCTCACAAAAAAATGGGAACATTGAGCAATGGTACTGTCAGGATCTCACCGTCTTATTTTACTACAGAAAATGATATTAACAGACTGATTTATGCTATAAATAAATTAAATTAATTACAATATATAAGTTGAAATGATGTTTTATGTGTGTTAAAATGAAGTAAAGTATGTAGTGGAGGACGTTTATGGATTTCTTGTCTAATCTTATGACAACAATCGGCGCTGTTTTCAAGACTTTTCAGTTTGGCGATGCTGTCGATATAATTTTAGTATCAGTTATTATATATAGCTTGTTCAAGCTGTTGAGGCAAACAAGAGCAGCTCAGCTCATCAAGGGTCTGCTTATACTGTTGATAGCTTATGCTATCTCAGTTATTTTTGACTTAACCATGATTAACGTCATTCTTACTACTTTGTTTGAATTTGCTGTAATTATTTTAGTTATAGTTTTCCAACCCGAGATAAGAAGAGCGCTTGAGCATTTAGGTAGAAGCAACTTGTCCAAAAATCCGATTCTATCTGCTGTAACGGGTAAATCTGACGATACTCTTGTTTCAAGGACTAAGGCTATCTCAGATGTAGCTGATGCAGCTACATTGTTTGGCCATTCTAAAACAGGTGCGTTAATCGTTTTTGAGAGAGAGACTTTGCTTACTGAGATTGCCCAGACAGGTACTCTCTTAAACAGCGATACTTCTGTTGCGTTACTTGGTAACATCTTCTTTAACAAGGCTCCTCTACACGATGGTGCTTGTATAATTCGAGAAGGCAAGATTTTATCTGCTGGATGCATACTTCCGCTTACTGATAACAAACGCATCAATTCATCTTTAGGCACTCGTCACAGAGCGGCTATCGGTATGAGTGAGGAGTCTGACGCTATTGTTGTAGTTGTTTCTGAGGAGACAGGTACTGTGTCTGTTGCTGTAGGAGGCAAGCTCATCAGAGAGCTTGACCGAAAGACGCTTTCTGATAAATTGACAGAGTTGTTGATACCTGATGATTCTGAAAAATCTGATTTATTCACAACTTTATTCAAGAGCAGAAAGGAGAAGCACAATGACTAAGAAATCAAAACTCGGACGCTTCCTTTCTCATGATATTACTTCTATGGTTATATCAGTGCTCATTGCATTTGGTATTTGGTTCTCTGTAAATGCTACATCTCAGACAGATACCAATGTTATGATTTCTGATATTCCTGTTACAATTGAATTACCTCAAGAGGCTATTGATGACGGCTTGCAGGTTTTTACAGAATCTAAGGTCAAGGCTTCTGTTGAAGTTTCAGGTAATCGTATCACTGTAGGCTCTTTGTCTCAGGCTGATGTGCAGATAGTAGCTTTACAGTCTAATGCTATCATTACACCTGGCGAGTACACACTTGAGCTGTCTGCTAAAAAAGTCGGAGTCAAGACTAACTATAATTTTGTGTCCGGTGTTTCTCCTTCGTACATCAACGTGTTTGTTGATAGATTAAAAGAGAAGACTTTAGATATTACTGACGAGATTGTCTATTCTGTTGATGAGGGCTATTATGCCGCTTCATCACTGTCTGAGACCAGTGTTACAATATCAGGCCCGGAGACCGAGGTGTCAGTTATTGAGAAAGCTGTTATCCAAGGCACTATGGATGGCAAGGCAGGCGAGACAGAGAAAAGTAAGAAAGACATTGTCTTTCTTGATAAAGATGGTAATATAGTCGATGTGAAGATGTCTACTCTGAGCGTAACCTCCGTAGATGTTTCGACCACCGCACTTCCTACTAAAGAGGTTAGTCTTAAGGTAGATGTTGTTGATGCACCTGCTCAGTATCCACCTATCATCATTACACCTAATAAGGTGACTATAGCTGCTGAGCAAAGTGTTTTAGATGATATCAAAGATGATGTTGTTGTGATAGGCACCCTTGATTTTTCAAATCTTGTCAATAAGAAGAATTCGCTTACTTATGATATTACTCTACCAAGCGGATGTAAAAATTTAAGCAATAATACATCAACAAAGGTAGAAATTGATTTATCTGATTACAAGACAAAGACACTGACTGTTGACAACTTCACTACTGACAATTTAGATGCAAGCGATTTCGATGTCGTGTTTAACAGCAAGAGTATAGAGGTAACGGTTTGTGGACCAAGTGAACAAATTGACGAAATCACTTCTGCAGATATTGTACCTTATGTTACTTACACAGGTGATGTCTCTGAGATATCATCACGAGTATCTATTGAGTTGCCGTTTAGTTTTAAGATGACTCAGGGGTTCAAGAGCTGTTGGGTTTATGGCGATTATACTGGTGTTGTAAGTATAACTAAAAAATAAGAAAAAGCACGGTTTAACCGTGCTTTTTTTAATATGATGATGTGAATTTGTATTTATATTGTTTGTTTCTTAGTACGCCATTAGGCTCTATTGTGTCTTTGTGCATATGCACACTTTGAACAAGCCCGATGCTCAGTAGCACACTCAGCATTGACGAGCCACCACTGCTGAAAAACGGTAGCGTTATTCCTATAACAGGCATAAAGCTAAGCACCATACCAATATTGATTACTGTTTGTGTGGCTATCATAGCAAATACACCAACACATATGTACTTGCCTATATTATCTCTTGCGTGGTTTGCTGTAATTAATATTTTAACAAGTATAATAAGTAGCAAAACTATCAGTAATACACAACCAACAAAGCCGAGTTCTTCACCCGCAACTGTAAAGATGAAGTCGTTTTCTTGCTCAGGTACTATACCGCTTGATACTCTTGAACCGTTATACAGGCCATGGCCGTTTAGTCCACCTGATGCAATAGACACTTTGCCTTGATACTGTTGCCAACCGTAATTGGTCATTGCATTTCCGTCTATATCAAATAGAGCGAGAAATCTGTTTTTATGTTCATCGTTTAAGATATAGTTCCAAGCAATAGGAGCGGCTGTGCATAGTAGTAGCAACATAATCAGAAAATATCTCAGCTGCACTCCACTTGCAAACATCATTATAATGAACATCAAAGCAAACACAAGTGCTGTTCCGTCATCACCTTGAAAATGTACAAGCATAACAGGTATTGCCATATGTACAACAAGTGAGAGAACACCCCATAGGGTGTGGAGCTTTTCGTTGTTAACAAGTGTCTGCAAATGTTTTGAGAACGTGATTATAAATATTATTTTAATCAATTCAGATGGTTGAAACGAAAAACCACCTGGCAGTTGAATCCACGCTGTATCATCTGTTCCAGCAACGTTTATACCAAACAGAAATACAAGTATAAATAATACAACGCCTATTCCTGCAAAGAGCCACCATAGTTTAAGTATGTACTCATAGTCTATGACAGATATTATGACCGCAAATATATAACCAGCCACAATAGCTATTAGCTGTGATTGTAGGTAATTATAGTCGCTTGTTCTTTGCATACTGCTTATGAGAAGTACACTGTATGATACGGCTATAATTGTCAGCAACCATAACAGCTTATCTGTTTTTGTAAAGAAGTTTTTAATAGATTTAGAAAATGAATTCAATTTTGCACCATCCATATCAGGCAACATTATGAAATCATTATATTAGATTACACTTACTATATCAAGAATTTTTTCACAGATGTAATCTTAATTGCTAAAATAAAATTTTTATATTTTCGTAATAGCAATATCAGCTTTTCATATTATGCTAAAATGATAAAAGATTTGTAGGAAAGTGTGTTTATGATTAAGGTTATTACTAACAATGTAAAAGAAACTGAAGAATTAGGCAGAAAGATAGCATCAGTACTTACGGGCGATGAGGTTATCGCCATGTTTGGTGGACTCGGTGTAGGCAAGACTGCTTTTGCACGTGGTGTAGCTTCCGGACTTGGATATGACTGCGGTGTTTCGAGTCCTACTTTCGCTATTGTTAATCAGTATGATGCCAAGTTCCCTATATATCACTTTGATATGTATCGAATTAATAGCGAAGACGACTTGTATTCTACAGGTTATTACGACTATTTATCAAACGGTATCCTGATTATTGAGTGGAGCGAGAACATCTTATACGCACTTGACTCAGATTATATCCGTATTGATATTGAGAGGACAGAAAACGAATCTCAACGTATTTTTAATATAGAGGGGCTTGATGAGTATGAAAATATTATCACTTGATTCATCTGCTACTTCTGCATCTGTATGTGTCTTTGACACACAATTTAATAAGATCATTGGTGAGTTTTACATTAATACAAAGCTTACACATAGTCAGACCTTAGTGCCAATGATAGACGCTTTGCTTAATTCTACAAAGCTTGAATTATCAGATATAGATGTTTTTGCAGTTAATACGGGCCCCGGTTCTTTTACAGGTATCAGAATCGGTGTATCTGTAATCAAAGGCATGGCTATGGCACTTGACAAGTCCTGCGTTAGCGTTTCAACTCTTGAGTCTATGGCGTATAACTATATAGATTCTGATGACATAATCGTCTGTTCCTGTATGGATGCAAGACGTAATCAGGTGTATAACGCTCTGTTTTCTGTGGCCTTTGGTGAGGTTACTCGCTTGTGTAGCGATAGAGCCATTAGTGTCGAAGATTTGCTTACTGAAATTTCTGCTTTTGATACACCTGTTGTCCTTGTTGGCGATGGGGCAGAGCTTGTTTATAATTCTGTATTAGAAAATAACAACATCTCATTAGCTCATGCTAATTTTAGATATCAGACTGCAAAGGGAGTAGCATCTGCTGCTCTAAAGAGTATCAACAATAATGATTTATTAACTGCCACTGCTTTGATGCCGTCTTATCTAAGGCCATCACAGGCAGAGCGTGAGAGACTAAATAAAGAAAAGGAATGATAATTATGAAGATAGCGATTGGTTGTGACCACGGCGGACTTAACATCAAGAACGCTATTATCAAATATTTTGAAGACAATAATATTCAGTACACAGATTTTGGTTGTTATACTGACGAAAGCGTTGATTACCCTGTGTATGCTTACAAGGTCGCTACATCTGTTGCATCTAAGGACGCTGACTTGGGTGTTTTGTGTTGTGGTACGGGTATTGGTATATCAATGGCTGCTAATAAAGTCAAGGGTATCAGAGCCGCTGTGTGCACTAACGAGTTTATGGCTGAGATGACCCGCAGACATAATAACGCTAATATAATCGCTATGGGTGGTAGGGTCATCGATGAGCAGACTGCCGTGAGACTCACTGATATATTCATTAACACACCGTTTGAGGGTGACCGCCATACTCGCAGAGTAGATATGATAACTGCTATCGAAGCAGAGAGTTTTGAAGTATAAAGAAGTTTAGATACAGAAGGGAAATTATTATGAGCAAGATTACTATTTTTGATCATCCATTGATTCAGCACAAGCTCGCAATTTTGCGTGACGAAAACACAGGTAGCAAGCAGTTTAGAGAGCTTATTTCTGAGATAGCTATGCTTATGTGTTATGAGGCTACTCGTGATTTACCACTCGAAGAAGTAGAGATTTGCACACCGCTGTGCAAAACTACTGCGAACAAGCTCTCAGGTAGAAAACTTGCTTTTGTGCCTATCCTTCGTGCAGGCTGTGGCATGCTTGATGCTATGCTCACTATGGTACCTGCTGCAAAGGTGGGTCATATCGGCTTGTACCGTGATGAAGAAACACATCAACCTGTTGAGTATTATAATAAACTACCTGCTGATATAAGCGAGAGAGATGTTTTTGTGCTTGATCCTATGCTTGCTACTGGCGGTAGTGCAGTTGATGCTATCTCTATCATCAAGCGTTCAAATCCTCGCTCTATTAAATTTTTGTGCATCATTGCAGCGCCTGAGGGTATCGAGGTGCTTTCACAGGCACATCCTGATGTACAGGTTTTCTGTGCTGCTAAGGACAGCCATCTTAACGAGAATTGCTATATTGTACCTGGTCTTGGTGACGCAGGCGATAGAATCTACGGAACAAAATAACAAGGCATTAGAGCACCATTTTTATGGTGCTCTAAATTATTTCAAATTTTTGGGCAAAAATAAAAATCGACAAGCCTAAATAGACTTGTCGATTTATGGTGCCGGTGGCCGGACTCGAACCGGCACGGTATCGCTACCGGTGGATTTTGAGTCCACTACGTCTGCCAATTCCATCACACCGGCCCAACAGAGTTGATTATACACTATTAATTTTCAGAAATCAAGAATTAAGTGCGAATTTACTAAAAAATATTTCTTCTGTTACAATTATTTGAAATAAATTCGCAAAATTCTACGTTTTGACACAATATATTGAAAAATTTATTGATATTGAATTTTAGGTATGCTAAAATATTATGTCGTAAGATAATCTTGCAAAAGAAAGGATCTTTTAAATGGAAATCAAAGAACGCAGAGTAGGTACAGTATCAAGAGGTATTCGTTGCCCTATTATTAGACAAGGTGATGATCTTGCAAAAATAGTTGCTGACAGCGTGTTAGAGGCAGCATCATACGAGGGCTTCGAAATCAGGGACAGAGACGTTATCTCTGTAACAGAGTCTATAGTTGCTCGTGCACAGGGTAACTATGTTTCTGTTGATGATATCGCTGCTGATGTTAAAGCTAAGACTTCATCAGATACGATTGGTGTTATTTTCCCGATTTTATCAAGAAACCGTTTTGCTATTTGCCTTAGAGGTATAGCGAAGGGCGCTAAGAAGATAGTCCTTATGCTCAGCTATCCGTCTGACGAAGTTGGTAATGAGCTTGTTAGTATTGATAAAATTGATGAGGCAGGCGTTAATCCATACAGTGATGTTTTATCTCTCAAAAAGTACAGAGAGCTGTTTGGGGAGAACAAGCATCCTTTCACAGGTGTAGATTATGTTGACTATTATGGTGAGCTTATCAAAGATTGTGGAGCAGAGGTTGAGATTATCTTTGCTAATAATCCAAGAGCTATCCTTGATTATACCGACTGTGTTATTAACTGCGACATTCACACAAGAGCAAGAACAAAACGCATCTTAAAGTCTGCAGGCGCTAAGACAGTTATAGGCCTTGATGAGATTATGACTGCACCTATTGGTGATAGTGGCTGTAACGAGAAATATGGTCTTTTAGGTTCAAATAAATCGACAGAAGATACTGTAAAACTTTTCCCCCGTGATTGTCAGGGTCTTGTTTTGGATATTCAAAAGCGCATCAAAGATGCAACAGGCAAAAATGTAGAAGTTATGGTTTACGGTGACGGTGCTTTTAAAGATCCGCAGGGCAAAATCTGGGAGCTTGCTGATCCTGTTGTATCACCTGCATTTACAGATGGTCTTGTTGGTACACCTAACGAATTGAAACTCAAATATCTCGCTGATAACGATTTCAAAGACTTATCAGGTGACGCTCTCAAGGAAGCTATTTCTAAGAGCATCAGAGAAAAAGACGACAACCTTGTCGGTAATATGGCTGCTCAGGGTACAACTCCTCGACAGCTCACTGACCTTATTGGTTCACTTTGTGATTTAACAAGTGGCTCAGGCGATAAGGGTACACCTGTTGTATTTATTCAGGGATATTTTGATAATTACACTAACTAATTGTTTGGAGGCTTTTTTATGACATATGTAAGACCTGATGATATGCTGCGTATCACTACTGATGAGCTTGCTCAGAAGTTTATTGATGAGCAGATCGCTGAAGTAAAAGAACAGGTAGGGGACAAAAAAGTCCTGTTAGCACTTTCAGGCGGGGTGGATAGTTCAGTTGTTGCTGCACTTTTAATAAAAGCTATTGGTAAACAGCTCGTTTGTGTTCACGTTAACCATGGTTTAATGCGTAAGGGTGAGAGCGAACAGGTTATTGAAGTTTTTAAGAATCAGCTCGATGCAAATCTCATTTATATTGATGCTACAGATAGATTTCTTGATTTACTTGCAGGTGTTGCTGACCCTGAGTCTAAGCGTAAGATTATTGGTGGCGAATTTATCAAAGTATTTGACGAAGAAGCAAGAAAGCTCGATGATATCTCCTTCTTAGCACAAGGTACAATTTATCCTGATATTTTAGAGAGTGATGGTGTCAAAGCACATCATAATGTCGGTGGACTTCCTGAGGATATGAATTTTGAGCTTGTAGAGCCTGTGAGACTCTTGTTCAAAGACGAAGTCAGAGTGGTTGGAAAAGCGCTCGGTTTGCCTGCATCTATGGTTGATCGTCAGCCGTTCCCAGGTCCCGGTCTTGGTGTTCGTTGTCTTGGTGCTATTACAAGAGACAGGCTCCATGCTCTTAGAGAAGCTGATGCGATTTTAAGAGAAGAGTTTGACAAGAACGGTCTTGCTACAAAGGTATGGCAGTACTTTATTGCCGTTCCTGATATGAAGAGTGTTGGTGTCAAGGATGACAAGAGATATGAAGGCTGGCCTGCTATTATTCGTGCTGTTAATACTACAGACGCTATGACCGCAACTATCGAGGAGATTCCTTACAAGATCTTGCACTATATCACTGACAGAATTACACATGAAGTTGACGGCATCAACCGTGTACTTTTAGACCTCACTCCAAAGCCAATCGGTACTATCGAGTGGGAATAATATCTAATGGCTTACAAGTGCCCGAAAACCCTTGGAAACAAAGGGATTTCGGGCATTTTTGCAATTTGTAAAAATACCGCTGCAACACTTTGCAACACGTAGGGATAAATTTACAAAAAAGATAGTTACCGATGAGACACTGAAAACGACCGAATAGGCAAAAAACAACATTTTCTCTTTTTTATTTGCTATTATTGTACTGCAAACGAAAAAGGAGGATGACATATATGCAAGAAATAAAAACTACCCAGCTTGTCAAGCAGTATAATAATCTGACTGCTCTAGACAAGCTGGGTTTAGAAATTCGGCAAGGTGAATTGTTTTCGCTGCTCGGAGTGAACGGTGCCGGAAAGACTACGGTTATTAAAATGCTTTCTTGCCTGACAAAACCTACGAGTGGAGATGCTATTGTCGGTGGATACAGCATTACAAAGGAACCCGAACAGGTAAAGCGCTTGATTGGTGTATCTCCACAAGAAACCGCAGTTGCTCCTAACCTTTCCGTCAAGGAAAACTTAGAGTAAATCTGCGGTATTCACGGTTTTCCAAAAGAAAAAAAGAAAGCAAAGATACAGGAACTGTCCAAGCAGTTTTCCCTTGACAGTGTTCTTCGGAGGAAAGCCGGCAAGCTATCCGGTGGCTGGCAGCGGCGTGTCAGCATTGCTATGGCACTGATCAGCGAACCCCAAATTCTATTCTTGGACGAACCCACGCTTGGTTTGGATGTCCTTGCAAGGCACGATCTATGGGAAGTGATTCGCTCTTT
>JAZQBV010000003.1:0-59066 GCA_045545935.1 Ruminococcus sp. | reverse complement strand
TTATTTTTTTGTATTTTCTTACTTTTATAGAATCTTTATTTGTTTTTAATTTAATAAATATAAAATATACATTTGTTTTTGCTTTTTTAACTGCTATTTCTGATATTTTACCAATTTTGGGTCCAGGAACGGTTTATTTGCCAATTATTTTGATAAAATTATTAAATTTTGATTATTTTAATGCCCTGACTCTCGTTATATTTTGGGTTATTACAATAATTATAAGACAGATTATAGAGCCAAAAATTGTTGCAGATACAATTAAAATACATCCGCTTATTTTTTTGACAGCCTTGTATTTCTCTATATTAAGTTCAAATGTTTGGGTGTTGTTTTATATCATTTTGTATACAGTTATATATTGTGTTTTTATTAAGTCTGATATTTTGCAACCTGTTTTGTTTGATAAAACAATGCGTTTGAAGTAATAGAATATTGCTATTTTTGTAAAAATGCGTATAATTACATTATATGTTAATTCTGGAGGAAGTTATGGACAACAGAGTTTTAGAATTTTTGACTTCATTAAAAGATAAAAAGATAGCACTAATAGGTATAGGTAGGAGTAATCTTCCGCTGATTTCTTTGTTTTCTGCTTATGGAGCTAAGGTTACTGCTTGTGATAAGCGCACTTATGAAGAGCTTGATGAGTATGCTGATTTAGCTGTAGAATACGGTGCTACCCTGTCACTTGGGGATACTTATCTTGATGATATTGATTCTGATATAGTACTCAGAACACCCGGTATGCCTTTCTACTCGGAAAAGCTTGTTAATATGAGGAATAAGGGCGTTGTAGTTACATCTGAGATGGAGCTGTTCTTTGAGCTTTGTCCATGTAAAATAATAGCTATAACAGGCTCGGATGGTAAAACTACTACAACTACAATTATATCAGAAATGCTAAAAAAATCAGGTAAAACTGTACATCTTGGTGGCAACATAGGCAAGCCGCTTTTGCCTGAAATCGAACGAATCAATGCTGATGATATAGCAGTGGTTGAGTTATCAAGTTTTCAGCTTATTTCTATGCGAAAAAGCCCTGAAATAGCGGTTGTGACTAACATAGAGCCAAATCATCTTGATGTACATAAAGATATGCAAGAGTATGTTGACTCTAAGAAAAACGTTATTTTGCATCAGGACGCTTTCTCTAAGGCTGTACTCAATTTGGATAATAATTTGTCTGATAGTTTCTCAGACTATGTTAGAGGCGAACTCGTAAAATTCAGTAGACGCGACTCGGTATATAACGGGTGTTATTTATCAGGCGAAAATATAGTATATAGTGAGCACGGTAAGGAAACTGTGGTTATGTCTGTTAAAGATATCAGAATCCCTGGTATGCATAATGTTGAGAATTTTATGGCGGCTATATGTGCAGTTTGGGACTTAGTTGATGCTAAGTACATTAAGGAAGTCGCACAGACTTTTTGTGGGGTAGAGCACAGAGCTGAATTTGTAAGAGAACTTGATGGTGTAAAGTACTACAACGATTCTATTGCATCAAGTCCAACACGCACGGCCTGTGGTACACTATCTCTGTATGATAATAAAATTTTACTTATAGCCGGTGGTTATGACAAAAATCTTGATTATACCCAGCTTGGTGATTTGATTTGTAACAAGGTAAAAACGCTGATACTTATCGGAAATACAGCAGAAAAAATAAAAGCTGCTGTTAAAAATTCGGATAGTTTCAGAGGTTGTAATATTAAGATTATGAATGCTACCGATATGGCTCAAGCAGTTAAGTTTGCACGTAAAAATTCAAGTAGTGGAGACATTGTATCTATGTCACCTGCGAGTGCAAGTTTTGATATGTATAAAAACTTTGAAGAGCGTGGAAATCACTTTAAAAAGTTAGTTAACGAGTTAGTATGATTAAGATTATAGATGATGAATTTAATTCTTTTAAAGAATTAAATTCTTTTTGTAAGAATGACTCTTTTGGTACAAGGATATACTCGCATTTTTTAGCATATGGATATGAGCTGAATTTTGTAGACTTTTGGGTAGAACTCAGAGAAGATGCTATAGTATCTGCGATTGTATCGCTGGATGGCGATTGTGTGCTTTGTCTGAGTGATTTATCTGATTTTTCTGAGATATCTCAATTTGTATCTTTCATGTCTTTTAAAACTGTTACATTTGATATGAAATACAAAGAATTTTTTATGTTTTTTGAAGGTCAATATTCTTGTGGTGATATACTGAAATACAGCAAGAATGTCAACTTTTCGCCGGAGTATAAAGTTGTGACACCGGATTTAAACGACTACTATATGTTGCTCAAATCCTGCGAGAGTGAGGATTTCTTTGTACCTGAAAAAATGACCTTTTTATCTGATACAGTCAGAAGAATTAACAAAGGTTTGTGTGAGATTTGTGGGATATATTATGATGAAAAATTAGTATCCTGTGCTATGACTGTGTCACAGACCGATTTTTCTGTTATTTTGGGTGCGGTTGCAACTGATAAAAATTTTAGAAAAAGAGGTTTTGGCGGTTGTGCTGTGCGAGCACTTGCCGAGAGATTTATACACTTAGAAAATGTTTATATTTATACTACCATTAAACAGAACACTTGTTTTTATGAAAATCATAATTTTTACGTTGATGGACATTGGGTAAAGTATACTTTTGGGGGATAAGTTTTTGAACAATTTGTTTGGGTTGAGTGATGAGCTTTTAGAGCTTTCTGCAAAAGCTACTGAATTGTGTGCAGATAGTTTTAGAAGAATTGAAAAAATTCAAGAGTATAATCAGCAAAAGATGCTAAAAGCTTTTCAAAAAGCAGGCGTGTCCGAGAGTCATTTTGTCGGTTCTACAGGTTATGGCTACGGTGACAGGGGCAGAGACGTGCTTGATCAGATATATGCTTATGTATTCAATGCTGAAGATGCACTTGTAAGACATAGTTTTGCGAGTGGTACTCATACGCTTGCAGTAGCGTTGTTTGGTGTACTCAGACCCGGTGATGAGATGGTTTGTGTTACCGGTACACCTTATGATACAATACAGGGGACTATCGGAATTAACTCTAACTATAGTGGTTCTTTAAAAGATTTTGGTGTAAAGTATAGTCAGGTTGATTTGAAACCTGACGGAAGCTTAGATTTTGAATCTATACGTTTGGCAGCTAATAAAAAGCCTAAAATGATTTATATTCAGCGCTCAAGAGGATACTCTCTGAGAAATTCTCTGTTTTGTAGGGATATAAAAGCTATTTGTGACACAGTCAGAGAGGTTTCTAAAGATACAATTATCATGCTTGATAATTGTTATGGTGAATTTGTGGAATGTGAGGAACCGCTTGATATGGGTGTTGACCTTATGGCAGGTTCGCTTATTAAGAATCCGGGTGGTGGCATTGCACCGACAGGTGGTTATATTGCAGGTAGGAAAGATCTTGTTGAAATGTGCTCATATAGGTTGACAACTCCGGGTACAGGCAAGGAGATAGGTTGTACTTTGTCGGTTATGAGAGAGATGTTTATGGGTGCCTTTCATGCTCCTCAGGTAACAGGCGAGGCTCTTAAAACTGCTTGTTTTACTGCTGCATTGTTTGAACTACTCGGTTATGAGGTTTCACCAAGATATAACGAGGATAGAGCTGATATAATCGAGCTTGTATTGCTCAAAAACAGCGAGAATTTGATAGCTTTTTGTAAAGGTATTCAGGCGGGCTCACCTGTTGATAGCTTTGTTACACCTTATCCATCTGATATGCCTGGATATGATTCGCAGGTTATTATGGCTGCCGGTGCTTTTACCTTGGGTTCATCTATAGAACTTTCAGCTGATGCGCCATTAAGAGACCCGTATGCTGTATGGATGCAGGGTGGACTTAATTTCAACAGTAGTAAAATTGGTATATTACTTGCTGCTCAGGAAGTTATTAATAATAACAGATAAAATAAAAAGCACTTGCATATTGCAAGTGCTTTATTTATTTCTTAACTCTTTGAAAAATTTACTTAAAATAGCACTACATTCTTCTTCTAAAATGCCACCCTCATAGTTAGGTTTGAATGAGTTTTGTATTTCAAGAATATTGAGTGTTGAACCACAGCAACCGAAGTTTTTATCATATGCACCGAAATATACATTAGGTATACGAGCATTTACTATAGCACCGCTACACATAGGGCAGGGTTCGAGCGTGACATATATATCACACTCCCATAATCGCCAGCCGTTGAGTTCTTTGCACGCGTTGTTGATTGCTTCTATTTCTGCGTGACTGATGGCGTTTTTTGATTTTTCTCTTCTGTTTCTGCCTGTTGCGATAATTTTATCATCTTTGACAATGACAGCGCCTACGGGGACTTCTCCGTCATCGTAGGCTTCTTTTGCTAATTTGATAGCTATTTTCATATATTTTTCGTTCATAAGTTCACCTAAGCTAAAGCTATTATAGATACAGATTCAAATAAAAAGATTACTGTTACTATAACAAAACACGCACTTGTGCAGAATGTTTTGATTTTTTCTTTGAATGGTAAATTATCATCTGCACCTGATAATATGAAGAAGCCTTGGTGCTTTTTGACAAGAATTATAGCACATATTATACCAATAATTGATACTACAATAAGTATTGCTGTATAGATGAGGTTAACTGTGTTTTCTGACAGAGCATTGCTTGTTACAAGGATATCAAGAGTAACGCTGAACGCATTGTTGATAAAATGTACTATCATACCAGGAAGTAATGAGTTAGTCTTGACGAGTAAGAAGCCGAACATCAAACCACCAATAAAAGCAAACGGTATCTGTACAAAGTTTCCGTGGAATAGTCCAAATAATATAGCTGAAGCCACAACGGCAAAGGAATCGGAGTGTTTTCTCAAAAACCCTAAGACAACACCTCGAAATGCAAATTCTTCGATAAAAGCAGGGACTAATGCGATGTTTACATATCCCAATATAATGTCCGTAGCTGTATTGTAGGTCGATTCGGTTTCAGGATAAACATTTAATCCAAATTGTTCAAATATGCCTGCTATAATATTTGCAGGATAATTTGCAACCATAGCTACAGAAAAACCTAACAGGGTAATTAATAGTGTGGTTTTAAAGCCGACCTTTTCAAAAGGAAGTATTGTGCCTATGTTTACTTTCTTGACCCAACAAAAAACAAGGAAGGGCACAAAGAAAGTGATGAGCATAACTAATGAGTTCATATTGTAAAGTGAAGTTGTGTCCTCAAGCATATCTGTGACAGCATCTATATTATTAAAAGCGCCAACGATAGCCGGTACTAACATAACAAATACAACTGTTATGTTCATTATGATTATTGCTATAATCAAAAGAAGGTTTACTGCGTTTGAATCTTTTGATAGTTGTTTTTTATAGAGATATTCGTTATAATCGAATGGGTTTGTCATATGTTTTCTCCGATATACATTTTTATATATAATAATATATAATTTTGTGAAAATAATTCTTGACAAACAAAATAAATGAATATATAATACTAAAGAACAATAAAGCAAAGCAGAAATTGCTTTCACCTGTGGGGTGTCGTCTGCACGGGTCAATACTTTCTTATGCACTATTGTGCTTGATTTGTATTGCCATGCGGACAGAAGCGTTTTCTGTTCGCATTTGTTTTTTGTAATAAACTTTGGAGGTGCTAACTATTAGCAACAAGGAACTTCAGATTAATGAAGAGATTCGTGACAAAGAATTACGTATCATAGGTAATGATGGCACACAGCTTGGTATTATGAGCGCAGCTGATGCTCTTGAGATTGCTGCTGAAAAAAATCTTGATTTAGTTAAGATTGCACCACAGGCTACACCGCCTGTATGTAAGATTATGGACTATGGTAAGTATCGCTTTGAACAGGCGAAACGTGAGAAAGAAGCTCGTAAAAATCAGCATACTGTTGATATAAAGGAGATAAAACTGTCTCTTAATATCGATACACATGATTTTAATACTAAGCTTAGAAATGCTCATAAATTTTTTGCACACGGTGATAAGGTTAAGGTCTCTATCAGATTCAGAGGTAGAGAGATGGGCCATGCAGAGTATGGATATGATACTATGCGTAGGTTTGCTGAGGCTTGCGAAGAGGTTGCTAACATCGAGAAGCCTGCGAAACTTGAGGGCCGACAGATGCTTATGTTCCTTGCACCAAAGACAGGTAAGTAATTAAAGGAGGACACTATTATGCCTAAAATTAAAACACACAGCGGAGCTAAGAAGCGTTTTAAGTTAACAAAGAACGGTAAGGTTATCCGTGCACACGCTAATAAAAGCCACATTCTGAACAAGAAGACTACTAAGCGCAAGAGAGGTCTCAGACAGACAACTGTTGCTGATAAGACAAACGTAGCTCAGGTTAAGCGTTTAATTCCTTACAAATAATCGCTTATTAATTCTAATATTCGGAGGTAATATAAAATGGCACGTATTAAAGGCGCGATGATGACTCGCAAAAGAAGAAAAAAGACATTAAAACTCGCTAAAGGTTATTATGGTGCAAAGAGTAAGCACTTTAAGATGGCTAAACAGGCTGTAATGAAGTCTGGTAACTATGCATATATTGGCCGTAAGCAGAAGAAGAGAGATTTCAGAAGACTTTGGATTACTCGTATCTCTGCAGCATGCAAAGCTAATGGTACAAACTATTCAACATTTATGAATGGTCTTAAGAAGGCTGATATCGCACTTAACCGCAAAATGCTCTCAGAGATCGCTATTTCTGATCCACAGGCTTTTGCTAAGTTAGTTGAAGAGGCTACAAAAGCATAAAAAAGCTATAACTGCGTTTGGGGATACACCCCAAACGCTTTTGCTTATTATAGGAATGATTTTATGGACATAATTAAAAGCAAAGATAATAAGACAGTTAAATATATATCTAAACTCATCTCAAGCGCTAAATTCAGAAAGATAGAGCATAAATTTGTAATTGAGGGTACAAGATTATGTCTTGATGCGATAAAAAGTTCTGCACAGATCGATACTTTGATGTATAGTGAGAGCGCTAACGACAAATATAGCGATATTATAAGCAGGTTAAGCGAGCAAACCTCAAAGACTTTTTGTTGCGATGATCGCATATTTTGTGCTTTATCCGACACTAAAACACCACAGGGTGTGTTATGTGTGGTAAAAACACTTGACAAAAAAAGTAACTTTGATACAATTAAAAAGAATGGAATAATAGTAGCTTTAGATAATATACAGGATCCACAGAACCTTGGAACAATACTTCGTAGCGCTGATGCTTTTGGCATTGGCGGCGTGGTTTTGTCTGAGGGTTGTTGTGATTTGTACTCTCCCAAGGTTGTCAGAGGTAGTATGGGTGCGATATTTAGATTACCTGTTATTGAATGTGACCTTGTTGCTTTTATCAATGAGTTTTCAGGTAACACATATGCCTGTGTGCTTGACGAATCTGCTGTTACAGTTAATGAGGCTGTGTTTGATAAGCCTTCGTTAGCGGTAATCGGCAACGAAGGTAATGGCGTATCTGAAGCGGTTATCAAAGCTTGTAAAAGTAAACTGTATATTCCTATGAATGGCGATGCCGAGTCACTTAACGCCTCGGTTGCCGCAAGTATTATTATGTGGGAAATGATTAAATGATTAGCACCACTAAGTATTGGGTGTGGCTGTCTCTTGCACTTGGAGTTAACACACCTAAAATTAAAAAATTATATAATATATATAATAGTATAGAAGATTTTTACTCAGGCAACGAGAAAGAATGGCGTTTGTGTGGTATCTTCAACGAGAAAGAGATAGACGCATTGTTAAGAACAAAACTTATAGATGCTGAGTCTATACTTGATTACTGTGCTAATAAGGGCTATGATGTTGTATCAATTGATGATGCGATATATCCCGACAAGCTCAGAGATATTTATGCACCGCCAAGTGTTATATATGTGTGGGGTAAGCTACCCGACTTTAATAATAGATTAAGCATAGCTATGGTTGGCACACGAAAAGCTACACAGTATGGTGTTATGGCATCTCATGTGTTATCTGCGAGTTTGGCTAAGCTCTCTGTTGTAGTAGTTAGTGGAGGCGCTCTTGGTATTGATAGTGCATCGCATATTGGTGCGTTGGAGGCTAAAGGTACTACAGTGTGCGTGCTTGGTTGTGGTTTTGAGCATAACTATCTTCCACAAAATGCTCAACTGCGCAGAAATATAGCACAAACAGGTGCTGTTGTTTCTGAATATCCACCCAATGCTAAATCGCTGCCTTACAATTTTCCTGTCAGAAATAGAATTATATCGGCACTTAGTGATGGTGTTGTGGTTGTGGAAGCAGACGAAAAGAGCGGTTCTCTCATAACTGTTAACCATGCTCTTGATCAAGGAAGAGAAGTTTTTGCGGTTATGGGTAATATAAACTCTCGTTATTCTACCGGAACAAACAAAATGATTAAAGACGGTGCGGTGCCTGTAACATCTTACATCGATATAATCAATGCTTTTCCTAATTTTGAAATTGACACTGATTATGAAACAGTGGATATTATAGAAGAAAGAAATAATAATGAAAACAACGAGTTACCTAAGCATAAAACTGATGTGAAGCTTAGCGATACTGTGAATATGATTTATCAATTAATCAGCAACGAGCCAATTCATATCGATAAATTAGTTTTGCAGACACAGCTACCTGTTAGCAAAGTTTTGCAGTCGCTTACAGAACTTGAATTACTTGGACTTATATCTTGCCTTCAGGGCAGAATGTATAAATTAGCATAATTATTTTGGAGGACTGAAATGTCGAATTTAGTTATTGTGGAGTCTCCTGCTAAAGCGAAGACTATCAAAAAGTATCTTGGTAAAGATTTTGATGTTGTTGCGTCTATGGGACACGTTCGTGATCTTCCTTCTGCAAGATTAAGTGTTGACATCAAGAATGATTTTGCACCGAGATATGAGATTATAAAAGGAAAAGAAAAGCTTGTAGACGAGCTTGTTGAATTATACAATAAAAGTGATGAAGTCTATCTTGCAACTGACCCTGATAGAGAGGGTGAGGCTATTTCTTGGCATTTAGCTTATCTGCTTGGTTTAGACCTTAATAAAGCAAACAGGGTTGAGTTTAACGAGATAACTAAGACCGGCATTAATAACGGTATGATGAATCCACGTTCTATAAATATCGATTTGGTTAATGCTCAGCAGGCTCGCCGTATTTTAGATAGAATTGTCGGATATAAACTAAGTCCGTTTGTATCTCAGAAGATTCAGCGTGGTATGTCTGCGGGCAGAGTTCAGACTGTTGCAGTAAGAATTATAGTAGACAGAGAGCTTGAAATCAGAGCTTTTACACCAGAGGAGTATTGGACAATTGACTCTAAGCTTATTCCAAAAGGTAGTAGAAAAGCATTTGTTGCATCGTTGTATGGCGATAAGGACGGCAAGATTAAAATTACCTGCAAAGAGCAGGCCGATAAAATATTGTCTGAGTTAGAGGATGCACAGTTTGTAATTTCTAAAGTTAAAAATTCTACAAGAAAGAAATCTCCGGCTCCTCCGTTTATTACTTCTACTTTGCAGCAGGAAGCATCAAGAAAGCTTGGTTTCCAGTCAAGAAAAACAATGAAAATAGCTCAGGAGTTATACGAAGGTGTAGAGATAGAGGGTATAGGTGCTTTAGGTTTGATTACCTATATGCGTACAGATTCTCTGAGAATTTCTGCTGATGCTGTGAATGAGGCGTTTAAATATATTGGTCAGAATTTTGGTCAGAAATACTTGCCTAATAAACCAAGAGTGTTTAAGTCAAGATCAAATGCACAGGATGGACACGAAGCTATCAGACCTTCTACTCCTTCTTTGGCTCCAAATGATATCAAGAGTAGTTTGTCTAATGACCAATATAAACTTTACAAATTAATTTGGGAAAGATTTATGGCATCACAGATGTCTGATTGTATACAAAAGGTTACACAGGTTGATATCGAGGCTAATAACTACTTATTCAAAGCATCAGGATATAAGGTTGACTTTGATGGATTTACAGCTTTGTATATAGAGAGTAAAGACGTTCAAGAGGAGAAAGAGACTCAGCTTCCACCGCTTGAAAACGGCAACCTGTGCAAAGTTAAAGAGTTGGCACAGAATCAGCACTTTACCCAGCCACCATCAAGATTTACTGAAGCATCTTTGATTAAAGCTATGGAAGAGTATGGTATAGGTAGACCATCTACTTATGCAGCTACTATCTCAACAATTACAAGTAGAGAGTATGTTAAGAGAGATGGCAAGACTCTTGTTCCTACTGAGCTTGGCGAAACCTTGGCTAAGCTGATGAAAGAAAAGTTTCCGAAAATTGTTAACGTTAAGTTTACTGCACAGATGGAACAGGATCTTGATACTGTAGAAAATGGTGATGTTGAGTGGGTTGAGTTGCTCGATCAGTTCTATACTGATTTTGAGAAGAATCTTAAAAAAGTAAAAGTTGATATGCAGGGCGTCAAACTTCAGCTTAAAGAAAACGAGACTGATATTATCTGTGATAAGTGTGGACGCAAGATGGTTGTAAAAGTTGGTCGTTATGGAAAGTTTATAGCTTGTCCTGGATATCCTGAATGTAAGAATGTAAAGAAGTATGTTGAAGAAGTTGGAACAAATTGTCCTAAGTGTGGCGGTAACGTAATTGTTAAGCGCACAAAGAAAGGTAAGGCTTTCTATGGTTGCAGTAACTATCCAACATGCGACTTTGTTTCATGGTATGAGCCAACACTTGAGAAATGCCCACAATGTGGTGAAGTACTATATAAAAAGAAAGGTAAGAAAGCTACGCTCTTTTGTCAGAAAGAGGGCTGTGGCTATAAGAAATGATGACTGTTAATGTCTTTGGTGCAGGCTTGGCTGGTTGCGAAGCAGCTTATCAACTTGCAACACGTGGAGTTAAAGTTAAGTTATATGATATAAAACCTGACAAAATGACTCCTGCTCATAGTTCTAAAAATCTTTGCGAGCTTGTTTGTTCTAATTCGCTCAAAGCTAAGAGGGTATCCTCTGCAGCTGGCCTGTTAAAAGAAGAGATGCGTACACTTGGCTCTTTGCTGGTTAGTTGTGCTGATAAATGCGAAGTTCCTGCAGGAGGCGCTCTGGCAGTTGATAGAAACGATTTTTCGCAGATGATTACTGATGTAATCTTGAATCACGAAAACATTGAGTTTATCAGCAAAGAAGTGGTACAACTACCACAAGACGAAGTGTGTGTTGTTGCTACAGGACCTTTGACTACTGATGCTCTTTCTGCGTATATATGTGAGAATTTCGGAGATGAGTTATCTTTTTTTGATGCTGCTGCTCCGATTGTTAGTGCAGATAGTGTTGATATGGAGCACGCTTTCTTTGAGTCGAGATACGGAAAAGGTGACGGAAACGACTACCTTAATTGTCCGATGAACAAGGAAGAATATGAGATTTTTTACACTGAACTTGTGAATGCAGAGCGTGCACCCGTGCATGAATTTGATGTAAGAAATCCTAAGGTTTATGAGGGTTGCATGCCTATAGAAGTGTTGGCACAACGAGGTGTTGATACTATCAGATTCGGTCCGATGAAACCGGTGGGACTCAGAGACCCAAAAACAGGACACAGACCTTGGTCGGTACTTCAGCTTCGTAAAGAGAACAAGCTATCAACTATGTATAATCTTGTTGGATTTCAGACGAATCTTAAATTTTCTGAGCAAAAGCGAGTATTCTCGCTTATTCCTGCACTTAAAAACGCAGAGTTTTTGAGATATGGAGTTATGCATAGAAACACTTTTATCAATTCACCTAAGTTGCTAAATGCTGACTTTTCACTAAGAAATAATAGCAATATATTTTTTGCTGGTCAGATTACCGGTGTTGAGGGATATATGGAGTCTGCTTCTTCAGGTCTTGTAGCCGGTATAAATGCATACAGAAAGATTACGGGTGATAGTAAGGTTGTACTGCCTGATGTAACAATGATAGGCGCTTTGTCATCGTATATTAGTGATGAAACAGTGGTTGATTTTCAACCAATGGGGGCTAATTTCGGTGTGCTGCCTGAATTACAAAACAGACCGAGAGATAAAGCGTTGCGTGGTGAGATGTATGCAGAGCGTTCGCTTGGTGCACTAAAAGAATTTATTGACGATAAACATATTTAGATGAGGTAAGGTTATGAATATTATTGTTGATGCCTTTGGTGGAGATAATGCTCCTCTTGAGATAATAAAAGGCTCTTATATGGCTAAAAATGAGTATGGTGTTGATATAACATTAGTAGGTGATAAGGAAATTATTACTAAAGTTTGCGCTGACAATGATATTGATGCTGATTTGTTCACTATAGTTCATGCTGATTCTGTTATTACTCAAGATGAAGCGGGCACAGAGGTACTTAAGTCTAAGTCTGATAGCTCAATGGCTGTTGGTCTGAAGATGCTTCATAATGGTGAGGGCGATGCCTTTATATCTGCAGGCAACAGTGGTGCTGTCTGTGTTGGAGCTACTTTGATTGTTAAGAGAATCAAGGGTATCAAAAGACCTGCTTTTGCACCAATTATGCCTAATAGCAATAGTCAGTTTATGCTTATCGATAGCGGAGCTAATGTTGAGTGCAAGCCACAGATGCTCTTGCAATTTGGCATTATGGGTTCAATTTATATGGAAAAAGTAATGGGCATTAAGAATCCGCGTGTCGGACTTGCCAATGTCGGAACTGAGCCTCATAAGGGTGGCGAGCTTCAGCATCAGGCATATGAGTTGCTATCTGACTCTAAGTTGAATTTTGTTGGTAATGTAGAAGGCAGAGATATACCTCTTGATGGCTGTGATGTTTGTGTTTGTGACGGCTTTACCGGTAACCTTATATTAAAGACATACGAAGGTGTTGCTACTGTATTAGTCTCTAAAATCAAAGAATTATTTAAGAAAAATCTTAAAACTAAAATGGCTGCTGCGTTAGTTCTATCTGATATGCAGGATTTTAAGAAATCTATTGATTATAAAGAGTTTGGTGGTGCACCGATACTCGGATGTACTAAACCCGTATTTAAAGCACATGGTAGTGCTGATGCAAAGACATTTAAAAATGCAATACGCCTAACTGTTGATTATGTAAATAACAAAGTTGTTGAAGAAATTACTTCTGCTTTGAAAGATTATTAATAAGGAGAGCTCTTTTATGGACGAGCTTCAAAGAAAAATTGATTATAAATTTAATAATATTGAATTACTCAGAGAAGCTCTTACACACTCTTCTTATGCAAATGAGCATCATAAAAAACTAAAATGCAACGAAAGACTTGAGTTTTTAGGAGATGCGGTGCTTTCTATAGTTGTCTCTGACTACATATTTGCAAATTGTCCGAAACTGCCTGAGGGTGAGCTTACAAAGCTGAGAGCTTCGCTTGTTTGTGAGAAAAGTTTACATAAATTTGCAAAAGAGCTTGGACTTGGTAAACATCTTTTGTTAAGTCGTGGCGAAATGAAGAGCGGTGGTGCATTGAGAGCATCTATACTTTCGGATGCATTTGAGGCAGTTATTGCGGCTATTTACCTTGATGGTGGTATAGAGCCCGCTAAGAAGCATATACTCAGATTTGTTGTACCTGAGATAGAGCAACGCAAGAACATTTCTTTCAGAGATTATAAAACTGCTTTGCAGGAGATTATTCAGAAAAATCCTGGTGAAAAATTAGAATATATTTTGATTTCTACAAGTGGTCCTGACCATGACAAGCATTTCAAGGTGGAAGTGCACCTTAACAGTAATGTTATTGGTAAGGGCGGCGGCAGAAGTAAAAAAGAAGCCGAACAACAGGCAGCAAGAGAGGCGTTGGAGTTGATGGGGTATTAAACATTCTAATGTAGCTATTTTTGTACCGCATAATGGGTGTCCTCATCAGTGTAGCTTTTGTAATCAGAAGAGCATTACAGGACAAGCTTATCAACCTAATAGTAAAGATGTAGCTGATACTTTGTCAAAGGCGCTGAGCTTTCTTAAGAATGAAAGTATAAATTCCGAGATAGCTTTTTTTGGTGGTAGTTTTACTGCTATTGACAAAGAGTATATGTTAGAGTTGCTTGACGCTACTAAGCCTTATATAGATAAATTTAAAGGCATCAGAATCTCTACACGACCTGACTGTATAAATGAGCAGATTTTACAGATACTCAAAAGCTATAAGGTCACATCGATTGAGTTAGGCGCACAATCTATGAATGATGATGTGCTTAAAGCAAATGACAGAGGACATACATCAAATGAGGTCTACAAAGCATCTGAGTTGATTAAAAAGCACGGATTCTCTTTAGGACTTCAGATGATGACGGGACTTTATAAAAGTACTTATGAACTTGATATAGATACTGCGAGACAGTTTATATCTATTAAACCTGATACTGTCAGAATATATCCAACGATTACGATGAAAAACACTAAGCTACATAAGCTTTATTTATCGAATGAATATACTGTGAGTAGTATAGAAGATAGTGTTTCTTTATGTGCACAGTTATTGCAGATGTTTGAGGATAACAACATTAAGGTTATAAGACTTGGGCTTCATCATAGTGAAAGTCTGATAAAAGATATGGTTGCAGGACCTTATCATCCAGCTTTCAGAGAGTTGTGCGAAAGTCAGATTATGTACAATAAGCTTCTCGCTTTGCTTGACTCTGCAGATAAGAAAAATACATACACGGTGCTTGTTTCGGGTTCGTGTGTATCTAAGATGATAGGAAACAAGAAGAGTAATATAAAAAAGCTTTTTGAGCTTGGATATAATATAAATATTGTTCAAAGTGATTCTATGGAGTATATGGATGTTGCTTTGATCTAAGAAAAAGGGGTAGACTATGCTTTTAAAATCTCTTGAATTACAAGGTTTTAAAACTTTTCCTGATAAAACTAAATTAACCTTTGACAGAGGTATTACTTCTGTTGTCGGACCTAACGGCTCGGGTAAGAGTAATATCAGTGATGCGATTAGATGGGTACTGGGAGAACAGGCACCAAAGTCTCTGCGCTGTTCAAAGATGGAAGATGTTGTCTTCAACGGTACTGATACAAGAAAACGTCAGGGATATGCTGAGGTTACACTCACTATTGATAACAAAGACAGGCTCTTGCCTTTTAATGGTGATGAAGTTGCGGTTACTCGTAGATATTATCGTAGTGGCGATAGTGAGTATCTTATTAACAAAGCATCAGTGCGTCTTAAAGATATTCATGAATTGTTCATGGATACTGGTCTTGGTCGTGATGGTTACTCGATGATAAGTCAGGGTAAAATTGACTCTATTGTTGCGTCTAAAAGCGAGGATAGACGAGAGATTTTTGAAGAGGCAGCTGGTATATCCCGTTACAGATACAGAAAGACAGAGGCTGAACGCAAACTCGTACATACTGAAGATAACCTCGTAAGACTTCGTGATATTGTTACAGAGCTCGAGGACCGAATTGGTCCTCTTGAGTCACAGTCAAAAAAGGCTGAAGCATTTTTAGAGTATGCAAGCGAGAAACGTGGGCTTGAAATTGCGTTATGGCTTGATACACTCAATAAGTCCTCTGCTGTACTCAAAGAGCATGAGGATAAGATATCTGTGTCTAAAAATCAATACGAAGATGCGGAGAAAGCTCTTGAGAATATAGCTGCTGAAACAGAGAATATTTACTTCAAGAACGGTGAGTTGTCCTCTAAAATTGAAGAAATTCGTGAGAGCATTACACAAAATGAGGGCGAGATTAGCTTTCATAAATCTACTGTTTCTGTTGCAGAGAATGATATTTTACATAACAATGAAAATATTGAGCGAATTAAGGGTGAGATTGACAAAGCAAAGAACTCAACTGTAGATTTGCAGCAGGAAATAGATAATAAAGAAAAGTCTATTGCTAAATTGGAAAGCGATATTGACGGTTTACAAAAAGAATATGAGAAGACTGCTGATGAGCTTAACAATATAAATACTGATTCAAGTAGAAGTAGTGAGCAGTTGCAGCAGCTTTCTGCCCAGATTGCGTCACTTTCTGCTAAATCTGCTGATGCAAGAGTTACTGATATGACTTGCGCATCGACAATTTTGGAACTTGAATCAAGAGTTGCAACTCTGAGTGAATCAATAAAAATTAAAAAAGAGCAATTAAATGACCTTTCTTTGATGCAAAAAGATTATAAAGACAAGGTCGCAAAATGCTCACAAACTGTTGATATGCTCAATAACTCTATCAAGGGTCTTGAGTTAAAGATTGAGTCACGAACCAAAAAGCGTGATGAGCTTAAAACTAATGCTGATAATCTTATGCTTGATGCTCAGGAAAAATCACGCAGAGCTAAGCTGCTTGAAGACTTATCGGCAAATTATGAAGGCTTTTATAATAGCGTTAAAGTTATTATGAAAGAAGCTAAAAAAGGCTCTGTATCAGGTATATGTGGACCTGTGTCTCAGCTTATCAAAGTGCCATCTCAATACAATACTGCTATGGAAGTTGCACTTTCGAGTAAGATGCAGAATATTGTTACGCTAACTGATGAGGATGCTAAACGAGCTATAAAGATGCTCAAGAAGCTCGATGCAGGACGTGCGACCTTTCTTCCGATAACCACAATTAAAGGCAAAGAACTCGATGAAGTAGGGCTTGATGATTGTTACGGTTATGTAGGTATTGCATCACAACTATGTTCTTGCGATAAAAAATATGATAATATCAAGCGCTCGTTGCTTGGTAGAATTGTTGTTGTAGAGGACCTTAATTGTGCTGCTACTATAGCTAAGAAATATAACTATAAGTTTATGCTTGTTACACTTGATGGACAAGTTATCAATGCCGGCGGTTCGTTTACTGGCGGTTCTATGAACAAGAAGTCAGGCTTGCTCTCGAGAGAAACTGAAATTCAATCTCTTAAGAAGAAGGCTGACGAGTTGATGAAAAAAGCTCAAGAGGCCAGAGAACAGTACATAAAATCACAGGAAAGCTTTGCTCAATGTGAGGCTGAGTTGCTTGGTTCTCGAGCAGATTTGTCAGTTGCACAGCAGGAGCTCATCAGAGTTCAGACAGAGTTTAACGCTTGTAATAATGAGTATAATAATCTAAGTGAGTCCGTGTCTGAAATAGAATCAGAGCTTAAGTTGTCTTCTGATAAGATAGAGTCAAATAAGGTTGCACAAAAACAGGCGAAAACTGTTCTTGAACAATATACATCTGAGATTGAAGCAGTTGATGCAAAAATCAGCACGCTCTCAGGTGATAAGGAATTATTGACTCAAAAAAGAGAAGAATTGTCTGCTTTGTTACAGGATGTAAGACTTCAGATAGTTACTAAAGAAAAGGATATAGAAACTATCAAAGCGGAGATTATGATAGCAAAAGCAAGTGGTACTGACCATGATAAGCATATGCTTGAATTGTCTGCTGAAATTGAAGCTATAGTTCAAAATAATTCTAATTTAGAAATTAAAATTCAAAACACAAAGAATACTATCGATGTGTTAAGACAGAAAATCAACAACTATAATGCACAGATAGAGACTATCAACATTCATCGTGATGAATTAGAAAAGCGTTCTGTAGAGCTAAGACAGATGGAACGTGACAAAAACAGCGAGCGAGAGCTTGCATCTAATGAGTACTCTCGTCTTGAAGAGAGAAAGATTAATCTACAGAAACAGTTCGATGACATCATCACAAAACTTTGGGAGGAGTACGAGCTAACTCGTAGCGAGGCTCAAAGTCAGGCTGCTGTAATTGAGGACTTGGCTACCGCTAAGTCAAGACTTGTAGAACTCAAGCAGAAAATTAAATCGCTTGGTAATGTTAATGTTGCCGCTATTGAAGAATATAAGGAAGTATCTGAGCGCTATGAGTTTATGAGTGCTCAGGTAGCTGATGTCGAGAATTCCAAAAAAGAGATAGAGCGACTTATAACGGACCTTACCAAGCAGATGAAAGAAGTATTTGTAGAGTCTTTTGCAGAGATTAGCTCCAACTTTACAAAAACTTTCAAAGAGTTGTTTGGTGGTGGTACTGCATCACTTGAGCTGTCAGACCCTGAAAATATCTTGACAAGCGGTATTGACATAATTGTTCATCCACCGGGAAAGATAGTTGTTCACCTTGAGGCTTTATCAGGCGGTGAGAAAGCTCTTGTTGCGATAGCCCTGTATTTTGCAATACTGAAAGTAAGACCTGCTCCGTTCTGTGTAATGGATGAGATCGAAGCGGCGCTTGATGAGGTAAATGTAGACAGATTTGCTCAGTATCTCAGAAATCTCACAGAAAGCACTCAGTTTATACTTATTACTCACAGAAGAGGTACTATGGAAGAGGCTGATGTTCTGTATGGTGTTACAATGCAGGATGAGGGTATATCTAAGCTTCTTGAATTAAGAACTTCTGAGGTAGCATCAAAGTTGGGATTAAAGGCTAATTAATTTTTAAGGAGTAATTATGGGACTTTTCAGTAAAATCAAAGATGGACTTAAGAAAACAAGAGATGGCGTTGTATCGCAAATTAATTCTATGCTTAAGTCATTTACTAAGATAGATGAAGAGTTGTTTGAAGAACTTGAAGAACTTCTTGTTATGGCTGATGTTGGCGTTCATACAGCACAAATTATCTGTGACAGATTAAGGGCGAAAGTAAAAGAGGATGGAGTAACTGACCCTGATTTGATTATGGATATACTGTGTGAGCTTACTGCAGATATGCTCAGTGTTGGTAACGAGATGACGCTGAATACTAAACCGTCTATTGTGTTGGTTATTGGAGTTAATGGCGTTGGTAAGACCACAACTATCGGTAAGTTAGCTAATCAATATGTCAGAAGCGGCAAGAAGGTAACTTTAGCTGCTGCAGACACATTTAGAGCTGCAGCTATTGAGCAGTTACAGGTTTGGGCAGAAAGAAGCAACGCTGATATAGTTAAGCAGAACGAGGGCTCTGACCCTGCTGCTGTTGTATTTGATGCAATTAGTAGTGCTAAAGCAAAAGGCTCTGATTTGATTATTTGTGATACTGCAGGCAGACTCCACAACAAAAAGCATCTTATGGATGAATTGTCAAAGATAAAACGAGTAATTGACAGAGAATTGCCTGATGCTGATAAGGAGTTTTTACTTGTGCTTGACGCAACAACAGGTCAAAACGCTGTTAATCAGGCACAGGAATTTGCTAAAGCTACTGGCATAACAGGCATTATTCTTACTAAGCTTGATGGTACTGCTCGAGGCGGTGTTGTTCTTGCTATAAAGGAAGAACTGAAGATACCAGTGAAATTTATCGGCGTAGGAGAGCAAATTGATGACCTGCAGCCGTTTGATGCTGAGGCGTTTGCAAAAGGTTTGTTTGTAAAGGAATGAATATGAAGAAATTCGTTATTGCAACCAATAATAAGAAGAAACTAATTGAACTCAACAGAATTTTGTTACCGCTTGGTATTAATGCCGTCACTGCAAAAGACATAGGTGTTGACCTTGGGGATGTAGAGGAGAACGGTACAACTTTCGAGGAAAACGCATATATAAAGGCGAAATCAGCGTATGAACTGCTAAATGGCAAATACTGTGTTGTAGCTGATGATTCTGGTCTATGCGTTGATTATCTTGATGGCGCTCCCGGAATTTACTCTGCAAGATATGCAGGAGAGAATGCAACTGATGCTCAGCTGATAGATAAACTTTTGTCAGAACTCGATGGTGTCGCTATAGAAGACAGAAAAGCTCATTTTGTATGTAGCATATGCTGTATATTGGATGACGGCAGTAAGATAACAGCACAAGGATATCAGCATGGTTATATTGGATTTGAGCCTGTTGGTGATGGTGGCTTTGGTTATGACCCTGTGTTTATGATAGGGGACAAATCATATGCACAGCTTACTCCTGAGCAAAAGGATAGTCATAGTCACAGAGGAAATGCGTTGAGACTTTTCAGAGATAAGTTAGTTGATGTTTTGGAGGATAAAAATGTTAAGTAGTAAACAGCGTGCTTATTTGAGATCACTTGCTAATTCTATAGATACTATTCTTATGGTAGGAAAAGGTGGCTTGACAGAGCAGATATGTACAACTGCAGATCAGGCTATCACAGCAAGAGAGCTAATCAAAGGTAAGGTGCTTGAGTCTTGTGATTTGTCTGTCAGAGAAGTGGCAGATAGTATTGCTGACAAAATCAACGCTGATGTTGTGCAGGTTATAGGTACCAAGTTTGTTCTTTACAGAAAGAACGAGGATGAACCTAAGATAGTACTTCCGAGGATTAAAAAGTAATGAAAATTGCTATTTTTGGTGGAAGTTTTAACCCTGTGCATAATGCGCATATAAAATTAGCAGAGCGTTTTGTTTCTGAAGTTGGGCTACAAAAAGTAATATTTGTACCAACTAATAAAACTCCGCTTAAAGATAACAGAGCCATCGTATGCCCTGAACATAGATTTAATATGTGCACTCTTGCTGTTGAAGGTATTGACTGCTTTGAGGTTTCTGATGTTGAAATTAACAGAGATGGTTTGAGCTACACCAGCGAAACAATCGCTTACTTCAAAGATACCTACCCTGATGATGATTTGTATCTTATATTGGGTGCAGATATGTTCTGTACTTTAGAGCAATGGCATGATTATAAGTATATTTTTAAAAACGTGACGTTACTGACAGCCCCAAGAGATGATGTGACTTATGATGAGTTGTGCAATAAACTTGAAACTTATAACAAGTATAATTGCAAGGCTATATTAAGTGAACAATATATACAGGACCTTTCGTCTACAGTAATCAGAGATAAGTTAGCAAGCGGACAAGACGTGACCAAGTTGATTAATAACAACGTCTTTGACTATATAAATAAACATAGTTTGTACAGGTGATATTATGAGCATTGAGAGATACAAGCAAATAATTTCTGAATTGATGGGTGAGAGGCGTTATAATCATAGCGTCAATGTTGCAAAAGAAGCTGTAAGACTTGCTAAAAAATATGGAGCAGACCCTAAAAAAGCAGAAGTTGCCGGTATTTTGCATGATATCGCTAAGGAATTTGATAAAGATAAGCAGTTGCAAATTATGTTAAGTAGTGATATAATTCTCAGCGATGTTGAGAAAAACACGCCAAAGCTATGGCATGCAATTTGCGGAAGTATATACATTAAATCGGAACTTGGAATAGAAGACGAAGATATTCTGAATGCTGTCAGGTATCACACTACTGCAAGAGCTAAGATGTCATTGCTTGAAAAGGTTATTTTTATAGCTGATTTTACGAGTGAAGAGCGTGACTATCCTGATGTGGATATAATCAGAGCTAAGGCAGAAAAGTCGCTTGAGGAGGCTATGCTTTATGGTATCAGCTTTACTTTGGCTCGACTTATACATAACGGCAGTTATTTGTCTGAAGACGCTATAAATGCCTACAATGAAATTTTATTGAACAGGTGAAATGTATGACAACACTACAACAAGCAAAAGAAACAGCTAAAATATTAAGTGATAAAAAAGCAAAAGACATCAAGGTTATTGAGATTTCTGATGTATCAGTTATTGCTGATTATATGGTTATTGCTACAGGTAACAGCTCTACTCAGGTTAAGGCACTTGCTGATTACGTAGAAGAAGGCCTTGATGAAATGGGAATATCAGTAAGTCATATTGAGGGCTACAGGTCAAACTCATGGATTTTGCTTGACTATGTTGATGTTATTGTTCATGTGTTCTCAAATGAAGCAAGAGAGTATTATGATCTTGAGCGCTTGTGGGAAGACGGCAAGGATATAGATATTTCTGATATTATAGATTAATTTGTTTATTAACCTTAGGAGGACTTTATGAGGTACGAACATAAAAAAGTTGAGCCTAAATGGCAAAAGATATGGGAGGATAAGGCGGTATTTCATGCAGAGGAAAATTCTGATAAAGAAAAATTCTTTGCGCTTATTGAGTTTCCTTATCCATCAGGACAAGGCTTGCATGTAGGACATCCTCGTCCTTATACTGCGCTTGATGTTGTTTCGCGTAAACGCAGATTACAGGGATATAATGTGCTTTATCCTATTGGTTGGGATGCTTTTGGTTTGCCAACAGAGAACTTTGCTATCAAGAATCATATTCATCCTGAGATAGTTACTAAGAATAATATTGCGAGATTTAAAAAGCAGATTCAATCTCTTGGTATTTCATTTGATTGGAGCAGAGAGATTGATACTACCGACCCTGATTATTACAAGTGGACTCAGTGGATATTCCTGCAGTTGTTTAAACACGGTCTTGCTTATAAGAAAGAGATGGCTGTTAACTGGTGTACATCATGTAAGTGCGTGCTTGCTAATGAAGAGGTAGTTAACGGTGTATGTGAGAGATGTCAGAGTGAAGTAGTCAGAAAGGTAAAGTCACAGTGGATGCTCAAAATCACTGAGTATGCAGACAGACTTATAGATGATCTTGACTTGGTTGATTTTCCTGAGAGAGTTAAGCTTCAGCAGAAGAACTGGATAGGCAGAAGCTATGGTGCTGAAGTTGAGTTTGACACAACCTTAGGCGATAAACTGCTTATTTACACAACACGTCCTGATACCTTGTACGGTGCTACATATATGGTTATATCACCGGAGCACCCTCTCATTAATAAATGGTCTGATAAGATTAAGAACTTGGATGAGGTTAAAGCATATCAGGCTGAAGCTGCAAAGAAATCAGATTTTGAGAGAACAGAGCTTGTAAAGGATAAAACAGGTGTTAAACTCGATGGCGTTGTTGCTATTAACCCTGTTAATGATACAGAAATACCTATTTTTATTTCTGATTATGTTCTTGTTTCTTACGGTACTGGTGCTATTATGGCGGTTCCTGCTCATGATACAAGGGACTGGGAATTTGCTAAAAAATTCGATTTACCTATCATTGAGGTTGTCAAGGGTGGTAATGTAGAGGAAGAAGCTTTCACCGACTGTGCTACAGGCATTCTTGTTAACTCAGGTATACTTGATGGACTTTCTGTTGAAGATGCTAAGGTTAAAATCACACAGTGGTTGACAGAGTCGGGCAGAGGCAGAGAGAAAGTTAACTATAAGCTCAGAGACTGGGTGTTCTCAAGACAGAGATATTGGGGCGAACCTATTCCGATTGTCAAATGTGATGACTGTGGTTATGTTGCAATTGATGAATCACAGTTACCATTGAAGTTACCTATGGTTGAATCTTATGAGCCTACTGATAACGGTGAGTCACCACTTGCTAATATCACCGATTGGGTTGAGACTACTTGTCCTAAGTGCGGCAAAAAAGCTTATAGAGAGACAGATACTATGCCACAATGGGCAGGCTCATCGTGGTACTATCTGAGATATATGGACCCACATAATAATGATGCTCTTGCATCAAAAGATGCATTGAAGTATTGGAATTGTGTAGATTGGTACAACGGTGGTATGGAGCATACTACCTTGCACTTGCTGTATAGTAGATTCTGGCATAAGTTCCTCTATGATATCGGTGTAGTACCAACTAAGGAGCCATACTCAAAGCGTACAAGCCACGGTATGATACTCGGCGAAAACGGCGAGAAAATGAGTAAATCTCGCGGTAATGTGGTGAATCCTGATGATATCGTTAACGAATACGGCGCTGATACTTTGCGTATGTATGAGATGTTTATCGGCGATTTTGAGAAAGCTGCACCATGGAGCCCATCGAGTATCAAGGGTTGTCGTAGATTCATAGAGCGTTACTATAACTTGCAGACTATTCTCACTGATTCTGATATTATCAGACCAGAGCTTGAGAAAGAGTTCCATAAGACAATTAAGAAGGTAACAGAGGATATTGAGAACATCAAATTTAATACAGCTATAGCAGCTTTGATGGCTCTTATAAATGTTATTTCAAACTCAGGTTCTGTTACAAGAAAAGAACTCGCTGTTTTCTCAATTCTTATGAACCCATTTGCTCCGCATGTAACTGAAGAGGTCTGGGAGCAGGCTCATCTGTCTGATAAAATCATTGCTGAAGAAAAATGGCCTGAGTATGATGAATCTAAGTGTATTGACAATACAGTCGAGATAGTTGTTCAGGTTAATGGTAAAATCAAGGCTAAGCTCGTTATCCCTGTAGATGCTACTCAGGAAGAAGCTATTGGTCTTGCTAAGGCTGATGCTAAAGTTTGCGAGGCAATAGGCTCTATGAACATAGTCAAGGAAATATATGTAAAAGGCAAGCTTGTCAATATTGTTGTCAAACCATAAGTGTATTTTTGGCAAAATTCTACTTTTATTTTATAATGCACTTGACACTTTTGATACATTATTGTATAATTGTTCAAGCATTATGCGAATATTACCCATGCCTTATGGCGGACGGGAGGGAAATAGATGTCAGAGATAAGACTTAAAGAGAACGAGTCTCTTGAGAGTGCTTTGAGAAGATTCAAGAAGCAGTGTGCAAGAGCTGGCGTTATCGCTGAAGTTCGTAAGAGAGAAGCTTATGAGAAGCCTTCTGTAAAGCGTAAGAAGAAGTCTGAAGCAGCTCGTAAGCGCAAATACAAATAATTATTAAAGAAACGGACAGGTTAATAATAACTTGTCCGTTTTTGATTAGGGTGATAGGATGAAGATTCTTGTTTTATTAGGTCCAAACCTCAATATGGTAGGAATACGAAAAAAAGAGGTTTATGGAGTAAAATCTGCTGACGAAATTAATAAAGATATAGTGAGCTATGCAAGTAGTAAGGGTATAGAGTGTGATGTGTTTCAATCTAATCACGAAGGTGTGCTTATCGATAAAATACACTCTGTGTTAGAAGTTTATGACGGAGTTGTTATTAATCCGGGTGCTTATACTCACTATAGCTATGCTTTGCGTGACGCTATAGAGTGTGTAAGAGAAGTGCCTTTTGTTGAGGTGCATATGTCGGACATAAGCACTCGTGAGGATTTCAGAAAAATTTCTGTCACTGCTGATGTGTGTGTTAAGCAGATAATGGGATATGGCGAGAAATCATATCTCAAAGCTATAGATTATTTAGCAGAGGTTTTGAATGACAAATAGAATCGATAAAGTAAGGGATTTGATTAATGATTCAGCAAGTGCAGCTTTAATTATATCTGATATTAACAGGTATTATATTACTAACTTCAAGTCATCTGCTGGTGCAGTTTTAATTACTCAAAATAACGTATATTTGCTTTTGGACTTCAGATATTATGAAGCTGCGCTAAAGATTGTTGATAAAAGTGTCAGTGTAGTCTGTTATAAAAAATTATATGAATCGCTTAATGATATTTTAAAAAGCGAGAATATAAATTTTCTTCATATTGAGACAGAGTACGTCACAATTGATAAATTGCTTGATTATAAGCAAAATATCAAAGCAGATATTTTAGAAGAATCTTTGCTTAGCAACTTGCTATCTGATATCAGAGCAGTTAAATCAGAAGATGAAATCAGTAAAATAAGAGCTGCACAAAAAATTACTGAAAAAAGTTTTGTAGAGATATTGAATTTCATTAGACCCGGCATAACTGAAAAAAAACTAAGCATTGAACTTGAATATCTGATGAAGTTAAACGGAGCAGATGATTTAGCATTTGATATAATTTCTATTAGTGGTGCTAATACATCTTTGCCTCACGGTGCACCTACAGATAAAGCCATATGCAACGGAGAGTTTTTAACATTTGACATCGGAGTTAAGTTTGATGGTTATTGCTCTGATATGACTCGAACTATTGCGCTTGGGAGTGTTAGTGATGAAATGCGAGAAATTTACGAAATTGTTTTAGAGGCACATAAGAGAGCTGCGTTTTGTATTAAAGCAGATTCTACGGTTGCACAGGTTGATTTAGCAGCTAGAGAATATATAGAATCCTGTGGATATGGTGAGTATTTTGCCCACAGCACGGGACATGGAGTAGGTTTGGAGGTTCATGAAAAACCTACTGTATACAAGACTAATGACTGTATTCTTGTGCCGAATATGATAATTACTGATGAACCCGGAATATATATTCCTGATAAATTCGGAGTTAGAATAGAGGATATGTATCTTGTTACTGAAAGAGGTTGTGAAGATTTAGCAACTATTGATAAACAACTAATTATTGTGTGAAAACTATTGATTTTTCTAATTATTAACTGTATAATGTATTTGTAAATTTATGAAATTTGCTATATTAATAAATTCAGGAGGGAATTATAATGATTTCTGCAGGTGATTTCAGAAACGGCGTAACATTTGAAATGGATGGACAGGTTGTTTCTATTATCGAATTCCAGCATGTTAAACCGGGTAAGGGTGCAGCTTTTGTAAGAACTAAGATAAGAAATGTTATTACAGGTTCTGTTGTTGAGAAGACTTTTAACCCTAACGACAAATATCCTACAGCTTTCATTGAGAGAAAGGATATGGAGTATAGCTACAATGATGGCGATTTATACTACTTTATGGATACTGAGACTTGGGAGCAGGTTCCTATCAACGCTTCAATTCTTGGCGATAACTTTAAGTTCGTTAAGGAGAACATGACTTGTAAGGTTCTATCTTATAAGGGTAATGTTTTTGGTGTTGAACCACCTAACTTTGTAGAGCTCCAGGTTACACAGACAGATCCCGGCTTTGCAGGTAATACAGCTACTAACGCTACAAAACCTGCTACTGTTGAGACAGGCGCAGAGGTTAAGGTTCCTCTCTTTATTGAAGAGGGCGAAATGATTCAGATAGATACACGTACAGGCGAATACCTTGGTCGTGCATAAGGAGTTTACTATGACTTTATCAGAGAAAATTGCTTATATCAGAGGCTTAGTTGATGGTCTTGAGCTTGACGAAAAGAAAGACGAAGTCAAGGTTATCAATGCAATTATCGAGCTTCTTGATGATATGACATATGCAGTTGAGGATATGCAGGAACTCTACGATGAGCTTTCTGAGCAGGTTGATGCTATTGATGAGGATTTATCAACTGTTGAGGATGATCTCTATGATGAGTGCTGTGATTGTGATGATTGCGACAACGACTGTGACGATTGTGATTGTTGCGATTGTTATGATGATGACGAAGCTTTCTATGAGGTTACTTGCGGCAAATGTGATGAGCAGATTTGCGTTAGCGAAGATATCCTCTTGGAAGGTGAGATAGAGTGCCCTAACTGTGGCGAAGTATTAGAGTTTGACTTCTCAGGTCTTTTTGATGATGAAGAATGTCATTGCGGTTGCTGTGACGTTGACGACTCTGAAGATTTGATGTCATAAATATATTAACATTATTAACACCTCTCGTATAGTATAACGAGGGGTGTTTTTTTGCGTGCAAGGAAAAAGCTTAGTAAAAAACAAGCTAATTTAAGAAAGAAATTATATATTATATTATCAATAGTATTATGCATAATTGTATATTTTGAACTGACTGTAAAAGACAGACTATATCATGTGATTATTGCAGAAATTCAGGCTGTATCTCATATAGCAATAAATGATGCTGTGTCACAGTATCTGACAAAGAATAACAATGTATGTGATGATCTTGTTGAGATAAAAACCGACAGTAGTAATCAGATACGATATATCAGTGAAAATACATATAACGTAAATTCTTTTAAAACGCAAATTACAAAGCAGGCGCAAAGTTATATAGAGCAAAAAATGAGATCAGACGGAATAGATGTAAAACTCGGTAATTTCACAGGACTTGTAATGTTTGCAGAAATTGGACCTTACATTCATTTTAATATTGAATCGCACCCAACAATAAGCTGTGATTTAGTTAGTTCCTTTGAATCTGTTGGTATGAATCAATCATTACATCACATTGAGCTTGTTATGTCAGTCGATATATATGTGGGTAATCCTTTTAAGATAGAATCGATAGAATTTGATTCGAGTTATGAAATTGCTCAAACTGTAATTGTGGGTAATATACCATCAACTTATGGTGTTATATCAAGATATTGACGATTTTTTATAAAAATTAATATAATGACCCAATATAATGTTAATTTGTTGTTGAAATTATATCTTTGATATGTTAAAATACTATAGATAATACATAATTAGGGGGATAGTGCCTTGCAAGACAGCAAAACACTGACAAATTATGCAAGCAAACAAAATGAATATCTCGCCTTAACAGCCGAACTTATGGCTATACGCAAACGCGGTGATGAGCCCCTTGCTTTTGTACGTACATACGGTTGTCAACAGAATGTTGCGGATAGCGAACGCATTAAAGGAATGCTAAGCCAAGCCGGTTTTTCATTTACTGATAAGCCTGATGATGCTGATTTTATTTTGTTTAACACCTGTGCTGTTCGTGAACACGCAGAGGACAGGGTGTTTGGCAATGTTGGAGCACTGAAGAATATTAAGCGCAAGCATCCATCTGTTATGATAGCTTTGTGTGGCTGTATGATGGAGCAGGAGCATATTGCTAAACGTATACATGATAGTTTCCCTTTTGTATCGTTAGTTTTTGGCACTAACTGTTTGCACGAATTTCCAAAGCTTTTATATAATTGCACGTTACATGGTAAGAGAACCTTTGTCAGAGGCAATACTGACGATAATGTATATGAGGGCATCCCTATTAGACGAGACGGTACATTTAAAGGTTTTCTGCCTATAATGTACGGATGTGATAATTTCTGTTCGTACTGTATAGTCCCATATGTCAGAGGCAGAGAGAAGAGCAGACAACCTCAGGTTGTTATTGATGAAGCTAAGGATATGATAAGCTCAGGCTTTAAGGATATAACTTTGCTTGGACAAAATGTCAACTCGTATGGTAAGGGGTTGGAAAACAAGCCAAAGTTTTCTGATTTATTAAAAGATATAGACAGTATTGATGGAGATTATTGGCTTAGGTTTATGACCTCTCATCCCAAAGATTGCACTAAAGAGCTGATAGATGTTATTGCACAGAGCAAGCATATCAGTCATCATTTGCATCTTCCATTTCAATCGGGTTCTGATAAAATCTTAAAGCTTATGAACCGCAAGTATACAAGACAACAGTATCTTGAGATAATAAACTACGCTAAAGAAAAGATAGAGGACCTGTCGCTTACAAGTGACATTATTGTTGGATTCCCAGGCGAAACATATGAAGATTTTCAGGAGACTTTATCTCTTGTCAGGGAGGTTGGTTTCACTTCTTTGTTTACATTTATCTACTCTAAGCGAAAGGGTACACCTGCAGCGCAGATGGATGATGTTGCAACAGAAGAAGAAAAATCTAAGTGGTTTAGAGAACTGCTTGCTGTTCAGGAAGAAATTGCTGCTAAACGTTGCGCTGAGATGGTTGGAACAACACAGAAGGTGCTTGTCGAAGAAAAGTCACCTAACAAAGAAGGTGTTCTGTGTGGCAGGACAAGCGGTAATATTATTGTTGAATTTACCGGTGATGAGAGTATTATCGGTTCATTTGTAAATATTAAAATAACTAAAGCTCGCAATTGGATACTTAACGGTGAGCTTATAAAGGAGTAATTGATATGGATTTAATCGCACTTGCAAGACAATTAGGACATGCTATTCAGGCTGAAGATTCTTACAAAAACCTACAGCAGGCTACAAAAACTGCTGATGATGATAAAGAGCTTCAGGATTTGATTGGTGAATTTAATCTTAAGAGAATGTCAATCAACAATGAAGCTTGCAAAGAAGATAGAGATGAAGAGAAGCTCAGAACTCTCAACGAAGAGATGCGTGACCTCTATGCGAAGGTTATGGCAAACGAAAGTATGAAAGCATATAATGACGCAAAAACTGAGTTTGATACAGTTATGCAGAGAGTTATTGCTATTGTAACTCAGTCTGCTGAGGGTCAGGATCCTGATACTACTGATTATTCTGCAAGTTGTGCAGGTGATTGTTCTTCTTGTGGTGGTTGCCACTAATAAGTATTTTGTTAGGATAAGGAATGAGTTAGATGGCTGAGTTATCTCCGATGATGAAGCAATATTTCAGCATAAAAGAAAACAATAAAGATTGTATTTTGTTCTTTCGACTCGGAGATTTCTACGAGATGTTCTTTGAGGATGCTAAAATCGCATCTAAGGAATTGGAACTGACCCTAACCGGTCGAGACTGTGGACAAGAAGAACGTGCTCCTATGTGTGGAGTTCCGTTTCATAGTGCTGAGAACTATATAGCAAGACTTGTAGCAAAAGGTTTTAAGGTTGCTATTTGTGAGCAAACTGAGGATCCATCTCAAGCAAAAGGTATAGTTAAACGAGATATTATCAGAGTTATTACTCCGGGTACTGTTATGGAAAGCAGTATGCTCGATGAAAGTGTAAATAACTATATATGTAGTGCTTACTCGAACAAAAACAGGATCGGACTGTGTTTTTGCGATATCTCTACTGGTCAATTAAATGTTACCTGTATAGAGGATAAAAATTCGATTCCTGAGCTGATTACTCAGCTTACAAGCTATTCTCCAAAAGAGATAATCCTTGGTGGCACACTAAAAAGTAACAAAACCTTGTTAGGTTTCATTAAAGACAAACTATCTACCTTTGTCAGTGAAGCTGATGATGATAGCTGTGGTTTTTTAGAGTGTTCTGATGCTGTGTTATCTCAGTTTGGTGCAAAACAAGCAGAAGTCATTGCTGATAATAAGGATATTATAATTTCACTTGGCGTTTTGCTGAATTATCTAAGAGAAACTCAAAAAACCGGTTTGCAGAGAATTGAGAATATTGACCTATACTCTAACGACCAGTATATGAACCTTGATTATAACACAAGGCGTAATCTTGAGCTTACTCAGACTATGATATCTAAAGAGAAGAAACATAGCTTGTTGTGGGTTCTTGATAGTACAAAAACCGCTATGGGCAAGCGACTTATTCGTTCATGGGTTGAGCATCCGCTAATGAATGTGACTCAGATACTCAAAAGACAGAACGCTATTGAAGAGCTTGTCAACAATACAGTAAAGCGTCTCGAGATATCTGCTATGCTTGTAGGTATTTTTGATATAGAGCGCCTTATGACAAGAATAGTGTACGGCTCTGCAAATGCACGAGAGTTACGCTCGTTGTGTGGAGCTATAACAAATCTACCTGCTCTAAAAGATGAGTTGTCTGATTCTAAGTCGAAATACCTTGTTGAACTACATAGGCAACTTGATACTCTTGAAGATATAAGAGAGCTTATTGATAATGCTATAGTTGAAGAGCCTCCGTTCTCTGTAAGAGAGGGTGGCATGATCAAGAGCGGCTACTCAGATGAGCTCGATATACTTACAGGCGATATGAACAACTCCACAGCTTTACTTGCTCAGATAGAGACTGAACAAAAAGCTGCTACTGGTATTCCTAAGCTTAAGGTTGGATACAATCGTGTTTTTGGTTACTATATAGAAGTGACAAATTCTTATAAAGAACTTGTTCCAGAAACTTATATTAGAAAACAGACACTTGCTAATTGCGAGAGATATATTACACCAGAACTCAAGGAGCTTGAGAGTAGAATTTTAGGTGCTAAAGACAGAGCGATTGCACTTGAATATGCACTGTTTGATAATGTCAGAAAGATAATTGCTGACAACTTGAGTAGAATAGAAAAATCCGCTCAAGCCATTGCTACTCTTGATGTACTTGTGTCTCTTGCAAATGTAGCTTCAAGTAATAGATACATTAAGCCGGAGGTAAATTTATCGAGCGTTATCAGACTCAAGGATAGCAGACATCCTGTTGTAGAGGCTTTGTCTGATGCTTCTCCTTTTGTGCCTAACGATGTTTTTCTTGATAGTGAGAGTAACAGGGTTGCTATTATTACAGGTCCTAATATGGCGGGCAAGTCTACATATATGAGACAGGTTGCTCTTATTGTACTTATGGCGCAAATGGGCTCTTTTGTACCTGCGTCTTATGCAGAGATTGGTATAGTAGATAGTATTTTCACACGTGTTGGTGCATCGGATGACCTTGCGTCAGGACAATCTACCTTTATGGTTGAGATGAGCGAGGTAGCTAATATTGTATCTAATGCAACTAATAAGAGCTTATTGATACTTGATGAAATTGGTCGTGGTACTTCTACTTATGATGGTATGAGTATAGCAAGGGCTGTTCTTGAGTATGTAGCTGATAAAAAACGACTTGGCGCTAAGACTCTGTTTGCTACTCATTATCATGAGCTTACTGTTCTTGAACAGATTATAGATGGTGTTAAGAACTACAACATAGCCGTTAAAAAGCGTGGCGATGACATTACCTTTTTGCGTAGAATTGTACCGGGTGGTGCTGATGATAGCTACGGTATAGAGGTGGCTAAGCTTGCGGGTATTCCGGATTGGATAATTAACAGAGCTAAACAGATACTCAAAGACCTTGTTTTTGAAAATAAAGATTATATAAATAAGGATTTACTTATTAAACAAAGTGAACAAATCATTGAGAGTGAACAGTTATCGCTTATACCAAGCAGCAGTAACGCTGTTTGTGATAAGCTCAATAGTGTTGATGTAAATACGTTGACACCAATTGAGGCTCTTAATCTTTTGTATGAATTAAAGAATTTATCTGAACAATAGGAGGTGAACACGCATGGGAAGAATTAATGTTCTTGATAAACACGTCGCTGAATTGATAGCAGCCGGTGAGGTTGTAGAGAGACCACTATCGGTTATAAAAGAGTTGGTAGAAAACTCAATAGATGCCGGAGCAACTTCTATTACTATCGAAATCAAGAACGGCGGTACTACCTTTATGCGTGTTACCGATAATGGTTGCGGCTTTTTGAGAGAAGACATAAAAGTGGCTTTTTTGCGCCATGCAACCAGTAAAGTAAGAGTACAGGATGATCTCGATTCTATATCTACCTTGGGATTCAGAGGAGAGGCGCTTGCTTCTGTTTCTGCTGTATCGAGACTTGAGCTGATAACAAAGTCTGCTGATGAGGAAGTTGGCACAAGATATGTTATTCATGGTGGTGTAGAGCAGTCCTTCGATGATGCAGGGTGCCCTGTAGGTACAACGTTTATTATCAGAGATTTGTTCTATAATATTCCAGCAAGAATGAAATTCTTAAAGACAGATGTAGGCGAGGGCAATGCTGTGTCTAATGTTATAGATAAGATAGCTCTCTCTCATCCTGAGATTTCTATCACTTATATTAAAGATTCTAAGCAAATGCTTAAAACTTCAGGTGATGGTAATCTGCTGTCTGCAATATATTCTGTTTATGGTAGAGATTTTGCTAATAGCCTTATTCCTGTTGATTATGAGCTTAATGGCATTAAAGTGAATGGCTATTTGTCTAAACCACAGAGTGCACGTCCTAACAGAAATATGCAGAACTTTTTCATAAACGGTAGATTTGTTAAGTGTCGTACCGCTATGGCAGCAATAGAAGAAGCTTGCAAAGGTTCTGTTATGGTGGGTAAGTTTCCTGCTTGTGTACTTAATATTGAGGTAGCATTTGAGGCTGTGGATGTTAATGTGCATCCTGCTAAAATTGAAGTTAGATTTGTTAATGAAAGACCTGTCTTTGATGCCGTTTATCATGCCGTTAAATCTGCACTTAATCAAAGTGACGTAAGAAAAACTGCGGTTTTTAATTCTAAATCAGAAATTAAAAATAAAATCAACCCATTCGAACTTGCTCAGAAGGTTTTTCGTGAGCGAGACGAGGAAGTTAAAAAATCAAACGCAGTTGTTTTTAGTGAGACGGATGTGTCTAAGCAGAAGAAGGTTGCTAATCCTTTTGATTTACTTGATGAAGTTAGTGATACAAAGGTAGTTAAGCCTATTGATTTTGATTTAAAAGTTGCTGATTACGACAAATCAGTAAACAACACATTTATTACTCCTGTAGTAGACAGCAATAGTGAAAAAGATGGTGTTATAAATACCGCTGATAAAGAAGTATTATTATCGTATTCTATTCAGGAAAATCAAAAAATAATTGTAGATAATCATATTTTGGATGCTAAAGAAGAGATAGAAACTCTTATTGATGTAAATGAAGATACTTTCACTTACATTGGCGAAGCGTTCAAGACTTACATAATAATCGAGAAAAACTCTAAAGAACTTATACTTATAGATAAACATGCTGCTCATGAGCGTATTATTTACGAAAAGTTAAAGAAAGAAAAAGGCAATGGCTTTGCCCAGATGTTGTTAGAGCCTATTTCTGTTACACTTAATAAGATTGACTATGATAGTGTTATCAGTAATTTTGAACTTCTAAATGATGCAGGCTTTGAAGTCGATGATTTTGGCAACGGTATTGTTCTGGTCAGAAGCGCACCTCAGTATCTGGACAAAGAGGACATAGAACAGACTGTGATTGAAATGGCAGGTTATCTGACTGAGAATCGTAAATCTATACGTACAGAACAGATGGATTGGATTTATCACAATGTTTCGTGTAGGGCTGCTATTAAGGCCGGTAACATCAGCACTGAACAGGAGCTTGTTGATATAGCTAAGCAATTAGAAAAAGATAAATCCCTTAAATATTGTCCACATGGCAGACCTCTGTGTATAGTTATCAGCAAGTATGAAATAGAGAAGCAGTTTGGTAGGGTGTGATTTGTTTGAATTATTGCAAAAATACAAATAAAATACCTCTGCTTGTTATTGTTGGACCTACTGCAAGTGGAAAAACTAACTTGTCTATTAAATTGGCAAAAGAGTTTAATGGTGAAATTATTTCTGCTGATTCTATGCAAATTTATAAAGGCATGGATATTGCTACTGCTAAACCTGATGCATCTGAGAAAGATGGTGTAGTACATCATTTGATGGATTTTCTGGATGTTACTGAGGATTTTTCTGTTGCTCAGTATTGCGAACTTGCGCACAAAACTATTGAGAGTATTCACAATAGAGGCAAATTACCGATTTTGGTGGGTGGCACAGGACTTTATATAGATTCCGTTGTTAAAAATACTGTTTTTGCTGATGTTGAAACAAACGAAGAATTAAGAAAAAAGCTTAGTGATGAATGTGATGAATACGGTATTGATTATCTGCTTGATAAACTGCAGAAAGTAGATGTTGTTTCTTACAACAAACTGTCGGTAGAAAGAAACAAGAAACGCATAATCAGAGCTTTAGAGGTATTTGAAAGCACCAGTGTGCCGATTTCACAGCATAATGAGAATTCACACCCACATGAATCTTCATATAATGTTGTTAAAGTTGGTCTTAAGGCTGAAGATAGACAGTATCTATATGACAGAATCAACAGGCGTGTTGATAAGATGCTTGAGGATGGTTTGCTAAAAGAAGCTGAAAGGTTTCTATTTAGTGATTTGAGCAAGACTTCTGCCATGGCAATAGGATACAAAGAGTTATTGCCATATTTTGAAGACACTTTAACTCTTGATGAATGTATAGATAATTTGAAAATGCAGACAAGACGTTATGCAAAAAGACAATTAACCTGGTTTAACAGAGATAAAAATACATTTTGGTTTTGTATTGATAAACTCAATATTGACGAAATTTTTATTAATGCTGTTGATGTAGTTAAGAAGGGATTATTTTATGAATAAAAATAATCAAAAAAATCAAAAGACGAAAAGAACAAAAACTAAAGAAGAGTCAAAAATCGTAAGAAAACGTACCTCGAGAATAATTATTGGTGTTGTTAGCGCTTTGGCTCTGGTTTTTCTGGTGTTTATATTTGTTACTACAAATTTTATGGGTAGTGATAATCTGGTAGTTGAAACAACTCAAAGAATATCAGTTGCTGACACCATTAACACTACAGGCTTTGTTTTTAGAGAGGAAACATATATCGATAAGAATACTGACGGTTTCTTAGTATATCAGGTTTCTGACGGAGATAAGGTTACCGCAAATGGCATAATTGCTTCTGTATATAATAGTGAGGATGAAGCTATTGTTTATCAGAAGATATGTGATATAGATGAAGAAATAAATGATTTGAAATCACTTAATAATATATCAAATTCTGTTAATATTGGTCTTGATACTGTTAATAACCAGCTTGATGATAGGTTGGTAAGTTTTATTGACTATATAAACGAAAGAAATTTTGATGGTATAACACCTATTGAGAATGAATTGTTATCCTCAATTTATAGAAAACAAATCATTACAGGTGATCAGGATAGCTTTGATGATACTATAGCAGAGCTTGAGAGTGAAAAATCTATATTGGAAGACAAGCCACACGATAGTACCGGTAATATTGTTACTAAAAAATCCGGTTATTTTGTTTCATCTATAGATGGTTATGAAAGTTACATATCTGTTGATGATATGTCACAGATTAAATATTCTGATTTGTTAGACCCAAAAGCAGATAAGGTTGATAATAGCATATATGCAGGAAAAATAATAAATGGATTTTCTTGGTATGTTGCTTGTCCTGTTACTAATGAAGAGGCAGTAGCTATCAATCACTCTAACTCAAATGTGAGCGTTAGAATTTCTAATGCTTATAATGAGCCTATTCCTGCTAAAGTAGTCTCTGTTAATCAATTTGCAAATGAAGATAAGAGTGTTGTTGTTCTTGAGTGTAGCTATATGAATTCTGCGCTTGCTAAAGTCAGAAATGAAACTGTAGAAATTGAACTAAACACATATGAAGGTTTAAAGGTGAGCAAAAATGCTCTACACGATGATTTTATTACCAAGACAATAACTAACGAAAACGGTGAGACGAAAACAGAAGAATCTAAAGTACAGGGTGTTTATGTCAAATATGGCAGTGAGTTGATATTCAAGCAGGTTTATATCATCTATTCAGGTGATGACTATGTTATTTGTAGCGAAACTCCAAGTGAAGATTTACTTTATAACGGCACAACTATTTCATTATATGATGAAGTTGTAGTTGAAGGAGATGATTTGTACGATGGCAAGCTCATTGATTGACATTGAATATAATTACAAAAGTATATGCGAGAAGATAGCCGCGGCTGCACAAAAGACAGGTAGAACTGAAAAAGATATCTGTTTTCTTGCTGCTACCAAGACTGTAGATCCTATATATATTAATCATGCTATTTCGTTAGGATTGAGCTATATAGGAGAGAACAGGGTACAGGAGCTGCTTTCTAAGTACGATGATTATAATCTTAGTGAATGTTCGTTACAGTTTATTGGACATTTGCAAACGAATAAAGTCAGACAGATTATAGATAAAGTTGACCTGATACAATCTGTTGACTCTATGAAACTTGCCTCTGAAATATCAAGACAAGCTGTCTTAAAAAACAGAGATATTGATATATTAGTAGAAGTTAACATCGGAAAAGAAGGGAATAAATCCGGTGTTATGCCCGAGTTAGTAGAGGACCTATTGTATCAAATCAAAGATTTACCTTCGATTAATGTCAAAGGTTTGATGGCGATACCGCCTATTTGTGAGAATTCACAGAAAATTTGTAAATTTTTTGATAATATGCATAATATGTTTATTGACATCAAGGGCAAAAATATAGATAATATATCTATGGATATTCTTTCAATGGGAATGTCTGACGATTTTGAAGAAGCTATTTTGTCTGGCTCCAATATGATCAGAGTTGGCTCTGCTCTTTTTGGTGCGAGAAATTATTCATAAATATTTGTGGAGGTTATATATATGGCAGGTTTTGTTGATAAATTCAAGCGTATGTGGGATGCTCCTGATGATGAGTACGATTACGATGAGTATGGCTACGATAACCAAGAGGAAGAAGAGGAGTCTTATTCAAGCAGAAGCTCACGCAGATACGATGACGATTACAGCGATTATGATGACCAGAGACCAAGTCGTGAATCTAACAGAAGAAGTAAGGTAGTTAATATTAACGCTACTGCTAAATTACAGGTTGCGTTATTTAAACCAGAAAAATTCGGTGAAGAAACCAGAGTTATCGCTGATGAATTAGTTAAAACTCACACAGTAGTGCTGAATCTCGAAAACACTAACAAAGATATGTCGAGAAGAATAATTGATTTTCTCAGCGGTGTCGCTTATGCTAATCGCGGAAAAATCAAAAAAGTATCAGCAAGCACATTTATCATTATTCCAAATAATGTTGACCTTACCGGTGATGATTTGCTTGATGAGTTAGAGCATAATGATATTTATTTTTAATTAATGAATAATCAAAACCTCTGTGATGAAAAGCTTGTTAAATCGAAAGCTTATGATACTATTGAATTGTCTTACAAGCGCAACTTACCTGCGTTCTTTGGCTTTTTAAACGAAAGAGAAGCTGAACTTATTAAACGTAAGGTACATCTCACTGATGATTGTGTTTTTTATGGTGGGTATACAAATGCTCAAAGGGTTGTCTTTGGATGTAATGTTTCTTGTATAGATGATTTTCCTATTAGCCGTATCAAGATAAGTTATAAGAAAGAGTACAAATTAACGCACCGTGATTTTTTGGGCTCACTTATGAGTCTTGGAATAGATAGAAGTGCTATAGGGGATATTCTTGTATACGAGGGGTATGCAATAGTATTAGTTAAAAATGAATTGTCAAATTATGTTCTTGATAACACCCATAAAATCGGCAATGTCGGAGTTAATTTATCTATTGTTGATGATGACGATTTTGATTATGTGCCTAACTATGAGTTGATTTCGACAACAGTTTCATCATTAAGAATTGACGTGATTGTTTCGGCATTATGTAACTTATCGAGAGACAAATCACAGAGTTTAATTAAATCAGAGCTTGTTACACAAAATCACTTTGTACAGACTTCTGTGTCGAAGAATGTAAGTGTTGACGATGTGCTAACAATAAGAAAATTTGGTAAATTTGTTTTAACTGCGATTAATGGATACTCTAAAAAGGGTAAAGTTAAGATTACGGTTAAACATTTCAGATAGGAGTGCTATTTATGCTTACAATTGACGAGATTAAAAACATTTGTTTCAGAAAAGCTGGTATGGGCGGTTATCGTCCTGATGATGTCGATGAGTTCATCGATGACGTTATCGCTACCATCGAGCATATGAAGGCCGAGAAGGCTGAGCTTATGAGAAAGATGGACATACTTGCTACAAAAATCGAGCAGTATAGAACTGATGAAGAAACAGTAAGAAATGCTTTGCTTTCTTCTCAGAAGTTGGCTGATTCTGCTGTAAAAGAGGGCAAAGACAAGGCTGACTATATTATCAAAGCTGCTGAGAAAAAATCAAGAAAGATTTTGACAGAAGCAGAAATGGCTACCGAGAGAGAGAAGGATAAGTACGAGGCAGTGCTCGCCGAGACCGCAAAGCTCAGAAAAGAAATGATTTCTCTCTATAAGAAACACTTGTCATTACTTGACGAGTTTCCAACTGAGCAGGATGCTAAAGCAAGACGTGAAGAGCTTGACGAAAAATATCCTTTTGAGCCTGTAGAAGAGATTATCAATTCTGATGATGTTGAATTTGAAGAAGAGATGGTTCAGGCAACAGAGGTTAAGAGCGATTCTTCTGAGGTTGTTGAGGCGTCAGCTCAGGAACACAAGAATGAGAAGTTTGACCAACTTAAGTTTGGCGATAACTACGATGTAGACTAATTATTTTTTTGGAGAGTAGAAAAATGTCCCAGGATTACAATAGTACGCTGAATCTACCAAAAACAGATTTTCCTATGCGTGCGGGTTTACCACAGTCAGAGCCTTTAGCTCTTGAAAAGTGGGAAGAAGAAAAAATTTACGAAAAACTCATGGAGAAAAATGAGGGCAAACCTCTGTATGTTCTTCATGATGGACCACCATATGCTAACGGTGATATTCACCTTGGTACAGCTTTGAACAAAGTTTTAAAGGACATAATTGTAAGATACAAGAATATGTCCGGCTTCAAGTCACCATTTGTACCGGGTTGGGATACTCATGGCTTGCCTACTGAGCTTAAAGCAAGAGCTAAAGCCGGTGTAGGTAATTCGACAACAATATCTGATGTTGAGCTCAGAAAGATCTGTCGTGAATTTGCTTTAGGCTATCTTGACGACCAGAGAAATCAGTTTAAACGTCTTGGTGTTATTGGTGAATGGGATAATCCATATATAACATTGAAGAACGAATTTGAGGCTACACAGATTGAAGTTTTCTCAGAAATGGCTTGCAAAGGCTATATATATAAAGGTCTTAAACCTGTATATTGGTGCCCTGAATGTAAAACTGCGCTTGCTGAGGCTGAGATAGAATACGCGGAGGACCCATGCCATTCTATTTACGTTAAATTTAATGTTACTGATGATTTAGGTAAGTTGAGTGCACTTGGTGTAGACCCTGCAAAAACATACTTTGTTATTTGGACTACAACAACATGGACTTTGCCTGCAAATGTAGCTATTTGTGTAGGTCCTGACTTTGAGTATTCAATTATCAAGGCAAACGATGAGTTTTATGTAATGGCTACAGAGCTCTACAAGAGCGCTATGGAGGCAGCAGAAATCACAGACTATGAAGTTGTTGCTACTATTAAAGGCAGTGAGCTTGAGTATATAAAAACTGCACATCCGTTCCTTGATAGAACATCGCTTGTTATTGTTGGTGACCATGTTACTTTAGAGAGCGGTACGGGTTGTGTACATACTGCACCTGGCCATGGCGTTGAAGACTTTGACGTATGCAAAAACTACGAAGATATACCAATTATTGTACCTGTAGATGCTGACGGCAGATTAACTGAAGAAGCAGGTTCGATGTTTGCAGGGCTTTCTACAGAAGAGGCTAACAAGCCTATTGCTATGCATCTCAGCGAGACAGGTGCATTGTTTGCGTTACAGAAAATCATCCATCAGTATCCTCACTGCTGGAGATGTAAGAAGCCTGTCATCTTCAGAGCTACTGATCAGTGGTTCTGTTCAGTAGATGATTTTAAAGACGCTGCATGTGAAGCTATCAATGATGTACAGTGGATTCCTAAATGGGGTCAGGATAGAATTACATCAATGGTTCGTGAGCGTAAAGATTGGTGTATTTCTCGTCAGCGCAAGTGGGGCGTGCCTATTCCTATTTTCTTCTGTAAAGAATGTGGCGAACCACATATTGATAAAGATGCTATGCAGTCTGTAGCTGATATTTTCAGAGAAAAAGGCTCAGACTCTTGGTATGAGCTTGATTCTACAGCGTTTTTACCTGCAGGTACTAAGTGTAAAAAATGCGGCTGTACTGATTTTGATAAAGAAAAAGACATCATGGATGTTTGGTTTGACAGCGGATCTACACATGCCGCTGTACTTAAGAACAGACCTTATCTTACATGGCCCGCTGATCTTTACTTAGAAGGTGCTGACCAGTATCGTGGTTGGTTCCAGTCATCACTTTTGACTTCTGTTGCAACAATGGGCACAGCTCCTTATAAGGCTGTATTGACTCACGGTTGGGTTGTTGATGGTGAAGGCAAAAAAATGAGCAAATCTCTTGGTAACGGTATTGTTCCATCTGAGATAGTCGAGCAATACGGTGCTGATATACTTAGATTATGGGTTGCTTCATCTGATTATCATGTAGATATCAGAATTTCTAAAGATATTTTGAAGCAGCTATCTGAAGCTTACAGAAAAATCAGAAATACTGCTCGATATATCTTGGGTAACTTAAGTGACTTTGATCCTGATAAGGATATGGTTGCTGCTAATGACGTTTATGATATTGATAAGTGGGCGCTTATTAAGCTCAACGAGCTTATCGATAAGGTTAAAGCAGGTTACGATGCATTTGAATTCCATCAGGTTTATCATGCTATCCACAACTTCTGTGTTGTAGATATGTCTAACTTCTATCTTGATGTACTCAAGGATAGACTGTATACAGAAAAGGCTGATTCTACACAGAGAAGAGCTGCTCAGACCACAATGTATATAATCTTAGATTCACTCACAAGAATGATTGCACCTATACTTGCATATACTTCTGACGAAATCTGGAAGTTTATGCCTCATAATAGCGACAGCGATGCATCTCATGTTATATTTAACGATATGCCTGAAAAGGTTGTTGTTGACTGTGATGCAGATTTCGCTGATAAGTGGGATAAGATTCACGAGCTCAGAGATACTGTTAAGAAGAGTCTTGAGGTTGTTATTAAAGACAAGACTATTCGTTCATCACTTGAAGCAAGCGTTACACTTAAAGCTAATAAACAGATGTATGAATTCTTAACAAGCGTTGAGAGTGAACTCGCTACTTCTTTTATCGTTTCTAATGTAAATATAGAAGAAGCTGATGTGGAAGAACTGACTGTAGAAGTTAACAAAGCATCAGGCGATAAATGTGAGCGTTGTTGGGCGTATAGCGAGACTGTTGGACAAGATTCTAATCATCCGACTGTCTGCAAGCGTTGTGCTGAGATTTTAAACAGTTAATTTTTCTACATGCGGTGTATCTTATGGTACACCGCATACTGTTATAGGAGTTATGTCGATGGCTATATTATATCTATCTATTGCTTTGTTGATTGCTGTTATAGATCAGGTTATTAAGTATTTTGTTGTAATGTATCTTGAACCTGTATCTACTGTTACTGCAATTCCGCATTTGCTTGATTTAATTTATATCGAAAATACCGGCGTAGCGTTCGGGATGTTTAAAAATTTACGATGGATTTTTGTTATTGTTACTTTGGCTGTAATTGTTGCTTTTGTGATTTTACTTTTCAAAAATGCAGGTAACAGTCGTTTGTTTTCTATTGCATCAATACTTATTATTGGTGGTGGTATAGGAAATCTTATTGACAGGATTTTCAGAGGGTTTGTTGTTGATTATTTACAACTTTCGTTCTTTCCACCTGTATGTAACTTTGCTGATTATTGTATAACAGCGGGCACGGTTGTTTTAGTGATATATCTGTTGTTTTATTCAGAACTTAGCAGTGATATTAAATTTAAAGAAAAGAAAAAGAATTAATAATGGAAATTATAACTTTTGTTGTAGATGACATAAATGCCGGCAAGCGCCTTGATTTGTACATATCTGAAAATCAAAGTGATATATCTCGAAGTGCTGCAGCTAAGCTTATAGATAATGAAAACGTTTTAGTTAATTCTAAGAAATGCTCTAAAAGCTATAAGGTAGCAACAGGGGATAGCATTACTGTTAAGTTAGATGAACCTGTTGATGCAGAGATTATTGCACAGGAAATATCGCTTGATATAGTGTATGAGGATGATGCTTTGCTTGTTGTAAATAAACCAAAAGGTATGGTAGTTCATCCTGCTGCGGGTAACTATACCGATACTCTTGTTAATGCTTTGATGTTTCATTGTAAAAATTCTCTATCAGGAATTAACGGAGTATTACGACCGGGTATTGTTCACAGAATCGATAAAGATACAAGTGGATTGTTAATTGTAGCTAAAAACGATACATCTCACAGCTTTTTAGCTCAACAGATACAAGAGCATTCTTTTACAAGAGAATATGTAGCAATAGTTTATGGGAATTTCAAAGATGATGGCGGAACTATCAATGCTCCAATAGGTCGACATCCTGTTGACAGAAAAAAGATGTGTGTGATTCAAAAGAACAGCAAAAATGCTGTTACTCATTATAAGGTTTTGGAGCGATACGGTGATTTTACATTAATCAGATGTAAACTTGAGACAGGAAGAACGCATCAGATCAGAGTGCATATGGCATATATAGGACATCCTATTGCAGGAGATAGTGTGTATGGTCCCAAAAAGGTTATTACATCCTTGCAAGGTCAGTGTCTGCACGCACAAAAAATCGGTTTTGTACATCCAGTTACTCGTGAATATATGGAGTTTTCTTCTGAAGTTCCTGATGTTTTCTCAAAGTTTATACATAAGCTACAAAAAATGAATTAAATTTTTGTTACTTTGTAAAAAAGACTTGCATTTAATATTCTTTTATGATACAATATTCAAGCATTTGGAAACCGTCAGTCAGTTGATGGGGTTCAGATTACGACATTATGTCACAATTTGAAGCGGATAGTCCTCTGCAGTTATGCATGAATATCTGAAAATTTTAGGAGGATTACAATGGACGCATTAAAAACTATTGCACAGAGCTCTATGAAAGAGCAAGCACCTGAATTTTCTGTTGGTGATACAGTCAAGGTTTCTGTTAACATCCGTGAGGGTGAGAGAGAAAGAATTCAGATGTTCGAGGGTACAGTTATTGCTAAGAAGGGCAGTGGCGTAGCCGAAACTTTTACAGTTAGACGTGTTTCTTACGGTGTTGGTGTTGAGAGAGTATTCCCACTTCACTCACCAAATGTTGTTGATGTAAAGGTTATCAGATACGGTAAAGTTCGTAGAAGCAAGCTTTATTATCTCCGTGATAGAGTTGGTAAGGCAGCTAAAGTCAAAGAAGAAATCCGTAAATAAAGTTTTTAAAAAGGGACTTTATAAGTCCCTTTTTTGCTATCTATTTAGGAAGTGGCATAATTGAAAAATAATGATTTAATATATAAAATGAATAATACTGACAACGATAAAGCTATTGATAAGATTAGAGTTAACACAAACTCTATTTCCATAAATTTATTCGATTGGATAAATTCTATAATTTTTGCAATAGTAGCTGTTGTGCTCTTGCTAACATTTTGTTTCAGACTTATTGATGTTGACGGTACATCTATGGAAAATACCCTTATCAACACCGATAAAGTCATTGTTACTAATCTGTTTTACACAGCAAAAAACGGCGATGTGATTGTTATAAGTCACGGCGAAGAGTATGATAAGCCACTTGTTAAGCGAGTTATAGCTACTGAGGGACAAACACTCAGAATTGACTTTGACAATAATCAAGTGTTTGTTGATGGTGTTCTGCTTGATGAGCCATACATACAAGGTGATACTGTTATTGGTAATACAGAAATTCCTGAAGTTATACCCGAGGGGAAGATGTTTGTTATGGGCGATAACAGACCTGTTTCACTTGATAGCAGATATAACGAAGTCGGTCTTATTGATGTTGATTCTGTTATTGGTAAAGCACAATTTGTTATTGTTCCGCATAGTTATGAAGATGGTGAATTTGAGCCTTCTCTTGATTTGAGTAAAATCAGATATATTTATTAAATAAATATTGTATTAAACCTGCTTCTGTTTTATAATAGTAGCAGGTTTTTTATTGGAGTGAATATTATGAGTGAAATGCAAAATATACAATGGTTTCCTGGTCATATGACCAAGACTAAACGTCAGATAGAAAAGAATCTAAAGCTTGTAGATGCTGTTGCAGAGATAATTGACGCAAGAATACCTATCAGTAGTAGAAATCCTGATATTGCACAGCTTGTTACAAATAAACCAAGAATCATTTTGCTTAACAAATGTGATATGGCCGATGAGAAGTCTACTAAAATATGGATTGATCATTTTAAGAAACAAGGCGTTCTTGCTATACCTATTGACTGTAAGGCTAACAAAGGAATTAATGCTTTTGTGCCAACGCTTAGAAGTGTTCTTTCTGATAAAATCGAGTCGTATAAGAAAAAAGGTATGATTAACCCAACTATGAGAGTTATGATAGTAGGAATACCAAATGTAGGTAAGTCAACCTTTATTAATCGTATTAATAAGCAAAACAAAGCTAAAACAGCAGATAAACCAGGTGTTACACGTGGTAATCAGTGGTTCACCATTTCAAAAGGCTTCGAGATGTTGGATACACCTGGGGTTTTGTGGCCCAAGTTTGATGATAAAATAACAGGTGAGAGGTTAGCTTTTACAGGCGCTATTAAAGATCAGATTATTGATGTTGAATTATTAGCTATGCGTTTGTTAGATTTATTGAAGGAATTGAACACACAAGCATTTTTGGATAGATTTAAGCTGAATTCTGATGAAATCAAAGATATAGATAGCTATGATTTGTTGGGGATAATTGCAAAGAAGAGAGGTATGCTTGTATCTAAGGGTGAACCTGATACAGAACGTGCTGCTATTATGCTACTTGATGAGTTCAGGTCTGCAAAGCTTGGCAAAATCACACTTGAATTTCCGGAGAATTGATTTATGAAAAAAGAAACAGAGAAGATTGATTGGTTGTATTATGAAAACCAACTAAGAGAAAAAGGATATAAATACGTTTGCGGTGTTGATGAAGCTGGTCGTGGACCACTCGCAGGACCCGTCTGTGCTGCTGCTGTAATATTGCCTGAAAATACAATCATAGATGGTGTGAATGACTCTAAAAAACTAACAGAGAAAAAGAGAGAAGAGTTGTTTGATGTTGTAACCGAAACAGCACTTGCGTATTGTATTGCTTTCGGCTCAGTTGAAGAGATAGAAAAACACAATATTCTGGCAACAACACTTAACACGATGAAAAGAGCTGTAGAAGGACTCAGTACCAAGGCAGACTACGCAATAATTGATGGTAATAAATTGCCTGATTTAACAATACCTTGTGAATATGTGATTAAAGGTGATGCAAAGTCGATGTCTATAGCTGCGGCATCAATACTTGCTAAGGTTAGTCGAGACAGACTTATGCTTAATTATGCTGATAAGTATCCACAGTATTGCTTTGAAAAGCACAAGGGATATGGTACAAAGCTTCATACCGAAATGATTATTAAATATGGGCCATCTGATATACATAGAATGAGCTTTTTGAAAAAGCTGTTAAACAAAAACAATGAATATAAAAGCAAAGAATAAATCTGTAGGATTTCAAGGTGAAAAAATAGCCTGTGATTATCTAAAAAAGAATAAGTACAAAATACTTCACACTAATTACAAAACTAAACTTGGAGAAATTGATATAATCTGTGAGAATAAAGAATATATTGTGTTTGTTGAAGTGAAGACAAGAGAAACTGATTCTTTAGATAGCGGAGTCTCTGCAGTTAACAGAAACAAGCAGACACATATTGTTCGTGTGGCATATCAGTATCTCAAGGAGTATCCATCTAAAAAACAGCCTCGGTTTGACGTAATTGAGGTTTCGCATAACTCTAAAGCTTCCCAATGGAATATAGAAAAACATATAGATAACGCATTTTTTCAAGGGGGAGAGTATGCGGTATTTTGATTTACATTGTGATACCTTGTACAGAGCTGCTACAGAGTATTCGAGCATTATTGACAATAGTTTTCAAGTTAACCTCAACAAAGCAAAAATATTTGATAGTTGGGCTCAGCTCTTCGCTGTATGGATACCTGATGAATTACACGGAAAAGCTGCTACAGATTTGTTTTTAAAATGTGTCGATATATATAAACGTGACTATATATATAATAAGCAAGCTAAAATGTTTCTCTCGGTCGAGAATGCATCAATGCTTTCAGGTGATATAAACAACATCAGCCTGTTAGTAGAAAATAATGTTAAGTCAGTAACTCTGACATGGAATGGCGAAAACGAACTTGGTGGGGGAGCACATACAAATAGCAAAGTAGGACTTACTGATTTTGGCGCAGAAGTCATCAAGCAATTAGAGCAAAACAACATAGCAGTTGATGTATCTCACGCGAGCGATGATTTGTTTTATGATGTAGAAAAAATGGCTAAAAAACCATTTTTTGCTTCACATTCTAACTCTCGAAGTGTGACTGATAATGTAAGAAATCTGACAGATGATCAGTTTAAAATTATCAGAGATATGAAGGGCGTAGTGGGATTAAATTTTCACTGTGCTTTTTTAAATGATAATGAAGGTCTTGCCTCTATCGACGATATTATCAGGCACGCAGAGCATTTTTTGAATTTAGATGGAGAAAACGTGCTTGCAATAGGTTCAGATTTTGATGGTGCACAAATGCCAGCTGATATTACAGGAATTGAATCTATAATTGATATTTACAATAGATTTTTGACAGAATTTGGTGCAAAATTAACAGAAAAAATCTTTTTTGATAACGCAAATCAGTATCTTACAAACTTTGACAATAAGTGGATTTCGTAGTATAATAAGATGTTGAAATTTACGAAAGGGTGAGTTGTATGCTATATAACAGTACTCAAAACAATAATAGAGTAGTTTCTTCTGCTCAGGCTATAGCGCAGGGCATATCTGAAGACGGCGGTTTGTTTGTACCTCAGAGTTTTCCTAAACTTGACTTAGAAGCGCTTAAATCTATGCTTTCTATGACATATCAACAAAGAGCAAAGGAAGTATTTAAATGCTATCTTACTGATTTTACAGAAGAAGAAATTGCTGATTGTGTTGATAAAGCTTACACAGTTAAAAAATTTGGCGCAGAAAACCCTGCTCCAATTTCATTTTTGACATATGAAGACAAAGAGTTAAATATTCTTGAATTGTGGCATGGACCTACTTGTGCATTTAAAGATATGGCACTTCAGATTCTTCCACATCTCCTTACCAAATCATTAAAGAAAACAACAAAGGACACAAAAGCGGTTATACTTGTTGCTACTTCCGGTGATACTGGCAAGGCTGCGCTTGAAGGCTTTAAAGATGTAGAGGATACTGAAATAATTGTATTCTATCCTGTTGATGGCGTTTCTGCGATGCAAAAGCATCAGATGAACACTCAACTTGGTGACAATGTATATGTTTGTGCTATCAAGGGTAACTTTGACGATGCACAGACTGGCGTTAAGACTATATTTACAGATCCCGAGAACTCAAAGGTTCTTAATAATAACGGTATGATGTTCTCAAGCGCTAACTCTATCAACTGGGGTAGACTATTGCCACAGGTTGTTTACTATGTATCGGCTTACTGCGATATGGTTAACAATAACAAGATTGCTCTTGGAGATAGTATTAACGTAGTTGTACCTACGGGTAACTTTGGTAATATCCTTGCTGCGTATTACGCACAGCAGATGGGCTTGCCGATTAAGAAGTTTATCTGTGCTTCTAACTCAAATAATGTTCTCACTGATTTTATAAACACAGGTGTTTATGACAAGAACAGAGAGTTTTATGCTACAATATCGCCTTCAATGGATATTTTAGTTTCGAGTAACTTAGAGAGATTACTATACAAGCTTTCTGATAACAATGATGAATTAGTCAGAGATTTGATGTCAAAACTCAAGACAGTTGGCAAGTATGAAGTGCCTGATGATATCAAAACAACAATTTCAGATTTGTTCTATGGTGGATTCTGTGATGAAGACTCCACAAAGGCAACTATTAAGAATATATTTGATTCTAACAACTATTTGTGCGATACTCACACAGCGGTTGCGTTGGCTGTATACAATGAATATGTAGACAAAACAGGTGATAAGACCCCTACAGTTATTGCATCAACAGCAAGTCCTTACAAGTTCTCTAAAGCGGTACTCGAGGCTATAGATGCTCAGGATATGCCTGATAGTGAGTTTGATATGGTTGACAAGCTAAACACTATAACAGGCACTGAGGTACCAAAGCCTTTAGCAAGTCTCAAGGGACTTAAGACAAGATTCTCTGATGTTACAGATAAAGAAAAAATGAGAACTGTTGTGTTTGATGCTCTTGGTATTAAATAATGAGTTTATTTGCTATAGCTGATCTGCATCTTTCGCTCGGTACAGATAAGCCGATGGATGTATTTAGAGGTTGGCAAGATTATACAAAACGAATAGAAAATAACTGGCGTAGACTTATCAGTGAAAATGATACCGTGATTATAGCAGGTGATATCTCTTGGGCGATGCGTATTGAAGATTGTTATGAAGACTTCAATTTTATCAATTCGTTGCCCGGGACTAAAATCTTGTTAAAGGGTAATCACGATTACTGGTGGACTACAAAAAAGAAGATTGAGGAGTATCTCGTTGAAAATAAATTTGATACAATAAAAGTACTTTTCAACAATAGTTACGAAGTCGATGGAGTATATGTCTGCGGTTCTCGAGGTTGGTATTATGATACAGAATCAGAAGCTGATATAAAAGTCATCAACAGAGAGGTTGGCAGACTAAAGTTATCTCTTGACAGCGTAGAAGACACCGATAATAAGCCAATTGTTTTTCTACATTATCCACCCGTTTACAATGAAATAGAATGTGAGCAAATAATGGATGTTCTAATAGAATATGGAATTTGCGAATGTTACTACGGTCATCTGCATGGAGCTAATACTCACAGATATTCAGTAAACGGTGAATATAAAGGAATCAATATGCATTTGATTTCTTGCGACTATACTGACTTTACTCCGGTTTTAGTCAGGTAGTTCATAGAAAATTCAGCATTTGATAATATTGTTTTTAAAAATTTTAGATATATTTTAGTGTATCAGGAGGAATTTATAATGAAATTAGTATCAACAAACAAGGTTGAAACAAACACACACGAGCTTACAGTAGCTGTAGAAAAAGACGTTTTTGAGGCTGCTGTTAATGCGGTTTTCAAAAAGCAGGCAAAGAACATCACTGTACAGGGCTTTAGAAAAGGCAAGGCACCACGTGCAATTATCGAGAAAATGTATGGCAAAGATGTATTCTATGATGATGCTATGCAGGAGACTTATCCACAAGCTTTAGAAGATGCTGCTAAAGAAGCCCAGCTTAAAATTGTTGCTGTTACAAATCTTGAGGTTGTAGAGGTATCAGAAGAAGGTTATACCTTCAAAGCAACTGTTACTGTAGAACCTGAAGTTGAAGTTAAAGATTACAAGGGAATCAAAGTTGAGAAGAAATCAACAGAAGTTACAGATGAGCTTGTTAACGAGGAAATCGATAGAGTAAGAGAGAGAAACAGCAGAATGGTTACTGTTGAGGACAGAGCTGTAGAAGACGGCGATGTTGCTGTTATCGACTTCGAGGGCTTTGTTGATGGCGTAGCTTTTGAGGGCGGTAAGGCTGAGAATTTTAGCCTTAATATTGGCAGCGGTCAGTTTATACCTGGCTTTGAAGAACAGATAATCGGCCACAAAACTGACGAGGAATTCACTATTGATGTAACTTTCCCTGAGGAGTATCAGGCTGAAGATCTAAAGGGCAAGGATGCACAGTTCAAGATTAAGCTCCACGAGATTAAAGTTAAGGAGCTCCCAGAGGTTGATGATGAATTTGTCAAAGATGTAAGCGAAAAGGACACACTTGATGAATATAAAGAGGAAATCAAGGAAAACTTAGCTAAGAGACTTGAGGCTGACGCAGACAAAGATATAGACGATCAGTTAATTAACGCTTTACTTGAGAAAATCGAGGGCGAAATTCCTGAAGCTATGTATGAAAACGAAGTAAATACAATGCTCAGAGAATTTGATATGAGATTGCGTTCACAGGGTATGGACATGAATACATACCTCAAGTATACAGGTATGGAGCCTGACGCTGTTAAGAAGATGTATCTTCCTGAAGCTGAGAAACGTGTAAAAATGAGATTAATCCTCGAGAAAATAGCTAAACTTGAAAACATCACTCCTGATGAAGATGCTATTAACGCAGAGTACGACAGACTTGCACAAGCTTATCAGATGGAAGCAGATCAGGTTAAAGCTGCTATCCCTGCAGATGCTCTCAGTGTTGATTTAGCCGTAGAGATGGCTATGAAGTTTGTTAAAGATAACGCAAAAATTAAGTAATTTTTATACAGTCGAAAGGAGACTGACATGAGTTTAGTACCTTATGTTTTAGAACAGACAAGCCGTGGAGAGAGATCTTATGATATCTTTTCAAGACTATTAAACGACAGAATTGTTATGCTTAACGAAGAAGTTAACAGTGCATCTGCAAGTGTTGTTATTGCACAGCTTTTGTATCTTGAGGGTCAGGACCCATCAAAAGACATCAGCTTGTATATTAACAGCCCGGGCGGTTCTGTAACTGATGGTTTAGCAATTTATGATACAATGCAGTACATTAAATGCGATGTGTCGACAATTTGTATGGGTATGGCTGCGTCTATGGGTGCTTTTTTGCTTGCTGCAGGCGCAAAGGGAAAGAGATATTCTTTGCCAAATAGTGATATTATGATTCACCAGCCATCAGGCGGAGCTCAGGGTCAGGCAACTGATATCGAGATTCACACTAAACACATTCTCCATACTAAACAAAAACTTAACGAAATACTTGCTATGAATACCGGTCAACCTCTTGAGGTTATTGCAAGAGATACTGAGCGTGATAATTTCATGACAGCTCAGCAGGCTCTTGAATACGGTATAATTGATAAGGTTATCGATAAGAGATAATTTTTGTTAGGAGATTATTATGTCAGGAAAGAGACCGGAAGATAATCTATATTGCTCATTTTGTGGAAAATCACAGGGCATGGTAGGACGTCTTATCAGTGGACAGGAAGCATGTATATGTGACCAGTGTGTTGATTTATGTTCTTCTATTTTAGAGGATGAGTTGCTTGACTTCTCAACAAAGAATAAGAAAAAATCAACAGCTGATAATCATATATTACTAAAACCACAAGAGATTAAGGCTATTCTTGACCAGTATGTTATTGGTCAGGATGATGCAAAGAAAACCTTGGCGGTTGCAGTTTATAATCATTATAAGAGAGTTTTTAACAACGATGATAATATCGAATTTGCAAAAAGCAATGTATTGTTACTTGGACCAACAGGTGTAGGCAAAACCTTGCTTGCACAGACACTCGCAAAAGCTCTTGATGTTCCTTTTGCTATTGCTGATGCGACTACTCTTACAGAGGCAGGCTATGTCGGAGAAGATGTTGAGAACATCCTTCTAAAGTTAATACAGGCTGCTGACTTTGATATAGAAAAAGCACAAAGAGGTATTATATATATCGATGAGATAGACAAGATAGCTCGCAAATCCGAGAATCCGTCTATTACTCGTGATGTAAGCGGCGAAGGTGTTCAGCAAGCTCTACTGAAAATTGTAGAGGGCACCGTATCTAATGTACCTCCACAGGGAGGCAGAAAGCATCCACAACAGGAATTTCTGCATATTGATACAAAAGATATCCTATTTATCTGCGGCGGTGCTTTTGACGGTCTTGAAAAGATAGTCGGAAAGAGACTGGGCTCGTCTACACTCGGTTTTGAATCTAATATTCAAGATAAACGTGAGCTTGATGAGACCGCCTGGATGAGCGATGTTGTTGCGCATGATCTCGTAAAGTACGGCATTATTCCTGAACTTATAGGCAGATTACCTGTAATAACAGCGTTGTCTGGTCTTGATGTTGATTCTATGGTTAGAATCCTGACAGAACCTAAAAATTCTGTAATAGCTCAATATAAGCACCTGTTCAAATTGGATAATATTGATATAGATTTTGAAGACGGTGCTTTGGTAGCTATCGCAAAGAAAGCTAAAGAACAGAAGACAGGAGCTCGAGGCATCAGAGGCATTATGGAAGGTTTGCTTAATGATCTGATGTTTGAGTGTCCATCTGATATTTCTATTAAAAAGATTATAATTACCGAAGATACTGTTATCAATAACACGGCTCCACAGATTATCAGGGATACCAAAAATATGCCTATAGAGCTTGATTCTGCTGATAACAAGTATGGTAATAATTCGAAAATTAACGCATCCTGATTTTTATGAATAAAGCTGTATGTCACGATGTGAAAACGACATACAGCTTATTTTATGGGGTATATTATGTCGCAAGTACAAAAGACAAAATTTAATATTCCTGTTTTACCGTTAAGGGGAATCGTGGTATTTCCTAAGATGATGCTTCATTTTGATGTGGGTAGGACTAAATCTATAGAAGCTATAAAAAGTGCTATGGAAAATGATCAACAAATCTTTTTAACATCGCAAAAAGATGCTTCTATAAACGACCCACAGCTTAATGATATTTATAGAGTCGGTGTAGTTGCTAAGATTGTACAAGTGCTAAAACAACCCGAAAATATAACAAGAGTAGTTATTGAGGGACAATACAGGGCTACAATCTGTGAACAGCTCGACAGAGAAGATTTTTTTGAGGCTGTTATTACTCCTATTGCTGAAAAATCACTTCCTAATACAGCAAGAGATCTCGCATTGGTAAGACTCTTGAAAAGTACATTTGAAAATTATATGGAGCTTACACCAAAGCTTCCTGCTGATATTTTGTTTAAAATAGGTCTTTCCTCTAATCCGGGTGAATTAGCAGACTATGTTGCAAGTAATGTTCTGTTAGACACCTCTGTCAAACAGACGATTTTAGAGACTATTAATGTATCTGACCGTCTGGATACTTTAATTGATGCTTTGAGAAATGAGATATACATACTTGAAATTGAACAAGAGATTCTTGATAAATCAAAGGAAAGAATTGATCAATCACAACGTGAGTATATCTTAAGAGAACAATTGAGAACTATTGAGGAAGAGCTTGGGGCAGGGGAGTCGTTTGAATCTGAAACACTCCAGTTAAGAGATAAAATAAACGCACTCAATGTAACTGAAGATATAAAAAGCACACTTAACAAAGAGTGCTCAAAACTTGAAAAAATGCCTTTCGGCAGCAATGAAGCTGCAGTAATACGCTCATATATTGATACTTGTCTTGAATTACCTTGGAGTGAGAAGACTACTGAGAAAATTGACCTCAAAAAAGTTAGAAAAACGCTCGATAGTAATCATTATGGTCTAACAAAGGTAAAGGAAAGAATTATAGAACAGCTTGCTGTAAGAAAACTCACAGATAAAGCAAAAGGACAGATTATATGTCTTGTGGGTCCTCCAGGAGTTGGAAAAACATCTATAGCTCAAAGTATCGCAAAAGCTATAAACAGAAAGAGTGAGCGAATAGCTTTGGGCGGTGTTAAGGACGAGGCTGAGATACGAGGTCACAGAAGAACCTATATTGGCTCAATGCCCGGTAGAATAATTAACGCTATCAAAAAATGCAAGTCTAAAAACCCTTTGCTTATTCTTGATGAGGTTGACAAGTTATCTAATGATTACAAAGGTGATCCTACATCAGCTTTGTTAGAAGTACTTGACAGCGAGCAGAATAACACTTTTACTGACCATTATATTGATTTGCCGTTTGATTTATCAGATGTAATGTTTATTACTACTGCTAATGATTATGATGCAATTCCTGCACCGTTGAGAGATAGAATGGAAGTAATAGAGCTTGAGTCTTATACAAGACAAGAGAAGTTTTATATTTCAAAGAAGCATCTGATACCTAAGCAGTTAGAGTTAAACGGTTTGACTAAATCTAATTTCAAAATCACCGATAAAGCTATATATATGCTTATAGACTCATATACAAAAGAAGCAGGTGTTCGTAACCTTGAGAGAACTATTGCTTCTGTTATGAGAAAATCTGCTGTAAAAATAGTAAACGATGCATGTGAAAATGTTAAGGTTTCTGATAAAAATATAGAGGAAATACTCGGTCCTGCTAAGTATCTATCTGATGAAATCTCTAAAAAAGATGAGATAGGTGTAGTGAATGGTCTTGCGTGGACGGCTGTTGGTGGCACAATACTGCCAATAGAATGTGTTGTTGTTCAAGGTAGTGGCAAGGTAGAGCTCACAGGTTCATTGGGCGATGTTATGCAGGAATCAGCTAAAGCCGCTATAACATGCATCAGAAATAAATCACAGCTATATAATATAGACTCTGATTTTTATAAGAACTTTGATATACATATTCATGCTCCTGAGGGTGCCGTACCTAAGGATGGTCCATCAGCTGGTATCACTATGGCTACCGCTATATACTCTGCTTTGAGCGCTAACGCTGTTAGATCCGATTTTGCTATGACAGGTGAAATTACCCTCAGAGGCAAAGTTCTGCCAATAGGAGGCCTTAAAGAGAAGGCTATGGCGGCATACAAAGCAGGAATTGTCAATGTTATCATCCCTAAAGATAACGAAAGAGATTTAGTTGAGCTTGATGATACAATAAAAGAAAAACTCAACTTTATATCAGTATCAACGATTGATGAGGTTCTGAAATACAGTATCAAAAACGTTGTCAAAACAGATGACTCGCACAAAAAATTAATAATTACTGATCATAAAAGAGATACAAACATCAGAACTACTGTGCCTCAATAATAAAGAAAGGGGATAGCGATGATAAATTTTAACAAAGCTGAATTTATCTCTGCGGCAGGCACCTCAAAACAGCTTGCTGTATCTAACAAGCCTGAGGTGATTTTTTCCGGTCGCTCAAATGTTGGCAAATCTTCGTTAATTAATAAACTTGTTAACAGAAAAGCCCTTGCACGTGTCAGCGCTACTCCGGGAAAAACAGCTACTATTAACTTCTTTGATGTTGATAAATTCTGTCTTGTTGATCTGCCAGGTTATGGATACGCCAAGGTGTCGCATTCTGAAAAACATCGATGGGCAGAGCTTATGGAAGGCTATTTTTCACAGGATAGAAATTTTTGTCTTGTTGTACAGATTGTAGATATGAGGCATAAGCCTACGCAAGATGATCTCAATATGATAGATTTTCTGTACAATAATGGGTTTGATTTTATCATTGTTATGACCAAAAAAGATAAGCTCAAAAAGACTGCTCAAAAAGAAAGCATAGAGAGAATCAATGAGATTCTCAAAGATTATGATGGAATCAAGTTGTATCCGTTTTCTGCACTTAACGGTGAAGGTACAGAAGAAATTAAAGATGCAATTTGTCAGTATGTAGAGAATTATTAACAGGAAACAGGTGATATGATATGCAGAAAAAACCTTTTTTAACCTTAGAACAAGCTAAAAAAATCACAAAGGATATTCCAACTCCTTTTCATATTTATGATGAGAAAGGAATAAGAGAAAATGCACGTGCTCTATACAAAGCTTTCTCATGGAACAAGGGATTCAAAGAGTACTTTGCGGTTAAAGCTACACCAAATCCATATCTTCTTAAAATTCTTAAAGAAGAAGGTTGTGGAGCTGACTGTTCTACAATAACTGAGCTTGTAATGGCTGAAACTTGTGGTCTTACAGGTACTGATGTTATGTTTTCATCAAATGTTACACCCGAAGCTGATATGCAAAAAGCTTATGATATGAGTGCATATATTAATCTTGATGATATTAATTTTGTTCCATTTTTAAAAAGAGTTTGTGGTGTTCCAAAGACAGTATGTTGCAGATATAATCCGGGCGGAATATTCAGTCTTGCTGCAAGCAAAGACGGCGTTCAGGTTATGGACAACCCCGGTGACGCTAAATACGGTATGTCTGAAGAACAGATGGAACAGGCATTTTTGGAGCTTAAAGAAGCAGGTGCTGAGCACTTTGGCATACACGCATTCTTGGCATCTAATACAGTAAGTAATGATTACTACTCAGAGCTTGCAGGTATTTTGTTTGAGCTCGCTGTAAGACTAAGAGATAAAACAGGCGTTCATATTTCATTTATTAATCTATCAGGTGGCATAGGTGTTGACTATAAACCTGAAGAGCCTGCTGCTAATATCGCTGTAATAGGTGAGGGAGTACGCAAAAAGTACGAAGCAATTCTTGAGAAAAACGGTATGGGCGATGTAGCTATATTTGCTGAACTTGGCAGATTTATGATGGCACCATACGGTGGTTTGGTAGCTACTTGTATGCATCAAAAACATATATACAAAGAGTACCTTGGTCTTGACGCTTGTGCAGCTAACCTGATGAGACCTGCTATGTACGGCTCTTATCACCACATTACTGTATTAGGTAAGGAAAATGAGCCTTGTGAGTATAAATATGATGTTACAGGCGGTTTGTGCGAGAATAACGACAAATTCGCAATTGACAGAATGTTGCCAAAGGTAGACAACGGCGATTTACTATTCATACACGACACAGGTGCTCATGGCTTTGCGATGGGTTACAACTATAACGGCAAGCTCAGAAGTGCAGAGGTTCTGCTATGTGAAGATGGCTCACACAAACTAATCAGAAGAGCTGAAACAATGGACGATTATTTTGCTACTTTTGATTTTTCTGATGACTTCAAATTTGAATACTAATAGAAAAAGCTCCGATTTAGTTATCGGAGCTTTCTTTATATTCGCTTTTTTTCTTAGGTTTGATTTTAGATAGGGGATTAGAGTCTGCCGCATTTTGCATTTGTGAAGAATTAAGATGTGTATATATCTCTGTTGTACCTAAATTTTCGTGTCCTAAGATTTCTTTTAATACTCTGATGTCTACGTTGCCGTGCTGATACATCATTGTAGCTGCTGTGTGTCTTAGCTTGTGGCACGAATATCCCTGAGAATCAAGACCGATTTTTTCGAGATATTTATATACGAGTGCTTGTACTGTTTTGGGACTCATACGCTTGAGTTGATTACTGATAAAAAGTGCATTTTTATCAATAACACCATCAACAGGGCGAACTCTTAAGTAATCTTCTATTGCTGTAATACATGCAGAATTTAGATAAATAATGCGTTCTTTGTTGCCTTTACCGAGAATTCTCGCTGTAGAATCAGGTCTTATATCCTGAATATTAAGACCAACTAACTCTGAAAGACGAATACCGCAGTTCAAAAACAAAGTGATGATACAATAATCTCTTTCTTTGTGCTTACCATCAACGGCATTTAATAGTTCAATGCTTTGTTCCAAAGTTAAGTATTTTGGTAGAGATTTCTTTGTTTTTGGTGTTTCTAATTCTATGGTAGGGTCAATATCTAACAAGTGTTTCTTGACGGTCAGATATCCAAAAAAAGACTTAAGACTTGAAGTCTTGCGAGCTCTTGATGATGAACTGTTGTTTCTATCTCTTTTTAGATAATACATAAAATTAAGCATATCAGAATAAGTGATAGTTTTTATTAAATTTATATCAACATCGTCAACGTTTATCTCTTCGTAGGGGATAGAAGAGTCAACTAAGCTACGGTCTTTTTTTATAAAACGAAAGAAAGTTCTGAGGTCTGTAAAATATTCGTCAACTGTTTTTACAGATTTACCTCTGATAGTTTGCATAAAAATCAGATAGTCTCTGAGTATAGGAGAAGATTCATTAATAGAATTGAGAGCCATAATAAAACACCATTTATATATATTTACAGTAAAAATCAAGCTATTCTTAAATTAATTACATTTTACCATAGGAAATAGGTCTGTAAATTCCAATATAGAAAATTATACAAAATGAATATTTTGTATAATTTAGGGGAGGTTTTTAGTGAATTTTCTAAGTAATATATAATAATATATTGTATCTGCGTTTATCTGTGCTGTATTTAAATAAGTATGTTTGTACTATAACAACTATATAGATGATAATCTTACTAAATCACAGAGATTAAGTATTTGGTAATGTATTATTCTATATATTCACTATTTTTATTTTAAAATCAACTTTGCTCAGTTT
>JAZQBV010000002.1:0-66627 GCA_045545935.1 Ruminococcus sp. | reverse complement strand
GATAATCTTTTCATCGTCAGAATAGATTATCTTATCTCCCTCACCATCATCCACGTGTGTTTTGGCATACTGATAGCCGATGACAAAGCCGCGTTCCTCGGCAGCGTCCAACATATTAAGGAAATAACTATCCAACGTTGCGGCGAGTATATCGTTATCAATTCCGTTGTTTTGGATTTGATTAATTAACCGGTTAATATCCTTTTCAACGTGGTTGAGTTCTTCGGTGTATGGAATGTCATTATATTCCGGTGTCATCATGTAATCGCCGTAGAGATTAATAATATCCTGTGCGGTATCGTTTAGAGTGGCTTTTTTCGCTGTTTGTTTGATCGGCTTGTTTGTTTTCGGCTTGCGCTTCGGTGTTTTCTTCCTGTGTTTTGACTTTGGCATATTATGCCCCCTTTCTACAATTATATTGTACACCATAATGTGTACAAAGTCAATGATAATCTGCATATTTGTACACTAAAATGTATACAATCTTTTTACAGAATCTTTGTTCACTTTGTACATTGAAATGTGTACAAATATATGCTATAATGATTATACTGAAAGAAGTATGCTTATATCACGAAGCCCATAACGGGGAATCAGATTGTCAGCTTCAACCGTTATTCGGCAACGCTTAAAAGACATGAATATGACACAAACAGAGCTTGCCGCCGCGCTGGGCACAACGCGTCAAAACCTCAATAACAAATTATCGCGTGATACTCTGAGCGTTAAAGAGCTTTACCAGATCGGGAAGATATTAAACTTCACCGTGATATTGAAATCTGATAAGGAATACACAATCGAATATTAATCAATAAATGCGCTGTAGCGGCTGATAATTGACCGCTACGGCGTTTTGTTTGCATTGTAGAATCAGAGATCATCGGCGCAGCTGCCCTCGATCGCGGCGTCTATCACGATCGCCGGCGCAGCTGCTCCCGATCACGGCGCCCAGCAGATCACCGGCGCGGCCGTCCTCGATCGCGGCGTAAAACAACCGCTACTATGCTTTTTCTTCTTGTAATCTGTCGTACTTTGTGATATAGTATCATCAGCAAAGAGGACGGCGGCGGCTGTTTCGACACCCTTCGAGAGGGGGTGATTGCTTGGAATACATAATTTGTTTTGCTTTGTTAGTAACGATTATCGTTCTTTGCATAAAGAAGTAACCGCCCTGTGTTCGCACCACAAGGCGGTTATTTAAAATACCGTTATATCTGCGGAACAGCCTGTGCTGTTCTCTTTGCACTCTCATTATATCCGATAATTATCATTTTGTCAACACCGTAGCGACTGACATTTGACCGCTACGGTGTTTATATTTACGTTTATATTTGCGCCGCATATCAGACCACCATCGGCGCAGCTGCCCTCGATCGCGGCGTCTATCAGATCACCGGCGCAGCTGCTCCCGATCACGGCGCCCAGCAGACCACCGGCGCGGCCGTCCTCGATCGCTCAGTACATTATTTAGTGTAATATTGTTCAAAATAGGTGCATTTGCGGCTAATTCTACGCATTTTCCGAAAAAGTACTGCAACACGATTTCTGAAAATCTTAATTATCCGCATAAAAAAGCCGATAATCAGCTATAAAAAGTACTGCAACAGTACTGCAACGCAGACATTTTTAAACGTTTTTATCCAATCTATAACCATGCACAAAAACATGTAAAACGGCTTTTATAAGCCGTTTTAGAAAAGATAGCAAAAGATAAGGACGGTTAAAAAACCGCCCTTTTTGGTGCCGGTGACCGGACTTGAACCGGTACGGATGTTACTCCGAGGGATTTTAAGTCCCTTGTGTCTGCCTATTCCACCACACCGGCATGGACGCGGGCTACAGCGGATACGGCGCTCCGCCGCGCTTGATGCTATAGCAAAGCCCCTGCCAAACGACAGGGGCGGTGGTGACCCGGACGAGAATCGAACTCGTGTTACCGCCGTGAAAGGGCGGTGTCTTAACCGCTTGACCACCGGGCCGTTGGTAGCGGAAATAGGACTTGAACCTACGACACTTCGGGTATGAACCGAATGCTCTAGCCAGCTGAGCTATTCCGCCACGAAACTAATTTGAAATTAGCAAGAATGATTATATTATAACTTTTGCACTTTGTCAAGTTTTATAATAATTTTTGCAGAAAATTTATGAAAACCCGTTTTTACCGAGCAAATATGTTATTGGTTCTGCTCTTTAATCATTTTTGTCCAAGAGAAGTAGCCGTACATATCATTTATGAAAAACATTACAAAACACAACACCATAGAGAGATAGGATGTATCTTTGATACTTGCTAAAATCCACAGTACTATCAGGACCAAGTCGTTTATCGCATAGCCTACAGCATAGTATTGCGAACGCAGATATCCAAAGCTTGCTGCAATAAAGCTTGTGCTGATAGACAATGTAGATAATAACAAATTGGCTGTGTTAAAGTACCTGAGCACAAAAAACATAATAAAGGTGATAATCACACACAACAAAAATATTATGAAAACATGTCTTTTGCTAACCTTGCCAATTTCAACAACGCTGGTGTTTTTGTATGGATGCTTTATCCATTCTATAGCTGTAAAGACAGCTATGGGGAGTGTCATAAAAACATAGGTAATCATCTCTCCGTAGTACCTTTGCTCAAAAGATACTATGCCATACAAAGTCGCAAAAATTATCATCAGTATCTGACCGCTGATATATCCCTTTGCGATAAAAATAAGCGAGGTCACACCAACAATGGATGCAACAAAGGATAGGATATTCACCGTATCGCAAATCAAAAAGCACAAAATACATACGCATATGGATGTTATCCAAAGACCGAACTCAAATTTATTTAGTTTTGGCACAAAATTTCTCATAGTACCTCCAAAAAAAGAAGCATCCGATACACATCTTCTAAGACCTAACGATGTGTAACGAATGCTTATTTGCATTTCTTACCCGGTGGCAATTTAAACTAAGTATATCATATGTTTTGAAAAAATCAAGTGTGTATAAGCTACGTGACTCGGCGCTTCTGTGTCATGCCTCGTTGCACTTCGTATTATAACATTGCGGCGCCGATGATGCCTGCGTCATTACCGAGGGTTGCACAGCAGATTACTGTCTGCTTTTCGTTGTGCTTTGTGATTCTCTCGTTCTCTACAATTGTGCGTACAGGACCGAGCAGATTCTCTCCCTGACGAGACACGCCACCGCCGATGCAGAGCACGTCTGGCTGGAAGATGTTGATTACGTTGACAAGACCGCATGCAAGGTAAGAGATGTATTCCTCTACTACTTTTTTGCCTGTTGTGTCGCCAGCTATCATAGCGTCAAACGGAGTTTTGCCGTTTACGTTGTTGATGTCGCCATCACACAGGTTGAGCATATATGAGAACTCAGGCTTTTCGTTCATGATAGCCTCTTTAGTCATATTGATAAGTGCTGTAGCTGATGCATACGCCTCCCAACAGCCTTTTCTGCCACAACCGCACTCTTTGCCGTCTTTGACTATAACCATATGGCCAAGCTCTGCACCTGCAAAGTTAGAGCCTGAGTATATTCTGCCGTCAATAACGATACCGCCACCGACACCTGTACCGAGTGTGATAGCTACGGCGTTTCGGCAACCCTTTGCAGAGCCTGCAAGGAACTCGCCAAGCGCTGCTGCGTTTGCGTCATTTTCTATCTTGATGTATTTTCCAAGTCGCTCGTTCATCATTGTGCGGATGTCCCAGTTTTTGAACAAGAGGTTAGGACAGGTCTCGACAATACCTGTGTCTGGGTTAACAGCGCCCGGTACACCAATACCGATATAGTCAACCTCGTCAAGCTTAATCTTAGCTTTTTTGCAAGCTTCTTTGACAATAGCGGCCATTGAGTCGCACACATCGGACTCCGGACGAGGGATAGCAGTCTTGCACTCGGCTTTTGCTACTATCTCGTATTTGTCATTTACAACACCTGCGACAATATTTGTACCGCCTAAATCAATACCAACTCTATACATTATATATACACCCTTTCGTGCCTTATATATTTTTGACATTTTGTATTATAACATACCTTGTGTATATAATAAAGATTTTTTTGAAAGAAAACAACAAAATATGAAAAAACAGGCCCTGCATATATGCAGAACCTGTTAGTGTGAACTGATGTATTCTTTATATTTTCTTTCAGGCGGGCGCTGATACATATTCTCTGTGATAATATGTCAGGCACTCGCTTTCTTTTGTTACCATCTTTATAGTTGTTTTTGGCAAACACGCACTTAGCTTGTCAACAAAACCGTTAGGCTTGTTGTCAGGCATACCTGTGATAATAAGCTTTGCGTTCACCTTTTTTGCGAAGTCGGTGGCTGTGTATGCAGGGTCATCGCTGAACGCTATGGTCATATCTGCACAAAGATTCTTTGCGGTCTGATACAGATACTCTATTTCATCAGACAGAAAGCCAGCATTTGACACAGGCGCATGTACGCACAACACGTGCATATCACAGCCCATCTCAACAGCAAGCTCAAAACCCTTGTTAATCAGTCGGTCACAGTCATACTGACCTGTCACACAAACGAGCACACTCGGCTTCAACTCTTTGCTCATTATTTCACCTCCCTAAGATTACTGTACTCATCATAGCACGTGATTATGAAGAATTTTGTAAAAGTGGGTGAACATATTGTTAATTAAAAATAAAAAAATAGGTACACCCTTTGTGATTGTAGAGTGTAAGACAAGGTCACACACCTTGCACACGCAAAGCACCCCACACAGACCCACAGGGCGAGGGTGATATACCTTTGCGGTGTAGAGTGTAAGACAAGGTCAAACACCTTGCACACGCACAGACACCCCACACAAGCCTACAGGGCAAGGGGTTAGTACTTTGCGGTGTAGAGTGTAAGACAAGGTCAAACACCTTGCACACGCACAGACACCCCCACACAAGCCTACAGGGCAAGGGTGGTATCCCTTTGCGGTGTAGAGTGAAAGCACGAAAGACCGCCTACAGACAACGGCACAACGCTTTTGTCTGTGTGGGTCGGTTAAGTAGTGTAAGCACAAAAGACCGCCTACAGACCACAAGGTTGTGTGGGTCGGTTAAGTAGTGTAAGCACAAAAGACCGCCTACAGACCGCAAGGTCGTGGGGGGCGGTTAAGTAGTGAAAGCACAAAAGACCGCTCTCAGACCGCAAGGTCGTGGGGCTCAGTTAAGTAGTGTAGGACAAAGACAACCCACACAGACCCACAGGGCAAGGGTGATGACACTTTGCGGTGTAGAGTGTAAGACAAAGTCAAACACCTTGCACACGCAAAGACCACACAGACAAGCCTACAAGGTAGTGTGGGAGGGTTTGCGGTGTAGAGTGTAAGACAAGGTCAAACACCTTGCACACGCAAAGGCACAACCACACAGCCCCACAGGGCAAGGGTGACTACCCTTTACGGTGTAGAGTGAAAGCACGAAAGACCGCTCTCAGACAACGGCACAACGCAGTTGTACAGGGGGGCGGTTAAGTAGTGTAAGCACAAACAAATTTACAACAAAATTCAAAAAAGGAGGATGTTACTTTGGGTTACCCAAAATACTTCGAAGACAACACAGAAATTTTACTCGACAGACTAAGAGACAAAGGAGGTTACGTTACTACAGGCGATTCGACATACCAATCAATTTTGAGCCGCTATCAAAAACAGGATACTAAAAACAGCCAAAACAGCCACGCCAAAAGACAAAACGGTGTGCGCTGTTTTTCTTTTTAGTACCGCAACAACGAAAGGAGTAAAAATGAACAAAGAATTTGACCAAGAACTGTTTGAAGAACAAGAGGAGGAACTTTTTGACGCTTTGGTTGACTATTTAAGACAGTTGCCAAAAGCACAACTAAAAGTAATAAACCCTGAGCGATATTTGCTGATGTTTAAGACAGCCGCAAAGTTAAAGTGTCTGTTGAGTCAAGATGTAGAGGCAGGGTCGATTTACATTGACATTTTAGAAGAGTTCAACATGGGGTCTGTCAGCACAGAACTAGACAGTCTGACAGTATTAAACACCGAGGTTTTCGCTGACATAGTATCACCCGCGGATAATTTTGAAGTTTATCCGCTGACTAACGGAAATGTCAGGTTCACCATTACATTTTATTCAGTATTATTATCAGTTGCGTAAAGGAGAAAAACTATGAAAAACAAAGTTATCAAATGTCAGGATTGTTGCACAAATTTTATTTTTACAACAAAACAGCAAGAGTATTTCAAGGCAAACGGTTGGGCTGACCCGATACGCTGTCCAAACTGTCGCGGACACAAAAAGCAGACAATGGTAGCACGCGCAGTGTGGGACTCGTTGCTTCTCCGCTATGATAGCGAGAGTTCAAAATATAATCAACACAATTACAACAGATAAAAATAAAACAAAACGGAGGCATTACTATGTTATTGATAATTATTATTGTGTTCTTTTGCGTTTGCTTTGCTTATGCCGGCGCAGAGGTAAAGCGCGAGGAGAATGCGCACAAAAGGTTAGAATCACTAAAAAACGAAAAGTTCGAGGAGGCGCTACGCGCTCAGATAAGCGACCCAAGTTACAGACAGCAGATACTAAATATTATTCAGTCGGATTTAGAGTATATCTACGAACAGCATTGGCAGGAGGTGTTTGCGGGCAGATGGGATTCACCTAGTATATTTACGGACAACTGGGACAAGCGGGAAAACATTATTTTGATACTGCTGATGTCAAAAAGCGGTTTTTTGCCACAATACTTGACTAATTATTTTGAACTGCACAATTGTTTTAGTGCGAATGTACTCGAGAGTTTGAGAATAGTGCGCTGTATTGAGAAAAATATAACACAAAAAAAGATGTGGACAGATGCTAAACTAATGCAAGTACCCGAGAAAAAACATGAGATAAAAGGCGGAAAAACCTTTTTTGTTGATTCGGATTGTCCTCTTTCGAGCAAAGTGGTTTGGAATTTTCATCTTAGAGATTGCACAAACGCAGTAAGTGTATGGGACGAAACGCTTGAGAAAAAGTGTAAAGAATACGCAAGAGGTCCAAGAGCCGAAAAGCAGGTGAACCCGTACGAAGGCAAACTGCTGATTTAAGGGCTTAAAACCTGCGCTTTTCCCGATTTTTATCCTGTACAAAGCGAAAATAGCAAAAGAGTATAAACGAGAAAAACGGAGCATTTTTGAGTATTTTTGAGCAAACACAGTTGTACATTAAAATTTTTGCAAAAAAGTATTGACTTTAATTTTTAATAGTGTTATTATCTGTTAGCACACAAAGAAATTATATTTTTTGGAGGAATCGCTATGTCAACTTTTATGGCAAAAAAAGGCGAGGTTGAGCGCAAGTGGTATGTTATCGATGCTGCTGGCAAGCCAATGGGTAGAGTTGCTGCACAGGCTGCTACACTCCTCAGAGGTAAGCACAAGGCTACTTACACACCACACGTTGATTGCGGCGACCACGTTATCATCATCAACTGCAAGGATGCAGTATTAACAGGCAAAAAATTAGATCAGAAGGTTTGGTACCGTCATACAGGTTATGTTGGCCACCTCAAAGAGACTCCATACTCAACACTTATGGCTACTCGTCCTGAGAAGGCTATGGAGCTCGCTGTTAAGGGCATGATCCCTAACAACACTATCGGCAGAGCAGCAATGCTCAGACTCAGACTGTTCGCAGGCAATGAGCACATTCACGAGGCTCAGAAGCCTGAGACATGGGAAATGTAAGGAAAGGAGGCAGCTTAAATGTACGATAAGGCACCATATTTTTACGGTACAGGCAGAAGAAAGTCTTCTGTTGCAAGAGTAAGACTCTATCAGGGTACAGGCAAAATCACAATCAACGACAGAGATATCGATGATTACTTTGGCCTTGAGACTCTCAAGCTCATCGTTAGACAGCCACTCGCACTCACAGAGACAGGCGAGAAGTTTGACGTAGTATGTAGAGTAGCAGGCGGCGGTGTTACAGGTCAGGCTGGCGCTATCCGTCACGGTATTTCACGTGCACTTTTACAGTATGATTCTGAGAACCTCAGAGCTACACTCAAGAAGGCTGGCTTCCTCACACGTGACCCACGTATGAAGGAGCGTAAGAAATACGGTCTCAAAGCAGCACGTCGTGCTCCACAGTTTAGTAAGAGATAATTTTTACTTTGCTTTCACAGAGCTCTCGGTTATCCGAGGGCTCTTTTTTTCTGCAATAATACAAAAAGAGAGGAGGCTATGTGTGCATAGCTTCCTCTCTTGTGCTTTAGATTAAATTGATTTTATTTTTCATAATAACCTGCATCGAGCAGTCCCTGTGCAGATGCATCGAGTGAAATATAATCATACAAAAAGCTGTCGATTTCAACAATTCCGGCATCGGACAGAGCTGTCAGGTGGTCATCGTCATCAAGGTCGTATGAGTGTACAGTAACCTTGTAGTAATCAAACAGAGTCAGATATGTAACAGAACAGCCCAAATCAACTGCAGATTTAAAGTTGTCTTTCATTTGCTTGTCGAGCTCTTCTCTCTCTTCGTCAGAGTAGTCAGAGATATCAAGCCATATGGTCTCGCACATCTCTACAACAACATCGTCATCTGCCGCAAACTCAAGCTTGTCAATCATACCGTCTTCGTCAACGGATGCAAATCTTCTGACCTCGTCAGCAACAAAGAAGGTGTCGGTATCAACAATGCTGTAAAAGCTAAAGATATCTTCGTAGCTGTCGATATCGCTTGCAGAGGCAACGGTGTCGTCAGCGTCATCGCTGTAGTAGTCGCTGTCTGTTGCAATTTGCACAGCATCGTCTGAGATAGTTTCAAACTCAAACATAGCATCAGTTTCGTCTATATCGTTGTTTCTCAGAGATTTTGCTACACAAGAAGACACGATAGTCGATGTCAGAGCAAACACCAAAAGACCTGCAACAACCGATGCGATGATTACACCTGTCTTGCCCTTTTTCTTAGGAGTAGCTGTAACAGGGGCAGGGTTGTAATACTGAGGCTGTGGAGCTGTAGGTTGAGGCGCTTGTGCCACAGGCGGTGGAGCAGTTGGCTGAGGAGCTTGTGCCATAGGTGGTGGAGCTGTAGGCTGAGGAGCCTGTGCCACAGGTGGCGGGGCTGTAGGTTGTTGTGCCTGTGCCTTAGGCGGCGGAGCAGTAGGTTGAGGAGCTTGTGCCACAGGTGGCGGTGCAGTAGGCTGAGGTGTCTGCACAGGAGTCTGTGCACTTCCACAACCGTTGCAAAATTTAGAGTTATCGTCTATTTGTTTTCCGCAATTTGAACAATACATAATTTACCCTCCAAAGTGTTATTTTGTCAAAAAAAGTATAGCACATAACGACAACCCAAAGCAAGAGGGAGCAAAAATAAAAACCACCCATCTTGTATTTACAAGCAGGGTGGTTATATAAATAATTGGTGTTATAGTTCAGGGATAAGCTTTGCTAAAAATCTCTGAATCTGTGTTGCATCTATAATACTGACTTTTCCGTCCTTGTCTGTATCTGCACAAGGGAGCCTATCATCAATTATTGTTGTCAGTTGTGCTAAATGGCGTTGAATTTCTGTTGCGTCTATAATGGTAACCTTGCCGTCACCATCTGTATCGCCTATCAAAATCTCAGGTTCTTCTAATTCGTATTCACAAATGAAACCAATATTGTGATAGCCAAAACTAAATCCTTTTAGATCTTCCCATTGGCTACTTGTTTTTCTCATAAAAATATAATCTTCGCAAGTGAAACCATTTCCTGGTTCCCCTACTTTCCAATTAGTGTAAGTTATCACTTCATTTGGAGCGTCAACGGCTTTCCAATCACCTTCAGAAATCACATCTGTATATCCTAACCAATATGATTCTTTTCCACAAGATTGCACCTCATTAAATATAGCATCATTCTCCTTCGCGTCTTTAAATGTAACCAAGTGACCACCTTTCGCCTTACATAATGCTTGAGCTGTATGCCAATCTACAGTATCATCATAGATTTCATATTTTTTATTATCGTATTCAAATGTTTTTGTTGGTGTATAGGAACTAGCATCTACACTACTACCTTCATATTCACAAACAAAACCAAGAAGGTTTTTATGGTACGCAGAATTGTTCGAAATATCGTTCCATTTTTTTAAATTATCTCCTGTTATGTACATCACCATAAAGTGCTCAATACCTTCACCGTTATCCGGCTGAATACTGGTCCAATTTTTATACGTAATATTTTCAGATTTAGCCCAATACCATTTACCTTCAGAACTATAATCGGTGGCACCCAACCAACAGTAAGATTTATCATAGTTTTTAGCGATATTGTAAACTAGTTCATTTTCTTCTGCTGAAGATATAGTTACCAAATGTCCACCCTGTTTTTCACAGAATTCATTCGCCTGTGACCAAGGCATAGATACATCGTAATACTCATATGTATTTCCGTTATATGTCTGTGTTTCTCTTGGTACTAAATCAACATATTCTATCGTAAAAGTTTGGTAAAAATCATTGTTGCTCCATTCCCAAAGCTGTACATTTGCTCCGTTGTCTAGTGAGTTATCCGCAATATCTATAACAGAACTAGTACAATGCTTAGGTGCAAATGAATACCCTGAATCATTGTATATCAAATAAAAACGCTGAGCCGCCAGATCATTACTTGCAACAAGCTGAATATTAGTCCCATTAGCAGTCAGATAACTACTTACATCCATACATTTATTGTATTCCAAGTTAGTGATTTTATAGGATTCGTCCGATTGCAGTTCAAAAAGCCATTTTTGACTGGCTGAACCATTTTTGTTTTGTATTTCTACATTATTGCTATCTGTCCCCGTAACATTTTTATTAGTTGTAGAATTTACAATATACGCAATAAAACTATCACCTAATATTATAGGATTTATACACTGTACACAACTAGAATTGTTTCCTATTTTTGAAGTATTCACTTGTGTAGCTCCGCAAGAACATTTCAGATACTCATAGTGTGGATGCTCTGTCGCATAGTGAGAGTGTGTTGTATAGCTATGGGTGTGTGATTTAGTAAAGTGTACTGCTCCGATTGCATTGCCATACATACCGTTCCACTTTGACATAAAAGTAGACAGTGACATAATGAGTGGAGAACCCTCTGCCTTACCGCTATAAGTATAATTATCGGAGAAATATACAGTATTATCAATAATAGCATGGATAAACAACACATGACCTGCTCCCGGACTGCTATATGAAGCTCCGTATTGATATGACCAACTTACAACGATGTTATACACGTTACCAGAATTTGCATTAACTATATTATAAAGACAGTTGTTTCCGCTATATTTTGTTTTTGTGTATCCAGTTGATGTAGTGCCTGAGGTGATATTGTTATACACCTGGTTGCCGTTACCTCTAATATCTGTGTCAGATGTCGAGGTTATACCAAGCGCAATAAGCTGGTATTTTACATATGTTGGACAGACGTTAGTAAAATTAGATCTACCGCTTAAAGACTTTGCTTGTGCATAAGTGGTCTTTATTTGATTAGTAATCCTGTCTGTTTCAGCTGATGCCCCTGCGTTAATTGGCACAACAGTAAAAATACTGATTACCATAATAAACGCAAGTAATAGAGACAATAGTTTTTTCATAACAATTCCTCCTTAAAAATAAAAAATGCGCCTACCGAAGTAGACGCACAAAAAACGCAAACTCCGATAGTCGCCAAACCAATTCAATATAAAGGGCAATAAGCACATCCATATTGTAGAATTTGCATTTTTATCAAATTCAGTATATGGACATGCATAAGAAAATATAACAATCCCTATAAAAAACAGAAACTGCCCCTTATACTTATATTCAACTGGTTTGGCATTTTCATCATAACATAGGAGTAACGTAAAATCAATACAAAAAATTAGTCCCATCATCAAGGAAAATCTCCAAAATGATGGGTCTAACTATATGAATAGAAATAAGAAAGGGAGGGTAAAAATACCCTCCCTAAATTTTAGCTTATTATTAGTAAAACGGCTTAAAACCTTGATTATTTCATTGCATTATATACTGCAACTGCACAAGCAACTGTAGCACCAACCATTGGGTTGTTACCCATACCGATAAGACCCATCATCTCTACGTGAGCAGGAACTGATGAAGAACCTGCAAACTGAGCGTCACCGTGCATACGGCCCATAGAGTCTGTTAGACCGTAAGATGCAGGACCTGCGCCCATGTTGTCCGGATGGAGTGTTCTACCTGTACCGCCGCCTGATGCTACTGAGAAGTAGCCCACGCCGTTTTCGTTTGCCCACTTCTTGTATGTACCTGCAACAAGATGCTGGAAACGAGTTGGGTTAGTAGAGTTACCTGTGATAGATACGCCTACGTTCTCGTGCTGCATAATAGCAACACCCTCTCTTACATCGTCAGCGCCGTAGCAACGAACAGCAGCTCTCTCGCCGTCTGAGAATGCCTTCTCTTCTACGATTTTGAGCTCCCCTGTAAAGTAGTCAAACTCTGTCTCAACAAATGTGAAACCGTTGATTCTTGAAATGATGTAAGCTGCGTCTTTGCCAAGACCGTTGAGGATAACTCTAAGCGGTTCTTTACGAGCTTTGTTAGCGTTTCTTGCGATACCGATAGCGCCCTCAGCAGCAGCAAATGACTCGTGACCTGCGAGGAATGCAAAGCACTTTGTCTCTTCTTTTAGGAGCATTGCGCCGAGGTTACCATGACCACGACCAACAGCTCTCTGCTCAGCAACAGAGCCAGGGATACAAAAAGCCTCTAAGCCCTCGCCGATAGCCTCTGCTGCATCAGCAGCAGTAGTTACGCCCTTTTTGATAGCAACAGCGCAACCTAAGGTGTATGCCCAACCTGCGTTTTCAAATGCGATAGGCTGAACTTCTTTAACAATATCATATGGGTTAAAGCCCTTGTCTGTACAGAGCTTTAATGCCTCTTCGAGATTAGCAATACCATACTGGGCAAGGCACTTCTCGATTTTAGGCATTCTTCTTTCCATGCTTTCAAATTTAACTGCCATTATCGATTCCTCCTTGCCTTATTCTTCACGTGGGTCAATGTACTTAGCAGCGTTATCAAAACGACCGTACTGACCGATGTTGTTCTTGTAAGCCTCGTCAGGTGACATACCGTGACGGATGTCTTCCATCATCTTGCCAACCTTAACAAACTGATAGCCGATAACCTCGTCATTCTCATCAAGAGCTGTTTTGAGTACATAGCCCTCAGCCATCTCCATGTAACGAACGCCCTTAGCCTTTGTTGAGTACATAGTACCAACCTGTGAACGAAGACCTTTACCAAGATCCTCAAGGCCTGCGCCAATTGGAAGACCGCCCTCTGAGAATGCTGTCTGTGAACGACCATATGCGAGCTGTTCGAAGATGTTTCTCATAGCTGTGTTGATAGCATCACAAACGAGGTCTGTATTAAGACACTCAAGAAGTGTCTTGCCAGGAAGAATCTCTGCAGCCATAGCAGCTGAGTGAGTCATACCTGAGCAGCCGATTGTTTCAACCAGAGCTTCTTCAACGATACCGTCTTTAACATTCAATGTTAATTTGCAGGTGCCCTGCTGTGGAGCACACCAGCCGATACCATGTGAGAGGCCACAGATGTCTTTAATTTCGTAAGATTTTACCCATTTACCTTCTTCAGGAATAGGTGCAGGACCGTGCTTAGGGCCCTTTGCTACAGTACACATTTTTTCAACTTCATGTGAATAAATCATTGTACCTGACTCCTTTCGCTATTTGTTTGATGAGACAAACTCATACATCTGTATTATAAAACAGATTTTGACAATTAGCAAGAGGTTTTTTAATTAAAAAGCTGTAGACAGCATTGTAGACAAAACAAAAAAGGAACAGCTGAATTTGCCGTTCCTTTTTATCACAGAAATTATTGTTTGAACACCTGAATGTTGCCGTAGTCATAAGTCCCTTGCACAAAGAACAGCTTGCCCGCATATTCTATGATTTCATAGTCTGAAGCGCTTATGTTATCAAGCGGTGTCATGGAGTCGTTTGATACAGTTAGGTACTGACCTTGTCTTTTTGCAAGCACACAGTTTGAGGTCTTTGTTGGCATAGATGAGCAGTTGATAGGCTCGTGAGCTTCATTGTCAATAGGTGTTTTAAAGCACACAACGGTGCCGTTGTCCATCAGAGTGTAGTAGATGTACCCGTCAGCTACACAGTTTAAGACGATAGCATCTGCCTTTTTAGTAAACAGCTTTGTAAAGCTGTCGGCGTTTATATCGTAGCAATATACTGCGTTTTCGTCAGCGCCTGAGTTTTTGTCCGAGCAGACATATATCTTGTCGTTGTAGCAGTCTATGTCGCCACTAAGAGCGACTTCGCTTATAGTCTTTGACTCACCTGTTGTGTAGTCGTAGGTCTTGAGCGTTCCGAAAACATCAGCAGAGGAGTCCTTGCTTATATATACAAAGGTAGTGCCGACAGTGTATGGCTCGACAACGCCTTTTTCTATCAGCTCGGTCTTGCCTGTGTCAAGGTCTGTCACAAAAAGCCCCCGTTGTGCTGATGTATCGGTAAAGTACAGCTTGTTGTCATAAATCATAATCGAGCGAGCGCCACGGGTGCATTGAGTCAGTATCCTTTCGTCTGTGCCGTCAGAGTTTATGCATCTGATTTGAGAGCTGTTGTCTTCAGACTCCTTTTTGTAAGTGAACAAAACTACCGTTGAGTCTGTGACAGGATAGTACGCAGGGGTTTTTGTCAGTAGCTTTTGGTTACCCTTAGGGTCTATCTGTCTTACACCGTTGTTGTCTGCGATGTAAGAGTAATCATCGGTAATTGTTACATAGTAGTTATTCTGTGTAAGCGGACGCACAAAGCCGTTGCTCTGTGTGTAGTTTGTGTTCACAGTCGTATTTGCGACAGAGTCTTTTGAACAACCAAATAGCATTGTGCACAGCAAAAGCATCAAGGTGATAATTGATATGTATTTTGTCTTCATACAAATTCCTCAGATAAGAAAAAATAATCTGTTCATATGGTATCAAATATGTATTATCAAGTCAAGAAAGACACAGCCTGATTGCAGCTCAAAGACCGCCTATATACACAAAAATAAAGCGACAATTTTGTTTATGATGCTGATAGAAATAGAACGCACTTTTATAGTATAATGTATATGTATAAGTTTCGAGATTTTCACTCGATAGAAAAAACATAGCTTCACGCAGAAAAGAGGGCTTTTTATGAAGAAGATTTTATCCCTTGTGTTGTGTGTTGCGATGCTTTTGTGCATGTTTGCAATAGCACCGACCAACACAACAGCCGCAAGCACATTCAAAGAGGGCGATGTCCTGTATCTCAAGGTTGTGTCCCCGACAGAATGGCTCGGTAACGACCCGATAATTTATATGAACTTCACAGATTATTCGCGCGCAGATAACGACAATAAATCTGTCGAGATTGCAAAGGCAGATAAGTCTAAGTACAACCCTGTTACAGGTGCTGTTTATGATAGCGAGAAGGGTATGTACAAGTATACACTTACATCGGCAGATGCAGGCGCTACTTCTATGAGATTCTGGCGTGGCAACATAGACAAATTGTGGAACTGCTCTGTTGTTATTACTGCCGATGATTACGCAGACGGCAAGAATGTTGTAGTTGTAGACGGTAGTGTGTGGGATGACGCAGGTTATCTTGATACTCACTATGATGTTGACTTAAACTGTGAGCTCAGCGCAGATGCTACTCAGGTTGAGCTTGGCGAGACAGTAGGGATATCTGCTGTTTTTGGCTCCGTATCCACATTATATAACTACGATATAGAGGTCAGACTAAACGACACACCTATGGATTTTTCCGGTGGTTTGTATATGTTTACTCCGAGCAAAAACGGTGTGTACACTTTTGTGGCAGTGTTTACTGCTACAAACAAGGACGGCGCAGTTGTTGCCAAAGAGACACAGAGCGTTACAGTAAGAGTAGGCGTGCCTAATATTACATCAGCCTGTGACACCGCACTATATGCTCATGCATATAGCGACAACACCACAGAGTCAGAGGCGTGGGTCAAGTGGTACAAGCGCAGTGACACATATTACCTTATGATGCCTGCAGCTACAGACCTTACAAAACTTCAGATATATAACGGCTTTAGCAGTAACGCAAACTTTGGCGGTATTACTATAGAGGCAGGTCAGATATCTGTTGTAAATGTCAACGATGGCAGTACATACGAGGTAGCTGTTAATTCTAACACTTACAGAGTCAAGGTCATGCGTTCAGATGCAGAGAGCGCTATCTTTGTAAACAGCGGTACAGAGTATCCGGGTACAAGCCTTTGGGATTATCTGACCGAAGACAAAGAGAACTCTACTTCTGCGACAGGCGCTATCCTTGACAGTGACGGCACTATAAGCAACGAGACCATCAAGAAAATCAAAGGCAGGGGCAACACCTCGTGGGATGCTGCCAAAAAAGGCTTTAACGTAACATATAGTAACGCCGTAGAAATCGGTGGTATGGAGAGCTGCAAAAAGTTCTCTATGATATCCAACTTCCAGGATGCAGCACTATGCAGAAACAGACTTCTCTATGATTTGGCAGATGAGGTTGGCGTACCATATGCGTCAGACTCCCGCTTTGTAGAGTTCTATGTAAACGGTAATTATCTCGGCAACTATCAGATTTGCGAGAAGGTAGACACAGGCAAGACAAACCTGATTGATGATATAGATGACGAGGAGTATCTTGAGTATGTAAGCAACGAAAAGTCAGACTTTGCGTTTGTTCTCGAGATAGATAACAACCCATCATCAGACGACTTCAACTTTGAGGCAGGCAATGGAAACGCACTGACGGTCAAGTCCCCTGAGATAGAGTCAGGCGACCCTAACAAAAACGCTGTCAGAGAGTTTATGAAGAGCAAGTACGACACAATGTACTCAAAGCTTGTGTACGATGCAGAGGATATCGATGATTATATAGATATAGAGTCTCTTGCGCAGGTTTATCTCATCAACGAATTCGGCAAGAACTGGGACTCAGGTGCCGGAAGCTTCTTCTTTGTATACAAAGCTGATGAAAATGGAAAGTATAAATTCTTTGCATCGCCTGTATGGGACTACGACAACTCGCTTGGTAACGCAAGAGGTGTTGAGAGCGACTTGAGACATCTTGGTATCACAGACTACGAGGAGCCAACAGGATGGTTTAGCACACTCAAGGGCGGATACAGAGGACCAAACTTCTTGAGTGCGGCTACTACATATAACAAAACACTTAATAAAACAATACCTACAGTATGGTTTGAGCAGTTTATCCCTGCACTTAACAAGCTCACACAGACAGGCGTCTACGGTGAGATGTACTCAGCAGATGTATACAAGAGCGTACTGACAAAGAGTGCACAGATGAACTACGTGCGTTGGGATATGGTGGTAGATAGCTCGTGGGTAGCTGCTCACGATTCTATCAAAGAGTGTGTTGCAAATTACACCTACAACGAGCACGGCCAAGTTGTAGCTATGTCCTACAAGCAGAATTCCACTGCAACTACATATGACCAGTATGACTACTTAGACGAGTTTGACTATATGGTTGACTGGGGAATGTCACGTGCGGCTTGGTTGTCAAACGAATACTTTGATTCATATATCCCAAGTGAGATTATTCCTACACAACCACCGACACAGCCTCCTACAGAGCCACCGACACAGCCTGTGCTTCCTGACCCTGACCCACAGCTGTCTACAAACAATGCAATAGCTATATGGCAGTTTGATTCTACAGACAAGATAGAGGGCGAAAAGCTTGACGAGTATGGCACAAAAGAGGGCTATACCGCTACTTATGGCAACGGCGTAATGACAGGCTCAGTAGACGGCACCAACCTTCGCTCGCTCGAGTGGTCGGCTGTAGAGTACGGCACTAACGGACTCAATATGGTGCCTATCATGCCTGCAGGCTCAAAGAACCTCTGGGGCACACCATATCTGCAGTTTGAGCTTTCTACAGCAGGTTATACAGACATCAAGTTTACGGGATATTTTGCAGGTAGCAAGAAGTGTCCTGCAACCTGGAAGCTCCAGTACAGCACAGACGCACAGACCTTTGTAGATACAGATACACAGTTTACAATAACAATGGACAACAGAAAGCTACTTACAGCTTATCTTGACTCTGAAGCTCTGCCAAGTGCTTTGGATAATTTAGAGCAGGTATATATCAGACTTGTGCCTGTATCTACAACCACAGTAGCAGGTGGAGATATCACAGAAGACCCGACAGGTGGCGAGCTTGCACTGAATCACATCAGAATAAGCGGTACCAGAACATCCACAGGCGTCAGAGGTGACGCAAACCTTGACGGCAAGATTACTATCCTCGATGCCACAGAGATTCAGCGCCATCTTGCAAAGCTTGTAGTTATGCCTGACCACGCTTTAGAGCTTGCTGATGTTGATAATACAAAAGGCATCAGTATACTTGATGCAACTAAGATTCAGCGCTTCCTTGCAAAGCTTGAGCCGACTCTTTAATATGCAAGTTTTGGAATATCACTTGATTTAAATAGTTTAGTTGTGTATAATAGGTTAGGATTTTTAGGAAAAGGAGATTCAAAATGAAGAGATTTTTAAGCGTAGCATTGGTAGCAGTTATGCTCGTTTGTATGTGTGCAGTATCAATGCTCAGCACATCTGCTGAAACTGCTGTCAAGGTCACAGCAGACAGCAACTCTGCTACTGTTAATGTAGGAGATGTTGTCAAATACACATTTACTATGAACGCAGGCACTGTTAAGATTATAGCTGTTCAGGGAACACTGACATACAGCAGTAACCTAAAGCTTATTACTGACTATAGCCTTGACAAAGACAAAGACCCGGATTTTCTTACTAATATGTACCCTATTACAGGCAAAGAGACTGTGTGCAACACAGAGCTTGAGAATACAGTAAAGTACAATTATTCTAACGTAGCCGGTGCGTACTTTGATACAGCAGACAGTGCTGTTATGACAGTGATGTTCGAGGTTGTAGCAGCGGGTGAAGCTGTAATTGACAACAAGCTCGAGTATGTTATGGACAAGAACCAGAAAAAGATTATCCACGATGGCGTCAAGCTTGTATCCTCCTGCAAGTGTACAGGCAAGGTGTATACAGGTACAACATATATGATAGGCGATGTAGATGGCAATGGTGTAGTTAATATCACCGATGCGTCTTATCTTCAGATGTATGTTGCAGGCGATACTTTGAGTGGCTTTAACAAAACAGCAGCAGACGTTAATAACGATAACGCTACAGATATTACTGATGCATCATATATTCAGATGTATGTTGCAGGCGAGGTTTTGCCACCTATCATTGAAGTCGGCAAGAAAATGGTAATTGTATAATAATACTACTTTGATTTTTAAAGAGAGAGTCGATATATCGGCTCTCTTTTTTTGTTGACCAAAGCACAAAAAAGCTGTATATTAGTATAAGTTCAGATTTTGGAGCAGCTTATGAAAAAATTATCGTTTCTGTTGTGCTTTCTTATTTTATTTAATCTGTGCTCTTGTGCAGGTGTCAACACAACAGATGAGTCTAAAACTGAATACAAGAGAATCGATGAGATTAATCACTATGCAGTAGAGGCTGATGATAGTGCATATATGAGCGATAGCGACCACAAGCTGTACAAAAAGCTTATAGACGCTATGCTTTCGTATAAGGACAGCGTAAGACTCTCAGATGACAAAAAGCAAAATGAGTATATCTTTGATTTGTTCAGACAAAGTCCGTATTATTTCTTTGCAAAGGACAGTGAGCTTGTGGATGAGACGGTATACTTTGATTACTCCTATGCAAAGCAGGAGCAGAGTATAATGCTCGATTTTATGGACGAGCAGATGCTGAGTATTATAAACAGCGAGGCAAGAGCTACTGATAACGAGCTTGATGTTATACTCAAGATTTACGCAGCCGTATCCAGAAAGATAGGCTATGACCACAAGCGAGAGGACAACAAGCAGCTTGGCTCACCGCTGTTTGATTATCCTGATGATGAGGTGTACAAGGCGTTAAAAACCGAGAAAAGCCTGTGCTTTGGCTTTGCTTATACTTTGCGTTTTGCGTTGCTACAGGTAGGAGTAGACTGCTTTTGTCAGTATGGTCAGTGCACTAACAGAAATCAGGCGCATATGTGGAACATCTTTGAGTATAACGGACAGTTTTATACTTGCGACAGTGCGTGGGATAGAGCTGACGATGACTTTGCCAAGCTATATCATTTTGGCAAGACAGACGCCGAGCGTATAAGTGACGGCCTCGAGGTTGTTGCAGATACTATTAATCACGAGAAAGCTTACGGCAAGGTCGAGTGTACTGACAAGATGTTTGAGGTTTTCAGGGGAATAGAGCGATACACATATCTCAGCGGCCACCACTACTATATGGAAGACTATGCTAAGGGAGAGTGCGAGTTTGACTCAGAGCTTTTCGTGTTAAAGTAAACAAGAAAAAACTAAAGCCACCGATGTATCGGTGGCTTTTTGTGTATGCTTTATTATGATTTGTTCTGGTGCTTGTATCTAAACAGGGTGTTCTCTGCCCACTCTCTGTCTATCTTGATAAAGCCTGATAGCTTTTTGTCGTTAGAGCAGATTTCGGACACTATCTTGAGCGACTTTGCATATATCTCAAGTCGTGCAGATTGAACATACGGCTCGTTGTTTTCGCCTATAAAGAATGTAAAGCCCATTGTGTTTGTCTCACGGTTGTACATCGAGAGATGTCCCTCTTCTACACGCTTTAGGTTGTGCTTTTTGGCAACTATCTCAGATATAGCGAGCTTTGTCAGTTCGACAGCCATATCGTCAAGCCCTGACTCAAAGATGAAAATCTTTTCTTTTAGTGAGTTGAAGTCCGGAGTAATGCGCTTTTTGATGCCTTTTAGGTTGCGGTAGTCTTCTTCGAGCGACCTGTCCTCAAGCTGAAAGCGGTCTATCTCAGGGATAAGATACACCATAAACCTGTGTTTCATATCGTTATATAACAGTGGATATGTAAATCTGCATTCGTAATTACAGTTTTCACACTTGTATTTGAGCAGCTTTTCACTTAGCAGGTCATCTCTGAATTGCGGGTCGTTGGTTGCGTTAATGCTGATATACAGATGTTCGTTTGTAATTTCGTTGCAGTTAGGGCACGCAACCTCTTTGCTGATTACATTTGACAATGCTAACACCACGCTTTCTATCAACATTATATATATAATTGATATAGAAAGCAAGACACAAAAATAAATATTGATTTTATACATATTTTCTGCGATAATATATGTGCGATACAAAAAAGGAGGTCGTACTATGGATTTTAAGGAAGATATCAAAAGCGGTGTAAAGCTCATGGCAGATGCAGCGTCAGATATTGCACAGGCACTTGTAGAGAAGAACCGCCTGCGTGCTAACGCTAACCGCATCAAGCAGGTTATCAAAGGCGACTGCGATACAAGAAATCAGGCGTACATAGAGCTTGGTAGATATTATTATGAGAACCTCCGAGACAAAGACAATGAAGAAACAGAGCAGCTGTGCGTTGTTGTAGATAAGACTACTGCACGCATAGACAAGGCTTCAAAGCGATATATTGAGCTTCTGACTCAGTCAGAGGACACTAAGCTTATGGGAGAAAACGCTCAGAAGATTAAGCAGATAGTATCTGACAAGACAGAGCAGGCAAAGGACGCCACCACCGAGAAGGTAGCTGACATCAAGCGCAAGGCAAAGGACACAGCCTCTGACATAAAGCAAAAGGCAAAGGACACATACGAGGAGTTCTCAGACAAAGTCAAGGATACAGCTATGGACCTTAGCGACAAGGCTAAGGACACCATAGATGACATCAAGGACACCTTCAAGTATACTGCCGCTATCGATGAAGATTTTGACGACACTATCGAGGACGAGCAGGAGTATGTAGAGAGTCTTGACGAAGACGAGATAGAGGATATTCTCGAGGATGAACAGGACTTTACAGAGGTTGTAGACGATAGCGAGCTTATCGACACAGACGATGATACTGGCGAGCTTATCCAGTCGGTAGAAGACGAGGAGTCTCCTGACGAGTTCACTTTCTAAAAAACACACGAAAAAACGGACGGTAATTTTACCGTCCGTTTTGTTTTTGTGTTGATTTATTCTGCAGTAACTGTGATAGTAAAGTAAACCTCAGCAGTGTTAGCGTTCTTGTATGTTACGGTGAGCTCGCCCTTAGGGTCTTTGGTGTTCATCTGATAGTACAGCGCTCTTTGACCTACTATCTCAGCCTCTGCTTTGAGCTCTTCTACAGTAGCTTTTTCGTATGCCTCAGGGGTGATACCTACAACAACCTCGGTAACATCAGGGTTGTAGTAAGAGTACTGACCCTCTGTCTTGATTTCTTCTCGTGAGTTCTCTTTGACCTCGTCATAGTAGTCATGAAGGAACTGCTCGTACTTTTCGTTGTTCTCAAAAGTGTAAGTTACGTTACCGTCTTTATCAACCTGGTCTGGAGAAGCGTAGTTCTCTACAAAGCTGTCAACATAGTTTGAGTTAACGCTTGTCTTTACCTTACAGCCTGCAAGCACAGCTACAAGCATCAGTACAGCAAAAATAGTGCAAATAATTCTTTTCATAATAAAGCCTCCTGTGATATAGGAAATTGAGTGTATGTTTGATTATACATCAAATGTTTTTGAAAATCAAATTAATATTAGTCATCAGACTTTTTCTCTATCAGCACCTTGATGATGCGTCTGCCGTCAGTTTCGATAACGGTGAAGCTGTGGCGTTGTGATTCTACAGTTGGTCGCTCAGATTCACTAGGGACTGCGCCGAGCTTTGACAGTATAAAGCCTGCGATAGTGTCAGAGTCATCATCATAGATATCCTCGTCTATCAGCTCCTCTACATCTTCTATAGAGGTAGAGCCGTCAACGGTGAATTTTTTGTCAGATATCTGCTTGATTTCCTCTTCTTCGTTGTCATATTCGTCTTGAATATTGCCCAGAATGTCTTCTATCAAATCTTCAAGTGTAATAAGACCCTCGGTACCGCCGTACTCGTCAAGCACTACTGCTATCTGAGTTTTCTGTTTGTTCATCTGCGCAAACAGACTTTTGCAGTCTTTTGTGCGTGGCACAAACAGCACCTGGCGGATTATGTCAGACAGCTTGAAGTTTTTTGGCACCTCGTCACAGACATATTTTAGCAGGTCCTTGATATACAGCACGCCGATTATGTTGTCAATGTCGTCATGGTATACGGGTATGCGTGAGTAGCCCGAGTCAATAGCGGTCTTTACTGCATCGCTTAGCGTAGCGGTATCCTCAAGCGCTGTCATATCACGCCTATGAGTCATAATCTCATACGCTACCGTATCATCAAAGTCAAAGACATTTTCGATGATGTCACGAGTGTCATCCTCGATAATACCCTGCTCCTGTCCTTCTTCGACAAGTGACATTATCTCATTTTCTGCCTCTTGCTTTGAGTCTTTGTTTCTGCCTTTGAACAGAAGTTTTTTCAGCGAGCTTGTCTTTTTCTGCAAGACCTCTTTACCTGAGTCGTCAGGCATAGTGCGTCATCCTTTCAACTGCATAAATTTCTACATTATAAGTGTATCTTAACAGCGGTAGTTTGTCAAATAACAACTTTGAAACAAAAGGAAAAAGCCACATCTTGTATGTGGCTTTTTTTATACCACAATTGTGCAAAAATTTATGTTAAAAAATTGTCAGAATTCCTGTCGTTTACACTTTACATCAATCGTAAAAAGTGTTATTATATTCACTGGTATGACGGGGTTTGATAGTCCCCGACAAAACCTTAAATTTTCTGTCGGTGTAAGAAAGAGCTCATCTTACAGCGACACCACTAAAAGGGAGGAATTTATAGTGGCAAGAATGAAAAAGACCATGGACGGTAACAACGCTGCGGCTTATGTCTCATATGCGTTCACTGAGGTTGCAGGTATCTATCCTATCACACCTTCAAGTCCAATGGCAGACTATGTTGACCAGTGGTCAGCACAGGGCGTAAAGAACATTTTCGGCACAACAGTTAATGTCGAAGAGATGCAGTCAGAAGCAGGTGCTGCAGGTACAGTTCACGGCTCACTTAATGCCGGCGCTTTGACAACAACTTACACTGCTTCACAGGGACTTCTCCTTATGATCCCTAACATGTACAAGATTGCCGGCGAGCTTTTGCCGTCAGTTTTCCATGTATCAGCTCGTTGTGTTGCGTCACACGCACTCAACATCTTTGGCGACCACTCTGACGTTTATGCATGTCGTCAGACAGGTTTTGCTATGCTTGCTGAGACAAACACACAGGAGGTTATGGACCTCGGTGCTGTTGCTCATCTCGCAACTATCAAGTCAAGAGTTCCATTTATCAACTTCTTTGACGGTTTCAGAACATCTCACGAGATCCAGAAGATCGACATCTGGGATTACGAAGACCTCAAGGAGATGTGCGATATGGACGCAGTTGAGGCTTTCAGAAAGAGAGCTCTTAACCCTGAGCGTCCTGTAATGCGTGGTTCTCACGAGAACGGCGACATCTTCTTCCAGCACAGAGAAGCTTGTAACAAGTACTACGATGCAGTTCCTGCAATTGTAGAGGAGTACATGGACAAGGTTAACGCAAAGCTTGGCACAGACTACAAGCTGTTCAACTACTACGGTGCAGAGGACGCAGAGCGTGTTATCGTTGCTATGGGTTCTATCTGTGACGTTGCAGAAGAAGTTATCGATTATATGAACGCTATGGGTGAGAAGGTTGGTCTTGTAAAGGTTAGACTTTATCGTCCGTTCAGCGCTGAGAAGTTAGTAGAGGCTATCCCTGCTTCTGCTAAGAAGATAGCAGTTCTTGACAGAACTAAGGAGCCTGGTGCTTTGGGCGAGCCACTTTACCTTGATGTTGTTGCAGCACTCAACAAGTGCGGCAAGCAGGCAACTGTAGTTGGCGGTAGATACGGCTTAGGTTCTAAGGACACACCACCATCATCTATCTTCGCAGTATACGAGGAGCTCTCAAAGGATGCTCCTAAGAACCAGTTCACTATCGGTATTGTCGATGACGTTACAGAGCTCTCACTCCCTGAGAAGCCATCACCAAACACAGCAGCACAGGGCACTATCGAGTGCAAGTTCTGGGGTCTTGGCGGTGACGGTACAGTTGGTGCTAACAAGAACTCTATCAAAATCATTGGTGACCACACCGACAAATATGTTCAGGCTTACTTCCAGTATGACTCAAAGAAGACAGGCGGTATCACTATTTCTCACTTGCGTTTTGGTGACAGCCCTATCAAGAGCCCATACTATATCAACAAGGCTGACTTCGTAGCATGTCACAACCCATCATACGTCTTAAAGGGCTACAAGATGGTTCAGGACGTTAAGCCTGGCGGTGTTTATCTCATCAACTGCCAGTGGGATGCAGCTGAGCTCAGTGCTCACCTTGACGCTGCTACTAAGAAATACATCGCTGAAAACAACATTCAGCTTTATACAGTTAACGCTATTGACCTTGCTGCTCAGATCGGTATGGGCAAGCGTACTAACACTATCTTGCAGGCTGCTTTCTTTGCACTTGCTAAGGTTATGCCAATTGACGATGCTGTTCAGTACATGAAGGACGCTGCTACTAAGTCTTACCTCAAGAAGGGTCAGGATATCGTAGATATGAACCACAAGGCTATCGATGCCGGCGTTACAGCCTTTGTTAAGATTGACGTTCCTGCTGACTGGGCTAATGCTACAGACGATGCTGCTGCTGTTTCTTCACAGGGTAGCGAGAAGCTCGTTAAGATGGTAGACGGCATTATGCTTCCTGTTGGTAGAATGGAGGGTGACTCACTCCCAGTATCTGCTTTCGTTGACCATGCTGACGGTACATTCGAGCAGGGTGCTTCTGCATACGAGAAGCGTGGCGTAGCTGTTATGGTTCCTAAGTGGAACGAGGCTACTTGTGCTAAGTGTAACAAGTGTGCATTTGTTTGCCCACATGCTACTATCCGTCCATATGCTCTCAACGAAGAGGAAATCGCTAATGCTCCTGAGAACCTGAGAGTTTGCGAGAAGCCTATCGTTAAGACTGACTATAAGTACACACTTGCTGTTTCTCCATTTGACTGTATGGGTTGTGGCGTTTGTATCGGCGTTTGTCCTACAAACTCACTCACTATGGTTCCTCGTGAGACTCAGGATGCTGAGCAGGCAGTATTTGATTACTGTGTTGCTAACGTTACTGAGAAGGAAGAGACAACAGCTAACATCAACGTTATCTCTTCACAGTACAAGCAGCCGTTACTTGAGTTCTCAGGCTCTTGTGCAGGTTGTGCAGAGACATCATACGCTCGTCTTGTTACACAGCTGTTCGGTGACAGAATGTACATCTCTAACGCTACAGGTTGTTCATCTATCTGGGGCGGTCCTGCTGCTACATCACCATACACAACTAACAAAGACGGTCACGGTCCTGCTTGGGCTAACTCACTGTTTGAGGATAACGCAGAGCACGGCTTGGGTATGTACCTCGGCCAGAAGGCTGTAAGAGACAGACTCGTTGAGCAGGTTAAGGGCATCCTTGATTCTGACAAGGCTTCTGATTCTCTCAAGGCAGCAGCTACTGAGTATCTCGATACATTAAATGACGGCGACAAGAACGCAAAGGCTACAAAGGTTCTTGTTAAGGAGCTTGAAGCTGTTAAGGATACATGCGATCACTGCAAGGCTATCTATGACCAGAAAGAATACCTCTCCAAGAAGTCTGTATGGATCTTCGGTGGTGACGGTTGGGCATATGATATCGGCTTTGGCGGTGTTGACCACGTACTCGCTACAGGTGAGGATGTAAACATCATGGTATTCGATACTGAGGTTTACTCTAACACAGGTGGTCAGGCATCTAAGGCTTCTAACATCGGTCAGGTTGCACAGTTTGCTGCAGCAGGTAAGGCTATCCAGAAGAAGTCACTCGCTGACATCGCTATGTCATACGGCTACATCTACGTTGCTCAGATCGCTATGGGCGCTGATATGAATCAGACACTCAAGGCTATCAGAGAGGCTGAGTCTTACAACGGTCCATCACTTATCATCGGTTACGCTCCATGTGAGATGCACTCTATCAAGGGTGGTATGGTTAACTGTCAGAAAGAGATGGCTAAGGCTGTTGCTTGTGGTTACTGGAACAACTTCCGCTATGACCCAAGACTCAAGGCTGAGGGCAAGAATCCATTTACACTCGATTCTAAGGCTCCATCAGAGTCATATCGTGACTTTATCATGAACGAGGCTCGTTACAGCTCACTCACACGTTCATTCCCAGAGCGTGCAGAAGAGCTCTTTGCACAGGCTGAAGATACAGCTAACGCAAGATATGAGACACTCACAAAGAGAGCTGAAAAATAATCACAAACACTTTGTAGATTAATAGCGTAAGGGAGGGCATTGCCCTCCCTTAATTCTTTGTATATAGATGCACAAAAAAGGCACCGAGCTTTTTCGGTGCCTTAAATTTTGTATCAATTATATTAGTTTATTTTGTTTTGTCAGTTTTGCTTTCAACAACTGCGGTTGACAGGTCACGCTTTCTTCTGACAAGAACAAGTGCCACAAAAGCAAGCAGACAAACAAGTGTAACGCTAAGACCTAACACAAAGCCCGGTGGGCAGTACTTGAGCTTTATTTCATGATGACCGGCATCAAGCTCAAAAGCTACCAATGCGTTGCCTACAGGTGTAATCTCTACTTCTTTATCATCTACATAGGCTGACCAGCCTTTGTCATAAGAGATAGATGTATAGAACAGGCCGTCCTCTTTTGCATCAATAGTACCCTCAATAGCGGTGTCGGTGACTTTTGTTGCGTTGAGTGCACTTTCTGCGAGCTTTTCGTAGCCTTGCTCAAAGAGCTCTTCGTTTAGCATCACACAGTATACGTGACAGCTACCTACTGTGACATCCTTGAGGTCAGAGTATACTGAGATTTTGTCGCCTTTCTCAACCGAGCCGACCTGCATAATATACGGACGCTTGACGTAGTTTGTCAGCAGAGTGTTATCATTTAGCATCAGGTTGACGTTTTCGCCCTCGCCACACTGGAAGTAAGCGTAGGCTGTACCGTCATATGGTGCCTCGTAGTTGTATTTCAGGTGTGGGCTGACGCTTGAGTCTTTTAGCTCAAACGAATAACTGCCATACGAGCTCTTTGTAACAGGGAACTGCTCAAAGTCTGTGTGACCCTGAGAGACAACCTCAAGTGGCTGATACACATCGCCATCAAGTCCTGTAGCAAGTCTGAACAGCTCGTTTTGGTTAACAAACGGGTTAGAAGTCGCCATATTGACATCAAACTCAAGCATATCCTTGTTTACCATAAAGCCCTGTGGAATGTAGTATTTATTCTGGAGCAGTTTTACAGAACCTGACTGGTCTATAACCTGCATGTGCTCTTTGTCAAGATATATGCCATATGGTGAGAGCAGATACTTGATGTTAAGGAACATATTGGTCACAGGGGAGCTCTCCTGATAGGTGTAGCGGTTACTTGCCACCCATCCACAGATGCCGAACTTCTCCATATATGCGGTGACATCGCTGTTAGTCATAGAGTTGAACATTGATATACCGTCAAAGCCTGACAGAGCGTTATCATTTAATGTATAGTATTTTGTGACCTCGGTTCTCTCAAGGTCAATATCATCTGACTCTAATTTTTCGATTTTGTCTACCATGTTCTCGGTGTTTGTACCGCCGAGCGGATAGTTAGCAGTGCCCGTAGTACCTACTGCCTTAACACCGATGAAGGCTGTACAGCTTGCCTCAGCAAGACAGATAATCACAAGCGCCAAGCACAGAGCTTCTTTTGGAACAACCTTGAGAGAATACAGCATAAGCCACGCAATAATCAAAAATGCTATGAAAGCCGATGCAACTATAGCCTTGGTGTCCTGATATTCGTGTGCAATAGCAAGTATAATCGCAAACAGACCCGCACTAATCAGTACGTGCACAAGCTTTGTGTGTTCTATATTCATAAACACACGGTATGCCATTGTAATCAGTACAAAAGAGAACAAAAACGAGAATCTGTACGGCAGCATATTCGGGAAGTGAAAACCGTGCCAAATAAAGTCGAGCTGTCTGATAACAAAGCTGAGTATAAAGAAAACAAGCAAAGCACCGCCTGCGATTCTCTCTCTTATCTTTATCTTAGAGCAGGTGAAGAACAGCAGTCCCAACACGAGCGCTGCGATACCGCAGTATATATTAGGCAGACCCTCTTTTGTGGTAGGTTCGATAAAGGCTACAGAGTTTGATATAACCTCTGAGATAGCCTGCATAGTGCCTTTGAAATCAGCAGTTTCGCCGATGTTAATCGCATAGTCAACAGGGAAGGTGTTGTTGCTCGAGTGGGTAGTCTGCAGGGCAAATGCAGCAGGCAGGGTCAGTATAGCTGACAGACCTACACCGACTACAGAGTACAAGAGCATAGCAAAGAATTTTTTGAACAAATCTTTGACATTTGTGTACTCAACAATACAGTAAACAATGCTGACAAGTACGACAAAGATACATACAAACAAGCCGATGTAGTAGTTAGCAAGAATAGCAATACCGAGTGACAGGACATACAGCTTAAATTTGCCGTCTTTGAGCAGAGCCACAGCGCCTGCTACAACAAGCGGAAGTATAGCTATAGTGTCAAGCCAGATAATGTTCCAGTAGTAACCCATGATAAATGAGCACAAAGCAAACATAACAGAGAACACAGTTACACTTGCATCACTCTTTTTGAAGGTGATTCTTAAAAACTGAGAGAACGAAAATCCCGCAAAGCCTATCTTGATACATACAATAAACGCCAAGAACTCTCTGAGATATTTAGCAGGTACAAAAACCGACAAGAAATTGAGAGGACTTGCAAGATAGTATGACATCATAGCGAGATAGTTTGTGCCACCACCAGACTTCCATGTCCAGAACAGCGACCCGCCCTCTTTGAGCTTGTCCTGAAAATCTACAAGAAAAGGATAGTACTGATGCCACAGGTCAGTGACAAGTATCTGCTGGTCACCAAACGGTGATACCTTGACTATAGCAAAGCAAACAAACATCAGAGCAAACGGAATGAAAAACGACAGGATTAGCCAGATGTTTCTCACAAAAAAGTTCTTATTATCAACAGGGTCGATAATATGTGCAAGTGTTGTACTCGATGGTTTTTTCACAGCTTTTTTATGATTTCTGTTTTTTGAAGCCATATATGTTCCTCCACATAATAATACAAATATCATTCTACCATAAAATTCTATAAGGTAAACTCTTTTTTAAAAAATTTTTTAAATATTTTCAAAAAAATAGACTTTTATACTTATGTTTGATATAATTGTGTTTATGAGAGGTGACAGATGTGAAAACAATAGATATTATAGTACCTTGTTATAACGAAGAAGAAGTGCTCCCGTACTTTATCAAAGAGACAAATGAGGTTATCGCAAGTATAGATAATTATCGTTTCAGATATATTTTTGTCAACGATGGCAGCAAGGACAAGACCCTTCAGGTTCTAAAGACCTTGGCGTCTCGTTTTTCTAACGTCAAGTATATATCTTTCTCACGAAATTTCGGCAAAGAAGCTGCTATGTACGCAGGACTTGAAAATTCAACTGCCGATTATGTTATAGTTATGGACGCAGACCTTCAGCATCCGCCAAAGATGTTCCCGCAGATGATAGCAGGTGTAGAGGAGGGCAACGACTGTTGCGCGCTGTATAGAGCTAAGCAGACAGGAGAGAGCAAGATAAGACAGCTTGTGTCCAAAATCTTCTTCTCTTTTCAGAACAACATCTCTGATGTCAAAATGCCCGAGGGTGCGGTTGACTACCGCATTATGAGCAGAAAGATGGTAGATGCAATACTCAGACTCTCTGAGGTTCAGCGCTTTTCTAAGGGCATCTTCTGTTGGGTAGGTTTTAAGACCAAGTGGATAGAGTACAAGAATGTCGAGCGTACCGTAGGCACTACCAAGTGGAGCCTGTGGGGACTGTTCAAGTATGCACTTGACGGCATCACAGCGTTCTCTGTAACACCGCTGAGATTCATCGCCGTTATGGGCTTTGTCATTTCGGTGCTCGCTTTCATTTATATAGTAGTTACACTTATTCAGACTCTGTGCTTTGGTATAGATGTACCGGGTTATGTCACCACCTTGTGTGCTACACTTTTCTTGGGCGGTATTATGGAATTGTCTATCGGTGTGCTCGGTGAGTATATCGGCAGAATTTATATGGAAACAAAGGGCCGTCCTATCTACATCGCAAGCGAGAGCAATATTGACGAAGAGTCAGCGTCTATCGATAATTAACGGGTAACTATCAATGAAAGATTTTCTGAAAAAGTTTTTTGACATAAAGTTTTGGAAGTTTCTTGCTGTGGGAGTTCTCAACACCATAGTAGGCGAGGGACTTAAGTTTCTGCTTTATAACGTGTTTGTTATTAGTACATGGGCATCATCTGTTATCGGTATAGTTGTCGGCAGTGTGTTGAGTTATTTCCTGAACAAGCACTTTACTTTTAAAAACAAAGAAAAAGGCTTCAAACCTGTTATCAGGTTTGCAACAAATATTGCGGTATGCTTTGTTTTGGCTAATGTTATCGCATTACCTCTGGTCGAAAAATTCTGCCTTGCAAACTCAATCACAATGTTTGGATGGAGCGTTGAAACTTTTGCAGGGAATGCGGCTATGCTTGCAGGCTCGTGTCTGTTTGTTGCATTTAACTATATCGGACAGAGATTCTTTGCATTTAAAGACAAATAAGCGGGTTAGACTTAATAAAATAAAAAGGCGGCAGGTAGATTTCTACCTGCCGTTTTTTTGTTTGCAATATTAGTCTGTATCGAGCTTGAGCACAGCCATAAACGCCTCTTGCGGTACTTCGACAGTACCGAGTGAACGCATACGCTTTTTGCCTTCCTTCTGCTTTTCAAGCAGTTTTTTCTTTCGGGTTATGTCACCGCCGTAGCACTTGGCAAGCACGTCCTTGCGCATAGCTTTGACGGTTTCTCGTGCGATTATCTTACCGCCGATGCATGCCTGAATCGGAATCTCAAAGAGCTGGCGTGGAATGTTCTCTTTGAGCTTTTCTGCCATTTTGCGTGCACGGGAGTATGCCTTGTCCGAGTGTATGATAAACGACAGCGCATCTACGGTGTCACCGTTTAGCATAATATCGAGTTTGACGAGCTTTGACTCTCTGTACTCTTTCATCTCATAGTCAAAAGACGCATAGCCTCTGGTGCGAGATTTGAGCGTATCAAAGAAGTCGTAGATGATCTCTGCGAGCGGTAGCTCGTAGTGGATATCCACACGCTCTGAGTCGATGTAGTTCATACCGATGAACACTCCACGTCTGTCCTGACACAGCTCCATAATGTTGCCGACATACTCGCTTGGTGCGTAGATATGAGCGTCTGTTATCGGCTCTTGCGCAGATAGTATGAGAGCAGGGTCGGGGTAGTTGGTAGGGTTAGAGATCATCTCGGTAGAGTTATCTGTGCGTGTTATTTTGTAGTTAACGCTTGGAGCGGTAGTAATAAGGTCAAGGTTGTACTCTCGCTCAAGACGCTCCTGTATAATCTCCATGTGTAACAGTCCCAAGAAACCGCATCTGAATCCGAAACCGAGTGCCACAGAGGTCTCGGGCTCGTATGATAGCGATGCATCGTTTAGCTTGAGCTTGTCGAGCGCATCACGCAAATCTCCGTATTTTGCACCGTCTACAGGGTAGATACCACAGAATACCATAGACTGAATCTCTCGGTAGCCCGGTAGTGGGTCGCTTGCGGGGTTTTTGGTCAGAGTTACTGTGTCGCCAACCTGAGCATCCTGCAGGCTTTTGATAGAAGCTGTGATATAGCCTACTTCGCCTGCGTATAGTCCCTCTCGCTCTTCAAGAGAGGTCGCGCGCATATAGCCACATTCTACAACCGAGAAGGTCGAGCCTGTCGCCATAAGTTTGAACTCATCGCCCTTGTGTATCTGTCCCTCTTTGACTCTTACATAGATGATGACGCCCTTGTACGAGTCGTAATATGAGTCAAAAATCATAGCTCTCAGCGGGGCATCTACATCGCCTGTGGGGGCAGGCACATCCGTGACGATTTTCTCAAGCACATCGTGGATGTTGATGCCTGCCTTTGCAGACACCTGTGGTGCGTCCTGTGCAGGTATACCTATGACATCTTCAATTTCGTTGATTACACGCTGTGGGTCAGCAGACGGCAGGTCTATTTTGTTTACTACAGGGACAATCTCAAGCCCTGAGTCAACTGCAAGGTAAGTGTTAGCCAAAGTCTGAGCCTCTATGCCCTGTGATGCATCAACTACAAGTACAGCGCCCTCGCACGCTGCAAGCGAGCGGGAGACCTCGTAGTTAAAGTCCACATGTCCCGGTGTGTCTATGAGGTTAAACTGGTAGCTCTCGCCGTTGTCTGCCTTGTACTCAAGCGTTACAGCGTGAGCTTTGATAGTGATACCGCGCTCACGCTCAAGCTCCATATCATCGAGTAGCTGGTCCTCCATATCACGAATTGCCACCGACTGAGTGTGCTCAAGTATACGGTCAGCAAGTGTGCTTTTGCCGTGGTCTATGTGAGCAATAATGCTGAAATTTCGTATTTTATCCTGAGAAAAAGCCAAGTGTTTCACCTGTCCTTTGGTAGTATTTTTATCTTAGCCTATAATATCATACTTTGGTGACCTTGACAAGAAGTAGTATATGATTTTTGGGTTTATGTGACATTAAGCGTTACAGACTTGTACAAAAGATTTAATTATTGTTATTTTCTATAAAATAAATATAACTATTTTGTGAACTTATGATACTTGTATATGTGAATTTGGTGTGATATAATATAATCACCAAATTATAGGAGGACTATAAAAATGAAAAGAATAGTTAGCATTTTACTTGCTGTTGCTATTTTGGCAGCAGTAACTGTTGTATCAGTTTCTGCTTACTCAGTAACAGACGAGGGTATCCCAAATGTACAGGAAGCTGTAGAGAACTACAAAAACGGCGCAGACCCATTCAACCCACCTGTACCATTTGAATTAAAGAGATATTACTTCCTTATGCCAAACGGTTCAAACGGTATGTTGGGTGATGACCCTGAGAAAGATTCTTTCGGTAAGTTTGCACCAACTTGGTATAACGATTACGCTGTTGTAGCTGGTATTTACTGGTGGGACACAAACAAGCTTGATCCTGATGCGTGGGCAGGTTATGCTGCACTTAAAACAGACGTAGAAGATGTATATTATGCTGATGTTCCTGATTTTGTAACAGGTCTTGTATGGAACAACGGTGTTGACGGTGGTATGGATCAGACTGCAGAAATTTACACAAAGGCTGCACAGACAGTTAACATCGGTGCACAGTGGTATGATCCGGGCGAGTCACCAAATTATCCTGATGGTATCCCTGAAGAAGAGGGCTTTGACGGTATGATTTGGGTTGTTGACCCTGACATCGCAGAGATCAACGAGGTTTCACTTAAGCAGACATGTGGTGGCGACTGGTACTACTACTATGGCGACAGATGCTTTGGTACAGTAAAGGGCGGCGAGGCTGACCTCGAGGCTAACTGTCTGTCAGACGACCACGAGCACAACGCAGTAGTTGTAGCTGACGCTGACCTTGATGGTAAGGTTACAGTTATGGACGCTACAGAGATTCAGCTTGCACTTGCACAGTTTATTGAGCCATTGTCAGAGCAGGCTGCTAAGAACGCTGACGCTGACGGTGACGGTAAAGTTACAGTTATGGATGCTACTGAGATCCAGCTCGTACTTGCACAGTTCAAAGAAGATTACGGCGCTAACCAGAAATAATCATTAAATTTATATATACAAAGGTCGTCTTTTGACGGCCTTTTGTATTTTGTGGGTGATATTATGACAAAAGGCGAGATAGCAAAGAACCTGTTTTTGCAGGGGTATAACTGCGCACAGGCTGTGGTCGGAGCATTCTGTGAGGACTATGGCTACGATATGCAGACTGCGACTAAGCTTGTCAGCGGTTTTGGTGGCGGTATGGGCAGACTCAGAGAGGTCTGCGGTGCCGTGTCGGGTATGTTCTTTGTGCTTAATATGGTATATGGCTACAACGACCCCAAGGCAGATGTCGAGAAAAAAGCTCTGTATTCTCGTATACAACAGCTTGCACACAGCTTTGAAGAAGAAAACGGCTCGATAATATGCAAGGAGCTGTTGGGCTTAACTCACAGGAGCACGCCTACTCCCGATAAGCGCAATGAAGCGTACTACAAAAAACGTCCTTGTGCAGAGCTTGTCAAATTTGCGGCAGACTTACTGTGCGAGTATTTAGAGAATAACAAGTGATAAAATAAAACCGACAGGATATATCCTGTCGGTTTTTCTCATCTTTTGTATATATCATTGCCCATACTGTCAATAGCAACAATACAAGGGAAATCTTTGACCGTATATTTTCTGACAGCTTCTGTGCCCAAATCTTCAAAGCACACGCTCTCGTTTTTTACTACACTTTTTGCTATGAGTGCTGCTGCACCGCCGATAGCTGCAAGGTAGACACAGCCGTTTTTCTTAATTGCATCTATTACGCTGTCGTCACGCTCGCCTTTGCCTATCATAGCAACAAGCCCCATATCGAGAAGCCTGGGTGTGTAGGCATCCATTCTGTACGATGATGTAGGGCCACACGGGCCGATTACTGCGCCGTCTTTGGCGGGGGCAGGACCAACATAGTAGATGGTCTCACCCTTTATATCAAAGGGTAGTTTTTCGCCTTTTTCTATCATAGAGCACAGTCGCTTGTGTGCAGCGTCTCTTGCCGTGTACATAGTACCGCTAAGCAGTATGCTGTCGCCGGTTTTTAGTTTTTTGATGTCTTCTCTGCTCAGTGGCAGGTTTAGCTCGTGTGTCATAGCAGCCTCTTTATATTTCTGCACTTTTGTGTCTGCAGGCGTGACAGCAGATGTTGACTGCCACAGGGATAGATGCGATATGTGTTGGTGCGTATTCTATATTTACCTTTAGTGCGGAGGTTTTGCCCGAGAGTCCCGCAGGGCCTATGTCAAAGGTGTTTATGGCGCTCAGTAGCTCATCCTCGAGAGCAGAGTATCTGCTGTCTATGTTCTTTGTGTCTATGCTTCTTGCACAGGCTTTCTTTGACAGTAGTGCCGCTTGCTCAAAGGTACCGCCAATGCCGACACCGACAATTATCGGAGGACAAGGGTTGGGACCTGCTTTTTTGACAGTATCCAGCACAAATTGTTTGACACCGTCTACAGATTTTGACGGAGACAGCATTGTTATGGCAGACATATTCTCGCTGCCAAAGCCCTTAGCTATAGCTGTTATCTTGATTTTGTCGCCCTTGACTATTGTTGTATGTATTACAGCAGGGGTGTTGTCGTTTGTGTTCTTTCTGTCAAACACAGGGTCATCGACTACGCTTTTTCTAAGATATCCGTCAATGTATGCACGTCTGACACCCTCGTTTACAGCGTCCTCAAAATCGCCGTCAATTACTACTTTGTCACCATATTCTACAAACAGTATCGCCATGCCTGTGTCCTGACACATCGGCACTTTCTCTGTTTTTGCTATTTCGTTGTTTTCTATCAACTGACTCAGTACGCTCTTTGCGGTGTCGTTGCTCTCGTTAGCATAGGCCTGTGTCAGAGCTTTTGTTATATCATCACCGATGTTGTAGTTACAGTCTAACAGTAGATTTTTTACTGTATCGGTTATCTGTTTTTGAGTTATTTGTCTTATCTTCATAGTGTGCTCCCGTATTTATATGCATACAGTATAAGATATTTTCACGGCAATTTCAACAAAATTCTTTGTGCTACGCTGGGTTATCAATCATCGTTGACATTATATCTCTGTTTTTGTATAATCGTAGTGGACAAATGAATAGGGTAATATTGTGTTTTACACTTGAGTGTACAGCCTGACTGTGCACAAGAGGACAAGGGAAGCGTGGTGAGAATCCACCGCAACAGCCATTACCGTGTTTGAGCTTGCTCATAAGTCGGAATGCTTGTCATATTACTTTTAGCAGACGGTTTTTGGGCAATGGAGAATGTCGTGGCGTTTTAGCATCAGCGCATTCTCTTGGAGAATGCGTTTGTTTTATTCATTGAGAAAATCAATGAAAGAAGGATGTAAAATGAACAGAAAATTTATCAAAAACATTGTGGTGGCTATTGTATGCTTAGCGCTTGTGCTCTCGCTTTGTGCATGTGGAGGTGCAGAAACACCTGAGACTGTAGCACCAACACAGGTCGAGACTAAGGCGATAGATGAGCTTTGGACTACAGCCTTGTACACACAGGACACAAAGCTCGGTGACGGTGCTACCTCTATAACTGTAGAGGTACAGGCAGGCGAGCACTCTGTTGCGTTTGAGCTTAATACGGACAAAGCGGTGCTTGCTGATGCAATGGCAGAGTTTGACCTTGTGTCAGGAGAAGAGAGCGAGTACGGACTTTATATCAAAGAGGTAAACGGTATTGTGGCTGACTACGATGCAGACAAAGCGTACTGGGCATTATATCAGGGCGATGAGTATTCAATGGCAGGCGCAGATAGTGTAAAGGTTACAAACGGCAGTACATATACCTTTGTTTATACTAAGTAAGATATGAAAGATAGGTTAAACAAAAAGACAAAGCTCAGTATCTTTGAGATGACCTTGTTTGCGATGTTTTCAGCTATGATGTTTATCTCAAAGATAATTATGGAGTTTCTGCCTAATGTGCATCTGCTTGGTATGTTTGTTGTACTGCTGACAGTAGTTTATCGCCACAAAGCATTGATACCAATATATATCTATGTGTTACTCAACGGTATATACGCAGGCTTTAACTTGTGGTGGGTGCCGTATCTGTATATTTGGGCGGTGCTGTGGGCAGTAGTTATGCTCTTGCCTAAAAAGCTCAAACCGGTAACACAGATGATAGTATATCCTGTAGTGTGTGGCGTTCACGGTTTCTTGTTTGGAGCTATGTACGCACCAGCTCAGGCGCTAATGTTTTCGTTTGATTTTGAGCAGACTATAGCGTGGATTATAGCCGGCTTGCCGTTTGACATAGCACACGGCGTAGGCAATCTTATTTTGGGTATGCTCGTCTACCCGCTGAGCAAATTGCTTTTTAAACTCAACAACAGAATATATAGTATATGAAGAAACCGCCCGCAAAATCTGCGGGCGGCTTTGTTATGTTATTCGTAATTTCTGATGAGGGACACTACCTTGCCAAGTAGCACAGCCTTGTCTACTATTATAGGCTCGTAGCTGTCGTTCTCAGGTTGCAGACGGATGTGCCCTTTTTCTTTGTAAAAGCGTTTGACAGTAGCACTGCACTCACCTGAGCACTCATCCTCTACCATAGCTACTACGATGTCTCCGTTATATGCGGTAGGTGTGCGATGCACAACGATGATATCGCCGTCAAAAATACCTGCGTTTATCATAGAGTCACCCACAACATTGAGAGCAAACATCTCTCTGCCTCGTGCGAGGCTGTTGCTTACAGGGATGTATGACTCTATCTGCTCTACAGCGAGTATCGGCTGACCTGCGGTGACACGACCCAAGAGTGGAATCTTCTTTGTGGGCTCGTCATTCTTGATTCTGATACAGCGGTTAAGTCCCTCTTCTCTCTCGATAAGTCCACGGTCCTGCAAAGTTTTGAGGTGCAGATGCACAGTGGATGTAGACTTAAACCCTGTTGCTTCGCACAGCTCTCTGACAGTAGGCACTCTGCCCTGCTCGCTGCACTCGAGTATATAGTCATAAACTTTCTGTTGGCTTTTGCTAAGTGGCTTCATAATATCACCTCTGTGCTTATTGTAACATATAATTTTACAAAATTCAAACATTTGTGCGAAAATTTTGCAAATTTTTTTAAAAAAAGACAGGCTTTTTGTGTAAGCCTGTCAAATTTCAAATAAATCTTTTATTTTTTTAATGTCTTTACTGATTTGTGATTTTAATTGCTCAATATCTGCAAATTTTTCTTCTTTTCGCAAAAAACTTATTAGTTCTACTGTGGCGTGCTGAGAGCTAAGGTCATCTGTGACACAGCTTAACAGGTGGGTCTCGCACAGGATATTTCTGCCACCTACTGTAGGGTGGGTGCCTATGTTGGTGGCACCGTAGTAACACTTGTCACCAATTGTGACCTTGGACGCATAGACGCCAAACTTAGGAATCAGCAGGTCGTCATCAAGATTTAAGTTTATGGTTGGGGTGTGGATTAAAGAGCCGATGTGGTTTCCGCTTATGATGTCTTTTTCTATAGAATAGGGTCTGTCAAGCATAGCATTAGAGGCTTTAATATCGCCACTCTCAATACATTCTCTGATTCTTGTGGAAGAAACGGGAGCGTCCTCATACATAACAGAATCAACTATATGAGTGTTTATAGAGTACTTCTCGCATTCACGGCGCAACACCTCTGTGTCTCCTGCACCACCCTTGCCAAAACGGTAGTTAAAGCCACAGCACACATGCTTAGCGTTGAGCTTTTCGTGCAGAATCTCACGCACAAAGGTCTCGGCGTCCATGTCTTTGATGCTCTCAAAATCGAGCAGGTAAACCTGCTGTATATCAAGTGAGTCAAAGATTTTCAGCTTCTGCTCGTTGGTTGTAATGAGCTTTGGGTTGCTGTCACCTGTGTGGCTTGAGGGACTTGTCGCAAAGGTCAGCACAGTCGGGGTGCAGTCGCTGTATCGCTTGCACTCGTTTATAATTGCCCGGTGACCGATATGCACTCCATCAAAAAAGCCGAGCGCTACACTTGTAGGATATTGAGTTTTTTCAATTTGATATGAGTAACGCATAATAGCTCCTGAAAATGATTATAGATAGATTATAAAACAAAAATATAATCTTTGCAACAAGGAGAGTACAGGATGGACAAATATAACGGCGAATGTGACTACCACAGATGTCAGGCGATAACTGACAGGATATGCTCAGACTATCCGTTTGTAAAAAGAAGCTTGATAGGCGAGAGCGTGCTCAAAAGAAGGATAGAGATGCTGAGCATAGGTAATAACTCAAACGGCTTGCTTGTGTGTTCGGCTTTTCATGGTATGGAGAGGATAACATCGGCACTGGCGCTTAGCTTTTTTGAGTATGTATGTAAAAGAGTAGTCAAAGACCTACAGTACAAAGACAAGCTGAACAAAGTAGGTCTGAGCGTTGTGCCTATGGTGAATCCTGATGCGGTAGAAATCAGCACAAACGGGACCTGTACAGCAGGGTGCAGAGAGCAGTTTGTCACAGAGATACTTAATAAAAACAAAACATCGCACAAGTGTTGGCAGGCAAATGCAAACGGAGTAGATATAAATCATAACTTCGATGCAGGCTATGATAGAGTAAAACAAAACGAAAGAGCTTTAGGAATTACAGAGCCGTCCCCCACACGCTATGGTGGAGAATATCCGCATAGCGAGAACGAGAGCAGAGCGGTTGTTTCTTTGTGTGAAAACTCACAGTTTGATATTGCGGTAGCGCTACACTCTCAGGGACGTGAGATATACTATGATTTCTCGGACAAAACACCACGAAGTAGCTTTTTGCATGCGCTGAGGCTATCGGATATATCAGGCTACAGCGTATCATATCCGACAGGAGTAGCTGTGGGCGGAGGGTTCAAAGATTACTTTATAGACAGATACAGACGCATGGCGTTTACTATAGAGGTAGGCTATGGCAAAAATCCTCTGCCATATACAGATTTTTATACGGAAAAAGACAGAGTAAATAATATGCTACAATATCTGCTCGAATATATTATGAACGAAAAAACAGCGGTGTAAAATACACCGCTGTAGTTGTTTTTTTTAACTCAGTGCTGACGGATAGCCTGCACAGTAACGCTGAATCTCGGTTACATCGTAGATGTTTACGATGTCGTCACCGTTAACATCACCTGCAAGCATCTGGAGCTCTGAAAACTTATCTATCTCAACAAGATAACGCTGGATATAGGTCGCATCATAGATGTTGACTATATTGTTGAGGTCAACATCGCCAGACAAATACTCTGCAGTTGTGGGGTCGGTAGGCTGTACCTGTGCGGTAGGTGCCTGTGTAGGCGCCTCAGTAGGAGTCTGTGTTGGAGCCTCAGTAGGCGCCTGTGTTGGAGCCTCAGTAGGCGCTTGTGTTGGAGCTTCAGTAGGTGCCTGTGTTGGAGCATCAGTTGGTGCTTCGGTCGGTGCCTCTGTCTCGTTTTCGTCAAATATCTGAGCGTCTAAGACGACATCGTTTGTCTCAATATTGATATCTGTGATATTGTCATATTCATAGATATATGTGACGAGCTTGCTGTCTGCGAGAGTCTTGAGCTTAGGAGTTATGCTGTACACACCGCTATCCTGAGTTACTAAGAAGGTAGCGGTAATAAGCACAGTACCCTCTATATCAAAGTACTCGCCTGAAGTGTTTGAATATGTGAAGTGAATTTCAGAGTCAACGGTTGTGTTGCAGACAACTGCGGTTAAATTAGGAAACAAGGGGGCTGTGTCAATATCGCCGTATTTGTCAGTAGGTACAATAAGGTCAAGACCCTCTGTATCGTAGTAGAGCTCGCCGTGTATAGAGCCGATCTTTGTGTTAGGGCTGTCTACAAACAGATAGTAGTTGTATGTGTAGGTCTCGCCTTTTTCTACGATATAGTAGTTGCCGTTTACATATACGTACACGTTGTTCTCAGGGTCGATTTGTGCAGCAGATGTCGAAAAAGCCGACATCATAAGAGCTGCTGTCATAATGACGATAGCAAGTATTATACACAGAGATTTTTTCATCATAAAGCCTCCTTTGATAAGTCAAAACAATTGTAACAAATAATACAAGGTTTTGCAATAGAAAGCAAACAAAAAGGGGCACCGCCATACTGGTGATGCCCTCTTGTAATTACATATTACTCGTCAAAGTTGTCAAAATCCTGAAGCTGATTTTTCAGGTTTTCAAAAAAGTCGTTGTGGTTTTCGAGTGTTGGCTTGAAGCTTGGCTTGACAGAAGTGGAGCTGAGGTTCTCGTCAGCTGAGTCTACTTTGACAACATCAGCAGTTGCATCTGCTGAGCCTGAGTCTATAAGCTGTGGTGTAGCATCGTCATCGAAGAAGTCGTTGTCTTCGACAAAGTCGCTGTCGTCCTCTGTAGTCGGGTGCGAGAGCTTCTCTGCGGTTTCTTCGTCAATAGGAGCGAAAACTTTGGTCTCGCCACTTGCCTGCTGAGTGTCAGCCTCAAACTGAGTGTCGTTGTCTACTGTAGCTTCGTCATTTTCAAAAGCCTCGGTTACAGCGTCTATGTTCACATCTTCTATCTCGTCTTCTTCTGCACGCTCTACTGCTCCAAAGTAAATCTGATACCATACAAGGAATACATAGATAGTCCAGATCTTGCGGGAGTTGTCCTCTTTCTCTATGAAGTGCTCATCGAGATAGTCAACGAGAATATCTGTGTTAAAGAATTTCTCGGCAGTAGGAGAAGTGAAGATATCTTTGACCACATTGTAGTACTGCTCGTCTCTGAGCCATACTCTTGTAGGAACAGGGAAACCGAGCTTTTCTTTCTCGGCGGTAGCCTGTGGCAGATGACGCATAGCAGCCTGACGCATAGCGTACTTGGTGTTCTCTTTGTTGACTCTTAAGTGTGTAGGGATAGTAGATGCTACCTTGAACACTTCTTTGTCAAGGAAAGGTACTCTGAGCTCAAGCGAGTTTGCCATACTCATACGGTCAGCCTTTAAGAGAATATCACCGACCATCCACATATTGATGTCGAGATACTGCATCTTGGTGACATCGTCATAACGGCGTGCACGGTTGTAGTGGCGTCTTACGAGCTTTGATGGGTCAGTAGCAAGAGTCGGGTCTTTTAGCAAGGCTTTCTTCTGCTTGAGGTCGTACATATACGCATTACCGATGAAACGCTTCTCGAGTGGATGAGTAGCACGGATGAGATAGTCTCTGCCCTTGATGTCTGGGAGCTTCTTGCAAACAGCACAGATAGCCTTTCTGATGCAGTATGGAACTATCTTCTGATAGATGCTGAATACTCTCGGGTCGTTGTAGCAGGTGTAACCGCCGAACAGCTCGTCAGCACCCTCGCCTGAGAGTACAACCTTGACATACTCTGACGCAAGCTTTGCTACAAAGAACAGTGCGATACATGACGGGTCAGCAAGTGGCTGGTCCATATGATACTGTACCTTAGGTACGGCAGCCCAGAACTCCTCACTGCTTATAAGCTTGGTGTGGTGCTCTACGCCGATTTCCTTTGACAAACCCTCAGCCCAGCTGATTTCGTTATATCTCTCGCCAAAATCAAAGCCTACAGTAAAGGTCTTCTGGTCTTTAAAGTAGGTTGATACGTAGCTTGAGTCTACACCTGATGAGAGGAAGCAACCTACCTCTACATCGGCAATCTTGTGAGCGTTGACAGAATTCTCAAAAACAGCCTCTATCTTATCTACTGCCTCTTCCTCTGTCATATCGTTGTCTATCTTGAATTTTGATTCAAAGTAACGCTGTGTCTCGACTACGCCGTCTCTAAACCACATAAAGTGACCAGGTAAGAGACAGTACACATCCTTGAAGAAGGTCATTGGCTGTGGGCAGTACTGGAATGACAGGTAGTGGTCGAGTGCCTTGTCGTTGAACTCCTTGACAAACTGTGGGTGCTCTAAGATGCTCTTTATCTCTGAGCCGTAGCACAGGTTGTCGCCGATTACTGTATAGTGCAGAGGCTTGATGCCAAAGAAGTCTCTTGCCATAAACAGAGCTTTGGTCTCTTTGTTGTATATAGCAAAGGCAAACATACCTCTTAAGTGGTCAAACATCTCCTCGTCCCACTGCTCAAAAGCGTGCAGCAAGACCTCGCTGTCTGAATTTGTAGAGAACTTGTGTCCGAGGGATATAAGCTCAGCCCTTAAATCCTTGTAGTTATAAATCTCGCCGTTGAAGGTGAGCACAAGAGTATGGTCCTCGTTTTCTATCGGCTGTTCGCCCTCCTCTAAGTCAATGATGCTGAGTCTGCGAAAGCCCATTGAGATGTAGTCATCCTGATAAAAACCGCTTGAGTCAGGTCCTCTGTGAGTGATGACCTCGGTCATTTTTTGTATAGTATTTTCACGTTGTTCTATCTGTCCTGTAAAACCGCAAATACCGCACATAAAGCAAAACTCCTTTCAGGTTGTTTGCATAGATTTCTAAAAAAACTCATAATAACACAATTATAAGTATAATTATCATACCATAATAATTTAAAAACTGCAACAATTATTACAAAAAAATTACAAAAACACGGTTGCGAAGTCAAGGGCTTTGATGTATAATACCTAAGGTTGTTATTGTGGTGCTGTGTGACCACAATATCTATAGCAAAGGTAGGTTAAAAAATGTTTGGTTTGACGGGTACAATAGTTAATGCGTTTGCGGTAATTGTCGGTGGTGCAATAGGACTTTTGTTTAAGAAGGCAATACCGAAGAGATTGTCTGATACTGTGTTCAAGGGCTTGGGGCTATGCACGCTGTTTATCGGAATAACGGGCGTTTTTCAAGAGGGTATAAACACCTTGGTTATAATTTTGTCTATGGTAATAGGTGCGGTAGTCGGAGAGGCTGTCGATCTTGATAAGAAAATCAACAATCTCGGCAACTGGCTTGAAAACAGATTCAAAGCAAAGGATGGCGAGCGTATATCTATAGCACAGGGGTTTGTGTCAGCAAGTCTGCTGTTCTGTGTAGGTGCTATGACTATAGTGGGTTCGCTTCAGTCAGGACTTGCGGGTGACCACACAACTCTGTATATAAAGAGTATTTTGGACTTTGTAGCGGCGATTATCTTTGCGAGCTCGCTTGGGGTCGGTGTGCTGTTTTCGGCAGGGTTTGTGTTTTTGTATCAGGGTGTAATGTCGGTTACATCTTACATAATAGCTCATACTGTGTCAGGCGGAGCACATCTGCTTGAGCAGACAGCACAGCTCACACCGTTTATGATTACCGTAAACTCTATGAACTGTGTCGGATATATCATTATCGTAGGGCTTGCGTTTAATATGATAGGTATAACAAAGCTAAAGGTTATGAACTATGTGCCGGCGATTTTTATGCCGATAGCGCTGTGCCCGCTGTATGACTTTGTGGCTTCACTACTGTGATAAAATAAAAAAAGAGCACCGAGGAATATCCTCGGTGCCTTTTTTGTGTCTTGGGGATTACCCAAAAATGAGGGGTACAATGTCAAACTTTCGTTTGCATTGAGGAGGGTAGAACAATACAAAAATCAAGTTGCGGTCCTTGACCTTCGTACAACTATATTATAGCGCCTCATTTTTGAAATTTGTTAATTAGCTGTGAACGTAAATTGAACTTTTTATATAGATTTTGTGAACATAAAATCGTGAATCACAAGATGCCTGTGATAAAAATCTCAATGCCTATGGCAATTAGTATAATACCACCGAAAATAGTCGCTTTGTGTGCGAATTTGGCACCGAAGTTTTTGCCGAGTATCAGTCCTGCAAGACAGACTAGGAAGGTTATGACAGCGATAATAACTGCGCACAAAAGCGCCATAGGAAAATCGTATTTTGAAATTGTAAAGCCTACAGACAGGGCGTCTATAGAGGTTGCTACCCCCTGAATTATGAGTGTGGATAGGCCAAGGCTTGAATGGTGAATTTCTGAATCCTTGTTTTTGATGCTGTCGAGTAACATCTTGCCACCTATGTAGCACAAAAGCACAAGCGCTATGTATGGAATGAACTTCTCGAACACTCTGAAATGCTCTACTATTGTGTGCACACATATAAAGCCGATAAGTGGCATAAGCATCTGAAACAAAGCAAAAGTAAGGGGAATTGCGAGAGTTTTTCGTTTGCTCATCATAGGCTCGTTCATACCGTTAGCAAGGGACACCGAAAACGCATCCATACTAAGTCCTATGCCCAGCGCAATGCTGTTGAAAAAGAAAATGAAAGAAAGGCTCATTTTGTTACCTCTTTGATGGTTGATAAAAGTAATTATAGTGCAATTTTTCAGATTGTCAAACACTTATGCATACGGCGGTATATTGTGAATTTATGCATATGTAACCGTGGTGTAAATTTATATTAATTCTGGCGCTTGTGTTATTATTGTTTTATTTTATATTTTTTGTAAAAAAGGTTGAAATTGGAATAATAAGGCTTTATAATGGGATATATTATTTATCAAACTATAAGTTTTAATTGCATTTCTTATGATAAGCAATGGACCAAGGCAGAGGCGAGAGAAATGAAGTATGAGTCTGTCCAACAGACAGCAAAAAGGCTCAATGTAACTAACAGAGCCGTTCAGAAATGGGCAAAAGAAGGCAAGATTCACGGGGCATATAAGCATGGCAGAGACTGGATGATACCGACTACCTGTTGTCACCCCGGTGCAAAGCCCGGTATAAGTGACGAGGGTATAGCGGTTGTTGTTGACACACCGATGCCACTTATGCAGGGAGTATATACTGCAGGAGAAGCTAAGACATACATAGATAGCATAGAGGATAAAGACAGAAAGAATATTGCACTTGGAGAGTACTGTTATTACACAGGAAATGTAGAGAAGTGTGCAAAGATACTTGAGCCGTACTTTTACAGCGTTAACCCTGCTAACAGATGTACTGCTGCGTTATTCAGTATGTTTGCCAATCTTTCTAACGAGCATATGCACAAAGCTGAGTTTTCGGCATCGGTGCTGAATGATATATTGGAACAGGGCCTGAGAACTAAATCGACTAAACAGCTTGAGGCGCTTGGAGTTATGCTACAGGCTACTGTGGAAATCAAGCTGCACGACTCACCAAAGAGTGCTGATGTGCTGTATGATTTTGTCAGATATTTAGACGAGCCGTTCAGGCATTTTTCGTGTTATCTGCTATCATACAAGGCGTATCTTGAGAAAGACTACAGTCGTTCGCTCGGTATAGCGGATACTTCACTTGTGTGCTTTAAAGATGACTACACACTTTTGATGGGATACCTGCATATAATGGCAGCAATAGACCTTGTGAATCTCCAGAGAACGGACGAGGCGCTTGAGCGTATGGAGCAGTCATGGGAGATACTAAAGGGCGACAAATTTATAGTGCCGTATGTTGAGCACTATAATATGCTGTGCGGACTGGTTGAGAAGTTCTTTAAGAACAGGTATCCACAGGTGTACAGTGAGATAATCGCACTCGTGAGGACCTTGTCGGTTGGTATGTCGAGGTTTCACAATAAGCGCACAGGCAGGAATGTCGTACTTAACCTGACGGTTATGGAATTTACTGTAGCGATGCTGTACAATCGTGGATGGACAACAAGCAAGATAGCTGACCATATGGAGTTAGACGAGAATGTTGTCAAAGACTATATCGATACGATATATGAAAAGCTGTCGATAAGCTCAAAAGAGGAGCTTGAGCACTATATGACAAAATAAAACAAAAGTATAGCGGACCGCTCGGTGTATCGGGCGGTCTTTTGTTTTGATAAAGCTTTTGGAAGAAGTGTAGGAAAGCTGCTGAGTGAATAATATATATGTAAAAGTATACGCTGTGTCCGCCTTGATTTTTTCTATGTATTAAGTTACACTAAAGAAAAGAAATTGACAGACGGTGAATTGATGAAAGAATTTTTGAGAATTACGGCTTTTGTGCTTGCGTTAGTTGTGTTCTGCTTTTCTGCATACAAGCTGGTCGAGATTCTGCTTGACAGACACAAGGCATCCCAGCACTACAACAGTTACGATGACTTTGTGATAGAACAGACACAGCCTTGTGAGATAGAGACAGCTACACAGCAAAGTACAATAAAACTTACACAGCCCACAGAAGAAAGACCGAGAGTGATAAGCCCGATAAGCATAGATTTTGAGGCGCTCAAGGCTCAGTACAGTGATACTGTAGGCTTTATACACTTTGGCGATGATTATATAAGCTACCCTGTAGTCAAGGGCAGGGATAACTACTACTATCTTGACCGTCTGCCTTCAGGCGAAGAGAGTGCATCGGGCTCGATATTTGCCGACAACAGAGTTACTCAGCCGGGTGTCTGCTCAAATTATATTATCTATGGTCACAATATGCTAAACGGCTCGATGTTCGGGTCGCTTAACAACTACAGAAGTCAGAGCTTTTATGATGAGCATCCGTACTATTACTATATGACACCGCAGGGTGACTACAGGGTTGATATTGTTGCAGGGTGCAACGTAAGCCCAGAGCACGGGATATACAGAATTTCGTTTACTGATGATGAGCTTAGTGAGATGGTTTGTTCACTTGTAAACAGCTCTGATTTTGTATCTGATACAAAATATGAGTACGGCGACAAGATAATGACACTGTCTACCTGCTCAAATTCATACAGCAACACACGATATATTCTCGTAGGTGTTGTCAGATAAAAAGTTACTTGACACATCTTTTTTGTAGGTGTATAATTGCCACATAAATTAAATATCTTCAAACCGTTGAGGCGGAGATAAAAACAACAAATGCCTTTACAGAGAGCCCGTTATGCTGAGATTTGGGTAAGATACAGGTTGTTAAATGGACCGCTGAGGGTGCAGTCAAATGCGGGTTTTCTCTCGCAGAGTATTCTGCAACGTAAGGCACACGTCAGTTGTCAGGGGTATGTCAGTACCCTGTTAAGTGCACGTTAAACTCGTGAAACAAGGTGGCACCGCGGATAGCTATATTCGTCCTTGACAGTTGTTCTGTCGAGGACTTTTATTTTGTTTTGGGGAGCTTTGTTATGACATTATTGACAAAACGATGGCGTAAATGAAAAACAACAACAGTTATTATATGACTGATAATACGCTATCGCACATTAACATTAGTAAATAAACACTAAATGATATATCGGAGGAAAATAATATGAATTTCAACTCAGTTAATTTTGACACTTACCTAAAGAACTATCCTGACAAAGACGGATATTTTGGAAAATACGGTGGTTCTTATATCTCACCTGAGCTTCAGAAGGCTATGGACGAAATCACTAAGGCGTACTTCACTATCTGCAAGTCAAGAAAATTTATCGCAGAGCTAAGACGCATCCGCAAGGAGTTTCAGGGCAGACCTACTCCTATCTCACATCTTGAGAGGTTATCAAACAAGCTCGGTGATGTACAGATTTATGTCAAGCGTGAGGATTTAAACCACACAGGCGCACACAAGCTCAATCACTGTATGGGCGAGGCTCTGCTTGCAAAATATATGGGCAAGAAAAAGGTAATTGCAGAGACCGGTGCAGGTCAGCACGGTGTAGCGCTTGCTACTGCTGCTGCGTACTTTGGTCTTGAGTGCGACATCTATATGGGCTCTGTTGATATCAAGAAGCAGGCACCAAACGTTGCAAGAATGAAGATACTCGGTGCAAACGTTGTTGAGGTTACTCATGGTCTTGCAACACTTAAAGAAGCTGTAGATGCGGCGTTTGATGCATACTGCAAGGAGTACAAGGACGCTATCTACTGTATCGGTTCGGTAGTAGGCCCACACCCGTTTCCTATGATGGTCAGAGATTTTCAGTCAGTTGTAGGTATCGAGGCAAGAGAGCAGTTTGTAAAGATGACAGGCGAGTTGCCTGATGCTATAGTTGCCTGTGTTGGCGGCGGCTCCAATGCGGCAGGATTTTTCGCAGGATTTTTGAATGACCCTGTTGACATCTATGGTGTCGAGCCTTTGGGCAGAGGCACAGCTCTTGGTGACCATGCGGCATCTCTGCAGTATGGTGAGGAGGGCGTAATGCACGGCTTTAACTCAATTATGCTCAAGGATGAAAACGGCGAGCCGGCTCCTGTATATTCAGTAGCGAGCGGCCTTGACTATCCGTCAAGCGGTCCTGAGCATGCATTCTTGCACGAGCTTGGTCGAGTAAACTACGATGTAGTAAATGACGAAGATACAATAGATGCGTTCTATGAGCTCAGTCGCTTGGAGGGTATTATCCCTGCTATCGAGAGCTCTCACGCTGTAGCATATGCTAAGAAACTTGCTCAGAAAATGGGCAAAGGCTCTATACTTGTCAACCTCTCAGGCAGAGGCGATAAGGATATGGACTATATCATTGAAAAATACGGCATAAGATAAAAAAGAAAGCGAGAGGCTAACACCTCTCGCTTTTGTTTTGTCTGTATCAATTTATTTGTCGGATACCATACGGACATCGATGTGCTGGTATGGGATAGTGATAGAGTCTTCCTTGAAGCCCTCTCTGATTTGCTCGATAAGGGCAAAGTGTACATCCCAGTAGTTCTCGGTATTGCACCATACACGCACTGTAAGCTTTACGCTGCTGTCGCTGTACTCGCCTACTCTGACAAAAGGTTTTGGGTCATCTATAACGCCGTCTACCTTGTCGATAGACTTGAGCACAGATGACTTGGCTGACTCGATGTCATTGTCATAGCTGACAGGGATAGACAGGTCTACTCGTCTTGTCTTCTGAGCTGAGTAATTTACCACATGGTCTGATGACAGCATACCGTTAGGGATAACTACGGTTTTGTTGTCTACTGTGATGATAGTAGTCTGGATGATGTCTATCTGCTTGACCACACCCTCTTTGTCGCCTATGGCTATGTAGTCGCCTGTCACAAACGGATGAGTAACCAGCAGTATGATACCGCCTGCTATATTAGACAGGCTGTCCTTGAGTGCCAATGCAACTGCAGCACCTGCAGCCGAAAAACCTGCAATAAGTCCTGTGGTTGAGATGCCTGCTGTAGAGAGAGCACAGATTAAAATAATGATGATACCGGTTACCTTGATTGTTTTTGTCAGGAATTTCTGTAGAGAAACATCCATCTTGGTCTTTGCCATACCCTTGCTGACAAAGCTCATAATAACAAACAACGCAATAACACCCAAAACAAAGGTCAGAAGTGCCAGCAGTATTGGTGGGCCTGAGATAATCCATGCCCATGTTTTAACAAAAAAGTTCATAGAGTTCATATGTACATCTCCTTAAATTTTAGTCACACTAATTATACACTAACCAGAGCAAGTTTTACAACCGTATTGAAAGAAAAAAACTGCTGTGGTATACTGTGTGTATCTTGCTTTGGAGTGTACTATGATAAGAAGTGTTGATGATATAAGACGGTTTTTGTTTGATAACAGCGAGCAACAGTACAGAGATTTTTCGCACTCGCTTTTGCCCACAATAGACAAGAGCAGGTTAATCGGTGTCAGAGCGCCTGTAATAAGAAAATTAGCAAAGAGCGTTGGCTCTACTGATACAGCACAGGCTTTTGTGTCAGATTTGCCCCACAGGTATTATGAGGAGAACAACCTGCATGGATATCTCGTAGCAAATCAAAAAGATTTTCACACAGCTATAAAGATGGTTGAGAAGTTTCTGCCTTATGTAGATAACTGGGCTACTTGCGATAATATGAGACCAAAGGTGTTTTCAAAACATCTTGACTTGTTGTATCCGTATGTTTTAAAATTTGTACAGAGCAGTCACACCTATACCGTACGCTATGGTGTGGGGCTTTTGAACAGCTATTATCTTGATGATGGCTTTGAGCGTGAGCACTTAGAGCTTGTGTGCGGTATAAAAAGCGATGAGTACTACATAGATATGATGATAGCGTGGTATATGGCAACAGCACTTTTTATGCAGTACGATACCGCTATTGAATATATAGAGAACAAGCGACTCAAACCGTTTGTTCACAATAAAGCGATACAAAAAGCGTGTGAGAGCTTTCGTGTTACAGACGAGCACAAGGAATATCTGCGCACCTTGAAGATAAGAAGAGAGGGTAAGTTATGATTTATTTTATAGAGGATGACCCTAATATAAGAGAGCTTGTGGTATATACCATAAACACCACAGGACAACAGGCACAAGGCTTTGAAAAGCCAAAGGATTTCTGGCTTGCTATGGACGAGTGCCTGCCGTCACTTATTTTGCTCGATGTTATGCTACCTGAAGAAGACGGACTGAGTGTTCTCAAAAAAATCCGTTTGAACAAGAGCACAGAGAATATCCCTGTAATTATGATTACAGCCAAAAGCTCTGAGATGGATAAGATAAAGGCGTTTGATTTGGGAGCTGATGATTATGTGCCAAAGCCGTTTGGTATGATGGAGCTGCTCGCTCGCATCAAGGCGGTTATGCGCAGAACATCTGTCAAAGAGCAAAAGACCGAGTACAGCATAGGACCGCTGTATGTCTGTGTAGAGAAGCACAGAGTCAAAGTGAACGGTGAGAAAGTGACACTTACGTTAAAGGAATTTGAGCTTTTGTGTCTGATGCTTGAGAACCGTGACATAGTGCTCAGTCGTGACCAGATACTCGACAAGGTGTGGGGCTATAGCTTTGACGGCGAAAACCGCACAGTTGATGTGCATATCCGTACCCTAAGACAAAAGTTAGGGGTCGCAGGGGATCTGATAGAGACAGTGCGTGGTGTAGGCTATAAGATAGGAGAGGCAAAATGAAGAAAAGAGCCTTGATGAGTGTTTTTCTCATTACTTTCTGTGTAACCCTGTTGTGTATAGCGGTAATTGTAATTGCGGATTACGTTACTACGCACGACATAACACATATATGGGCATATGTAGCGACTCTTGTGATTATACCGATAGTCGTAACGCTCAGCGTGATGCGTGTGGTAAAAAACGATATCATAGACCCGATTAATGATATAGATATCGGCAACCCTGACAGCTCTGATGTATATGCAGAGTTTACACCGCTTGTTGATAAGATAAAGTCGCAGAATTCTATGATTATGCAACAGATTCATCAGATAAACAACGAGCACAGCACCCGTGACAAGCTTCGCAGAGAGTTCACGGCCAACGTGTCTCACGAGCTGAAAACTCCGCTGACATCTATCTCGGGTTATGCAGAGATTATCCGTGACGGTATAGCAAGACCCGAGGACACCTTGCCCTTTGCAGGCAAGATATATGACGAGTCACAGCGACTCATCACCTTGGTGCAAGATATCATAAAGCTCTCGCATCTGGAAGAAAATGACATAACAAAGCCGGAGATGGAGGATGTAGACCTTAAACAGCTGTGCAAAGATGTCATTGACAGACTTGAGCCGATAGCGTCAAAAAAGGGAGTCAGCTTTGAGCTTTTAGGAGAAGATGCACATATCTCTGCAGTGCGACAGGTTGTGCAGGAGATGATATATAATCTGTGTGATAACGCTGTTAAGTACAACAAGGATAACGGCAAGGTTACAGTTACTATACATCAGTTTGTTGATGGCGTGGAGCTTAGTGTAAGGGATACAGGTATAGGCATACCAAAGGACGAGGTCAACAGAATTTTTGAGAGATTTTATCGTGTTGACAAGAGCCACTCTAACGAGATAGGTGGCACAGGTCTTGGTCTGTCTATAGTCAAGCACGGTGCGCTTTATCATGGTGCATCTATCACAGTAGACAGCGAGCTGTCAGTAGGCACTACAATAAAAATACTATTTTAATCTTGACAAGAGAGGTTGTTTGAGTTATAATCACTACATCGCTTTAAAGGGTGAAAGTGTTATGAAAACTATATTATTCTCAACTGCATATTACTATTACTTCTACTATTTGTTAGCTGACAATTGTAGAAGTGGTTTTTGCTGCAGAGGAGAGGGACTATAGTTATATTTACAGATGCTCGGGGCTCGCAGTAGAATGCGTGCCCCGTTGCTTTTTTTGGAGGATTTTTTATGATAGCAGTAATCAAACAGGACGCAAAAGAAGAGCAGGTCAGAAATCTTATTACCTGGCTTGAAAATCAAAAGTTGAGCGTGCATAGGTCTGACGGCGAGTTTACTACAATACTCGGACTTGTAGGAGATACAAGCAAGATAGACATAGAGCTGATAGAGAACTTAGAGATAGTTGAGAAAGTCACACGAATTTCTGAGCTTAATAATGCAAACAGCAAAATTCGTCTGAACAATACCGTAGTTGATACAGGTAGCATGAAAATTGCTGTGGTGGGTCTGGGACTGATAGGCGGGTCGCTCGCAAAGGCTATCAAGCAGAGTACAAATCATATAGTCTACGGCTATGATTTGGATAGCAATATATTAGAGTATGCGAAAATCTCAGGTGCTGTAGATAAGACACTCTGTGACGATAACATAGGCGAGTGTGACTATATATTTATTTGTGTATATCCACAGGCGACAATTGATTTTGTACAGGATAAGGCTCATTTGATAGAAAAAGATACCGTAGTTATAGACTGTAGCGGTATAAAACGCAAGATATGCGAGACCTGCTTTAAGATTGCAAAAGACAACGGCTTCACTTTTATAGGAGGTCATCCTATGGCAGGACTTCATCACTCAGGCTTTAAGTATGCTACTGCTGATTTGTTTTTGGGAGCATCTATGATACTCACCCCAAACAACACAGATGATATAGAAAAGCTCAGCAAGCTGAGCAACTTGGTTAAGAGCCTCGGATTTGCCACAGTTACGGTGACCACACCACAGGAGCACGACAGGATAATTGCGTTTACATCTCAGCTTGCTCACGTGGTTTCAAATGCATATGTTAAAAGCGAGCAGGCAAGGATACACAAAGGCTTTTCGGCAGGCTCGTACAAGGATCTGACCCGAGTTGCACGACTTAACGAAAATATGTGGTCAGAGCTGTTTCTCCTAAATAAAGACAACCTGCTGTTTGAGATAGACTGTATCATAAATTCGCTGAGCGAGTACAAGGAAGCACTGCAAAACGACGACGCAGATACGCTCAAAGCACTCTTAAAAGACGGCAGTGACAGAAAAAAGGCTATAGATAACTAAACAAAAAGGCACCCAAAATTCTGGGTGCCTTTTCTTGTTTTACCATGTTTTTACTAAATTGTGACCATTTGTGTCGGTTTGTTCTACAGGATAATAGCGCACCTCACCGCCGCTATAGCTTATGTCGGTCGTCTGCGCTGAGCCATTTGTGAAAATAAGATAGGTAGCATTGCTTGGCACATTAAATGTATACATAGTCTGTTGGTAGTCGTTTGTGCCTGCGTTTGTCATAGCCTTACCAGGCCAACTTACCATACTCTTGTTTGAGTCGCTCCAGTAGTAGCAGTAGAGTGTACCGCCCCAGTTAAACGAGTCAGTAAATGTCACTGTGCTGTTGGATGTAGGCTGAGTCGGCTCCTGCGTAGGCGCCTCGGTTTCTTCCTGTGTTGGTGGGATATATTCAATAACCTTGCCTGCCATTTCGCAGTCAGTATATCCTGCAAGATAGCGCTGGATATGTGTTGCGTCATATATGTTCACGATACCGTCGAGGTTACAATCGGCAAGGGTCGTGTTTATCTCGTCATCGGTTAAATAATTGACGAGATAGCGCTGTATGTGTGTTACATCATAGATGTTAGTAACGCCATCGAAATCCGCGTCGCCGTAGATTTTGTCGATAACCTTATATGATATGGTCTTTTCGGCATAGTTCTTTGAGCGGTCGGTTGACGAAACTGTGATTGTGTACTCGCCCGCTTTTGCAGGAATATATGAGAAGTTTATCTTGCTTACCTTGTCGATCGAATTATACTGTGTCGCTCTGACAGTATCGCTGTAAACGGTAGTGCCATCTTTATCTTTGACTTCAAACAGATACTCATTTCGTTTTCCACCGTAGGAGATGATGTCCTCGTATCTTGTCTGTGCGTAAAATTCCAGGCTGTCGCCAACAAAATTCACATCAGACAAAACATCAAATGTGCTAAACTCAATTTTCTTGTCTACTATGGTAACTTCCTTTTCAAAAGTAGCCGTATCGCCTGCCTGGTCGGTGACCTCGGCGGTTATTCTGTAATTGCCTTCTTTTAAGAAAGTAAAACTCTTGTCGGTTGCGCCATACAGGACATATCTTTTTTCACCTGTTGCAAGGTCCTCCGATGTGTACTGCACATTATACGGCTCATAGCCACCCTCAATATCTGTCTTGAAGAAAAAGCTCACATTCACATCAGGTGTTTCATTTTCAAAGCCGACATCTTTGATTGTCACCTTATCCCTGACATTTTCGGTACGGTAGAAGTTGAGCCTGTCATTAGTCTTGTAATACTCGCCTGAGTTATCGTCTGTATTGCCTTGCTCGTCTGTAAAATATAGTGTCAGTTCATCGTCGGCATTTTCTACTATATATTTGTGTGTGGCACCGATGCGCTCGAGGTTTTCGTCCATCTGTGCTTGTTGCCACTCGCCGTCGCCTATCTTATAGTTTAAAGTCGGGTTATCGTAACCGACATAGTAGACAACTTTGCTTTTGTTGGTAGTGCCCTTTATGTCATAAGACACACTACTGCCGTCCACAGTATATGGCAGGTTATTTTCCACTTTGTAGACATCGCCTGTGAGCTCGTTTACAAGTCGGACATCTTTGACAATAAGCGGATTGCTATCTTCATTTGTGTCCTTGAACTCTACACTCCAGTTGTAGTTCTCGAAATCCTCGTATGTAAAGTCAGGTACGATATTATCAAGCGGACAAACAAATGTACCGTCACACGCTACATCTGTACCATCAAATGCGCCTTCGTTAACCTCATTTTTATATCCGCCACCTGCGCCGTAGAACATCTCCCAGGACTGGACTGTACCGTCCTTTTCAGCGGTAAAAACAACCTCGTGCTGAGTACGCTTTGCGGTATTTAAGGTGTACTCTATATAAATATCCGACAACTCATTATAGTCTCTTACTGTAATAGTTCTGAGAGCGCTGAATATCGGCATTCTGTAACCTTCATAGCCCTCAACAGTCGATACCTTATTGAGCGCATCGTACGCAACCCATACAAAGCCGTCATTACAGTAGTTAGAGCTATAGGAGTTGACTACCTTGAACGCGCCCATCTCGCCTGCGTCTACTTTGTCATTGTTATTTACATCAATCCAGATATCATCGTTGTAGCCAACGATAGCCATCGCATGTGCGCCGTATATTCCGTCACACGCAATAACACAATCCTCTCCCGAAAAACTATCGTTTACAGGAGCGTCAACGCTTGTTTTCAGATTACTGTACAGCCAACTGCTCACATAGGTTGAGTAGCCAACAATTTTGTCATTATTGAGTTGTGTTTTTATGTCGAGTAAGTCAGGATCATCAGGCGAAGTAATTTGCTTGTCGTCTATGCCGACATTGTCATATTCTGTGTAGTCCTTGAGTCTTACTCTGATACCCTCGCGCCATATACCCTCGTCTGCATGCCAGTCCATAGAGTCCTGGTCGCTATATGGCACTTCGCTCATAGTAGGCGCGCCATAGTGTTGTAAAAATCTGTAGTTACGACCATGGTCGGTACCGTCATTTGCACCGGCATTTACAAAATTATAAACGATCTGCGGAGAGCGTGTGTTTTCGTATGTTGCTTCTACATCGAGTTTTTTATTCACTTCGTAAGAAAACTGATAGTAAACAGATGAAAACGACGCACAAGAGCCAAGTCCCCCTTGACTACCAACAGGTGGAAAATACTTTGATGTACTCAGGTCTACGCTCTTTGGCAAGGCTTCATCTGCTGTTGCCGCAGCACTTGTTTGTGCGACACTCGATTTTGTACGATTGACAGAGCTTTGTGCTGTATCGTCAGCTCTTTTTTCACCTGCAGGACCAATAATGCGGTAGTAGTCGCCGTCTTTATACATAGTAAAGGTGTCGTTTTGCAAAACCACATCTTTGCTGGTTGTTTGTGCAGTTATGGCAACTGATGTTGCCGACACCATAATAAGCACAGCCAGTATAAATGACAGCAATTTTGTGTTGATGTTTTTCATGTTAAAATCCTCCTAATAAAAAAGTGCGCAAGCAGAGCCTACGCACCGAAAAACGCACACTCTATTGCTGCGACACAATTTTCATGTACTACAAGTATGCAAAAAAAGAGCATCTGCATTTTTACCAATAGATAAAACGCACATACTTGTATAATTTATACGCAAAAATTAAATTGTGTCGCAATTATAATATATCATACCTTTTATGGTTTGTAAACAAAAATTAAATCGCAAGGCTGTGGTGGCTTAGCACATTAATATCAAGCCTCGTTTGCCTGCGTAGTCTTTCAAAATTTCTACTGTTCCTCTACCACTTGCTAAAATCAAGAAATAAATCATATCCTTGATTTTTTAACGCGTGGTACTCGGTCACATTGAAATTTTAAAAACTCCGGCACTCGGCTCTTACAATCAAGCCTCGTTTGCCTGCGCTATTCCTCGTATAACTCCTACTCGCTGATCACCCGCCAGGCACCTTGTGCCTTTTGGGCGGTCCCGACTCGCCCGGTGCTTTATTTAACATAGATTTAACATAACTTCCGTTTTGATTTAACAAAAATATTACATAATTGTAATGTGTTTGGCAGAGTTCGACTTTGCACACTATATTCTCAGCAAATGAGGGGTTTTATGAACATAATCAATATTATTATGTTAATCGGTGGACTTGCGTTCTTCCTGTATGGTATGAACGTTATGTCATCAGGACTTGAGAAGCTTGCGGGAGGAAAGCTCCAGACAGCACTGTCTAAGATGACAGATAACCTGTTCAAGAGTATGCTGCTTGGTGCAGGTATCACTATAGCAATTCAGTCATCGTCAGCGCTTACTGTAATGCTTGTCGGTCTTGTAAACTCCGGTATTATGAGCCTTGGCCAGACTGTCGGCGTTATTATGGGCTCTAACATCGGTACCACACTTACTGCGTGGATTACATCGCTTGCAGGTATCGAGGACGGCAACATCTGGATGAGCCTTTTAAAGCCTGCTAACTTCTCGCTTGTATTTGCCTTTGTCGGTATAGCTATGATTATGATGTCAAAGGTTCAGAAGAAGAAGGACATCGGCGCTATACTGGTTGGTTTTGCGGTACTTATGTATGGTATGAAGCTGATGGGCGATGCTATGGAGCCACTCTCTGAGATGCCTGAGTTCCAGCAGATACTCGTAGCGTTTAACAACCCTATCTTAGGTGTACTTGTCGGTGCGGCATTTACAGGTATTATTCAGAGCTCTGCGGCATCTGTTGCTATACTTCAGTCTTTTGCTATGACGGGCTCTGTGTCCTTTGGTATGGCTATCCCTATCATTATGGGCCAGAACATCGGTACTTGCGTTACAGCACTTATCAGCAGTATCGGCGTATCAAAGAACGCTAAGAAGGTAGCTGTAGTTCATATATCATTCAACGTAATAGGTACTATAGTCTGTCTTGCGTTGTTCTATACTGTAGATGCATTTGTACACTTTGCTTTTGTTGATATACCTATTAACATGGCGGGTATTGCGCTTGTACATACTATATTTAATCTTGTTACTACAGCAATGCTCTGTCCGTTCCGCAAACATATCGAGAAGCTTGCAAATCTACTTATCAAAGATGACATCAAGCTTGAGGATAATGAGCTCGATACACTGGACGACAGACTTCTTGCAATCCCTGCATTTGCTATTGCAAAGTGCGAGGCTATAACTATAGAGATGGCACAGCTTGCTAATGATAATATCAACCGTGCTATTAAGCTGATGAACGCTTATGATAAGAAAATTGTCGAGAAGATAAACGCAACCGAGGAGCTAATCGACTCATATGAGGACAAGCTGACAAATTATCTTATCAAATTATCAGGTGCAAATCTGACTGAGGACGAGAACTGGAAGGTCACAAAGCTGCTGCATACAGTAGGCGACTTTGAGCGTATAGGTGACCACGCTATCAACCTGCTTGATACAGCTCAGGAGCTACATGACAAGAAGATAGCATTCTCTGATGAAACATCAAACACCATCGCAGTTATCACAGATGCTTTGTCTGAGATTATGCGACTGACAACAACAGCTTTTGCTGAGAACAATTTGGAAATGGCTAAACAGGTAGAGCCACTCGAAGAGGTTATCGATGAGCTTGTTCTGCAGGCTCGTGCTAAGCATACAAAGCGTATTCAGCAGGGTAACAGTCCGATGGTGCTCGGCTTCATTCTCTCAGACTTGCTCACTAACTACGAGCGTATCTCTGACCACTGCTCAAATGTTGCGGTAGTTATTGTTGAGGTTGATAACAAGTCGCTTGGTACTCACCAGTATCTCGACAGACTCAAGAACGCAGACAACGTATCGTTTGCAAATTCTTACAATACATACCTCAGCCGTTATCAGATTAACTCTGACGTGTAAATATATGATATAAAAGACCCCTGAGATAAAACTCGGGGGTCTGTTGATTTAGTAGTTCCCTAATTTTTCTTGGTATGCTATAATTATAGCATACAAACGGGAGAAAGGTATTATTATGACAGTAAAACTGTTTTTTCAGGCAATAGTCAAGTTTTTATTAGGCGTTATTTTGGTAGGGGCGCTGATATTCTTGCCCGCAGGGACTTTAGCTTTTTTTAACGGATGGTTGTTTATGGGGATTTTATTTATTCCGATGTTTATTGCCGGAATTGTGATGATGTTTAAAAATCCCGAATTACTAAAAAAGCGACTTAATGCAAAAGAAAAACAAAAAGAACAAAACTTAGTCCTAAAGCTCAGCGGACTTATGTTTATTGCAGGTTTTGTTGCGGCAGGCTTTAATTATCGCTTTGAGTGGTACAGCTTGCCTAAGGGCATCTCTATCGGCGGAGCGGTTGCGTTTCTTATAGCCTACATCCTTTATGCAGAGGTGCTCAGAGAGAATACATATCTGAGCCGAACTATAGAGGTTCAGGAAAACCAAAAAGTAATCGATACAGGACTGTACGGCATTGTCAGACACCCGATGTACAGCGTCACCTTGCTGTTGTTTTTGTCAATGCCGATTGTATTGGGTTCGCTGTATTCACTCGTGATTTTTCTTTCATATCCTTTCATAATCGCAAAGAGGATAAAAAGTGAAGAAGAGTTACTTGAGAAGGAGCTAATCGGCTACCGAGAGTATAAACAAAAGGTAAAATATCGTTTGATGCCGTTTGTTTGGTGAAAAATTAATTGAGAATTGAATCTTAGTAGTGCGATACACAAAAACTAAATAGCACACAAACACAAAGGCTGTACTCTATATAGGGTACAGCCTATTTGCATTTAATTCATCTTATCCAAACTAATAATATTTACCACTGAGTTATCTGCTGACAAATGTCAGAATATGAATAATACGAATCAATGCCATAAGTGATCGTCTTGCTTTCATCAAAAACGTCGCCTCCAGACTCGGTCACTCACAGCTAAAGACAACAAACCGCTACGTCCACGCTACAGACCAAGCCGAACGCAATTCAGCCAACCTGCTAGAGAATATACTGAATAAGAAGGCACAGAAATTTGCCTAAATAAACAACCTTAATCTTTCTTACAAAACCTATATTAGGTGAGAGAATGTTCAAAATTATATCCGCATATATTCCAATAAAATGCTTACAAGAAAGGGATATATTATTTATAAAACGAAAACAACCCGCCCAAATTGCAGATTTTACTGCTTTTAGGGCGGGTTGAGTTGTTGCATCTTACTTCAAGATCTTGAATTTGCCGATTACAGGTAGCTCTTTTGCTCTTCCGTTAGCGGCATTTATGATGCCGAGAATAGCCAGCACCGCAAATACAATTGAGATAAAGCTGATGATGCTTGTGATAAAGTACAATCTCCAAGAAATTGCCAAAATAATCGAATTGAGAATACTCGAAACAATGCTGTATGCCACACAAGCAATTAACAGCACCAAACCCTGATTAGCGTGGAAACGAGCAAACTTTGAGTCCTTTGCCGTAAACATTGGAATAAAGCAAAGAGGTCCGAAGTATGCCAAAACAGCCATCGCTTTGTTTTTGCTAACATCGTCTGCATCGTAATCTACCGTAGTGTCAGCAGTATCGTTAAGATTGGCAATTTTTGCCGAGAAGTCGTTTCTATCACCTGAGCTCTGTTCCTGCTGTTGCGGGGCAGGTACCTCCATCGAGTTTCCGCAAGATGGACAGAATTTTGTACCCTCGTCAACTTTCGTTCCGCATTTTTCACATAATAACATAATTATCTCCTCACTTTCTTTTATTTGATAGGCAGGTTTTCGATTCCGCTTTTTTAACCGTTTGGCAAATCTTTCCAGATTGGCGAAAATAAAGCCGTTACTTAATTCATGTAGTCATCTAATGCATCTTTTATTTCGTCTTCGTGTTCCTCCAACTCATCTTCCATATCATCCAATGTATTATCAAAACTCTTTTGCAGGCCGACGCCGATGTCGAATTTTACGCCGTAAGAATAGAACAGTCTGTCAAGCTCGCTGTCTTTGTCGTTGTCATAAATATCGGACACATATACAGCCATACTTTTTCCGTCCTTGCAAAAGCACCACCCCTGCAAAAAGCCACTCAATGCTTTTTCTAAAGTTGTTTCATCCGCAGGATTTTCGCCCTCGCCGACAAATTCGTGACCGATGATGTTGTATCCATCGTCAGAAGCGGCAGCGGTAACCTTGAATACTTGCTCGTAGTATTCTTTAATCTGCTCGTCAGTCAGCTCTGAAGAATCGGATGTTTTGAATATAACAACCGCATGACCGCTTCCGCTTGCGGGATCGTCGGCATAAGCACCGTTTTCACTTATCTCGAATTCCCAATCGGGTTTCAGTTCTTCATAAGAAATGCCATACGCTTTCAGATAATGCTCTACTGCTGCTTCGCTGAATGAATCTAACTTTTCAGCCTCATCAAGCACATCTTTTGCGATATCTTCAGCATTGGTTTTTTCGCCGTCTTTATTGCTTTTTCCTCCATCTCCTTGCTCACCGCAAGCGACAAGGCTGAATATCAACATTAAAGTCAGTAATAGCACCAATATTTTTTTCATGTTGTTTTCCTCACTTTCGTATTATTTCAGTTGCTGACCGCAGTTGGGGCAGCATTTGTCGTTCTTTTTGCATTTGGTCTTGCAGTTGGGGCATTTCTTCTTTTTGGTCAGGGTTACGATAATGATCACAATTACAAGAATAACCACTACCACAATAGCGATCCAAATGAAGATACACAGTCCAAGCGGTACGGGGCAAAAGCCGCAGAGGGAGCATTTGTCTTTTTCATCCACAGGGGGCTTTTCTTCCGGTGCCTTGTTCGTTTCGCCGGGGTTCTCCTGTGTACCGCCGCCGTTTAACTCAAGCACGTTTGACCATTCGGAGGGGCCGTGGGTGCCGATGAAGCGGATGCGGAGCTTGACGTTGGTATTTTCCTCAATGGGTACGTCATCATTGTACGCACCTCGGCTGCCGTTCCAGAGGCACCAATCACCGCCTGCATCTGCGGTGTCAAACTCGATCCATTCACCGCCGTCAATGCTGACCTGAGTTTCAAGTCCGTCGAACTGACCTTCTTCTTTCATCAAGTAGTACACGCCGTTCATCCAAACCGATTCGGGCGTGGTCTGCACGTATTCGATATGGCTGTTCTCGTCGCCCATAGACAGCACGATCTTCATATCAGAGATGATGGGAGCTGCATATGTAGTAGGCTCGTCGGGTGTGACCTGCGTACCGTTCTTGCCGAACACAGCACTTTCCGACCAATCGGAGAATTTAGACTGTTTTTCGCCGGGGCCTTCGCCGTCATCGTTCTTCACCAAAGGCTCCCACTCCATATAATAGCGGCAGCGGATGTACAGGTTGTGGTTTTCCACGTCGAAGGAATAAATATCGTTCTCGTAGCCGTCACCCGTAAACTTCTCGGTAAGAATGGCGGGCTTATAGGGAACGAAGGTGTTGGAATCGGGGCCTTCGTAGTAGGTCAGCCAGAAGAACTCGAAGTCCTCCATCAGTTCACTTCGTAGGGATACATACGGATAGCCGTTTCCTATACCGTCTGTGTACCAGTTGGTGTCCCATTCCTCGTTGTGTTGCCAACTATCCTCACCGTTGAGAGAAACATCGTACTGCATTACGACGATAAATGAATAAAGACCGTATTTTTCATAGAACGCTTCGCTGTCACGGTCGTACTCTGCCGCAAGAAGTGCCACCTCCGGATCGGCGACCATGATCATTCGCAGATGGTCGTGATGACCTTCGGTTGCATCCCCGTCGGTATAGACGAAATAGTTAGGGGCTTTGGGGGCGGGAAGTTCAAATTCCCCAATATCGTTTTCCTCTGCTGCAAACGCCGTTACCGAGAATAGAGACAACAGCAGAAGCGCACAGAGTAAAACGCTAAGTATTCGCTTCATAAGAAATTACCTCCAATTCCTTATTTGAATAAATCCATAAAGCTCGTTTTCTTCCTTGGTTCCGGTTTTACATAGTTAAAGCCACCTCGAGGCTCTTGGATATTAAATGCAATAGACGGGCTGTCAGGTGAAGCTTCAAAGCACATACCTGTATCTACATGATAACAAACGCCGTTTTCCATCTTATACAGATGCTCGATACACGGATATTCGCCTGCCTGTCTAAAACCGCCCTGCAAGAGAATTTGTCTGTATTCATCAACAGCTCTGCGAGCAGCCAGATTGTTTCCATTGAAATTTGCACTAAATTCAAAACAGTCAGTATCGTATTCTTCGATATTAAATTCCGATCCTCCGCAATTCCACTTCGGATAATTTGATAGGTACTGATCCCACTGCGCCATCACGGCGGCATTGCGGTCTGCTTGTGCCTGTTCCTCGGCGATTGCTGCGGGGAGCTTGGCGCCGCAGTCCTGGCAGAACTTGGTGCCGATAGAGTTCTGTTTGCCACAACTTGTGCAGACAGCCCCCTGTGCCACCGTCTGTTCGGGGAGCTGTGCTCCACACTCAGGACAGAATTTCTTGTCTGCTGTGGTCGGCTTGTTGCAACTCGGGCATACTTTCATATTCTTTGCTGCCTCAGTTGCGTAGCCTTGCACCGAGTGCTCCAGATTAGAAAATGCACCCTGAAGACTTGACGAGCGAACCACCTGCTGCTCGGTATTCTGTGTCGCCTGATCAATAGCGTTTGCCGCCTTGTTTGTCAAATCAGTCACGGTCGGCTCAATGGCTTTGCCGATAGCCTTACCAACGGCATCGCTGACACCGCGTCTGATAGCTCTTTCTAAAAAGCCCATAAAATAACCTCCTTATATGTCTTTGTATTTTATCAGCAATTGTTTTCTGCTTGACAGTTCGAGTTTTCGATAAATGTTTTTGCAATGAAAATGTACCGACGAATGTGTAATAAACAGCGTTTCGGCGATTTGTGCCTGCGTTTTGTCTGTAAGAAGCTGGGCGAAAACATCAAGTTCACGCTTTGAAAGCTTTGTCAGTTCGGGATACTTGGAAAGCAACCGTTTATATTCAATTTCTGCTATAGCGAGATAATCAAAGTAATTTAGGTTTTGCATATTTTACCTCCTTTAGTAAATTATATCGTGACACAAAATATTTGTAACCTACCCAAAAAGGTGCAAACATCCGTTATAACTACCCATTATGGTAGTTATACTAACAACAGGTTGAAAAAAAGTAAAAATAGTATATAATTTAAAGACAATAATGTGTATGTTTTTCATCTAAATTATACATTTAACCTATGGTGTTTTCATACCCCTCGCTTGGGGGGTTTTTATGGTAAAGCCCCCTTTTCGGGTAGTTTTTTGAAAAACTAAAAGGTCTTTACGATTTTGCGATACTTTTCGCAGATAAGGAAGGTGTGTTTTATGAACCACTCAATTCTCATAGAAAACCAGAAAAAGAGGAGAGATATTCCTCTGTGGATGCTCCTCTGCTTCTCCATGTTTTCCTTTTGGCAAATGGGATTTATCTTTTATTTCCTTGAACCGTCCTCGGCGATAGATGAAAAAATCCCTCTTCCCATTAACATAGACTATGGCACTACGCTGACAGCGGTTTGTTACATACTCGGTATCCTCACGATAATTTTTTTGCCTAGGATTATCGTGTGGACACAGCGAATCGCCACGGGTGTTGCGCTCATTTCGGCAGTCGCTTTCTTTCTCCCTCTGCCAAACGATATCCTGCGCTTTAACATTTACCTGCAGATCTTCTGTTGCTGTTTAATGATAGGCTTTGAAACCTTCCTTGTGGTCAACTACTTTTCCGAAAAAAGCAGTATCAAGTATCTGACCTTCGGATACGGCATAGCGGTATTCTTAATCGCTTTGATTCAGAACGAGGTGGTAGCTATCCCGTTCTCCACCTTCCGTTTCTTGATGGTGGGAGCTTTGATTCTTTTGTTTATCTTCTTCCTTTGTATGCCTGCGGGCAGTGAGCATCTGCCGCAGTTTGTGAAAAAGAGCGACGGTCTTATCGCGCCGAAGAAGATGATGTGGGGAGCTTATCTTATTGCTTTCATTGCTGCGCTGATGGGCGTTGGTGGTCCTGCGGTCGTAGGCAAGGTCGAGCACGGAGTGTCTATTATGTATTTGGTAGTGGCGTTTTCTTGTTTCACTATGTATTTTCTTCATAAGAAAGCGAACATTCATCCCTTCCGCATGGCACCCCTGTTTGTCGGACTCGGTGGGTTCGGTTTTCTTGTAATGCTTGTGTCCGCATACGTTCCCGCACTTTCCTA
>JAZQBV010000001.1:0-21552 GCA_045545935.1 Ruminococcus sp. | reverse complement strand
TTCTTTTGCGAGAGCTTTAGGAGAATATGGTGCAACAAGTATGGTAGCAGGATATATCCCCGACAAAACAGCTACTATATCTACAACCGTATATCACCTATGGCAGCTAAACAACGATGAACTTGCATTTAAATGGGTAGTTATCAACATATTGATTTCTGCTATTGTTTTGTTATGCATAAATTTAGTAGAATCAAAATATCAGCACAAGGAGGTAAGATAAATGTCTCTTTATGTGGATATTAAAAAGAAATTTAAAAACTTTAATCTTGATGTTAAGTTTGAATCTGATAGTATTAGCACAGCGTTATTCGGTGTATCGGGTAGTGGAAAGAGCTTGACACTAAAGTGTATTGCAGGACTTATTACTCCTGATTACGGTAAAATTGTCTTAGATGGAGTAACTCTTTTTGATAGCGAAAAAAAGATTAACATAAAGCCTCAGAAAAGAAAAGTCGGATATCTTTTTCAGGATTACGCATTGTTCCCAAATATGAATGTTAAAGAGAATATCCTTTGTGCACTACACGATGTGTGTAAGTCTGAAAAAACTTCAAAGTTATTTGATTTACTTAGTAAATACGAATTAGAACATATTAGTGATTTGTATCCATATCAGCTGTCTGGTGGACAAAAACAACGAGTTGCACTTGTCAGAGCGTTAGCTTCACAACCAAAGCTTTTGCTTTTAGATGAGCCGTTATCCGCACTTGATGATAGCTTAAAGTGGGATACACAGCTCAGACTCATTGGCGATTTAAAATCATGTAACTGCCAGTATATTTTTGTTTCACATAACAAAAACGAAGTATACAGATTTTGTGATAACACTTGCATTATCGATAACGGCACTTGTATTGATGTGTATGATACGAAGGCGTTATTCGATAACCCTAAAACCGTAAAAGATGCAAAACTAATAGGTATCAGAAATGTTTTGAAAGTTGAAGACTATGACGGTTATGTCGGTATTAGAAGTGAAAATATTGTTTTCGATAGTCCTACGGACTACAAGTACACAGGCGTAGTAAGTAATGTTATAACTTCATATCAAACTAATTATGCTATAATTAAGACAAAAGATTACACTTTTACTTCAGTTAATACTAATAGTTGCAAAGTAGGAGATACAATTACGTTTGGTTTCAATAAATCAGATATATTATATTTAAAGTAGGTGAAGCAATGCAAGATTTGTACAATAGAAAAATCACCTATATGCGTCTTTCGGTTACTGATCGTTGTAATTACAGATGCCCGTACTGTATGCCACCTGCTGCTGATTCACACAAAGATCCTCTTAGTTTTGACAAATTGTATAATGTGTGTAAAGCTGGTGTGGCCTGTGGTATTAAAAAAATCAGAATCACCGGAGGCGAGCCGTTAACAAGAGATGGTATAGTAGATTTTTGTGCAAAAATAAGCAAATTAGATGGCCTCGAAGACCTTGCTATTACTACCAACGGCTACTTTTTACAAGAATATGCACAGCAACTCTTTAATGCTAAAGTAAACCGACTTAACATTAGTATTGATACTCTTGATAAAGAAAAGTATACTCAAATTACAAAGCACGGCGATTTGGACAAGGTACTACTCGGTATAAAAAGCGCTATTGAGTGTGGTTTTAAAAATATAAAAATTAACGTAGTTCTCATAAAAGGCTTCAATGATAATGAGATTTCTGACTTTGTAGAATTAACTAAAGATAACGATGTATGTATTCGCTTTATTGAGTTGATGCCAACGCATAACAGCGCATTTGATTATTCGTCTTTTATGCCATGCTCAGATGTTTTAAAAATTATTCAAAAACTAAAGAAAGTATCTTTTGATAATGTCACAGAGATTTATAAAATAGATGGTTACAAAGGCAGTGTTGGACTAATCAGACCTATCAGTTTGAGCTTTTGTGACAAGTGCAATCGTATCCGTATCACAAGTGACGGCAAGCTCAAGCCATGCCTGCATAGTGATGATGAATACGCTTTAACAACATCTGATGTAGATATACTTACACAAGAGATTAGTAACGCTATTAAAGCGAAACCTAAGAGCCACAATCTAAGCACTTGCTTCTCAAGTGATAGCAAACGCTCTATGTATCAGATAGGAGGATAGTATGGAGTTTACACATTTTAATGAGCAGGGCCTTGCAAAAATGGTTGATGTGTCAGATAAAGATACATCACTTCGTACTGCTACAGCTCAGGCATTCATCAGTCTTAATCAGGTGATTATAGATAAAATCAAAGATGGACAAATGAAGAAAGGTAACGTCTTGGCAGTAGCTCAGGTGGCAGGAATAATGGCCGCCAAGAAAACCTCTGATACTATTCCGATGTGTCACAATATTAATCTAACTTCTGCAAATATCAATTTCGAATATACCACTGACGGAATACTTATATATTCAACTGTCAAATGTAATGCAGAGACAGGGGTTGAGATGGAAGCACTAAACAGCGTTTCTGTAGCAGCTCTCACAATTTATGATATGTGTAAGTCGATATCTAAAGATATGGTTATCTCCGATATACATCTTGTATCTAAAACAGGTGGCAAGAGCGGTGATTTCACTTTTGGAGGATGATATTGTGTCGAAAGTATTAGCGGTTTGTATCAGCGAAAAACGTGGTACAATGAAAACTACAGTACCTTATATTGATGTTAAAATCAATCATGGTATAGTAGGCGACTCTCATGCAGGCAATTGGCATAGACAGATTAGCTTGCTCGCTAATGAGAGCGTTGATAAAATGAGAAAATTAGGAATAAATCTTAATGCAGGTGATTTTGCAGAGAATATTTTGACTTCAGGCATAGATTTGAGCACATTACCTGTCGGCACTGTTGTTAGAATAGGGGATACAGAACTTAAAGTAACTCAAATCGGCAAAGAATGTCATAACGACTGCGAGATTAAAAAACAAGTTGGTAAATGCGTTATGCCTACAGAGGGTATTTTTGCTATTGTGTTGAAAGAAGGCAGAATAGCCCCCGGTGATATTATAACTGTTTGCGAGGATTAGTATGAAGTTGATAAAAACTCAGGATGCTGTCGGTCATATATTATGTCATGATTTAACTCAGATTATCAAGGATGAATACAAAGGCGCACGTTTTAAAAAAGGCCACATTGTAAAACAAGAGGATATCCCTGTGCTTTTGTCTATGGGTAAGGAACATCTCTATATCTATGAGAAAACAGAGGGTATGCTCCACGAAAACGAAGCTGCTGAAATACTCAAAAATATATGTATCAACGATAATATGATAGCTACAGATGCCTCAGAGGGAAAAGTAGAGCTTAAAGCTTTAATTGATGGTTTATTTACAGTAGATTGTGATAAATTAAACGCTATTAACTCAATAGATGAGATAATGATAGCGACACGCAAAGGCTCAACTGCTGTCAAATCAGGCGACAAGCTATGTGGCACACGAGTTATCCCACTTGTAATTGATGAGAGTAAGCTAAACTTTGCATTAAATATTTACAATAACGAACCTATTCTTAAATTAACACCTTATAAAATTAAACAGGTTGGTGTTATCACAACAGGTAGCGAGGTGTATAACAAGCGAATTGAAGATAAATTCACACCTGTTATCATAGATAAACTGAAAGATTTTAATGTAGAAGTTGTACATCATATTACCGTTGATGACAATATAGACAACATTGTATTAGCAATTAATGATATCAAGTCAAAGGGTGTAGATATGATTTTGTGCACAGGTGGCATGAGCGTTGATCCCGATGATAACACTCCTGGAGCAATTAAAAGATCCGGTGCGCAAATAGTTACATACGGCGCTCCTGTTCTACCTGGCGCAATGTTTCTGCTTGGTTATTTCGATGATGATACGCCAATACTTGGTTTGCCCGGCTGTGTCATGTACGCAAAAGCTACTGTTTTTGATCTTGTATTACCACAGATCTTAGCAGGAGTAAAGTTAACTAAGAATGATTTTGTAAAATTAGGAGAAGGCGGTTTGTGTCTATCATGTGATAGTTGCACATATCCGCTGTGCCCTTTTGGAAAGTGAGTATTTTATGTATAGTGCTATTGTCGTTACGGTTAGCGACCGATGTTATAATAAGATATATGAGGATAAGTCTGGACCTATAGTAGCAGAGTTGCTATCAAGCTATGGGTTTGCTGTGAAAGATTTGATAGTTGTACCTGACGAAAAGAATATGATATGTAATGCTCTTAATACCGCTGTTAAGAATGACATCTCGCTTATTGTTACTACAGGAGGTACAGGCTTTTCAAAGCGTGACATAACTCCCGAATGTACTAAAGAAGTAATAGACAGAGAGGCACCAGGACTTGCTGAAGCTATGAGATATTATAGTGCCAAAATTACAGACCGAGCTTTTCTGTCTCGAGCTGTCTGTGGCATAAAAAACAACAGCTTGATAATCAACCTGCCAGGTAGCCAAATGGCTGCTAAAGAGAATCTACAGTCAATAATAGACAATATAAAACACGGCCTTGATATGTTGCTTTCAAAATCAGCAGATTGCGGTAATAATTTGCTATAGTATATAAAACAAGGAACCATCTCATCACAGATGGTTCCTTGTTTTTTTTGGCGGAGATGTGGGGATTTGAACCCCAGCGCCGGCGGAGCCGACCTACCGGATTTCGAATCCGGACCCTTCAGCCACTTGGGTACATCTCCGAATATCTAATTGTTTCAACAGACCTAATTTTACTTTCTTTTTTATAAAATGTCAATCACCAAGTTAGGTGAATTTCATATTATGTTATGGATATAAGGTGGTGTAGATGTGTCATACGATACCAGAGAGCTGTTAGCTCGACTTATACAATGTGAAGCAGGTGGTGAGGGCTATGATGGCATGGCAGCGGTCGCATCTGTGATTATCAACAGAGCCAATGTTTCAGATGGTGAATTTGCACGAGTAAGCAACGGTGGCGATGTTAGAGCAATTATCTTGCAACAAGACCAGTTCACTTGCTTAAAAACAAATACAAGAAGTGGTTATAACAGCCAGAATATTTACAATATGAACCCCGAACAGATACATTACGATATAGCTGATTGGGCATTAGCGGGTAATACATCAAGTGCAGTTGGCAACTCGTTGTTTTTCTTTAATCCGTACTCAGACACATGTCCGACATACTTTCCAAGTAGAGTCGGAGTAATTTATAACAGGGTAGGGGAGCATTGTTTTTACTCACCAACTCCTGCGTATTCAGATACTTAATGGAGGTTATTATGAATAATCAGATTGATTTAGCAAAAATATATGGAATAGAAGGTGGAGTAGGTTCAGCCCAGATGCTTGAACCAAGGAATTTCTTAAGCAGCCAGAACATACCCTCTCTTGAACAAATAGCAGAGTACAATGTAGCATCACAAGGTATAGACCCAAATCAGGGAATAAACACTTTAGAGTCAAATTATCAAGCAGGGGTACCTATAGATTATCAGGACACCCAAGTGCCATTTGTACCGACTCCTACAACTACTCTTGATCAATCGATAAATATGGATACTTCTATGAGAACAACAGAGGGTGTGCAGATTACCGATTTTTCAAATCCTTTTCCTGTAACACCCGAGTCTATTCAATATCTTAACGGCTTTATTCGCACACAGATAGGACGCAGAATCAATGTTACTTTTCTTGTAGGTAGCAACACTCTTGAAGAAAAGAACGGTTATCTACTTGGTGTTGGAGCTAATTATATTTTGATTAATGAGATAGACACAAATGATCTCACAGCTTGTGATTTTTATAACATTAAATTCATACGATTCTATTACTAAATACTATCAGTCAAATAGCTGATTATACTGTTAGATACCAGATATCCCTTTGTAGTTAGTGTGATAGTGTTATCTTTGTACGTGATAAGTTTTTCGCAAGATAAGTTGTTAACTTTCTTTAAAAGATCACTCGATACTTTATATCCGAATTTATCGCAAAGTATATTAAGATTTAAACCTTCACTTAATCTTAATTTAAGCATTATATACTCATAGATGTCACCGCCTGCACCGTCATCTATGAGTATATTTTTATAGAAAGCATTTATGTCTCTGTCATAATAAAAACGCTTATTATCAATAAATGAGTGCGCAGATGGACCTATACCGATATACTCTTCATCTCGCCAATAATGTAGATTATGTTTGCTCTCATAGCTAGGTTTACAAAAATTTGATATCTCATACTGATGATAGCCATAGTTTTTAAGCTCATTAACTGCTTCTAAATACATCTGCGACTGCGATTCTTCGTCAAAGGTATCATACTCTGCTTTGCGCTTATAGAACATTGTGTTTTCTTCAAACTTTAAAATATAAGCAGATATATGTTCAACGCCACATTCGCTACAAAATTTAATAGAGCGAGACAAACTGTTTTTTGTCTGATTAGGTATACAAAGCATCAAATCAAGCGAGATGTTTTTAAAACCTGCTTTTCTTGCACTTTTTATTACTGCTTTAACATCATCAGTATTATGTCTACGCCCAAGTGTTTTTAGCTCATCGTTGTTTGCTGATTGCATACCTATAGACAGCCTGTTGAATCCGGCGCTTAGCATCTTAGAAAAATCAAGCCTCTGTGCACTACAGGGGTTAAGCTCCACAGTTATTTCAGCATTTTCTGTAACCTGAAAACTCTCAAATATTGTAGAGAGTATATTCAATAGATTGTTTGTACCGATAGCAGAAGGAGTACCGCCTCCAAAGTATATTGTGTCTACAGTGCGTTTGTACTTTTCTCCGAAATACTTTATTCTATCGCACAAGTGAAATACATAGTTGTCATACTCATCTTTGTTATTTATGCTGTAAAAATCGCAGTATGGGCACTTGCTTTCGCAGAAAGGTATATGTATATACAATCCGATATTTTTCATACTTACTCCTTATAATATATAGTATGAGTATAATATAATTTGTTTTTTATTTCAACAACGATATAACTGTGTAAGGAATAACAAGCGGCTTCGTTATTCCTTACACACGAAATATCTTGACTTAATAAAAATTATCCCCTACAATATTAATGTATTGAGGGGATTTTTTATATATCATTTTATTTAAAATCACTTATGAAAGGAATGTCAGTTATGAAAAAAATGAGAATCACAGTTATCGCATTGGTTTTAATCACAATTCTGTCTATGAGTTTTGTTATTACTTCTGCTTCTGAAGTAAACTCTCAGACACTTACAGAAAGTCAGGTTGTTACAGAAGCATCTACTGAAGCTCCTACAGAAATTGATGATAGCATCCCTCATATTATTAAATCAGAAAACACTAATAGTGGTGTTAAGCTCACATGGTCTAAAGTAAATGGAGCTTCTAAGTATAGAGTTTTTGTTAAGTCTTTTGGCAAATGGAAAAAGCTTGGTGATACAAAATCATTAAGTTATACTTTCGATAGACCAAAAAACAATAAAACTTATACATTCACAATCAGATGTGTATCTTCTAACGGAAAGAAATACACTTCTTCTTATGATAAAGCAGGATATAAAACAACGTATTACACTGCACCTACTCTAAAGAGTGCAACAAACACAGAAACAGGTGTAAAAGTAAGTTGGAGTGCAGTTAATGGTATTAATTCTTATCGTGTATATGTAAAGGGTGGCTCAACATCAAGTTGGAAGAAGAAAGCAGATGTAACAAGCACATCTTACACACACACATCAGGAACATCAGGAAGTAAATATACCTATACGGTCAGATGTCTCTCAGAAGAAAATGAGATAGTAAGCTCATTTAATGCTAAAGGTAAGTCAACAACTTATGTAGCAGCACCAATGGTTAATAAAATAGAAAACGCTCGCACAGGTGTTAAACTCACTTGGAATAAAGTAAAAGGTGCTTCTAAGTATAGAGTTTTTGTTAAAACAAACTCAGGGTGGAAAGGTGTCGGCTACACTACATCAACAAGTTTTGTTTATAAAAATGTTGTAAACAATACAGATTATACCTTTACTGTTAGAGCTTGTAACAATTCAAATAAATATGTTAGTTCTTATATTAAAGCAGGATATAAAACAACATATTATAGTGTTCCTCAGCTCGATGAAATCAAAAACACCATAGAAGGTGTTGCGGTTTCTTGGAAAGCTGTTGGTGGTATCGATTCTTATCGTCTATATGTAAAGAAAGATAACGATTCTGAGTGGTCTAAACTCACTGATGTAAGTGGTACATCTTATGTTCACACAGATGTAGAAAGTGGTAGCAAATACACATACACAGTAAAGTGTCGTAAAGATAATAGCTCTGTCAGCTCGTTCAACTCTAAAGGTATAAGTACAGAATATGTAGCTACACCGGTTATAGATAGCGCTACTTTGAGCAACAATGATGTTACGCTTAAATGGAACGCTGTAAACGGAGCTGATAAATACAGAGTTTTTGTTAAGTCCGGTTCCGAGTGGAAAAAACTTGTTGATACTACAAACACAAAGTATACTATTAGAAATATTGCTATTGACAAGGACCTTACCTACACAGTCAGATGTTGTGATGATGATGGCAACTACATCAGCGATTTCGATAAGGCTGGATACACGGTAAGAGTTAACTACATCATAGATCAAGAGGAACATACTACAGAGGAGTGCTTATATAGGAAAACACCTCGTTCTATTTGTGCAAAGTGTGGTGCTGATATTACTGGAAAAATTGAAGATGAAACATCTGAATACTTTGGTATGAGTAAGTACGCATACCATTTAGAATTTGAGGGATGTAACAGCAACTGGCGAGTTGAGTATCTTTGGTATAATGTAAACACAGAAACCAAAGTAACAGATGAACAACTCGCTGACATTGCTAATATCTATTTATATAACGAAAATCACAAGGAACAACTTGAATATCGTTATAAATACAGTGCAAGTTGTAAAGTTGAAGGTTGTGATTTGTATAATAAACCTATCATTGAACGCTGGTCATTAGCGCCAAACAATGCTTTAAAAAGCGAAGTTCAGCTTGTATTAGATAATCACAAAGCTGAACATGAAGCTAATGGCAACCGAGTAGATAGTACCGTGGTAACAACAACGCAATATGTGTTTTCCGTTGAACACCACCCTGAAATCGGACACTATGAATTAGTAGTGAAGTAAATAATTTAATATAAATAAATTAAAGCGGAGTCAAGGGACTTCGCTTTTTCTTTTAGGAGGATTTATATGTTATATGTTGTTGTCGCTATTATTTTTTTGGTTACGATGATAGCGCTTGCCGTTAAATATTCGCACCGAGATTTTATTTTCTTTGTTTGTTTGTTAGTGAGTACCGTTTTATGTCTAGGAGCCTTCGCTTGCAACAACTACTATTTAGATTTATTGTATTCAGATCTAAGTGAAACTGATTATGTTGATGTAGAATATATTCATTGTGAGCCAAAATCTTATAAATTAGAGCAACTGCCTGAAAATAAAGATAAATATATTGAGCGTGTAAATAATAGTTATAGGTATTGCATCAAAAACAATGACGGTGAATACTTAATTAAAAACACAAGTTCGTGGTTATCATGTAATGTCGATATTGTGTATACTGACGCAAAGGAACCTTGTTGCGTAGTCAAAGGTGGTGAGAAAATAACCACTTTAACAAAAAAGCCTAGCATTTGGTTCAATTTGTTTCATTGGTTGGCTGTTAAAGACTATGACATAGGTGATGTCGTTAAAGAAGTAAAGTTGGGGGATGTGTATACATTTTATGTACCGTATAGTAAATAAAAGCGGAACCAGTTCCGCAATCTTAAAGCTCTATGTAAATCATAGAGCTTTTTTCTTTTGGAGGTAAAGATGAAAAACTGTTAAAATTAATCAATGTCATTTCTAAAATTAAAACATAGGATATTTCAGTATTTTTTACATACATTATTTAGAATTTCTAACAATATTAGTGTTTATTAGATGTTGACGGAATTTGCAAATAATAGTAAAATAACGAATGGTAATTCAATGGAGGGATAGTATGTCTGAATTTAGTAAAGAAATCAGCAAACGCCGAACTTTTGCTATTATTTCTCACCCTGACGCAGGTAAAACTACGTTAACAGAAAAATTGCTTTTATACGGTGGTGCAATTAATTTAGCAGGCTCTGTAAAAGGCAAAAAGACTTCAAAACACGCTGTATCAGACTGGATGGAAATTGAAAAACAGCGTGGTATTTCTGTCACATCATCTGTTCTGCAGTTTAAATACAATGATTATTGTATCAATATTCTTGATACACCCGGACATCAGGATTTCTCAGAGGATACTTACAGAACACTTATGGCTGCCGATTCTGCAGTAATGGTCATTGATGGCTCAAAAGGTGTAGAGAATCAGACTATTAAACTGTTCAAAGTCTGTGTTATGAGGCACATTCCAATTATTACTTTTATCAATAAGATGGACAGGGATTCTAAGAACCCATTCGAGCTTCTTGAAGATATCGAAAATGTTCTCGGAATCAACACCTGTCCTATGAACTGGCCTATCGGCTCAGGCAAAGAGTTCAAAGGTGTCTATGATAGAAAAGAGGGTAAGATACTTTCATTTACCGCTAATAACGGTCAAAAAGAAGTTGATAAAGAAGAACTCACTCTCGATGACCCTGATCTTGATTCAAAATTGTTCTATGGACAGAGAGATCAGCTTGTTGAAGATATTGAGTTATTAGATGGTGCAGGTAACGAGTTTGATCTTGATATGGTTCGCAACGGAACCCTTACACCTGTATTCTTTGGCTCAGCTTTAACAAATTTTGGTGTCGAGCCATTCCTCAAGGAGTTTTTAAATCTTACAACAAGTCCTTTGCCAAGAGAAACATCAGATGATATTATCGAACCTGACTCTGACTTTTTCTCAGCTTTTGTATTCAAAATTCAAGCTAATATGAACAAGGCTCACAGAGACAGGGTCGCTTTTATGAGAATTTGTTCGGGAAAATTTGAGAAGAATATGGAAGTTTATCATCAGCAAGGTGATAGAAAAATGAGACTTTCTCAACCACAGCAAATTATGGCACAGGAGAGAGAAATTGTCGAAGAAGCCTACGCAGGAGATATAATCGGTGTTTTTGATCCCGGTATTTTTTCTATAGGAGATACTATCGTTTCACCTGGACAGAAATTTAAGTTCAAAGGTATTCCAACATTCGCTCCTGAACATTTTGCACTTGTCAGGCAAAAAGACACTATGAAAAGAAAGCAGTTTGTCAAGGGTATCACAGAGATAGCACAAGAGGGTGCTATACAGATATTCCACGAACCCGAGTCAGGTATGGAAGAGGTAATTGTCGGCGTTGTCGGCGTGTTGCAGTTTGATGTACTCAAATATAGACTTGAGAACGAATACAATGTTGAGATTATTATGTCCACACTGCCGTATCAGTTCATCAGATGGATAACATCAAATAGCGATATCAAATCGCTCGATCTTGCCTCTGATACAAAGATAGTAGCTGATTTCAAAGACAGAAAACTCCTACTATTTAGAAGCTTCTGGAGCATCAATTGGGCACTTGAACACAACAAAGGACTTACTCTTGAAGAGTTCGGTACAAATGAATAAAATATAGGACTTGCAAAATCAAAACACCCCGTGAATAGAATTTAGTATTCTACAAACGAGGTGTTTTCTTTATGTTTGAATTACTGTCTTTAATCAGCAATTATTTATTTTTATTTATATTACATATCACTCATAATGAAACTTTCCCAAAACCCTTGTCAAAGAAACAAGAGAGTGAATATATCGAGCTTTTAAAGACTGGGGACATAAACGCACGAAACAAGCTAGTAGAACACAATTTAAGACTTGTAGCACATATTATCAAAAAATACTATCATTGTACTTTTGATACAGAAGATTTAGTTTCTATTGGTACTATTGGTTTGATTAAAGCAATTAATACTTTTAATCCTGATAAAAATATCAAGCTGTCAAGTTATGCGTCACGTTGTATAGAAAACGAGATTTTGATGCATTTTCGAAATTGTAAGAAAAACGCACTTGATATATCGCTTAATGATACTATCGATATTGATAAAGACGGCAACCCTTTGACACTAATAGACATAATGAGTGTTGATGATAATATACTCGAAGAACTTGATAAGAAGTTAAATCTCGAAAAACTTAGCCAATATATGAACGATGTGCTTACAGAACGTGAAAAAAAGATATTGATAATGCGATACGGCTTCAATAACACCGAACCTTTAACTCAGCAACAGATAGCTGATAAGCTTAATATATCTCGTTCATATGTGTCAAGAATAGAGAAAAAAGCCTTAGAACTCTTAAGAAAAAAGTACGATAACCCTTAAACAATATATGTCGATATTATATTTACTAACAAACACAGACAAATTCCTATCGCTGTCGGTAAAATCATAGATACAAAAGTTAATAAATTACTGCCTGATTCTTTTTTTATTGTCAGACAGGTAGTAGAACACGGGTAGTGAAATATTACTAAAATCATAAAACAGATAGCTGTTGTTAATGTCCAACCGTTTTGTGTCAATATGCTTTCGAGCGCTGTATAACTCGAGTATTCAGTCAAGGTTAATGCAGAAGTATATGACATCAAAATAACAGGTATAACTGTTTCATTTGCTGTGAATCCGAGTAAAAATGCAGTTATTATTACTCCATCCAGACCTAAAATATTACCTATTGGATCAAAAAAAGTTGTACAGTATTGTAATAGAGATATACCACTTACTTTTATATTAACAAGTAACCATATTATTGCACCTGTCGGTGCAGCTACAGCTATCGCTCTTAATAGTATAGAGAGAGCCCTGTCTTTCATTGCATAAACAATGCTTCTGAGTATCTTCGGTTTTCTGTATGGTGGTAGTTCTATAACAAAAGAAGAGCTCTTAGATTTATATATGGTAAGTGACAATACTTTTGATACAATAAAAGTAACTAAAACAGAGATCAAAACTATAAGCAACAACGACACTGCCGTTAATGCTGTGTTTAATATTATAGATGAAGTGGATATCAATATAGTAAGTATTGCGATAAGACTCGGAAGCCTGCCGTTACAGGGTATAAAATTGTTTGTCAGCATTGCAATATTACGTTCACGTTCAGTATTTATTATTCTACATCCCACAACACCACAGGCATTACAGCCAAACCCCATAGCCATTGTTAGTGCTTGTTTGCCATTTGTACCGCATTTTTGAAAACCTGAGTCCAAATTAAAGGCGATTCTGGGCAAATATCCTATATCTTCCATTATCGAAAACAAAGGAAAGAATATTGCCATAGGGGGTAGCATAACCGCAATCACCCATGTCAATGTATTGTAAACTCCATCAATAAGAAAACTTATGACATATTCATTAAGATTAATGAGACTAAATAATTCTAATAAAATCTTACTTATATATTTAAATCCTACGCTCAACCACTCGCTAATATAGTTAGCACCGAAAATTGTTATCCAAAATAGTAATAGCAGAAACAAACACATTATCGGTATGCCAAATTTTTTTGAAGTAAGTATTTTATCAATTTTCAAATTTCTTGTAAAGTTTGTCTCTGCTTCTGTTTTTACACATAACTTATATATATCGGAGCATTTTTTAAAAATATTTTCTGCTTGTTTTTCTACGTCCTTTTCATGAAATACACGTTTAATACTATCAACTTCATAAATTTGAATTTCACCATTTATAAATTTCTCAATTACAGCTCTAAGCTGTCTTAATCCCTCATTATTTCTTGCACTTGTACAAACTACAGGTATGCCTAATTGTAGTGACAATTCATCAATGTCTATTGCGATATTATTCTTTTTTATTTCATCTATCATATTTAAACATAGTATAACTTTCTTACTTATAGATAGAACTTGTAATATAAGATTAAGATTTCTCTCTAAATTTGTGGCATCAGCTACTATTATAATGCAATCTGATTTTCCGTTTTTTATATATTCGCACGCTTCTATCTCTTCTTTAGAATCATATCGTAGAGAATAGGTACCCGGTAGGTCTACTGCTTTAACAACTTTATTGTTATATTCATAATAACCTATAGCGTTCTCAACAGTTTTACCGCTCCAATTACCTGTGTGTTGTTTCAAACCGGTCAGACAATTAAATATAGAACTTTTACCGACATTTGGATTACCGATAAGAGATATTTCATAATCATAAGTATCATAGCTTTTGTGCAAAACATTCTTATTTTTATATGATAAAAACATAAGTACCCCTCATATATCACACAATATCTACGTAAATTCTCTTAGTATCAGTACTTCTAAGTCCAACGACTGTACCTTTTATTAAATATGCAACTGTGTTTCCAATAGCACATTTAAACAGAGCACGTATCGTTGAGCCTTTGACAAACCCAAGGTCAAGGAGTCTGTTATACATCTTCTTTGAATCTATATCTATATGACTAATTTTAGATAATTCTCCGATTTTCAGTTTATCTAACGTAATTTCTTTGTCGTTCATACAATCTTCCTAATATAATTTTTCATTACTACAATATGTATTCTAAAATTAATTGTTACACAATATTTTGTTGACGAGTATTATAGTTTGCAATATAATTAGTACAGAAAGATTTGGTGATATTTATGGATATAAATAATATTTTAAATCACGTTGATCACACACTGCTCACTCAGACAGCAACACTCGATGATATCAAGAGAATCTGTGATGAAGGTATTAAGTATCACACGGCTTCAGTTTGTATACCTCCGTCATTTGTAAGTGAGGCTAAAGAGTACGTAAAAGATAAGTTGAAAATTTGCACTGTAATTGGTTTTCCAAACGGCTATTCTACTACCGAAACTAAGTGTTTTGAAGCAAAAGATGCTGTTATTAACGGCGCTGACGAAATCGATATGGTAATAAATATCGGCCATGTCAAAGATAAAAAGTACAACAAAATTTTAGATGAAATAAATCGTGTGAAATCTTCGTGTAATGGTAGAACACTAAAAGTTATTATAGAAACATGTCTGCTTGATAATAGCGAAAAAATCAAATTATGTGAGATAGTCTCGATGTCTGATGCTGATTATATCAAGACTTCGACTGGCTTTTCGACAGGTGGGGCAACAAAAGAAGATATAAGTTTATTCAGCGATAACGTATTTGCAAACACAAAGATCAAAGCTGCGGGTGGTATTTCTGACTTATCAGATGCACAGACATATCTTGATTTAGGAGCGGATCGATTAGGTACAAGCAGAATAGTTAATCTCATAAAGGACAGTGGTGGCAAAAATGACAAAGACAACTCCTCATATTAATCTAATTGATGAAAGCATCGGCTTTGGCAAAACTGTACTTATGCCCGGTGACCCATTAAGAGCTAAATATATAGCAGAGCACTTTCTTGATAACTCAGTACTTGTTAACAATATTCGTGGTGTGAACGGCTACACAGGTTATTACAAAGGCATCAAGGTCTCAGTTATGGCAAGTGGTATGGGTATGCCATCTATCGGTATTTATAGCTATGAATTATATAATTACTTCGGTGTTGAAAATATCGTTAGAATAGGTAGCGCCGGTGCTATAAGCGAAGATATTAAATTACGAGATATTGTTGCAGGTATGGGTGCCTGTACTAATTCCTCTTTTTCATTACAATACGGACTACCCGGTAGCATAGCACCAATTTGCAATTATGATTTATTGTCTATTGTTAAGAATAAGGCTGACGAGCTTAACATCAATATGCCTGTAGGTAATCTCTTGTCGTCAGATACTTTTTATGATGATACAACACCTGCAAAGTCATGGGACAAGGTGTCATGCCTTGCAGTTGAGATGGAAGCTGCAGCGCTGTATCTTACAGCTATGCGATTTGGTATGAGAGCTTTAGCAATATGCACAATCTCTGATCTTGTATATGAGCCGTTTGATTCACTATCAGCCAAAGACAGAGAGCAGACTTTCACACAAATGATGGAACTTGCACTTGAAAGTGCAGTTGAATTTGATAAATTACCTAATATAAAGCCTCGTGTATAATGGTGAATTATGTCAAAGAGAGTTTTTCTTATAGTTCTTGATAGTTTTGGAATAGGCGCTTTGCCCGATGCTGATGAATATAACGACAAAGGAGCAAACACGCTCAAATCTATCAGTAAATCGATAAAATTCAATATAAATACCCTCATAAATCTCGGGTTACCAAATATAAATGGTGTGGATTTTCTTAAACCCTGTGATACTCCAATAGGTGCGTATGGACGTCTGTCAGAGCTGTCTAAAGGTAAAGATACAACTATCGGTCATTGGGAAATCAGCGGTTTGATTTCTGACAAGCCAATGCCAACTTTTCCAAATGGTTTTCCTGAGAATATTATTGCTGAATTTGAGAGAAAAACCGGTAGAAAAGTGTTGTGTAACAAACCGTATTCCGGCACTCAGGTGATAAACTACTATGGCGATGAACACATAAAGACTGGTGACTTAATCGTATACACCTCTGCTGACAGCGTGTTTCAGATAGCCGCACACGAAGATATAGTGAGCATTAACAAGCTTTATGAGTATTGTAAGATTGCAAGAGAAATTCTTACTGGTCCTTATGGTGTAGGTAGAGTTATAGCAAGACCTTTTGTCGGCTCAAGCGGTAATTTCAAACGAACAGCAAACCGACATGATTTTTCTTTAAAGCCCACTTCTGACACAATGCTCGATTTTATTAATAGCGCTGGTCTTGAAACAATAGCAATAGGTAAAATATACGATATTTTTGCAGGGCAGGGCATAACACAGCATTTTTATACAAATAGCAATGCTGATGGTATGCAAAAAACCGATGAAATATTAAACCAAGACTTTAACGGTTTGTGCTTTGTTAACCTTGTAGATTTTGATATGCTTTACGGCCACAGAAACGATATTGATGGTTATGCAAATGCAATTTCACAGTTTGATGAGTGGCTTGATGATTTTATCTCAAAATTGCACAACGATGATATTGTGATTATCACAGCTGACCACGGTTGCGACCCGGGATTTAAACAGAGTACTGATCATAGTCGAGAGTATGTACCGGTGCTGATTTATGGCCATAATATCAAATCTGTTAACTTAGGTACAAGATATGGCTTTTGCGATATAGCAAAGAGCATTTGCGATTATTTATGTGTTGACAACAAACTTTCTGGCACAAGTTTTATGGGAGAAATTTATGAACAATAAAACATTGATAAACAGAGCTATTACATCGATGAATAACTCATATTCTCCATATTCAAAATTTTCTGTCGGTGCTTGTCTTGTTACAGAAGATGGGGATGTATTTGATGGATGCAATATTGAGAATGCATCCTATTCTATGGCTATTTGCGCCGAGCGTGTCGCTTTTTCAAAGGCAGTAAGTGCAGGGAAGAGGTCTTTTAAAAAAATCATCATAGTAGGTGGCAAGAACAAGAAGATTACCGACTTCTGTATGCCCTGCGGTGCATGTAGACAATTTATGAGAGAGTTTTGTTCTGATGATTTTGAAATTATAGTTGCAAAATCTACAGACGATTATATTTTAATAAAACTTGGTGATTTACTTCCGTCAAGTTTTAGTTCAAAAGATTTACAAAGCTAAGGTGAGATTTGTTATGAATAACGAGCTAAAATATCACATTAAATTATCAAACGAAAACAGCGCAAAATACGCTATTTTACCCGGTGATCCTGACAGAGTTGAACTGATAGCAAAATATCTTGACAATCCTGTGTTTATTAATAAAAATCGTGAGTACACCACCTATATGGGATATATAGATGGAGAAAAAGTTCTCGTGACATCAACAGGCATCGGAGGTCCGTCTACTGCTATTTGTGTCGAAGAGTTAGCTCAGATTGGTGTTGACACATTCATAAGAGTCGGAACTTGTGGTGGTATGCAGTTGAATGTTAACTCAGGCGATGTAGTAATAGCAAGCGCAGCAATAAGAATGGACGGAACATCAAGAGAATATCTACCTATAGAATTTCCTGCAGTTGCTGACTTTGAGGTTACGACAGCACTATCAACTGCATCCAAGAACCTCGGCTACAATTCACACATAGGTGTTGTACAAGCTAAAGACAGCTTTTATGGACAACACGACCCTGATAGCTCTGGTGTTAGCGATGAATTAAAGTCCAAATGGAACGCATGGATTAAGGGAGGATGTCTTGCTTCTGAGATGGAAAGCTCAACCTTATATATAGTGTCTGCTATAAGAAACCTCAGAGCTGGTGCTGTATTTCATTGTGTTTGGAATCAGGAACAAGCGGGCCACGGTATGCCTCAGAACAATGCAAACGAAGATACTTCCTGTGCTATCAAAACAGCTGTAGAAGCACTAAGACTTCTTATAAAGCAGGATAAATCAAAGTAGACAGAATTTCTCTTTCACTTTGTGCATAGTATTGTACGAGGTGTTTATATGAACAAAAAGACTTTTCTGACAATTCTGTCTTTAATTATTTCTGTTGTTTTCATCTTTGTTATTGTTATTGATTTATATAGTGTTAATCACATTATCGATAACACTTCATCTGATTTTAAACCGACAATTATTATTGACGCCGGTCATGGTGGAGAAGATTCGGGTGCTGTTTCTACTGATAATATATTAGAAAAGAACTTAAACCTGGAAATCTCACTAAAATTAAGAGACTTATTTGTTTATAGTGGGTTTGAAGTTTTACTTACCAGAGAAACCGATATTATGCTTCATAGTGACAACAAAAACTTATCACGCAAGCAATCAGACCTCCAAAATCGTGTTGATATATTCAACTCTTCTGTGGATAATATTGTTATTAGCATACATCAGAACAAGTTTGAACAAGAGCAATACAGTGGTACTCAGGTGTTTTTTTCACAGAACAACGCAGATAGCGAGTATCTTGCAAGCAGTATACAAACCTGCGTAAAATCGCTTATACAAAAAGATAATGATAGAGAAATAAAAAAAGCAGGCTCAGATATCTACATACTTGATAACTGCAATGTTCCTGCTGTGTTAGTAGAGTGTGGTTTTCTATCTAATCAGGAGGAAAAATTACGACTTTCAGATGACAGGTATCAGTCAGAGCTTGCGTACTGTATTTATCTCGGTTTTTTAGAATACTATTATAGAAATTATTGAATGGAATGATAACTATGGCAAAAATTAAAAGTGTTTATATTTGCTCCGAGTGTGGATACGAGAGCCCCAAATGGTACGGAAAGTGTCCGTCATGTGGTGAGTGGAACACTATGAACGAAGAAATAAAAGACACCTCATCCGCAGTTGTATCTAAAAGCAAACTCAGTACATATGCTCCACCTGTACAAATTAAAGATATATCTACCACAGACGAAACAAGATACACAACAGGACTCTCAGAGTTAGATAGAGTGCTTGGTGGCGGTATTGTCAAAGGAAGTTTGGTGTTACTCGGCGGTGATCCCGGTATCGGTAAATCAACTATTTTGCTTCAAATTTGTGAATACTTAGGACGAGAGCACAAAGTTCTGTATGTCTCAGGAGAGGAATCTAAACGACAGATAAAATTAAGAGCTCAGAGACTATCTGTAAATAGTGATAATCTTTACATACAGACTCAAACTGATGTTGAGCTTATAAGCGAAACGATAAGAACGGACAAGCCTGACCTTGTTATGATAGACTCTATTCAGACAATGTCTTTAAATGAATTACAGTCATCTCCTGGCAGCGTTACCCAAGTAAGAGAATGTACTAACTATCTTATGAGAGTAGCAAAAAGTCTTGATATCCCTGTTATTATTGTTGGACATGTTAACAAAGAAGGCTCTATAGCTGGTCCCAAAGTACTCGAACATATAGTAGACGCTGTGCTTCATTTCGAAGGCGACAAACAGATGTCGTACAGAATCCTGCGTGCTGTGAAGAATAGATACGGTTCTACTAACGAAATTGGTGTTTTTCAGATGACTGATACAGGCTTGTCAGAGGTCGAAAATCCATCTATGATGCTGTTATCAGGCAGACCAAAGAATGTATCAGGAACATGCGTTGCGTGTGCTATGGAGGGTAGTAGACCCATTCTTGCAGAAATTCAGGGCTTAGCAACAACTACTGGTTATGGCAACCCAAGACGTATGTCTACAGGTTTTGACTATAACAGAATGTCGTTAATTCTCGCTGTTCTTGAGAAAAGAGCAGGATATTATTTTTCTAACACAGACACATACATAAATGTAGTCGGCGGACTTAGACTTGATGAAACTGCTGTTGATATAGCTGTAGCTATGGCGCTTGTCAGTAGCCTCAAAGATGTTGCAATACCCGATGATTCTATAGCTATTGGTGAGATAGGTCTTGCCGGAGAAGTCAGAGCAGTAAATCATATTTCTCAACGAGTAAGCGAAGCTGTACGTCTTGGTTTCAAAAAGATCGTTGTGCCTTATCACAATCTAAAAGATATAAAAGAATATAACGACACCCAAATAGTAGGTGTTAAGAACGTCAGACAAGCGTTTGAGGCGTTAGTAGAATGATGAATAGTAAATTAGCAGTTATTTGCGATGATATGAAAATTATCACCGATACCATCAGCTCTTTTGGCTATGAGATTATTCCTACAGATTCAGTATATGAATTTATTTCTTATGAGAGAAAGCACGCAGATATGCAGTGTATCACTATAGATAATAATATATTTGTCTTACCTTGTTGCGATAATCTTATAAATGCTTTAAATTTGCACCAAAAAAGCGTTGTTTTAAGCTCAAAGCGGCCAAAAGGCGATTATCCTAATAACATCCTACTCAATGCAAAAGTCGTCTCAGATTTAGTTATAGGCAAAATAGAGAATTTAGACCCTCTTTTTGTACAACATTGTATAGGTAGGGGGTATAGATTTATTGATGTAAATCAGGGATATTCTGCCTGTTCTATTTGCAAAGTAACAGAAAAGGCGATTATAACAGCTGACATCTCAATTTACAACGCTTTAAAAAATACAGATATTGAAGTTTTAAGAATTAGCGAAGGTTATATTAATCTACATAATGCAAAAGGGGAGGAGTATGGCTTTATAGGAGGAGCAAGTATGAAGCTAAGCGAAGATTCTATACTTTTCTTCGGAGATTTAGATACTCATCCGGATGCTGTTGACATCAGAGCTTTTTGCAAGTCTAAAAATGTATCTGTATTTGAAATTAAAGATTTTGATTTAACTGATATTGGTGGTTGTGTTACTTGTTAATTTTTTAACAAAATAGCAAAAGCAAAAATTAATAAATTATATCACCAATAGGCAGTGAGATTTTACCATATTATAATAACTAATAATGCTTTAAGAAATATCAGTAAAATTGGTCTATATAATTGGAAGATATATTTACATTTTATAATTAGATAAGATTTTAAAATTAAAATAATATAATTTTTGCATTAATAACTATTTACTATAATTTTTATTAGAAATAGCTCTGTGTATAAAAATTTAAGCTGTTTATATGTATTTTAAAGAAAAAATCACTTAATTATCTTTATTT